>PLZW01000005.1 GCA_003153575.1 Acidimicrobiaceae bacterium | reverse complement strand
TCGAACTCGCAGGCCTGGCCGATCACGATCGGGCCGGACCCGATGACCAGGATCGACTCGAGGTCGTCGCGACGCGGCATCAGGTGCCCCCGCCGGTCGGGCCGCCGTGGGCGTCCATCAACATGCGGAACTCCTCGAACAGGTAGCGGGCGTCGTGCGGGCCGGGACCGGCCTCGGGGTGGTACTGCACGCTGAACGCGGGGGCGTCGGTGCTGCGCAGTCCCTCGATGACCCCGTCGTTGAGGTTGACGTGGGTCACCTCGGTGGACCCGAGCGAGTCGGGGGCCACCGCGTAGTTGTGGTTCTGCGAGGTGATCTCCACCCGACCGGTCGCCGTGCGCCGGACGGGGTGATTCCCGCCGTGATGGCCGAACGGGAGCTTGTAGGTGGTGGCGCCGAGGGCGGTGGCCAGCAGCTGGTGGCCGAGGCAGATCCCGAAGACCGGCACCGACCCGTGCTCGACCAGACGGCGGATCTCCCCGGTGATCGTCGCCAGCGCCGCCGGGTCCCCCGGACCGTTGGAGAGGAAGACGCCGTCGGGGGCGAGGTCGACGACGGCGTCGGCCGGGGTCGAGGCGGGCACCACCGTGACTGCGGCCATGTCGCCGAGCTGGCGGAGCATGGCCTCTTTGATCCCGAAGTCGTAGGCCACCACCCGGTAGGGGCCGTCGCCCCGCTCGAGCCGGGTCGGCGTGGTGACCGTCGAGACCAGGTCCCGCCCGTCCGTTGGTGGCGTGGCGCGGGCGGCGGACAGCAGGTCGGACTCGGCGGCGGTGCCGAAGGCGCACGGGACCGAGCCGTGGTCGCGCAGGTGGCGGGTCAGCCGGCGGGTGTCGACCCCCGTGATGCCCGACACGCCGTGGCGCTCGAGGAAGGCCTCGAGGGTGCCGGTCGAGCGCCAGCTGGACGGGGCGTCGGCCAGGTCGCGCACGATGACCCCGCGGCAGTGCGGCCGCGATGCCTCGTCGTCGGTCGGGTTGACCCCGTAGTTGCCGATGTGGGGGTAGGTGAAGGCGATGACCTGCCCGGCGTAGGACGGGTCGGTGATCACCTCCTGGTAGCCCGACAGCACGGTGTTGAACACGGCCTCGCCCGTGGACACCCCGTCGTGGCGATCGGCGCCGAACGCCTCACCCTCGAAGACCGCCCCGTCGGCCAGGACCAGAAGGGCCGGGTCCCGGTGCACGCCCCGGGTATGCGGGCTCACCGCTGCGCCTCGGTGTCGATGACGACCGGCTCGCCGGCCAGCACGGTGTGGCGGACCCGACCGGTCAGGGTGCGGCCGGCATAGGGCGTGTTGCGGCTGCGCGAGGCCAGGGCGGTGGGGTCGACCGTCCAGGTGGCGCGGGGATCGATCACGCACAGGTTGGCCACCCCACCCGGCTCGATCGGGCCGCCCTGGGCGCCGCCGTGGGCCGGGTCGAGTCCGGCGATGGAGGCCGGCTGCCAACTGAGCAGGGCCAGGATGTGTGCCACGGGGAGGTCGAGCTCGGTGACGGCGAGGGCCAGGGCCGTCTGCAGCCCGAGCATCCCCGGGGGCGCCTGGTCGAACGGGAGGTCCTTCAGTTCGGGGGCGTGGGGGGCGTGGTCGGTGGCGATGGCGTCGGCCGTCCCGTCGGCCAACGCCGCCTTCACCGCGTCCACGTCCTCCTGGGGGCGCAGCGGCGGGTTGACCTTGAACACGGGGTCGTAGCCGGCGGTGCAGCCGTCGGTGAGGGTGAAGTGGTGGGGGGCGACCTCGGCCGTCACCGGCACCCCTTCGGCCCGGGCCCGCCGCACCAGGTCGATGGAGCCCGCCGTCGACAGATGGAGGAAGTGGACCCGTCCCCCCGTCGCACGGGACAGGGCGATGTCGCGGGCCACCATCACCTCCTCGGCCTCGGACGGCATGCCCGGGAGCCCGAGCCGGCTCGACCAGGCCCCTTCGTGCATGGCGCCGCCGGCGGCCAGGCTGCGGTCCTCGCAGTGCTGGCCGAGCGTCACCCCGAGCCCGGTGGCGTACTGCAACGCCCGCCGCATCAGTCCTGCCGACTGCACACCGTCGCCGTCGTCGGTGAACAGGCGCACCCCGAGGGCGGCCAGTTCGGCCATGGGGGCCAGGCGTTCTCCGGCCCGGCCCACGGTGATGGCGCCGGCCACGGCCACCTCGGCCAGGGCCCCCTCGGCCAGGGCGAAAACGTTGCGGACCGACTCGGCGGAGTCGAGCGGCGGCTCCGTGTTGGGCATGGCCACCACCGCGGTGAACCCGCCGAGGGCGGCGGCCCGGGTGCCGGACTCGATGGTCTCGGCCTCCTCGCGTCCCGGCTCCCGCAGGTGGGTGTGGAGGTCGACCAGGCCGGGGGCGACGACGCAGTCACCGGCGTCGAGCACGGTGGCGCCCCGACCCGCGTCCAGGCCCTCCCCCACCTCGGCCACGCGTCCGTCGATGACCCGGACGTCGGCCCGGCGCCCGCCGGTGGCGTCGACCACGGTACCGCCGCGCACCACCACCTCGCGGCTCTTGAGACCGGATCGCTCAGCCATGCAGCTCGGCCTCTCGGGTGCCCTGGCCGAGGAGCAGGAAGAGGACGGCCATGCGGACGGCCACCCCGTTGCCCACCTGGTCGGTGATGCGGGCGGAGGGGAGCTCGGCCACCTCGGAGGCGATCTCCCCCCCGCGGACCATGGGGCCGGGGTGGAGGATGATGGCGTCGGGCGGCAGTTGGAGGGCTCGCCGGGCGGTCAGCGAGTACCCGGCCGAGTACTCGCGCATGGTGGGCACGTAGGCCCCACTCCCCCGCTCGGCCTGGAGCCGCAGGAGCGAGATCACGTCGGTGTCGGCCAGCACGCTGTCGAGGTCGTGGCTGACGCCGGTGATCGGCCAGCCCTCGAGGGATGGGGGCAGCAGCGTGGCCGGCGCCACCAGGGTCACCTCGGCACCGAGAGCCGCATAGGCGGTGATCTGGGACCGGGCCACGCGACTGTGGCGGATGTCGCCCACGATGGTCACCCGCAGCCCGTCGAACGCCTCGGTGCCCTCGTCGCCCCCGCCGAGGGACTGACGCACGGTGTAGAGGTCGAGCAGCGCCTGGGTGGGGTGCTGGTGCCAGCCGTCGCCGGCGTTGACGACTGCGCAGTGGTCGACCCACTCGGCCACCCGGGCGGGCACACCCGACGAACCGTGGCGGATGATCACGGCGTCCATGCCGATGGCCTGGATGGTCTCGATGGTGTCGCGCAGCGACTCTCCCTTCTTGACCGAGGACGACCCGGCACTGAACGAGAGGACGTCGGCCGACATCCGCTTGGCCGCCGTCTCGAAGGACATCCTCGTCCGGGTCGAGTCCTCGAAGAACAGCGTCGCCACCGTGCGGCCCCGGAGGGCGGGGACCTTGGGGTTGGCCCGGCGGCCCACTTCGGCGAAGGAGTCGGTCACCGACAGCACGTCGGCGATGGCCTCGGCGTCGAGGTCGTCCATGCTGAGCAGGTGGGTCGGAAACGGGCTCAACGGATGACCAGCTCGCCCAGCGAGACACCCTCGTCGGAGACGTCGACCATCTCGTCCCGGTTGGTCGGCAGGTTCTTGCCGACGTAGTCCGGCCGGATGGGGAGCTCGCGGTGACCGCGGTCGACCATGACGGCCAACTCGACCACCTGGGCCCGGCCGTACTCGCCGAGGGCGTTCAGGGCGGCCCGGATGGTGCGCCCGGTGAAGAGCACGTCGTCGACCAGCACCACGGTCGACCCGGTGAGGTCGGCGGTGATATCGGTGGCCGCTTCGGGCAGGACGGGGCGCAGCCCGATGTCGTCCCGGTAGAAGGCCACGTCCAGGGTGCCCACGGGTACCTCGGCCCCCTCGACTTCGCCCAGGGTCTCGGCCAGGCGATGGGCGATGCCGACGCCGCCGGTCTGCAGGCCGACCAGCACCACGTCGTGGAGCCCCCGGTTGCGCTCGGCGATCTCGTGGGCCATCCGGGTGACGGCGCGTCGGACGTCGTCGGCGGACATGACCTGGACCCGGGGAACGAAGACAGCACCCCGCGGGCGGGTATGGCTGCGTTCGCGTTCGGCCACCTGATCCTCCTGTCCGTACGGGCCTCACGGGACCCGCTTCACGGTCAGGACTCGACTATACCGCGTCGGGTCGCCGGTCGTCCGGCCCGATCGGCCCGTCGACGGACTCGTCGCCACCCGCCGGGAAGGGGCGGGATCAGTCGATCAGGACGGCGGCACCGTCGGCCCGGACCGGGCCGCGGACGAGGAGGAGGGCGGGGATGAGGGCCACCGTCGTCATGCCGACCACCCACCAGAAGGTGTGGCCGAAGGCGCTGGCGAAAGGTTGGGCCACCTTGGCCACCACCGATGGCGGGGCCGTGGCGGCCCCGGTCAGGCCACCCGACAAGCCGTGGACCTGGACCGAGATCTGGTGCTCGAGCACCACCGCCACCAGAGCGGTACCGATGGAGCCCCCCACACGTTGCACGATGTTGATGGCCGTCGAGGCCCGCGGCACCTGGGGGGCGGCCAGGGTCTGGTAGGCCGCCGAGATGGCCGGCATCATCACGAACCCGAACCCGACGCCGCGCAGGAACAGCGAGCCGCCGAGGACCGCGAAGCTGGTGTGGGCACCGAGCTGCGTGTACACCAGGGTGGCGAGGGTCACCACCACCAGTCCCCCGGGCACGATCCGACCCGCTCCGTAGCGGTCGGTGAGTTTGCCGGCCAGCGGCATGACCATGGCGGCGCCGATGCCCTGGGGGGCCATGAGCAGACCGGCGGTGAGTGCGGTCTGGCCCCGGACCACCTGGTAGTAGAGCGGTAGGAGGAACATGCCGCCGAACAGGGCGGCACCGAAGAAGAAGGTGGTGGCCGAGGCGGCCGCGAACTGCCGGTCGCGGAACAACAGCACCTCGATCAGCGGCGTGACTTTGGTGTGCAGGGCGTGCCACACGAAGGCGGCGATCAGCACGGCGCCGATGGCGGCCGGGACGAACACGCTGGAGGTCGAGCCCTGACCGGCCTGCGACAGGCCGTAGACGAACAGGCCGAGACCGGGCGACAGCAGGCCCAGACCGAGCAGGTCGAGCTTGTAGGCCCGGTCGGTCTTCTGGTGGCCGGGGAGGTACTTGACGGCCAGGGCGATGGCGACGATGCCGATGGGGATGTTCACGTAGAAGATCCACCGCCACGAGACGCTGTCCACGATCAGCCCGCCGAGCACGGGGCCGAGCACCGGGCCGAGCAGCATGGGCACGCCCAGCAGGCTCATGACCCGGCCCATCCGCTGGGGTCCGGCCTCCGTGGCCAGGATGGTCTGGCCGATCGGCATGATCATGCCGCCGCCGACGCCCTGCAGGATCCGGAACACGATGAGGCTCTGGATCGACCACGACGCCCCGGACAGGGCCGAACCCAGCAGGAACAGGACCAGCGAGGCGATCCACATCCGCTTGGCACCGAACCGCTCGACGGCCCAGCCGGTCAACGGGATGGTCACGGCCAGGGCCAGCAGGTAGCCGGTCGACACCCACTGGACCTGGGACAGCGGCGCCCGGAAGTCCTTGGCCAGGGTGGGAATGGCCACGTTGACGATGGTGGTGTCGAGGATCGACATGATGCTGCCGAGCACGACGACGACGGCCAAGCGCTTGAGTTGGGGATCGAAGCCGGCCAGGACGCCCTTGGTGGAGGTGTCCGGGGCCTCCGCCGAGGTGCCCCCCGGGCCCGCCTCCGGCCCGGAGATGTCCGGGGTGGTATCGGAGGTCGTCATGGGTGGATTCCTGGTCGGGAGGGGTGGACCGGTGGCGGCATGGGAATGGGACTACGGGCACGGCGGACGCGAATCTCCGCGCGCCGCGCCCACCCGTCCCAAACATGCAACGCGTCGGCGACCGTGGCTATTCCGAATCTACCGGTCAGTCCGTTCTGCCGTCCGATGCCCGGTCGGACAGGTTCCGGTCGTCCGACCGGCCGACAGGGGTTCCCTCGGCCTCCCCTTCCCGAACCGTGGCGTCACCGCCGAGCTCCTCCTGGGCCCCCCGGCGTAGGCCCACCACCGCCACCACCGCGGCTGCGGCCATGACGATGGCCATGCCGTAGAGGACGCTCCGGGTGGCGTAGGCGAAGTCGAGCCGGACGAAGTGCGGGATGGCACCCGCTGACGAGCCCGACCGGCCCTGGGCCAGCCGGGCCGCCTCGGACGCCGCCGCCGACGGGGCCATGCCCTGGGCCTCGAACGACGTCGTCAGGTGGGACCGCATCTCGGTCACCAGCAGGGTGCCGAGGATGGCGAGGCCCAGGCTGGCGGCGTAGTTCCGGACCGTCTGGGTGATCCCCGTGGCCTCCCCGTAGGACAGGCGCGACGCCCGGTTCACGGCGTCGGTGCTGGCCGGTCCGAGGAGGAATCCCATGCCGGCCCCGGCCATGATCACGTACCACTGCTGGTGGCTGAAGCTCAGCGTGGTGACCTTGCCGGCCCACAGATCGAAGCCGACGGCGGCCAGGACGCACCCGAGGACGACGGGGGCCTTGGCACCGGCGCGGTCCAGCATGCGCCCGCCGATCTGGGCGGCGACCACGAAGCCGAGGAAGAAGTAGAGGAGGAAGAGCCCGGACTCCGACGCCGTCTTGGCCAGAGAGATCTGGGCGTACTCGGAGGCGAAGAAGAAGACGGGCACGAAGGCGAGCATGGCGATCCCGAGCACCATGTTCTCCACCAGGAACGCCCGGACCTGGAAGATCCGGACCTGCATCAACGGCGACTCGGTGCGCAGCTCGACGAAGGCGAACACCACCAACAGGAGGACGCCGGCGGCGATGCACAGCCCGATGGCCGGATTGGACCACCCCCATTCGGCAGCCTGTTGGAACCCGAAGACGCTGAGGCCGACTCCCGCCACGACGAGCGCGAGTCCCCGGTAGTCCATGCGGGCCGGCTGGTGGGTCGTGGTCGGCTTGGAGATGGCGATGAGCACGAGGGCGATGACGGCCACCGGGATGTTGACCCAGAAGATGGCCCGCCACGTCCACTGGGTGAGGTAGCCGCCAAGGAGCGGGCCGATGGCGGTGAGGCCGCCGGCGATCCCGAAGAACATGGCCAGCGCCTTGCCCCGTTCCCGCAGCGGGAAGGTCTGCACCCTCCTGCTGGTGCCGGGGATGGGCCATGACATGCCCCCTGCGCTCGCCGATCGGTTCGTGGCCGAGCTGACCGCCCACTTCGCCACGGCCGAGCCGTAGCGGCGAGGGCCGGGCCGCCGCCGGCGGCAGAACCCGGTCCGCTGGTGCGTGATCAGCCGCGTACCGTCACGGCCACGGTGGCCAGCACCCCGTTCACGAACCGGCCCGAGTCCGCGGTCGAGAAGGCCGAGGCCAGGTCGACGGCCTCGTTCAGGATCACCGCGGTGGGCACGTCGTCACAGGCCAGCAGCTCGGCCGCAGCCAGGCGCAGGACGTTCCGGTCGACGACAGCCATCCGGTCGACGTCCCAGCCGATGGCGGCCTCACCGAGCATGGCGTCGATCTCGCCCATGCGCTCCCCCACCGCCGTCACCAGCGTGGTGACGTACGGGTCCGGGGCCATGGGCAGGGCGGCCAGTACGGACTCGGGACGCTCGCCCTTGAGCTCCGCCTCGTACAGCAGTGTCAGGGCCCGCTCGCGGGACTGGTGGCGAGGCGCGGGGTCGGTGCTCATGGTGTCGAGGGAGGGGGCCCGGACGCGGTGTGCATCTCGGCCCGGCGGCTCAGGCCCTGGTGAGGTACTCGCCCGTGCGGGTGTCGACCTTTACCAGCTCGCCGGGATTGACGAAGAGGGGCACCTGGATGACCAGGCCGGTCTCCAGGGTGGCCGGCTTGCGGGCGCCCGACACCCGGTCGCCCTGGAGTCCGGGCTCCGTCTCGGCGATGGTCAGCTCCACGGCGGCGGGCAGTTCGACTCCCACGATCTCGTCGCCGAAGAACTCGAGGACGGCGTCGTCGCCCTCCTTCAGGTAGTTGTTCGCATCGCCCAGCAGTCCGGTCTCCACTTGGAGCTGGTCGTAGGAGCGGGTGTCCATGAACACGTACTCCCCACCGTCCCGGTAGAGGAACTGCATTTCCCGCTTGTCGATGATGGCCTGGTCGAGCTTCTCGTCGGCCCGGTAGGTCCGCTCGATGACGGCGCCGGTGCGCTGGTTCTTGAGCTTGGTGCGGACGAAGGCACCGCCCTTGCCCGGCTTGACGTGCTGGAACTCGACGACGTTGAACAGGCCTTCGGGCAGATTCAGGGTCATGCCGTTGCGGAGATCGTTGGTCGAGACGGACATCAGACGGCGACTTCCTTCGGGAAACGGGTCAGTGGTCGGCTGCCGGATTCGGTCACGACCAGGGTGTCCTCGATGCGGACCCCACCGACAGCGGGAAGGTACACGCCGGGTTCGACGGTGACCACGGTGCCGGGCAGCAGGATAGCAGTCGATCCCGCGCCCACCGCCGGCCCCTCGTGGATGTCCAGTCCCACCCCGTGGCCGGTGCCGTGTTCGAACCGGTCGGCCCAACCGGCCTCGGCGATGCGGTCCCGGCACACCTTGTCGACGTCGCCGGCGGCCACGCCGGGAGCCACGGCGGCCACGCCGGCCGACTGGGCGGCGGCCACCACCGCGAAGACGGTCGCCAGCTGACCCGTGGGCTCCCCGCCCACGCAGAAGGTGCGGGTCATGTCCGAGCGGTAGCCGTCGAACGTGGCCCCGAAGTCGACCACCACCGGATCTCCGGTGCCGATCGGGCGTCGACCCGGCCGGGCGTGGGGCTTGGCGGAGTTCTCGCCCGAGGCCACGATGGTCTCGAAGGCGCGGTCCTCGGCACCGTGGAGCCGCATGGCGTGGTCGAGGGCGGCGGCGAACTCCGACTCGGTCACCGTGGTGCCGCCTCCGATGCCGGCGAGCAGGTGCAGCACCGAACCGAGCGCGGCGTCGGCAATGGCCGCGGCGCGCTCCATGCGGGCCACCTCGGCCGGGTCCTTCACCACCCGCAGTCCCTCGACGAGGCCCAAGGTGGCCACCACCGGAGTCGGCCCGAGCACAGCCTCCCAGGTGCGGGCGGACGCCCAGGTGACGTCGCCCGCTTCGAGGCCGACGGCCGAGGCTCCCGAGGTGGCGGCGGCCAGGGCCTCGCGCTGGGCCACCACCCCGCCGATGCACAGCTCCACCGCGTCGGCCACCCCCGAGGCGGCCAACTGCTCGGCGGCCTGGGTCCGGTAGCGCCCGTCGGTGGCCAGCAGCACCCGGCCTGGTCCCACCGCCAGCGTGCCGGCCGACCCGGTGAACCCGGTCAGCCACCGCAGGTTGGCGCCGGTCGTGACCACCAGGGCATCCGGGTGGGCGTCGTCGTCGAGGGCGGCGAGCGCGGCCCGCACGCGGTCGATGCGTCCGGACACGGCAATCGGCTCCATCGGATCGGCCAGGCCGCCCGGAGTGGGCATCGGGTCCCGGTCGGTCACGAGCGGGCGGCGAGGATGCGATCGACGGCTTCGATGGCCAACGGGTAGCCGAGGCCGCCGAAACCGGCGATGCAGCCGTCGGCCACCGGGGCGATGGTCGAGACGTGCCGGAACGGCTCCCGGGCCGCCGGGTTGGAGATGTGCAGTTCGACGACGACGCCGTCGAAGGCGGCCAGGGCGTCGTGCAGCGACCACGACGTGTGGGAGAGGGCGCCGGCGTTGATCACGATGGCCACAGCCCGTCCCCGCGCTCCCTGGATGGCCTCGACCAGGTCGCCCTCGTGGTTCGACTGGACGTGCTCGAGGTCGAGGTCCCGCTCGTCAGCCGCCGCCGCGGCCGCGGCCACGTGGTCGTCGAGGGTGGCGGTGCCGTACACCTCGGGCTCGCGTTCCCCCAACAAGTTGAGGTTCGGCCCCGAAATCAGCAGCACCAGACCCTTCGCGCTCACTGTGGATTTCCGGATCGGCTCGACTCCATGTCCGCCAGGGTAGCGACCACGTCCGCCCGGTCGACGCCATGGACCACTTCGACGCCGGAGGCGCCGTCGAGGACGAAGGTCAGGTCCCCCTGGGCCTTCTTGTCCCGGTACATGAACGACAACAGCTGTTCGGCGTCGGCCGAAACGGGCAGTGCGGTGGCCAGGTCGTACCCGCCGACCACGCGCCGGTGGTGGTCGACCCGGGCATCGTCGATCCGGCCGAGGCGCCGGGCGAGCAGGGCGGCGAACACCAGACCGACGGCGACCGCCTCGCCGTGGCGGAGCCCGCTGCCGTCGTCGCCGAAGGTCGACGCCTCGAGGGCGTGGGCCAGGGTGTGGCCGTAGTTGAGGAGCATGCGCCGGTCCCCCTCGCGTTCGTCGGCCGACACCACCGCGGCCTTGATGGCCGCGCACCGGGTCACCTGCTCGTCGAGGGCCAGGTCGGACGTCGGGGCATCGCCGTACGGGGTCCCTATCCCGAGGAGGGCGTACTTGGCCACCTCCCCGCGGCCCGACGCCCACTCCCGGGGCGGCAGGGTGGCGAGCACCTCGGTGTCGCACAGCACCGCCCGCGGCTGCCAGAAGGCGCCGACCAGGTTCTTCCCCTCGGGGATGTTGACCCCCGTCTTGCCGCCGATGGCCGCGTCGACCTGGGCGAGCAGGGACGTGGCCACGTTGACGTAGGCCGTGCCCCGGTGGAACGAGGCGGCGGCGAACCCGGCCAGGTCGGTGACCACGCCCCCGCCGACGGCCACCACCACGTCGGCCCGGCTCAGGCCCGACCGGGCGAACCGGCGGCACAGCTCCTCGACCTGGCTGAGCGACTTCGCCGACTCGCCGTCGGGCACGGTGACCACCTCGACCGGAATTCCCGGGTCGACCTCGACCACGATCCCCTCCTGGGTCACCACGACGGCTCGCTTGGCCGTCGGTACGGTCTCGGCCACGATCCGCGCCAGCTCGTGGCGGGCCCCTTCCCCGACCACGACGTCGTAGGTCCGGTCCGACAGCTCCACCGGCACCACCCGGGTCACGGCCGGCTCCGCTCGAACGCGGTGAGCGCCAGGATCCGGTCGACCACCCGCGACGGGTCGAGGTCGTCGACGTCGACCACCACGTCGGCCACCTCCTCGTAGAGCGGGCGCCGCACGGCGTCGAGTTCGACCACCCGGGCACCCGGTTCGTCACCCAGCAACGGGCGCCCCGCTCCGGATCCGAGCCGGCCGGCCAAGGTGGCGGGATCGGCGCGGAGCCAGACCACGATCCCCCCTGCGGTGAGCAGGGCCCGGTTGTTCCCGGACAGGACCGCACCGCCGGCGGCCGCCACCACGGCCGGCGGGGTGGCTCCCATCGCCTCGACCAGGACCCGTGTCTCCTCGGACCGGAACCCGTCCTCACCGCGCTCGGCGAACAGTTCCGCCACGGTGGACCCCGTCGACGCCTCGACCATGGCGTCCGAGTCGAGGAACGCCCAGCCCAGCCGGCCCGCCAACTCGCGGCCCACCGTCGTCTTGCCGCTGCCCATCATCCCGATCAGGACCAACGGCTCAGCCATCGACCATCGGTGCCGCGGCCGACGGGGTCTCGCCCAGGGTGGCGAGGTAGCCGGCGTAGTTCCGGGTGAACTCCTCGACCGAGTCCCCACCGAACTTCCGCAGCGCCTCTGCGGCCAACACGAGAGCGGTCATCGTCTCGGCGACGACGCCCATGGCGGGCACCGCGGTCACGTCGGTGCGCTCCTTGAACGACACGGTCGCCTCCTTGGTTACCACGTCCACGGTCCCCAGCGTCGGCCGGTTGAGGGTGGCCAGCGGCTTCATCGACAGGCGGGCCACGATGGGGGCACCGGTGCTCATCCCGCCTTCGATCCCACCTGCCCGGTGGGTGTCGCGCACGTAGCCGCCGCTCATGGCGGCGGTGGCCGTCTCGTCGGGCCCCGCTCCCGGATCGGCCATGCGGATGGCGTCATGGGCCTCGGAGCCGAGCATGGCGGCCACTTCGGCCCCCTCACCGATCTCCACCGCTTTGATGGCCTGGATGCTCATGAGGGCCTGGGCCAGCAGCGCGTCGAGACGGCGGTCCCAGTGGACGTGGCTCCCCAGCCCGACGGGCACACCGTAGGCGATGACCTCGGCGACGCCGCCTAGCGAATCGCCGGCCTTGGCCGCGGCCTTGATGGCCGCCACCATGCGCTTCTCGGCCTTGGCGTCGAAACAGCGCACCTGGGAACCGTCGATGGCGGCCAGGTCCTCGACCCGGGGCAGTGCCGCCGGGTGGGCCCGGGCCTTCCCCATCTGGACGATGTGGCTGATGACGTCGACGCCGATCTGCTGGAGCAGGAGTTTGGCCACGGTGCCGGCGGCCACCCGGGCGGCCGTCTCACGGGCCGAGGCCCGCTCCAGCACGTCGCGGGCATCGTCGAGGCCGTACTTCAGCATCCCGGCCAGGTCGGCGTGGCCGGGGCGCGGCTTGGTGAGGACCTTGGAGGGGAGCCCGGGGGCGGGCGACATCTCCTCTTCCCACTTCGGCCACTCGGTGTTGGCGATCTCGATGGCAATGGGCGAGCCGAGGGTCCGGCCGTGGCGGATCCCCGCCATCAGTCCCACCTCGTCGATCTCGAAGCGCATCCGTGGACCGCGGCCGAAGCCGAGCCGGCGGCGGGCCAGGCCGCGCTGGATGTCCTCGGCGGTCACCAGCAACCCGGCCGGCACGCCCTCGACGATGACCATGAGGGCACGTCCGTGGGACTCTCCGGCGGTCAGGTAGCGCAGCATCCGGCCAAATCTACTCGGGGCGGCCGCGGGTCCCCGTGGTCGGCGACGGCTCGAGTCGCGTCACGTTCACCGAGGCCGGTCACGTGCCGGCATGGAACAGGTGCTGGGCCATCGGCCCGCCCCACAGCGTGGCGATCACCGCCCCGGCGGCGAGTGCGGGGGCGAACGGGATGCGCGTCTTGCGGCCCGTCGTCGCCCCGACCATGAGCACCAGGCCGAGCACCAGGCCCAGGATGAACCCGGTGAGGAAGGCGAGATAGACGTGGAGGAGGCTCAGGTACCCGACGGTCAGCCCGATGGCACCGGCCAGGCGCACGTCGCCGAAGCCCATTCCCTTGGGCACGAAGAACCAGATGAGGAAGAAGACCCCGAAGGCCGCCGCGCCCCCGATGGCCGCCCCGGCCAGGTCGTGCCAGGTGTGGTCGATGGCGGACACCGCCACCAGCAGCGGGGCGATCAGGGCCAACGCCCCGTAGACCAGGTAGCGGGGCACCAGCCGGTGGGTGAGGTCGGTCACCGACACGGCCACGGCCAGGCCGAAGAACACCAGGAAGGGGGCGAGCAGCAGGTGGGACCCGAAGTGGGCGGCGGCCGCCGCCCACAGCCCGCCGGTGACGAGGGCGGCACCGACGGTGCGGCCGGTGGAGCGGCCCGACGGCAGTAGGTGGCGGACCGGTGGCGCCTCGTCGGCGGGCCCGGCGAGGGAGGCCGCCGCGGGTACCGGGTCGACGTCGAGCTCCGGCACGACGAGCGGTGCCGACGGCGTTCCCGGATCGGCGTGGTCGAAAAGGTTGGCGGGCTCCCCGGCAGCTGCCTGTTCGACCCGCCGTGCGTCCCGTTCGGCCCGGTCCCGCTGCTCAGCTGCCCGGCTGAGGTCGGCCAGCTGCTGACCGAGCGGGTCGAGCACTGCACCGGCGACGACGCCGGCCACGCCACTGGCTGCGACGAGTAGCGCGTGCACGCAACGAAACGTACTGGACGTAAGGCGCCCGAACGGGCATCGTGGCGGGCCTATGGAGACACGCACCCTCACTCTCGACGTCCCCGACGGGGCGATGCCCGTCTACGAGGCCGTGCCCGACGGCAATGCACGGGGCGCGGTCGTGGTCGTCCAGGAGGCCTTCGGCGTCAACGCCCACATCGAGGATGTGACCCGACGACTGGCGGAGGCCGGCTACCACGCCGTGGCACCTCACCTGTTCCACCGGACCGGGTCCCCGGCTTACGGCTACGAGGACATCGGTGAGGTGATGCCGAACCTCCTGGCACTGTCCGACGACGGCATCCTGGCCGACGTCGGCAGCGTCCTCGACCACCTGCGAGCCGCCGGATGGTCGGACCGCCAGATCGGCATCGTCGGGTTCTGCATGGGCGGTCGGGTCACCTTCCTGGTGGCCGGGCACGAAGCGCTCGGGGCCGCCGTCGGCTTCTACGGCGGCGGCGTGGTGACCGGTCGGAGCGAGGCGATGCCCTCGCTCCTGCACCTGGCCGCCTCGATGCGTACGCCATGGCTCGGACTGTTCGGCGACGCCGACGGCTCCATCCCGGTGGAGGACGTGGAGACCTTGCGCGGCGCCCTCGACGCCGGCGCCGGCGTGGACACGTCGATCGTCCGCTACCCGGACGCCCAGCACGGCTTCCACTGCGACCTCCGCGACTCCTATGACCCGGCGGCCGCCGCCGACGGATGGCGTCGCACGCTGGAGTGGCTGGGCGGCCATCTCGCCCCGTCCGACTGAGGGCCGCCGGCTGGCCCGGTCTCGGGCCGCGGGTCTCAAAGGATGAGGCCGAGCCGAAGTCCCGGACCGAACTCGGTGGACACCTCGCCCTCGACCACGAAGCCGACGGCCTCGTAGAAGCCGCGGGCATGGGGGTTGCCGTCGACGCCGATCCGGCGCGCGCTGTTGGCACGGGCCCAGGCGACCACGTCGTCGACCAGTGACCGGGCGACACCCCGGCGCATGCGGTCCGGGTCGACGAACAGGTCGAGCAGTTCGACGACGCCGTACGCCTCCGTGGTGGTGGCGAATCCGACCACTGGAGCATCGAGGACGTCGACGGCGACCCGGCAGCGCGCACTCGGTGCGGCCGGCCACGAGAACTCAAGCGCTTCCGGGTGGGCCGCGAGCGCGGAGCGGTCGCCGGCATTGGACAGCGAAGCCCGCTCGAAGACCGAGCGCAGGGCGGGAAGATCGTCCGGCCTGGCGTCGCGGATCACGGCCGTCGGAGCGCTCCCCGGTGTGCCGCACCCGGAGTGCCGGGACGGACCGTCAACCGGGGGTCAGCTGTGGGCGGGCTCGTAGTACGGGTTCGTGCCGTCGGCGTGATCGGTGACGTCGACGACGTTGGCGATCTCGGGGATGGCCTCGCGCAGGATGACCTCGATGCCCTGGGACAACGTGGCCTTGGCCATGCCGCACCCCTGGCACCCGCCGCTCAACCGTAGGTAGACCGAGGCGTCCTCGACGGCCACCAGGTCGGCCCGGCCACCGTGGGAGGCGATGCTCGGGTTCACCTGCTGCTCGAGGACCGCCACCACCCGCTGGGCGAAGGGATCCGACATGTCGACCTCGGGGATCGAACCGAGCCCGGCCAGGGTCGGGGCCGTCGGGGTGTTCGGATTGACGATGACCAGACCGCCCTCGCCCGAGGTGTCGGTGACGAAATCGAGCGTGGCCCCCTGGAGTCGGTCCACGCTGGTCGAGGGGACGACCACCGGGAGCACGTCGTCGGACTGCACCACGTCGCCGCTGCCGGCGTCGGCCACGGCCTGGAAGTACATGTCGTAGGTGTAGGCACCGCCGGCCTCGCCGCTGACCTCGAGCCAGAGCGCCAGGGTGTCGGACTCGGACTCGTTGGCCAGCACCTCGAGCACGGTGGCACGGGCCTCAGGCGTGATCGCCAGTACGGGGGCGATGTCCTCGCGGTCTTCACTCATGCCTGCCATCATAAGGGCGTGTCCCCCTCCCACAAGCACGTGCCCGATGACGCCCACGAATGGGTCAGTTTCGACGACCCCGACGAGGAGCGGACCTGGCTGTTCGACGTGACCTTCCTGGCCAGCGGCTGGACCTGTATCTTCGGCGCCGGCTGCCAGGGCGTGCTGACCGGTCCGTCGCCCGAGCTGGCCCAGGGGTGCTGCTCCTACGGGGCCCACTTCACGGGGAAGGCGGACGCCGCCAAGGTCGAGGCCGCCGCCAAGACCCTGGGACCCGACGTCTGGCAGTTCCACGCCAAGGGGCGCAAGGGCGTGGTCAAGAAGCTGTCGGACGGCGACCTCGGCACCAAGCTGGTGGACGGTGCCTGCATATTCCTCAACCGGCCGGGATTCGCCAAGGGCCCCGGGTGCGCTCTGCACGTCGAAGCCGAGGCCCGCGGCGTCAGCCATGTCGAGCTGAAGCCCGAAGTGTGCTGGCAGCTGCCGCTGCGGCGCGAGGACGAGACGTCGCCCGACGGGCGGGTCACCTCCGTGGTCCGGCAGTGGGACCGTCGCCACTGGGGCGAGGGCGGGGCGGAGTTCCACTGGTGGTGCACCGAGGACCCGGCGGCCTTCGGCGGGCACGACCCCGTCTACCGGACCATGCGGACCGAGCTCGAGACGATGGCCGGCAAGAAGGTCTACAAGCGGCTGGCCGCCTACCTCGACGAGCGCACCGGGCCCGGGACCACGGTGACGTTCCTGGCCCACCCGACGGTTCGCCGCTGAGCGGATCCCGGGGGCTACTCGGCCTGGGCTACTCGGCCAGGGGGTCGTACTCGTCAACCGAGGCGACCGGCGGGGTGGTACCGAGGATCTCGTCGTAATCATCCTCGGTCGCCAGGCACCACGAGGCGTGTTTGTCGTCGGGCTCCGCCCCGCACTCGGGGCAGCGCCGGTTGGCGGTCGCTACCGACCGCTTCAAACTGCGCGCTTCTTCGAAGCGGCGATGGCGTCCCTTCTTCACGAGACCAACTCCTTGCCCCACCAGAGGCGGACTGTCCCCTGCGCACGACGCGCCGGGCCACCACCAAAGAACGATGCGACCAGTGTAGTGCGGCGACCACCTGGTCGTGGCACCACCGGGCGGCTCCGGGGGGCCGCTACAGTCGCATCGTGGCCGACGATTTCGATCCCGCAGAGATGGTGGCGCGCTTCCGTTCCCGGGCCGAGGCCGTGCGCAACCGGGGCCTCCCGCCCATCGAGGGCCCGGACCGCCAACGCTTCATCGAACAGGCCCAGGTCGACTTCATGGACTACGCCATGCTGGGCGACGCGGAGGCCTCCATCGAGGACGGGGTGCTGACATTCCGGATCGACCTGCGACCCTCCGACGGGTCCGCTCCCACCTGACGGCCGGCCCCGGCTCGGGCCCGCACGGCGCTAGCCGCCATAGTGCATGCGGGTGTCGGCCATCGACAGAACAGCGGCATCGTCACCGGGAGCACCCAGCCGCGACGACTCCCCGGCGTCGACCACCTCGCCGACGACGAGCACGTGACTGGCCGTGACGGCGGCCCCGTCCGGGACGAGGTCGTCCCACGTGGCCACGGTGCGCACGGCGCAGGCCAGCCACGCCACCGCCGCCGTCGGGCACGGCAGGCCGCCTCCGATCTCCACGACCGGCACCCCCTGCATCGAGGTGGAGGCACCGCGTCCGTCGGTCTCGACGTCGTCGGCCGGCTTCACGAACCGACGGACCAGGCTGCGATCGGAACGGGACAGGAGGCACACACTGAACGATCCGCCCCGATCGATCAGGCCACGCGTCACCGAGCCGGCCTCGACGGCCACCGCCACCAGCTTGGGTGTGGTCGCCACCTGCTGCACCCAGTTGCACGTCATCAGGTTCCGTTCCTCGCCTGACCGACTCCCGACCACGAACAGTCCGGTGGGCATCGCCCACAGGACCCGGCGCCGGAGCCGGTCGAACGCCTCGGGATCCGGCACTCCGTCGCCCGTCGTGCTCACTGCCCGCCGGCGAACGGGTCGCCGCCCCCGGTCGGGGGCACGGTGGTGTCCGTCGTGGGGGTGTGGCCGGTGACGGCCTCGACCCGTTGCGTGGCGACGGCCAGCAGGGAGTGCAGCCTGGTCCGCTCGGCTGCGGACCGGGCCAGCAGGCGGGCGTTCCCGGATGCGCCGTTGTAGCAGTCGTCGCCCGCTGCGGTGGCGTCCACGTAGGCCGTGTCGAGGGCGGTCGTCAACTCCTGGTCGGGCGTGGGCAGGATCCCGACCGCGCTCTGGGCGTCGTTGCTGAGCAGGGCGCACACCTCCTTGATGGCCGCCGGCGCGTTGTGCTTCGCCAGGGCCAGGTCCACGTTCGCGGAGTCGATCTCGACGTTACCGATCCCCGAGCCCCCACCCCCGGCGACCATCCACGTGGTCACCCGCTGGGCGGGAGTGCCCGACTGTTCCTGACCGGCGCAGCCGCCCACCAGGAAGGCCACGGCCAGGGCCGCGAGCGCCCATGCCGGCACCCCGACGGTGCGCATCGGCCCTCGACGGTCCGCCTCGGCCGTCAAGCCGGGTAGCCGGTCCAGTCCGGGCTCCAGGCCGGGTCGAGCTGGCGCAGGAACTGGGCGCACCGCTCCTCCTCCGACTGCTCGCCGATGGCGCCGGCTGCGGAGCGCAGGCCGTCGAGGCACCGGAGGAAGCCGCGATTCGACTCGTGGGACCAACGCACGAGACCGGAGCCCTTCCAGCCGGCGCCTCGTAGGGCATCGAGGCCGCGGTGGTAGCCGACGCGGAAGTAGGCGTAGGCCTCGACGTCGTCCCGGGCCAACGAGCCGAGAGCAGCCCAGGCGTCGAGCGACCGCGGCTCGCTGCGCACGATGTCGGACACCGCGTGGCGACGGCGCTCGCCGGGCTGGGCCAGAGCTTCGGCCAGGGCCCCCCGCAGGGCCGGGGGCTCGGCGGGCAGGACGGTCTCGGGCAGGCCGGTGGTCAACCGGACTGCGGAGACGTCGGACGGAGGGCTTCCGGGTGCGGTCATGGCCGTCAGTGTAGGACCCGCCCCGTGGGCTCCCCCCGCGGGCGGCCTCAGTCGAAACGCACCAGGCGGTGGTCCTTCTTGCCCCGGCGGAGGACGAGGTAGTGCCCGGCAACCAGGTCCGCCGGGGTCAGCCGTCGGTCGACGTCGCCTTCGCGGATGTTGTTCACGTAGGCGCCGCCCTGGGTGACGGTGGTGCGCGCCTGGCTCTTGGACGGGACCAGTCCCGTCTCGGCCAGGAGGTCGACCAGGAGGTAGCCCCCGCCGTCCAGCCGGGTCGCCGGAAGGTCGGTCGACGGGGCGTCGGCGAACACGTCGAGCAGGGTGCGCTCGTCGAGGTCCGCCAACTCGCCCCCGAACAGTGCCGCGGCGGCGTGCTCGGCCCGCGCCGTCTCGTCTGCGCCGTGGACCAGGGTGCACACCTGGCGGGCCAGCACCCGGTGGGCCTCGCGTCGTTCCGGGTGTTCGGCCGTGGCCGCGTCGAGGGCGCCGATCTCGTCGTGGGACAGGAAGGTGAAGTAGCGGAGGTAGGGGCCGACCATGCCATCCTCGCTGCGCAAGAAGAACTGGTAGAGCTGGTACGGCGACGTGCGGGCCGCGTCCAGCCACACGGCCCCCGACTCGGTCTTGCCGAACTTCGTCCCGTCGGCCTTCAATACCAGCGGGGTCGTCAGACCGAAGGCTTCGCGTTGTCGGACCTTGCGGATCAGCTCGATGCCCATCGTGATGTTCCCCCACTGATCGCTTCCGCCGATCTGGAGGGTGCAGCCGTGGTCGTCGAAGAGCTGCAGGAAGTCGTAGGCCTGCAGGAGCATGTAGCTGAACTCGGTGTAGGAGATTCCCTGGTCGGCGCGGGCGAGGCGGGATTTCACCGAGTCCTTGGCGACCATCTGGTTGACCGTGAAGTGCTTGCCGACGTCGCGCAGGAATGTGAACAACGACATCGGCTTGAGCCAGTCGGCGTTGTTGACCAGTTGCGCGCCCGAGTCGCCACCGGCGGGCCCGAACTCGACGAACTTGGCGAGCTGGCCGTGGATCCCGGCGAGGTTGGCCTCGAGCTGCTCCTCGGTCAGGAGCGAGCGCTCCTCCGACCTGCCACCGGGATCGCCGACGAACCCGGTGCCACCCCCGGCCAGCGCGATCGGTCGGTGGCCGGCCTCCTGCATGCGGCGCAGCGTGCACACCTGCAGGAGGTGGCCGACGTGGAGGGAGTCGGCGGTGGGGTCGAACCCGGTGTACGCGGTCATGGGGGCGCCGTCGAGGCGCGCGCCCAGCCCGGGGTCGGTCATCTGGTGAATCAACCCGCGGAAACGGAGGTCGTCTGCGAAGTCGGCCATGCCACAGCCTGCCATGCCGGAGGCCGGGAGCCGGACGCTACGATCGCCCTGCCGGCCCGACCACCGGGGCCCCGACCGGAGGGCATGGACCATGGTGAACCCGTATCTCGAAGGCAACTTCGCCCCGGTGTTGGAGGAGCGGAGCGACGACCATGTGCTCGAGGTCACCGGGGTGGTTCCGCCCGACCTCGAGGGACGGCTGCTGCGCAACGGCCCCAACCCGGTGGCGCCGCCCGCCGATCCGGCGGACTACCACTGGTTCGCGGGCGACGGTATGGTCCACGCCATCTCGCTGGCCGGTGGCAGAGCCACCGGCTACCGCAACCGCTGGGTCCGCACCCGCAGCCTGGCGGCCAAGGTGGCGACCGACCCGCCCGTCGGGCCGAGCGAGCCCATCGACGGTCCGGCCAACACCCACGTCATCCGCCACGCCGGCACGACCCTGGCCCTGGTCGAGTCGGGGTTCCCCCACGCCCTCTCCCCCGATCTGGGCCGGGCCCGGATCCACGACTTCGACTCGACACTGTCGACGCCGATGACCGCCCACCCCAAGGTCGACCCGGTCACCGGCGAGCTCGTCTTCTTCGGCGTCGACCTGTTCGGCCCACCGTTCCTCCGCTATCACGTCGTCGACTCCACGGGACAGTTGACCACCACTGAAGCGCTCGACATCCCCCGGGCCACGATGATCCACGACTTCGGGCTGACCACCACCCGGGCCGTCTTCTTCGACCAGCCCGTCGTCTTCGACCTGTCGATGGCAGCCCAAGGACGGTCCCTCCCGTTCCGCTGGATGCCCGAGGCCGGGGCGCGGGTCGGGGTCATGCCCCGCAACGGACGGGGCGACGACGTGCGGTGGATCACCATGGACCCGAGCTACGTGTTCCACGTCCTCAACGCGTTCGACGACGACGACCGGATCGTGCTCGACGTCGTGCGCTACGACGCCGTCTTCGAGACGGGACCCGGTGAGGCGATCACCCACAGCCTCCCGTCGCTCCACCGCTGGACCGTCGACCCGGTGGCCAATCGCCTGCACGAGGAAGCGCTCGACGACACGCCGGTCGAATTCCCGCGGATCGACCCGTCCGTGGTGGGCTCCCCGCACCGCTACGGGTACTGCGTGCGCACCGGCAGCGACCCCGTCCAGCCCGCCTTCGAGGGGCTCGTGAAGTACGACCTGGCCCGCGACGAGTCGGTGCGCTTCGATCCCGGCGAGGGGCGTTCCCCCGGTGAGCCGGTGTTCGTCCGGGCCGCCGACGGCAATGCCGAAGACGAGGGATGGGTGCTGTCGGTCGTCCACGACGCCGCCCGCGACGCAAGCGATCTGGTCATCCTCGACGCCACCTCGTTCGCCGGTCCCCCGGTGGCCACTGTCCATCTCCCCGTCCGGGTGCCGTTCGGCTTCCACGGGTCGTGGGTGCCGTCGGACTCCTGATGCGTCGGACGGCGGGGGCCGATCGTGGTGGTGACACCAGGTCGGCGGCCGGCCATGGGAAACTGTCCCCTCGGACCTGACCGGCTCCGCCGGCCCCGGTTGCCGGGCGTCCCGCCCGACACGCCTCCACACCCCACACCACCCTCGTGAGTCCCGACGACCCCACACCACCCCGCTCGTCCCGCCCGTCGGGCCGTCCCGCGCCCCGGCCCACCGGCCGCCCCCGGGGCACGACGCCGGGTTCGGGCCGCGGCGGTTACGACCCGAGGTTCGCCGGTCCCATCCTCGGCGGTGACGTGGCCATCCCGTCGAAGCGGGAGATCCGCAAGTCCAGGCGTCGTCGGCGCGGTGCGGGCGAGCGGATCCTGCGGGCACTCGTGTTCCTGGTGGCCTTCCTCCTGCTGCTCGTCGGACTCGGCTACGGCTACTTCCGCTACCAGTGGGGGCAGATCAGCTCGGCCCCGTGCGACACGTGCGTGGCCGCCGCCAACGGCGCCCCCTACAACCTCCTGCTCATCGGCTCGGACAGCCGGGCCGGCGAGTCGGCGGCCCAGGCCCAGCAGTTCGGCTCCACCCAGGCGGCCGGCGGGCAGCGATCCGACACCATCAAGATCGTGCATGTCGATCCGCAGGCCGGCACCGCCTCGACCCTGTCGATCCCCCGTGACACGTTCGTCACCATCACCGATCTGCCCGCCAACTCGCAGCTGTCGACCCAGAACAAGATCAACGCGGCCTTCTCGGCCGGGCCCGACGCCCTGGTGAAGACGATCGAGAACACGTTCGGCATCCCGATCAGCCATTACATCGTCATCAGCTTCTTCGGGGTGATGGACGCCGTCAACGCCTTGGGTGGGATCTCGCTCGACTTTCCGTACCCGGCCCGGGACCGCGACTGCTCGACGGGCACCTGCGACAACAACTCCGGGCTCGACATTCCGACCGCCGGCTGCCAGGTGCTGATGGGTCCGCAGGCACTGAGCCTGTCTCGTTCCCGGTACTACCAGTACTACGCCGACGGGTACTGGCACTCCGATCCGACGTCGGACCTCGGCCGGATCCAGCGCCAGAACCTGGTGATCGCGTCCGCCCTCAACAAGGCCAAGTCGACGTACAACCCGCTACGCCTCAACTCGCTGCTCTCTTCGGTGGTCCACGACTTCACCAAGGACGACAACCTGACCGCCGGCGACCTGTTCGCCCTGGCCGAGCGCTATCACGCCTTCTCGGGCTCGTCGCTGCAGTCCTACGTGCTCCCGACCACCGGTGCCGTCTCGTCCTACGCCGGCGATGTCGAGGTCGTCCAGCCCGACGCGGCGGCCGCCACCATCGCTCAGTTCCTCGGGGGGCCGTTCGGGACGATCATCACCCCGCCCATCGATGCCTACGGCAGCCCGATGACACTGACGCCCCCGGCGCCGACGACCACCACCGCCCCGGCGGCCACCACCACCCATCCGGCCGGGTCGACCGGCACGGGGTCGGCCCAGGCGAATCCCACCGCCTCTTCGGCTCCGTCCTTCGACCCCACGCCATGTTGACCGCCGCCCCACCGGCACCTGTCGGGTCCAGAACTGCCGGAAGGTGGGTCAGGCGGCCCGCAGCGAGCGGATGACGAGGCTGGCCCCGTAGAGGGCCAGCGCGGTCGCCGCCACCAGCCATCCCTCGATCATGGCGAGCTGCACGGTGACCGGCGAAGGATGGGTCCCCGGCCGGGTGCCGGCCAGGAACCAGGAAGCACCGTCGGACATGGCGATCCACCAGACGCCGATGGCCGCCGATGTCACGGCGACTGCGGCGGCCACGTCCACGGCCAGATATGCCTCGACCCGCAGCGTGCCCCGATCGAGGTCGATGCGCCGTGCCACCCGGATGCCGGCCCGGGTCCAGGCGGCCACCGTGGAGGCCACCAGCAGCACCCAGGCGAGGATGGCGAACCCGTAGCCACCATCGCCTCCGTTGCGCTGGTGGAAGGTCAGATGATGGGCCCACACCCCGACGCCGACGGTGGCCACGACCACGGCCGCTGTCATCACCACGGCGACCACGACCGGTCCGCGGACCGACGGCCAGCCCCCGGCGCGGAGGAACCGCACCGTGGCCGGGAGGGCAACCGACACGCCCATCAGCACCAGCACGGCCCCGACGACGGCGGCCGCCGTGACTACGTCGAAGGCGGTGACCGCCACGCCGTGGCCCGCGGACCCCAAGGTGTAGCTGTAGTGCTCGGAGGCCTTGGCGAACCCGGCCCCGCCCAAGAGCAACGCGGCCCACGAGGCGAGGACCACCAGGGCCCCAGTGTGCATCCGGACCTCAGGGGCGGCACCGTCGCCGGTTAGCCCGGCCGACCGCGCCCGCTGGCCCATCCCGCTGGCCGCCATCGAGGCCCGATACCGGAGCGAGGGGCGGCGGCCGTCGAGGTCGTCCTCCATCAGCGCCACCAACTCGGCTCCGTAGCGGTCGCGCCACGACGCCGGGTACCACTTCAGCAGTCCGGCCAGATCGTCCCGGTCCCGACTCACGCCAGGACCCTCGGCACCAGGCCCAGCCGGGTGGCGCCCACGTCGGCGATCCGCCGCATGTCGGCCACGGCGTCGGCCAGTGCGGTCGAGCCGGCGCCGGTGATCCGATACGGCCGGCGGCGGTCCTCGGAGGCCAGCGGCTCGATGAGGCCTCGTTCCTCCAGGCGGGTGATGGCCCCGTAGAGGGCACCGGGTCCGAGGTGGACCCCTGCGAAACCTTCGATGTCCTTGGCCAGGGCATGGCCGTGCTTGGGGCCGGATGCCAAGCTCGTGAGGATCAGGACGGGCGGGTCGTTGGACCGGCGGAGGCCGGCCGGTTCCTTGGGGGCCATCCGGCCAATATACTACGTCTTACGTAGCAACGCAAGGCGTAGCAAATCACGCCGGCGTGACGGGGCCGGTCCCCCCCGGCGAGTCGACCGCCGCCACGATGGCGGCATTGATCACGGCGTGGGCGGCGACATTGGCCGCCCGGTCGGGCAAGCGCACCACGACCACCCGCCCGCCCTCGACGGGTACGAGGGCGGCGTCGAGGGCGGCCGACCAGCCGGCGCCGTCGATCTCGACGACGTCCCATCCGAACCCCCGGGCCACCGCCGCCGGATCGGCCGACTGCGGGGTGCCGAAGAGGCGGTCGAAGCGGTCGGCCGGCAGTTGGTCCGCCTGGGGCAGGAAGGAGAAGATTCCGCCACCCCCGTTGTCCGCCACGACCACGGTCAACGCCGGCCGGTCCCCGGCCGGACCGACCAGTGCCGACACGTCGTGGAGGAACGCCAGGTCGCCCACGAAGGCCACCGTGGGCCCGGTGGCGAGGGCCACACCCAGGGCCGTCGAGACCACGCCGTCGATCCCGTTGGCACCCCGATTGGCCAGCACCCGCGGTGGATCGAGGCGCGGTGAGCCGAACGCCTCGACGTCGCGCACGGGCATCGAGGAGGAGACGACGAGGGTGCCGCCGGTCGGCATGCCCTGGAACAGGCGATGGGCGAGGGCCGGCTCGGTCAGGGCCGGCTCGGCCCCGGTGCGGAACCAGTGCAGTTCGGTCCAGATGACGTGATCGGCCCGGCCCTGTCGGGCCTCCCACTCGCTCGGCCACGGTGCATCCCGATCCGATCGACCTCCGCCGGGTGTCGCCACCGCATCGGTGATGGCCCGACAGAACGCCGTCGGGTCGCAACGCACCACGCGGTCTGCCCCACGTTCGGGATCGGTCCAGCCGTTCGGGTCGACCACCACGGAAGGCAGATCGGCCAGGAACGACGTGACCACCTTGGACGCCCAGCGCCCGCCGAGGCGCAGGACGACGTCCGGTCGGTGGGTGGCGGCAAACAACGTCGACCGCAGGATCCCGTCGGCCGCGGCCACGGCTCCGGCGGTGCGGCTCCGCAAGCCCGATCGAGGATCGGCCAGTACCGGCCACCACAGGGCCTCGGCCAGGGCCAGGACGGCGTCCGGGTCGCCGCAGGCGGCGCCGGCCACGATGAGCCCCCGGGTGCCCGGCACGAATCCTCCCGACGTCACGAGTTCCTCCACCAGCCCGGGGGACGGTGCCGGAGTGGCAACGTCGACCCGGTGCCACGGCCCGCCGTCGTCACGGCCGTCCGGCATCCCCCCGACGGTGGCGTCGCCGAGGAGCGGTTCCCGGAACGGCAGGTTCAGGTGGACCGGACCCGGACCCGCGGGTCCCGCCACCGCTTCGGCCACGGCCCGCGACCCCAGCGACCGCCACGACCACCGCGACCCTTCGTCGGGCACTCCGGGATCGGCGTACCACCGGGGGGCGCTGCCGAAGAGACGGTGCTGGTCGATGGTCTGGGGGGCGCCGACGTCGCGCAGTTCGGGCGGCCGGTCGGCCGTGCACACCAGCATCGGGATCCGGGCCAGGTCGGACTCGACCACCGAAGCGTGGAGCTCGGCGGCGGCCGTCCCACTGGTCACCACCACCACGGCCGGCCGTCCCGTGGCCATGCCGATGCCCAGCGCGGTGAAGCCCGCCGAGCGTTCATCGAGCCGCACACACAGGGTGAGGCGCGGCGCGGCGGCCACGGCCAGGGCCAGCGGCGTCGACCGGGAGCCGGGGCAGATCACGGCGTGGCGGACACCCGACCGCACCCACTCGTCGACCAGCGTCGCCGCGAATGCCGCTTGGCGATCGCCATCGCCGACGATGCGGGAGTCGCTCGGTACGCTCACGGGCACCGCCTATGCCCGAACCTGCGCTGCACGCCGTGACCCGGGGCGAGGGGCCCCGACTGGTACTGGCCCACGGCTTCACCCAGTCCGGACAGGTGTGGGGCGGGTTGGCCGACGACCTGGCCGCCGACCTCCAGCTGGTGCTGGTCGACCTGCCCGGCCACGGAGGTTCCTCGGCTGTCCGCTCCGGCCTCGCCGAGGGGGCGCAGCTGCTGGGTGAGGTGGGCGGTGCGGGCGACTACCTCGGCTACTCGATGGGTGCCCGGTTCTGCCTGCACCTGGCCCTGGCCCGTCCCGGTCTGGTGGACCGCCTGGTCCTGGTGTCGGGCACGGGAGGCATCGATGACCCCTATGCGCGCTCCGAGCGGCGGCGCGCCGACGACACCTTGGCCGATCGGCTCGACCCGTCGGGCGGCGGGCCACCGGCTGACACCGTGGCCGCCTTCGTCGACGCGTGGGTGGCCAATCCGATGTTCGGCGACGTGCCCGCACCGGCCAACGACCTCGACGAGCGCAAGCACAACTCGGCGGCCGGCCTCGCCTCGAGCCTCCGCCTGGCCGGCACCGGGACCCAGGAACCTCTGTGGGAGCGACTGCACGAGTTGCACCAACCGGTGCTGGTGGTGGCCGGCGCCCGCGACGCCAAATTCACCGAACTCGGCCGCCGGCTGGTCGCCGGCATCGGTGCCAGCGCGTCGATGGTGGTGATCGAGGACGCCGACCACGCGCCCCACCTGCAGCGGCCCCACGATGTGGCGAACGCCGTGCGGGAGTTCCTGTCCCGCACCGGCCCCGTCTGAGCGGAACCTGGCGGTCTCGGGTCCGTCCGTCGTCGGGAGTGCCCTCATCCGACCAGGCCTGATCCGACCAGTCCCGCCGGAAGCGCGGGGACCGAGACCAGGGGCGGCAGCGTCAGCCACAGGGCCAGGGCCAGGCTGGCCCCGAACGCCAGTTGCAGGCGCCCCGTGGCGGCCAGCACGGGCAGGAGGGCCCGGCCCTCGGCGTCACCGAGAGCGAGCCGTGCCGGCGCCACGGCCAGGGGCGCGGCCAGCAACGGCAGGAACAGCAACACGGGCCATGCCGTGCGGATGGTGCAGGTCACGGCCAGCAGTCCCCAGACGACGATGCCGACGAACGGCAGCGACACGCAGGCCGTATAGCACCAGCCGGCCGGCCGTCGGCCGACCCGCACGGCCAACGTCCGCTTGCCGCTCTCCGTGTCGGTGGCGATGTCGCGGAGGTTGTTGGCCAGCAGCAACGCGGCGGCCAGCAGCCCGACCATGACGGCAGCCACCCACACCTGCCACCTCCCGAGGTGCAGGGTCTCGACGTAGTAGGTGCCGACCGTCGCCACCAGGCCGAAGAAGACGAATACGAAGACCTCGCCGAGCCCGGCATAGCCGTAGGGCCGGGGGCCACCGGTGTAGAGCCAGCCGGCCAGCAGGCAGGCGGCGCCCGCGGGCAGGATCCACCACGAGGTGGCCCAGGCCAGGGCCAGGCCGGCCACACCGGCCACGCCGAAGGCGATCAGCGCCGCCCGTCGGACGGCCGACGGCGAGGCCAGGCCGGTGGCCGTGAGCCGGACCGGTCCGACCCGGGCGTCGTCGGTCCCCCGGATGCCGTCGGAGTAATCGTTGGCGAAGTTGGTGCCGATCTGGATGGCGAGGGCCACCACCAGTGCGCCGAGCGCCCGCCACCAGAACCCCGCCGGACCCGCCTGATGGAGGTGCAGGATGACCTTCGAGCCGTACGCCGCACCCCCGGGCGGCGCCGCCACCACCGTGAAGCCTCTGCCGGCGGCGATCGCCACGTTGGGGTTGACACCGAGGAACGTGAGGACCACGACGGCCACATGGTGCAGCGGGTGGGCCGCCGCCGTGGCCACCACCACGGGCACCAGGGCCGCCGGCAGCGTCCGGGGCCGGGCCCCGAGCCACCACTTGCGCACCGGCCCGGGCGCGGGCGGCGGGCCGGCGGGACCCGGTCCGGTCACGGGCGGCGGGGGAAGTGGCCGAAGTCCGGCGGACGGTGCTCCTGGAAGGCGTTGCGGCCCTCCTGGCCCTCCTCGCTCATGTAGAAGAGCATGGTGGCGTCACCGGCGAACTGCTGCAGGCCGGCCAGGCCGTCGTCGGCCGCGTGCAGTCCGCCCTTCAGCATGCGCAGCGCCAGGGGCGACAGCGACAGCATCTGGCGGCACCAGGCGACCGTCTCGGCCTCGAGTTCGGCCAGCGGGACCACCTCGTTCACCAGTCCCCACGACTTGGCCGTGGCCGCGTCGTACTGGCGGCACAGGAACCACACCTCCTTGGCGCGCTTCAGACCGATCGACCGGGCCAACAGACTGGCCCCGTAGCCGCCGTCGAAGCTGCCCACCTTCGGCCCGGTCTGGCCGAACCGGGCGTTGTCGGCGGCGATGGTCAGGTCGCACACCAGGTGGAGGATGTGGCCCCCGCCGATGGCGTACCCGGCCACCATGGCCACCACCGGTTTCGGCAGTCGGCGGATCTGGATCTGGAGGTCGAGCACGTTGAGCCGGCCGATCCCCTGGCGGGCCACCGCGTCGTCGCCGATGTAGCCGTCGTCGCCCCGGATCTTCTGGTCGCCTCCCGAGCAGAATGCGTCGGGACCCTCGCCGGTCAGGACCACGACGCCGATCGACGGGTCGTCGCGGGCCACGCTGCAGGCGTCGCTCAGCTCGAACAGGGTCTGGGGACGGAAGGCGTTGCGGACCTCGGGACGGCAGATGGTGAGTTTGGCGATGCCCTCGGCGACGTCCATCCGGATGTCGGAGTAGTCGCCGCGGGGCTCCCACGCCGGCAGGGGCAGGTCCCGGAAGCGGTCGACGGGGTCGACCGGGGGGCCAGCGATCACGGTCCCCACCTGGGCCTCCCCCGCTCCTCCGCCGCCACTCTCGTGCTCGGGTGCAACCATTCGACCATTCACTCCTAGAGTCGCTACTCGTACGGTCGCCTAGGCTACCCGCATGGGTGAGTTGGTAGCGCTCGATCTGCCCGCCGGCCCCGCCTTCGTGGACGCGCTCCGGGCCGCGTGGGACGTCGGCGACGCCGTGCTCCCCGTCGATCCCCGCCTGCCCACTCCGGCCGCCGACCGCCTGCTCGACTCCCTCCGCCCTTCCCGCGTCGTCACTTCCGACGGCACCCAACCCCGCAGGGGCGCCCTGCCCATCGAGCCCGGGGACGCCCTGGTGGTGCCCACCAGCGGCACATCCGGCCAGCCCAAGGGCGTGGTCCACACCCATGCCTCGGTGGCCGCCTCGGCCGTAGCCATCTCCGCCGCGCTCGATGTCGACCCCGACCGTGACCGCTGGGTGGCCTGCCTGCCACTGGCCCACATCGGGGGGCTCTCGGTCGTCACCCGTTCGCTCGTGACCGCCACCCCGTGCACCGTGTTGGAGCACTTCGACGCGGCCGCGGTCGAGGACGAGGCCCGACGGGGGGCCACCCTCGTTTCGCTAGTGGCCACCGCCCTCGGCCGCTGCGACGCCTCGGGGTACCGGGCGGTGCTGCTGGGCGGAAGCGCGCCCCCTGCGTCGCTGCCCGCCAACGTCGTCACGACCTACGGCATGACGGAGACGGGCTCCGGATGCGTCTACGACGGCCGCCCCCTCGACGGGGTCGAGCTGAGGATCGGCGACGGCACGCTGGGCGCGCAGGGCGAGATCCTGGTGCGGGGCCCGATGTTGCTGCGGGCGTACCGGGACGGGTCCGATCCCCGACTGCCCGGGGGTTGGCTCCCGACCGGCGACGGCGGCCGCCTGGGCGACGACGGAAACCTCACGGTGTTCGGACGCATGGCCGAGGTCATCGTCACCGGGGCCGAGAAGGTGTGGCCGGGGCCGGTGGAGGACGTGCTCGGGGCGCTCCCATCGGTGGACCAGGTCGCCGTGTGGAAGCGACCCGACCCCGACTGGGGTGAACGGGTGGTGGCCTGGGTGGTGGTCCGCGACGGTGCGGAGGCGCCGACATTGGAGGAGATACGGGAGCTGGTGGCGAACCGGCTCGCCCCCTACGCCGCCCCGAAGGAGCTGGTCGTGGTCGACGCCCTCCCGACGACGGTGGGCGGCAAGGTGCGGCGGACGGACCTGACCTGAGCGTCGCCCGCCTCTGCGGGCTTCAGGACAGTGAGCCGCTGGCGATGCACAGCGAGCCGCCGTCGACGACCAGGGTCTCGCCGGTGATCCAGGACGCGGCGTCCGAGCACAGGAACAATGCGGCCCCGGCGATGTCCTCGACCTCGCCGAGACGGCGGGTGGGCAGGCGCCTGGCGATCTTCTCCTCGCCCGCCTCCCACAGCGCCTTGGCCAGCTGGGTCTTCACCAGTCCGGGGGCGATGGCGTTGACCCGGACGGCAGGCCCGAGCTCTCCCGCCAGCTGGCGGGTGAGGTGGATGACGGCGGCCTTGGTCACGTTGTACCAACCGATCCCACCCTCGACGGCGATCCCACCGATGGAGGCGATGTTGAGGACCACGCCGCCGTGATCGGCCATCCCGGCCGACCAGGCCGCCTGGGTCCACTCCAGGTAGCCGGACTGGTTGACCCGGACCGTCTTGTCGGCCCGGCCCCGGTCGATCTCGATGATCGGTCCGTAGTACGGATTGGTGGCGGCGTTGTTGACCAGGATGTCGACCCGGCCGAACCGCTCGACGGTCGCCGCCACGCAGGCCTCGGCCTGCTCGGGGTCGCCGGCGTTGGCCACCGTCCAGGCCACCTCGCCCGCGCCCGGAGGGGCCGCCGACCGGATCTCGTCGGCCGACGACTCGAGCCCCTCGGCGCTGCGCGACGAGAGCATCACCGAAGCCCCCGACCCGGCGAAGGCCCGGGCGATGGCCTGGCCGATCCCGCGGGAGCCACCCGTCACCAGCGCTGTCTTGCCGTCGAGTCGCAGTTCCATGGCCGGACAGCGTACCGGCGGCCCCGACCCTTCCCCGGCCCGACGATCGGCGTCCGCGGGGAGGCGCCTGTCGACTCCCCCGGATCCGCCCTTGAATCAGTGGGAACGCGGCGCGACAGTGGCTAGAGGAGTCGAGGGGCGGCAACACGAGCCATCGAACCTCACAGGGAGGATCCCATGTCCGTTCTCCTACGCAAGAGCCTGGACTCGCCCGACGAGAGCCGCACCTTCGGTGCCGGCATGGGCCATCTCGATGTCGTCACCACCGACGACGGCACCGTGGGTCGGGCGGTGTTCGAACCCGGGTGGCGCTGGTCGGACCACGTCAAACCGATCGCCGGTACCGACAGCTGCGAGGCGGCCCACACCGGGTACGTCATCTCCGGACAGATGCGGGTCGTCATGGACGACGGGCGCGAGGAGGAGTTCACCGCCGGCGACCTGATGGTGATCTCGCCAGGCCACGACGCCTGGATCATCGGCAGCGAGCCGTGCGTGGTCATCGACTGGCAGGGGTTCGCCGACTACGCCAAGGCATCGGCCACCGCCGGCGCCCCCCGGAACTGACTCCCGCCATGCCCGTGGGCACGAACCGGTCCGACGTCGAGGTCACCGAGTCGGCGCGCCCTCCGCCGTCCGTGGTGGCGGGCGTGCCGGGCGTCGCCGCCCGGATCGGTATGGCCGTGGCCGGTCAGGTGATACTGGCCGCATGGCGCTCACTGGCCGTGGCGGAATCGCTGATGTGGGCCGTCATCTTCCGGGACGACCTCAGCTACATGGACGACGACTGACGTTCCTGGCGCGGCCCGCTGCACCTGATCCCCTTCCGGGAGCGCCGTTGCCCCGGCCGCGTTCCAGGCTGTGAGCTCCCGATAGACGGAGACGCACACCGCGGGGGCGGCGCCTTCCGCCCGATCCCCCACCCCCGGTACCCTGACCACGTGCCCCCCTCCAACCGCCTGGCCGCCGAGACCAGTCCCTACCTGCGCCAACACGCCGACAACCCGGTCGACTGGTATCCGTGGGGCGAGGAGGCCTTCGCCAAGTCGGCTGCCGAAGACCGGCCGATCTTCCTGTCGGTCGGCTACTCGGCCTGCCACTGGTGCCACGTCATGGCCCACGAGTCCTTCGAGGACCCGACGGTGGCCGCCCGACTCAACGCCGCATTCGTCTGCGTGAAGGTCGACCGGGAGGAGCGTCCCGACGTGGACGCCGTCTACATGGAGGCCGTGCAGGCCATCACCGGGTCGGGTGGCTGGCCGATGAGCGTGTTCCTGACCCCCGACCGGCGGCCCTTCTACGGCGGCACCTATTTCCCGCCGGCCGACCATCCGGGGCGTCCCTCGTTCACCACGGTGCTCGACGCCCTCACCGACATCTGGGACAACCGACGGGCCGAGGTGGAAGAGCAGGCCGACGAGTTGGCCGGGGCCATCGCCTCCCGTTCCGTGATCGAGACCCGCCCCGGTGCCGCCTCGTTGCTCGACGCCGCACATGGGGGCGGACCGCCCGACCTCCTCACACCGGCCGTCGCCGAGTTGACCACGCGCTTCGACCCGGAGTGGGGCGGATTCGGCGGCGCGCCAAAGTTTCCCCAGCCCTCGCTCATCGACCTCGCACTTCGCCAGGCCCTCCGCCTCCGGGGCCGGGCCGAGGGCGACCACGCCGTCCTCCTCGCCACCCGCACGCTCGACGCCATGGCCGCCGGGGGCATCCACGACCACCTGGGGGGCGGCTTCGCCCGGTACGCCACCGACACCGAGTGGCTGGTCCCCCACTTCGAGAAGATGCTCTACGACCAGGCCGGGCTGCTCCGCGCCTACCTCCACGGCTGGCAGGTCACCGGGCACGCCGCCTACCTCTCGGTGGTCGACGGCATCGCCGAATACGTGGCCCGCGACCTCACCGCTCCCGAGGGCGGGGTGTACTCGGCCGAGGACGCCGACTCGGAGGGCGTCGAAGGCAAGTTCTATGTATGGACCCCGCGCCAGGTGGCCGAGGCCATCTCCGGCGGCTCGGACGCCGACGCCGTGGCCGAGGCGGTCGCGGCCTGGTTCGACATCACAGCGGCGGGCAACTTCGAGGGGTCCACCATTCTGCGCCGTCCAGTGGGCGACGCACTCGGCGGTCCCGATCTCGTCGAGGAGGGGCGCCGGCGCCTGCTGGCGGCCCGCACGCAACGGGTCAGGCCCGGCCTCGACGACAAGGTCCTGTGCGAGTGGAACGCCATGTACGCGTCGGCACTGGCCGAAGCGGCGGCGGCCACCGGGCGCACCGATTGGGCGACTGCGGCGGTGGGCATCGGACGATTCCTCTCCGACCACCTGGTCGACGCCGACGGGCGGTGGCTGCGGAGCTGGCAACGTGAGGGGGGGGCCCGCCACCTGGCCTACGCCGCCGACCACGCCTGGCTGATCGACTGTTTCACACGATTGGCCGAGCTGACGGGCGAGGCGGTGTGGACCCGACGGGCCGTGGCTACGGCCGACGCCCTGGTGGAGCGGTTCGCCGACGCCGAGGGCGGGGGGTTCTTCACCACGGCCTCCGACGCCGAGCAGCTCATCGTTCGCACCAAGGACGTGTTCGACGGGGCTACGCCGTCGGCCAACGCCGTGGCCGCGTTGGCGTTGGCCCGCCTCGGCGCGCTCACCGGAGACGCGGGCTACACCGAACACGCCCGGCGGGTGGTCGACCTGATCGGCGACCTCCTGACCAGGCACCCGACCGCCTTCGCCCACACGGTCCAGACCGCTGACCTGCTCGCCCGCGGGGCCACCGAGATCGTGGTCACCGGTGACCGACCCGACCTGCTGGCCGAGGTGCGTCGCCACTGGCTGCCCGACGCCGTGGTGGCATGGGGGGAGCCGACCGACTCGCCGCTCTGGACCGGCCGGGAGCCAGGTGCGGCCTATGTGTGCCAGGGCTACAGCTGCCGGTTGCCGGCCACCGACGAGGACGTGCTCGCCGGCCAGCTGGCCCAGGTCACCGCGTAGGGCGACCTGCTAGACAGAGCCGGGTGATGGCCACACATTCCGCCCGGACACCGCGCAGCGGTACCGCCCGCGATGTGGCCCGCGCCGTCAAGCACCGCGATCAGATCGCCGTCGCGGGTGGCACGTCCCTGACCCTGCTGGTGCTGGCCTGCCACCAGGAGGACACGACCGGTGTCGACCTGGCCTCCGGGGCCCTGGTCCGGGTCCGGGTCGACTGGCCCGACGAGCACGGTCCCGACCTCGCCCCGTTCGATGTCGTCGAGACGCACCTGGCCGCCGAGCCCGAGCGCGACGACCTGGCCCAACCCGAGGCGGTCACCGCCACAGGGCTTCCCCGCCACCTCGGCACGCTCCACGGCCGCAGGGTCCGCCACCTGCTCCATCAGTTGGCGGCACCGGTCGAGGAACACGTACTCGGTTTCCCGGGAGCCTCCGCGCCGTACTGGGAGTTCAAGGGATTCCGACCGTCACTGGCCCTCATCGAGCCCACCAAGGGCCCGGTCCTGTTCCGACGGCTCGGTGACCGCACGGCCTGGGTTCGGTTCGGCTGGGGACGGAGCGACAACTGGCTCCCGGTCGAGGACCCTCGACTGGAGCGGGCCCTCGACGTCGCCCGACGGGACCGCCTGCAGGGCAAGGACCTGGCCTCCGCCCTCGGATGCAAGCCCCACTACCTGGTAGCCGCGGTGAGCACGCCGCGGGACGGCCACTGTTACAAGACGGTGCGGGCCCTTCTCCCGAGGAGCTGACCTCCCGGCCACCGGTCCTGGCGCCGACCGTCGACCTGCGCCGTTCGCCTACAGTCGGGGCTGATGCCCGCCCCTTCCCCTGCGCCTGGTGCGACCACCGGGACGTCCACGGTACGACCGGTGCTGCCCGACTACGCCGGTGGCTGCATCGCCAATCTGGTCCCCCGCCTGGTGACCGGCACTGCGTCCTCCACCGACGCACCCGACTGGATGCCCGAGGTCGCCGAACACGCCCGACAGATCGTCCTGCTGGTCATCGACGGCCTGGGTTGGGAGCAGCTCCGGGCCCGCGCCGTCCTCGCCCCCACCCTGTCCGCCGGTGCCGGCATCGACCGGGCCATCACGTCGATCGTCCCCACGACGACGGCGGCCGCACTCACCTCCATCACCACCGGTCGGCCACCATCGGGCCACGGGATCCTCGGCTACCGGTTGGCCGACGGCGACCGCATCCTCAACATGTTGCGGTGGACCCTCGGCAACGGCCCCCTGGACGACGCCCGACGGAGCGTCCCGGTGCGGGCCTTCCAGCCCATCGCCCCCTTCCCGGGCAGCCGGCACGCGGTGCCGGTGGTATCCAAGTTCGACTTCGGCGGCACCGGGTTCACCGCCGCCCATCTGGGCGACTCCCCCCTCTTCGACTACCGGGTCCCGTCGTCCCTGGCCGTCGCGGTGGCAGACCGGCTCGATGCCGGCGCCCCGTTCGTCTACGCGTACTACGACGGCATCGACAAGGTGGCCCATGCCTACGGATTCGGCCCGCACTACGACGCCGAGCTGACCTCCGTCGACCGGATCGTGGCCGACGTGGTGGCCACCTTGCCCCCCGGGGCCGTGCTCCTGGTCACCGCCGACCATGGCCAGATCGAGGTCGGGTCCCGAGTGGAACTGCTGGGACGCGAGGCGATGGCCATGATCACCTTCTTCTCGGGAGAGGGCCGCTTCCGCTGGCTCCACGCCCGATCCGGGTCGACCGGCGACCTCGTGGAACTACTCGAAGAGCTGTACGGCGACACCACCTGGGTGCGCACTCGTGGCCAACTCATCGACGACGCCTGGTTCGGCGGCCCGCTGTCCGCCGCCTTCGCCGACCGGTTGGGGGATGTGGCCCTCATCCCGCACGAGCCGATCGCCTTCGTGGACCCGGCCGACACCGGGGAGAACCGGCTGGCCTGCCGCCACGGTTCACTGACGACCGACGAGATGCTGGTGCCGCTCGTGGCGCTGGGAGGAGGATGACCGTGACCGACGATGGACTGACCCCGCCCGAGACGTCGTCCGGGGCACTGCACCCCGAGGTGGTGGACGCCCCTGCTCTGGCCCCCCCGGTGCTCGAGGCCGACGGGTCCGAGTCCGACGAGGCCCACGTGGAGTCGATCGAGCAGCCGGCCAAGCTGTTGCGCATCGGGTCCATGGTCAAGCAGCTCCTGGAGGAGGTCCGCCAGGCCCCCCTCGACGAGGCCAGCCGGGAACGGCTCCGGGAGATCTACGAACAGTCGATCCGGGAACTGGCCGACGGCCTCTCTCCGGACTTGGCCGCCGAGCTCGACCGCGTGTCGATCCCGTTCGACAACCCGACCCCGTCGGAGTCGGAGCTACGCATCGCCCACGCCCAACTGGTCGGCTGGCTGGAGGGCCTGTTCCACGGCATTCAGGCCACCCTGGTGGCCCAGCAGGTGGCGGCCCGCGCCCAGCTCGACGAGATGCGCCAGCGCTCGCTGACCGGCGGCGATGGCAACGTCGGCCGCCCGGGCACCTACCTCTAGTTGCGCTGCCGGNNGGGCCCTTATGGTTCGGTGGTCACCGTGCGGGCCAGGATCCCGAGTGTCGCCCGTAACGCCCCCTCGGACAGCACCGGGAAGATATCGGCCTCGAGCCAGACCGGGTCGGCGCCCGACCAGTCGTAGTACGAGGTGACCCTCGTACCGCCGTCGATCGGCTCGAGGGTGTAGCCGTAGACGTGGCGGAGCGGCGGTTCGATGGCGCCGAGGACCGTCCAGGCGATGGCCCGGTCGGGCTCGAAATCGGTGATGGTCACCGTCACGTCGTACTGGCCGAGCGGGTAGTCGTTGAGCGACTCGCGGTCCATGTGGACCACGAAGGTGTCGCCCACTGCGCCGACAGGATCGCCGGAGGACGACATCAACATTCCCGAACTGTCGATGGCCACGTGGCTCTTGGGGTCGCGCAACACCGCGAAGATGGCCTCCGGAGGGGCGTCGATGGTGCGGGGGACCTCGATACGTCGGGTGGTCATGGGACGATCCTGGCACGCCCCGCGGCACTGCGCCGGGGTGGGAACGGTCGACCGACGGGAAGCACCGGCCCCGACCCGTCGCCCTGGCGCGCCCGGCGTCCCAGGTCAGCGGACCACCCAACAGCCCGATCCCAGCCCGCGCTATCGTCGGAATCACACTGCTGTAACTCGTCCACAGCCTGTGGAGAGCCCTCGGGCACCATCCACGGGGCGGGACGACCGATCCGGGAAGGGCATGTAGAGACGTTGGCAGCACGGTCGTTCACCCACCTCCACACCCACACCGAGTTCTCTATGCTGGACGGGGCGGCGCGGGTGGACGACCTCGTCGAGGCGGCCGTGGCCGACGGCCAACCGGCCCTCGGGATCACCGACCACGGGAACATGTACGGGGTCCTCGACTTCTACGCGGCGTGCCGCACGGCCGGCATCAACCCGATCATCGGCACCGAGGCGTATATGGCCGCCGAGTCCCGCCACGAGCGTCCGGTCCGCCGGGGCAAGGTCGACGACACGGGTGGCGACACCGGCGGGGGCGAGAAGCTCTACTACCACCTGACCCTCCTGGCCGAGTCGAACGAGGGCTACCGCAACCTCCTCAAGCTGTCGTCGGCCGCCTACCTCGAGGGCTACTACTACAAGCCCCGGCTGGACTGGGAGCTGCTCGAGCGCCACGCCAAGGGCCTCATCGCCACCACCGGCTGCCTCGGCGGCGTCGTGCTCCAGGCCCTGCTGGCCGACGACCAGGTCAAGGCCGAGATGCTGGCCGGTCGACTCCAGGACATCTTCGGCAAGGGCAACCTGTTCGTGGAGATCCAGGACCACGGCCTCCCCGAGCAGCACAAGACCAACCCTGCGCTCGTCGAGATCGCCCACCGCATCGGCGCACCCCTGCTCGCCACCAACGACAGCCACTACACCCACCGTGAGGACCATGTGGCGCACGACGCGTTGCTGTGCGTGCAGACCGGTGCCCTCATCGACGACCCCAAACGATTCAAGTTCGAAGGCGAGGAGCACTACCTGAAGTCGGCGGCCGAGATGCGCCACCTCTTCGCCGAGCTCCCCGAGGCCTGTGACAACACCCTGCTCATCGCCGAGCGGGCGTCGGTCGAGATCGACTTCGGCAAGCCGAGCCTCCCCCAGTTCCCCGTTCCCGACGGGTTCACCGGGGAGACCTACGAGGTACGGGCCGCGGCCTACCTGCGCCACCTCAGCACCGAAGGCGCCAAGGAGCGCTACGGGATGCCCATCCCGGCCGCGGTCATGGAGCGACTCGACTACGAGCTCGAGGTCATTGCCAACATGGGGTTCTCGGCCTACTTCCTCGTGGTGTGGGACCTGATCCGCTTCGCCCGTTCGCAGCGGATCCGGGTGGGCCCGGGGCGCGGGTCCGCCGCCGGCTGCTGCGTCGCCTACTGCCTGCAGATCGTCGACCTGGATCCCATCAAGTACGACCTCCTGTTCGAGCGCTTCCTCAACCCCGGGCGCATCCAGATGCCCGACATCGACATGGATTTCGACGAGCGCTACCGCGGCGACATGATCAAGTACGCAGCGGATCGGTACGGGTCGGACCACGTCGCCCAGATCGTCACGTTCTCCACCATCAAGGCCAGGGCGGCCGTGCGCGACGCGTCGCGTGTGCTCGGGTACCCCTACATCGTCGGGGACAAGATCGCCAAGGCCATGCCCCCGTTGATGATGGGCCGGGACACCCCCCTCGCCGCCTGCCTGGCCAGGACCGAGGGCTTCGAGGACGGGTTCGCGGCCGCGGCCGAGCTGCGCACCATGTACGAGACCGACCCCGAGGCCAAGCGGGTCATCGACGTGGCCAAGGGGCTCGAGGGTCTGCGACGCGGCGACGGCATCCACGCCGCAGCGGTGGTGATCACCGACCTCCCGCTCACCGAATACGTCCCCATCCAGCGCAAGCCCGATAGCAACAACCCGGACGACGCCCCCATCGTCACCCAGTACGAGATGCACGGAGTCGAGGACCTCGGACTGCTGAAGATGGACTTCCTCGGACTGCGCAACCTCTCGGTCATCGAGCGGTCCCTCGATCTCATCGAGATCTCGACGGGAAGCCGGCCCGACATCGACGGCATCGCCCTCGACGACGAGCCCACCTTCCAGATGCTCCGCAAGGGCGACTCGATGGGCGTGTTCCAACTCGAGGGCGGACCCATGCGGTCGCTCATGCGGTCGTTGGCCCCGACATCCTTCGACGACGTCGCGGCCCTGGTCGCCCTGTACCGGCCGGGCCCGATGGCGGCCAACATGCACCGGGACTACGCCGACCGCAAGAACGGCCGTCAGCCGGTCACCTACGCCCACCCCGACCTCGAGGAGATCCTGGCCGACACCTACGGCCTGATGATCTACCAGGAGTCGGTGATGCGGGTGGCGCAGAAGTTCGCCGGGTACACGCTGGCCGAGGCCGACAACCTGCGCAAGGCCTGCGGTAAGAAGATCCGCGCCCTCATCCAGGCCGAGCGCGAGAAGTTCGTGGCCGGCTGCGTCACCGAGGGCTACGGCGAGGAGCTCGGCACCTCGCTGTTCGACATCATCGAGCCGTTCGCCGACTACGCCTTCAACAAGTCGCACTCCTACGGCTACGGCTTCATCGCCTACCAGACGGCCTGGCTGAAGGCCCACTACCCGGTCGAGTACTTCGCCAGCCTGCTGACCAGCGTCAAGGACAACAAGGACAAGACGGCCATCTACCTCGGCGAGTGCCGCTCGATGGGCATCGAGGTCCAGGTGCCCGACGTCAACCGTTCCCTGGCCGAGTTCACCCCGGACTTCACCGCCGGCGCGGGTGACATCGGCACCTCGGGCGACAGTCCCGGCGCCATCACCTTCGGCCTGGCCGCCGTGCGCAACGTGGGCGAGGCCCTGGTCGGGCTCATCGTGGCCGAGCGCGAGGTCTCCGGCCCCTTCGCCGACTTCTACGACTTCTGTCAACGGGTCGACCCCCAGGTGCTCAACAAACGGACCATCGAGTCGCTGATCAAGGCCGGTGCCTTCGACTCGATGGGCCATGCCCGCCAAGGTCTGTTCCTGGCCTTCGAGGAGATCGTGGACCGCACCCTCGAGCGCCGCCGGGAGCACGATGCCGGGGTGATGTCGCTCTTCGCCACCTTGGAAGAGCAGGCCGACGGCCAGACCACCGGGTTCGCCGACACCCGCCTGCCGATCCCCGACACCGAGTTCGACAAGTCGCTCCGCCTGGCCTTCGAAAAGGAGATGCTCGGGCTCTACATCAGCGACCACCCGCTGATGGGACTGGAGGGCTCCCTGGCCCGCCTGACCGACTGCGGCCTCGCCGAGCTGCGCGACTACGACCCCGACGCCACGGCCGCCGCCGGCTACGAGGGTGGCGGCGGGGTGAAGGTCATCGGCGGGGTCATCACCGAGCTGCAGCGGCGCTACACCAAGAAGGGCGACCTGATGGCCACCTTCGTCCTGGAGGACCTGAACGCCTCGATCGAGGCGTTCGTCTTCCCGAAGACCATGGCCGACTACGGGGCGCTCCTCGACGATGACGCCATCGTGGTGGTGAAGGCACGCCTGGACATGCGCGACGAGCGCCTCAAGTTGGTGTGCATGGAGGTCTCCCGTCCCGAGCTCGCGGCCGACGGCCTCCGGGACCTGCGGATCTCGCTGCCGCTCGGCACCCTCACCGACCGGACCGTCGACGACCTCAAACGGCTGCTCTCCGAGCATCCCGGTCACTCGCCCGTCCTGCTGCACGTCGGGGACAAGGTCCTCCGCCTGCCCTCGGAGTTCAACGTCGACTCGAGCCGGGGGCTGATGGGCGAATTGCGGGTCCTGCTCGGCCCCCACGCCATCCAGTCCTGACGACCCGTCAGAACTCGGGTCCCGGACGCCGGGGTCGCCGGTCCCGGTAGACTATTCCCGGTCCTGGTCAGGGCCTCGGGATGGCCCGGAGGAGGGTCGGATACGACACGGGGCCGGAAATCCCGTAAAATCAATGAACGGCGCCCGGCGTGGGTGACCCGGAACGAGGCCCTTCCCCTGCGGTGGCACGTTCCGGGGACCACGATTCACCGGGCGCGGGGGATGCAGTCGCAGGGAGATCGAGGAGTACGGAACGACATATGTCCATCCAGGTGGAAACCAAGGATTGCACGTCGATCAGTGACGCCGAGCTGGCCGAGATGGCCGATCTGTGCGCTGAGCGGGAGCCCCGATTCGACATCGGGTTCCTTTCGAAACAGCGGGAGGAGTGGGTGCTGGTCACCCGGGCCCGCGAAGGCACCAAGCTCCGTGGCTACTCCTTCTCCACCCTCGAGCGGATCGGGGGCACCCCCTCGCTCCTGATCGGCCTGGCCACCGTGGACCGGACCTCCCGGTCCGACACGGTCCTGCGGGCCATGATGGGTGACAAGTACCGTCGGGCCCTCCTGGCCTTTCCCGACGAGGACGTCCTGGTGGGCACGCGGCTCCTCGGTCCCGACGGATTCAAGGCCTTCGCCGGCCTGACGGACGTCGTTCCCGCGCCGACCCAGAAGGCGACCGGCGAGGAGCGTGCCTGGGGACGCCGCCTGGCCAAGCGCTTCGGGGCGGACGGCCGCATCGACGACCGCAGCTTCGTGGTGACGGGCGACGGCTGCGAGTCCGGTGGATTCGACTTCGCCAGTCACAAATCCGAGCCGGCACCCGAGTACGTCACCTTCTTCGAGTCGATCGACTGCTCAGGCGGGGGCCGCCTGGTCACCTTCGGGTGGGCCATGGCCGAGGACCTCGCCGCCGGCAAGCTCGGACGCTGACCCCGCACCCGGCCGCCCCCCGGCTCACGGCTGCGGTCAACGACCCCGATGACTGCGCCACCGAGCCCCTGGCACCACACGGAGGCACACCCCCTATCCGCTGTGCAGGCAATAGCATGGGACTGTGAAGGTATCGACCCGCGGGGACTACGCCAGCCGTGCCCTGCTGTCGCTGGCCCTCCACGCCGACGGTGGCGAGGGTCCGACGGCGGTACGTGACATCGCGGAGCGCACCGGACTCCCCCAGCCCTATCTCGAACAGATCCTCCTGGCTCTGAAAGGTGCCGGCCTCGTGCGATCCAAGCGCGGGGTGGGGGGCGGCTACGTGCTGGCCCACCCTCCCGAGGACATCACGCTCTCCCAGATCGTGGCGGCCGTCGACGGTCCCATCGTGGCGGGTGACTTCGGCGTCCCCCACGAGAACGGCGCCTGCGACCACGAGGGTCAGTGCGTCCTCCTGACGGTGTGGGCCGACGTGGGTGAGCACATGCGGACCCACCTGGACTCGTTCACGTTGGCCGACATGGTGGCGCGCGCCCAGGGTCGGGTGCCCGTCACCCGCGACGCGGCCGTCTGATCCCCGCGCCCCACCAGCGGTGACCTTCGTGCGCGTCGTCGTGCTGCTGGCCGGGATCGTCGTGCTCCTGGGCACGGCCAACAGCGTGCTGACGGTCCTGATCGTCCCCCGTCCGGCAACGAGCCTGGTGGTCTACCCCGTGCTCGTGGTACGGACCGCGTTCCGGCGTGTGTCCCATCTGACCCGGACCTATCCGGCCAAGGACCGCGTCCTGGCCCTCTCCGAGCCCGTGGCCCTGGTCGTGCTGCTCATCACCTGGCTCGCCATGACCATGGTCGGGTTCACCCTCGTCAACTAGGCCATCGCCCACGGCTCGTTCGCCTCCGCGTTCACCGAGGCCGGGTCCTCGGTGTCCACCCTGGGCTTCACCCTCAGCCACGCCGAGGGATCCAAGTTCGTCGATTTCATCGCCGCCGGCACGGGCATGGTGCTGGTGGCCCTCCAGATCGCCTACCTGCCCACCCTGTACTCGGCGTACAACCGCCGTGAGACCCTGGTCACCCTCCTCGAGAGCCGGGCCGGCTCTCCGGCCTGGGGACCCGAACTGCTCATCCGCCATCAGCTGGTCGGCAGCATCGACAATCTGGCCAACCTGTTCGCCGAGTGGGAACGGTGGGCCGCCGACGTCGCCGAGAGCCACTCGACCTACCCCTCGCTCCTGTACCTGCGCTCCCCGCGGGCCCTGAACTCCTGGATCGTCAGTCTCATCGCCGTCATGGACGCCGCCGCCCTCACGCTGGCCATGGACCCGGTGGGCGCCCCCATCGAGGCCCGCATGTGCATCCGCATGGGGTTCACCTGCCTGAGGGACATCGCCCAGGGCGCCCGGATGCCCTTCGACCCGGACCCGGACCCGGACCAGCCCATCGTGCTCGGACGGGACAAGTTCGACGAGGCCTTCGAACGGCTGGCGGCGACGGGTCTCCCGGCGACCCGGCCGCGGGACGAAGCGTGGGCCCACTTCCGGGGTTGGCGCGTCAACTACGAGTCGGTCGCCTACGCCTTGGCGTTCCGGCTCGACGCCCCGCCGGCCAAATGGACCGGCCCTCGCCGCCAGTTCAGGGGGGAGTCCATCGAGCCGGTCCGCCCGACCGACCGCCAGCCCACCTCGGTCCCGCCCGGGGCGGGGCGCATCATCCCGGAGCACGAACGCCGACCTGACGGCCCGCAGCTCTGAGGCCCGTAATTCAGCACGCGGCGCGTCCCCGATGGTGCCGCAGTCGGGTCTCAGGTGTTCCAGTGCTCGATCACGGCCTGTTCGCGCTCCCATCCCAGCACGCTGATCGAGGCAGGTCCGAGGACCAGGTAGCGACCCGACACCGGGTCGACACCGAGCCAACGGACGGCCAGGACCCGAAGCAGGTGGGCGTGGGCCACACAGGCCACATCGCCCGAGCCGGCCCGGATCCGGGTGATGACCCGGTCGGCCCGGACGGCCACCTGGTGCAGGGTCTCGCCGCCGGGGACGCCGTCACCGAACACGTCCCAGCCCGGATGGTCCTCCCGGATGGCTGTCGTCGTCCGGCCCTCGTAGTCGCCGTAGTCCCACTCGACGAGGTCGGGGGTGACCTCGGGGGCCGACAGCCCGGCCAGTTCGGCGGTGCGGGTGGCCCGGGACAGAGGGCTGACGAGGACCGCGGCGAACTTCCACCCGGTCAGGCGGGGCCCGAGATCAGCCGCCCGGGCCTCGCCCTCCGGCGTGAGCGGGATGTCGGTGCGACCGGTGTGGCGCCGTTCACGGCTCCACGCCGTCTCGCCGTGGCGGATCAGGACGACCCGGGGTTGCAGAGGAGTCATCCGTGCAGCCGAGCACTCCGAATACCACTGGCGCAAACCGCCTGGTGCTCCCGTGCGCCCACGATGGCCGAGAATCCGCTCTGAATCCACGGTCCGGGCAGGAATGTACGGGACGGGATCGGCGTTGTGGGGTGTACAGGTTCCACCAGCATGACGAGGAGAGGGATGACTACCCGCACGGCGACAGCGCATAACCAGGCATCGAGTCCCTCCAGGGCCGCGAGCGGTGCACAAGGGCCCGCCTCCGCCCGGACGGCGCAGGCCAAGGCCGCCGCCAACCGCAACCGGGGTTCGGAGGCCGACAGTCTCGGGCTCTTCCTGCGTGACCTCGACCACCACCCACTGCCCGATCACGACGCCCAGACCGAGCTGGCCAAGCGTGTCGCGGCCGGCGACGACGCCGCCCGCCGGGAGATGGTGGCCGCCAACCTCCGCCTGGTCGTCCACTGGGCCCGCCGCTACCAGGACCGGGGCGTGGACCTGCCCGACCTGATCCAGGAGGGTACGTTCGGCCTGATGCGGGCCGTCGACAAGTTCGACTGGGAGCGGGGCTTCCGATTCTCCACGTACGCCACCTGGTGGATCCGCCAAGCCCTGCAGCGGGCCGTCCAACAGCACGGTCGCACCATCCGCCTCCCGATGGAGGTGGCCGAGCGCAACCAGCAGGTGGACGCTGCCATGTGGGAGCTCACCCACCAGCTGCAACGCCCGCCGACCGACGCCGAGCTCGACGACGCAACGAACACCACTGCCCACGTGCGCGAGGACCTCACCCGTGCCGCCCGTGTGGTGGCCAGCCTCGACCAGCCTGCGGCTGCCGACTCGACGGCCACGCTGGGCGATCTCGTCTCGACCGACCAGAGCGATTTCGAGGACGATGTCACCTCCGAGCTCACCCTCGACCTGGTCCGCCAGGCGGTGGACCGGCTGTCCGGCCTCCAGCGGGAGGTCATCCGCCACCGGTTCGGCTTCGACGGCACCGACCCGGCATCGCTGCAGACCACCGCGGAGCGGATGGGCATCGGCGTCCGCAAGGTCCGCCAGGCCGAGGCCGAGGCGCTGGAGGTGCTGTCCATCAGCGACGTCCTCGAGGCCGCCCACGAGGCTGCCTGAGCCTGTCCCTGCGGGACCGGCGATGCCGCCCGGCCCCGACCGTTCAGTGGGCCCGTCCGGTCATTCGGTCAATAGGGGGGCGCGGGGGTGGCGTTCCCGAACCCGAATCCGGCCCGCACCAGGGGCAGGTCGGCCATGGTGCGCACACCGGGTGGGGCCTGGCACAGCACCGGAATGGCGTTCACGGCCTGCATGGCGGTGGCGATGCTGGCCGCCCGCACGTGCTCGGCCAGCGGGAGCGGCCGCTCGTAGGACATCAAGGTGAGCAGGTGGGCCCGGATCGAGGGCTCGCCTTCGAGGGTGAGGGTCCAACCATCGAGCGGGGTCGGCCGGTGGGACGGGTACTCGCCGCCCACCGTCCACAGCGTCTCGATCTCCACCAGGACCTGGCCCGCCCGCAGCCCCTGCCAGTGCCAGCGCTGCCCCGACACCGTTCCGGCCTCGAGCGGGATGCCGAAGATCTCGTGGTCCTCCGCCGCCACTGCCAGTTCCACCGAAGCGGTGATCTCGTCCAATCCGGCACCCAGCGACTCGCCGATCAGCGCCACCTCCTCCTGGAAGATCCCGCTGTTGAACCGCAGGAAGTCGCTGGCCTCCTCGGTGACCTCCTCGGCGGGCCGGCCGAAGCACATGTTGTCGAAAGTGATGTGGGTCGACTCGTAGAAGGACCAGTCGGCCCGCTCCTGGAGGGTCACCTTTTCGATGGTCCGGGACATGCCCGAGAGGGCGAGAGGCAGCACCCCGCTCAAGTTCCCCGGATTGAGGCCGGTGCCGTGCACCGACGAGCCGCCGTCGGCGCACGCCGACTCGAGCCGGGCCAGGTCTGCGGCCGGCAGCGACCTCGGGTGGAAGAGGAAGGCCGTGGTGGTGACGTTGGCCCCGCTGGCCAGGATCCGGCAGACCTCGTCGAGCGAGGTGTGCCGCGGGAAGTAGGCCACGCAGTCGGCCCCCAGGGCCAGGATCTCGTCGATGTCCCGGGTGGCGAGCACCCCGCAGGGCTCCCGACCGGCCAGGACGCCGGCATCGACCCCCTCCTTGTCGGCGCCGTACACCTTGGCCCCGACCAGCTCGAGGTCGGGACGGTCGAGGACGGCACGGATGGCCTCCACCCCCTGGTTGCCGGTGGCCCACTGGACGACCCGGTAGCTCATCGACGGCCCTTCGTTCGGCGGGGACTCGGACGTCGAGGATGTTAGGTCCTGTCCGCGCCGAACGTGCCGATTGGCCGATGCTGGATTCGGGAGGCCGAGGCCGACAGCCGGACTGAGGCCGGTACCACGATCCGGTCCTGCGCCACCGGGACAGGTGGTGCTCGCCCGGTATCAGCGGGTCACCGTCCGACCGACCCGTCGATCTGCTCGCGCAGGATGTCGGCGTGGCCGGCGTGGCGGGCGGTCTCTTCCACCAGGTGGACCAGCACCCAACGGAGGGACAACGGCTCGGGTGTCGTCAAGGTCCTCGCACACAGGCGCTCGAGGTCGTCGCAGTCGGCGATGATCCGATTGCTCTCCTCCGCCGTCGAACGGTACGCCGCCGTCACCGACGCGATGGTGTCGGTCGGTTCGAGGCCGTCCCGACCGAGGTCGACGTCGAGTCCGGCGAATGCGTAGTGGAGCCACATCGTCTCGACCGCCACCAGGTGCTTGACCAGTCCGAGCAACGTGGTCCCCGACGGGACCAGGGAAACACGAACCGCGTCTTCGGTCAACCCTTCCACCTTGAGGATCAGCGACTCCCGGAGATAGTCGAGGAACTCCTGGAGTGTCTCCTTCTCCGTGGTCAGGCGGAGCGGCGTGCGTCGGTCCGCCACGGTGTCGGTCCTCAGGCCTCGTGGCGGTGCCCGGACCCGCCGGTCCGGGCGACGACCGCTCCGGGCGACCCGGGTCCGACCGGGCATGGTCTCCACCGCACCGGCGTACCGTACCGCCCCGATGGCGACACCGGGGTCACCCCGCTCCGGTCCGGGACCTACTCCCCGAGGAGCGCAAGCTGGGCGGCCAGGTCTTCGGGTAGTTCCGACGACCACGACAGCCGTTCCCCGGTCGACGGGTGGTCGAAGGCCAGCGCGTAGGCATGGAGGAACGGGCGGGCGACCGTCGCCCCCGGCAGTGACCGGCCCTGGCTGTAGGGATCGTCCCCCACCACCGGATGGCCGATGGCCGACAGGTGGACCCGGATCTGATGGGTCCGACCGGTCTCGAGTGAGGCCCGCACCAGCGTGGTCGGCGCCGGCGTGGTGAATCGCTGCTCCACCTGATACCTGGTGCGCGCCTCCTTGCCCTTCCGAGATATGGCCATCCGGGTGGGTGAGCTGACCGAGCGACCGATCGGGGCGTCGACCAGTCCCGACTCGCCCTCCACGGTACCGAGCACGAGGGCCCGGTAGGTGCGGGACACGGCGCGGGCCGACAACTGTCCCACCAGCGAGTCATAGGCCTCCGGGCTGCGGGCCACGACCATGAGGCCCGAGGTGCCGCGGTCGAGGCGGTGCACGATCCCCGGACGGTCAGGTTCGGAGCCGACTGCGGCGGGCAACCCCGACAGCTCCGGGTAGCGGGCCACCAGTCCGTGCACGAGGGTGCCCGAGCGGTGCCCGGCCCCGGGATGGACGACCAGCCCGGCCGGCTTGTCGATCACAATCACGTCGGCGTCCTCGTACACGACCACCACCTCGACGGTCGGGTCACCGACCGGACCGGTCCGCACCTCCTCGTCAGGACGGTCCACGTCGAGGGTCTGGCCCTCGTGCAGATGCGTGCTCCGACTGGAGACGACCTTCCCGTCGAGTCGTACCCGTCCATCGGCCACCAGAGCATCGACGGCTGAACGGGACACGTCGGCGAGCAGGGCCACGGCCCGGTCGACACGGACCCCTTCCAGCGAGCCCGGGACCACCACCGACAGTGCGGTCACGCGCCCGAACCGTCTCGCAGGAGGGAGATGACCAACAGGATGCAGCCGATCGTGATGCACGAGTCGGCCACGTTGAAACTGGGGAAGAAATGGAAGTCGACGAAGTCGACGACCCCGCCGTGCAGGTCCCGGAAGAACCGGTCGCTGAGATTGCCGAGGGCCCCTCCGAGGATCAGGCCGAGGATGGCGGCCCGTCCGAGGGTGGGGGCACGCCAGACGAGCACCAGCAGCACCGCCACCAGGGCGACGGCTACGACCACGATCGCGACGGTGGCCCCCTGGAAGAGGCTGAAGGCCGAACCCGTGTTGTAGGAGAGGGCGAAATCGAGGCGCCACACGACGTGGACCGGACCGGACACCAGGCGGTCGACCGCCCACCACTTCGTCAGCTGGTCGGCCAAGACGACCGCGGCCACGACTCCCATCGCGACGACCAGTCGGGCCGGCCCGGTGGACAGCGCATCGTGACGGCCGTCACCGGTCACCACGGCCGTCTCGTCGGTCAGCGCCGGGACAGGCCACCGCTCTTGCACGCGACGCACAGGCGTGCGAAGGGCAGAGCCTGAAGCCGCGCCTTCGGGATCGGCCGGTAACAGCGTTCGCACCCGCCGTAGTACTTGCGGTCGATCTTCTTCAAGGCATCGTCGATCTCTTCCACCGCTGCCGTGGCCTGAGCCGACAACGCCAGGTTGCGCTCGCGATCGACAGTGACCGTGCCGCCCTCGCCCGACTCCTCGTCGAATTGGACGTCGCCCGGCTCCCGTTCCAGCGCCAGCGAGTCGGCTTCGGCCCGCAGGTCGATGGCCTGGCCTGCATAGATCGTCCGCTCCTCGTTGAGGAGGACCCGTTGTGCGTCGAGGAACTTCGTGTCCTTGGCATACGGACCGACCGTGGGACGCTTCGGCGGCTCGGGCGCAACCTTCTTGACCGCCTTGACCGGGGCCGGGGCCGGAGCTGGGGCGGCCTTGGCAGGCACCGACTTCTTGGCGACGGCCTTCTTCGGTGCCACGGCCTTCTTGGCGGGTGCTGTCTTCTTGGCGACGGCCTTCTTGGCGGGCGCGGTCTTCTTGGCAGGGGCGACCCTGTGGGCCGCCTGGGCGGCCGGTGCGGACTTCTTGGCGGAGCTGGAGATGGTGACGGTGGCCTTCTTGGTCGGGGACTTGGCCGTGGTGGCCTTGGCGGGCGTGGCTCTCTTGGCCGATGGTGCGGGCTTCTTGGCGGGTGTCTTCGAGTTCAGTGCCGCGGACTTCTTGGCCGGCGTGGCCTTCTTGGCCGGCGTGGCCTTCTTGGCTGTTGGCGCCTTCTTGGCCGGAGCGGCCTTCTTGGCGCTCGCCGACGACTTCTTCAATGCGGTCAACTCGACCTCCTTCGAGGATCAGCCCGTCGCGCCCGGTCCGGCGCACCGAGGCACCGTCGGGACAGCGCTGCCTACATCGGCGAGCGGGTGACCCTACCGTGCCCGTGGGGCTACATCAATCCGGAGCACCCGGTCTGACGTCCCAGGCACCCTAGTCGTGGATCAGCGGCGTTCGGACGACCCGCCCGCCGTCGCCGACCGAACGGAGGCGTCACGGGACACAGGACAGGACCGGGTGAAGACGGCGTGTCCCGGGGCCGGGGTGGCCGGGCCCGGCTACCTCAGAGGGGAAGCGAGCCGGAGGGGCGCAGATGGGTCACTTCGCCGGGGCTCCGCTGGGCCTCGGCGATGTTGGTGACCGCCGATCCTTCGTCCGACGATCCCGCGCCCAGGCTGCCGTCCACCCACGTGAGCATCTCCGACAGGGCGGATCGTAGGCGGTCCCGTTCCGTCTCGAGCTGACGGGCCATGGTCTCCACCTCGTGGGAAAGGTGGCTGCGGTTGGACTCGAGCCGGGCGATCTCCTCACGGAGTCGTTGCTCGGACTCGGCCTGGACCTTGCGGGCCTGGGACTCGGCATCGGCGATGACGCGGGCGGCTTGGGCTTCGGCGTCGGCCTTGGTCTCGTCCACGAATTTCTGGGCCAGTACCAGCGTGCGCTGCAGCGTGTCGTCGGCGATGACCGGCGCGGCCGGGGCGGGCGGGGCGGGCGGGACCTCCGGCTTGGCCGCCAACTCGGTCTCGAGCTGGGCGATCGTCTCCGCAGCCTTGCGCAGTCGTTCGGTGCTCTGGCGCAGCTGCTCCTGCAGGCCTTCGGCCTCGACCGCCGCCTTCTCGAGGTACTCGTCGACGTCATCCCGGTGGTAGCCCTTGAGCGTCTCCCGGAATTCCACGGTGCGCAGCGAGTCGAGTGCAGATTGAGAAGCGTCCATGGCCCAATGGTAGCGGTGCCCCGCCAGAAATCCAGGGATTTGCGCCGCCGGCCGTCGGGTCCCGTCCGGCCCCGTGAAGGGTGTTCCCGGGAGGTCAGCGGAAGACGGTGTTGACCAGGACCGAGATGACCAGGAAGACCACCAGCACCGACAGGTCGAGGCCCACGCCACCCACCTGGACCGGCGGGATCAGCCTGCGCACCGGGCGCAGCACGGGCTCGCAGATGCTGGCCAGCACCCGCTGCACCTTGAACACCGGCGAATCGACGTTCAACCGCCCGGAGTAGGTCAGCCAGCTCAGGATCGAATAGGCCAGGAGGACCAGGAGGAAGACATAGAGGAGATCACCGATGAGCCCGAGCATGCTCGATCAGCCTACGGCGACGCTGGGTCGACGCGAGGTCAGGGACTGACCAGGCCGTGGTCGGCCAGGCGCTGGCGTTCCTCGTCCGACACCTTGACGTTGGACGGCGTGAGGAGGAACACCTCGTCGGCCACCCGCTCCATCCCCCCGGACAGCGCGTAGGTCGCACCGCTGCAGAAGTCGATCATCCGACGCTGCAGATCGCGGTCGGCTGTCTGCATGTTGACGATCACCGGCTGGTTGCTCATGAGGCGGTTGGCGATCTCCACGGCGTCGGCAAAACGGGCCGGCGCCACGATGTGCACCCGCGCGTTGGACGCGGCCGATTCGGGCGTGGAGATCCTGACCGACGGCGACGTGGCGGGGCGGGCGGGGGTGACCTGGGGAGTGGCGCTCACCGGAGTGCCCTGGCTGCTGGCCGTCGTGACCCTGATGCGTCCCGGCGCGGGCGCAGGCGCGGGGAGCTCCTCCTCGACGTCCGCGGGGCGCTGGCGCCCACCGACCGGCGTGGGGCGGCTGTCGTATTCGTCGTAATCGTCGTAATCGTCGACCAGGCCGAGATAGGCCATGGACTTTTTCAAGAACGAGGTAGCCATTTGTTCCTCCCTGCGACAGCGTAGTGCGTGGCTCGAACCCGGGGTTGCACGCTACGGGCCCTGATCGGTCGCCGGTGGGTCCGATCATCCCCGGGGCGGCCGCTCGCCGAACAGGGCCCGGCCGATCCGCACCATGGTCGACCCTTCGGACAGGGCCACTTCGAGGTCGTCGGTCATGCCCATCGACCGGACAGCCAGTCCGAGGGCATCGGCCAAGCGGGTGACCTCCCGGAATCCCGCCCGGGCTCCCTCGGGGGGGCCGGGCGTCCCCACAGCCATCAGTCCGGCCACGTCGAGGTCCTCGGCGCGGAGGGCGGTCACCAGTCCCGGCACCCCGGCGGGCGCCACGCCCCCCCGCCCGGGCAGGTCGGCCACGTCGACCTGGACGAGCACCCGGGCCCCTGGCCGCCTCTTGGCGATGGCCCGGCCCTCCTCCAGCCGACACACGGACTGCCAGCAGGCGACGATCGGCGCCAGGCGTGGCACCTTGTTGCGCTGGATGGTCCCGAGGAAGTGCCACTCCGGGGCGGTCCCCGGGTCGTCGCCCACCACCGCGAACTTGGCGACCAGCTCGTCGGCGTAGTTCTCCCCCACCACACCCAGGCCGGCGGCGAGTGCGGTGCGCACCGCCTCCGGGCCGAATCCTTTGGTGACCGCCACCAGAGTCACCCGGCCGGGGTCGGGTGCGGCCGCCTCGATGCGCGAGCGGATGCCGGCCAGCCGCCCCTCGAATCCTTCGAAAGCAGAGGTCGGAGCGGTCACGCGACCGGGTCCGGACCCGCCGCAGGACCCGCATCCGGACCCGACGTCCAGACCACCAGGGCCTGGCGACCGGTGTCGGCCCTGGCCCGGTGCGAAAACGAGGCGCCTCCGCATGCGGTGCACGAGTCGACGCCGGTGACCATGCGCCCCCCGGCGCGCGCCAACGCGACGGCAATGGCGGCCGGGACGTCGAGTGCGGGGCGGCCTTCTGTGGTGCGTCCCCGGACCTGCCCGCCGTAGACGTCGGCCACCGAGTCGAGGTCGCCCTCGGCGAACTCGTAGCACCCCGGGTGGATGCAGGGACCGAGCGAGCCGACCACGTCCGTCGCGCCCCAACCCCGCAGGCGCTCCACGGCCGCCTCCACGACCCCGTCGCGCAGACCGCGCCAGCCGGCGTGTACGGCGCCGAAGAACCCCTCGGGACTGGCCAGGGCCAACGCGCCGCAGTCGGCGGTCAGGACGCAGAGCGCCACCCCGGGGGTCCCCGACGTGACGGCATCCCCCTCGCCGAGATGCCACATGGCGGGCGCCCCGACGTGCCCGTCGGGGGACGACTCCCATGAGACGGCACGGACGTCGGAACCGTGCATCTGCGTCATCCACGCCACCCGCTCGACGGACCCGCCCGTTTCCCGCGACAGCTCGAGTGCCAACCTACCCAGCGCGGCGCCGTCGTCAGGTCCGTGCCCAGCGGGTCGCAGGTCGCCCCGGGAAGCGTCGGACCAGGCGGCGAAGGTGTCCCCGAGGAGTCTCCGTATGGACGCGCCGCTGACCCGCGTCACGGCGTGGGTCAGCGCAGGAACGAGGGGACGTCGAAGTCGTCGTCCCCGATGTCGAGGTCGTCGTCGGCCGGGGTGGCGAAGATGTCCTCGTGGTTCGAATCCGCGCCGAGCACCCGACTGCGCGCTTCGTCACGACCGGTCGACTCGGCGGCCGCGCCACCGCCGCGCACCGGGGCCTGTGCCTCCCAGCGCTCGAAGCCCGCGGCGATGACGGTCACCCGGACCTCCTCCCCCATGGCCTCGTCGATCACGCTGCCGAAGATGATGTTGGCATCGGGATGCGCCACCCCGTGGATGATCTCGGCGGCCTCGTTCACCTCGAACAGGCCGAGGTCGGGCCCACCGGCGATGTTGAGCAGGATCCCACGGGCCCCCTCGATGGACGCCTCGAGGAGCGGGCTGGTGATGGCGGACCGGGCGGCGTTGACCGCCCGACCCTCACCCGTGGCCGATCCGATGCCCATGATGGCGGTCCCGGCGTTGGACATGATCATCTTCACATCGGCGAAGTCGGTGTTGATGAGGCCGGGAATGGTGATCAGGCTGGTGATGCCCTGGACGCCCTGCATCAGGACCTCGTCGGCCATCTTGAACGCGTTGACCATCGACGTCTTCTCGTTCGACACGGTCAGCAGCCGGTCGTTGGGGATGATGATGAGGGTGTCGACCTTCTCCTTCAGGTTCTGGATGCCCTGCTCGGCCTGGACCGAGCGCCGTCGACCCTCGAACGTGAACGGTCGGGTGACCACGCCGATGGTCAGGGCCCCGAGACTCTTGGCGACCTCGGCGACCACCGGGGCGGCCCCGGTGCCGGTGCCTCCGCCCTTGCCGGCGGTGATGAACACCATGTCGGCGCCTTTCAGGGCCTCCTCGATCTCAGAGCGGTGCTCCTCGGCGGCCAGGCGCCCCACCTCGGGGTCGCTACCCGCCCCGAGACCCCGGGTGAGCTGGCGGCCGATGTCGAGTTTGAGATCGGCGTCGCTCATCAGCAACGCCTGGGCGTCGGTGTTGGTGGCGATGAACTCCACCCCTCGGAGTCCCGCATCGATCATCCTGTTGACGGCGTTGACACCGCCCCCGCCCACGCCGACCACCTTGATGACGGCAAAATAGTTGCTCTGTGCCGGAACGGTCATGGAGTTCCTCACCCTCGACCAAAGGTTGAATCCGTTCCAACCTGCGAGTTCGCGCTAACGATACGGTTCGCAGGGTCCGTTTGCAAGCACAGTGGAAGCCACGGCGGCGCCCATCGGCCACGGTCCCACGCCTGCGTCGAGCACACAGGGCACAAGGGCGTCAAGGCCCGACGGTGGGCGACTGGGGCACCGTGACGTCGATGGTGTGAGCGCCCTGGAGCGGGGCGTGGGCGATGATGGCGGCCACGTCCTCGTATTTGGCCGCCAGGTTGCTCACCGTGCCGAGCAGGACCACCAGGTTCGAGTTCAGGTCCAGCGAGACGGTTCCGTCGGCCGCCACCACAACCGCGGTGACCTGGCCGGAGAATGCCAGGGGCAGGCTCCGAGCCACGGCTAGGCCGGATTCGGCGGCCGGGGCCATGGTCCCCCCGATCGGGGCGGGGGGGACCGGCCCGGAGGCACCGTGCACGACCAGGGCGGGCAGGGCCGGGCGGGCTGTCGTGACGGCCAGGGTGCGCCCGTTGCCGTCCAGGGTGGACCAGGTGGCGGCCGGGCCGGCCGCCGCCACCACCGGCTTCCGTTCGGTCACCTCGACGGTCACCGCGTCCGGCCAGTGCCTCGTGACCCGGGCCGAGGCGATGAACGGGAGCGACTCGACCCGGGCCGCGGTCGGCCCCGGGTCGACGCTGATCAGCGGTGGGTGGTGGAGGAGACCCGCAGCCGTGACGATGGCGAGGTCGGAGGTGTTCGGGTGGACGCCGGTGACCGTCACCACCTTGGCCTCGAACCAGGGCGTGTGGAGCGCGCCGATGGCCAGCGCCACCAGGGCAGCCACGGCCGCCACGGCCGCCACCCACCGCAGACGCCGGCGGAGACGGCCACGCTCGATCGACGCCCGGCGCTCCCGGATCCTCGGGTCGATGGGCCCCTGGGCGTCGGCGGGGCTCACGGCGCTCCCCCGCCGTCGAACCCGACCATCTCGACCTCGGTGGTCAGCTCCACCCCGGTGGACGCAGCCACCTCGGCCTGCACCCGTTCCATCACGGCCAGGACGTCGTCGGCCGAGCCACCCTTGTCGGCCTGGATGAAATTGGCGTGCTTGCGGGAGACCTCGGCCGTGCCGATCCGGAGCCCTTTCAGACCGCAGGCCTCGACCAGGCGGCCGGCGGAGCTGTCCGGCGGGTTGGTGAATACCGAGCCTGCGTTGGCCCCGCCCGGCTGATTGGCCCGCCGCCACCGCACGATCTCGTCGATGGCCGCCTTCCCGGCGGCCGGATCGCCCGGTGCCAGGTGGTGGGTGGCCTCGACCACAACCTCGGTGGCCGCCAGCGAGGTGTGGCGGTATCCGGCGGCCAGTCGCCCGACCGGTTGGTCCGTCACCTCCGCCGCGACCAGGTCGACGACCCTAAAGGCGACCAGGGTGGCGACGGTGTCGGACCCATGGCCCCCCGCGTTCATGCGGACGGCGCCACCGACCGTGCCCGGCACCCCGACGGCCCACTCGAGGCCGGTCAGGCCGGCCGCCGCCGTGCGCCGGGCCAGGGTGGGCAGGGCGAGGGCCCCGCCGGCCCGCACCTCGGTACCATCGATGGCCAGCCCGGCGAATCGGGGCCCGAGTGTGACGGCCAGGCCCCCGAAGCCGGCGTCGGCCACCAGGAGGTTGGAGCCGTTGCCCACCACCAGTACGGGGACGACGAGGCCGTGCAGGGCCCGGGCTATGTCGAGCAGGGCGGCCTCGTCCGCCGGCTCGGCGCCCAGGGCGGCGGTGCCCCCCACCCGGTAGGTGGTGCGGCTCCCGAGTGGAGCGTCCCGGATGGCAGCCGAACCCAGGCGTCCGGCCAGGGTGTCGAGGTCGTCGGCGGAACTCAAGGCGCCACGTCCCCAGGCGCCGTGTTCCCGGGTCCACCGGTGTCGCCGGAAACGACGGAAGCCGCCGCCATGAGTTCGTCGGGCAGCGAGGTCAGGTCACCGGCGCCGAGCGTCAGGCACAGGTCGCCCCGTCGTAGGAGGCCGCCCACCTCCGCCACCAGGTCGGGGCGGCCCGGCACATAGCGGACCTCGACGTCGGGGCGGGCCCGGCGCACGGCGTCGGCCACCAGCCGGCCGGACACTCCGGGAATGGGTGCCTCGCCGGCCCCGTAGACGTCGGTCAGCACGATCACGTCGGCGTCGTCGAAGGCCCCGCCGAACTCCCCGCCCAACTCAGCCGTCCTGGTGTAGCGGTGGGGCTGGAAGACCGCCACCACCCGACCCCACGCCCCGTTGCGGGCCGCGGCCAGGGCGGCCCGGACCTCGGTGGGCAGGTGGGCGTAGTCGTCGACGTAGGTGACCCCGTCGAGCTCGCCCCGGAATTCGAATCGCCGGGCCACACCGCCGAAGCGGGCCAGCGCTCGGGCGGCGGCGTCGGGTGCGACGCCGGCGGCCAGGGCGGCCACCGCGGCCACGGCTGCGTTCTTGGCGTTGTGGAGGCCGGGGACGGCGACGGCCAGGTGGGCGGCCAGCGATCCATCGGGCCCGACCAGGTCGAAGGCGATCGAGCTGCGCCCGGTCGCCACCGCGGTCATGGCGTAGGTGGCGTCTGTCCCCAGACCCACGATGTCCGCTCCGACCGCCTGGCCGATGGCCCGGGCCTCGTCGTCGTCACCACCGACCACCCGGTGGCGGGCGGCGCCCAGGAATTCGGCGAAGGCCGACCGCACGGCGTCGAACGATCCGTAGTGGTCGAGGTGGTCGGCCTCCACGTTGGTCACCACGGCGATGTCGGGCACCAGTCGGAGGAAGGTGCCGTCGCTCTCGTCGGCCTCGACCACGATCCATTCACCGGCGTCCCACACCGCGTTGGTGCCGATCTCGTTGACCTCGCCGCCGATCAGGAACGACGGGTGCAGGCCGGCCTCCACCAGGATCAGCGACAGCATCGAGGCGGTGGTCGTCTTGCCGTGGGTCCCGGCCACCGCGATGCACCGCTTCAGGGCCGCGATGCCGGCCAGGGTCTCCGCCCGATTGAGGACGGGGAGGCCGAGACGGAGGGCCTCGGTCAGCTCGGGGTTGGTCGCGGCCACGGCCGACGAGTGGGTGACCAGGTCGGCTCCTTCCACATGGGCGGCGGCATGGCCGATGGTGACGCCGATCCCGAGCGACCGGAGGCGATCGGTCACCCCGGACTCCCGCAGGTCGCTCCCGGTCACCTCGTGGCCCATGGCGTGGAGCACGGTGGCGATGGCACTCATCCCGGCACCGCCCACCCCCACGATGTGCACGCGTGGGACCGCGGTCGGGTCCCCGATGCCCGGGGTCGGTCCGGCGGTCACGTGGTCCCCCGGGGCCGGGCGTTGGCTTCGACCACTCGGGCACCGGCCTCGGCGGCATCGGGTCGGCCCAGGGCCCCGGCGGCGCGTCCCATCGCCTCCAGTCGGCCCGGGTCGGCCAGCAGCCCCTCGACCACGTCGGCCAGCCGGTCGGGCGTGCACTCGGGATCCGGCAGGAGGACGGCCGCGCCGTCGTTCGCCAGCACCCGGGCATTGGCCGTCTGGTGGTCGCCGGGCGCCTTCGGGAGCGGCACGAGGACGGCCGGCACACCGGCGACGGCCAGCTCGGCCACCGTCATCGCCCCGGCCCGGCAGACCACGAGGTCGGCGGCGGCGTACACGGCGGGCATCCGCTCCTCGTAGGGGACCCGGACCAGCTCGAGCCCGTCGGGTCCGGGCCCGGAGTGGGCGATCCGCCCGACGCTCTCGTCGTCGGCGTAGACGCCCCAGTCCCGTCGGCCGACGATGTGGTAGACGGCGAGGTCACCGCGCCCGTCCCAACGTGCGGCCAGACCGTCGACGGCCCGGTTGATCTGGCGGGCGCCCAGCGAGCCGCCGAACACCACCACCACCGAGCGGTCTCCGGTCAGGCCCAACGTGACCCGCGCCGCGTCCCGGGCCGCAGGGGTTCGCACCACGGCGGCGATCTCGGGGCGGACCGGTGTCCCGGTCACCACCGCCCGGGGCAGTGGGTTGCCCGCCCACCCGACGGCGCTGGCCTTGGCGAACCGGCCGAGCAGGCGGTTGGCCGCCCCAGGCACGGCGTCGACGTTTACCAGCACCAGGGGAACGCGGTGGACCACTGCCCCGATCGACCCGGCCAGGCTGGCGTAGCCGCCGACGGCCACCACCACGCGGGGCCGGGCCCGGCCGACCACCGACACGGCCCGGACTGCGGCGACCAGGAGCTCCCCGATCGAGCCGGCATTGCGGAGCAGGTCCCTCGGGGCCAGGCTGCGGACGATGCCACGACCGGGCAGCAGGGTGACCGGGAAGCCCCGTCCGGCGAGGGTCGCTGCGTCCTGGCCGCGCGCACTTCCCACGAACTCGATGGTGTCCCGGTCGTGGCCCAGGGCGACGAGGGCATCGGCGATGGCCAGGGCGGGCTGCAGGTGCCCCGCGGTGCCACCCCCCGCCACCAGTGCGAACCGCCGCCCGGACGCGCTGCGCCCGCCAGCAGCGGCGCGCTCCCCGGTCACGCCCGGACGAGTCGGTGCCGCGCCGCGGGCGAGCGTCGGCCCGACCGCTCCTGCAGGGCGATGTTCATCAGGATGCCCACGGCGGCCAGGGTGATGACGAGGGACGAGCCGCCGAAGGAGATGAACGGCAGTGGGATCCCCGTCACGGGGAGCACGCCGATCACCGCGCCCATATTGATCACGGCCTGGCTGGTGATCCACGTGGTCACGCCGACGGCCACGAGACACCCGAAGCGGTCCGGGGCCCGGCCGGCCGCCCGGAAGCCGTACCAGGCGAGGGCGAAGAACAGACCCATGATGAAGATGGCGCCGACCAGGCCGAGCTCCTCGCCCACGACCGAGAAGATGAAGTCGGTGTGCGCGTTCGGCAGTGTGCCCCACTTTTCGCGGCCGCCGCCCAGCCCGAGGCCGAAGAGGTGGCCCGAGCCGAGTCCGATCAACGACTGCCAGACCTGGTAGCCCGAGCCCGACTGGTGGGCGCCAGGGTTCACGAACGACAGGATCCGGTCCCGGCGGTAGGAGTCGCTCACTGCGAACACCACCGCTATACCGGTGAAGGCGAGCAGCACCTTGGTGAGCGGAGCGAGCGGGACCCCGCTCATGAACAGGATGCCGAAGGCCGTGCAGCTGAGCACCATGGCCGTGCCCATGTCGGGCTGCTTGATGATCAGTGCCGCAGCAACCACCAGCACCCCCACGACGGGGGCGATGACCTGCTTGGCCGGCGCCGAGCGGTCCATCCGCCGGACCACGATGTCCGCGGCGAACACCACGATCGCCAGCTTCATCAGCTCCGATGGCTGGAGCCGGAGGAGGCCGAAGCCGATCCATCGGGACGAGCCGCCCGCCGTCACGCCGAGTCCGGGTACCAGCACGGCGAAGAGCAGGCCGATGGTGACGACCACCAGCGGGATCCCGAGCTTGCGCCACTTCCGGTAGTCGATGCGGGCGAAGATCAGCAGTGCGGCGACCCCTACCACCATCCACAGCGTCTGGCGGATGAAGATCGTCCACGGTGAGTGGTAGGTCATCAGCGAGATGACCGGCGATGCCGACCCGACCATGACCAGGCCGACCACGCAGAGCAGGGTGACCAGGATGCCCAGAGCGGCCGATGTCGGCAGTGCCGCGAGCCAGCGGACCGGTGCGGGGCGCCCTCGGGCGGCGGTTGCGGTGCGCTCCATCCCCCCAGCCTCGCCGATGCGCGCGCCAAGGTGGTGGAACCCGCCCTCACGGCGGGTGGCCCGGCCCACGGTGCGCGGCTGGGGCGCCATCAGATACTCCCTACCGACAGGAAGTCCCCGTAGAAGATGCCGAGCCCCAGGGCGGCGAACAGCCCGGCCAGGATCCAGAACCGGACGATCACCGTGGTCTCAGGCCAGCCCAACAGCTCGAAGTGGTGGTGCATCGGCGCCATCAGGAGCACCCGTCGGTGGAACACCCGGAAGCTGATCACCTGGACCACCACCGACAAGGTCTCGATCACGAACAGGCCCCCGATGATGACCAGGAGCAGGTCGAGGTTCATGAGCAGGCATAGGGCGGCCAGTCCGGAACCGAGGGAGAGCGAGCCGGTGTCGCCCATGAAGATCTTGGCCGGGGCGGCGTTCCACCACAGGAAGCCGAGGCAGGCGCCGGCCAGGGCGACCGAGGCCAGGGCCAGGTCGAGGGCGTCGGGCACGTGATAGATGTTGAAGTGCCGGTACTGCCAGTAGCCGATGATGGCGAGGCAGGCGAAGCAGAAGGTCGACGACCCTGCCGCCAGTCCGTCGAGCCCGTCGGTCAGGTTCACCGCGTTCGAGAACGCCGCGATGATCAACGTGCCCCACACCACCCATACCGCGGTGCCCATGTGCAGCCCGATCGAGTTGTACCGGGTGAACGACAGGGTGGTCGAGGCGTGGGCCCAGTACACGGCCAGGAGCGAGAAGGTGACGCCGAGGGCCATCTGGGCGCCGAATTTGGCCCGCTTGTTGAGCCCCAGGCTCCGTCTGTGGCGCACCTTGATCCAGTCGTCGGCGAAGCCGATGGCGGCGGCTCCGACGATGGCCCCCATGACCAGGACCCCCGAGGGCGAGAACGTCACCCCGGGGATGATGTGGGCCGCCAGGAAGCCGACCACCACGGCCCCGACGATGCAGATGCCACCCATGGTGGGAGTGCCGGCCTTGGCGATGTGGACCTGTGGTCCGTCTTCGCGGATCTGCTGTCCGATGTTGTTCTTGAGCAGCCACCGGATGAGGAACGGCGTGGTCAGCACGGCCACCCACAGAGCTACGCCCCCCGAGGTCATCAGCGAGATCATCGAGCCCGCTCCCCGAACCGCTCGGCCAGGGCCGTCGCCCCTTCCACCCGGTCGTCGAAGGGCACGGTGGTCGACCCGATGGTCTGGGTGGCCTCGTGGCCCTTGCCGGCCAGGAGCACAACGTCGCCCGGCCGGGACTCGGCCACCGCCAGCCGGATGGCGGCCGCCCGATCCGGCTCGATGCGGACCTCGGCGGGTCCCGTCATGCCGATCCGCACCTCGTCGATGATGGCGGCCGGGTCCTCCGAGCGGGGATTGTCCGAGGTGAGGACCACGATGTCGGCGAGCTGCGTGGCCACCGTCCCCATCTCGGAGCGCTTGCCGCGGTCGCGGTCGCCGCCGCAGCCGAACACGCAGAACACCCGTCCTCCGTCGGCCAGTGCCCGGGTGGCCCGGAGCGCTCCGTCGAGGCCTGCCGGGGTGTGGGCATAGTCGACCACCACCGTCACCGGCGCCCCGGCGACCACGAGCTCCATCCGCCCGGGCACCACCGGTGCGGCGTCGAGTCCGGCCACCACGTGGTCCTCGTCGACGCCGAGGGCCGCGGCCACGGCTGCCGCCACCAGGGCGTTGTCCACGTTGAACCGGCCCGACAGGGGCAGGTCGACCGTCCGGCCCCGCCAGGTGAACCTCGACGCCCCGACCGACAGCTGCACGCCGGTCGCCTCATCGCGTCGCACCGCGCTCCGCCGGTCGACGCCGATTCGCTCGAGCAGGCGGGCGCCCCACGGGTCGTCAGCCAGGACGACGGCGTGGCGGCACCGTTCCGCGGTGAAGAGTGCGGCCTTCGCCTCGAAATAGTCCTCCATCGAGCCGTGATGGTCGAGATGATCCCGGCTCAGGTTCGTGAAGGCGACCACGTCGAACTGCACGGCCTCCACCCGGTGTTGGGTGACGGCGTGGGAGGACACCTCCATCACGACGTCCCGCAACCCCCCGGCCACGTACTCCGCCAGGTACTGCTGGAGGTCGGGTGCCTCCGGTGTGGTGCGGGTGCCGCCCAAGGTGCCGATCACCCCGGTGGGCCGACCGGCCGCTTCCAGGATCGATCCCACCAGCTGCGTCACCGTGGTCTTACCGTTTGTGCCCGTCACTCCGACCATCTCGAGTGAACGGGCCGGATGACCCCAGAACGCGGCCGCCATCTGGGCCATGGCCGGGCGGACGGCGCCTTGTGGCACCCGCACCTGGGTGACGGCCAGGTCGAGGAAGTGCTCGCACAGGAGCGAGGTGGCACCACGGGACACGGCATCGGCGGCGTGGAGGTGACCGTCCGTGCGCTCGCCCGGCACGCAGCAGAACAGCGCTCCCACACGCGCCTGGCGGCTGTCGAACTGCACTGAGGTGACCGGAGTGGTCGCCGGGTCGCCCCGCACGTCACGGACGGCCACGCCGTCGAGGAGGTCGGCCATCGTCACCACGTCGGCATCCGGGCGGTCAGCTGCGGGGGTGGAGGGGGATCGGTGCGCGACCGGGCCCACCTAGGGGCCTTCCGTGGCCGCTCCGGCAGGCACGGTCACGCTGCCCGTGCCACCCACGGCCGTGGTCGACGCTGCCGTGGTGGCCGTGGCGGTGGTGGGAATGCCGAAGTGGTGGAGGGCGTAGGCCATGATCGTGGAGAAGACGGGAGCGGCCACCGCACCACCGTAGATCGGCGTGGGGCGGTCGAGGACGACGATCGCCGACAGTATCGGATGCTGGGCGGGGGCGAATCCGGCGAACGTCCCGATGTAGGCTCCCGGAATGTAGCCCAGGTGGTCGGGGCTGGGGACCTGGGCGGTGCCCGTCTTGCCGGCCACGGTGTAGCCGTCGATGGCGGCGCTTGTCCCGGTCCCGTTGGCCACCACCTGCTCGAGCATGGTGGTCAGTTCGCTGTCCGTGGTCAGGTCGATGACACGGTGGGACGGCGAGGGGGCCGTGGCCGTGACCCCGCCCTTCGCGTCCACCGTCGCTCGGACGAGTCGGGGCGAGACGAAGACGCCCCCGTTGGCCACTGCGTTGTAGGCGTCGAGTACCTGTTGGGCCGTGACCGCGTCGTCCTGGCCGATGGGTGTCGATCCGATCGACGTCCCCGTCCACTGGGCGGCCCCCGGAACCAGGCCCTGTGACTCACCGGGGATCCCGAGCCCCGAAGGCTTCCCGAACCCGAGGTTGGCGATCTGGTTGAGCAGGCGGCTCTCGCCGAGCCCCTGGGCCACTTCGATGGTCCCGATGTTCGAGGACTGGGCGAGGATCTGGGTGGCCGTCATGGCGACCGTGCCGTGCTGTTCCGCATCGTGGAACGTGTACTTGCCCATCGGCAGAGAGGACGGCACCGAGAGCTTGGACGACGGCGTGATGACGCTGTCGGCCAGCGCCGCCGAGAAGGTCACCAGCTTGAACACCGAGCCCGGCTCGTACACCTGGGTGACAGCAGAGTTCGACAGCGCCTCGGACACGCCGGCGGGCAGCGTGTCCGACTGGGCGACCAGGGTGGCGCCGGAGGTGACCGGCGCCGACGCCAACTTCGCCGTGAGGGTGGCGGACTGAGCGGGCGTCGCGCCCGTTGTCGAGCCCGTGGCTCCCTTCGTGGCCGTCAGATTGGCCATGGCTAGGATGTCGCCGGTCTTCACGTCCATGACCACGGCGGTCCCGCCGGTGGCATGGGAAGCCACGATCTCGGCGGCCAAGGCCTGCTCGGCGACGTACTGGATCGACTCGTCGACGGTCATCTCGATCCCCGTCCCCGGCGTGGCCGGGGTCGATTGATTGGCGGTCGGGAGCGCCACCCCGCTCGGCGAGGTCATCGCATCGGTGGTCCCCGCCTTGCCGGCCAGGATCGACTGGTACTGGTACTCCATGCCCGAGATGCCGTTGCCGTCCCATCCGACCGTGCCCACGAGCGGTTCGGCCAAGAGTCCCACCGGCACCACCCGCTGGGACTCGGGGACGAGGTTGATCCCGTTGATGGCCTTGGCCGTGATGGCGGTCGCCACCGCGTCGGGAACCCGGTGGGCCAGGTAGACGAATCCGGTGGGTTCGGTGAGCTTGGCACGCAGCGTGTCGCTCGGGACGCCCAGGAGGGGCGACAGGGCCGAGGCCACCGCAGCCGGATTCGTGATGAGGTGGGGATCGGCCACCACCGTCTGGCGGGTCACTGTTTCGGCGAGGACCTCGCCGTCTCGGTCGTAGATGCCGCCGCGCACCGGTGGGACGGTGACGGTCTGGGTCAGCTGGGCCCGTGACAGCGCGGCGTAGTGCTGGTGCCCGAACTCCTGGACCTGCACCAACCGGAAGCTCATCCCGGCGAAGACGACGACGAGGACCAGGCGCATGGCGCGGGTGCGCCGGTTGAGGAGAACGGCGGGGCTCACCGGGTAGGTGGCGCCGCGGTCGATGAGGTCGATGAGGTCGTGGCCGCCGCCTTGGCGGCACCCGTTGCCGTGGACGGGCTGTGTGCACGGGTGGTCGATGCCGCCACCCCGGCCGACTTGGATAGCGGGGCCGAGGTCACCGGCACCGGCAATGGGACGTTGAGCGGCACCTGGGGGAGGTCCTTGACCGATGGCGGGGCGGTCAGCCCGTCAGAGATGGCCTGGGCCACCACCCGGTCGGGTGCGGCGAGGCCCGCGACCTGGGTCTGCATGGCCTTGTTCAAGGTCGACTGGCCATCGATCCGGGTCTGGACGGCGGCGAGGCGCACTTGGCCCTCGGCCACCATGGCGTCACCGACCACCACGACGAGCAGGCTGGAAACCACCATGGCCACGGCCAGCCACAGCTGCCCGCGACGGGACAGGCCCCGGCGCGAGGACCGGCGCGGTTCCGGTTCGAAGATCCGGAGGGGCGGGCGACGGGTAGACGGTCTCGGCTGGGGTGCGGCGACCGCTCGGCGGGCCGCACCTGCGGCCGGGGGAGGTGCCATCAGGCCACCTCGCCGCTCTTGGAGGGGGCGTGGGCGGCGGGCAACCGCTCGATGACCCGGAGGCGGGCGGCCTCCGAACGGCGGTTGCGGACGATCTCGTCGTCAGACGGGCGATGCGAGCCCCGGCGGACCAGGCGGAACTGGGGGTCGGCGCCGCACACGCACGGCAATCCCGGCGGGCAGTGGCAGTCGTCGGTGACGGCCCGGGTGAATGTGGCCTTGACCAGGCGGTCCTCGCCCGAATGGTAGGAGATGACCACGCAGCGGCCTCCGGGACGCAGGAGGCCCAGGGCGGCGTCGAGCCCGGTACGGAGTTGATCGAGCTCCTCGTTCACGGCGATCCGGATGGCCTGGAAGACCCGCCGAGCCGGATGGCCCCCGGTGCGGCGGGTGGCGGCCGGAATGGCCTCACGAACCACGTCGGCCAGCTGGCCGGTGGTGGTGATCGGCCGAGCGGCGATGACGGCCCGGGCGATGCGCCGTGCGAAACGGGTCTCCCCGTTGTCGGCAAACAGTTCCACCAGGGTGTCCTCGTCGGACTCGTTGACCACGTCCGCGCCCGTCCGACCGACCGTCGGGTCCATGCGCATGTCGAGCGGCGCGTCACGACGGTAGGAGAAGCCCCGCTCGGCCACGTCGAGCTGGGGGGAGCTCACACCGAGGTCGAACAGCACGCCGGTCAGGCCCCGCTGATCCTGCGGGGTCCCGAGCCCGTCCTGCACCTGGCGCACGATCTCGCCCAGCGAGTCGAAGCGCGCCCGTCGGATGATGGCCCGGGGCCCGAAGACGGCCAATTCGCCGGTGGCGGCCGCCACAGCAATCGGGTCGCGGTCGAGTCCGAGGAGGGTGATCCCCGGATGCGCCTCGAGCAGGCGCCGCGCATGGCCCGCTCCGCCGAGCGTGGCGTCGAGCACCAGTCCGGCCGGCACCTGGCCGAGGAGGTCGATGACCTCGGCGGCCATGACCGGCTCGTGGGGGAAGGCCTGGTTCATCCGCAGCCCCTCGACCGGCACGAGTCGTGCGGGTGGAGTACCGCGACGGTCCGACCGGGAGGAGGCGGAGGAGGATTCTCCCAGCTCTCCGGTCGAGGGACTGCGCATGGGCCAGACACGTTCGATGTGGACGTCGTGTCGGGCCACCGCGGCCTGGCCCGACTGGAGGGGAGTGAGGCGGGGCAGTGAGGCGGGGTGCCCGACGCGCTCGGCAAGCGCTGCAGCCGACAGGCTGAGCGAAGACGTGGTGATCCGGCGCATGGCGATGACGTCGCTGCCCGACCGGCCGTCGGGGTCGACGGAGCCGGGCGCAGCGCCGATGGACGGCAGAACCTCGGGGTCGGCCGACACGGGGTCGGCCACTGCCGCAAGGACGCCGATGCCGCGCCGCGGTCGACGGGCGCCGGGAGTGCGGCGCCCGGGATCGGGTGTGCCGTGACGGGCGAGATGGAGGCGCATGGCGTCACTCAGCCGTCGTCGCCCATGGTGAGTCGAGCTTCCTCGGGGAGTACCTTCTCGTCCCAGGTCTGCCGGTCCCACAGCTCCACCCGGTCGATCGCCCCGAGTACCAGCACCTCGCCCTCGAGATGGGCGTACTCCCGAAGCCTCGCCGGGATGGCCATCCGTCCCTGTCGGTCGACCTCCAATTCGTGGGAGGTGGAGGCCCACAGACGGACCAGGTTCCGGTCGCTCCGGCTGGTCGATGCCCGCTCCATCATGGCGTCCATCTGCACCTCGAACTGGTCCGGCGTCCACAGCGACAGGCAACCGTCCTGCTCGGGAGCCAGGTACCCGCCGTGCTCGAAATGGGAACGGAACTTTGCCGGCAGGATCACCCTTCCCTTGTCGTCGAGCGAGTGCTCGTGTCTGCCGAAGAACCGTGCCACTGGACTTTGCTCCCACAACGCTCCCCGTAGTGCCCGGCACCCGACTGCTTCGAGCCCCTCCCTTTCACACCACTTCGCTCCACCCTAAACCCCTAGCCCCCACCCGTCAACCACCGTGCACCAACTTCCTCCATGGAATTCCCCGGTCGACGACCCCATGGGCACCCCCGGGGCCGGGCCTGGGGGAGGCGACCGGAGGTGTCGGACGACCGTCGGTACAGCGGGTCCCCTCGCGTCCGGTCCCGGGAGAGGTGCTTGGCGCTCGGCCCAGCCGATCCTTGCGGGCAACGGGGATGTGACCGATCGGCGGCGTGGTCGCAATACGGCCGCACGGATGTCGCCGTGTCGAATCAGGGGAGGTGGAGGAATGTGGGAGGAGTGAGTGCCGGCTATCCCCCGGCCGGCCCGTCCGCTACGACGAAGCCAGCTCGTCGAGGAGTGCGGCGGTCACGGCGTCCGGCGCCGTGCCTCCTTCCGGCGCCGAGGAGCCGAGGGCATCGGAGAGGCCGGTGGCGGCGGTGCCGAGTCCGTCGTTCGCCACCGCCCGCTCCCCAGGCGAGAGGTCGAGCAGGTCGAGCAGTGGGTTCGGATCCCAGTGGCGCACGCACGCGGTGTGGAACCAGGCCCCGTCGCGGTTCCGTCGTTGCGCCAGACCGACCACCTTGCGTCCTCCCACCGAGACCTCGCCTGCGCCGACACCACCGAAGCAGACCAACGACGCCCATCGGGTGCAGTCACCGGGAGCAGGTCCCTGGACCTCGACGGCATCGAGACCGAGCCGACCGAGCGCCCGGGCCCAGGCCGCACCGACCCAGGCGAACGCAACGGCCACGTCGGCACTCCACCGCGCGTCGCCCGTGGGCACCCAGAGATCGATCCAGACCGGGTCCTCCGCCGTCACCAGCACCGCGCCACCGCCTGACCGCCGCCGCACCACCGCCACTCCGGCCGATGCAGCCGCATCGGCGTCGACCACGTCGGGTGACTGGGTGGAGCCGAGGACGACTGCATCACCGGTGGGACGACAGACCGCGATCCGCCGTCCGTCCGGGCACGATTCAGCGGCCGGCCACGACTCGTGCAGCACGGACGCAGCCGCCGTGCGCTCCTCGACCTGCCACACCTCGGGCACCCCGCCAGTCTGGCATCGCATCGCCCGACGTCGCACCGTCCGGGCCGCCCTGCCCGGACCGCATCGTCCGGACCGCCCGATCCGGGCCCGACCAGTGGCTCAGGCCGACATCCGGCGCACCGCGGGCGCGTCTGGGCCGAGGTAGTCGATCCAGTCCTCGCTCGTGTTGCCGCACAGGGCCAGCAGCTGCACACGGTGCCGGGGTGCCACTGGTGTGGAACGGAGGATCATGCCCGCCTCGTGGGGCAGCCGGTCCTCCTTCCGGGTGTTGCACGGTCGGCATGCGGCAACGACGTTCTCCCACGTGTGGGGTCCGCCCTTGCTGCGGGGGATGACGTGGTCGAGGTTCTCGGCCGACGCACCGCAGTACTGGCACTTCCCGCCGTCGCGGGCGAACACCGTGCGCCGGTTCACGGCCACCCGGTAGTTGTAGGGCACCTTCACGTAGCGCACCAGCCGGACGACCGACGGTTCGGGCACGCTCACCCGTTCGGCCCGGAACACCCGCTCAGTGGCGTGGATCAGTTCGGCCTTGGTGTCGAGCACCAGGAGGACGGCCCTTCGGGAGGAGACGATGCCGAGCGGTTCGAAGGTGGCATTCAGCACCAGTGCCCGACGGGTGGGCGACATGGGAGACTGCACGGGCGGGGCGCCGACCACGACGTTCGTGCCGACGGCGACCGTCGATCGGGAGCGGGAGGCAGCGCGGTCCATCGGTACGCAGCTACCTGGTTCCGCCCGGTCGCGGGGAGCGGGAGACGGAGGTGGCCCGGCACCACTCCAGGAAGGAGACCACATCGGCCCGGTCCGGGACGGCGTCGGGCCGGCCGTAGGCGGTGACCATCCGGAACTCCCAGAGGCGACGGTCCGGAACGGGCAGATGGGGCGGTGACCGCCACCACAGCCGTGGTGCGAGGCTCCGGAGTTCACGGACAGCGGTCCACCAAAGATCGGGTCGGCGGGCGACCGCCGACACGACGGTGGAGAGCTCTCCGCCCGGGTAGGGGGATCCCGAGGTCGGGGCCGTCATCCCCGCACCGCCGCAAGGGCATGCCGATTGCGGGCGACGGCTGCAGCCCCCACCAGAGGGCCGTCGGAACCGAGGCCGGCGGGCTCGATGCGGGTGGGTCGGGCAAAATCAAGCCCGCAGCGAAGGGCAACCTCGTCCCGGGCCGCATCGAAGAATTCCTCACCGAAGCCGAGAGCGACCGATCCAGCCACGACGGCCAGCTGTAGGTCCAAGAGGTTGGCCACCGTGGCCACCGCTCTCCCGACCAGTGTCCCGCATCGGCGACGCATGGCGGCATCAGCATCTGCGGCGGGCCGACCGGTGATGGCGGCGATGGCCGTGCCGGACACCTCGGCCTCCAGGCAGCCCTGTCCGCCGCATGCGCAAGCTCGCCCATCGGGCTCGACCACGACGTGCCCGATGTGCCCGGCGTTGCCACCGGCGCCGTCGAGCAGGCGTCCGTCCAACACGATGCCCCCGCCGATTCCCGTCGAGACCACCATGGCGAGATAGTCGGCCCTGCCGCGCGCCGCCCCCCGCCACCCTTCACCGAGGGCGAGCGCCTTGGCGTCGTTGTCGACCTCCACCGGCATACCGACCAGGTCGGACAGCCGTTCCCTCAGGGGGAACCGGTGCCAGCCGTGGATGTTGAGCGGGCTCACAGTGGCACCGCCGCACTCCATCGGACCGCCGCACCCGACACCGCACATCCCAGGTCGGACAGATGCCCGATCGAGGACACCGCCCACAATTCCGGCGAGCGCGCCGAACACGACCTCCGGGTCGACCGACACCGGTGTCGCCGTCCGTATCCGCTCGAGGATGCGGCCGTCGGGGGCGACGATGCCGGCCTCCAGTTTGGTCCCTCCGATATCGACGGCCAGAATCGTGCCGTCAGCTGGAGGCGGGAGGTCGGGCTCGGGCGGCACCGGGCCAGGGGACGGCAGGCCATCAGCCACAGTCGGGCCGACGTCGCCTGCCGGGGAGTCAGTCGTCGCGGTGAAAACGCCCACGGATCCAGTCACGGGGATCGTGGACCGGATTGCTGATGCTTCGGGTGTGGAGCGACCTCGAGATGTCGTCGATCCCTGCCTTGCCCATGCGGCGGGCATTGTTGGCGAAAACCACGCCGGAGAGGAACATGATCACGACACCGACGAAGCCGAGCGCCAGGTTCGAGGCGAAGGTGAAGAACATGAAGACAAGAGCGGCGACGAACACCAGGGCAGACCAGATGCAGTAGCGGCCTGCGTGCCGATACACCGTTTCCGAGCGGACCCGCTCCGCGAAGTCGGGGTCCTCCTGGTAGAGGGACTGCTCCAGCTCGTGCAGAATCCGTTGTTCGTGCTCAGAGAGCGGCACTGTCTCGTCCCCTCCACCCATACTCAGCCTCGGCCGTGACCACCTCTCCCATCCTCGCGCAACCTGCATGGGAACGCACGGCGCCCGGGTACCCGGGGGTCATCGGAATCCGAGGTCGTACAACCACCGGCATCATGTTACAGGCTGCCGGCACAATTCCAGAGCCTCCGAGGCCTCCCGGCCAGCTCAGCCTCCTCAGCCTCCTCCGCCTCCTCCGCCTGCTCGACCGTCGTCCGAGGTAGCGGGACTGTCCGGTCGGCTGGGGCCCCATTGGGCCTCGCCCCGCCTGCGCACCCGAATGCCGTCCGGCGTGACAAGCGAGGCCGGCCCCACGGCCTCGCCCCCATACCGGGCCCGTATGGCGTCGACGGCGTCGGTCACCGAGCCCCAGGACTCCTGAAGGCGCTCCGCCTCCCGCCCGGCACCCTGGAGCACCCCGGACGCAGGTCCGGCGCCGGCTGAGGCATCCGCTGGCCCACCCTCACCGGCCGGGTCGCCCGCCGGGTCGCCGGCCGGTCCGAGGTCCAGGCGCAGCTGGGTGCTGCCCCCCGGCTCGACCAGTCCCGACAGACTGACCCCGAGCAGGCGGATCCCCCGCGCAAGGTCCACACTGTCCAGCAGTGCGGTCGCCACGGCTGCGATGGCCGGGGTCGCATCGACGGGGCCGTCGAGGGTATGGGAGCGGGTGATCTGGGTGAAGTCGCCGAAGCGCAGCTTCACGGTGATCGTGCGGGCGGCCCGCCCGGCCCGGCGCAGCGCCGTGCCGGAGGCGTCCACCATCCGCTGCAGACGCCGTCGGAGCTCATCGGGATCCCAGATGTCGGAGCTGAAGGTCTCCTCGTGGCCGATGGACTTGGCCTCCTGGTCGGGCACCACCGGACGGTCGTCGATCGCCCGGGAGAGATCCGACAGGTGGCGGCCCGCTGCCATCCCGAGGTAGCGCTCCATCGAATCAGGCGGCACCGCCGCCAACTCGCCCACCGTTGTCACCCCCAGGGCCAGGAGGCGCTTCTCGGTGGCGGGACCGATTCCCCACAGGGCTCGGACCGGCATCGGGTGGAGGAACGCGAGCTCATCCTCCGCGACCACCTCGACGACTCCGGGGCCCGGTTCGATCCCCGACCTCGAGGCTCGCGGCTTGGCCGCCTTGGACGCCAGCTTGGCAATGAACTTGGACCGTCCCACACCAACCGAGCACTCCAGCAGCATCTCGTCGTGCACCCGTGACCGGATCGCGTGCCCCATGGTCGGCCCGCTCCCGAAGATGTGGACCGCTCCCGACACGTCGAGGAATGCCTCGTCGAGCGAGATGCCCTCCACCAGCGGGGTGTAGGACCGGAGAATGTCGTGGAGACGGCGGCTCTCCTCGACGTAGCGATGGAACCGGCCGTCGAGAAAGACGGCATCGGGGCACAGCCGTCGGGCCACCGAAGACGGCATGGCCGAGTGCACGCCGAACATCCGGGCCTCATAGGTACAGGCCGCCACGACGCCCCTTCCTCCGCTCCCCCCGACGATGACCGGCCGGCCGGCCAGGCTCGGGTCGTCACGGACTTCGACGGACGCGAAGAACGAGTCCATGTCGACGTGCAGGATCACCCGGTCGACCGGTCCGGTCGGCGGGCCCACCCCCGGCGTCCAGGACGTCCTTTCGGTCTCGGACGGGGACATCCCGGTCACCCCCCGAGACGCAGTCTCCGGAACCCCTCGGCGCACGGCACTCCGGCGCGTCGACCGGCGTCCTCTGCGGCCAGCCGGACCGCGGTGGCCGGCCACTCCTCCCCATCGGGGAACTGGCTCCGGTGGCACCCCACGGCCTCGCCCTTGCGGTCGACCGTCGCCGAGATGTCGACCCACACGTCGGGCTCGAGGGTCCCCGACAGCAGCACCGTCGCCACCTGGTGGGCCGGACCAGCTTCCGGGAAGTAGAGAGGCATGGCGGCAGCCGGGGCGACCGCGTCGAGCACCGCGAACCCCGTGGTCCGGTGGTCCCGGTGGTTGAAGTAGTCCTGACCGAAGAAGACCGCCGTCGGGTCCGGGCACAGGATCGTGTCCGGACGGATCCGGCGCACCACGGCGACCAGGGCGCCGCGGAACGAGGCGTCATCGACGAGCTCACCGTCGGGCAGGCCCCAGAGCTCCTGGCCGGCCAAGCCGAGCACCTTGGCTGCGGCCGCCGCCTCGCCGGTCCGGGCACGAGTCAGCGCGGCCGGATCCGTCGACGGGTCCGAGGTCCCCTTCCCGCCGTCGGTGCAGATCACGGTGTAGACCTTGCATCCGGCAGCCGACCAGGCCGCCAATGTGCCGCCGCACGAGACATCGGGGTCGTCGGGATGGGCGTAGATGGCCAAGGCGCGCCCCGGCACCTCGTCGAGCAGCTCGGCCACCAGTCAGCCTTCCGGGCGCTTCGGGGCGGTGGTCTTCGTCAGCAGCCCGACCTCGCGTCGGAAGTCGTCGACGTCCTCGAATCCCTTGTAGACACTGGCAAACCGCAGGTAGGCCACCTCGTCGACCACCCGGAGGTGTTCGAGTACGGCCAGACCCACTTGTTCCGACGTTGCCTCCCACCCCTCTTCGCGGAGCTCATCTTCCACCTCGCGGGCCACCACCTCGAGCTGGGCCTCGGTCACCGGCCGGTTCTTCGTGGCCGAGCGCAGGCCCTCGATCAACTTGGACCGGTCGAACGGCTGACGGATTCCGGAGCGCTTGATCACGATCAGCGGGATCTCGTCGATCCGTTCGAATGTGGTGTACCGGTGGCCGCATCCGGAGCACTCGCGACGCCGCCGGATGGCGGCACCGTCCTCGGCAACCCGCGAATCGACTACCCGATCGTGGTCGGCCAGACACCAGGGACAACGCACGGATAGGAGGCTAGCCCCCACGGGCACGCCCTCCGGTGCCGACGGTCACCGGATCACCACGTGTCGTCGCGCCGGCGTTCAGGGGATGGTGACCTGCTCGCCGGGCACCACGTTGTAGGTGCCGAGCTCGGAGGCCAGTTGGGACACGATGGGCCGCGGGTCGCCCGCCGGGTCCACCCTCTGGGCGATCGACCAGAGCGAGTCGCCTGCCCGGACGACGTACGTGCCGGCGTGGAGCTGGACCGCCGAAGCGGATTCGGTGATGTGGGAGTCACCACCGAATCCGCCCAGCGGAAGTGCGAGAAGGGCCAGGGCCAGGCCCATCATCGCGAGCAGGGTCCGGCGGCGCCGGACCTCGAAGGAGGCCCGTCGGCGCGGGAGGTGTGTCGGGGCCGGTCCCCAGCCCTCGGTCTCCTCCGCCGGACGGATGCGGACACCACGCCGATCGGGTGCCTCGACCAGCCGGAGCTGAGGCCGCCCCGGGCGCGGCGATCCGTCGTCGAGGAGCTCCGGGAGGGGTGCTGTGAGAAGCGCAGTCATCGGAAGGTCCTTCCTGTCGTCGTCCCGGTCATCGGTCCGTATATCGGTGCTGAAGACGTTGTACCTGGCAGGTGTGACACCCCCGGGGCGCCCGATCCCCGTAAGCGTTCCATCGAACCTCTGTTCGCCATGGCGCCATCCCATCACGAACACCTGTTCGTTGTCAATGATTTTGTCGAACAGATGTTTGCTTTCGTCGTCCACCGGGGCTACCTTCATACAAACAGACGTTCGCACGAGGGTGTGACGCGGCAGCCGACCGGACAGCGGAGGGACCCCATGGCCCAGGTACTGAGCACCAAGCGGAAGCAGATCCTCGATTGCATCTCCGAGTCGGTCCGCGACCGGGGCTATCCGCCCTCGGTGCGGGAGATCGGCGAGGTGGTCGGCCTGACTTCCTCCTCGACGGTCCACGCCCATTTGGCTGTGCTGCAGCGCGAGGGGTACCTGCGCCGGGACCCGACCAAGCCCCGGGCCATCGAGGTCTGCTACGACCCGTCGTCCAAGGTCATCATGGACGCGCGGCCCATCCGCCACGTGCCCCTGGTCGGCGATGTGGCCGCCGGTACCGGCGTGTTGGCTCAGGAGAACATCGAGGAGCTCTACCCACTCCCCGAGGACTTCACCGGCACCGGCTCCCTCTTCATGCTCCGGGTGAAGGGTGACTCCATGATCGACGCCGGCATCCACGAGGGCGACTTCGTGGTCGTGCGCCAGCAACCCGAGGCCCAGCAGGGTGACATCGTGGTGGCGGGCATCCCCGATGAGGAGGCCACGGTGAAATCGTTCTCGACGAAGGACGGGAAGGTGGTGCTGACCCCGGCCAACCCCCGCCTCTCCCCGATGGTGTTCGAGCCTTCCGAGGTCACGGTCTACGGCAAGGTCGTCACCGTCCTACGCCGGCTCTGACGGTCCGGGACGTCGGCAGTGGGGCCGGCCCCACCTCCACGACGTCCTGAGGTTTCCAGCTCGACGACCACCTGGCGTTTCCAGCTCCACGACGTCCTGACGTTCCCCCTTCACACCACCTGCTACGGCACGGGCTCTCCCACCCGCAGCAGTGCCTCCCGCCGCGGCCGCCGCCGGCGCTCAGGCGTCCGGAGTCGTGACCCCGATCGGCGCCATGTCCGGGTACCGCAGGCCGGCCGAAGCGTCCGGGGGAAGACCTCGTCGATGGCGGTCAGTTCGTGACGTGACCCTACCCATCACCGCGCAACAGTGCGTCCAGGGCCGCAGCCACGGGCACGAGCTCGTCCTCGCTCACGTGCTCGCCGGGGGTGTGGGACAACAGCGGATCCCCCGGGCCGAAGTTCGCGGCCGGTACGCCGTGCGCCCAGAACGAGGCCACGTCGGTCCATCCGACCTTGGCCCGGGGTGCGGCCCCGGAGGCCGCCACCAGTGCGCGGAGCACCGGATGGTCGAGTGACGGTGGGGCGCCGGGCGCAGCGTCGACCAGCTCCCAGTGGTCGCCCGGCTCCAGATGGGGGGCGAGCAGCTCCCGCACCGCCGATTCGGCCTGCTCGACCGACCGGTCAGGGGCGAAGCGGTGGTTGAGCACCACGGTGGCGTGGTCGGGTACCACGTTGTTCGCCACTCCGCCCTCCACCGACACCACCTGGAGCTGCTCGGCGTACTCGCAGCCGTCGATGACCGGCCGGCGGACCTCGAAGCCGGCCACCGCCGTCAAGATCGGAGCGAGCCGGTGGATGGCGTTGCGCCCGACGAAGGGGCGCGCGGTGTGGGCCCGTCGACCGGCCAGTCCGACCCGGATGCGCAGGGTGCCCTGGCACCCCGCCTCGACCAGTCCACCCGTCGGCTCCCCCAGGATGGCGGCGTCGGCGGCCAGCAGGTCGGGGCGCACAGTCCACAGGTGACCGAGTCCGTTGAACTCCTTGGCCACCTCTTCGCCCACGTAGAAGCACCACGTGACATCCACCGCTGGCTCCCGGAGGGTACCGGCCAGATGGAGGAAGACGGCCAGACCTCCCTTCATGTCGACGGAACCGAGTCCGTAAAGGGTGGTGCCCTCCAGGCGGGGCTCGTCGTTGCCGCCGGCCGGGGGCACGGTGTCGAGGTGTCCGGCGAGCAGCACCCGCCGCTCCCTTCCGAGCTCGGTCCGCGCGACGACGTTGTCCCCCACCCGTTCGACAACCAACCACGGGCACAGGTCGAGGGCCGCCTGGACGGCATCGGCCATGGCACCCTCGTCGTGGCTCACCGACGGGATCCCGACCAGTGCCGTCGCCAGCCCGAGCAGGCCGTCGGGCATTCCCGCAGTCACCGCCGGAGGCCGTTCATGTCGACACCCCGTTCATGTCGACACCCCGTGGGTCCGGAGGATGTCGTTGAGCTGGGCCTTGTCGTGGCGCTGCCCCTCGGTCAGCCGCTTCAGGATCAGGACGCAAGGAAGGTAGAACTCGCCCCCCGCGAACTCCCGTCGCCGGGACGCCTGCACGGCGACCGACCACGGCGGCACATGGCCCCGACCGAGCTCGTCACCGGTCTCGGCGTCGATGACCGGGATCGAGGGGTTGAGGATGGTCCCCTCCCCCACCACCGAGCCGCGGCCCACGCGGGCACCCTGGGTGATCATGCAGCGGCTCCCGATCATGACCTCGTCCTCGATGATCACCGGCGCGGCCTGGGCCGGCTCCAGCACGCCGCCGATGCCGACACCGCCGGACAGGTGGACGTTCTCGCCGATCTGGGCGCACGACCCGACGGTCGCCCATGTGTCGACCATGGTGCCGGCACCCACGCGGGCCCCGATGTTGACGTAGCTGGGCATACAGATGACCCCGGGGGCGAGGTACGAACCCCAGCGTGCCGATGCTCCGGGGACGACTCGGACCCCGGCCGCCTCGTAGTCGCGCTTGAGCGGGATCTTGTCGGCGAACTCGAACGGGCCGACCTCGATGGTCTCCATCGATCGCAGCCGGAAGAGTAGGAGAATGGCGTGCTTGAGCCACTGGTGGACGATCACACGGTCGGTGGTCGGGTCGATCTCGGCAATCCGGGCCACGCCGGAGTCGAGCAGGTCGATGGCCTCCGTCACCACCTCGAGCGCGTCGGCATCAGCGGCCGACAGCTCCGTCGCCCGATCCCACAACGACTCGACCCGGTCGGCGAGCTCGGCGTGCACGGAGTGCGTTGATGGGAGTGGGGTTGCGTCGGTCGCGGGTTCTGCCATGGGGGGAGACGTTACCGCCCGGCCCACAGCGCCCCTGCCCGCCCGGCGACGGCGCACGACCCGTTCATCGCCCACGACCCTTCATCACCTCCGACGCCGTCATCGCCTTCGTGCCCTCAGCCGGGAGTCGCGCCTCAACGTGCGGACGACAGGCGCTCGGCCACCAGCGTCAGCCGGTCCATCGGCTGCACCACTGCCACCCGGACGTGCCCGGACCCGTCCGGGCCGTAGAGTTCGCCGGGACTGACCAGCAGCCCAACCTCGTCTGCCAGCCACGCACACAGGGCCCAGTCGTCGCTGAACCGGACCGGCACCGGTACCCAGAGGTAGAAGCCGCCGGAGGGTGGCTGCACCGGGAGCCCGGCATCGCCGAGTGCCGCGGCCAGGAACGCGAGCCGCTCCTCGTAGCGGAGGCGCTGCGCCTCCACGTGGGCGTCGTCGTCGAGGGCCACCACGGCACCCGCCTGCACCGGTCCCGGCACCATCAGTCCGGCATGACGGCGGACGTCGAGAAGGTAGGACACCAGTTCGGGGTCGCCGGCGTAGAAGCCCGCCCGCACCCCGGCCAAGTTGGACCGCTTCGACAGCGAGTGCACGGCCACGACCCCATCGATGCCCCACTCGAGGATCGTCCGGGCCGGCCCGTCCCAGGTGAACTCGGCGTAGCACTCGTCGGACAGCACGGGTATCCCGCGCTCCCGACCCCACTCCCCCACCCGCTCCAGGTCGCTCAATCGGCCGGTCGGGTTGGACGGTGAGTTGACCCAGATGAGCAGGGCACGGGCGGCGTCGGCCGGGTCCACGGCGTCGAGGTCGAGTCCACCCCCCGTCAGCTCGGGGACCGGAACCGCCCGGGCGCCGGCCAACGTCGCTCCCATGGCGTAGGTCGGGTAGGACACCGACGGGTAGAGCACGGTGTCCCGGTCGGGCGTCCGCAACCGGAGGAACTGGGCGGTCGAGGCCACGAACTCCTTGGTGCCCACGCACGCCGCCACTTCGCCCTCGGGGTCCACCGTCACCCCGAATCGCCGTGCGATCCACCCGGCCGCGGCCTGCCGATAGGCTGGCGATCCGGGCGACGTCGGGTAGCCCCGCTCCGTCCCCGACGTGGCCATCGCCGCCAGGACGGCGTCCGGTGGAGCATCGTATGGAGTGCCGATGGAGCAGTCGACCAGTCCTCCCCTTGCCGCGAACCGCTCGGCGGCCCGGGCCTTGGCGCCGTTCAGCCGCTCGTACGGGTAAGGCGGAGGGGCAAAACCGACCGAGACGGGATCGTCCGAACTCACGAGGCCAGGAACTCCGCGAACCGCGCCTTGCCCGCCTCGTCGAGGACCACGTGAACCCGGGTCGCGGTGTCACCGGCCTCCTCGCCGACGATCTCCCCCTCACGATGGACGGCGGCCAGCACATCGCCGCGGGCCCACGGGATCTCGAGCTCGACCACCCGGTCCCCCACCCGCAGACGGTCGCCGATGGTGACGAGGAGTTCATCCATCCCCTGTCCCGTCCGTGCCGATATCAGCACCGACCCCGGATGGGCGGCCAGCAGGCGCCGGGCCTCCTCGCCGGTGGCGTCGTCGCCGGTCCCGAGGGCGTCGGCCTTGTTCACGACCAGCAGTTCGGGCATGGTGTCGGCCCCGATCTCGGTGAGCACGGTGTGTACGGCGTCGATCTGGCCCTCGAGGTCGGGTGCGGAACCGTCGACCACGTGGACGATGAGGTCGGACTCGAGCACCACTTCGAGGGTCGACCGGAACGCCTCCACCACCTGGTGGGGCAACTTGCGGACGAAGCCGACCGTGTCGGTGAGCAGGACCGTCTCGCCGCCCGGCAGGTCGAACTTCCGGGTCCTCGGGTCGAGGGTCGAAAAGAGGCGGTTCTCGACCAGGACGTCGGCCTCGCACAGGCGGTTCAGCAGCGTCGACTTCCCGGCGTTGGTGTACCCCACCAGGGACACGGTGCGTTGCCGTCCCCGCTGGCGCCCCCGGCGCTGGACCTGCCTGGTGCGGTCGAGTTGGCGCAGGTCGGCCTCCAACCGGGTCATGCGCGCCACCAGGCGCCGGCGGTCCACCTCGAGCTGGGTCTCACCGGGACCCCTCGTGCCGATCCCACCCGCCTGTTGGCTCAGCGTGTGTCCCCGGCCACGCAGGCGCGGCAGCCGGTAGCGCAGCAGGGCCAGCTCCACCTGGGCGCGGCCTTCGGGGGTGCGCGCATTCTGGGCGAAGATGTCGAGGATCACGGCGGTGCGGTCGATGGCCGTCCGGCCGAGGATCTTCTCCAGGTTGCGCTGCTGTGCCGGCGCGAGGTCGTCGTCGAACACCACGGTGTCGGCGTCCACCTCCAGGCACATAGCCAGCAGCTCCTCCGCCTTGCCTCGGCCGACGTAGGTCGCCGAGTCCGGCGCCGTCCGACGCTGGATGGTCCGCCCGACCACGTCGGCGCCGGCGGTGTCCACCAGCCGTTCCAACTCGTCCAGCCCGGCCTCGGTGGCAGCTGTGGTGCCGTGGGGGAAGGTGACCCCTACGAGGACGATGCGCTCCCGGAACTCCCTCGAGATCAGGGTGTCGGTGAAGGCCGACGTGGTGGGGCTCATGAGCTCCGGCTCATGCGGTGGGGCTCATCATCATGCGGTAGGGCTCATCTGCGGCCTCGATCCGGCGAGCACGCCGCTCGGGCTCACCACCACGGAAGCCACCCGGTGCACCGGCCCCGCCAGGAGGATCTCGTCGTCGTCGAGGTTCACCTCGAGGGTGCCTCCCGGGTTGTGGACGGCGACGTTCCGACCGACCAGGCCCCAGCTGTGGGCGGCGGCGGCCGCGGCGGCGCTGCCGGTGCCGCACGCCTGGGTCTCACCCACGCCCCGCTCGAACACCCGGAGCACCAGGTGGTCGGGCTCGTCCCCCGTCGTGATGAACTCGACGTTCACGCCGCCCTCGTAGACGGTCTGGAGGTGGGCGCCGATGCCGGCGACGTCCACGTCGTCCAGGTCGGGGCCGAACATCACCAGATGGGGATTGCCCATATCGACGGTCCGTACCTTGCGGTCGCCGAACTTCTGCGGCTGGTTCTCGCCGAGTTCGGCCCGGCCCATGCTGACGGTCGCCCAGGCGGTGTCTGGGTCGCCACCCTGGGCGTAGGCGACTATCCTGACGCCGCCACCGGTGGCCACGGTGAAGGTCGGCGGGGCCACCAGCGCGCTCTGCACGGCGGCCTGGGCCAGACAGCGCATGCCGTTGCCGCTCATCTCGGCCTCACTGCCGTCGGCGTTCTGCAGGACCATGACCAGGTCGGCCTGGTCGCCACCGGCCAGCACCCGGATCACCCCGTCCGCGCCTACCCCGAAGTGGCGGTCGCACAGCGCCCGGACGAGGTCGGGCGACAGAGGGTTGGCCCCGTCCGGGTCGATGAGGACCAGGAAGTCGTTGCCGGCACCGTGGTGCTTAGTGAACCGGAGGAAGGTGCTGTCGGCGGCGGTCGTGGTCATGGCGATCCCCCACAGTCTCTCACCGGTGCGACGTCCCTGCGTCCCGCTCCAGGTGCTCGAGCACCGCCGCCACCGGATCGCTGTCGGGGTCGATCCACTCGATGCGCGGGTCCCGCCGGAACCACGCCCGTTGGCGCTTGGCGAAGGCCCGCGTCCGTCGGACCGCCTCGTCCACCGCGTCCGCCAGGGGCGTCCCGTCCTCGACATGGGCCAGCAGTTCCCGGTAGCCGAGGGCCTGGCGGGCCGTCCTCGACAGCCCGCCGGGTCGGGCGGCCAGTCCGCGCACCTCTTCGAGGAGCCCCTCGTCCATCAGGCGGACGAATCGGCTGGCGATCCGTCCCTCCGACTCCTCGGCCCCGCGATCCATGCCGACCAGGGCGAACCGGCTCGGCGGATACTGCTCCAGCCCCGACCCGAACGACGAGAACGGTCGTCCCGAGCCGAGCGTCACCTCCAGGGCTCTGACCAGGCGGCGCTCGTTCCCCGGTTCGATCCGCGACGCGGCCACCGGGTCCAGGCTCTCGAGCCTGGCGTGCAGTACGGCACAGCCGGCCAGGCGCCCGTCGCTCCCTTCCGGTCCCGCCCGGTCGAGCTCGGCCGCCAGGTCGGCCGCCACCGACGGATACCTACCCGGGAAGGACAGATCGTCGGTGACCGCCCGCAGGTACAGACCGGTGCCTCCCACCAACAGCGCGGTCGATCCCCGGGCTGCGATCCCCTCCAGGGCGGCGCGCGCCGCCTCCTGGAAGCGGGTGACCGTGTACTCCTCGTCCGGATCCACCAGGTCGACCAAGTGGTAGGGCACCTCGGCCCGCACGGCACGGGTCGGTTTGGCCGTGCCGATGTCCATGCCCCGGTAGACGGCCATGGAGTCCACCGACACCAGTTCGACGGCTCCCGGACAGGCCCGGGCCACCGCCAGGGCGATCTCGGACTTGCCCGATGCCGTGGGCCCGACCAGGGCGACAGCCATCCGTTCAGCCGGCGGAGACGGGGATGCGCACCCGGTGCGACGGGCGGGCGGTCACCTCGACCAGGTCACCGGTCAGGTGGTGGCGTGCGGCCGCGGTCACCGACACCCGCGCGAAGCTGCCACCGGCGACTGCTCGTCCCTCCCCGGTAGCGAAGTGGACCAGCTTGTTCTGCCCCGTCCGGCCGGTGGTCACCGACGGATCGCGCTTGGACGGTCCCTCCACGACGACCTCTTCGACCCGCCCCACTCGGGCGGCGTGCTTGCGCAGTGCCGAACGCTCGACGACGGCGCGCAGCCGCTCCATGCGCTCGGCGGTGACTTCGACCGCCAGGAACCGGTCCTCCATGGCCGCGGCCCGGGTGCCGGGCCTGGGGGAGAAGACGAAGGTGTAGGCGCTGTCGAACTCGGCCTCGGCCGCCACCTCCAGGGTGCGCTCGAAGTCGTCCTCGGTCTCACCGGGGAAGCCGACGATGAGGTCGGTGGTCACGGCCAGGTCGTCGACGGCGGCCCGTGCCGCGGCCAGCCGATCGAGGTACCGGTCGGCGGTGTATCCCCGGCGCATAGCGGTCAGCATGGCGTCGCTCCCCGACTGGAGGGGGAGGTGGAGGTGGTTGCACACCTCCGGTGTATCGGCCATGGCGGCGATCACCTCCGGGCGGAGGTCCTTCGGGTGCGGACTGGTGAACCGGACCCGCCGGATCCCGTTGACACTGCCCACGGCCCGCAGCAGGTCACCGAAGAGCGGGCGGCGTCTCGTTATGTCCCGACCGTAGGAGTTCACGTTCTGGCCGAGCAGGGTGACTTCGGTCACGCCACGTCGGGACAGCTCCGCCACTTCGGCCACCAGGTCGTCCACCGGGCGGGACACCTCGGGACCACGCACAGCGGGGACGATGCAGTAGGCACAGCTGTTGTCGCACCCCATCTGGATGGTCACCCATGCCGCGTAGGGCAGGTCCCGCACCGCAGCCAGTGCCGCCATCTGCTGGTCGGCGGCGGTGGGCTCCCCGAACGGGGCCGGCTCGTCCAGGATCTCCATGAGGGGACCTTCGGCGGAGGCCCGCCGCAGCAACTCCGGAGCATTCGTGAGGTTGTGCGTCCCGAACACCACGTCCACGTGCCCCGCCCGCTCCTGGATCTTCTCCTTGTCCATCTGCGCCAGGCACCCGCCCACGGCGATCTGCATGTCCGGCCGGCTCTCCCGCAGGGTCTTGAGGTTTCCCAGGTGGCCGTAGAACTTGTTGTCGGCGTTCTCCCGGATGCAGCAGGTGTTGAACACCACCACGTCGGCCGACTCCATGTCGTCCGTCGCCACCAGACCGTCGGCCACCAGGGCGCCGGCCAGGCGTTCCGAGTCGTGCTCGTTCATCTGGCAACCGAAGGTCCGGATGTGGAAGGTCCGTGGCGTCATCTGGGCGCGGTCGGGCGCGCCGGAATTGGCGCGCCCGCTCCCGTCGGTCCCCGCATGGACGTCGGCCCCACTTGGATATCGGTCCCCGCATGGAAGCTCACCCGGACCAGGATACGGCCCCGTGTCACAACCCCCGGCAACGATGGCCACATGGCGTTGGCCACGACTCCCCACAGCACCACCGACCCCGGGCTCGCCGCCCGCACCGCCTCCGTTTCGGAGCTACTCGGTGCGCTGGTGGCCGACCTCGACCCGGACACGCTCCTCGGGTCCGACGCCGCCTCGCTCTATGCCGACTTCGCCCGGATCGAGCGCCTCGTGGTGGCGGCCAAGACCCTGCTCGCCCCCCGGATCGCCGCATCGGGCCATTGGGAGGACGAGGGCCACCGGTCACCTGCCGGCCTCCTGGCCATCCTGGAGGGCGGCCCGGCCGGGCAGGCCAGACGGACCCTCGAGACCGGACAGCGGCTCCACACGCTGCCCTCAGTCGAAGAAGCCATGCGCGAGGGTCGCCTCTCGGGCCAGAAGGCCGCCGAAATCGCCGAGGCCGCCACGATGGACCCTCGGGGCGAGTCCCAGCTCCTGGCCGGTTCCGAGGACGAGCCCCTGCAGGCGACCCGGGAGCGCTGCCAGAGGTTCCGGGCGACGGCGTCGAACGACGATCCCCTGGCGGCCGCCCAACGCGTCCACGCTGCCCGCTCGTTCACGCACTGGACCGACACCGATGGCGCCTTCCATTACAAGGGCCAGGACACACCCGAACGGGGAGCGGCCCTGTTGGCGCGCCTCGTCCCCACGGCCAACCGCCTGCGCGACGCCAGGCGGGCGGCAGCGGCCGATGCCACCGCCACTCCGACACATGAATCCGAAGCGGCGCTGCGTGCCGATGCACTCCACTTCCTGGTCACCGGCGGCGCGGAGGCGTCGGAGCCTGCTGATGCCGTTGAGCCCTCCCTGCCGACCGCCGACACCCTCATCGATCGCCCGGCTCCCGCCACCGTGATCGTCCGGGTTGACGCCGATGCCCTGCAGCGGGGACACCCTCTGCCCGGCGAGCTGTGCGAGATCGACGGGCAGGGCCCCATCCCGGTGCCCTCGGCCCGGGCCCTCGCCGTCGACTCGTTCCTCAGCGTGGTCTTCACCGGGGCCGGCGACATCACCGCCGTCAGTCATCAGGGGCGCACCGTCAACCGACGCCTCCGCACCGCCCTCGTCTTCCGGGACCGGACGTGCGTCGTCCCGGGTTGCGGCATGGCCTACGGACTGGAGATCGACCACGTCGAAGGGTGGGCGCTCGGCGGGTCGACCGAACTGGGGAACCTCGCCCTCCTGTGCACGCACCACCACCGGTTGAAGACGTTCGAAGGCTGGGTCCTGGCCCGGCTCGGTCCGACGGACGAGGACCCGCGGTGGTCCTTCACGCCCATGCCACCCTTCGGTCAGGAGCCGGACCTCGGCCTCGACCGGCGGGAGTACGACCCTCCACCGGAGGCCACGCCCCGAAAGTGAGCCAGGCCCGACCCTCCGTCGTGGGGCTCGCATCCACCGACGCGATGTTCGTGCCCGGAACGGTTGTGGTCTCCACGCCGGCCACGGAACCACTACCCCTCGTGCTCAGCCCGCGTCCGGGTAGGACGCCTCCACCACCGTGTGGATCCCGCCCCGGACCAGCCAGTCGGTGACCACGGTCATCCGCCGGGGGGCGACGGCGGCCACCAGGTCGTCCAGGATCCGGTTGGTCATGTCCTCGTGGAACCCACCTTCGTTCCGGTAGCTCCAGAGGTAGAGCTTCAGCGACTTGAGCTCCACCAGCGACTGGTCGGGCACATAAGAGATCCGTACGGTGGCGAAGTCGGGCTGCCCGGTCATCGGGCAGAGGCAGGTGAATTCCGGGGACTCGCAGGTCACCACATAGTCCCGCCCCGGGTGCGGGTTGGGCACGGCCTCGAGGTCTCTACTGGGTTCGGAGGGCATGTGGTGGTGAGGCTACCAACGACCGCCACCCCGACCGCCGGCTGAGCGCCCTACAGCTCGGCGTCGTAGAGCCCGCCGGTTCCGTCCCGATCGACCATGAGGCCGTCCATATCGGCGTGGAGCAGGAGCACCTGTCCCGCGATCCCGGCTTCGGCCAAGGCCTGCTCGCCCGCGGCCTGGACCTTGGGCGCATCGACACCCCGACAGATCCCGAGGAGCGAAGGCCCGGCGCCCGACCAGCACGATGCGAGGGCGCCGCCGGCCAACAGAGCCGCCAGGAGCATGGGGGCGGCCGGGAACAGCGGACTGCGGTAGTCCTGGTGCAGCCGGTCCTCGGTCGCCTCCGGGATGAGGAGGCGGCAGTCGGCCATCCCCGCCATCAGCAGGGCCATCCGCGACAGGTTGAACGCCGCGCTCTCGCGACTGACCTCGGTCGGCAGTGCCTGGCGGGCCCGGGCGGTCGACAGCGTGACTTCGGGCACGATGGCCACGAAGGTCAGGCTGACGTCGAGGGGAAGGCGCACCACCTGGACGCCGCCCCTGACCACAGCCGCGGCCACGAGGCCACCCACCATCGAGGCGGCGGCGTTGTCCGGGTGGCCGTCCATGGCCGTCGCCACCGACAGCGGGTCCTCGGCGCCGGCGGCGGCCGCCGCGGCCACAGCCAGCGCGGCCGAGGAGCCGAGGCCTCGGGCGATGGGGATATCCGAGCGGACGGTGATGGCCAGCCGGTCGGTGCCGGCCACGTCGATGGCGACCCGGGCAGCCAGGTGGGAGGAGTCCTCGGCGAGCTCCTCGCCCTCGCCGACGGAACGCACGATCAGCTTCGAGGCCGGCTCCACGTCGACCAGCACGTAGCGGTTGAGCGCCAAGGCGAGCGTGTCGAATCCGGGACCGAGATTCGCCGACGACGCTGGAACCCGTGCTCGCACCGTTCCAACGTACCCCCGTGGGCTGACCTGCACCGGGACCGCCACCACCGCGCCTGGATCCCACCCGCCGCCGTGCGCGGCCGGCCGCCACCGGGGTCCTCAGCTGTGCCGGAGCCTCCACCACATCGACGGTTCGGGCACGGCCTGGGCCAGGCGGAGCGGGACGGCCTCGAACTCGGAGCCGATGGCGTAGAGCGATGTACCCACCTGGGTCCCTGACGCACTGCCCGGGGGTACGGACACGAACTTGGTGATGGACCTGACCTGTTGGCCCGGCCAGCCCGGCAGCCATGCGCCCGCGGCGGTGACATAGGAAGCCGAATGTGATCGACCTCCCCAGGTGGCCGTCACCGTGCCTGACGCGGCACCGGTCTTCGCCACCGTCACCGGGATGATCGCCGCCTGGGTGGCCGCCAAGAGGGGCTCGACTACCGGTCGGGTGAATTTGAACGGGTCGGCGATGGGGAGATCCTTGAGCGGAATCGACGTCGTCGTGGTGGTCGGCGGCGGTCGGGTCGTGGTGGTCGTGGTGGTGGTCGGCGGGGGCGGTGGTGCCCCTGGTGCACCCGGTGTCGGGGGTGTCGTGGTGGTCGTGGTGGTGGTCGTGGTGGTGGTCGGCGTCGGCTTGGGCAAGGTGGGCGGCGGCGTGGGTTGCCCGAGGACATCGACGATCACCAACACCTGGCGGCCCTGGATGATCCGGTCGGCGGCCAGCACCATGCAGGCGCCGGCGTCGGAGGTGTAACCGGACTTGATCCCGATCACCCCACCGGTGCCGACCTCGGTGACGATGTTGTTCAACGTGCCGACCAGCGGGAGGGTCACCTTCGGGAGCGCCACGATCTCGGCGAAGGTGGGGATGGACATGCCGGCCGCCGCCACCTTCAGGACATCGGCCGCCGACGACACCGAGTGCGGGTCGAAGCCACTGGCATCCACGTAGTGGGTGGCCGTGGCCCCGAGCGAGGCGGCCAGCGCATTCATCTTGACCACGAAGGCGTCGACCGATCCGGCGTCCCAGACGGCCAGGCTGTAGGCGATGTCGTTGGCCGACTGGGTCAGGAGTGCCTCGAGCATCTGGCGTTCACTGAGGTTCTCGCCCGCCTGGATGGGGATGCTCGACTCGTCGAGGTGCAGCTCCGCCTGGTACTCGGCCGCGTCGTCGGACGTCAACGTGATGGTCGGCCCCTGGGCGCCCGCCGGGACCGGGTGGTCACGCAGGATCACCACCGCCGTGGTGAGCTTGGTCAGGGAGGCGATCGGCACCGGGCCCTCCAGGCCCGACTGGGCGCTGTACCCGATCGACGGGACGACCACGGCCCCTTGGCCCTTGGACGGCCACGGGAGGGCTGGTGGACCTCCGGGGACGACGGTGGCGGCCGTGACGGCGGCGTGCGGGTAGGCCTTGGCCAACGGGGCGTTGATCCGCGCCGCGGCCGCCCAGCCGGCGGCGCCGACCAGGAGGACGCCCACGGCGACGACGACCCACGGCCATCGCCGGCGACGGTGGCTGGCGGCGTGCCGGTGTCCCGTACCCCGCCGGCGACCGCGCCGACCGGCGTCCTCGGCGAGTTGCACCTGGGGACCCGACGCGGCAGGCCCCTCGTCTGTCGTGGTCATCGGACGGTCAGGACACGTGGCGCCGGATCAGCGGGCGTCCAGCTCCTCGGGCGTCATCAGGACGGCCCGGGTCTTGGAGCCCTCCGACGGGCCCACCACTCCCCGGCGCTCCATCAGGTCCATCAGGCGACCGGCCCGGGCGAAGCCGACCCGCAGCTTGCGCTGCAGCATCGACGTCGAGCCCAACTGGGAACGGACCACCAGCTCCATGGCCTGGGCGAGCAGCTCGTCGTCGTCACCGTCGTCCACGTTGCCGGCCCGGGGACCTTCCGCCCCGACCACCTCCTCGATGCCGGCCACGGTCTCCATCTGCCGCTGCCGCTTCCAGTGGGCCGTCACGGCGCGGACCTCCTCCTCGCTGACCCATGGACCCTGGATGCGCTGTGGATTGGAGGACGATGCGGTCAGCAGGAGCATGTCGCCCTTGCCGATCAGGCGCTCGGCCCCGGGCTGGTCGAGGATCACCCGGGAGTCGGCGAGTGACGACACGGAGAACGCCATGCGCGACGGGACGTTCGCCTTGATCACGCCGGTGATCACGTCGACGGACGGGCGCTGGGTGGCCAGCACCAGGTGGATGCCCACGGCCCGTGCCATCTGGGCGATGCGGCAGACCGACTCCTCGACGTCACGGGCGGCCACCATCATGAGGTCGTTGAGCTCGTCCACCACGATCAGGATGAACGGCAGGCGGGGGAACCGGAGCTGGGTGTCGTCGTCCTCGTCCACCTCGTCGTCGGTGCCCTGCATGCGGAGCCGGTAGGCCTCCTCGTACTCACCGAGGTCACCGCCGTCGAAGGCGGCGTTGTACCCGGTGATGTCCCGTTGGCCGACTTCGGCCAGCAGGTCGTACCGGCGCTCCATCTCCGTCACCGCCCAGGCGAGGGCGTTCGCCGCCTTCTTCGGATCCACCACCACCTGGGTCAACAGGTGCGGCAGGTCGTTGTACTGGCCGAGCTCCACCCGCTTCGGGTCGATGAGGATGAACCGCACCTGGTCGGGAGTGGATCGGGTCAGGATCGAGGTGAGGACCGAGTTGATGCACGAGGACTTGCCGGAGCCGGTCGAACCGGACACCAGTACGTGGGGCATCTCGGCCAGGTTGGCGATGACGGCGCGGCCGGCGATGTCGCGGCCGAGGGCCACCTCGAGCGGGTGGGTGGCCCTGGCCGCCTCGGGCGAGGCCAGGATGTCGCCCAGGGCCACCAACTGGCGGCGGCGGTTCGGCACTTCGACGCCGATGGCCGACTTCCCCGGGATGGGAGCCAGGATCCGCACGTCGGGCGACGCCATGGCGTAGGCGATGTCCTTCGACAACGAGGTCACCCGGGCCACCTTCACCCCGGCGCCGAGCTCCAGCTCGTAGCGGGTGACCGTCGGTCCGACGGTGCGACCCACCAGGCGGGTGTCGACCCCGTGGGCGGCGAGCGCGCTGACCAGTGCGGTCCCGGCGGCGTCCACCTCGCTCTCGTCGATGATCTGGGCCTTGGCCCGCTTCAACAGGTTGGCGGGCGGCAGCCGCCAGTCCCCGACCGGCGGGCCCATCCGCATCTCGAGCTGCTCGCCCTTGCCCGGCTTGGTGGCGGCCTCGGGCAGCACCACAGGCACCAGGACCGACTCGTCGACCGGTTCCCCGTGGGCCTCGTCCGGATGGACGGCCAGTTCGGGTTCCGCTGGTGCCACGGCATCCACAGACGGCTGGCGACCTTCGGCCAGGGCCCGACCGAACGGATCGGTGGGCTCGTCGACGGCGTCCTCGGCTGCGATCCCCGCCCGGTCGCCCCGGGCGGCGCCGATCAGCCATGTGGTGGCGCGGGCCAGAGCGAAGGCCGCGGCCCGCACCGACACGCCGGTGAAGACGAGGATCCCGACGGCGGCCACCACGGTCAGCACGACGGCCGCGCCGAACCCGCCCATCGCCGCACCCAGGGGATTGGCCACGGCGGCGCCGACCCACCCTCCGGCCGACGACAGCTCCTTGGTCGAGGCCCGCAGGGCCGGCGACCCGCCGGCCAGTGCGGCCAGGCCCGACACCGAGAGAAGCACCAGGGTCCCCCCGATGACGGCACGGGCCGGCTCGTGGCGGGCCCGGTCCCCGGACGTCCAGCGCCGTCCGTTCGCCGTCGGGTCGCCCTCCGGATCGTCGTTGCGTCCCATGAGCATCCGGACGCCCACGGCGATCAGCACCGGAGGAAGGAGGAACCGACCCCAGCCCAGCAGGTCGCCCATGCCGACCCGGCCGTCATGGCCGGCCGGGCCGAGCGATCCGCCGTAGAATGCGACGGCACAGAGCACTCCGAGGGTGACGAGTCCGACGCCCCACAGGTCGGTGGCATGGCCGGCGGCCACGGCGCCCATCGAGGCCAGCAGTCCTTCCGAGTCCTTGCCGCCACCGCCCGATCCGCCCCCGCGCGCGGAACGGCCACCCCGGACCGACCGACTCTTCTTCGCGGGGGCGCGCCGACCCGATCGAGACGGGGGTGTCGACTTGCCCTTCGGCCGCGATGCCCCGGATCGACCAGCCTTGCGCTTGGTGGCGGTCGTCACAGTGCCTGCAAGGCTACTGCCGCCCACCGTCCGTCAGTGGGACACCCCCACGAATCCTTCCCGCGGAAACCCCAGGTCAGACGGTGACGATGACCGGGACGATCATCGGGCGCTGCCGGGTGCGCTCCCCCACCAGCTTCCCAAGTGCCTTGCGGGCCACCCGATTGAGCGTCTCATGGTCCGAGCTACCTGTCGCCAGCGCCTGCTCAAGCGCACGGGTGACCTGATTGCGGGCCTCGTCGAGGATGGCGTCGGTGTCCTGGTCGTAGGCCCAGCCGCGGGTGACGATCTGGGGCACGCCGACCACCTCGCCCTGCTTGAGGTCGACGGTGGCGACCGCCATGACCACTCCCTCCTCGGCCAGGACCATCCTGTCCCGCAGGACGCCGTGACCGATGTCGCCCACCGAGCTGCCGTCCACGAACAGGTAGCCGCCGGGGACGCTGCCGTCCCGGTGCATCCCCTGGTCGTCGAGGCGGACGGCGTCGCCGTCCTCGCAGAGTAGGACACGGTCGCCGTCGATGCCCATGCTGGCGGCCAACCGGACGTGATTCGCCATGTGGCGGTACTCGCCGTGGACGGGGATGAAGAACTCCGGCTGGGTGATGGTCATCAGCATGGCGAGCTCGCCTTGGCGGGCATGGCCACTGACGTGCACGTTCTCGACACCCGAGTGGATGACCTCCACGCCCCGGCGGTGCAGGCTGTCGATGACCCGCCCGACCGACCACTCGTTGCCGGGGATCGGGTGGGCGCTGATCACCACCACGTCGTCCTCGTGCAGCTTGAAGAAGCGGTTCTCGCCGGTGGCGAGGCGGGAGAGCGCCGACATCGGCTCCCCCTGGGACCCGGTGCTGATGACGCAGACCCGTCCCGGCGGGTAGTTGTCCACGTCCTCGATGTCCACCAGGGCGCTGTCGGGAATGTGCAGGAGGTCGAGCTTGCGGGCGAGGCCCACGTTCTTCTGCATCGACCGGCCGAGGGTGGCGATGACTCGTCCGCCGGCGATGGCGGCGTCGGCCACTTGCTGGACCCTGTGGATGTGGCTGGCGAAGCACGTGACGACGAACCGGCGGTCGGGCCTGGCCAGGAACACCTTCTCCAACGTCGCCCCGACCGTCGACTCCGAGGCGGTGAAGCCCGTCTCCTCGGCGTTGGTCGAATCGGACAGCAGCAGGCGGATGCCCGGGTCGGAAGCGAGCGCCCCCATCCGGGCGAGGTCGGTGCGTCGCCCGTCGACCGGGTGGAGGTCGATCTTGAAGTCGCCCGAGTGGAGGATGATCCCCTGTGGCGTGTGGAAAGCGGTGGCGAAGGCATGGGGCACCGAGTGGGTGACCGGGATGAACTCGACGTCGCACGGGCCGATGCGGCGACGCTCGTGGTCCTTCACCGGGATGAAGTTGACCCGGCTGGCCATGCCCGCCTCGTCGACCCGGCTGCGGGCCAACGACAGGGTCAGTTCGGAACCGTAGACATCGAGCGGGAAGTCACGCAGGAGGTAGGCGAGGCCACCGGTGTGGTCCTCGTGGCCGTGGGTCAAGATGACCGCGTCGACCCGGTCGGCGTTCTCGCGGAGGTACGTGAAGTCGGGCAGGACCAGGTCGACGCCCGGCATGTCCGGGTCGGGGAACATGATCCCCACGTCGAGCACGAGGATCCGGCCGTCGACCTCGATGCAGGCGCAATTCCGCCCGATCTCACCGAGGCCCCCGAGGAAGACCACCCGGACCGAGGAGTGGGCCCCGGTGGCGGCACGCTTCGAGGTCTTGGCCGCCGCCTTGGTGGCACCCCGGGCCTTGACGGCACCGGTCGCCTTGGCGGGCTTGGCCGAACCGGCCGCCTTGGTGGGACCCGACTTCGGGGCGGCGTCCTTCACCGCACCCGTCGACTTGGCCTTCCGACGCAGCCCGGACGAACCCGATCCGGACGAACCCGAACCTGAAGCACCCGCTCCGGACGTTCCCGATGAGCCCTCTTGTGCACCTCGGCGAGACCCCTGGCGCTCAGGCAACGGAGTGCCAGGATTGGATCAGGGAGGCGGCGCCGGCCACGACCGACCGGGCCTGGTCGTCGAGCGACTGCGGCGCCGGGGCGTTGGGCAGCCGGCACTGGCCGACGGCCAATCCCATGGCACGGCAGGCCGCCTTGACCGGCACCGGGTTGGGGTATTCGTCGGAGGACTCGAACCGGTAGGACTCGAGCAGGCCGCGATTGAGCTCTGCGGCACGTGCCACGTCGCCGCTCGCAAAGGCGGTGAGCATCTCGGTGAACAGCGGGGCGGCCCAGTGGGCGGCCACGCTGATGACCCCGACGCCGCCCACCGAGGCAAACGGCAAGGTCATGGAGTCGTCGCCCGAATAGACCTCGAAACCGGCGGGTGCCTCGGCGATGACCTGGGCCGCAGCCGGCACGTCCCCGGTGGCGTCCTTGACGGCCACGATGTTCCCGACGTCGCGGGCGAGCTGCACCGTGAGCTCCGGCCCGATCCGGCGTCCCGACCGCACCGGAATGTCGTACATGACGACAGGCAGACCGGTCGCGCCGGCAACCGCCCGGAAGTGGGCGGACAGTCCGGCAGCTGATGGGCGGTTGTAGTACGGGGTGACGACGAGGACACCCGCCGCGCCGGCGGCTTCGGCCTCTTCGGTCATCAGGATCGAGTGGGCTGTGTCGTTGGTGCCCGAGGTGGCGATCACCGGGATGGTGACGGCTTCGATGACCGCCCGGAACAGCGAGATGCGCTCGGCGTCGGTGAGCACGGGACCCTCGCCGGTGCTCCCGGCCACGACGATGCCCTCGCTGCCGGTGTCGGCCAGTTGACGGGCCACGACCGCCGCGGCGTCGAGGTCGAGCTCGCCCTCGGGGCCGAACGGGGTCACCATGGCGGTCACCACCTTGCCGAATCGGGGGGTGGTCATCGTCCGGTCCGGTAGGCGTCAGTGCGGGAAGGGCTCACAGAATCGCAGGCTACCAGCAGCTACGATGCCCGCCGCCGGGGCCGCGGCTCCCGTCACCGTCCGTCGGGTGGCGACCCGGCCACCGATTACCCGGCACCCGTCGCCGCCTCCCGTCACCGTTCGTCGGGTGGCGACCCGGCCGCCGATTACCCGGCACCCGTCGCCGGGGTCCGCATCGAGACTCCCCGCGGTCAGACCAGCTCGCGCTGGGTGGGCGGCACGGCGGCCATGGCGTCGTACTCCTCGGACGTGTCCACGGCCGACTCGAACTCGATGACGCCCAGTTCGGTGAACTTGGTGCGTAGCCAGCCGTCGGCCGCGTCGAGAAGGCCGAGCTTGCGGCAGTTCGGGACGATCTTGGAGAAGAGGAGTGCCTGGAACTCGTTGCGGTCAGGGGCCGACAGCACGGTCGGGAGGATGGCCTTCGGGTCGACGCCCATCCGGGCCCATACCTCCTGTTGGAGGAACCGGTCCCGCATCCGCACGGCGGCCTCGAAGGCGAACTCCTGGCGCTCGCGCAGTTCGGCGGCGTTGAGTCCCTGGTAGTACTCCTGGAGACTGAGAACGCCGAAGGCCACGTGGCGGGCCTCGTCGGCCATCACGTAGCGCAGGAGCTGCTTGAGCAGCGGTTCAGGTGTCGTCGCGTGCATGAAGCCGAAGGCGGCGAGGGCCAGGCCTTCGATCATGATCTGCATGCCGAGGTAGGTCATGTCCCAGCGGGAGTCGGCGATGATGTCGTCGAGCAGCATCCTCAGGTGAGCGTTGACCGGGTAGTGGCCGGACAGCTTCTCATCGAGGTACTTGGAGAAGACCTCGACGTGGCGGGCTTCGTCCATCACCTGGGTGGAGGCGTAGTACTTGGCATCGATCCACGGCACCGACTCCACGATCTTGGCCGTGCAGATCAAGGCGCCCTGCTCGCCGTGGAGGAACTGGGACAGCGTCCAGTTCTGACTCTGGACACCCAGCTCGACCCACTCCTTGTCACCCCAGTGCTCGAGCGGGGTGCCAGCGATGTCGAAGCCGACGGCATGGCCGCCCTGGGCGGCCGCCGCTTCGACGACGATCTTCTCCTGGTCGACGTCGGTCTCCCAGGGGAGGTCGGTCTCACCGTTCCACTGCGCGTTCTTGGCTTTCTCGTAGAGCTTGTTGAGTTTCGGGCGTGCGCCCTTCTCGTAGTCCCAGGTGAAGATGGAGTCGTATTCTGACGGCACGACGTGGCGGCCGTCGGACTCCTCGGTGCCCACGACCGCGAGGATGGCCTCGAGGTCGTCGAGCTCCTTGCGTCCGAGGATCGTTTCGTTGCTGCTCATCTCTGTGGTCATGTCGGTGTCCCCCTTGTGGTGCGAGTGTGGTGGATGACGGTTGGTTGCTCGGCGATGCGGCGGCAACGTCGGGAATCGTTCAGGAAGCGGTGACCGGCTCCTCACCGGGGTCGACCGCGGGTCCGTCCGCCGGGTACGGCGTGATGTCGATGGGACCGGACGCCGCCGACCGAAGTGCCTCGATTCCCGGCAGCATGAACGTCGTCACCAGTCGGGTGGCGTCGGCCTCGTCGCAGGGGTCGAGATGGGTCGAGGGCGCGATGGCATACGAGAGGACGATCCGGGCGGCCCACTCGGCGACCCGCTCGGCCTCGTCGGGGCTCATCCAGCGGGCCAGGAACGGTGCCGTGAACTTCGAGGCGATGGACAGCAGGCGATCGGAGTCGGCGAAGGCGAGGTGGCCCAGGATGATCCCGGGCTCGTGTTCCACGAGGAAGTGGAGGGCGACGTGGTCGCGCAGCCGGGTGGAGGCCACCACGATCCCGCCGACGAGCGCCGTGCCGAGATCGTCGGCGTTGCCCAACCGGACGCCCAGGGCGCTGAACAGCCGTGCCATCTCGGTGTCGACCACGGCACCCAGGATCTCGTCCCGACCCCCCGGAAACGCCCGATACACGGTGGCCCGGGACACTCCCGACTCCCGGGCGATGTCGTCGACGGTGGTCTTGGCGGAGCCGTGGCGGGCCAGGCACGCCAAGGTTCCGTCGATGATGCGCACCCGATGGGGCGACTGGTCGGACCGTTCGGAGGCAGCCGGACCGGACAGGGCAGGGGCGACCAGGGGCACGACGGTGTCTTCGTCAACCACCCGGAGTTCCCCATGCGATCGTGCCACGCCTGGAACAGTACGTCAGGATTTGTTTCAGCGTCAACCACTGTGCCTGCCCGACCACTCCGCCCGCCCCGGACTCCGACCGGCATTAGGCGGCTTCGGCCAAGACGGCACCCGGCCGCAGCAGGTCAGCGCCTGCCGGCGGCCGGGACGACTACTCCGGCCAGGAGTTCCGAGCGGACCAGGCGGGCCACCTGTTCAGGGTCTTCCAGGTCCCAACGGCCGGGCGCCGAGATGTACGAGAGGACCATCCGGGCCAGGAAGTCGGCAGCGTCCCGGAGGTCGACACCCTGGGCCAGGCCCCGGTCGACAAGGTAGGGGGCGAGCACATCGGCGATACCGGCGCGTATGCGGTTGCTCTCGACGGTGAGCGCGGGCAGCAGCTTGTCCGGTTCGGTCTGCATCACCCGCTGCAGCACCTCGTGCTCGAGGATGGAGCGGTGGGCGAACATGATCCCCCGTTCCATGACCTCCTCGAGACTCGCCGCGCCCTGGATCCGGTCGTAGAGCTTGGCGAAGAAGTCGAAGGTCGCCCAGGCGACGGTGGCGTCGACCAATTCGTCCCGCCCCCCCGGGAAGGTCCGGTAGACGGTGGCCCGGGACAGTCCGGCCTCGCGGGCGACATCCTCGACCGTCGTCTTGGCGATTCCCCGTCGGGCGATGCACGCGTAGGTCGCCTCGACGATCCGCTGGCGGGCTTCCGGCACCACCCGACGCTCAGATCCCGAGCAGGGGCTCGATGCCCAGGGTCAGGCCCGGTCGCGTCGCTACCGACTCGACGGCCAGGACGACTCCGTCCATGAACGAGGCCCGGTCGTAGGAGTCGTGCCGGATCGTCAGCCCCTGACCGGCCGAACCGAACAGCACCTCCTGGTGGGCCACCAGGCCGGGCAGCCGCACCGAGTGCATCCGGATGCCCCCGGGGCCCGCACCGCCGCGGGCGCCCTCGACCACCACCGTCGAGGTGGCGTCGGCAAGGAATCCGTCCCGTCCGGCGGCGGCACGGGCGGCGACCATGCCCTCGGCGGTGCGCAGCGAGGTGCCCGACGGGGCGTCCCGCTTGGCCTCGTGGTGGAGCTCGATGATCTCGGCGCTCTCGAACCAGGGGGCGGCCAGGGCCGCGAACCGCATCATGAGGACGGCGCCGATGGCGAAGTTGGCGGCCACGATGCAGTTGGCGCCGTGCGCCGACCCGGGCGCGAACAGCTCGGCCAGGTCGTCGAGGTCGTCCTCGGTGAACCCGGTGGTCCCGACCACGGCGTGAATCCCGGCCGACGCGCAGTGCGCCAGCGTGGCCCTCGAGATCTCGAGGTGGGTGAAGTCGACGACCACATCGACATCCGCGTCGGTCAGTGTGGACAGGTCCGCCGAGACAACCACCGCCTCGGACGGCGGGCCGGACGTGCCGATCAGATCGGCCACGGTAGACCCTGCGTATCCGGGGTCGACGGCGGCGGCCAGTTCGAGGCCGGATCGCTGCAGGACGGTGCGGCACACCTCACGCCCCATCCGCCCACCAGCACCGACGATCGCGACTCGCATGCCGGTCACCCTAGCCAAGGCGCCCGCAGCCAAAGGTCCCGCAGGTTGTGGTTCCGCGTGGTCGGGCCACGTCACCGTCAACAGTGGGCCCGGCTCCATCTTCAGCCCAGGCCGAGCGCCCCGGCGTCGAAGTCCGACTCGTCGAACGAGCCCACCACCGATAGGGTGCGGGGTGCGGCCACCACTGCCCGGGCGGCATCGTGGACGTCGTCGAGGGTAAGCGCCTCCACCCGGGCGAGCACCTCGTCGACGGCCAGCACTTCGCCGTGCAGGAGCATGCCGGCGCCGATCCGGCTCATCCGGGCTCCCGAATCCTCGCAGGCCAGGAGGGTCTCGGCCCGCAGGTTGCCCTTCGCGATGACGAGCTCCCGTTCCGTCACCCCGTCGGCGCCCAGCGCCGCGAGCTCGTCGCTTACGATCCCGAGGACCTCGTCCACGTGCTCCGGACCGGTGCCCAGGCCCACGCTCAGGAAACCGCCGTCGAGGTAGGCGACCCGCTCGGACCACACCGAGTAGGCCAGGCCCCGACGTTCCCGGATCTCCTGGAAGAGGCGGCTCGACAGCCCGCCGCCCAGGACGTGGTTGAGGACGGCCAGGGCGTAGCGGCTCGGGTCGTTGCGTCCGACCGATCGGGCGGCGAGGACCACATGGGCCTGCTCGGTCGACCGACGGGTCACCGCCAGGGGGGTCACCCGGTTGTCCGGTGCCACCCGAGCCGGCGTCTCCCCTCCCTTGCTCCCACCCGACCGTTCGTCGAGCCCGGACACGATGACATCGTGGTCCAGGTCGCCGGCCACTGCGACCACCATGTTGCCCGGCAGGTAGTGCTCCTCGAAGAAGTCCCGGATCCGCTCGGCGGTCATGTCGGACACCGACAACTCGGTGCCGAGGACCTCGCGGCCCAGTGGGTGTCCCGGAAACAGGATGGCCGAGCTCTGCTCCGCCGACTGGTCGGCCGGCTCGTCGGCGTGCATCAGGATCTCGTCGAGGATCACCTGGCGTTCGGCGTCGAGGTCGCCGGCGCGCAGGGAGGGGCGCCACATGATGTCCGACAGGATGTCGAGGCCGAGGTCGACGTCCTCGGCGAGGAGCCGGATGTAGAAGGAGGTGTACTCCTTGGTGGTGAAGGCGTTGAAGTCACCGCCCACTTCGTCCACGGCTTCGGCGATGGCGGCCGCCGACCGCGCCTCGGTCCCCTTGAACAGCAGGTGCTCGAGGAAGTGGCTGGACCCGGCCAGATCCGGCGACTCGTCGCGCGAGCCGGTACCCACCCAGAAGCCGATGCACACGGAGCGGGCCTCGGCCATCGACTCGGTGACGACGGTCAGGCCGGACGGCATCCGATCGGTGCGGATCATCGGGAACCCCGTTGACGTCGACGGATCATCGGGCGCCCACCTTGTACTGCCGGATCATGGAGTGCCCCTCTTCCTGCGACCGATGATCGGGGGATTCACTCCCACGACGGGCTCCTGGACAATCGCCCGGCACGCGCCTGCGTCGTGGGCCGGCCACCGGGCCGACCCACGACGGGCGCTCGTGCTCAACGACGCCGGCGACCGCCCCGGCCGCCACCGCCACCGCTCGTACGGTCGGACGACTCGGAGACGGCGGGACCGAGATCTCCGAACTCCTGGACGAGCTCCTCCTGGAACGCGTCCTCGAAGGATGCCGCGCCGGCAGGGGCGCCGGAGGGGGCGCTGGGGGCCTGGCGACGGGGGCCGCGGTCGTCGTCGGCGCCCGGGTCGGCGTGGTCGCCCCGGGACGAGCCCTCCGTGCGGGACGAGCCCCCGTCACGGGAGCCCTCGCTGCGGCCGCCACGACCGCCTCCGCCGCCACCCGAGGAGGCGGGTGCCTCGCCGGCCAGCGAGAGCGAGACCTTGCCCTGCGNNAGGCCGATGACGGCGCGGTGGGGCGAGACGCGTTGACGTTCTCGCGGGGCGTGCGTTCGCGCGGACCGCGGTCACGGTCACGGTCACGGTCGCGACTGCCTCGTTCGCCGTCGCGGGCACGTGGGGGTCGAGCGTCCTCTTCCGATTCCGGGAAGTCGCCGACGAGCGAGAGCGAGACCTTGCCCTGCGGGTCGATGTCGTCCACCCTGACCTCGACCGGCTGGCCGAGCTCGAAGATGTCCTCGACGCGCTCGACTCGCTTGCCCTGGCCCATCTTGGAGATGTGCAGGAGGCCGTCGCGGCCGGGAAGGATGTTGACGAAGGCGCCGAACTTGGTGATGTTGACGACCTTGCCCGGGTAGACGGCTCCGACTTCGGCGAGCGGCGGGTCGAGGATCGTCGAAATACGCCGACGGGCCTCCTCCACCGCGGTGCCGTCCTTGGCGCCGATGGTCACCGTGCCGACCATGCCGTCGTCGTCGACGGCAATGTCCGCGCCGGTCTCCTGCTGCAGGGCGTTGATGACCTTGCCCTTGGGCCCGATGACCTCGCCGATCTTGTCCATCGGGATCTCGAATGAGACGATCTTCGGGGCCGAGGCGGCCACTTCGCCGCGGGGCGCGGCGATGGCTGCGGCCATGACGTCGAGGATGGCGAGGCGGGCATCCTTGGCCTGCATGAGGGCCTTGGTCAGGACGTCGAGGGGCAGCCCGTCGATCTTGGTGTCGAGCTGCAGCGCGGTCACCACGTCGCGGGTGCCGGCCACCTTGAAGTCCATGTCGCCGAAGGCGTCCTCCGCACCGAGGATGTCGGTGAGGGTGACGTAGGTGCCACCGTCGTAGACGAGTCCCATGGCGATGCCGGCTACCGGGGCCTTGATGGGCACGCCGGCGGCCATCAGCGACAGGCTCGATCCGCACACCGACGCCATCGACGTCGAGCCGTTGGACGACAGGACGTCGGACACCAGACGGAAGGTGTAGGGGAAGTCCTCTTCGTAGGGCACGACGGGCAACAGGGCCCGCTCGGCCAACAGGCCGTGGCCGATCTCCCGGCGCTTGGGTCCACGCATGAAGCCGGTCTCACCCGTCGAGAAGGGCGGGAAGTTGTAGTGGTGCATGTACCGCTTGAAGTCGACCGGGGTGATGGTGTCGAGCATCTGGTTCATGCGGGGCATGCCCAGGGTCGTCACGTTCAGCACCTGGGTCTCGCCCCGCTGGAACAGTGCCGAGCCGTGGGCGGTCGGGAAGAGGTCGACCTCGGCCGACAGCGGGCGGATGTCGGTGGTGGTCCGCCCGTCGATGCGGAGGCCCTCCTCGACGATCCGCTTGCGGACCAGCTTCTTGGTCAGTCCCCGCACGGCCGCCTTGATCTCGCCTTGGCGACCGTCGAACTCGGCCGACAGCTGGTCGATGATCGACTGGGTCACCTCGGCCAGCCCGGCGTTGCGGTCGGCCTTGGGGGTCAGCACGTTGGCGGCGGCCAGGCCGGCGCTGCCGACTTCCTCCACCCGGGCGAACACGTCGTCGCCGTAGTCGGCGAGCGTCGTGTACTCGATGGTCTCGATCGGGCCGCGGGCCGCCACGAAGCCGGCCACCAGTTCGCGCTGGAGCACGATCGACTCGCGGATCCACGTCTTGGCCGCTTCCAGGCCGGAGGCCAGGACCTCTTCGGTGACCTGGGGTGCACCCTCTTCGTAGTACTGGAAGGAGCGCTCGGAGCCGCCGGCCTCCACCATCATGATGGCGATCTCGGCGTTGGCGGTCTCGTCCAATGCCCGTCCGGCCACGACCAGCTCGAAGGTCGACTCCTCACCCTCTTGGAAGGTGGGATGCGGGATCCACTGGCCGTCGGTCGAATAGGCGACCCGGACGGCGCCGATCGGGCCCTCGAAGGGGATGCCCGACAACATCAGGGCGGCCGAGGCCGAGTTGATGGCCAGGACATCGTGCGGGTTCTCCTGGTCGGCGCCGAAGATGGTGCCCACGATGTGGACCTCGTTGCGGAATCCCTTCGGGAACGAGGGGCGCAGCGGGCGGTCGATGAGACGGCAGGTCAGGATGGCCTGGTCGGACGACTTGCCCTCCCGACGGAAGAACGATCCGGGGATCTTCCCGGCCGCGTAGGTCCGCTCCTCGATATCGACGGTGAGCGGGAAGAAGTCCGCCCCCTCGCGCACCGAGCGCGCCGCCGTGGCCGTGGCCAGGAGGACGGTGTCGCCGATGCGGCCGACGACGGAGCCGTCGGCGAGTTGGGCCAGCTTGCCTGCTTCGAAGCTGAGGGTCTTGTCGGTGCCGCTGATGGGCCCCGAAACTGAAATGGCGTCGGACATGACGCTCCTTGTGGTTCGGGGACTCCCCGAGCCAGTTCCCAGTTGTCGGCCACCCCGCCCGTTGCGGGGCCCGGTGATCGGCAACTGGTGACTGACCTCGACGGGAGCCCGTTGTCGTTGACGTGTCTACGGTCGCCCACGGCGTGGGGGCCGATCCTGCTGCAGGGCGACGGTGCGCCGACCTGTCTTCCGCCGGCACGCGGCCGATGGAGAAATTGCGACCGCCCGGCCGGAGCCGGGCGGAGCGTCTGGATGCCGCCTAACGGCGGAGGCCGAGGCGGCCGATGATCTCACGGTATCGCTCGACATCGTTGTTCCGTACATAGTCGAGGAGGCGGCGGCGACGGCCGATCAGCTTCAGGAGCCCGCGGCGCGTGTGGTGGTCGCCCTTGTGCACCTTGAGGTGCTCCGTCAGATGGATGATGCGCTCGCTCAGAATGGCGATCTGCACCTCAGGAGAGCCCGTGTCCGTCTCGTGGAGACGGTACTCGGCGATGGTTGCCTGCTTGTCTGGCATATGGGAAGTAGACCTCTGGAATCGTGGTGATGGCCGGCGGACGGAACACGCCGACCGGACGATGTTAGCAGGTGGGAGGCGGGAAGGCTGGGTCTTGGAACCGGTTCCACACCGGTCGGCCGCCCCTGGGGCCCCCGCTCCCGCCGGGACAAGATGACGCAACCACCCTACCGGTGCCACCCGGGTGCGGATACGCGACCGGATCCGGCCATTCGGCCGGATCCGGTGCTTCCGCTCGGCCCCAGGGGGCCGTCAGGACTACTTGTTGGGCTGGGGGGTGACCCGCAGGTAGGGCTTGAGGGCCTTGAACCCCTTGGGGAACCGCTCCTTCGCCTCCTCGTCGGACAGCGCCGGGACGACGATCACGTCTTCGCCGTCCTTCCAGTTCACCGGGGTGGCGACCTTGTAGTCGGCGGTCAGCTGCAGCGAGTCGAGCACCCGCAGGATCTCGTCCACGTTGCGGCCGGTCGAAGCCGGGTACGTGAGAGTCAGCTTGACCTTCTTGTCCGGGCCGACGATGAACACCGAGCGCACGGTCAAGGTGTCGTTGGCATTGGGGTGGATCATGTCGTAGAGGTCGGCAACCTTGCGGTCCTCGTCGCCGATCAGGGGGAAGTTGAGCGCGGTGCCCTGCGTCTCCTCGATGTCTCCGGCCCATTTGCCGTGGGAGGACACGTCGTCGACCGACAGGCCGATGAGCTTGGTGTTGCGCTTGTCGAACTCCGCCTTGGCGGCCGAGAAGGCGCCCAGTTCGGTGGTGCAGACCGGGGTGAAGTCCTTCGGATGCGAGAAGAGGACGCCCCAGCTGTCCCCGAGGTACTCGTGGAAGCTGATGGTGCCTTCGGTGGTGTCAGCGGTGAAGTCGGGGGCTTCGTCGCCCAGGCGAATCGCCATGTCCTGCTCCTTGTTCGTGGGCGCTCGGTCGAGAGACCTCGATCGGGCGTGCTCGGTGGTGGGTGGTGACGAGCCGTTGCACCGGCTTGGGCCGACGGCACTCGCCCCATCCGGGGGCCGTCGCGCCCGGGAGGCAGTCCCGGGACCCGACAGCACGACAGCGTAGCGTGGTCCGGATCAATTGTCGACCGGATCCGTCAGGTATTCGGGACCCCCGACCCCCTCGGTGTGCCGACGGCATCGCCGGCGACACCGGGGACGTCCTACATCGAGGCTCCGGGACGACCCGTCCTCCGGCCGGTACTGGCCCCGGGCCCCCGCCTCCGCCATGCTGAGGCCATGACCACCTCTCTCCACGTGGACCATCTCGGACCCGTCACCGTCGTGACCATCGACCGTCCCCGCCGTCGCAATGCGGTCGACCGCGAGACGGCCGACGCCCTCGAGGGCGCGTTCGCCGAATTCGACGCCGACGACACCGCGGCGGTGGCGGTGCTGACCGGTGCCGGGGGCACCTTCTGCGCCGGAGCCGACCTGCAGGCCATCGCTTCGGGCACGGGCAACCGAGTGACGGTGGACGGGCCCGGGCCGATGGGCCCGACCCGCATGGCACTGTCCAAGCCGGTCATCGCCGCCGTCGAGGGCCATGCCGTGGCCGGCGGGCTCGAGCTGGCCGTCTGGTGCGACCTGCGGGTGGCGGGCGCCGACGCGGTGTTCGGCGTCTTCTGTCGGCGGTTCGGCGTACCCCTGGTCGACGGCGGCACGGTGCGGCTCCCCCGCATCATCGGCGAAGGCCGGGCCCTCGACTTGATCCTGTCCGGTCGCGCCGTCGGCGCCGAGGAGGCCCTCGCCGTGGGCCTCGCCAACCGGGTGGTGCCCGCCGGCGCGGCGCTCGAAGCTGCCGTGGCCTGGGCCAACGAGCTCGCCGCACTGCCCCAGGTGTGCATGCGCAACGACCGCCGCTCGGCGCTCGCCCAGTGGGATCTGCCCGTCGCCGAGGCGCTCCTGGTCGAGACGCGGTTCGGGCTGGACAGCCTGTCCTCGGGTGAGGCCCTCGAGGGGGCGACCCGGTTCCAGAGCGGCGCGGGACGGAGCGGGTCGACGTTGACCGACGCCGACGCCGCCCCGGACGCCGGGACGGGCGGACCGCGCGGGTGAATGACGTCGCCGCCTTCGACTTCGACGGCACGCTCACCAAGGGCGGGAGCGTCTTCGAATTCCTGGCCGCCGTGTCGGGCCGCCCGGCCGTCCTGCGGGCCGCCGCTTCCCTCACCCCGAGGTTGGCCCATGCCGCGCTGGTCAGTGGGACCGTCGCCGACGAGACCAAGGAGACGCTGTTCGAACGTGTCCTCGGCGGGGTCGGCGCCGCGTTGGTCGAGCAGGTGGCTGCCGAGTTCGCCTCCCGCCACCTGGCCGCCCACGTGCGCCCCGAGGTGCGCCGCCGCCTCGACTGGCACCGGGGCCGCGGGGACAAGGTGGTGGTGGTGTCGGCGTCGCCCGACGCCTACGTCCGGGTGGCCGCCGAGCGCCTCGCCGCCGATGGCGCCATCGCCACCCTGCTCGAGGTCGACGGCGCCGGACGGTTGACCGGGCGGTACCAGGGGGCGAACTGCCGGGGTGAGGAGAAGATCCGTCGGCTCCGACTGTGGATGGCCGACGCCGATGTGGAGGACGCCACCCTCTGGGCTTACGGCAACAGTCGCGGTGACCTGCGGATGCTGAGGGCCGCCGACACCGGCGTGAACGTGGGGCGGCTCGGCCGGTTCGGCGCGCTGCGCAATTTCGCCGGTCTCGACGGGACGGGGCCGCGTCGACTGGACGGCTGATCCGGTTGCCGGGCGGTTCGGCTCCGACCCCCGTCCCGGCAACGGGACTACAGGTACTCCCGCTTGCGCATCCAGATCAGGCAGAACCAGCCCCAGATGGGGGGCAGGTAGGCGGTGAACAGCCGCTGGACGAAGACGGCGGCCACCGCTTCGCTCTCGGGAATGCCGGCGGCGGTGAGGGCCAGGATCATTCCCGCCTCCACCACCCCCATGCCGCCCGGGACCGGCGTGATGCCCCCGATCATCGACCCGAGGGTCAGCACGATGAGGAGCGAAGCCAGGCTGAGCTGCTGGCCGAAGGCGTGGAGGGAGGCACCGAGGGCCAGGGCCACCAGGAGCTGACCGGCGATCTCGCCCCCGAAGATCTCGACGAGCTTGCGCGGATGGGCCGCCAGGATCCTCAAGTGGCCCCAGACCTCGGAGGCCTTCGGTCGCAGCTTGGCCGCAGCCAGGCGTCGCCACCGCGGGATGGCGAACACCAGACCGAGCAGCACGCCCAGGACCGCGACGGCGATGACGATGATCCACACCAGGCGCGCCGTGCTGCTGCCCGATCCCCCACCGGTACTGCTCGGCGCGCCGAAGTCGAACTGCGAGATGGCGATGGGGATGGCGATGAGGAACAGGCCGCCCTTGACGATCCAGCTGGCCGTCGAGATGAGCACCCCCGAGCTCACGGCCAGCGTGGCGTTGTACCCCTGCTGCTGGAAGAACCGGACGCGGGTGGCCAGTGCCCCCATGGTCCCGGCGGCCAGCGACACGAACGTGTTCGCCACCTCGAGTGCCACCGTCCGGCCGTAGGGCAGGGTGTCGGTCACCGAGCCCACCGTGGCCACGGCCAGGACCGGATACACGGCCTGCGCCAGCACGAACACTGCGGCTACCCAGCCCCACTTCGCTCCGGTGATCGTGCTCCACGACTTGGTGACGTTGACCAGTACGCCGATGAGCGCCCAACCACCCACCAGGGTGCCGGCCACCAGGGCCAGGTTGACCCAGCTGATCCGGCGGGGCTCGATGAGCTCGGGCACCTCGACGCCGGCTCGCATCGCCCCCTGCTCGCGTATGGCGGCCAGGATTCCCTTCTTGCCGCGGGTGGCGCGCGCAGCCGTCGGGCCCAGGGCCGCCCGCTGCAGGAACGGCAGGGCGGCCACCAAGGCGTCGGTCGGGAGTACGCGCGCGGCGGCCGACGTCGCCCGCTCGGGGCCGGCCACCAGCGCGGTGGTGGCGAGGGTGGCGGCCATGTCGCGGTCGAGCTGGTCGGCGTTGGCCACGGTGGAGGCGGCCCGCAGGTCGACGAGTCCCGACGATCCGTCGTTGTCGAGCATGATCGTCTCGGTCGACAGCGAACCGTGGGCGATGCCGGCCGAACGCAGGGCCAGCACCAGGGTGAAGATCCCGTCGAGGGCTTCGTCGGTCATCGCCGGGTCCGTCTCGGGTGGCGTCGGCTCCACCGAGGCGGCGGCCACCGTGGCGGCGCCGACAACGATCTCCGTCTCCGGCCCCGATTCCGACCCGAGGGCCCGGGCCCCGGCCACCACGGGAGCTCCGTCCGGGGACGCTCCGTCCGGCTCCGGTCCCGGTGGCATCACGTAGGGCACCAACTGCGCCAGGCGCCGACCCGGGGGCGGGCGGGTGACCAGCAGCGCGTCCTTGGCCGGGCCCGCCGGGCCGGCGGCCAGCACCCGCGACACCCGGGCTCCCGCCCGGTCGGCCATCAGGGTGAGATAGGCCTCGTGTTCGACCTGTTGGCGACGGGTGAAGGTGAGGGTCGGGCCCGAATCCCGGTAGAAGAGGAATCGGGTTGTCTTGGCCAGGAGCTGGGCATCCGCGGCGTCACGCCCGTAGACCGAAACGTCGACCGGGTGTCCGTCGAGAATGCCGGTGAACCTCCCGACGCCCCACTCCTGGTCGTCCGCCGGCGCCAGGTCGGTGGCGGCGATCCCGAGGTCACCGAGGAGCAGCGAGACCTCGTCGGCCGACGGCAGCCCGAGGGGAGCGCCGAAGACGAGGTGGACGACGGCGGTCACGAGGATGCCGACGGCCAGGCTGGCCAGGACGGCCACCGGCAGCCCCCGCCCCGAGACCACGGTCGAAATGGCGAGGAGGACGACCGTCACCTGGATCGCCCGCTGGAGCCAACGGCTGAGGTACGGGAGGGCGGCACTGGCCACGGCGACCGTGGCCGCCACCCGTGCCACCGGAAACACCAGGTCGTACCCGTGCGGGGCACCGGCCGGTGGTCGGCCCCCGTCCACTCCGAACACCGCGCCCAGGACCACGCAGAGGAGCCAAGCCCCGGCACCGGAAAGAACGGCGTCGCGGATCACCGCCGTCCGCCGGGACACGAGGGCGAGGACCACGATCACGGCCACCAGTCCGAATGAGCCGATCCAGCCGACCGAGGTCACCAGCCAGCTGAGTCCGTCGGGCACCGGTGTGACCACGTTCACGAGGGCCTTCTCGCTGGACGGGTTGACCCGCGTGGCGAGCCAACACAGCAGGATCACGAGCAGCGAGAGTCCCGCCCGGACCCCGTCGCTCCCCCGCCTGCGGGTCTGGCCGTCCCCGACGGGGGCAAAGAGGATGGCCCGCCACGACCGACCCCTCCACCGGCTTGGACGAATGGCCGCCCGCCCCGGCTCCCCCCGTCCCAAAGCGTCGTCCTCCATCCGGCCCGAGACTAGGTGGTCCGACTCCCGCACCTGATGATGTACCCGGCCCGACCGATCTCACCGGAACCGGGGCCGGATCTCCTTCGTGGGCGGGACACCGGACGGCAAGCGGGTCGCCCACGTTCCGTGCATCGGCCTCGGCAGCGGTCGATCACCACGACCGTGTGAGCGTCGATCGGATGGCCGGGAAGGATCCGATCGACGAGCAGCTGTGGATCCCGGCGTGACGATCCTCAGGTAGTCACCGGGCGTCAGCCGACGCCGGACCCGTAGAAGGTGGCGTCGCCGTAGCTGAAGATGCCGCCGTCGGAGGCCACCATCCAGTACCCATGACCGTCCGGTGTGCCGGACATGCCCACGATGGGCTGGGCGAGCGTCGTCCCGCCGGCCGATCCGTAGAAGCCGGCGGTGCCGAAGTCGAAGATGCCGCCGTCCGAGGCCACCATCCGGTAGCCGGTCCCGCCGGGGGCCGTGCTCATCCCCACGATCGGCCGGTTCAGCGGGTGGGCTCCCATCGAGCCGTAGAAGGTGGCATCACCGAAGGCGAAGATGCCGCCGTCGGAGGCCACCAGCCAGTAGCCCCGCCCGTCCGGTGTGGGGGCCATGCCGACGACGGGGCGGTTGAGGACCATCGCTCCGGTGGACCCGTGGAAGGTGGCGTCGCCGTAGCTGAAGATGCCGCCGTCGGAGGCCACCAGCCAGTAGCCACGCCCGTCCGGTGTGGGGGCCATGCCGACGACGGGGCGGTTCAGCCGCATCGCTCCGGTGGACCCGTAGAACCTGGCGTCGCCGTAGCTGAAGATGCCGCCGTCGGCCGCCACCTCCCAGTAGCCGAGGTCGTCGGGGGTGGCGGCCATGCCCACCACCGGTTGGGCCAGGGTGAGGCCGCCGGCCGAACCGTAGAAGGCGGCGGACCCGAAGCCCACCACCGATCCGTCCGTGCCGTTGATCCAGTACCCCTTGCCGTCGTCAGTGGCGGCCATCGACACCGCCGGTGCGGGCAGCGCATGGGTCGGGGCGAACCAATTCGACAGGAGATTGAAGTCGGCCGCGAACTGGTCGCCGGTCACCACCACGTTCTGCGACGAACCGACCAGGGTCATGGACAGGACCCGCCCACCCCAGTCGCCGTAGCCGTTGCGGGCCGTCACCGAGATCGACTCGAACACACCCAGTTGAGGCCAGGTCGCCTCGATGGAGGAGACCGGGATGGAGACCTGCCACGTGTGGTTCGGATTGCACGCACCCGCCACTCCCGGTGGGCAGACCGAGTCACCGGCATCGGGCACGGCCGGGAATGTGCCCGGTGCCGTATAGCCCCCAGTCGACGCCGAGTACTCGGTGGTCATGATCTGTCCGTGCTCCTCCATCACGTACCCGGCCGTGTCGAGGGTGGCCGCATCGGTCAGCGGGTTCTCGTTGGCGATCCCTCGGTACGTCTGGCAGGTCTGGTCACACGTGTCGGCGTAGCCCCCATAGGACCCGAGGGCGGCCATGACGTAGGACCGTGCCGCCACCGCCTGCGCCTCGAGTTCCTGGAAGCCCCACGCATGGCCCTGGGGCCCGGGGCTCCCGATCGTTCCCCAGTAGGCCGGAGACTCGTTGGGCACCACGCCGACCACATAGTCCTCGAGGGGCACGACGTTGACCGTCCGGGCCTGCGCCGGGCTACTCGTGTAGGTCGCCTCGAGGGAACCCCGGACGGACAGGTTGCCGCCTACGTGGCAGAGTTGCAGTGCGAGCGCAGCAGCGTTGGGGTCCCCGATCACCGAATTGGTGCCGGGGGCGACCTGGGGGTTCGCCACCCCGCTGGCGAACGGGTTCAGTGGCCACGGACCAGCGCAGGACGGACCGCTGCGCAGGTCCCACCCACCCAATCCGTTGGCGTGCATGAACACCGCCTGTCCGCCACCGATGTGGACCCCGTCGGCGGTGAATCCGGTCCCCGACGTCACGATCACGTCGTTCCCGTTGTTCTCGGTCAGGGCGACACGGACCTGCGTCCCCTCCTGCCCCGGGGAGGTCAGGGCCGGCGTGGCTCCGGAGTAGTAGTGCGTGACGATGCTCGACCAAGGTGCCCCGGCGATGGCGTAGCCGAACGCACCCCACTGCCCCATGCCCCGACCGTGGCCGAATCCGTGTCCGGTGAGGCTGACCGAATTCGACGGATAGGCGGCGGCGGGCGCTGCTGTGGCCACCAGGACGGCGGGCGCCACGAACGCCATCAGCGCCACAGCCGACGCGCACACCGTCACCTTCGCCCCTCGGCGACTTCGGTGAGTCGTCTGCACCGCGCTCCTACCCCTGGCTCGCTGCTCGGACACGGAAGACCACGTTACGACCGGACGGCGCTGATGAGGGGGACACCGTCCGCAGGGGGCGGTGAGCTCAGTCCGAACCGGGGGGTGGGGCCAGCACCTGAGGCATCGACCCGTAGTAGCCGGCGGCGCCGAAGGCGAACATGCCTCCGTCGGCCGCCACCATCCAGTAGCCGTTGCCACGGGTGGTCGGCGCCATCCCGACGACGGGAAGCACCAGAGTCAGGTTCCCGGTCGAACCGTAGAACGGGGAGGAGCCGAAGCTGAACACCCCGCCGTCGGCTGCAGTCAGCCAGTAGCCCCGCGCCCCGTTGGCCGACATGGCGACGATCGGCCGATTCAACGTCGAGCCGCCCATCGAACCGTAGAAGTGGGCATCGCCGAAGGCGAAGATCCCGCCGTCGGCCGCGGCCAACCAATAGCCCTTCCCGTCCGGTGTGGCAGCCATGGCCACGACTGGCTGGTTGAGGTGGATGGCACCGGTCGAGCCATAGAAGCCGGCATCGCCGAAGGCGAAGAGTCCGCCGTCGGAGGCCACCTCCCAATAGCCCTTGCCGTCCGGCGTGGCGGCCATTCCCACTACCGGTTTCGCCAGCGGCAGCCCAC
>PLZW01000011.1 GCA_003153575.1 Acidimicrobiaceae bacterium | reverse complement strand
GCCATGGCGGTGAGGATACCGGTGCCGGGGCGGCCCTCCGGCGGGGCCGACGGGCGGGCTCACGCAGGCGCCGGGACGTCGACGTCGGCGGTGGCGCCGGCCACCACCGGGCTGCCGTCCACCGGGTCGCGGGCCAGCANNGGATGAGGCTGGACAGCTCGTCGGCGTCGGGTCCGAGGGCGTGGGCCATCTCGGCCGCCACCGCCCGGGGGTCGACGCTGGTGCGCTCGCCCCGGGCACCCTTCTGGCGGCGCGCACCCTGGACCGGGGTGAGCCCGGCCAAGTTCCCGCCGGTGGAGAAGGCGTCGCCCCGGACCCGCTCGAGGATGTCCGTGACCGACTTGGTGATGCTGCGGGGGTCGATCCCGTGGGCCGCGTTGTAGGCGATCTGGCGGGCCCNNAGGTCGAGTCCCTCGCGCAGCAGGTTGATGCCGACCAGGACGTCGTATTCCCCCATCCGCAGCTCGCGCAGCAGCTCGACTCGGCGAAGCGTGTCAACCTCCGAGTGGAGGTACCGAACCCGCACACCCTTGTCCAGCAAGTAGTCGGTCAGGTCCTCGGCCATCTTCTTGGTGAGCGTCGTCACCAGGACCCGGTACCCGTCGGACACGGTGGCCTCGATGCGGGCCAACAGGTCGTCGATCTGCCCGGTGGTCGGCACGATGTCGACCTCGGGGTCGACCAGGCCGGTCGGGCGGATGACCTGCTCGACGACGTTGGCGCTGTGCTCGAGCTCCCACGGCCCCGGTGTGGCCGACAACAGGATGACCTGGCCGACCCGCTCGGTGAACTCCTCGAACCGCAGTGGCCGGTTGTCCATGGCCGACGGCAGGCGGAAGCCGTGGTCGACCAAGGTCTCCTTGCGGGAGCGGTCGCCCGCATACTGGCCACGCAGCTGGGGGACGGCCACATGGCTCTCGTCCAGGACGCAGAGGAAGTCCTTCGGGAAGAAGTCGAGCAGGGTGTACGGCGGCTCGCCCGGGGCCCGGCCGTCGAGGTGGCGGCTGTAGTTCTCCACCCCGCTGCACACCCCCGTCTCGGCGAGCATCTCGAGGTCGTACTCGCAGCGCATGCGCAGGCGCTGGGCCTCCAGCAGCTTGCCCGCCTCCTGCAGCTCGGTCAGCCGGCCCCGCAGCTCCTCCTCGATGCTGAGGACGGCCCGGCGCATGCGCTCGTCGCCCGTGCCGTAGTGGGTGTTGGCGAAGACCACCAGATCCTCGAGGTCGTCGCCGATCTCACCGGTCAGGACGTCGAAGGGGCGGATCCGCTCGACGGTGTCGCCGAAGAACTCGATGCGGACGGCCCGGGACTCGTAGGCCGGGTGGATCTCCACCGTGTCGCCGTGAACCCGGAACTGGCCGCGGTTGAGCGTGACGTCGTTGCGGGAGTACTGGAGCTCGACCAGCCGGCGGAGCAGTGCCCGCTGCTCGGACTCGTCGCCCGGCTTGAGGGCCACGATGCGGTCTCGGTACTCGTCGGGCGAGCCGAGTCCGTAGATGCAGGACACCGAGGCCACCACGATGGTGTCCGGACGGAGCAGGAGCGACGACGTCGAGGCGTGGCGGAGCCGGTCGATCTCGTCGTTGATGGACGAGTCCTTCTCGATGTAGGTGTCCGAGGAGGGGACGTACGCCTCGGGCTGGTAGTAGTCGTAGTACGAGACGAAGTACTCCACCCGGTTCTTCGGGAAGAAGTCCTTCAGCTCGGCGGCCAGCTGGGCGGCCAGGGACTTGTTGGGCTCGATGATGAGGGTGGGTCGCTGGACGGCCTCCACGGTCCAGGCGATGGTGGCCGTCTTGCCCGAACCGGTGATACCCAGGAGCGTCTGGTAGCGGTCGCCGCGTTCGAGTCCCTCGACCAGCCCGGCGATGGCGGTGGGCTGGTCCCCGGCGGGACGGAAGGGCGAAACGACCTCGAAGGGGGGCACATCGTCGATGGTACCGGCCGGGTGTGACACCCGAGCCTGGACGGGAGGTCGTCCGGGCCCCGGGCCGCCGGGCCCGTCAGCCGGAAGGCGGTGCCTCCGCCGGTGTCGGATCCCGGTGGGGCAGTCGCAGGAGCTCAGCCCACACCCGGTCCACCTCGGCGGCCAGGTGGTCGGCGTCGCCCGAGTTGTCGATCACGAAGTCGGCGCCCTCCAGACGTTCCTCCCTCGTCGGCTGGGCGGCCATGCGGGCCCGGACATCCTCCTCGGACATCCCCCGCTGGGTGGTCAGGCGCTCCAGGCGAACTTCGGGGGAGACGTCGACCACGATGACGCCGTCGAGCGACAGCATCTCGTTGTGGAACTCCTTGAGCAGGGGGATGTCCATCACCACGATGTCGCCGGTGCCCCGGTGGGCGTCCTTGCCCTCGATCATGGCCACGCCGATGGCCGGGTGGACGATGGCATTCAGGTCGGCCAGGTCGGTGGGGTCGGCGAAGACCACGGCGGCCAGCCGCGGTCGGTCGATCCGACCCTCGGCGTCCAGGATGGCGGCGCCGAACCGGTCGATCAGGGGCTGGTAGGCGGGGGCGCCGGGCTCGACCACTTCACGGGCCACCTTGTCGGCGTCGATGAGGTGGGCGCCGTGGGACACCAGCAGCTCGGCGACGGAGGACTTGCCGGCCCCGATGTTGCCGGTCAGCCCGATGGTCAGCACGCCGCTCCTCCCGGCCGGTCAGACCGCCCGCCGCGGCCGCGAGGCCGTGGCGAACAGGACCATGGTGGTGGCGTCGAGGTCGTCGGTGACGAAGAAGTCGTCGGCCGTGATGCCCGTTGACCCGCCCGAGTCGCCCCGGGCCATCACCTTGTAGGCGATGGGCAGCGCCCACGCGTAGAAGCCGACATACCAGGACCTCGGGATCTTGTGGCGCAGGTCCCAGACGTCGAGCCGGAGCACCTTCTCGGCCTTCACCCGCCGGGCCGTGACGTCGGCCTTCACGTGGGGCACGGCGTCGAGACCCTGGACCGTCACGTCGTGGAAATACTGCGCGAGGAGGGTCCGCAGCTCCGGCGGCTCGAACAGGTGGATGTGGAACGGGTTCTCGAAGTCCGCCGGCGCATTGGGGGTGAGGAAGAAGACCGTCCCATCGTCGGCCAGCACGCGGGCCAACTCGGCCACGTGCCCCTCGGGCTCGTCGAAGTGCTCGATGAGGTGGGAGGAGCACGCCCAGGAGAAGCTGCCGGTGGCGAATCCGAGGGCCAGGGCGTTCATCTGGGCCACCTCGAGCCCGTCCCCGGACCAGTTGGCCCGGGCCAGATCGACGGCCTCTTCGCTGTAGTCGACACCCACCACCCGACGGTCGTCGGCCAGGAACCGGGCCGACTCGAATCCCTGTCCGCAGCCCACGTCCAGGACGGTGCCCTTGCCCAGGCGCTCGATCACCGTGCGGTAGCCGGCGGCGTGGAGGGCCAGCAGCGAGTCGGGGGTGACCCCCTCCATCGGACGCTCGCCGGTGAGGTGCTTCCCCTTCTTCTCCCCGGCCAGGTCGCCCATCACGGCGGCGCCGGATGCGTCGCTCACCACGTCCCCCGGGTGGGCCCGGTCCCGTTGTCGTCCTGGTACATCTGGCTCCCCGTCCTGGTCCCGCTGGTCGGTGCTGCCGACCCGCTGCTGTCGTTGTTTACACTACCGACCACTCGTGCCGGATCCCGAACCCTCTCCCGCCGGGCCCGCGGACCGGACTTCCGGTCGGAAGGGCTCTCTCTACGCACGCCTGCGGTCGCCCAGCGGCCTGCGGGCGTGGGTCGACTATCTGGCGCTCGCCGTGCTGGCCTTCGTGCCCATGGTGGCTGCCCAGCCGGGGGTGGTGACCGACGACACCAAGACCTATCTGTACCTCGACCCTGGCCGCTATGTCCGCCAGGCCGTGTCCGTGTGGGACCCCCACGTGGGGCTCGGCACCGTCACCCATGAGAACATCGGCTACCTGCTGCCGATGGGGCCCTTCTACTGGGTGCTGGCCGAACTGCACGTCCCACTGTGGGTGGCCCAACGCCTGTGGATGGGCTGCCTGCTGTACGCCGCCGGGGCCGGCGCCCTGTACCTGTGCCGGGTGCTCGGGCTGTGGGGTCCGGGGCGGTACGTGACCGCGGTGGCCTTCATGTTCACCCCGTACGTGCTCCAGTACTCGGGCCGGATCTCGGTCATCCTGATGCCTTGGGCCGGGCTGCCGTGGATGCTGGCCTTCGTCGTGCTCGCCCTGCGACGGGGAGGGTGGCGGTTCCCGGCGCTGTTCGCACTGGTGGTGGCCCTGGTGAGCGGCATCAACGCCAGCTCCCTCCTCTACGTGGGCATCGCCCCGGCGTTGTGGCTCCCCTATGCGGTGCTGGTGGCCCGCGACTCGACCTGGCGCAAAGCCTGGGGGGTGGCCTGGAAGGTGGCCGGGCTGACCGTTCTCGTCTCGTTGTGGTGGGCCGTCGGACTCCAGATCGAGGCGGCGTACGGGGTCAACGTCCTCAAGTACACCGAGACCGTGCCGGCCACCAGCGGGGCCTCCCTCGCCTCGGAGATCCTGCGGGGTCTGGGCTACTGGTACTTCTACGGGACCGACCGGGTCGGGCCGTGGACCCAGACGTCGGTCATGTACACCCAGAACATCGCCCTCATCCTGTGGAGCTTCAGCGTTCCGGCCCTCGCCTTCCTGTCCGCCTTCGTCGCCCGTTGGCGCTACCGGACGTACTTCATCCTCATCACCGTGGTCGGCACGGTCATGGCCGTGGGACCGAACCCGTACGCGCACCCCTCGAGCGTGGGCTCGGTCATCAAGAGGATCATGGTGGACACCACGGCCGGCCTCGCCATGCGCTCGACCGACCGGGCCTCGCCGCTGATCATCCTGTCCATGGCCATGTTCCTCGGCGCCGGGGTCAGCGCCCTCAGCTTCCGGGTCCGCAAGACCAGCCTGGCCATCGGTGCCTTGGCCGTCGTGGCCGTGGCCGGGGCCTCGTCCCCCCTCTGGTCAGGCCAGATCCTGGCCAACGGCTTCAACCAACCCGCCGTGCCGCCCGACTACACCCGGGCGGCCGCCACCGCCCTCAACGACGCCCACCCCGGGACACGGCTGTTCGCCATACCCGGCAACAACTTCGGCGCCCAGCGTTGGGGTGACACCATCGACACCGTGTACCCGGGCCTGATGACCAGACCGTTCGTCACCCACGAGCAGCAGATCATGGGATCGCTGCCCACCGCCGACGTCCTGGAGGCCGTCGACGGTCCGCTGCAGGACGGCGTCATGGACTGGGGCGCCCTGGGTCCGATGTCGTCCCTCCTCAGCGCGGGCGACGTCCTCGTCCAGTACGACCAGGCCTACGAGCGCTACGACGCCCCCAACCCGCAGACAGTGGCCGCCCAGCTGGCCAACCCCCCGGCCGGACTGATCGACCCGGTGCCCTACGGCACGCCCCGGCCCAACGTGCCCGTCCTCCCCCACTTCGACGAGGCCACCCTGGCGTTACCGGCCAATCCGGGCTGGCCGGCGCCGCTCGTCTCCTACACGGTGACCGACCCGCGGCCCATCGTGCGCACCGAGTCGACGGCCACTCCCCTCGTGGTGGCGGGCGACGCCAACGGGGTGGTCGGGGCGGCCTCGGTCGGACTCCTGTCCGGCAATCCGACCATTCTCTACGCCGGCACCCTCGACACCAACGCCAAACTGCGCAAGACGACCCTCGCCCGGCCGGCCGACCTGGTGGTCACCGACACCAATCGGAAGCAGGGGTACCGGTGGAACTCGCTCAACGAGAACACCGGCTACACCGAGACGGCGGCCCAGGGCCCGGACACGGCGGACCCGAGCGACGCCCCGCTCGACCTGTTCCCGGGGGCGCCGGCCGACGCCCAGACCACCACGGCCCTCGCCGGGGTCTCGACGGTGACCGCCTCGTCGTACGGCTCCTCGATCACCTACCTGCCCGAGGACCGGCCCGCCGCCGCCCTCGACGGCAACCTCCAGACGGCCTGGCTGACCAACTCCTTCGTGGGCCAGATCGGCCAGTGGTGGCAGGTCGCTCTCGACGCCCCCCGCACCGAGAGCCAGCTGCTGGTCGTCCAGCCCCAGACCGGGGACCCGGACCGGCACATCACCCGTGTCACCCTGACGTTCGACGGCGGCCACCCTGTCACCGTCCCGCTCGCCCCGGCGTCGCGGGCGGCCGCCGGCCAGGTGGTGACCTTCCCGGCCCGAACGTTCACGACCCTGCGGCTCACGGTGAGTGGAGTGACCGTGGACAACCCGTCGTCACCGGTCGGCTCGCGGAGCTCGGTGGGGTTCGCCGAAGTCGGCCTGCCCGGGGTGTCGGTCGACGAGACGGTGTCGATGCCCCAGGACCTCCTGCGGGCCGCGGGCCCGTCGTCGCTGTCCGACCGGCTGACCCTCGTCATGACCCGCTTGCGGGCTTCGGGCACGCCGCCGCGGGCCGACGTCGAGCACTCGCTGCAGCGCACCTTCTGGCTACCCACGGCCCGCACCTTCTCGCTCACCGGGCAGGCCCGGGTCTCTCCGCTGATTCCCGACGACGAGATCGACCGCGTGGTGGGGCGCCCGGGCTCGGACTACACCGGCACCGTCGCCTACTCGCTCGGACGCCTCCCGAACGACCTGCGGGCCAACGCCATGGCGACCCTCGACAACGACCCGACGACGGTCTGGGAGCCCGGCTTCGGCGCCGCCCACCAGGCCGGCCAGTGGCTGCAGTACCACTTCCGGTCCCCGTTGACCTTCAGCCATCTCAACCTGCAGATCGTGGCCGACGGACGCCATTCGGTCCCGACCCAGCTCACCATCAGCGCCGACAGCGGCCAGGCCACCGTCACCCTGCCGCCCCTGGCGGACGCCACGGTGGCCGGCTCCGTGGTCGATGTGCCGCTCGACTTCCCGGCGCTGCACGGCTCGAGCGTGCGCATCACGGTGGACACCGTGCGCCTCGAGAACACGTTGAACTACTACTCCCAGACCCCGATCGCCATGCCCATCGGCATCGCCACTGTCGGCTTTCCCGGGGTTACGGCGGCCCCGCTGCCGACCCAGGTGCCGACGTCGTGTCGCAACGACCTGGTCAGCGTGGATGGCACTCCCGTATCGGTCCAGGTGACCGGGACCACGGCCGATGCCCTCGACCGCCAGCCCCTGACGATCTCGCTGTGCGGGCCCGACGCCGGGGGCCTCGTCCTCGGGCCCGGCGACCACACGCTGCGTTCGGCGCTCGGCCAGGTGGCGGCCTACGACATCGACCGCCTCGTCCTCGACTCGGCACCGGGCGGTGGTCCGATGGCGTTGGCCTCCCCCGCCCAGGTTGCCCCCCCGACCGTGGCGACTTCCCCCGCCGTGGTGGTCGACACCCAGACGGCCACCACCATCCGTACCACCGTCCACGGGGTCGATACCGCCCCGGGTGCCGCCCCGTTCGACCTCATCCTGGGCGAGTCGATCAACAGAGGGTGGACGGCCACGGTAGGCGGCGGTCACGGACTGGGCGCGCCGGTGCTGATCGACGCCTTCGCCAATGGCTGGCGGATCGATCCGGCCGCGGTCGCCCCGTACGTCCACGATGGTCAGCTCGACGTCACCTTGACGTGGGTTCCGCAGAAGACCGTCGACTGGGCGCTCCTGGTGTCGGTGCTGGCCCTGGTGGGCTGTCTCGTGCTGGCCGTCTGGCCGGTCCGTCGACGACGTCGCCGGACCCACGGTCACTCGCCCGGTGCCACCGCCGATCCGCAGACGATGGACGTCGCCACGGCTGACGTCGCGGAGGCGGTGGTCCTCGACCGGCGCCCGAGGCTGCAGCTGCCCTTCGGGACCGAGGGCCCCCGGGCATCGGTGGCGGTGGCCCTGGTGACCGCCGTCGCGGCCGGCGGGGTGGCCGCGGCCATCGCCGCGCCGATGGCCGGGCTGGCGGTGGGGGTGGCGACACTCCTGGTGCTGCTGGTGCCCCGCCTCCGGTTCCTGTTGGCGCTGGCTGCCGTGGGATGTGTGGCCGCGGCCGGTGTCTATGTGGCCGTCCACCAGGTCCAGCTCCGGGTGCCCGACAACGGGGCCTGGCCGCAGTCGTTCGGCACAGCCAGCCAGTGGGCCTGGGCCGGGGTCGTCTTCTTGGGGGCGGACGGCGCCGTCGACGTCGCCCTGCGGGCCCGCCGACGGCGTCTGGCCCGCAAGGTCCGCAACGCGTCGGCGGAGGACGGAACAATGGTCGCCGGGTCGCCGCCGGCCTGACGACTGCGGCGCTCGGTCAGGAGCCGCCGCTCAGCTATGTCCGATCAGGCGTTCTGGCGGGCCAGGGCCTCGCTGCCCAGGGCGGCCAGGGTGCCCCGGGCGGTGGCGTCCCACGTAAGGCGACCGGCGTGCTCGAGCGCCCCGAGGCCGAGGCGGCGGCGCAGCACCTCGTCCCGCAGCACGTTGTCCAAGGCGGCGACCATGGCGTCGGTCCCGTCGACCAGGATCCCCGACCTGCCGTCGTCGACGGCATCCTCGTGCCCGCCGATCCGGGTCGCCACCGACGGGGTCCCGCAGGCCCCGGCCTCGGTGACCGTCATGCCCCAGCCCTCGCGCAGCGAGGACGACGCCACCACCCACGCCGACCGGTAGAGGTGGACCAGGGCGTCGTCGTCGACGAAGCCGGGCAGCGAGATCCACGACGCGGCGCCGTGCGCCTGGATCAAAGCCGCGAGGGCCGGGCGCTCGTAGCCCTCGCCGGCGATCACGGCCCGCAGCCCGGGATGGTGGGCCCGCAGCCGCACCAGGGCCTCGACCAGCAGGTGGAACCGCTTGACCGGCACCAGGCGTCCGACGGCCACGACCAGGGGCGTCTCGGTACGCTCGCCGCCCGGAGAGAACCGCGGCTCGACCCCCGGCGGGGTCACGGTGATGCGGCCGGGCGGGAGGTGCAGCCGCTCGACGATCTCCGCCTTGGAGGAGTGCGACAGCGTGACGATCCGGCTGCGCCGGTAGAAGGGCGGGGCGACCCGGTGCTCGAGCACGTGCCCCAACTCGGCGAGGCCCCGGGGCAGGACCATCTTCCACATCTCGGCGTGGACGTGATGGAGGAAGGTGATCTGCGGGCTGCGCGACCACAGCGGGCTGAAGAAGGGCATCCCGTTCCAGATCTCGACGACGCCGTCGCCCGTCCCGATGCGCCCGACCGCTCCGGACAGGATGGACCGGGGGAAGACCGCGTAGCGACCGGCCCGCCGGATCACCCGGTACCCGTCCCGTCGGACCACCCGGCGGCCCCCGGGCACCGATGAGGTGGTCATGGAGACGTCGAGCCCGGCGGCCGACCAGGCGGCGATCACCCGGTGGGCATGGAGCTCGCTGCCGCCCGCCTCGGGGTCGTCGAAGTCCCGCCACGCCACCACGTCGATCCTCTTGAGCCCGGACCGCTCGGCGATCTCCCCGAGCGGCATCCCGCCGAAGAGCGGCACCGGGACGGAGGACGACTGTGCGCGGGCCGAGGGGTGGCCGGACGAGACCGCCCTGGACGCGGTCGGTGTCAGGTGGTCCCGGGGGGAGTTGAGCTGGGTGACGGACGCGTCGGGCGATCGGTCGGCGGCGGCGTTGGCGCCGCGGGGACCGGGGGTCACCGAGAACCGTCCCCCTCTGCTCCCCCAGGGTGCTGCATGGACGGAGTGTACCGGACCCTCGACGGGCGGGCCTTGGACCGTGCCGGGCGCGGCCGCACGGACCGCGCCGGTTCAGTCGTTGGCAGCTATCCGCTGCCAGCCCCGCCGCCGTGACCAGTGCTGGCCCCGGTGGCGGAGGTGAACGCCCACGAACGCCACCCCCATCCCCAGCGCCAGCAGTGCCTGGACGAAGAGGTCCGCCAGGGCCGTCGAGCGGGGATGGCCGTCGGCTACGGTGACCAGCACCACGGCGAGGCCGGAACTGGCGACCAGCAGGAGGACGATCCATCGCGAGCCGGTCCCGAACAGGTAGTTGGTGACCAGCACGGTGAACGACAGGCACATCATGGCCAGGACCAACGGGGCGAATGCCGGCGCTGCCGTGCTCAACCGGGCCGAGAACACGAGCGTCAGGACCTGCCGGGGGATGAACACGGCGATGCCCAGCAACAAGGCGGCGGGCACGGCGAGGAAGAGCAACGTCACCCCCAGCTGCCGGATGGCGTGACCACCCTCGTTCCACCGGATGGTGGCCTCCGGTAGCAGGTAGGCCCCGAGGGCCAGGGCACCGAAGACCAGTCCCTTGGATGCCACCGAGATGGCCGCGTAGGGCCCGGCGTTGCCGTGGTCCAATCGCCCGAGCAGGATGACGTCGACGTTCTGGAGGAATCCCAACAGGGCCAGCCCCACGAAGGCGGCCGACACGTCGGCCAGGAGCTTGCGGCGGGCCAGGATTTCTTCGGGCGGGGCGTCGACGACCGGCGCGAGGGAGCCGGCGTCCCGCACGACGGGTGCGGTGGCCGGGTCGGCCCACGCCCGCCGGGCGGACCAGTGGGCATGGACGGTGGCCACCACCTCACCGACGAACACCCCGAGGGCGTAGCCGATCACCCCGGTCCCCGCCGCCACGAAGACGATGATGCACGCGCTGCGCATCCCACCCTCGATTAACAGGTTGGTCGCAAGCTGGGGGTAGCTCCGGTGGGCCTGGAGGAGCCCCCGGTCGACGCTGAGCACGATCCATATGCCGGCCGCCATCAGGATCAGCACCACGCCGTCGCTGCTGGCCAGTCGGAGCTGGTGGGCGATCCATCCTTGGAGGGCCAGTACCAGGATCAGTTCGATCCCGATGGCCACCAGGCATAACCGGTGGACGCGGGCGACCCACGGCCGGACCAGGCCGGCCTGGCCGGTGGCCTGGAGGCCGGTCACCCGGCGGACCACGCCCACCAGCACGGCCGACCCGGGCATCGACAGGATGAAGAAGAGGCCGAGGAGCTGGGCGATCTCGCCGTAGGACCGGGAGGTGACCAGGCGGGCCACCGCGATCACCACCAGCACCGAGATCCCGTTCACGAGAAGGCCGGCGACGGCCACCGGGCCGGCCTGGAGGAGGCCGGCCCGTACGGAGTTGTCCGATCCGACGAGTCGGGGGGCCGGCTCGTCGGGCGGGAGTTGGACCATCGGCCCCCCGGCCGCGCCGATGCCCATGGCCGGACCGAAGGCGGCGGACTCGGCGATCGGGTCGACGACCGTCTCCACTTCCTCCAGGATCACGTCCAGGCCGGGCTCACCCCTCGGGTTCACGTGGGGCGGAACCGGGTCCCCCCCGGCGCCGGGAGGACCCGGGGGCACGCCTGCACCGGCGTCCTGCGGCGGTCGTCGACCTCGATTCATCCAGCGCGCCGGGGCATGATCGGCGCGTCCCGTCCCGTCGAGCCGTTCCCGGCACCGTCCTCCGCGCCGCGCTCGGCCGCCTCGTGGTACTCCTCTTCCACGTTCACCGACCAGATGTCGTGATGGGCGCCGTGGATGTTCTCGACCGTGAGCATGGCCGTGTACATCGAGTGGTCCTGGTTGTTGTACTTGTGCATGCCGTTGCGCCCCACCGGGTGGACGTTCGGGGCGTGTTCTGCGAACCAGGCGCGCAGCACGTCGACATTGTCCCGGTAGGCGTCGTCGTAGACGGGATAGGCCTTGGGCATCCGGACCACGTAGCCGGCTTCGACATCGGAGGGGTCGACCAGTCCGATGGTGGCCAGCTCCTTGGTGGCCAGCACCACGAGGTCGTCGTCGCTCATCGACCACAGGTCGTCACCCTCGAAGACGAAATACTCCATGCCCAGGCAGGTGCGCCCGTCCTTCACCAGGTACGGCGACCACGACCCGAAGTTCTGGATGCGACCGACCTTCACGTCGGGCGAGTGGATGTAGATCCAGTTGTCCGGGAACCCGCGGTCCTGGGGTACGACCAGGGCGACGGTCAGGAAGTCCCGGTAGTGGAGGCCGTCGGCGGCGGCCAGGACCTCGGCCGGCACCGGCGGTTCGACCACGCGGGCCAGCGCGGTGAACGGCATCGAGGAGACCACGTGGTCGGCCTCGACCCGCTCACGCGAGCCGCCGTGGTCCACCGTGACCGCCACGGCCCGTCCGTCCTCGACATGAACAGCGGTCGCAGATGTCTCCATCCGGATCTCGCCACCGAGACCGACGACCTGCTCGGCGCACCGCTCCCACATCATCCCCGGCCCGTACTTCGGGTACTGGAACTCCTCGATCAGGCTGGTCACCTGCTTCGACTTGGCGCGTCGGCTGCCGATCGACGAGCGGATCGGCTCCCACACCGCGTTCCACAGGGACATGCCCTTGATCCGTTGCGCCCCCCAGTCGGCCGACAGCTCAGATGCCGACACCCCCCATACCTTCTCGTTATAGGTCTTGAAGAAGTGGTGGTACAGCCGCCACCCGTAGTTGGAGACGATGTACCCCTCGAGGGTGGTCTGGTCCTTCGGCGGGCGGATCCGCACCCACAGGAAAGAGAGCCCGCAGCGCACAGCCTCGACGATGCCCAGATTGGACAGTGCGTTCCCCAGCTTGATCGGGTAGTCGTAGTACTTACCCCCGTAGAAGATGCGGCTCATGCGCGGACGGAGGAGGAAGTCCTCGTCGGGCAGGATCTCGTGCCAGAACTCCTCGACGGGTACCACTTTGGTGAAGAAGCGGTGGCCGCCGATGTCGAACCGCCAACCGTCGCGCTCCACGGTGCGGCTGATGCCCCCGAGCACGTCGTCCTGTTCGACCAGGACCACCGGATCGCCGGACTGGGCCAGCCGGTAGGCCGCCGTCAACCCTGCCGGTCCTCCGCCGATGACCACCACCGGGGCGGCCGCCCGGCCCGCCCGGGGGGCGTCGGGTGAGGTGTCAGCGTTCTGCGGCGTTGCCATGCGGTGCGATCCGTTTCTTCTGGTTCCGGCGGCCGGGACGACCGGGGCAGGTCGACGGCCGTACTGTGCGGGGCGGCGGAGGCCCCGGTGCGTCGGGTGGGCGGGCCGATCGCCCGCCTCCCACGGGTCCCCTCCCACCCCGCGGGCGGAGGGACGACGGCTGTGCCCTGCGGAAGGAGGATAGTGGCTTCCCCGGTGTCCCCGTAGGGACCGGGATCCCGTGCCCCCGCACGTGTCAGGGGACGACGACGCCGAGGAAGGCCAACGTGGCGTAGCCCGTCATGGCGGCGGCCGACAGCACCAGCACCACGATCTCGACCGGGCGGCGGGAGGTGCAGGTCGACGCCGCCACCACCAGGGGGAAGGCCCCGAGGGCGTAGCGCTCGAACGAGTCGAGGTTGCTGCTGCTGAGCGACACGATCAGGACGGCCGTCGCGAACACGGCGTACGACCTGGGAAGGCGCCGCCAGGCCAGGACGGCCAGACCCACGCACACGAGGACCCAGGGGATGTGGAGGGCACTGCCCAGGTGATGGCCGCCGAGGGCGTCGGCGGCGTCGTGCCACATGGCGTCGAAAGGGGCGGCCAGGCGCCCCCGGTGTCCGTTCTGCTGTTGGACGGTGAAGGGGAGCCAGACATCGCCGAAGCGGTGCCCCACCCAGACGAGATAGGCGGCCGCACCGACGAGGGGTGCCACCAGGGCGGCGGCCGCGCCGGCGCGCTCCCGTGTCCCGTCGAGCGTGTGCCGACGTGACCAGAGTTCGACGGCCACCGGCAGGACCAGGAGCACGCCGAGCGGCCGGTCCGCCCCGGCGGCCAGGCCGGCGGCGGCGGCCCACCACCACCGGTCGGTCCGGATCCCGAGGAAGACCACCACCGAGCAGAGCAACAACACGGCGTCGGCGTAGGCCAGCACCATGGCGTAGGCCGAGGGCGCCAGGGCCAGGAGCCACACCGAGCGACGGGCGAGCCCCGGGTCCGCCCGGTCGTGGCCCACCAGGAGGAAGAGGCCGGCGAGCGCCAGCAGCGACGCCAGGTTGGCCACCAGCACCAGGGCCGCACCGGCGCCGACGCCGGGCACGTGGCCGAGTCCCCGCCCGAGGAGCGGATACAACGGGAAGAAGCGGAGGGCCTCGCGTCCGGCCGTCGCATACCCGTGTTCGGCGATCGAGCGGTACCACCCGCCATCCCACGACAGCAGCCCGTCGCGGACGCGCTGGAGCGCCACCGGGTTGTCGGGCCGGAACGATCGGACGGACAGGTGGGCGATGATCAGGGCCACGGCCACCAGAACCCGCGCCACCACCCACGCCGGCAGCACCTCGAGCACGGCCCGACCCAGTGAGCCGAGACGGCGGCGGACGGCCGTCGGCCGGTCGGGGGCGAGCGGGACGGCCGAAGTCGCCGGGACCCCCGCGGCCACCTCGGTCAGGACCCGGTCGGCGTCAGGCGGACGAGGGACATCGGCTGGTAGAAGGTCTTGTCGTCAGCCACCACCATGCCGGTCGAATGGAATGCGGCACTGCCCTGGAGGGTCTGGACGATCCCTTCGCAGCTGAGCCCGAACGCCTGGTAGCCGGGGGCCCACACCATGAAGATCTGGTGGCCACCGGCGGCCATCGCCTCGACCTGCTCGGCGAAAGTGACCGGTGAGGCAGCGTGGACGGCGGCGGCGTAGTCGACCCAGTTGACGTACGCCGGCCCGGTGCCCCGCGGGAACGTGATCTGGTGGTAACGGCCGGCTGGCAGGAGGCGGTTGACGGCCGGGCCGAGTTGGTCCGGGCAGTAGGCCACCACGTCACCCGGCTTGGCCGTGGCCGCGATGGCGGCGGCGACCTCTCCGGCCTGGGTCCGGTTGGTGGTGACATTGGGCACCGCCGCCGCCACGCTGAGGACCATGCCGAGGGCGATGATGGCCACCCGGACGTGACGGTCCCGGAAGACGGTCACCCCGAGCGACACCAACAGGATCAGGGGGATGAAGACCACCGACGCGTAACGGGCGTCGAAGGCGCTGTTGGAGACCAGGCCGCCGATGATGGCGGCGGCCAGCGTGCCGAGCACGATCACGGCCAGCGGGCGGCCGAGCGGGCGCGTGCGGATGTCGAGGTTGATGTGGAGCCGGTCGGTGGCCAACCCGAAAAGACCGAGCCCGGTCAGGGCGAAGAACAGGAGGGCGAGGGCCCGACCCTGACTCGTGGGGCCGCCGGCGAACGACGCCACGGCGTTGACCATGGCGGCGAAGCTGGCAGGGGTGGCCCACGGCGTCCCGGTGTGCTCCGACTGGAAGAGGAAGGTCGGCACCCACGGCAGGAACGTCAGGCAGCCCACCACGGTGGCGGCCAATGCGGCACGCGCCCCTCGCCGCCAGTCCGGTCGCCCCCGCCAGGCCTGGAATGCCAGCCACACCATCGTGGTGGCCAACAGGTAGATCGACCAGTAGTGGGAGTAGAGGAGCAGCCCGGTGACCGCCGCCACCGCTATCAGGTTGCCGGCGCGGGGCGCCCGCAGCGCCCGGTCGAGGGCGAGGAAGCCGAGCACCGTCAGCAAGGCGATCAGCGAGTACATACGGGTCTCGGTGTCGTAACGGATGGCGAAGGGCGACGTGGCGACGAGCAGCATGGCCGCCCAGGCGGCCGTCCGTCCCCCGAGGCGCCTCCCTGCCAGCCAGGCCAGGGGGATGGTCACCACGCCGAAGACGCCGGCCAACGAACGCACGGCCACGTCCGAGGTGCCGAACACGCCGATCCAGAAGTGGAGGAGGACGTAGAAGAGCGGGGGCGCCCCGTCGCGTTTCAGGTACGACGGGAGGTCGTGGAGCGGCAGCCGGGAGATGTTGACGGTCAGGGCCTCGTCGAGCCACAGGTCGGACCGGGTCCAGAACCGCAGCACCAGGCCCACGACGATGGCGGCCACGACCCCGGCGACCAACAGGGCCCGCGTCGTGGGCGAGAACGGGGGGCCTTCGGGATCGACCTCCGCGGTATCGATGTCGGTCTCCGCCTCGACACGCTGACCCGGCGCACGACCGCCGGGGCCAGAGGCCGCCCGGGCCCGGGCCCCGCCGTCCGCGGCCGGAGGGACATCGACCGACGCGTCGACGGTCGGTGCAGGTCCGGGGGGCGCGGCATCCATGGCTGGCATGGTACCCAGGCGGCCCGGCCACCCGGAACACCTGATGCAAACTCCGGGTCCCCGCCCATGGACCCCCGCCCCCGTGGGCACTACTGTGCGCCCACGGTGCTCTGCCGCTGTGGCAGAGTCAGTGCCAGCAGTTCAGCAGTTCAGCAGTTCCGGGGGAGCCGCTGCGCCAGCGGACGCCGTCAGGTCGCCGTCGGGTGACGACACAAGCGCAATCGGGGGAGTTTGCATGCCGGACGAGCACGAGATCAGTCGTCGTACCTTCATGGCCCGGGGGGCTGCCGCCGGTGGTGCGGTGGTGCTGGCCGGTGCCGCAGGCACGGCGTTGGCCGCCTGCTCGTCGTCGCCGTCGGGCACCACCTCCACGACCGCCGCACCCGGGTCCAAGCCCGGAGTGGGCACGGGTACCCCGGTACAGGGTGGGTCCCTGAGCGTCGGGCTCCTGTCCGAGATCGACGGTTTCTACCCACCGGCGAACCACTGGGACACCAGCGGGTACATCTACGCCCAGTGCCTGTACGACCCCCTGATGGCGATCGCCGCCGACGGCTCCATCCAGCCCTACCTGGCCGAGTCGTGCACCCCGAACGCCACCTACGACACCTGGACCCTGACGCTCCGACCCAACATCAAGTTCAACGACGGCACCGACCTCACGGCCACCGTCGTGGTCAACAACTTCACCGCCCTGAAGGCGTCATTGCTGACCGGGCAGGCCCTGACCCAGGTCGTATCCTGCACGGTCACCGGCCCACTGTCGCTCGAGTACAAACTGCAGGGGCCGAATCCGGACTTCACCGCCGGGTTGCCGACCCAGGTCGGCTACGTCGTCGGCCAGGCCATGATCGACCAGTACAACGCCGGGAACGTCACCGCGACTCCGATCGGCACCGGACCCTTCATCTTCCAGTCGTGGCTGCCCAACAGCCACTTCACCGCCACCAAGAACCCCAACTACTGGCGCAAGGGACTCCCCTACCTCGACCAGATCACCCTGAAGCCGATTCCCGACACCATCCAGCGCGAGGCCACGCTCAAGACCGGCGGCGTCGACATGATCGGCTCCACCGACCCCGACACCATCCATCGATTCCAGGGCCAGCCCGGCTACGCGGTGGTCGACTCGGCCACGGGTGTCATCGGCGAGCCCTCCATGGCCTTCATCATGCTCAACTGCGTGGTGGCGCCCACCAACGACCTCCGCATCCGCCAGGCCTTGGCCAAGGCGACCGACCAGACCACCGTGCAGAGGATCTTCGGCGGCGGGTTCGGCAAGCCGGTCAACGGCCTCTTCCTCCCGGGCTCCCCGTACTACTCGGCCACCGACTTCCCCTCCTACGACCCGGCCGGCGCCAAGAGGCTGGTGGCAGAGTACAAAGCCGGGCACGGGACGCCGTCGCTCCAACTCCTCACCATCACCGACCCCCGCCTGGCCCAGGTGGTCCAGATCATCCAGCAGATGTGGCAGCAGGTCGGCTTCGAGGTGACCATCAGCCAGATCGAGCAGGCCAACCTCATCAACGACTTCATCGCCGGGAAGTTCCAGGCCGCCACGTCGTACCAGTTCGGTGCCGTGAATCCCGACCTCAACTACGTATGGTGGAGCACCACCACGGCCGGTGCCGTCGGGACCATCGCCCTCAACTTCCCCCGCAACTCCGACCCGGTGATCGAGCAGAACATGCTGACCGGACGCCACACGACCGACCAGGCCACCCGGGTCAAGGCGTACCAGACGGTCAACCAACAGCTGGCCAAGGACCTCCCCTACATCTGGCTGGTGCAGTACATCTTCTCGGAGGTGGCGACGACCAAGGTCCAGAATTGGGCCAACCCGATCCTGCCCAACGGGATGCCGGGGTACGCGTTCGACGAGGGTATCTTCAGCCCGACGGCCATCTGGCTGGCGAAGTAGCGGTCGGGGCGCGGGGACCTCGAGGTTCACATGGGCAAGTACCTGATCAGGCGGTTCCTCCAGCTGCTGGTGGTGTCGTTCGTCATTTCGGTGCTGGTGTTCATGTTGGTCCACCTGCTGCCCGGTGACCCGACGACCCAGATTCTCGGGGCCAACGACACCGCGGCCAACCGGGCGATCCTGCTCAAGCAGCTGGGCCTCAACCTCCCGCTCTGGCACCAGTACACGATCTGGCTGAGCGCGGCATTCCACGGCAACCTCGGCACCTCGTACCTCAACCACGAGTCGGTGACCCACATCCTGGCCACCGGGGCGCCGGTCACCATCGAACTGATCATCATCAGCCAGGTACTGGCCTTCGCCGTGGCCATCCCCCTGGCCCTGGTCGTGTCCCGCAAGCCGAACCGGGCGCTCGACAACGTCTCGACGACCACGACCTTCGGACTGCTGGCCCTCCCCCCGTTCGTGGTGGCCCCGATCCTGGTGGCCGTCTTCGCCGTGGGCCTCGGGTGGTTTCCGGCCACCGGGTACACCCCGTTCAACCAGGCCCCGATCACCAACATCCACGAGATGATCCTGCCGTCGGTGGCCATCACCGCCGGTTCCATCGCCGTCTACTTCCGCCTCCTGCGCTCCGACCTGATCACCACCCTCCAGCAGGACTTCATCACCATGGCCCGGTCGAAAGGACTGTCCAATCGCCGGATCATGTGGCGCCACGCCTTCCGGCCCTCGAGCTTCTCGCTGCTGGCGGCCGCCGGCATCAACATCGGCAGCCTGATCGCCGGGACGTTCGTGGTCGAGCTGCTCTTCGCCCTGCCGGGCATCGGCTATGCCCTCGTGGAGGCGGTGAACCAGCGGGACTACCTGGTGGTCCAAGGCATCTCGTTGGTGGTGGCCATCGCCTTCGTGGTGATCCAGTTCATCGTGGACTTCGTGTTCACCATCGTCGACCCGAGAGTGGTGCGGGAGTGATCCATGCCTGACGACAAGGAACTCTTGGACACCAGGTCGTCGTCCAAGATGCTTGCCAACCGCATTCCGATGACGGCCGCCACCGACGAGGCCGTGCTCGAGATGCAGTCCGCGGCCGTCGACGGCGAGGTCTTGCAGAAGAAGCCGTTCGGCTTCCTGTTCTGGTTCGCCCTGTCCTTCGTGGGCATCGTCTTGTTCTCCGCGGTCCTGGCCAATGTGCTCCCGCTCCAGAATCCCAACTTCGGACACTTCTCCGAGCTCAACCAAGGCCCGAGCAGCGCCCACCTGTTGGGGACCGACGACCTCGGCCGCGATCTCCTGGCCCGCCTGGTGTTCGGGGCCCGGGTCTCGCTCATCGTCGGGTTCCTCGGCGTGGCCATCGGCCTCGTCTTCGGCGGCTCCGCGGGGCTCATCTCCGGCTACCGGGGCGGCCGCCTCGACATCGCCCTCAATGCGTTCTCGTTCATCATCCTGGCGTTTCCCGCCATCGTGGCCGTCATCGCCATCGTGACCTTCTGGGGGGCGTCGCTGTTCCACATCACGATCATCCTCGGCATCGCCACCATCCCTTTGATGTACCGGGTGATCCGGGCCTCGAGCCTGGCCTTCGCCCAGCGGGACTTCGTCGTCGCGGCCAAGACCATGGGAGCCACCAACACCAGAATCGTGCTGCGAGAGATCCTGCCCAATGTGATCCCGGTGATGGTCACCTTCAGCCTGATCACCGTCGCCGGTCTCATCGTCATCGAGGGCACCCTGGCCTTCCTCGGCCTGTCGGTGGCCCTGCCCACCCCGTCGTGGGGCAACCTGATCAACGAGGGCTCGTCGAACGACCTGCTCAGCATCAACCCCTTGATCATGCTGTGGCCGGCGATGGCCATGTTCACCCTCCTGTGGTCGATCAACCTGATCGGCGACCGCCTCCGGCAGCGCTTCGACCTCCGCGAGGGCGTCCTGTGAAGGCCCGGCGGTCGGGCGGTCGGACGCTCGAGTTCAAGGACGCCGGCACCCAAGTGGGGCCGCTGCTGGTCGTCGACGACGTGCACACCTCCTTCCGCACCGCCCGCGGCACGGTGCGGGCCGTCGACGGCGTCTCCTTCGACGTCCACGAAGGCAAGACCCTCGGGATCGTGGGCGAGTCCGGCTCCGGCAAGACGGTGCTGGCCCGATCGATCATGGGCCTCCTGCCCCCGCGCGACGTCATCCGCAGCGGCACGGTCCGCTTCGCCGGCCACGAGCTCACGGCCATGGACGACAAGGACCTCCGCCAGGTCTGGGGCGCCGAGCTGAGCATGATCTTCCAGGACCCGATGACGGCCCTCAATCCGGTGAAGCGGATCGGGGTCCAGATCGCCGAGTCCCTCATCCTCCACCTGGGCATGGACAAGAAGGAGGCGGGATCGACGGCCGTCGAGCTCCTGCGATCGGTCGGCATCCCCTCGCCCGAGGACCGGGTCAAGTGGTATCCGTTCCAACTGTCGGGCGGCATGCGCCAGCGGGTCATGATCGCCATCGCCCTGGCCTGTGCACCCCGGCTGGTCCTGGCCGACGAGCCCACCACCGGGCTCGACGTGACCGTCCAGGCCCAGATCCTGGACCTGCTGGCCGAACTCCAGCGCGAACGGCACATGGCCGTCATCCTGGTCACCCACGACCTGGGCGTGGTGGCCAGCCGGGCCGACGACATCATCGTCATGTACGCCGGCCGCGTCGTCGAGCGGGCGCCCACCCACACCCTCTTCCACGACACCAAGATGCCCTACACCCGGGCACTGATGGATTCGATCCCCCGTCTGGCCGACCCGAGCGGGGTCCGGCTCAATGCCATCGCCGGCCGCCCGCCCGACCTCATCAACCCGCCGGACGGCTGTCGATTCGCCCCCCGCTGTCCCTACGCCCAGGACAAGTGTCGGGAGTCCGAGCCGCCGCTGCGCACGGTGGGCTCAGCGGATCACCTCTTCGCCTGCTGGTTCCCCCTCGTCGACGGCGAGTCGACCGTGCCGCCGGTCCCCGTGTCGCTGTCGGCACCGGTCGCCCCCGGACCCCAGTCGTCAGGAGCCTCCGACGCATGACCGAGACCTCCACCACCGACGCGACGACCAACCAGGGCGGCGAGGTCGTGCTCGACGTCAAGAACCTGGTCGTCGAGTTCAAGAGCGGCCGCCAGCGGGTCCAGGCCGTGTCCGGGGTGACCTTCCAGGTGCGCCAAGGCGAGACCCTCGGGTTGGTCGGCGAGTCGGGTTGCGGCAAGTCGACCACCGGTCGGACCCTGGTCCAGGTGCAGGCGGCCACCTCGGGGGCCGTCATCTATCAGGGCACGGACCTGACCGGGATGAAGGGCCGTGCCCTGCGCGAGCTCCGCACCAAGATCCAGATGATCTTCCAGGACCCGATCTCGTCGCTCAACCCCCGCCGCCGGATCAAGGACATCGTGGCCGAGCCCCTGGTCATCTGGAAACGGGGCACCAAGGAGGAGCGGGCCACCAAGGTGCGGGCCATGCTCGAGGCCGTGGGCATCGACCCCGACGCCGCCGGCGACCGCCGGCCGGGTGAGTTCTCGGGCGGCCAGTGCCAGCGCATCAGCATCGCCCGGGCCCTGATGGCCGATCCCGACCTGTTGATCTGCGACGAGCCGGTCTCCGCCCTCGACGTGTCCGTCCAGGCCCAGATCCTCAACCTCCTGGCTGACCTGAAGGACCGCTTCCAGCTCACCATGGTGTTCATCGCCCACGACCTGGCCGTGGTGAAGAACGTGAGCGACCGCGTCGCGGTGATGTACCTCGGGAAGCTCGTCGAGGTGGCCGGGTCCGACGAGCTGTACCGGGCCGCCGCTCATCCGTACACCGAGGCCCTACTGGCCTCCATCCCGGAGCCCGACCCCGACCACGCGTCGAGCCACAAGGCGCTGACCGGCGAACTCCCCTCCCCGCTCAACCCGCCGTCGGGCTGCCGGTTCCGCACCCGCTGCCCCTACGCCCAGGCCCGCTGTGCCGAGGAGGAGCCACTGCTCCGCGAGGTGGCCCCCGGCCACCAGGTGGCCTGCCACTTCCCGGTGGGCCCCGCCAAGGACCAGGTGGCGCCCCCGGCGGCCATGGCGGCCACCGACGCCCCCACCGCCTGAGCGGACACGGCCGCGGAGCCCCGTCGTGCCCGATTCCGGCGCCACCCGTGTCATCCGTGCCCCCCGTGCCGCCGTCTACCGTGCTCTCCTCGACCCGGAAGCGGTCGAGCAGTGGCGGGCGCCCGACGGCATGACCGCCGAGGTCCTCGCCTGGGAGCCCGTGGTCGGCGGCTCGTTCCGGATCACCCTCACCTACGACGACCGATGGCGGGAAGGCAAGTCGTCACCGGGCGCCGACACCTACCACGGGACGTTCGCCGAACTGGTGGCTGACACGCGGGTGTGCGAGGTGGTGGAGTTCGAGACCGCCGAGCCGGACATGGCCGGACCGATGACGGTCACCACGCGCCTTGCCGATGCTGACGGCGGTACCCGCGTGACGGTCACCTTCGAGGGCATTCCTAGCGGTGTGTCGCCTGAGGACAACGCCGCCGGGACGTCGATGTCGCTGGCCAATCTGGCGGATCTCGTGGAGGGCGCTTGAACGCCTGACCGATCCCCGGTGACAGAGGGTGCGCCGCTCCGACAGGATGCGCGTCCGTCTGCTGACGCGACCGACGGCCCCTGAGGGCCGTCGGTGACGAATCTGCTGCCCGGTCGGATATCGACCGGAGAGGTGTCGGGTGTCAGCTCTCGACAGGGGCTTCGGAGGCAGGCACGGTCTCCACCCCCGGTGCCGCCTCGACGGGCGCTTCGGCGGCGGGTGCCTCCGGGGCAGGTGCCTCGACGACGGGCGCTTCGAGGGCGGGTGCCTCGACGACGACGGGAGCCTCCGGGGCGGGCGCCTCAGGAGCAGGTGTAGCAGCTGCGCCTTCCGGCGGAGCGCCTTCGGTCGGAGCGCCCTCTCCGGGGCCGCCCTCTCCGGTGCCGTGCTCGGCGACGTAGTCGGCCCAGGCGGCCTGTGCCTCCGTCTCGGGAGTGAACTCCGTCTCGGCGAAGACCGGGCCGACGTAGTTGCCCTCCTCGTCGTAGGCGTGCTCGCCGAAGGCCTCGCGGTACTCCTCGGACACTTCGCCGCCTTCAGCGGCCTGCTTGATGGACAGGCTGATCCGGCGACGCTGGAGGTCGATGTCGATGATCTTCACCCATAGCTCCTCGCCGGGGGTGACCACCTGCTCTGGCAGGTCGACGTGGTGGCCGGCCATCTCCGAGATGTGCACCAGGCCCTCGATCCCGTCGCCCACCTGGACGAACGAGCCGAACGGCACCAGCTTGGTGATGCGGCCGTAGACGAGCTCGCCCACCTGATGGGAGTTGGCGAACTCCTGCCACGGGTCGGTCTGTGTGGCCTTGAGCGACAGGCTGATCCGCTCCTTGGACAGATCGACGTCGAGGACCTCGACGTCGATCTCGTCGCCCACCGACACGACCGAGGACGGGTGATCGACGTGCTTCCAGGACAGCTCCGAGACGTGGACGAGTCCGTCCATGCCCCCGAGGTCCACGAAGGCACCGAAATTGACCACCGAGGACACCACGCCCCGGCGACGCTCCCCCGGCTTGAGGTTGACCAGGAATTCGCCCCGCTGCTCCTTCTGGGTCTCCTCCAACCATGCCCGGCGGGACAGGACGACGTTGTTCCGGTTGCGGTCCAATTCGATGATCTTGGCCTCGATGGTGCGGCCCACGTAGGGCTGGAGCTCGCGCACGCGGCGCAGCTCGACCAGCGACGCGGGCAGGAAGCCGCGCAGGCCGATGTCGACGATGAGCCCGCCCTTGACGACCTCGATGACCGGGCCGGTGACGACCTCGTCGGCCTCCTTGAGCTTCTCGATGGTGCCCCAGGCCCGCTCGTACTGGGCCCGCTTCTTCGAGAGGATCAGGCGACCCTCCTTGTCCTCCTTCTGGAGCACGAGGGCCTCGACGGCTTCGCCCAGGGTGACGATCTCCGACGGGTCGACGTCGTTGCGGATGGAGAGCTCGCGGACGGGAATGACGCCCTCGGACTTGAACCCGATGTCGAGGAGGACCTCGTCACGGTCGATCTTGACGACGGTCCCCTCGACGAGGTCACCGTCCTCGAACTCGACGATGGTGCCGGCCATGGCGTCTTCGAGGGAGCCGCCACCGAGGTCGTCCTCGGTGATGGACCGGGGGATGTAGACCCCGTTCTCGTCGAAGTGGCCCATGGCCTCGGGGGACAGCAGGTCGGTGCCGGTAGGCACGACGTGGGTATCGGACATCAGGTAGGTAGCTCGCTTTCCGGACGGATGCGCCCCCGCGGCCCGGACGGGCCGGGCTCGGGGACGTTCAAGACACGTGCCACATCGTTGTGACAGGAGATCAATGGTACCCCAACGGGCAGACGCTCCCGCAGGTCAGGGCGTCGTGGATCGCGGGTGGCGCCGGTCAGCCCTTGGCTTCGGCCCACGACGAGCCCCAGGCCATGGCCACCTTCAGGGGAACCGACAGTTCGGCGGCCCCGGTCAGGGCCGTCTCGGTGAGCTCCTCGACGGCGTCGGCCTCGTCGGGCTCGACGTCGACCAGAACCTCGTCGTGGACCTGGAGGACCAGGTCAGAGTGGTAGCCGCCATCTTCCAATCCCGAGTCGAGCCGGATCAAAGCCACCTTGAAGAGGTCGGCGGCCAGACCCTGGATGCCGGCGTTCATGGCCTGGCGTTCGGCCGCTTGGCGGACCTGGTGGTTCGACGACATCAGGTCGGGCAGAGGCCGCCTCCGGCCGAACGACGTGATCGTGTAGCCGTTGGTGCGGGCTTCCGCCACGGCGTTGTCCATGTAGGCGTGCACCGAGGGGAAGGCTTCGAAGAAGGCGTCGAGGATGCCCCGCGCCTCCTCGACGGGGACGGCGAGGCGCTGGGCCAACCCGTATGCCTCCATGCCGTAGGCGAGGCCGTAGGAGACCATCTTGGCCGTCGACCGCTGCTCGTGGGTGACCTTCCCGCGGTCGACGCCGAACACCTGGGCGGCCACCGTGCGGTGGATGTCCTCCCCCGCCGCGAAGGCGGCGGTCAGCCCCGGGTCGCCCGACAGATGGGCGATGGCCCGCAGCTCGACCTGGTCGTAGTCGGCCACCAGGAGCCGGCGCCCGACCGAGGGGACGAACGCCTCACGGAACTTGCGACCCTCGTCGGTCCGGACGGGGATGTTGTGGAGATTCGGACGGTCCGACGACAGACGACCGGTCCGGGCCACCGTCTGGCGGAAGGTGGCGTGGATACGGCCGTCGGGCGCCACTTCGGCGGCCAGGGTCTCCCCGTAGGTGGAGCGCAGCTTCTCGACTTCGCGGTAGCGCAGCAGTACCTCGACGATCGGGTGCTGGCCCCGCAACGACTCGAGCGTGCGGGCGTCCGTGGAGAAGCCGGTCTTGGTCTTGCGACCGGGCTGGAGTCCGAGGTCCTCGTAGAGCACGGTGCGCAGCTGCTTGACCGAGTTCACGTTGAACGGCCCGCCTGCCAGTACGTGCATCGAGGCCTCGAGCGACTGGCATTCGGCGGTGAGGTCGGCTGCGATCGTGCGGAGCACCTCGCGGTCGACGCCGATCCCCACCACCTCCATGCGGGCCAGGACCCGGACCAGTGGGCGCTCCATGTCGTCGAAGAGACCCTCCTCGCCGATTTCGGCCAGCGCCGCCCGCAGAGGGGCACGGAGCCGGGCCAGCACCGCGGCCAGGCGCACCAGCCGGAGTCCGGTGTGGTCGAGCCCCGTCTTGGCCGGCGTCCCTTCGGTGTCTTCGGGCTCCGCCTCGAGCAGGAACGCACCCTGACCCTTGGCCTCCGACCCGTCGTCGACGGACACGCCGAGGAACCGGGGAGCGAGATCGGAGAGCCGGTAGTGGTCGTCGGAAGGATCGAGCAGGTAGGCGGCCACCGCGGTGTCGATGGCCAGACCGCGGACGTCGACTCCCAGCGGCAGAAGCGAGCGCATGAGCTCTTTGGCATCGTGGGCCACGACCCCCACCCCGTCGGGCCCGAGGCCGTTGGCCAGGGCGCGGAGCACAGGAGGCTCGGTCACCAGATGGCCGCCGGCGTGGGGACCGAGGTAGACGGCGGGCGTACTTGCGTCCGCCGCACTTTCGACTGCCTCAGCCGCCAGGGCCAGGGCAAGGAGCGGGGACCTCCCCGGGTCGCCTTCCCACAACGGGGCCAGGGCCACGTTGCCGGTACCGGCCCGGGCGGAGCTGAACAGCGCCACCAGGTCCGAGCAGGCCTGATCGACGTCGGAGGGCACGGCGCAGACCGGCGCGTCCAACCATGGCGGTAGCTCGTCGATCACGGCCGGCACCGACGTGACAACCGCCCCCGTGCTCTCGCCGACGATTCCCTCGCCGAGGAGGCCGTCCTTCATGGCCGACTCGAACCGTGTCCACGCGCCCTTCAACTCGAGGCCGTCGAACGCCTTTCGGGCCTTCTCGAGGTCCCACCCTCCGAGCCGGAGGTCGTCGATGTGGATGTCGAGTGGGACGTCGCGGACCAACGGGATCACCTCGGCGTTCAGCCGCACTCGTTCGGCGTGCTCGGCCAGGTTCTGGCGCAGCTTGGGCGACAGTGCGTCGAGGTGCTCATAGAGGGTGTCGAGGTCGCCGTACTCGTTGATGAGCTTGGCCGCCGTCTTCTCCCCCACCCCGGGCACCCCCGGGAGGTTGTCCGACGGGTCGCCCCGCAGGGCGGCCAGGAGCGGGTACTTGTGGGGCCGGACCCCGGTGCGCTCCTCGATGCCCGCCTCGTCGTAGAGGGAGTAGTCGCTCACGCCGCGCCGGTTGTAGAGGACCCGGATGTAGGGGTCCTCTACCAGCTGGTACGAGTCGCGGTCACCGGTCACCACGATGACCGGGTGCCCGCGGTCGCGGGCCTCGGACGCCAGGGTGGCGAGCACGTCGTCGGCCTCGAACCCCTCGGCCCCGAGGACCGGGATGCAGAGCGACTCCATCACCCCGCGGATCATCTCGAACTGGGGCGGCAGGTCGGGCGGGGTGTCGTCGCGGCCACCCTTGTAGTCGTCCACGATCTCGTCCCGGAACGTGCCACCCGGCAGGTCGAACGCCACCGCCAGGCCCAGCGGCCGATGCTCCTTCACCAGGTAGAGCACCATCGACGTGAAACCGTGGACGGCGTTCGTCGTGACCCCGGCACTGGTCTTCAAGGTGTCCGGCAGGGCGAAATAGGCCCGAAAGGCCAGCGACATGCCGTCCAGCAGGATCAACGGTCGCGTCCCTCCGGCTGGGGTGGACGATGTCGAGGGGGTGGCGGGCATGTCGAGGATCGCCTCGGCCTACGGCTCGAGCGTGCCCTCGAGGACCTGGCGGGCCACGTCGATCATCCGTGAGCGGGTGCCCATCGCCGTCCTCTGGATGAAGCCGAAGGCGTCCGACTCGCTCAGACCGTGGCGCTCCATGAGGCGGCCCTTCGCCCCGTCGACCAGGCGGCGGGTCTCGAGCTTGTCCTCGGCTATGGCCTGCTGGCCGACGAGGCCGTCGTGGACGGCCTGGCGGGACTCGGCGTCGATCGCCCACTCCTGCTCGCAGCGGGACATGGCCTGGTCGATGGCCGGGATCAGTTCGATGCGCTGGAAGGGCTTCACCAGGTAGGCGACCACCCCGGCGTCACGGGCTTCGTCGATGAGGTTCCGTTGGCTGAAGGCGGTGAGGATCAGCACGGCCACCTGCATGTCGAGGTCGCGGATGTCGCGGGCGGCCTGGAGGCCGTCGGCACCGGGCATCTTCACGTCGAGGATGGCCAGGTCGGGCTGGTGCAGGCGGACGAGCTCGACGGCGTCGTCGCCGCGACCCGTCTCCCCCACCACGTCGTAGCCCTCGTCGAGCAAGATCTCCTTCAGATCGAGCCGGATGATCGCCTCGTCCTCGGCGATGACGACACGCCTACTCATGGTGTCAGTGCTCCTTGCCACGGGAATGGGTGCTCCTACCTCGGTACGGGATTGTTGCATGGGGTGTGGCGTGCTGGTGGCACGATGATCCGGACGCCGCCGTCAACAGGTGCTGTCCGCAGTCCCGCGGCGGCACCCCACATACTGCCCGACGGTGGAACTCAACCCGGTCCGACCACGAGCCGCTCGAGCAGATCGTCCTGTCGGCGCTCGAGCTCGGCGATCCGCTCGATGAGCGCCTGCCGGGAGCGCAACATGGCCGACGCCTGCCGGCTCGCCTCGTCGTGCTCCTTGGCCGCCACCGGCGTCTCCGCCACCAGGGCCCGCAAACGGGTGTCGTCGGCCATCTCGGTCACCACCACCAGCTGTTCGTCGAGGACGGCCAGCTCGCTGCGGGCGCGCGCCAGCCGCTGGTGGGCGTCGTTCAAACGTCGCTCGATGGTGGTCCGGTGCATGGGAGGGCAATTGTACGCATACCGGGGTCGGGTTCCTACCGCTTCGCGCCTATTCCGCCAAAAGCCGCCGTCGATCCAGCGCAGCGGGTGCCGGGGTCAGTTGTCCCCGGGCCACACCACGACACGGTGTGACTCGAACGCTCGGAACAACTCCTGGTCGGGAGCCGGGCCCAGTCCGGGACCGGTCGGGACGGGCAGGGAGAGGCGACCAGTGGTGCCGTCGACCTCACCGGGTACGGCCTGGACGACATCGGCGACCAGATACGTGGCCGGCGGAGCCAGATCGCCGGGCAACGAACGACCCGGCAGTGCGGCCAGCGCGGTGTTCACCCCCCGTGCATAGCCCGACTCGAACATCCCCCCGACCCACCAGAGCACCCCGGCGTCGGTGCACCAGGTGATGACGTCGAGCGCGGCGCCGATCCCCCCGAGGCGCGCCGGCTTGACGCACACCACCGAGCAGGCTCCGGACCCGACGGCCTCGACCACCGACGACGGCGAGTCGAGACTCTCGTCCAGGCAGATGGGCGTGGCGAGCGCGGCGGCGAGGCGACGGTGTCCGTCGAAGTCGTCGCGCCCGAGGGGCTGCTCGATGCATGCAAGTCCCAAGTCGTCGAGCCGGTGGAGCCGGGAGGCGGCGTCGTCGCCGTAGGTGCCGTTGGCGTCGATCTGGAGCATGGGCAACAAGCCGACAGTCGGGCGCACGGCCTCGTCGATGATGGCTTCGCAGCCCGGGGCGACCTTGACCTTGACCCGGGCGTAGCCGGCCGCGGTCAGCATGGCGATGGCGGCCGACAGCTCCTCGGCAGAGCGGGGCAGGCCGAGCACCGCACCCGGCTCCACCCGCCGGTCCGACACGCCCAACAGGTCGGCGAGCGAACGCCCGGCCGCCCGGAGTTGGGCGTCGCCCACCGCCATCTCGACGGTGGCGGATGCCAACGGACGGGATGCGGCGTCGAGGATCGCTCCGAGGCCCGACACCGGGGGAAGGCACCCGGCGTCGCGGGTCGCACCGACGAGGGCCGGAAGTAGCTCCGACCGCAGGGTGGCGAAGGATCCGGTGGCGTCTTCGCGGTCATAGGTGGTGTCGACCAGTGCGGCACACTCCCCCCATCCTTCGACGACGGCTCCGTCCGACCGGCGGCAGACCAGATGGACCAGGACGAGTGGACGGGTGCGGTGGGTGCCAACCGCCGTCCCGACGGGAGTGACGAACGGGAGGTCGACCCACACCAGCTCGACCCGATCGAGTTCGAGCCGGCCGTCCTCACCCACCGTCGCCCAGGCGCGACTGTGCACTCCGGGCTGAGGGGCGATCCGTCCGACCATGGATGCGAGCCTACGGTCCCCGGTCCCCGGTCCCCGGTCCCCGGGCTCGGGGCTCGGATGGCGCGCGTCGCCCGGGTCTGCCCGAGCCGGCATCGGACCGACGACGGCGAGTGGACCCCCCGTTGGGCTCGGGTAGCGTCGTGGCGCACAACTCCCACCGGCCCGGGTGGCGGAATGGCAGACGCGGTGGACTCAAAATCCACTATCCGAAAGGGTGTGCGGGTTCNNCCCTGCGGGCACCAAAAGTCACAACTTGGTCACAACGTCTTGCCGCGTCGTCGGGGAGTCGTCACGGCCCGTTGTAGGTTCGTCTCGTCATGGCGGACTCGGAAGAGCAACGGCGCATCTCACCTCGGATGAAGAACGCATTGGTCTCGGACCTAGTCTTCGCCGATCTTGGTCCCGGAGGAGACCACGTCCTTCGTCAGCCACTTACGGACGAGCACGAATGGACCGAGCATCTCGCCAGGCAACTCGCCATGGACGAACACCAGGTCTCAGCGCCGGACGTTCACGCGACACTGCTCTTCATCGTGGAGCAAACGGACGCGCTCTTGCGGGATTGGCCCCTGCCGACGACTCCCGAATCGTGTCGTCCCCTGGCTGATGCAGCTGCAAAGCATCTTGACGCCGAGGAGACGTATCGGATGCTCCTAGCAGGTCCGGGCCGATGGCGGACGGGAAAGATCGGAGCCGACTGCACCGTTGACTCTCTACCGGCCCAGCTGCGCCGCCTTCTCGAGAAGGCCCTGGAGACAGCGCTCAGTGAGCTGTTCACAGAGTGGGTCGACACTGACATTCGCCAACTGGCTGACCGATGGAGGGACTTGGCAGCCGCAGAGAAGGAGGACGAGGAGCGCAGGAAGGCCGAAGTTCTCGTACGCTCCCGTGCGGCCAAGAAACGGCCCACCCGTGAGGAGATGGCAGCCAACAGAATCGGCGGTCCGTTCACTCCCCCAAGGGAATACCCCCGCGGCTAGCTGACACCATCGACCATGGCCGCAACGGCAGAAGCGGCCTGTGAGCCGGCCTCCTCAAACAGATGGCCGTACTTGTCCTGAGTGAATGCCACCGAGGCGTGCCCGAGTCGCCTGGTGATCAGGAGGAGCTGCTCCCCCGCTTCGATCAGGTGGGCGCAGTGAGTGTGGCGAAGGTCGTGAAACCGGATCCGCGGCAGTCCCGACCGGGCGACGCGCCGGTTGAAGACTTGAGACACTGACTCAGGGTCAAGGGGTCGGCCGTCAGGCTCGGTGAAGACGAGGTCGCGGTCGTTTCGCCCATCCGGCGCCCATGGCGAGCCGATGCTCCGCCTGCTGCCTCCGGCGGCCCTTGAGGATCGCGACGGTTTCGGGATCGAGGTCGACGATCCTGCGCCCTCTGTCCGTCTTCGTCCGCTCAGAGAACACGAGCCCGCCGTCAGGCGCACCAGGACTCCGCACGACGTTGAGCTGCTGCCGAACATGGATCCGAGCCTTGTCGAGGTCGACATCGTTCCACCTGATTCCACAGACCTCGCCTCGGCGCATCCCGGTCATTGCGGCCATACGGAACAAGGGACCGAGCGGCTGCCCCGCTGTCTGACCGAGGAACGTCCTCAGCTCCAATGGAGTCCACCACGTCATTTCCGGAGCCCTCGTTGCTTTCGCCAGAGGCGGCGACGCGGCATCGGCAACGTTGCGGGCGAGTGTCCCCTTCCGGACCGCATCGGCCAATGCCTTGTGAATCACAGTGTGGACGTATCGGACACTCCGCGGTGAAAGCCCACCGGCACGCTGGCGGCGCCCGGTGACCAGAAGAGAGGCGTACAGCTCGTCGAGTTCGTCGGCAGTCACATGGTCGAGGCGGCGCCCTCGCAGCCCAGATGCCACATACTGGAGGCATCGGCGGTAGCCGTCGCACGTGGACGGGCGTAGTCGAGTCGGCAGACCGGCCAGCCACCTGTCCAGGTATTCACCGAAGGTCTCGCGGGCCGGCGGAACATAGGTGGTCTTTGTCACCGTCCGGCGAACCTTGTCCAGCTCCTCTTGCGCCAGCTTCTTCGTCCGGAACCCACGGCGACGTGTCTGGCGGCGCTGGCCTTCAGGGCCAACGCCGATGTCGACCACAAACCACCACGTTCCGTCCGTCGCTTGCTTTGGTGCCGCGCTCGCTGCTCGTGCCTTCGTCATCGCTCCTCCTCAGTTGCTTGCTCCGGAAGGAAGCCGCGATTCCGAGCTTCCCTGACCCATCTACTTGCCGTCGCCCGGCTCCCATGGAACTGATGCATCACAGCGAGGGTCGGCTTCGTACCGGCCCTCTCGTATGCGGCAGCAACATCACGAAGAAACTCATCCGTAATCTGGCGCCGCCTTCGATTCTGAGCGGCCCGGGTCATTAGCGGCTCGTCGCCCGGTCCCGTGGTGGCAATGACTTCGACTTCGTGCTGCGTTGTCACGCGAACGGAGTAAACGTTGGCTGACTCCCGCAGGTAGCGACGGAGCGGGACCTTCCGCAGCATCTCGCTCGTCACGAGTTGTCCCGTTCTCGGCTGACAGCGCAACTCGACGCACTCGGGCTGACCCTCGATCATGGCCACCTCCAGCTCCACTAGAACCGGGCAAGCAGGGTCATCGACAGCGACCGCGTAGCGATTCATCACGTACAGACCCTCGGTGCCATACGGGGTCAGGTCTGAGTGCTCGAAACTTATTGGGTCCAGACCCCGGTACCTCGTCACGTGCCGAACGTTATGCCTGCGTTGTCTTACTGTCAACTTACTATCTCACCACTGCACAACTGTGAGACAGTCTGGCCGTGACAGTAGCGTTGGCTCGTCGTACGATCCCTGTTATGACGCTGTCAGACCTACTACTCGTAGCGCAATCAAGAGACCTGGTGGGCCCGGGCCAGGCACGTCAACTTCGGGTGTCGGCTGGGCTTACTCAGCAGCAGGTTGGCAAACACTGCGGTGTCACCGGGACGGCCGTGGCCCACTGGGAGACGGCTGGGAGGATTCCGAGGGGCCGGCCTGCTCTGCGATGGGCGCGGCTGCTCAGCGAACTGGCTTCGATTGCTGAATCGGCGGAATCCGCGTGATACCGACCCCGGAGGGCCGGCCGACGCTGAGCGTCGAGGAGGCCGGGGAATTCCTGGGACTTGGACGGTCCAGCGCCTACGAGGCTGTCCGTCGGGGAGAACTGCCCGTGCTGCGTTTCGGTCGCACGATTCGGGTGCCGACGGCGCGACTTCGGGTCCTGCTCGGGATCGACCCGCAATCCGAAGCCGAATCTCCGTCCGCCCCTGTGGTGCCGCTGCATCTGGAGGTGGGCTCGTGACCGTGTTCGACTGTGACCAACGTGTGACCACGGGACCATTTCAGGCCCCTAGCCTGGTACTTCTTGGGCGTTGCGGGACTGACAATCACACGCCGAGCAATGACCGATGACCGTTCAGATAGGCCAACCTGGGGTGCTGGAGGACGACAGTCGGCATTCGGTTGTCTTCGCCATAGGCCAAGCCGTCCGCATCCTCGATGCCGTGCGCCCTCGCCGATTCGCCGGCCAGATAGGCACAGTAGTTGCAGCGCACGGAGACGATGACGTCCCGCCGAGTGGTGGAGAAGCGATCGTCGGTCTGACGTGATGGTAGGCGCGCCGATTCGGTGCGTCACCCGGTTGTGAGTCAACCCCAGAAGACGCAGGTGGGGTCACTGCCGATCTCGTCGAGGATGACGTTGATCGGTTGATGGGTGTCGAGGTCGAAGTACTCGACCCACTTGCCGTTGCGGTCGCCGAAGTAGAGCGACCAGGTGCCCGCACCGTCGTAGCGGATCTGGGCGACCGAGGTCTTCGTCCACTCCCCGGGCGCGCCCTTCCAGACGGGTCGGCATTCGAAGATGGAGACGCTCTTGCCCCGGGTGGTCACTTCGAGGCGAACCTCGTCATGGAACTTGGCCGGGACGCGGTCCCGACAGAATCGCCGGACCTTCTCGACGTCGATCTCGGGGAGGACGGTGGCCACGCCCCGAGGGTAGCGACCTCAGCCGGCCAGGGGCCTGCTTTCCGGGGACTCGTCGGGAGCCTGGGTGAGGGCTGCCGCCTCCATCCGCTGGAGCAGGGCCATCGAGGTCTCGGACAGGTAGCGGCGCTCGGCCACCTGCCACTCGTCGTGGGCCTCGACCACCACAGCGGTGACCAGGCGTTCGACCGATGCGTCGTTCGGGAACACGCCGACCACGTCGGTGCGCGGCTTGATCTCCCGGTGGAGCCGCTCCAGCGGGTTGGTCGACCAGACCTTGCGCCAATGGGCCTCGGAGAAGGCGGAGAATGCCAGCAGATCTTCCTTGGCGTCGGTGAGCATGGTGGCGATGTCGGGGAACTGGTCTCCGAGTGTGGCCACGATCCGGTCGAACTGCTCTCTGACGGCCCGAGCGTCAGGCTGGGCAAAGATCGTCTGGATGGCGGCGATCACCATGTGGGTGTTGTTCCGCTTCACCCGGGTCAGCACGTTGCGCATGAAGTGCACTCGGCACCGCTGCCATGCCGAGCCCACCATCACCGCCTCGACGGCTGCTTTGAGGCCCAGGTGCTGGTCAGAGATGACGAGCCGGACCCCACCGAGCCCCCGGGCCCGCAGGGAGCGCAGGAACTCGGTCCAAAAGGCCCCGTCCTCGGAGTCCCCGACGTCACAGCCCAACACCTCCCGGTGGCCATCCATCGACACTCCGGTGGCCACCACCACGGCCCGGGAGACGACCTGGTGGTTGACCCGGCCCTTCAGGTAGGTGGCGTCCAAGAACACGTAGGGGAACTCGATGTGGGCGAGGCTCCGGGACCGGAACGCGCCCAGTTGCTCGTCAAGCCCAGCGCAGATGCGGCTGACCTCGGACTTGGAGATCCCGGACTCGAGTCCGAGGGCGGCCACCAGGTCGTCGACCTTCCTCGTTGACACCCCGTGGACGTAGGCCTCCATGACCACGGCNNACGTCCCCGGCCTTGGTCGAGAGCAGCCGGTCCCGGGCACCGTTGCGCTGGGTCGTCCGGCTGTCCGACCGCTCGAAGCGATCGGCACCGATCCGGGCGGTCGCTTCCGCATCGATGAGGGCCTGGAGCATCAGCTCCACGCCCTTGCGCACGACGTCGATGTCGCCTCCGGCGCGGATGGCAGTCAGCAGTTCGTTGAGGTCAATATCGGTGATGGCCACTGGGTGGTC
>PLZW01000028.1 GCA_003153575.1 Acidimicrobiaceae bacterium | reverse complement strand
ATGCCGTCGTCGCCCCCGAGCACCCCTTGGTCGACGTGCTCACCACCGACGAGCATCGGGACAAGGTCGACGACGTCCGTAGCCGTGCCGCCGTCAGCTCGGAGATCGAACGCACCGCCGAGGGTGGGGGAGAGGCCGGCCTGGCCAAGCGGGGCGCGTTCACCGGCTCGTCCGTGCGCAACCCCTTCACCGGCCAGCCCGTCCCCGTCTACGTGGCCGACTACGTCCTCATGGGTTACGGGACCGGCGCCATCATGGCCGTCCCGGCCGAGGACACCCGGGACTGGGACTTCGCCCAGGCCTACGGGCTGCCCATCGTCCGTACCGTCCAACCGCCCGAGGGCTGGGACGAGCACGGGGGCCCCGACGGCGGACCCGGTGGTGCCTACACGGGCCCGGGCGAGAAGATCAACAGCGACTGGCTGAACGGCCTGGACATCCCCACGGCCAAGGCCAAGGCCATCGACTGGCTCGAGTCCGAGGGCATCGGTGTCCGCAAGGTCAACTACCGGCTCCGGGATTGGTTGGTCTCCCGTCAGCGCTTCTGGGGCTGCCCCATTCCCGTCGTCTACTGCCCGGACCACGGCATCGTCCCCGTCCCCGACGACCAGCTCCCCGTCCTCGCCCCCGATGACGTCGAGTTCCTGCCCACCGGCCAGTCGCCGCTGGCCACCAACGAGGCGTTCTTGAACACGACGTGCCCCATCTGTGGCGGTCCGGCGGTGCGCGAGACCGACACCATGGACACGTTCGTGGACTCGTCGTGGTACTTCTTGCGCTTCTGTGACCCGTGGTCCGACGACAAGCCGTTCGCCCCTGAGCTCGCCGCGCACTTCATGCCGGTCGATCAGTACATCGGTGGCATCGAGCACGCCATCTTGCACCTTCTCTACGCGCGCTTCTACACCCGGGCCCTGATTGACATCGATCTTGCCCCCGGAGTCCCGCGCGAGCCGTTCAGCCGGCTGTTCACCCAGGGCATGATCCGGATGGACGGCAAGAAGATGTCGAAGTCCAAGGGCAACCTGGTCGCCCCGTCGATCTACCTGGACACGGTCGGAGCCGACGCCCTGCGCCTCTTCCACCTGTTCGTCGGACCACCGGCCGACGACGTCGACTGGACGGACCAGACCGATTCGGTCATCGACGGCTGCGCCCGCTACCTCGACCGGGTGTGGCGCCTGGCCGTGCCCGAGGTGCCCCGGCCGACCGTCAACCCAACTGGAGCCCCGACCGAGGCCGACCTCGCCGTCCGCCGGGCCACCCACAAGCTGATCGATCGGGTGAACCGGGACTACGAGCGCTGGTCGTACAACACGGCGGTGGCCGCCTGCATGGAGTTCGTCAACCTCCTGCACCCTTATGTCCGGGACGGCGGTCGTCCCGAGGTGGTCGAGGAGTCCGTCGACACGCTCCTGTTGCTGCTCGCCCCCATGACCCCGCACCTGGCCGCCGAAGCGTGGGAGCGACGGCACGGCGACCATATTCACGTCCGTCCCTGGCCGGCGGCCGACCCGGCGATGCTGGTCGACGACACGGTGACGATGGTGGTCCAGGTCAACGGCAAGGTGCGCGACCGGATCGAGGTGGCCCCCGACGTCACCGAGACCGAAGCCGAGCGGCTGGCACTCGCCGCACCGGCGGTCGTCGAGGCCCTTGGGGGGCGATCTCCCAAGCGCGTCATCGCCCGTCCGCCCAAGCTGGTCAACGTCGTCGTCTAGGTCTGGACCGGTGCCCGGCGTGACCGAGGCCGACGGCCACGACCGCCTCCGTCGCCGGCCGACTGCGTTCGCAGCTGCTATCGGGACCACCGGCCGGTACACCCGAGGCGGTCGTGGGCCATCTCCTGGCCGTCCAGGCCCAGGACGAGCGGGGGTTCCGCCTCGCCGTCCGCAGCCGGTCGACCGGGCTGACGACGGGGGATGTCGACGCCGCATTGGACGACCGCCGGCTCCTGGTGACGTGGCTCAACCGGGGGACGCTGCACCTGGTGCGGGCCGAGGACTACTGGTGGCTGCACCGCCTGACGGCGCACCGGGTCCTACCCGGCGTGCAGCGGCGCCTTCGCCAGCTCGGGGTCGGACCCGACGACGAGGAGCGGGGCGTCACGACGATCGTCGATGGACTCGACGCCGACGGCCCGATGACCCGGTACCAATCGCGGACCCGGCTTGACGCCGACGGCGTTCCGACGGCCGGCCAGGCGCTCGTCCACCTCTTGGCCGCGGCCAGCCTCCGGGGGCACGTCGTGCGGGGCCCGATGGAGGCTGGGCACCATGCGTTCGTGTCCGTCGACAAGTGGCTCGGCCCGCCGCCGGCGCGACCCGACCGCGCCGAGGACCTCGACCGCCTGGTCCGGCGCTATCTCGTCGGCCACGCACCAGGCCGGCCGGAGGACCTGGAGCGGTGGGCGGGCATCACGCTCGGCGACGCCCGCCTCGCCTTCGCCGGGGCGTCCGACGCACTCCGCGAGACGGCCGACGGTGCCGACCTGCGCGGCGATCCCACGTCCGCGCCCAGACCGGCCGCGGGCCGACTGCTCGGGCCGTTCGATCCCGTCCTGCACGGCTGGGCGTCACGCGAGCCGTTCGTCGGTGTGCACCGGTCGGTCGTGACCTCGAACGGGATCTTCCGACCGGTCTGCCTGGTGGGCGGGCGGGTGGTGAGCATCTGGACCCTTCCGTCCCGGGGCCTGGTGATCGAGCTGCTGGAAGAGGTCGACACCGCGGGCCGCGAGGCGCTGGTCGCCGACGCCGGTGACGTGGTCCGGTTCCTCGGTCACGGCGGGGGTGCGGTGACGTTCGCCGGCAGCAACGGCGGTCGCGGCCGATAGGGCTGCTGTGCCGAGGTCAGCTGCGCAGTTCGGCGAGCAGCTCGGCCCACCGGCCGGGGTCGACTCCGGATGGTGCATAGAGGTTGAACCGGTCGACCAGGCCGTCGAAGCGGTCCCGGATCTGCGAGGCGATGGCGTCGAGCTCGCCCACCACGGCGAAGGTGTGGAGCATCTCGTCGTCGATGAGGCCGGCCATCTCGTCCCAGGCACCCCGCTTGGACAAGGTGTTCAGTTCCTTCTGCAGATCGCCCCAACCGTGGAGGTCGAGGACCGGTCGGTAGGCGGGGGTGGAGCCGTAGAAGGCGAGCTGTTTGCGGGTGGCCGCCTCGGCCTCGGCGAACGACCGGTCGTCGACTCCGGTCACCACCATGCCCGGGCACGAGATCTGGACGGCCGAACGTTCCCGGCCGCTGGCGGCCAGACCCCGCTCGAGGGCGGGAAGGGTGGCCTCGCGCAGGAACCGCTGCGTGGTGAACGGGTGGGCCAACAGGCCGTCGGCCACTTCGCCTGCCGCCTCGGTCATGAGCGTGCCGACCGCAGCCAGGAAGATGGGCGGGTTCCCGTGGGGATTGGGCCCCGGGTCGAACATCGGCGTCATCAGCGTGTGGCGGTAGTACTCGCCACGGAACGCCAGCCGGCTGCCGTCGGACCAGGCGGCCCAGATGGCCCGGACGGCCAGGATCAGCTCCCGCATCCTGGGGGCGGGGTGCGACCACGGCATCGAGAAGCGCTTCTCGATGTGGGGCTTGATCTGCGATCCGAGCCCCAGCATGAACCGGCCCTCCGACATGGTCTGGAGGTCGTTGGCCATCATGGCCACGTTCATGGGGTTGCGGGCGAATGCGACAGCGATGCCGGTGCCGACCTGGATCCGCTCGGTGTGTTCAGCGGCCAGTACCAGGGGGAGGAACGGGTCATGTCCCGTCTCGGCCGACCAGATCCCGTCGTAGCCCGAGGCCTCGGCGTCGATGGACTGAGCCACCACGTCGGCGGGGTCGAATCCGATGGTCCCGTCGACGAGCATGGGCAACGGTAGCAACGGGACCGGCCCCGTTCCGGTGCCGCTGCTTGCAGGCCGATTCCCTGGTCAGGGGGTCGTTTCCGACCCTGATCATGGAGGGTAGTTGCGTAACCACGCTCCGTGTCAGCACAATTGGGGGGTGACCATGAACGGCAGCGAGATGGCAGCGCCCCAGCCGGTGCCCGACCTCACCCCCGGCCCGTACCGGTCGGGGGTGACCGACGAGGACCGGAATCGCTTCGGCGTGCTCCTTGACCACGCCGCCGAGCGGGGCCTCTTGTCCCCGGCCGACTACCAGGTGCGCCTGGCCGAACTGGCCGAGGCCGACTCGATCGAGGAGCTGCAGCGCATCGTCACCGAACTCCCTGCCTTCGGGGCGACGCCGGGAGTGTCGGCTCCGTCCCCCCAGCCGTCCCCCCGACCGGCGGCCGTGCCCGGAGGTCCGCCCGCCCCCGAGCTCGACGCCGCCCTCTGGGCCAGCCTCACCCCGGCCGCCCCGCGCCGGGGGCGGGGGAATCCGTGGCTCGTCCTCCTGGTGGTGGTCGCCATCCTTGTGGTCGCACTGGCGGGGCTGGCACTGGTGGCGTCCCACGTCATCCACACCCATGCGCCCGGGGCCGCGGGGTCGGGTGCGGCCTGGATCAGTTCCCTTCGCCTCTGAGGAACTGCTCGAGCTCCTCGGCGATCTCGTCTCCGCTGGGCAGGTCGGAGGCGAACCCCAGCGGGGTGCCCTCCTCGGAGTCGATGGCCTCCTCGAGACGGCGCACCATCTCGAGGTGGTCGGGGTTGGCACCGATCAACTCGTCCACCTGGATGCGAGAGGCCTCGCCGGCCTTGCGCAGATCCACGGTGTCGAGCACCGTGCCGGTCACCGCGCACAGTCCCTCGATGAGCGCGGCACTGGCCTCGGGGTAGGGCATGGCCGACACGTAGTGGGGGACCCGGGCCCACAGGCCGATGACGGGCACCCCGGCCTCGCCCAGGGCGACCTCGAGTGCGGCCTGGACTCCGGCCGGCACCTCGAGGGTGCCGTGCACGGTTCCCACCCGGCCGGCGAGGTCGGTCGACTGGGGCGGCACCGTCGATGCCAAGCGCACCGGGCGGGTATGGGGCGTCGGCGCCGGGAAGGCCCCGAGGCCGACGACCGTGCGCACCTGCATCCGGGTGGTGAGGCCGACCACGGCCCGGATGAACGTGGGCCAGCAGAAGTCGGGCTCGGGCCCGGTGAGGTAGAGGATGTCGGCCCCCACCCGGTCCTTGCCGGCCAGGAGCCGGATGGTCGGCCACGTGAGCTCGGTCGTGACCCCGTCCTCGAGCCGGGCGATGGGTCGGCGGGCCCGCTGATCGATGAGCGGCTCGGTGTCGAAGGTGGCGACCACGGCGGTGGGGGAGCCGGTCAGCAAGTGGGCGATGGCCGCCGAGGCGCCCATGCCGGCGTCGACCCAGCCTTCGAGGGCGACAACCAGCACGGGCCGGTCCAGCCGGATGCCGGACGGTTCGCCCCATCCGATGTCGAAGCCGTAGAGGTCCTCGGGCTCGTAGCGGCTCACAACGCCTCCACGTCGGCGAGCGCCCGCTCACCGAGCCGGGTCACACCTGCGGCGAACTGGTCGACGCCGGTGCGGTCACCGGCCGCCGCCCCGCCGGCGTACCGGGCATAGACACCCTGGAGGATGCAGGCCAGTTTCCAGATGCCGAAGGCACGGTAGTAGGGGACGGCCGACACGTCCCGGCCGCTGGCCGCCGCGTACCGTTCGACCAGCTGCGCCCGGGTGGCGAATCCGGGGAGGACCGTCGGGGCCACGCCCAGCACGGCCTGCTCGGGGTCGTCGGCCTCGGCCCAGTAGACGAGCAGGAGGCCGAGGTCGGCCAACGGGTCGCCGAGTGTGCAGATCTCCCAGTCGAGGATGGCGACGACATCGCCCTCGTCGTTCAGCACCGTGTTGTCGAGCCGGTAGTCCCCGTGGACGATGGTGGCGCCTTGCTGTTCGGGGATCTTGGCCGACAATTCCTCCCACGCCCGGTCGATGACCGCTGGGCCCGGGACGCCGTCGAGGGCGGACTGCTCGAACTGACCGTGCCACCGCTTGAGCTGGCGGGCGATGTAGCCCTCGCGCCGGGCGAACTCCCCGAGGCCGACGTCGTCGACGTCGACCCCGTGGAGTTGCGCCAAGGTGTCGACCAGGGAGTCGCTGGCGTGGGCCCGCACGTCTTCGGACACCTGGGACGATGCCTTCTCGTCGCGCAGGATGTGGCCCTCCACGAACGACATCACGTAGAACGGGGCGCCGTTGACTCCGGTGTCGGTGCACAGGCCGAGGGTCCGGGGGACGGGAACGCCGGTCGGCTGCAGGGCGCTGATGATGGTGTGCTCGCGGGCCATGTCGTGGGCGGTGGCGAGCACGTGGCTGACCGGCGGGCGACGGAGCGCATAGGCGTGGCCGGCGCCGTCGGTCACCCGGTAGGTCAGGTTCGAGCGCCCCCCGGCGATGAGCTCGAAGTCATACGGCGGCACCGAGCCTGCCACGTTGGCGGACAGCCAGTCGGTGACGGGACCCCGGTCGATGCCCTCCACGGCGGACTGATGGCTGACGTCGGTGGTGGCGGTGGTAGTGGGAACGGCATCCATGTCCCGACGCTACCCGCGCCGCCGCGCCCTCCCCGTCCGCCCCGCCATTGCCCGCCGCGGCCGTTGGGCGGTCTGTCGCCCATGACGGGTATCGTAATGAGCCATGATCGACGTCACTGATGCCACGTTTGAGGAGGCGGTGCTGAAGCGCTCCTTCGAGGTCCCCGTCGTGGTGGACCTCTGGGCGCCGTGGTGCGGCCCCTGCACCTCGCTGGGGCCCATCCTCGAGCAGGTGGTCGGGGCAACCGACGGTGCCGTCGAGCTGGTCAAAGTCAATGTGGACGAGAACCCCACGGTGTCGGCCGGCTTCCGCGTCCAGTCGATCCCCGCGGTCTTCGCCGTGCGGGACGGTGCCGTGGTCGACCAGTTCATCGGGGCGCAACCCGAGGCGGAGGTCCGAGCCTTCGTGGAGCGGCTCGCTCCGGCCCGGTCCGAAGCTGACATCCTGGCCTCGGCCGGAGCCGATGCCGGCGCCGAGGAGCCCTTGCGGCGGGCCCTGCAGCTCGAGTCCGACCACCCTGTGGCCGTACCGGCCCTGGCCGCGCTGCTCATCGCCCGGGGCGACACGGACGAGGCGGTGACGCTGCTCGGCCGCGTGCCCGAGACGGCCGAGACCCGGCGCCTCCTGGCCGAAGCCCGCCTGGCCGGGCGCGACGACGTGGCCGACACCGAGGTCACCGACCTGCTCGACGGTCTGCTCGACCGGGTGAAGGACGACCCCGATGCCCGTCAGGAGTTCCTCGACCTCCTCGAGACCCTGGGTCCGGACGACCCCCGGACGGTCACGTACCGCAAGTTGCTGACGTCCCGGCTCTTCTGAACGGACCCGCGTCCGGGCACCACTGCCTCAGGTAGCGTCACCCCGTGCGCGCCACCACACTGAGCCTCGGTCCGCGAACGTTCGACATCACGTACCGGGCCCTGGTCATGGGCATCCTCAACCGCACTCCGGACTCCTTTTACGACAAGGGCGCCACGTTCGCCTTGGACGACCTGGTCCGTCGGGCCGGGCTGCTGGTCGACCAAGGTGCAGACCTGCTCGACGTGGGCGGGGTCAAAGCCGGGCCCGGGCCCGAGGTCGGCGAGGCCGAGGAGCTCGACCGGGTGATCCCGGCCATCGAAGCGCTGGCCGCCCGGTTCGACATCGCCCTCTCGGTCGACACCTGGCGGGCCTCGGTGGCCCGCCAGGCCTACCGGGCCGGCGCCGTCGTCGGCAACGACATCAGCGGCTTCGCCGACCCCGACTACCTGCCGGCAGCGATCGAGGCGGGTGCGACGGTGGTGGCCACGCACATCCGGTTGGGCCCGAGGATCCCCGACCCCGAGCCGGTCTACGACGACGTGGTCGATGCCGTGGCGACCAACCTGTCGCTGCTCGCCGAGCGGGCACTGGCTGCCGGCATCACCGCCGACCGGATCGTCCTCGACGCCGGCCTCGATCTGGGCAAGACGGCCCGGCAGTCGCTCACCTTGCTGCGGGCTTCGGGCCGGTTGGCCGACCTCGGCCACCCGCTCTTGTTGTCCGCTTCCAACAAGACGTTCCTCGGCGTGGTCCTCGGCCTCGAGATCGGTCAACGCCGTGAGGCGTCGCTGGCCACCTCGGCGCTGGGTGCCATGCTCGGGTGCCGGATCATGCGGGTCCACGAGGTGGGCGCCCACCGCCAGGTGTGCGACGTCATGGCGGCCATCGACGGGGCCCAGGTGTCGACGTGAGCGCAACCCCGGCCACCGCCACCGGCCAACGGCCCGCATTCCTGGTGAAAGGGTCGGACCCGTCTCTGGTGGCCCAAGCCGCGCACGCCCTGGTCGAGCGGTTGGTGGACGGTGGCGACCCGTCGATGATGGTCGAGGAGTTCGGCGGACCCGGGGTCGACCAGTTCGACGTCGGCATGGTGATCGACGCCTGCACGACGCCACCCTTCCTGGTGGAGCGACGCGTGGTGGTGGTCCGCGAGGCGGGCCAGATCGTGGCCGCCGACGCCAAGCGCCTGGCCGCCTACCTGGCCGATCCCCTGGAGACCACGGCGCTGGTCCTGGTGGCGGGGGGAGGGGCGCTGTCGCAGACCCTGACCAAGGTGGTGGGCGCCACGGGCGAGGTGATCGACACGTCCGTCGGGACAGGCAAGGCCCGGTCCCAATGGCTGGCCGACCATCTGAAAGGCGGGCCGGTGCGCCTCGACGCCGGGGCCCAGGCGCGCTTGGGCGAGCATCTGGGCTCGGACATGGGTCGCCTGGCCGGGCTCCTCGACACGCTGGCCGCCGCCTACGGACCCGGGGCCACGGTGACGGCCACCGACCTCGAGCCGTTTCTCGGCGAGGCCGGGGCCCTGGCCCCGTGGGACCTGACCGATGCCATCGACGCGGGGCGGACGGCGCCGGCTCTCGAGGTGCTGCACCGGATGCTGTATGCGGGCGAGTCCCACCCGCTCGTGATCCTGGCCCTACTCCACAAGCACTACCGCCAGATGCTGCGGCTCGACGGCTCCGGGGTGACCTCGCCGGAGCAGGCCGCCGAGGTGCTCGGCATCAAGAGCGCCTTCCCGGCCAAGAAGGCACTGGCCCAGGCGAACCGGTTGGGCACCGCCCGGATCGCCCGCGCCGTCCACCTGTTGGCCGAGGCCGACCTCGATCTCCGGGGCACCACCGGACTGCCGGGGGAACTGGTCGTCGAGGTGCTGGTCGCCCGACTCAGCCGGCTGGTCCGCCAAGGCCGCTGACAGAGCTGCCGACGTACGAAGTCGGACCCAGGGTCAGAACGTGACCGAGCCCCGCGCCTCCACTCCGGCGTCGTAGACGTTCTCGGTCCACCGGCCGCCGTCCCAGAAGCGGTACTGGTGCCGCCCGGTCGGGTCGTTCATCCAGCGGGGGGCCATCAGGACCTGGGGGGCCAGGGTCGTCGGCGCCGAGCTGACGATGGGGGCGACCACCTGTGGAGGGGCCCGGAAGATCTCGGGACTGGAGGTGCCGACCCGGGGAGCCGGCATGGAGGGGTTGCCGGCGCCCACCGGGCCGGTCACCGCCGGCTGTGGGACGGGACGGGCGGCGAATGCTCGGCCCTGTACGCCGCTCGGGGGCCCACTGGCCACCTGGGCGGCGACACCGGCCAGCGACTCCGACCCGATCGGTCCTTCGTCGATCGAGACGCGCTGCTTCGGGTTGTACGGCCGACCGGCCTGGCCCGGAATGCGGATGGTCGGCTCCGGACCGGGGTCGGTGGCCACCGGTGCGGGTGGCGCCGGCTCCTCCGGTTGGAAGGCCGCGGCGACGGCGCCGCCCACGGTCACCACGTCGGGGTCCTCGAAGAAGGTGGTCGCAGCGGGCTCCTCGGACGGCACGTCGGTGGCCCGCGCCGGTCGGCGGACCAGGGGCTCGCCGAAACTGCCCCTCGTGGTGGGCCAGGACAGGGCCTGGATGGCCCGACCGCTCTGCACGGCGGTATCGGCCTGGTCGCCGAAGCGCTCGAAGGGGAGGGTGGCTGCCCGACCGCCGGCGACGAGCTCGGCGATCTTCGGGCGGGCCCCGAAGACGTAGATGGCGAGGCCGACGCCGGGCAGGAAGAGGACCAGGAGGAGACAGACCGACTTCGGCTCGCCGGCGGCCCGCCAGGCCCACGTGGGTTGGCGGAGCATGTCGACGATGCCCAGCACCACGGAGACGGCGACGATGCCGCCGACGAGGCCCAGGGAGGCGTTCGAGATCGCGGCGAAGGACCCGGTCATGCCGGCCACCTCCCGTCGCCTGTGGCCTGCGGCCTCTGGTGCGGCAACGACGGGTGCCCCCGCCGTACCGGACCCCGACATCCGATCGATCCCTGCCCCATGCCGCTCACCGTGCTCCCCGTGATCCCCCGTGATTGGTTGTCACTCTAAGTGTTTATCTAAACACGCAGAGTAGTCAAGGAGTTTCGTGCGCTCTCCCTTGCCAGGGTGTATCGGCACGTCGTGGCCGTGCCTGGAGTGTGTTCGGCGGCTGCTCTGGCCGCCATGGGTCGGGAGGGGTCGGATCGTTGTCACCGGAAGTCGCGCGATGCGGGCACAGGGCCGAGCGGGAGCGGCTCGAACCGCTCGGCCACGAGGGTCATCGACCCCTCGGACCGCTCCACCCGCCCCCGGACGAGGAGGGCCGGACAGGCCCGGGCCACCGGCTTCCACCGGACCCACGCCCCCCGGGAGCACACGATGTTGACCATCCCGGTCTCGTCCTCCAGGTTGAGGAAGACCGCCCCGTGGGCGCTCTCGGGGGCCTGGCGGTGGGTGACCACGCCACCGACCGTCACCCGGTCCCCGGCCGGTCGGCCGGCCAGGGCGGCGGCCCGGACCACCCCCCGGCGGTCGAGGCTGCCCCGGGCCAGCTCCATGGCGGTGGTGTCGGGGGTCATGCCGAGCGACCACAGGTCGTCGGACACCTCCTCCCACGGGGTCGGCGTCGGGAGGGCCGGGGGCTCGGCTCCGGTGACCACGCCGGGCAGGCGGTCGGCGGTGGCCTGGGAGGCCGCCCCCGCCCCCCACACCAGTGCCCGCCGCCCCCCGCCCGCCGCCCGACCGTTCCGCTCCGGGCGCCCGTGGTCGCCCAGGCCGTCCAGGGCACCCGCGGTGGCCAGCGCCTCGAGCTGGGCCCGGGACACCCCGGCCCGGCGCACCAGGTCCTCCATCCCCGACCACGGCGCCCCCGCCGCGATCCGGGCGGCCGTCTCCGACCCGATGCCGCGGACCGAGGACAGCCCGAGGCGCAGGGCGGTCGACTCCGGCGGGGTCGGGCCGCCCCCGCCCCCGCCCCCGCTCCCGTCCTGGGGCTCGAGGGAGGCGTCGGCTCCGCCCGCGTTGACATCGGGGCGGCGGACCACCACCCCGTGGCGCTTGGCGTCGGCCACCAGGCTCTGCGGGGACCAGAAGCCCATGGGCTGGGCGTTGAGGAGCCCGGCGGTGAAGGCGGCCGGGTAGTGCACCTTGCACCAGGCCGTTGAGTAGACGAGGTGGGCGAAGGCCACCGAGTGGCTCTCGGGGAAGCCGAAGTTGGCGAAGGCGGCCAGCGCCGTGTACACCTGCTCGGACACCGCCTCGGACACGCCCCGGGTCGCCATGCCGGCGAACAGCCGGCCGCGCAGGGCGGCCATCCGCTCACCCGACCGCTTGGCGCTCATGGCCTGGCGCAGCTCGTCGGCCTCGGTCGGGGTGAACCCGGCCACGTCGATGGCGATCTGCATCAGCTGCTCCTGGAAGAGGGGCACTCCGAGGGTGCGCTCCAGGGCCGGCTGCATCAGCGGGTGGAGGTAGGAGACGGGCTCGGTCCCGTTGCGGCGCCGGATATAGGGGTGGACGGCGTTGCCCTGGATGGGCCCGGGCCGGATGAGGGCCACCTCGATGGCCAGGTCGTAGAAGCAGCGGGGTTGGACGCGGGGGAGGGTGTTCATCTGGGCCCGCGACTCGACCTGGAACACGCCCACCGTGTCGGCCCGGCACAGCAGGTCGTAGACCTCGTCCTCCTGGGCGATTCGTGCCAGGTCGACGGTGTCGCCGTGGTAGCCGGCCACCAGGTCGACCATGTGGTGGAGGGCGGTCAGCATGCCCAGGCCGAGCAGGTCGAACTTGACCAAGCCGGCCGCCGCGCAGTCGTCCTTGTCCCATTGCAGCACGCTGCGGCCCGGCATCCGCCCCCACTCCACCGGGCAGACCTCGACCACCGGCCGGTCGCAGATGACCATGCCGCCCGAGTGGATGCCGAGGTGGCGGGGGAAGCCGAGGAGCTCGCCGGCCAGTTTCTGGACCAGGGGCGGCAGGTCCTCGCGCTCGCCCAACGGTTGGCCGCGCTCGGTCGAACCCGACCAGGCATCGGCCTCCTCGGTGGTGTGCCCGAGGGCCTTGCCCACGTCGCGCAGGGCCGAGCGGGACCGGTAGGTGATGACGTTGGCCACCTGGGCGGCGTGCAGCCGCCCGTAGCGCTCGTAGACGTACTGGATGACCTCCTCGCGCCGGCCCGACTCGATGTCGACGTCGATGTCGGGCGGCCCGTCGCGGGCCGGCGACAGGAACCGCTCGAAGAGCAGCCCGAGCGACACGGCGTCGACGTTGGTGATCCCGAGGGCGTAGCAGACCGCCGAAGTGGCGGCCGACCCCCGGCCCTGGCAGAAGATGTCGTTGCGCTTGCAGAACCGGACGATGTCCCACACGGTGAGGAAGTAGCCCGGGAACCCGAGGCTGTCGATCACGGCGAGCTCGTGGTCGATCTGGACATAGGCCCCCGGCACCCGCTCGGCCCCCGGCGGCCCGTAGCGCTCGGCCGCCCCCCGCCGGGTCAGCTCGGCCAGCCAGGTCTGCTCGGTGTGTCCCTCCGGCACCGGGAAGTCGGGGAGTCGGGGCGCCACCAGGCGGAGGTCGAAGGCGCACTCGGCCGCCAGCTCGCCGGCCCGCTCGACGGTGCCGGGCCACCGGGCGAACCGTCGCAGCTGCTCGGCCTCGCTCCGCAGGCAGGCGGTGGCCGAGGAGGGGAGCCACCCCTCCAGGTCCGCGAGCGTCCGCCGGGCCCGCACGGCCGACAAGGTGGTGGCCAGCGGGAATCGGTCCGGAGTGGCGTAGTGGACGTTGTTGGTGGCAACGGGCGACACCCCCCGACCGGCAGCCAGCACGGCCAGCGCGTCGTTGCGGGAGCCGTCGACCGGGGTGCCGTGGTCCCACAGCTCGACGGCCAGGTGCTCCCGCCCGAAGCGGTCGATCAGGTGGTCGAGGGCCCGGGCCGCGGCCGCCGGGCCCTCGTCGGTCAGGGCCGCGGCCAGGGCCCCCTTCCGGCACCCGGTGAGGATCTGCCAGTGCCCGCCGTGCCGGTCGGCCAGCGCGTCGAGGGTGAGGATCGGCCGACCCTTCTCCCCACCCTCGAGGTGGGCCTCGGCGATGGCCCGGCTGAGACGGGCGTAGCCCTCGGGGTCGCGGGCCAGCACGACCAGGTGGGTCCCGTCCGGGTCGGGCATGCCGGTGCGCAGGTGGGGGCCGTCGACGTCGGACAGGGTGAGCTCGGCCCCGAACACGGCGGGCAACCCGAACGCCCGGGCCGCCACGGCGAACCGCACCACGCCGTACAGGCCGTTGTGGTCGGTGAGGGCGACCGCCGACAGGCCGAGCCGTACCGCTTCCGCGGCCAGTTCCTCGGGGTGGCTGGCACCGTCGAGGAAGGAGAAGTTGGAGTGGGCGTGGAGCTCTGCGTAGGGCATGGTCGGGTCCGTCGTGCTCAGCCGTAGGTCGCCTCGACCCACCACCGGCCCCGTTCGACGAGGAGGAGGTGGGCCGAGCGGGCGGTGACGGCCTGCAGCCGGGCGGCCCGTCGGCGTGACCGCGACCACCAGCGCTCGTCCGCCGGCCAGGGGCCGGCCCACCCGGACAGCGGTTCCCACGGCCCGCCCTCCACCGACAGCCGGTCGGGTGCCGCGGTCAGCAGGCCCCGGGCCGACACCCGCACGGGCCCGCCCCGGCTGTCGGCCAGGTCGGCCCGGACCGGGTCGGGGTGGACCACCGCCGGGGCCGGCGGCGGGATCCGTCCGGGCCACGGCGCGCCGGCCTG
>PLZW01000008.1 GCA_003153575.1 Acidimicrobiaceae bacterium | reverse complement strand
AAGTTAACTTCAAGTCAAGGATCTTTCCCATGCCCCTTCCGCTGACGATCGGCGATGTGTCCGAACGGGCCGGTGTCGCGCAGTCCACACTCCGGTACTACGAGCGTGAACAGCTCATCGAATCCTCGAGAACGGCCGGCGGCCAACGTCGCTACCACCGCGACGTGCTGCGTCGGATCGCCTTCATCCGATCTGCTCAACACGTCGGCCTCAGCCTCGAGGAGATCAAGCAGGCACTTGCGGCGCTGCCCCAGGCCCGTACACCGACGGCCGCCGACTGGCGGCGTCTGTCCCAATCGTGGAGGCCCCGCCTGGACCATCGCATCGCGGAATTGGAACGGTTGCGGGACCGTCTCGACAGCTGCATCGGCTGCGGCTGCCTGTCGTTGCGGGTCTGCCAGCTGTCCAACCCCGACGACGTGGCCGCGTCACTGGGGTCCGGCCCCCAGTGGCTGCTCGAGGAGCATTGAACCCGACGAGGTTCTAGAGCTTCCAGAGCGTGGGGAGGAAGACCGGCACCTGGCCCTCGAGGAGCTCGTCGATGACCTGGTCCGCCCTGCGCAGTCGGGCACCGAGTCCGACCAGCAGTTTGAAGGCGACCGAAGGTGCCGTCTCCTGGAGAGTCATGAACTCGTTCCTCGTCAACACCAGGAGGTGCATGTCGGTCAAGGCGTCCACGGTGGCGGTGCGCTCCCCACCGTCGAGGAGCGCCATCTCTCCGAAGAAGGAGCCGGGTCCGTGGCGGTGGAGCTCCCTGCCGTTCCGCGTGGCTACGGCAGTGCCTTCGATGACCACGAAGAACTCCTGGCCGGGCTGGCCTTGGCGAGCCAGGAGGGTCCCCTTTTTCGCCTCGACCGGCGTGGTCAGCGACCCGATCCGCCGCAACTCGTCCCTGGTGCACGAGGAGAACAGTTCGACGCCGTGCAGGAGCGCAGTCTTCTGATCCTTGTTGACCCGAAATGCGACCATGAGCATCCCTTCCGCGTCAGGCCTTGATGGCCAGGCTGCGGCCACGAAGGCGAGCATGCCGGTAAACCGGCCCGTCTTGTCACGGGGCGGCGCAGCGGATCGTGGGACTCAGTCGAATGAATCATCGGGCATCGGGTACGGCTGGGGAGGAAGCCCCGGCATGGGATGCTCCCACCACTGCGTCTCCTCCACCCTGACGGCAATCCGCCAACCGGCTCCAGTCCGCACGAACTGGTCGTGGTAGCGGCCGCCCACGACGAACGACCATGGGGCATCGTCGACGACCAGCTGGTTCGGGTTGTGAAAGATCGAGCGACAGCGGGCCGTCTTGCCGCCGGGGTCGATCTCGACAGCGCGATTCACCACGAGATGCTGCGTCCAGGTGAAGATGGGCAGCACCTCGGACAGCCATTGACGGACGTCCGGATACGGCCCGCGCATGCCGCCGGCGGATCGGTAGTCGAGGCGCGCATCCTCGGTGAAGACCCTGTCCAGCATCGTCCAGTCGCGGGCGTCGATGGCCGTCGCGTAGCGGGTCAGGGCGTCGTCGATCTCCCGACGATCGAGGAGGAACTGGAGGCTCGCTTCCATCGGCTCGACCGTAGCGGATCGACGTGATGGGACGCCGACCCCGCGACTGCACGGTGGTCAGCCCTTGGGCAGGGGAGGAGCGTGTCCGAGGTCGTAACAAGTGGATGCCATGGCGGCCAGGGCGTGCTCGACCCCGGGTGTGTCGTTCTTCTGGGACGCGGCCAGCAGGGCCGTGGCCTCTGCCTTCAGGTGGGCATTGTCCGCTTGCCCGGCCGCCGCCAGCAGGGCTTGGCCCTCCGCCGCCGTCGGGGCCTGCCCGGCCGCAGTAAAGACGACGGCCAGCGCCGAACAGGCCAGCCGGTCGTGCGCCGTACTGGGCAGCGTCGTCGGAGTCGAGCGGGCAGGGCCGGCACTCGAGCACGCCGTCACACCACAGGCCACCGCCACCGCGCACCACATCGCCCACGGCCGTGACATGGGTCCGTTCTAGTCCACAGCGGGTGGGACCCGGTCGTTGTCTGCCCGGACCGGTGGTCGTGACCTGCGAAAACGTCGGATGGAGCCCGAGGTCCTTTACCCGGACACCTCTGCCTATCCTGGAGGCGAGTAATCCGACGGAGTGAGGCGCGGTGATCGATGGGCCCCAGCACGAGTGCGAGACATGTCGACCTGGAGAAGCGCGGGCGGTCCCGGACGTGCCCCACGGTGGTGGCGCTCGTCGCCCTCGTGGCCTCGGCGGGTTCGGTCTCGGCATCGACGGCGCTCTCCGGGTCCCGACCGGCATCGGCTGGGACTCCCAAACGGGCGCTGGCGCCGGGTTGGGCGCGCCACGACGGCGTGGGCCTCCCCGCCGGCTGGACGCAGACGTGGTCCACGGGTGCGCTCGCCGATGCGGGCCACCCGATCGCCCTGTCCTCGCCGGTGCCGGCTGACCTCGACGGCCAGCCGTCGGTGGTGGTGGGTGACCGGAGGGGGTACGTCTACGCGTATCACCTCGCGAGCACGCCGCCCACCGGTACGTCGGTGACCGGCTGGCCGACGACCGACGGGAGTGCACCGATCGATTCGACCCCGTCGGTGACCCCGGCAGGTGGGGGCCTGTCCACGGTCCTGATCGGATCGGGCAACGACGGTGCCCCCGGCCCCGGCGGATATCAGGCCTTCCTCCCCTCCGGGGCCCGGAAGTGGTTCACATCGGTGGTCGATCCCCCGTCCGACAACGCGCCGGCGGGTGGGATCCAGGCCGGCCTGTCGGTCGGTCCGCTGACCTCGGGCTCGCCCGACCTCTTCGCCGGATCGCTCGGCCAGGTCTCCTATGCCCTCGACGCCTCGACCGGGGCTCCACTGACCGGTTGGCCGTTCTTCAATTCGGACAGCACGCACTCCACGGCGGCCCTCGCCGACCTCTACGGGACCGGACAGACCGAAATCGTCGTCGGTGGGGATCAGACCACCGGCAACGGCCGTGGCCAGTCGTACACCAACGGCGGACATGTGCGGATCCTCACCGGGAAAGGGAACCTGGTCTGTAGGGCCGACACCAACCAGGTCATCGACTCCTCTCCGGCGGTCGGCGGATTCCTCCCGGGAGGCGCCACCGGGATCGTCGTCGGGACCGGGAGTTTCTTCCCGGGAGCGTCGGACAGCGCCACGGTGAAGGCGTTCGACACACGGTGTCGGCCAGTGTGGTCGGCACGGCTCGACGGGAGCACGTTCTCGTCGCCCGCACTTTCCGATGTGTTGGGCAACGGGAGCCTCCAGGTGGTCGAGGGGACGGATCAGGGGTCAGGGGCCTCGGGCTCGGTGTGGGTGCTGGACGCGGCCACCGGACAGACCATCTGGAAGGCGATCGACATCGGTCGGGTCGTCGGCTCGGTGGTGACCGCGGATCTGACCGGCGGGGGCTATGACGATGTCATCGTCCCCACCATCAGCGGGACGGACGTGTTCGACGGTCGCTCGGGCGCGCAGATCGCCACGTTGAGCCCGTTCCTGGGCTTGCAGAACGCCCCGCTGGTCACCGACGACCCGAACGGGACCATCGGCATCACCTTGGCCGGGTACGTCGGCGGTGCCCCCGGTGGGCTCGGGCAGATCGACCACTACGAGATCGCCCGATCGAACGGGGCCCAGGCCGTCGGTGGCGGTGCGTGGCCGATGTTCCACCACGACCCGCAGCTCACCGGCGACGCGGGAGGCACGACGCCGCACGGCGCCATAGCGGCCTGCGATGTGCCTGCTGCCGTCGATGCCGGATACGACCTGGCTGCGTCGGACGGCGGGATCTTCGCGTTTCCCGGCAACGCGATGCCCTTCTGTGGGTCGACCGGTAACGTGCGGTTGAACCAGCCGGTGGTCGGCACGGCGATGGCGCCCGTGTCCGGCGGGTACTGGGAGGCGGCCGCCGACGGCGGGATCTTCGCCTATGGCGGGGCCCGGTTCTTCGGATCGATGGGTGGGCGGCAACTCAACTCGCCGGTCGTCGGCATGGCCGCGACCCCGGACGGCGGCGGGTACTGGGAGGTGGCCGCCGACGGCGGAATCTTCGCCTTCGGTGACGCCCCGTTCTTCGGTTCGGAGGCGGGAGACCCGCTGTTCAAGCCCGTCGTGGGGATCTCCGCCACCGCCGATGGACGCGGGTACCGGTTGGTCGCCGCCGACGGCGCCATCTTCGACTTCGGTGACGCGCCCTACCTGGGGTCGAAGGGAGGGTCTCCGTTGAATGCGCCCATGGTGGCCACGGTCAACGATCCCGACACCGGCGGGTACTGGGAGGTGGCCGCCGACGGAGGTGTCTTCGCCTACGGGGATGCCCGGTACCTCGGATCCACTGGCGGCACCCGGCTGAATGCGCCCATCGTGGGGATGGGGACGGTCAACGACGGCAGCGGGTACTACCTGGTGGCCGCCGACGGAGGTGTCTTCGCCTACGGGTCGGCGACCTATTCCGGCTCGATGGGCGGAAGGCCGCTCCACATGCCGGTGGTGGGCATGGCCGGGTTCTGACCGGGTCGTCACCTGTCGGGTCGACCCGCACCTGTCTGGGCGGCCGGGTCGTCCCAGCTGCCAGAATCATGCAATGCGTGGCCGAGCTGCGGTTCGGCGGGGGGCAACGATAAGGAGGTACCCATGTCCGGCGTGTTCATAGTGACGGACAGTTCGTCCGACCTCACCGAGGACGAGGTGGCGTCGCTCGACATCGAGATCGTGCCGCTGACCGTGCGCTTCGGTGACGAGGAGTTCATCGACGGGCGGGACCTGACCATCGACGACTTCTACCGGAGGATGGCCGCCTCGGACGACCTGCCCCAGACGGCCTGTCCGTCGCCCGGCGACTTCGAGCAGGCATTCGGGCGCGCCGCGGACGCGGGTGCCGACGCGGTCGTGTGCATCACCATCTCGAGCGACCTGTCCAACACGTTGCAGTCGGCCCAGACGGCGGCCGACGGATGCAAGGGACGACTCCCGGTTCACGTGGTCGACTCCAAGTCGGTGTCGAGCGGGCTGGGAACCCTGGTGTTGGAGGCAGGTCGGGCGGCTCGGGGTGGGGCGGACGTCGACGCCGTGGTCGGGCGGGTCGGCGAGGTCATCCCCCGCACCCACGTGTTCGCCGCCCTCAACACCTTGGAGAATCTGAAGAAGGGCGGTCGGATCGGTGGGGCCAGAGCGATGGTGGGCTCGATGCTCTCGATCAAGCCCCTGATCGACATCACGGGAGGCGTCGTCCAGGAGGCGGGCAAGGCCCGTACCCGCAAGCGGGCCATGCAGATGCTCTACGAGCAGATGGTCCGGGCCGGGAAGATCGACCATGTGGCGGTCATGCACGGGAAGGCGCCCGACATCGACGAGTTCCTCGAACTCATCGCAGCGCGTTTCCCGCGGAACTCCATCCGGGTGGGGGAGTTGGGCGCCGTCATCGGATCGCACGGCGGGGCGGAAATCCTGGGCGTGAGCTGGATCGACGGCCAGTGACGGGGTTTGATCGCGCTCGGCCGTGGGTCGATACGCGTCAGCTGCGGACGGCCCCGACGATGTCGTTGACGACGACGCCGACGCCCGGTAGCGAACCGAGGTTCGTGGCGTCCCCGAACGAGAAGACGCCGCCGTCCCTGCCGACCACGTTGTAGCCCTGCCCGTCGGAAGAGGCGATCATCCCGACGATGTTTCCGACGTCGATGCCGAGCGAAGGTAGGTCGCCGAATCCGGTGGCATCACCGAACGGGGTGACCCTGCCGTCGGAGCCGACGACCCAGTAGCCACCGCCGTCCCTTGTCGCCGTGATGGAGACCGCTCCGGCTGGGGCGGCGCCGAAGAAGCGGGCGTCGCCGAAGGCGTAGACCGATCCGTCCGATCCGACCAGCCAGTAACCGCCATCGTCCGCCGTGGCGGCGATGCCGACGATGTCGTCGACGTGTACTCCGATACCGGGAAGGGAGCCCAGGAATGGCGCGTTGAAACTGAAGACCCCCCCGTCCCGCCCCACGAGGAAGTAGCCCGAGTCGTCGACCGTCGGGACGAGGTTGACGATGTCGTCGACGTGCACGCCGACGCCGGGGAGCGAGTTGGCGAAGGGGGCGTTGAAGGCGAAGACGCCCCCGTCGGCTCCGACCAGGAAGTAGCCCGTGCCCGCTGTCGTGGACACGATGCCGGTGATGTCATTGGCGTGGACGCCCAGCGCGGGGAGCGAACCGTGGAATGCTCCGCCGAAACTGAAGACGCCCCCGTCGGACCCGACCAGGTCGTAACCGTGGTCCGCGACCACCGCCGGCGGCTGCGGCGTCGTCGGCGCGTACGTGTACATGGTCGCCCAGTCGATCTGGAGATCGCCTTGGGTGCTGGCGGGAGGTTTCGGGGCGCCCTCGAGCTCGCTCTCACCCCGGAGCGCCAGCGTCATCGGCGTCTGGGGCACGTCGAGACTCGTCGAGCCCAGGGACGTGCCGTCGAGGATGAAGGTCACCTTCGAGGGCGTCCATTCCAGGGTCGCCGTGTGCCAGGACGTCCACGAGGCGTTCGAGACGAATCGCTGGAATTGCGCCCCACCGGCGACGGTGTGGAGGAACCCGTGCAACTGGGCATCGAGGTTCGCCTCGGGGAAGTCGATCTCGCCGTGCACGTGGTCCACCGGCCACAGCAGGAAGACGCCCTTGTACCCGGTCACCGCATCGGCCCGGAATCGGACCGAGTACATGCCGTACCGGAGGTTGGGGGCCAATGGGTAGAGGCTCGAATCCATGCAGGTTCCGTTGGGATCGGTGTGCAGGAAGATGTTCATGACGCCACCGGTGATGCTCACCGTCTTCGACGGTTCGTACACGCAGTGCCCGGAAGTGTCGGGATGGCCGTCGGGCACCGCGCCCCAGGGCACGGAAGGTGTCCCCGAACAGCCATGCATGGTGCACCCGGTGAAGCTGCCCAGCGGATACGAGTCGTTGGCGAAGTCGTCGGCGAAGACCTGGTGCCAGCCCGGGATGTCCCCTGTCGGCATGGCCTGGCCCGAAGGGTTCCAGTTGGTGGCCGAGGCCGACGTCGAGGAGCTCCGCGGGGTGGAGACGGCCGAGGACCGGGTGGTACTCCCGGTCATGCAGAACACGGCGAGGAAGACGATGGCGGCGCCGAGGATGGTCAGCCGTCTCATGAGGCGCCCGTCCATCGGACCATCAGGCGCGGGCGGATGCACAGTTCTCCACGTTCGACGGTGCGTGTCACCACTCCGATATCGGCAGGCGTGCCTGCCACCTTGAGGACCGGGCGCCTCTGTTCGACGGGCCCGCTGCGGTGCGGAGGCGTGAGCATCACGCGTTGGCAGTCGCTGGCGACGATCGACCCGTTCGATCGCGCAGCATCGACACGCTCAACATGGCGACCACGAGCACGAACCCGATGTATGCGCCGAAGGCGACGATGTTCCACGACTTCCCGTGATACGTGGTGAACGTCAGCGCCACCCAGACGGAGCAGGCGTTGAAGGCGCTGACGACCAGGCAGAGGACCCCGATCCACGCCGGTGCTGCGAGCTCGTCCCGCAGGGTCGCCACCCCCAACGCGACGAGGAACACCGCGGTCAGGGCCGAGCTGGCCGCGAACAGGACCGTGTTGAGATCGGCGAGCAGGCGGACGACCGTCGGATCAGGGATGCCCGGTGGCTGCCCGACCATGAACGCCAGCAGCGCAATGGGCATCGCCGCTATGGCCGCCACCACCGCGGCGGCGACGCCGGCGCCCAGGACCATCGGTGCTACCGACGCGGCCCCGCTGGCGACGGGTCGGGTACGGCTGTACAGGAAGCCCGCGAACCAGAGCAGCATGGCGGCGCCGACGAGCCCGAAGATCATGCCGGTCTGCAGGGCCACCCGGTGGGCCTGGGCCCACATCACCGTGGCCGCCGGGGGGCCGTCGACCCGTGGCTGCTGTGGATAGATGAATCCCGCCAGCAGGTCGAGGGCGGCAAATGCGAGGCCAGTGGCCGCGCTGATCCGTCCGAGCAGTCGATCACCCACGTCATCCCCCTCCGGTGAAGCGCGGCTCAGCCTAGACCGGGTCTGCTGGCCGGGATCCGAGGGCGCCGAGGGTCGAGATGCCCACGGTGCACGGATGGGGTGCGGTGTACCGTGGCCCATGTCATCGGTGCTGATCACGGGAGCCTCGCGGGGGATCGGACGGGCGACGGCGCTGCGGCTGGCCGCCGGCGGTTGGGACGTGTTCGCAGGCGTCCGTCAGGAGGTGGACGCCGAGTCCTTCGGTACCGGTGCCGGTGCCGGTGCCGGTGCCGGAGGTCGGATCACTCCTGTCGTCCTCGACATCACGGATGCCGACCAGGTGGCGGCGCTCGACGTGGTGCTCCCGCGCCGGCTCGACGCCGTCGTCAACAACGCCGGGATCGTCGTGGGCGGGCCGGTCGAGGGCCTGGCGGTCGATGAGCTCCGGCGGCAGCTCGAGGTCAACCTCATCGGGCAGGTGGCGGTCACGCAGGCCGTCCTCCCGAGGATCCGGGAGTCGCGTGGTCGGATCGTCTTCGTCTCGTCCTTGAGCGGCTGGATCTCGTCACCGATGGTCGGTGCCTACTCGGCATCCAAGTTCGGTCTGGAGGCCATCGCCGATGCCTTGCGGCTGGAGCTGCGTCCGTGGCGCATCCCCGTGGTCCTGGTGGAGCCCGCCCAGACCGACACCGACATGTGGCGGTTGGCCGGTGACCAGCTCGAGGACACGGTCGCCCAGCTCTCCCCGGAAATCCGGCGCCTGTACGCCAAGCACATCGAGGGCCAGCGGAAGTCGATCCCCAAGGGGCAGAAGATGGCGACTCCGACCGACGGGGCGGCGGCCACGATCGAGCGGGCCCTGACGGCCGGACGCCCGCGAGCCAGGTACATCGTCGGCACCGGGCCGAGGATCATGGGGACGACGGCCCGATTCGTCCCGACCCGCATCATGGACGCGGTGCTGTCATCCACCGGAGGAGTGCCCCGCCGGCCGTAGCCGACGGCTGCCGTCGGCGGCCCGATCCCTGGGCAGCGAAGGGACGGACCTCCAGGGGAAGGCCGCGGCCCGGTCACGAGATCGCTCTCCAGGTGAGAGGGGGCAACCATCTGTGCGCCAGCTGTCCAGAACCGAGGCGTCGTGCCTCCCCATGTGCCCCGACCCTGACGATCCGCCACTTCGGGCGTACCGCTCGGTAGGTTGTAACCGCGGGTTGCGGCTTGGGCGGTCAGCGGGTTCCGGCGGGCAGATGGTGTCCTTGGGCCAAGAGCGGGTGAGCAAGGGGAGCCGATGATAGGTGATGGCGCGGATCGCACGAGGGGGCGGTTGCTGGTGCGACGGACGATCATGTCGGTGGTTGCCATCGCCGCCGCCTTCGTGGCGGTGCTGGCGAACAGCCCCCCGGCTGGTGCCCTTCCGCCGCCTTTGGTCTTCCTGGACGAGCCGTTCACCGGGGCCCAGGTCCAGATCCCGTCCCAGTGGGTCAGGCCCGGACTCCCGGCAGGGCAGGCCGGTTCCAACGTCGCCTGCCTGACCGCATCGGCCAACGTTTCCGAGACTCCTATTCCGGGCTGTCAGAGCCCGGCGATCGATACCGCTCCGAATGGAACCCTCCGACTGACTTCGGCGGCGGTCAATCTCGACGGCGGGGCGTCCTATGCCGGGACGGTGCCGTCGGCTCAGGGTTTGGACATCCGGTTCAACACCTATCAGTACAACGGGACGGGAGCCGACGGGATCCTCTTCTACCTGACCGGCTCGGACCCGATGAACCCGGCTCCTCCGTCGACTCTGGGACCCCCGGGTGGGCACCTGGGCTACTCCGGGGGCAGCGCCGCCCCTACCGGCAACGGCCTCGCCGACGGCTACCTGGGCATCGGCCTCGACGCCTACGGGAACTACTCCAACAGTTCATTCGACGGAACCGGTTGCACCAATCCGACCTGGGTCGGATCCGGGGCCCGGGTCCCCAACCAGGTGACCGTGCGCGGCCCCGGCTCCGGGACGGTCGGCTACTGCCCACTGGGGAGCACCGCGGCCGGGGGCGGGCTCAGTGGCTCCTTGCGGGGCGCCGCCGGGTCGACACGGGCCACGACCCTGGTCCCGGTGGAGATCGCCATCAATCCGACGGCGGCCGTCGTCACCACGTCCGGCATCCCCTCGATTCCCGCTTACTCCTACGTGGTGGCGATCTCGCCGTTGGGCGGGCCTACGCAGTATGTGACGGGCGGCCTCCCGAACGCGGCGGCGTTCGAGCCCTCGGCCTGGCTGGAACCCGCCACCGGCATCCCCTATCAGCTGGCCATGGGGTTCGCCGCCTCCACCGGTGGGTCCACCGATGTCCACGAAGTCCGGAACATCTCGGTCCAACCCCTGTTCGGCAATCCGGCTCAGACCGCTCTGCAGCTGAGCGACAGCGCCGGAGGTGCCCTCGTCCAGGGGACGCCGGTCGTCTATACCGCCACGGGCGGCTTGACCTCGGCAGGCGGGTCCCTCAACCAGGCGACATCATTGGTTGCCACCCTGCCGACCGGCGTCGTCCCGGGAACCGCCAGCGGTACCAACTGGTCCTGCACCACCACCGGCCAGACGGTCACCTGCGGGTACACCGGGACGATCCCGATCCCGGCGGGCACCGTGCTGCCCGCCGTCACCATCCCGGCGAACGTGACCCCGGGGTCGTCGGGACCCGCCACCGCCACCGCTCAGTTCGTGTCGGACGACGTCCAGATCGCCAACGCCTCCGATCCCGGCGTCATCAATGCGACCGGCGCCGGCACCCCCCTGCTCGGGGTGGCCTTGGCCGACAACGTGTCCGGATCGTTCACCCAGGGAGGGTCGGCCACATATTCGGCCCAAGGGGTCGTCTCCTCGGGCGGCACCGCGGAGTCCAACGTGATCACCCTCACCGACACCCTGCCCTCCGGCATCGTCCCGGGCACGGCGACCGGCACGAACTGGTCGTGTGGGACGGCGGCGCAGACCGTGACCTGCACGTATGCCGGCACCCTCCCGGTCCCGGCGGGCACCGTCCTGCCTGTGGTCAGCATTCCGGTCACCGTGTCTGCGACCGTCTCGGGAGGGATCGCCAACACGGTGTCGGTGTCCTCGTCCGATGCCGCTATGGCCCAGGCGACCGACTACGGATCGGTGACCTCCGTGCCTGCGTACGGGCTGACCCTCACGGACAGTGTGGGCGGAAACATCCCGGCCCTCGGTTCCTTCACCTACACGGCGACGCCCTCGTTGGTGGCCACCAGCGGCGCCGAGTCCCTCGATCCGACCTTCAGCCAGGCGATGGCCACGGGGGTGACCGCGTCGGCTGCCAGCGGCACAGGTTGGACCTGTACGCTCCTGTCCGCCAAGACGGTGGTGAGCTGCGTCTTCAGCGGCACCATCCCGTCACCCGGTGGGTCGTTCCCACCGATCACGATCTCGGCCAAGACGTCGCTGTCCTCGGGCAACGTCTCCAGCGCCGGCACCGTGTCCTCGCCGGACGGTGTCGCGGCGACGACCACAGATGCCGCCAACGTGGCGTCGCCACCGCCACCCGGGCTGTCCGTGGTGACCTCCGGGCCTTCCCAGGTCTACGCCGGTTCGACCTTCACCCTGGTCGTCTCCCCTTCCATCGCCTACGGGTCGGCGAACCACGATCCGGTGCTCACGAGCGTGTTGCCGGCGGGCGAGACGTTCGCCCTGTCGTCCACGACCCAGGCGGGCTACAACTGCGCACTGTCCACCACGACGGTGGCCAACGACACCCTGACCTGTACCGCCGCCGCGGCGACGCCCATCGGGGTGGGCGCCCTGCCGAACATCGACGCCACGGTCAACGTGGCCGGTGGCACGACCGGCTCCCCTGCCACGTCGACGAAGATGACGGACGCGGGCGACAACGCCACGCCCGCCGCGTCGGCCACGGCACCTTCGGTCGTGCCGGTTCCCCAACTGACCGTCGCGCTGGTCGCACCGTCGCAGGCCTACGTGGGCACGAGTGTCCAGATCAGCGTCAATCCCTCGGTGTCCGGGTCCGGGGGCCCGGCCTTCTCGGCGCCGACGGTCACCCTGACCGCTCCGGCCGGCGCCACCTTTCCAGCGGCCCCGACACCCAGCGGGTACTCCTGCTCACTGACGTCGTCCACCATCATCACCTGCGCCTACACCGGCTCGCTCCCCTTGGTGTCCGGGGCGAACCTCCCGTCCATCACCGCCTCGTCGGTTGTCGGATCGCTCGGCCCGTTGCAGTTCACCGGATCGATCACCGATGCCACCGACGGCGCGACACCGGGCAACGGGATGGCAACTGTCACCGTCACCGCCGTTCCGACGCTCGTGGTCACCAGCTCGGGGACACCGGCCAGTGCGCCCTACGGCTCGACGTACTCGCTGGGTGTCCAGCCATCCACCGACGCCACCGGTGGACCGGCGTATGACGATCCGTCATTCACGGCCACGCTGCCCGCCGGCGAGGTGTTCGCCGCGCTCGGAGGCAACCCAGCCGGATACACGTGCGGCCTCTCCGCAGGAAACACGGTCCTGACCTGTACGTCGACGGCGACCACGCCCATCAGTCCGGGGACGACACTGGGGTCGGCGTCCTTCACCGTGGACGTAAACGTGGCCAGCGGCACGTTGACCACCAACATCACGCTGTCGGACGCCGCAGACGGGGCCACCCCGGCGACCACCTCCGCCACGGTCGTCGCCACACAGGCCGCCCAGGCCATCACGTTCACTCCGCCGGCCAGCGGCAGCGTGGGCGGTGGCGCCACCCTGTCAG
>PLZW01000037.1 GCA_003153575.1 Acidimicrobiaceae bacterium | reverse complement strand
GCTGTTCCTCGGAGACTTCAAGTGGCGGGGCCGCGAGCACTGATCTCATGCTCGCATTCTATCTACCTCATGTATATCAGCGACGGACCACTAGCAGCAATCCGTTCTGGAGTCCGGCCGACCTGGTCGACCGTCGGAAGGTCCCGGAAACGCCGCCAAAGTTCGAAAAGACCAATGGCCCCGCCGGAATTCACGAGGACAATCTCGTAGTTCTTGCCTAGGCGGCCGAATCTCCAGACGGTCCCCCAATCCACGCCTCCTGGACAACTACTTCCGCGCATCCCGGTGATGGACAGTCGGTAGGTCATCAATAAAGCGAGCCGGATCGAACCGGCCTGGCAAGTAGTAAAAGTTTGCCTGTGGAGAGTGATAGGACTGATAGCCCCACCGAGTAAGATTGCGAAGATCAGCACTGCTTGGATAAAAGAGACCAAAAATGGCATCCGGACGCAGCTGCCCGATGCTGTAGTCGTAGTCCCATTTATCGTGGCCCGGTTGAAATGGAACACCAGGAATTGAGTGCGGTTTCGAAGTGGCGATGAAATGATCAGAAAATCCAAGGAGATCGATCGATCTTCGGTGATCGAAAAAGGTAATATTCCCCGCACCACTGACCGCCACCGTGGTTCCGGGCGCCGTCGAGCTCGCCAGAGCAGCCCCATAGCGAGCCACCAATCTATCGAGGGCAAACCCTGTCGTCCCCTGTTGAAACCAAAGTACTACTGGTACTGCATTGGTACCCAAAAGCGATGCAATCACCAAACCGAAAGCAATAAGAGCCGGTGACAATGCTCTCAGCTCAGGAACTATCGACAACAGGATGAAAGCAATTCCGACACAAACAATCAGTGCACCCCATAGCTGAAGCTGCGTCGATTGGCCTGGAGCAATCTCTTGGAGTTTGCCGACCGGAAGGCGCATGGAGTAAACGAATACTCCCGCCCCGACAATCAACAAGCCACCTACCAGAAGTGGTCGCATCGAGATGCGAAGGGCCCGAGCAGTTGCTATGGCGCCCAACACAGAGAGGATAAGCAGGTAGGGAACGACCGTGGCCAGGTAGCGGTCGGAGAAGCTTTGGTCGTACGAATCGCCACCCACGTAGACTATGTATGCCGACTGGGCGACGAAGATTCCAAGCATGAGTCCCGTACCGAGCGCCGGACGGCCACTTCCCCGCCGCACCAGGACAAAATACAATGCAGCGAGCACGATCGGGACTACCAACTGCATGGTGGCATTCTGGACGAGAACCACCAACCCTCGATCGATTCGAGTCATTAAATCAATGCCGCTCAGCTTCAGATAGTACGTGTTCGGAACCGGGTGACCGTAGTACTCGAGTCGAAAGATCAGATGTCCAAGCACCGCAACGAGCACAGGAAGGCCGGTCGCTATCAGAGCCGGGATCCGAGGCCTCAATCGCGCAATCACGAATACCATTGCGGCTGCAGCGACGATGATTCCATCGTCTCGAGTGAGGACATTCAGCGCTAAGAAGGCTCCACTGGAGACAAGGAAGAATGTTTTCCCCTTTGGGAATGCACGTGCATCGCACGCCCGCAACAGGCACAGAAGCGCGGCAGAAGTCAGAATGGTGACAAGTCCAGTCTCCATACCGATGAGCGTCCAAGAATTGAGTGCGTAGTAGAGAGCCACCGCTAGCCCCGCCAACACTGGAGCCAATTGCGAGTGAGGCGACACCCTGCGTGTGATACGCACGACCAGATACACATTCCCGGCCAGTAGTGCGGCCCCTGATATCATGACCCATAAACCGACCAGATAATCTGACGGATGGGCAAGCTCAATGGCAGCCATCCATAGTGTCCATAGGAAGTTGCTGTAGCCCTCCACGGGATGTTGTCCGGCAATCCACACCAAGCCGTGGCCAGTGGCCAGACTTCTTCCGTAGGTGAGCGAGATCGCTGAGTCATCGAAGAGTAGGTAGGTTCGATGTCCATTGATGGAAACAGCCGAGCGAAGGATCATCACGAATGAGACCAGCAACGACACGGTGACCGGGAGCAGATCCCACTGCCATGCTAAGGAATGTGCCGTATCTGAATCCGTCAGTGCGAGCCGTTCAGTCCTGCTTGGGTCGTCCCCCACCCGATCTCCCCTTCCGTATTCTGACGTCACCGTAGCTTGTCTCAATTGTCCGCACTCCCCAAGCTGTCAAAAAATTCAATCTGATCGAGTCGACTCACGACTTTCCTATCGAATTCACTCATGTCGAGAGGCACACATTGATCAAGGAGATGATAGCCAGAGAGGGCCCAGGTACTTGATCCGCATCTCCGCCACCGCGGTCCGGCGGCGTCGCGACCTGCGTGGCGGCATCGGGTGCGAGGCAGTTCCATCGTGTCATTGGAGTGCTGGCTCCAGATCGGCCCTGCCTTGTGTGGTGCCTCGTCGGTCACCCACCACCGTTGCGCTGAGGACTGCACAGAGCGCCACGACCGAGAGGATCTGGGCGGCCGCTCCGAATGCGCCTCCGTGTGCCCCGATCACGGGGACCGGGTGCACAGCGACGACGATCCCGGCGGCGAGGAAGGAGACGGCGGCGATGGCCGCAGAGGCTCTGCTCCCCCACCGATGGGCCACCGCGATTAATGGCACCAAGAGGAGGACCAACACACCCCCCACGCACAGGACGACGCCCGCCGCTCCGGCGGTCAGGACAAAAGTCGGCAACCTTCGGCGCGGACCAATCGGTCCGCTCGGTGACCCGTTGCGTCCCGTCAGGGCCAGGAGGACCAGGATCAGGAGGAATAGCCCGCCGATGGCAAGCGACGCACGGTAGGCATGGTCCGGACCGAAGGTCATGGTGATGATGCCTCCGCTCCCCGCCGGTACGACCCAACCCTGCTCCCACCCATCGAGACGGACTGAGCCGAGTGTATGCCCGCCCAATGTCGCCACCCAGCCTGGGCTGAAGTTCTCGGCGACCTGCAGGTACGTCGCCGGTCCCGCACCGATGGCGACGATGCGCCGGCCCGGCGACCAGGAGCCCACCTGCGTGGACCGGGCAGCCTGGCCGCTCAGAGTTGAGGCGGTGGATGTGTCCTGGATAAGTAGTTTGGTGGCCCGGAACGCACTTCCAGTTGGGAAGGAGACGATGTGTGCTCCGGCCCCGAGGGGGATCGTGGGCGAGCACGTATGCAGGCCCATAGTTCGGAGGTCGACGAGATCACCCAGCGTTCCGGTCACGGACGTGGCGACGGTGTTGCCGTCGACTGCGACAGGGGGACCACTGCCGCAGGAGAGGGCAACCGGTGTCGTCAGTGACGGCATCGAGGGAATCTGACTCGTCACCGCTGGTACGCCAATGGATGATAGGCCGACGGGCAGGACGACCGGCAGCGGTTTTGGAGTCCCGACGATCATGCGCCCGGTGGGGATGTACCCCACCGTCTTGGTATCGGCGGTGAATGCGATCGTCAGCGAATCGGTGTCCATAGGAGCAAAGGCCACCGTCCCTCCACCGCGGGGCACGGCTACGCGTCGGCTTCCCGCCGGGCTGGTCACGACCAACTGTGTTGGCCGGCTGGCCCGGGCGTAGAGCCCGATCGAGATCGATCCCACCTCCCGCTGGCCGGACCAAGCGAGAGTAATCGACGGATGGGGATCGTCGAGTCCGGCGATCCAGGGAAGCGCAGACGCCTCCACCAGGTTCTCCGCCCGGAAGCGGGGCAGGTTCCGGAGCCACGAGCTTGCCGAGATATTGATCGCCTTACCGGAAGGTGTCGCCACTTGCGAGAGCACGCTCTCGAGCGACGACCCAGGCACGGGAACAGCCGATCCGGTGACGGTAGCGGCCAACGCACTGGGAAGGGCGAACTTCCGCGCAATCGGCGGCTCAGCTGCCATGGGTCCCGTGAAATCGAGGTTGGGATTGGTAACGGGGTCGTCGACGTTCACGACGGCGGAGCGCCCCACCGATGCCGAAAATGCCGCAAGCTCGTCGGTAGGCAACCGCATGGCCGGACGGAAGGCGACCCCGGGAATGCCGATGTCCACGATCCCGGCACCCATGTGCGGAGTCGCTGGATGTCGACTGCTGCGCGTCGACTTGATTACGATCGAGAGCTGCCGGGTGCGACCCGGGGCGACGGAGACGCGGACCGGTTGGGTAGCGACCGGGAGCACGCGGGTTACGGATCCCCGATCCGTCTTCACGATGATCGCTTCGATGCTTGGGCGCTGCGGTGTCCCCACCAGCGGAGTGACGGCGATGGTGGTGAGCAGAATCGGGTGATCGAACGTAATGGTGATCGACTGGCCAATGGAGTGGTTTGCCGACGCTGCCACCCAAGCGGTCGAGGGATCGTGGTCGAATGCTGACGCCGGACCCTCCGATGGCTCGTTGATCAGCGTGTTCGATCCGTACGAGGACGCCGACACCGATGCGGCGCCGATCGGCGACGCGACGGTCTCCGAGTTCTTGCCGGAAGTCACCGCGTAGTCGAGCGGGATGTTGGTCGGCCTGCCGCGGATCCGTTGATCTGCTCCGAGCAGATAGGACTGATTGTTGTCGATCTGGCCGAACAGGACGGCTCGGCGCTGGTTCCCGTCGGTGATCGCCCAGGTCGCTTGAGAACTCGACGCGACCTTTGCCGCATACGGATCCCGCGCCAACACGGCGGCCCGACCGACCAACACGTCGGCGCCGGCCAAGGGCAGCAGCGAGCCGCTCGATCCACTCACCACGAGCGGGTTGTCGGCGGCATAGGTCTGGACGTCGGAAACGGAGGGCTCTACCTTGTAGATCTCCACTGGTCGGAGCAATAGGGCACTGGGCGAGTCGTACACCGGTAGTCGACCCTGGGTGACCTGGGACCTCGGAAGGTAAGGTCCGAACGCGGCGACCTCGACGAGGCCCGGGGTCTGGCTCAGCACCTGGTGGACCTGGGCGGGGGGGATTGCACCGGTCGCCGTCAGGTCGAGGTCGTTGCGCTCGACAACGAAATCGACGCCGGACCTCGAGAGATACTGTGCGAGCCCAGGCTGCACCGTGCCGGTCGCCAGCGCATCCTCGACGGTACTGAGCATGATCGTGTTCCCATCGGACCCCAGCGGGATGATCGAACGAACGGTGACGGACGTGTGGGCCAGCACCGCCAGCGGCTCGTCCCCAGGTCGCCCCCACGTGTACTCGGCGAAGTTGGCGCCGGGCACGAGCAGGGCCGTCTGATGGCCCTGGTGGCCGTCTAGCCAGTCTGCAGCCTGTCCCCAGTAGTGGGGAATCGCCGTGAACCCACCGGTGGGATAGAGCCGGCCTTGCCAGAACGGCACGGCGGCCAGCACGACGGCAACGATGGCCACCGCCCCGATGACAGGACGGGTCCTGTATCCACCCGGTCGACGGAACAGTCGGGTCGTGAAGCCGGTCATCGAGACCGTCGATACGAACCAGATGAGACCCAGTGCCAGGGGCAGCGTGACATCGGGGGAGAACTTGGACACGTTCCGCAGTGGACCGAGTGCCCCCGCCAGCAGCCGATCGACCACCGGTGAGAACGGACCACCCAGGGCGCCGCCGTAGCCGATGGCGATGACCACCACACCGAAGCACAGGCTGGCCACCAAAAACAGTCGCTCAGGAATCCGGCGGGCCAGACCGGCGAGTCCGAGCGCGGTGACCATCGACGTGGCCACGATGGCGACTCCCGAGGTCACCAAGATCCAGCCCCCTGGCACCAGCGGCCCTCCCAGGTCGTCGTAGTTCTGCCAGAACGACGCTCCACGGAGCGCCTCGAATGCTGACCCTGTGGCCGTGGTAACGGAGGCGGACTCGGTGTATGGGAGGTAGTAGTACCCGTATTTGCCCTGCAGGATGGTGGGGACGATCCACCAGATGCAACCCAGGACGACGGACACGACCCACCAGCCCATCAACGACCGCCGGCGAGGACCCGGGGCGCGGGTGACGAGCCAGATCACGGCGAGCGGAAGCGTTGAGAAGATAACGGTGGCGTTCACACCACCCATCAGGGCGAGGGCCACGCCGGACTTGGCCGCTGCCTGCCTGGGCGAGCCCTCCCGCGATCCCACGATCAAGGGCAGCAACAACCAGGGCAGCAGCATGACGGCCAACAAAATCGCCGACGTGGCGGCCCAGTCGACGACGATGGGGGCCACGCAGTAGGCGACCGCGCCGAGCACGCGGACCCACCGCTTCCCGATCCCGAGGGCTTCGGCCACACGGATGACCCCCCAAGCTCCGACGGTGAGCAGGAGAGTCAGCCAGATCCGCTCGGCACACCAGACCGGCACATGGAGGAGGTGGGTCAATTCGAAGAACGGCGCCATCGGGAACAGGTAGCCGAAGGTCTCGTCCTGCACCGAGCCGGACGCCACCGTCTGGCTCCACATATGCAGGGCCGACTGCATCCACGTCAGCGGCGCCATGATGACCGGAAGCTTGGTGTCGTCGACAATCAGACCGGGGGCTTGGACGAACGTGGCCACGAGGAAGAGCGCACCCAGACCCAGGAGGACCGGGCGACCGACCGGGTCGGGGCACGGTGCGGTCACCGGCTCCCCAGGTTCCTCACGAGGTGGCTCCACCACCCGCTCGTCGGCCAGCGTCACCGTCACCGTCGGCTCGCGGCATGCGAAGCCACCACTTCGGCGGCAATTGTCGAGAAGTCCCGGGCCACCCGATCCCAACCGAAGTTCGCTGCATTGCGCCGGGCGCCGATGGACAGTCGTTCACGCAGATCTGTGTCTTCGGCGATCTCGATCCAGCGCGTCACGAGGTCGGCCTCGGATTCGGCCAGGACTCCGGTGACTCCGTCGACGATGGCGTCCTTCACGCCGGGGACGTTGAAGCCGATTGCCGGGGTTCCCACCGCCGCAGCTTCAGTGATCACGATGCCCCACCCCTCGTGGTGTGCCGGGTGCACCAGCGTCCACGCACTGCTCAACAGACGCCACTTCTCGTCGTCGTCCACCCTCCCGGCAAAGGCGACGTCGTCGCCGGCGAGCGCCTCGAGGGCTCCCCGCTCGGGCCCTTCACCGATCACCACCAGTCGGCCGCCGGTCTTCGGACGGACCTGGTCCCAGGCCCGGAGCAAGAGGTCGATGCGCTTATGCGGCATGAGCCGGCCGACGCAGACGAACAGCGGTTCCGCCGACCGCTCGCCGACCGTGACCGTCGGGGCGTCGACACCCGGTGGGAGGACGTGGACGCGACGTCGCTCCACGCCGATTTCCTCCAGTGAGGCCGCCGTCGAGTCGGAGATGGCAAGGAACGGCACCCGGCGATAGACCAGGGGCATGATCTTCGCTTCGGTGAAACGTCCGGCCGCGGCCAACGGCCGGGGGAACCGCTGGTCCCACTGGTCGCTGTGGACGTGGAGGACGCAGGCGAGGATCGCCTTCCGCCGCCACAGTGGGGAGAAGTAGGGCAGCCCATTTTCCACATCGACCAGGAGGTCCCAGTCCCGGACCGACCGGTGGGCGAATGGGGCCCGCGCGTACTGCGAGAAGGTGCCTCCGAGGTCGATGACCGGATAGTGACGCTCCCCCACCGGACCCCCGCAGAGCAGGGTGACTTCGTGGCCCATGTCGAGCAGCTCGACGGCGAGCCGGTCGATGAGCACCTCGGACCCACCGGCGAGGTCGTTGGCAAGGTCGCGCCAACTGACGAACGCTATGCGCACGGGAACTCCAAGGTCGAACGAGCAACTACCGACGACGACGCAGGTGCGGGTCGTGGCATCTGTGGGACTACCAACCGTGCGCTCCCCCCCTTGGGCCATTTCGGTCGGGCGTCAACTTAGCCGGTCCCTAAGGTTCGGAGGCCGCGCCACTCTTCCGGCGCATGACGACGACCAGGTTCCAGGTCAGGAGCTCCCGCAGCACCGGCACCTTCAGGAGCATCTTCGTCCATCGTGGGTAATAGCGCGGAAAGGCATCGAGCACGATGACGTCGGGACAGGACCGGCACCATCCGAGGACTTCGGCCACGCTCAGAGGGAAGAGGCTGACACCGTACCTGTTCTTGGCAGGGCTGCCAGTCTTCCGCTCGAATCGCTTGGCCGCCCATTCTCCCCCCAGATAGTGCCAGGGCGAGGTCTCGTGGCCGCCCCATGGCGAGAGCCAGTTGGTGAAGGTGATGTAGATCACTCCTCCAGGCGAGACCACCCGGACCATCTCCGCGAGCATGCGTCGATGGGAGACCACGTGCTCGAGCACATTTGACGAATACCCGATGTCGACCGACCCCGTGGCAAGGGGAAGTTCACATCCGTCCCCGATGATGCCGTCCATCAGATTTCGACCGTGCTCATTCATCTGGTCGACGTCGTACTCGACCGTCAGCGCTCTGGAGCCTGCCGCACGAAAGGCATCGGCCACGTACCCGGATGCCCCGCCGACGTCGAGCACTGTCGAGCCGTTCAGCTGACAGAAACGGGACGCATCAGACACGGTGTCATCGGCAAGCAATCCGTAGAACCTTGCGGGATCCGTTCCCTCATGTCGAAACGCCCGAAACAGTTCGACCGATCGCTTGATCCCATTCACATCACCAACTCCGGGGTGTGGCCATCCAACGTCGACACCGGTGCGAAGAGGGCGCTGAACTCGACACTCAATTCTGTGGGATCCCATGCCTCGAAGTCGGAGTGCAGACGCCTCGCGATTCGATGCGACACTGTCGGCGGCAAGCAGGGGAACAGCACGGCCGTTCCGCCGTGCCACTCGACAATGAGATCCACACATCGGATCGACGGCCTGATCAGCCTCCCCGCAGATTCGATTGGGACGTTCGGCATAAAGACACCCTGGACCGGCGGCTGGAACCTACTCATCAGCCGGAAGCGCGCCACGTCGCCGAGCATCTGCACACCGTCGTGAAGCGGCCGAACGTGGCTCCCGGCGACATCGATCCAGTGGACGGGGACCTCTTCCCTCCGGAGACCGAGCCGGGCGGCAAGATCAAGCACCTCGACGTCGAAGGCGAAGCGGTCCACCCGGTTTCCGTGGAAGAGGAGCTTGGCGACAGACCCCTTGAACGCCTTGAACCCGCACTGGGTGTCCATGTAGGGAAGCTGGGTCATCGATGCCACCAGCATCCCGAACGTCCGGTTCATTACCCGACGGTGCACCTCACGGTGCACCACTGATCCCGTGTGGGCTCGGGAGCCGATGGCGATGTGATTGCCATCGAGTGCCGCCAGCAACGAGGTCAGGTCACGTGGATCCGTTGCCATGTCGGCATCGACATAGGCGATCACCTCCCCGCGGGCCCGGACGACCCCGGCCCGGACCGCCGCCCCCTTGCCGCGGTTGCGAGAAAGTGAAACGACATCGTGCCGGGGCCAAGAGTCCAGGTGAGTCCGGGCCTCCTCCGCAGTATCGTCCGTGCTGCCATCGTCGACGACGATGATCTCCGTGTCGTCAGGGGAAACTTCCTCCATGAGCTGCTTCAGACCAACCCCAATACGGTCAGCCTCGTTGTACGCTGGAATCACCAAGCTAAGGCTGGTTCGCATCCGACTACCCCCGTTTCCGACCCCTCGAGCGTTGTCCACCTGCCAAAGGATTCACTCCAGCCTGCCCCATGGGCCGGCATAAAGGCAACAGTGCCCCTGCGCGGGCGACACAGCGTGGTCGCACGGCCACAGCGGCGTGCCCTCACTCCTACTCAGGGGCAATGCCTTCGATTCGGGGTCGGCCGTTTCCTCCCCGGCGTGCCGGAGACCACCGTGGGAGATCTAGACTGCGACACGGTACAGGTGGAAGACGAGGAAAGGGGGGCGGATGACTGAACGCGGATCGGCGCCTTCGACGGTGACCCCGCTCCATGCCCGGGTCCGGAAGGGCGCCCAACAGCGCGTTCGCAGGGCAACCACCAACCCATTCGAGTCCGGCTCGGAACGGGTGCTGCTGGTCCACTGTGGCTACCACAAGGCGGCGACCGTGTGGTTCCGTGCGGTGCTGCTCGAGGTGATTCGGCACTACGGGCTCCGCCGCCAGGAGGTGAGGTTCGATCCCATCCGCCCGGATACCGACTTGGCGTTCTACCAAAACTGTGGATCGTTCCATCGTGACCAGGTCGAATCCCGGCAGTTCCGAGGGTCCCACCTGATCCGCGACCCACGCGATCTGGTCGTATCCGGATATGAATACCACCTGGTCACCGTCGAGAAGTGGGTCCACAGGCCCAACCCCAAGTACGGAGGACTCAGCCACCAAGAACACCTCCGGACACTCAGCGAGCACGATGGCCTGATGTCCGAAATCGAGTGGTTCGCGAGGGCGACGGGGGCGGCCATGGGCGCCTGGGTCTATCATCAACCCGAATTCCTCGAGCTCCGCTACGAAAACGCCATGGCCGACGAGGCGAGCACCTTCGAGAAGCTCTTCCGCTGGTACGGATTCAACGACCACGCCACGACCATCGGACTTGATGCGGTGGACCGCCTCAGCCTCCGCCGGGGTGGTGCGGCCCCAAATCACGCCCGCTCCGGGCGCCCAGGAGAGTGGCAGACTCGGCTCGAGCCCGACCACCTCGAACGGCTCAGGGATCTGACCGATGACCTGGTCGTGCGCCTCGGATACGAGGACGCGTCCGGTTGACGTTGGTTGTGGGTTGGCCAGGGCGAACCGCACCCGTGGCACTCGACAACCCTGTGAAGGACATGCGAACACTCGGTCCCGATGCCCAAGTGCCGCATTGCGGGATAGGTTGATCACGTGAAGGGGGACATGCCCAGGCGCTCGGATCTGCAGGCGCTCGCCGAGCGCCTGCACGGCGAGTTCGTCTCAGCCGAACCGTATCCGCACGTCGTCATCGACGACATGCTCCCGGTGGCCACAATCAAACAGATCATCGAGGCCTTCCCGGCCCCGGGGCCCGGATGGGAGCACTTCAACGACCCCAATCAGTTGAAGTACGCGTTGCGTGATGAAGAGATGATACCCGCACCGATCTGTGCCGTCCTGCGGCAATTCAACTCGCAAGTGTTCGTCGAGTTCTTGGAGACCCTGACTGGCATCAAGGGTCTCATTCCCGATCCTCACTTGCACGGCGGCGGACTCCACCAGATCCCCAGGGGTGGCACGCTCAAGGTCCATGCCGACTTCGACCAACACCGCAAACTGAAGGTCGATCGCCGGGTGAACGTGCTTCTGTACCTCAACGAGGACTGGAAGGACGAGTACGGAGGACATCTCGAGCTCTGGAATCGCGAGATGACGCGTCCGGTGAAGCGTGTCGCACCCATCGCCAACAGGTTGGTGGTCTTCGAGACATCCGACACCTCCTTCCACGGACATCCCGATGCACTTGCCGTACCGAAGGGGAGGTTTCGGCGCTCCCTCGCCTGGTACTACTACACCGCCCCGGCAGTCGAACGGAGTGGCCACAACACGGTCTGGGCCGCGGGCGATCGCGAGTCGTCGAGCGTGCGTAGCAGGATCCGTCGGCTGACTCCTCCGAGCGTGCTCAACGCCACCCGCTCGATGCGGGGCGGGGGAGCAAAGCCGTCGGCGTAGGGTCGTGTGAATTCACCTTGTGATATCCTTCGGCCATGCGTGGGGGGTCCGCAAGGGGCGCCAGTCGTCTGGTGAGGTCGGCACACCCCGTTCATCCACCGCACGCTCTTCGATGATCGAACGGCAAGCGCCGATCGATCGGCCGACGGATCAGCCGCCCCTCGTGATCGTGGGGATGCCCCGTTCCGGCACCACATGGACGAAGCAGGTCCTCGAGTGCGAGTACTCGCTCCATTCGCTGATGGAGCCAGACAGCGAAGGACACCGGGTCTCGGCGATCTGGGGCAAACGGCTTGCTGGGCGGTTTCCGGCACTGGCACCTGGGGACCAGGACGCGGCATACCACCGGCTGTGGTCGTGGATCCTCAATGGTGCCCACGAGTCGCCCCGCCTCCGTCTCGCCGCCCAGGTGCAGCGGGTCGTGCGACCTCCGGAAATGAACCGCTTCCTGGAGGGACGGTTGTCACCGACCATCTCACTGACTGCTGCGATGGGCTCCCGTCCCAGACCTCGTCGGAACCCCGTTCTCGACGACCACCGGCTTCTCGTCAAGACGGTGCACGCTCCGCTCTCCATCGAGTGGCTGGCCTCCGAGTTCGACATCGACGTCGTCTTGATCCTCCGTCACCCCGGAAGCATTCTGGCCAGCTGGATCTCCCTCGACTACATCGATCAATACGTGCCGTTCCAGACCATGCCGGGAGTCCGCCGTCTGGCCGAGGAATGGGGACTCGAACAACCCCCCTCCGACCACCTCTCCCAGACGATCTGGCGGATCGGCATCCTGATGACCGCCCTCGAACAGGCTGCGGCGAAGCACCCGGAATGGGTCGTCCGCACCCACGAACAACTCTGTCGGAGCCCCAGCAAGGAGTTCCGCGGGCTCTACGACGAACTCGGTCTCCAGTGGAACGATGCCGCAGAGGCCTGTCTGGTCGAGAACGACCGGCCCGGAAAGGGTTTCCGCACACGGCGCCTGGCGGCCGAGCTGCCGGACAACTGGAAGCAACGGCTGACGGCCCATCAGATCGCCGAGATGCAGCGGGTGCTGTCCTCGTTTCCGCTCAAGACGTGGAGCACAGACGACTTGAGTGTTGCGCCTGAGGACTGAAGCCAGGCGACCAAGATCGCAGCTCGACGCAGGGCACGCACTCCCACATTCGACACCGCAGATGGATTCAGCGGCGTATCGGTGGTCGGCTACCGGCCGACGAATGATGCACGCTTCATCAGCACCCGCAGCCGTTGGCCAATGGTCGGGGGTGAGCTGCTGGGATCCTTCCATGTTGAATGCCATTCCGGTCCGACCGCCGCGAACTGCTCACCGATCCAGGGCGCTTCGTCATCCAACGAGGGGACGACGAATGAAGAGTGGACTCCATCCAATGACCGCAGTGCGTCAAAGAGGTCGGCGGTGGCACCACGATCAGGCGGACTGTGGGCATTGTGGCGCAGCTTCGGATTGACGAACTCGCGAATCGATGCCCCATCGACCGTAGCATCGACGGCCATCCCGAGGTCGCCTAAGAATCCACGGGCTATCGCAGACCAAGCCTCGGGATCTTCCAGGATGTCGTCGTAGTTAGACACCATCAGCGGCATGCCTCCGGCCTGCTCGATAAGGGCCCGGGTGTAGCGCATCCAAAGCGCCAAGCCGAACTCCACGCTCATCAGGTTGCGGCGCTCCAGAGACCGGGCGACGTCCAGGGGGTTGCGATAGACGACGACCCCCGCCACCCGCTGAGCCAGGGTACGTCGCCAGAACGAAAGCGTGAGGCACGTCCGGGGGTCCTTCCACACCCACGGTTCCGACGGATGGGCACGGTCGAAGACAGCGCGGGCACCATTGACCGTGGCCCTGTCCACGCCCGGCTCCCAGCGCCTGAGGTCATCGATCGACGGCGGGTACCACCACGAGTGGTCCGAGTCAGCCAGAAGCTCGTCGTTCAGCTTGATCAGGGACGTGCTCTCCCAGAATCCCTTGACGTTGCTACTCGTCCCCATCAGCAGGTCCCCACGGACACACACGGATGGCCCCACAAGGTTCACCAGCCTGGTCACCGCTGACGTCCCGCTCCGGTGCATTCCGAGGATCATGACCCCCGCGGGGACGGCATCGGAATGTGTTGGTCGTGGCCGGGGTCCGTGGTCCATCTCGCTACGTATTCTGCCCCGAGCAGGGCGGTGCACCGAGTGCCTCAGCCCCCTGTCCCCAATATCCTCGTTCTCCTCGGGGCCCAAGACGTACTTGAACTCCGCGTTCCGTGCAGTCCAACCGCACCCTACTGGGCAGGGATTCCCGGTGGCAACGGAGACAGTTCACCCACCGATCGTATCCCGGCCTCTCAGGATGCTTCGAGCCTCTCAGCGGCCGAAGCGAATCGATGATGGCCAGTTGGTTCAGAGACCCAGGAACCAGGAGCTGGCTCGGCCGGCACCCTGCTTCACCTGCTCCACACGCAGTGCGCTCGCCCGCCGGAGCATCCTTCGACGGGACTCCATCGTCGTCAGGAGCGATCCACCCAGCAGGATCAGAGCCATACCCAGGAACAACAAGTGCTTGGTGTTCGCTCCGGTAAAGGGGAGAGTCGGTGTGGCGGCCACCGTCGGTGTGGTGCTCGAACTACTGACGTCCGTGGCGGCGGTAAAAGGTAGCGCTGAAGTCGACGTTTCCGTGACCGCGGTCGATGAACTGGCGACATGGGGAGGCCGAGTCGTGGTCGTGGTTGTGGTCCGATCCGGATGGGTGGTGGTGGTAGTGGTTGATGTCGTCGTCGGAGGGTCGCAGTTGTAGATCGTCCATCGGGCCCAGGCACGTTGCCGCCAAGGGTCCGGCCCAAAGAGCGCGTCAGCTTGAATGACTCCACAGTATTCCGGGTAGTCAACGCTCAACACGCCAGAACGCCCTGTCACTTTCGCGACGGTGGGCTGGCCGGGAGCCTTCGGTTCGTTCACGAAGAGCTCCCACAGGCAGTTCGGCACCGTGGGAGTGCAGTAGGGCGGGGGCGGGAGTTTCAGCGTTATGACCCGCCTCGCATCGTGGAAGATGGGCACAGGGCGAGGTTGAACGGCGGCGAGTCCCCATGCCGCGCCAGCAGTCACCATGCCCGTGCCAAAGGTGATCATGGTGATGCCCACTACAGCTGTCAGTTTGTAGATACCGCTCGCCCGCATTTGCCCGTCAGTCCACCTTGCCCTCGTCCCGCACCCAAGAGTAAGCGAGGCCGGTGCATCGCACCAGCCAGTGAGGCACGGGGAGATGGATATTCGCGAAGATCCTCAATTCTGAGGAGATATACTGCTCCTGGTCGATCCTCGAGCCCGATCCCCCAACCGGAGGCGCCTTCGGACGGACACGATCCTGTACGATCCCGCAATGGTCCAGATCGTCGACCGGGCGTACGCACATTACGTTCCCCCTGCGTTCCCCTACTTCGAACTCCTCGATCGGATACATCAGCACGTGCTGCCGCGCACCTACGTCGAGATCGGAGTGTCTACCGGAAGGTCGCTGACGCTGGCACTGCCCGGAACGCTCTGCATCGGCATCGATCCTGCACCGAAGGTTGTTTTCCGAATGGGACGCCGGACGCGGATCTTCTCGCAATCGAGCGACGACTTCTTTGCCGACCATGATCTCGGAGCACTTCTCGGCGGCATACCTCTGGATCTGGCTTTCATCGATGGCATGCACCATTTCGAGTTCGCACTACGCGACTTCATCAACCTTGAGCGCGCATCGGCTCCGTCAACTACCGTACTCATCCACGACTGCCTCCCCGTTGACGAGACGACTTCGGCCCGGGAGCGGACCACGGACATCTGGAGCGGTGACATCTGGCGCCTCATCCTGTTGCTCCGCCAGTGGCGTCCAGACCTCGAGGTGGCGGTGGTTGACTCGGCTCCCGCTGGACTGGGCCTGGTGCGGGGGCTCGATCCTGCCTCGACGATCCTGACCGACCACTACGACGAGATCGTCGAACAGTTCTTGGCGGTTCCCTACGGTGCGCTCGACGATGGCTCGATGCGTGAGCAACTCAACTGCGTCCCTGGTGATTGGAAACATGTGTCGCCGCTACTTCCGGACCGACCCCTCCGCCAGTCCAGTGTCGGGGCATTGACGGCGCTCCGCATGATGGAAGCGGCAGCATTCTCCAGGCGTCGAGGGGTCAGCAGCCCGAGCGGGAGCGTACCGGCGTAGAGTCACCCGTTCGTCCCGGCGGCTGCCAGGCGCCGTGAATTTCTGTCATCGCCCCCTGTCGTGCAGGTTGCCTACCTCCTCAATTGGGCGCCTCAGACGACTCGGAGGTGGGGGCTGGTGGATCGACGGCGCGTTCGAGCACTCCGAGCACGAGATCGACGGCCTCTACTACCGTCGCCTCCGCATCGACCACGAGATCCGGTGATTCAGGCACCTCGTAGGGATCATCCACTCCGGTGAACGATCCGATGTGCCCTGCCGAGGCCGCGGCGTAAAGGCCCTTAGGGTCTCTCGTCGCACAGGTCTCTGCGGATGCTGCGAGATACACCTCGATGAACGGCAATCCGGCATCGGCATGGATCTGACGGGCCCGCTGCCTCGACTCCGCATAGGGGCTGATGATCGCCACCACCGCCACCAGCCCGGCATCGGCGAAGAGACGCGCGACTTCGGCCACTCGACGGCAGTTCTCCTCACGGGCCTCCCGACTGAAGCCGAGGTCACCGTTGAGTCCGGAACGGAGATTGTCGCCGTCGAGCCGATACGCGCCGCGTCCGGATTGGATGAGCTGCTGCTCGACCGCCGTTGCCAACGTGGATTTACCCGACCCTGACAGACCGGTGAACCACAGCGTGGCTCCCCCGGACCCGAACAAGGCCGCTCGCTCGTCTCGCGAGACGTGGCCCGCGTGCCACGTGACATTGGGGGACGATCCCGGCTCCGTCACAAAATCAATCGGGACCGTGCAGCATGCCAGCTCCGGCGGTCACGTTGTTGTCTTCGGTAGCGAGGATGAACGATCCCGTCTGCCGATTCCGACGGTAACTGTCGTAGAACAGCGGCTGGGTGACGCGAAGGCTAACCCTCCCGACATCATTGAGGCCCAGTGTCGTCGCCGTTTCGTCACGATGAAGGGTATTTACATCGAGCCGGTAGTGGATATCCCTCACCACGGCTCGGACCCAACGGGTGCTGTGCTTGAGCGCCAGGAAGTCGCCGACCTGGATCGGACGATCGGTCATCCAGCACACCATCGCATCGAGGTCCTGGCCGACGGTGGGCCTGTTATGCGGGCGGCAGATCATGTCACCCCGCGAGATGTCGATGTCATCGCTAAGGCGCAGAGTGACCGACATGGAGGCGAACGCCTCGTCCAGCGGTCCGTCGAAGGTGTCGATTCCGGCGACCGTGGTGGTCAAGCCGGAGGGAAGGACCATCACCTCATCGCCGGGTCGGAACACCCCGCCTTCGATCCGCCCGGCATATCCCCGATAGTCGGGCAGGTTGCTGGCCTGGGGCCTGACCACCCATTGGACGGGAAACCGTGGATCGATCAGGTTGCGATCGGAGGCGATGTAGACCTGCTCCAAGTGGTGCAGAAGGGAAGCCCCCTCGTACCAGGGCATGTTCGCCGACCGCTGAACCACGTTGTCACCCTTGAGCGCCGAAATGGGGATGAACGTCATGTCGGCCACTTCGAGGCGGCTGGCGAATGTGGTGAACTCCTCGCGGATGGCGTCGAACACGCCCTGGTCGTAGTCGACCAGATCCATCTTGTTCACGCAGACCAGAAGGTGGGGAACCCGGAGCAACGACGCCAGGAAAGCGTGACGCCGGGTCTGTTCGACGATCCCCAGTCGAGCATCGACGAGCACGATCGTTAGGTCTGCCGTCGAGTTTCCGGTGACCATGTTACGCGTGTACTGGATGTGACCCGGGGTGTCGGCGATGATGAACTTCCGGGCCGGCGTAGCGAAGTACCGATAGGCGACATCGATCGTGATGCCCTGCTCACGCTCGGCACGTAGGCCATCGGTCAGCAGCGCCAGGTCGGTGTACTCGTCGCCCCGTTGGCTGCTCACCCGCTCCACGGCTTCGAGCTGGTCCTCGAAGATCGCCTTGGAGTCGTACAGGAGCCGCCCGATCAGCGTGCTTTTGCCGTCGTCGACGGAGCCCGCCGTCGCGAATCGCAGCAGTTCCATCTAGAAGTAGCCCTCCCGCTTGCGGTCCTCCATGGCTGCCTCGCTCACCCGGTCGTCGGCGCGTGTGGCGCCCCGTTCGGTGAGTCGGGACGCTGCCACCTCGAGAATGATCTCGTCGACGCTGACCGCCGAGGACTCCACGGCTCCGGTGCACGTCATGTCGCCCACGGTCCGGTAGCGGACGCTGGTTTCGATGATCTCCTCTTCGCCACGAGCGTTGACGAATGGCCCGACCGAGATCAACATGCCGTCGCGGCGGAACACCTCACGGCGGTGGGAGAAGTAGATCGAAGGCAACTCGAGTCCTTCCTCACCCACGTACTGCCATATGTCGAGTTCAGTCCAGTCCGAGAGTGGGAAGACACGGATGTGCTCACCGGCCCGATGGCGTCCGTTGTAGAGCGACCACAGCTCCGGACGCTGGTTCTTCGGGTCCCACTGCCCGAAGTCGTCACGGAATGAGTAGACGCGCTCTTTTGCCCGCGCCTTCTCCTCGTCCCGGCGAGCGCCTCCGAAGACGGCATCGAACTTGTACTCGGCGATAGCGTCGAGGAGGGTGCGGGTCTGCAACCGGTTGCGCGATGGGTCCGGTCCCCCCTCGTCGACCGAACGACCGGAGTCGATCGACTCCTGCACCGAGGCGACCACGAGGTTGGCGCCGAGCTCGGAAACCATCCGATCGCGGAACGCGAGGACCTCCGGGAAGTTGTGGCCGGTGTCGATGTGCATCACCGGGAAGGGGATGCGACCCGGCCAGAACGCCTTCTGGGCGAGTCGGAGCATGACCACCGAGTCCTTGCCACCCGAGAAGAGCAAAACCGGTCGTTCGAACTCTGCCGCCACCTCCCGAATAATATGAATCGATTCGGTCTCGATGGCGCGCAGGTTCGACAATTGGTACTGCCCGGCCAGCCCTGCCCCACTGCTCTCATTCACAGAAGGCCATGATAGCGGATCAGTCTGCATTGAGAAATAGTCCGTAGACTCGTATTCCGACGACATCGAGCTGCATGCCAGGACCGGCCCTGCCGCCGTGGCGGGAGGAGACCACGATGGGGCCCAACGGGGGAAGCACCGGGAGTCGGCAGCCGATGCGTGACCCCGCCCGCCTCGGGCCCTCGGACTGCCCTCCTGCGTACCCGCTCCGGAGGCGAGGGTGACAGGCACGAGAGGCCAGGACGGCCACAAGCCGACATTCCGGGAGGCCACCGAGGCAGATGCCGCCGCTGCCGCCCGACTCCATGCCGATGAGATCAGCGAGGGGTTCCTCTCCTTCCTGGGGCCCGGCTTCCTGACCCATCTCTACCGGCGGATCTCCTTGTCCCCATCATCCTTCCTGATCGTCGCAGAAGCCGATGACCACGTAGTGGGATTCATCGCCGGATCCTGCGATGTGACGGCTCTTTACCGCTCATTCGTCTGGCGCGACGGGATCCGGGCCTCTCTGGGCGTGGCCCGCCGTCTGGTGCTGGGATGGCGCCGGGTACTCGAGACGCTCCGGCACGGTGCAGGCGACGGAGCCGGCACCGGTGAGGGCACCGAGCTGTTGGCCATTGCCGTAGACCCCAGCCACCAAGGCCGTGGCATCGGGAAGGGGCTGGTCGACTCCTTCCTCTCCGAAGTCGACCGAACCGGGGGGAGCACCGCCTACGTCATCGTGGCCACCGGTAACTCAGGCGCCATCGACCTCTATCGAAGGGCCGGCTTCGTGGCGGCGGCGGAGTTCGAACTGCATGCCGGGTCGAGATCGCTGCTGTTGCAGTGGGACCCGGTTGCCGCAGGTCCGGGCGGTAGGACACCGACGTGACGATTCCCCTGATCGCAATCGTCTCGTTCGTGGCTGCCCTTGTGGTCACGCCGGCAATGATCGTCGTGGCGAAGCGAACCGGCATCGTGGACCGGCCGGGTGAACTCAAGCAGCAGGAGGCGCCGATCCCGTATTTGGGCGGGGTTGCCGTATTCGCGGGCACCGCCGTGGGTGCCCTGTCCGGACGACCGACAGTCCTCATTCCCCTGGCCGCCGCACTGCTCCTCGGCGTGACCGACGACCGCTTCGACCTGGCACCCTGGGTCCGACTCGTCGGCGAGGTCGGTGTAGGAGCGATGGTCGTCGCGACCAGTCCGGTAGGCTTCGGTGGCCCGCTGGCCGCGCTGCTATTGGTGCTTGTCACGGTCCTGCTCATCAATGGAGTGAACCTGTTGGACGGTCTCGATATGCTGGCCGGGGGCGTCGGCGCCGTGGCCGCCCTGTCGTTCGCACTACTCCTGGTCGGGCCGGGCAGGCAGCTGGCCGCGGCCCTGGGCCCGGCACTCTTGGCATTCCTTGTCTTCAATCGGCCGCCTGCCCAGGTGTACCTGGGCGACGGAGGCGCGTACCTCCTGGGTACGGCCTTGGCCATCCTGTTGGGCGAAGCATGGGCGCCGCATCTCTCCCTCGAGCTGGGCCTGGCCGCCCTCTCCCTGGTGGCTCTGCCCGCCGCCGAGCTGACCTTTGCCGTGATCCGCCGACTTCGGGGCCGGACCTCACTGATGGCCGGTGATCGCAGGCATCCCTACGATCGACTCGTGACGCGCGGATGGACACGCAGTCGGGCAAGTCTGGCCTACATCGGGATCGAGGCGGTGCTGGGCCTGGGTGCGGTCGCCGTGGCACGCCACCTCGGACTCGGACCCATCATCGCCTTCGATCTACTGGTCGCCGTGCTACTCGTGGTCTTGGCGACCAGTACCGGGGCGATCTCACCTGATCAGGGAGCCACCGCATGAGTCGCATCTACCTCTCCCCTCCCGAAGTCGGGCCCGAGGAACGCCGCATGCTCCTCGCAGCCTTCGACTCCAACTGGATCGCGCCGCTCGGTCCGGACGTCGACGCGTTCGAGGCCGAGATCGCTGACCGAGTCGGCATTGGACACGCCGTCGCACTATCGAGTGGCACGGCCGCACTCCACCTCGCCCTCCTGATGCTCGGGGTGGGGCCGGGTGACGAAGTCCTGGTGCCGTCGTTCACGTTCGTGGCGACGGCCAATGCCGTCCGCTACCTCGGAGCCGAACCAGTCTTCGTCGATTGCTCGCCGACGACGTGGAATATCGATCCGGACCTGGTTGCGGAGGAACTCTCCGACCGGGCGCGTGACGGCCGGCTCCTCCCACGAGCCATGGTAACCGTCGACCTGTACGGCCAGGCGGCCGACTACGACCGGCTGCTCCCCTTGGCCGACTCCTACGGCGTCCCGCTGGTCGAGGATGCTGCCGAAGCGCTTGGCGCAACCTACCGGAGTCGCGCTGCAGGTTCGTTCGGGGCATCGGGGGTCTTCTCGTTCAACGGAAACAAGATCATTACGACAAGTGGGGGCGGCATGCTGGTCACCGAATCCGCTCATGTAGCTGACCGCGCCCGTTACCTGGCCACCCAGGCCCGGGACCCGTCTCCGCACTACGAACACTCCGTCGTCGGGTATAACTACCGGCTCAGTAACCTGCTGGCCGCTCTGGGCCGGGCCCAGCTGCGGGGCCTCGACAGCCGGATCGAACGTCGGCGTCGGATCAATGAGTACTACCGGACCGCGTTGGCCGAGCTACCTGGTATCGGGTTCATGCCGATCGCGGCGTACGGCGAGCCCAACTACTGGCTCACCTGCATCACGATCGACCCGGAGCAGTTCGGCGTCGATCGAGAGGCCGTTCGACTGGCCCTCGAATCGGTCGATATCGAAGCACGCCCCACCTGGAAGCCCCTCCACCTCCAACCCGTTTTTGCCGCAAGTCCCGTGGTTGGTGGCTCGGTAGCCGCCCACATCTTCGATCAGGGCCTGTGTCTCCCCACCGGATCGGGGCTGTCTAATGAGGACTTGGAACGAGTCGCCGGCGTCATCGGGGCGCTCGCCCGTTAGGTGGCACGCCAATGTGTCGGATGCACCTCACCCGGAATTTCCGCGGTTTGTTCTGCCCTAGTCTCACGGTCGCGTCGGACCAGGGGCGCCGGATCTCCGACCCCGAGGCGGACAGCACCTTCGTTCCACCTGCCCAACTACCATCCGAACAGAGACACGACGAGTGGGTGGTCCAGCACTCGTCCCACGACATTTCGAGACAAGTGTCGGATATCCATGCGCCACCTGCAACGAATGCCCCTCAACCGCGGGCCTGACGGAGACAATATCGAATGCGAACATGCGCAGCACTGTCGAATCGGGGGCCGAAAATGACTAGCAAGCTGGCCTTGCGATGAGGCCGGACGTCGACCGACGATCCGGTCCGATGCCACCCGGTCCGTGGTTGGTCGTACTCGGGATGCACCGCAGCGGCACGTCGGCCGTCTCAGGAGCGCTCGGCGGGCTTGGTTTTCAGACGCCGCATCCTGACGACCTGATGGGATGGCACGAGAGCAATCCGGAGCATTGGGAAAGCGTGTCGATCTCCGCGTACAACGACGAGCTCCTTGCCGATCTTGGAGGCAGTTGGGAAGCACCGCCTGATCTGCCTCCACATTGGGAGGACGGCGCCGAAGTTGGGGAGGCACGGAACCCCACCTCGGCAGCCGGACGGGCGTTTCCGGATGCCGGTCCCCTCGTCTGCAAGGACCCACGCCTATGCATCCTTCTCCCCCACTGGCAGCACTTTTTCCCGTCGCCTCCCACCGCGGTCCTGGTCTGGCGGTCACCCTTGTCGGTGGCACGCTCACTGCGCCGGCGCAATGGGCTGCACCTTGCCGAGGGGATCGCACTATGGGAGCGGTACAACCGGTCCGCTCTCGAGCACCTGGTCGGTCTGGACACGTATGTCTGCAATTACGAGTCACTCGTGGACGATCCATCTGGCACCATCGGCTCCCTGGCCGACTGGTTGCGTTCTCGACCTCAATTCGCCTCCGAATCGATTCCGTGGGACGTGGGACTTGGGATCTCGACCATCACGGCGCGGCCGAATGCTGATCTCGATTCCGATGGCGAACTGCTCCTCGCACCGCAGCGCGACCTAATTGCCCGCTTGGCGGCCGCCGGAGGTGGTCACCTGCCGATGGATCCCATGGCACTCACAAGTGAGTCGAGCTGGACCTCTGCGGTCATTGCAGCACGCCGCGAGGGCCGAACCCGCAAGGTGGAGGAACTTGAGGCCAGTGTGCGAGAGAAGCAGCTCGCTCTCGATCGGCTCCGCGGATCCACCAGTTGGCGGGTGACACAGCCACTTCGATCGATCATTGCGGGCATCAAGGGAACCGGTCGAGACACCGGTTGAGGCAGTCGGGGGCGCCAGACCATCCGTTCCATCTGTGACGCGCAGTAGCGAGCCCGTTCCCTGACAAGATGAACCTCAATTGTCAAGGGGGTCCGGCGCATCCACTTCTGCCCCGACCACATCGCGCACCAGCCGCTGGACCTGCTCTCTGACCCGCGTCGACTCGTAGCGTTCGACAAACAGTTCCTCAGCCGCATCGACGAGGCGCCCTCGGAGATCAGCGTCCGTCAGGAGTCGCCGGCAGGCTTCGGCGAATCCCTCGGCATCATCGGCCAACAGCAGGTGGATGCCGTCCTGCACATCGAGGCCGTCGGCGCCGACCGTCGTGGACACGACGGGCACCCGGTGGGCGAACGACTCTAGGATCTTCAGGCGCGTGCCGCTTCCGATCCTGAGGGGAACAGCAGCGATGTCGGCCCGGGCCAATTCGGGCTCCATCTCCGGTACCTGCCCGACCACGGTCACCGCGGGGGGATGGTGAAGACGAGCGACACCCGGGGCCGACTTTCCGACGAGTCGGACCTCGACCTCGGGGACCTTCACCTGCAGTCGAGGCACGATCTGTCCGACGAGCCACTCCGCCGCGTCCATATTAGGGGTGTACGTGAGGCTCCCTTGGAACAGGACGACCGATGGATTTCTGACTTCCCCATGACCTGCGCTCTTCAGCGGTCGGGGGTAGGTATTCGGGATCACCACGGCATTGGGCAATCCCGCACGACCTAGGTCGATGTTGCTGCACAGCACGACTCGCTCGACATCAGCGGCCACTGAACGTTGCAACGCCCTCCAATCACGCACGTTTTTCTTGGTTTGCGCAATTGCGATGGCGTGGCGGACGGAGCTGGTGAGTCCATTCCGGGGCCATTCCGACCGGAGCAGTTTTTCACGCTGAGCGGCCTTGACGTCCTCCAGGTTGTCCAAATCGACGATCGTCGGTCCCAGATCGGGTCGTCCCATTTGGGCATACACCGCCGCCGTACTGAACCAGACAACGTCGTACCTGTCCCGCACCCAGCGAGCGAAATTGAGCCGTAGTGAGGGATCCCCCGTCCGCAGGACAACTTCCATGGGAACACTGCGTTGGGCAAGCCAAGTCGATCTCCAGCGCCACGCACTGGGTGGCGGCCTGTGAACCTCCGCTGCGAATCTTTCGACGGAGAGGGTCGGAGGCAACTCGAGGTCCATCTGTTCCGAGCTGTGCATGGCAAACAGATCAATCTCACCCAACTGCGAGACGGCCTCGATAACCATGGCCAACCGCATCCGTCCCCCCCCGAACGTCGGCCAGGGAAATTCGTCGGCGACTAGTAAAATTCTCATGGAGAACCCAACATCACTTGGCTCTCGGCCGATCGGATTTGGTTTCTACCGTGCACTGGACACGGCGATCTCCACTCAACGATCGTGCCACCTCAAGAGCAACAACTCTTGAACCCCGGTCGGTCGAGCCCCAAACGGCGCTCATCTCTTGAGTTTGCACTGAACGCCCTGGATCCATACCTTCATCCTGACCGACGGCAGCGACTCGATATACGCCGTCTTTGCCCGAAGGATGTCGAGAGTTGCTTCGAGGTCGGAGCCGGATTCGAGTGTGGCGATATACTGATCCTTCGCTACGATGTACTCTTCCTTTACCTCGATCTCCGCCTTGGCGAAGCGGAGCTCCCGCAGTAACTGCTCTGCCCATGCAGTCACCCTCAAGCATTCCCGTTCGAGTTCATCGATACGACTGAGTGCTTCGCCGTCACCGTTCCTCCCACCATCATCTGCCCCCATGACCATTGGGAGATGATAGCGGTTCGGTCGAGCGGAAATCCGATCCCGAACGGGCGCCCTGCGCCACGGTTTCGACCACCCTCACGATGGATCGGCCTGCGGCTTCAGGGGTCCGATCTGCTATGCGGACGATCGGGACCCGGCCGCCGCGCACCCGGACGGTGGTGGACCACCTTCGCCATCGATGCCAGCCGGCTGGCCCTCCCGCTACGACTACGGCTTCGAAATCGGCGCCGGATTTGGCGAACAAATCTCTGACCGATCCGTGATGAACGTCCACACCCAGGTCAGAGAGCCGACCCATCCGATCCGACTCAACCGGGTGTGAGGAATGTCCGTGTCTCGCAGGGGTCAGGGCAACGGTCACCGCCCAACCGGCATCCGCAAGCTCCTCGGTCACCGACCACATGCCGTCGGGCGCTCGGCCACCAGTTCCGATCGCCACCACCAACCGGCGAGGTGACCCCCGCGCCAGGTGGACGGCCCGGTCGACCGCCGTGGCATCAACTTCGCGCGGTCTGTCGTCGAACCGGATCAGTTCCGTGGGCCACTTCTCGGCGAATAGCCGACGATTGCGTTGCATCAGGAAGCGGCGATACGAGGTAGTGGTGCTCTGGCTCTCTAGATGTCGTATTCGCGCCCGGGGCTGATACACCACCCGGTAGCCATGGCGTCGCAGAGCCATGCACAGATCTACGTCTTCGAGGTATGCAGGGAAGAAGATCTCGTCGAATCCGCCGACGGCATCCCAAGCCTCCCGCCTGACGAGCAGCCCGTTGGCCGATGCGTAGTCGACGTCCCGAAGATAGGAATAGGCAGTGGAGCCAGCGGGCAGGCCCACGCCGACATGCGCGGTCGAACCGTCGCTCCACAACACCGAACCTGCCTCTTGAAGAGAACCGTCACTGGACAGGATCCGGCTTCCGACTGCTCCGAGCGAACGATCGGACTCTGCGGTCACCACCAGCTGATCGATGCATTCCGCCTCGACGGTGCTGTCGTCGTTCAGAAAGACCAGGTACCTTCCACGTGCGACTTCGGCGGCCAGGTTGCATCCGCCGGAAAACCCCAGGTTGGTGCCGCTACGAACGAGGACGATGTCGTCGCGTTCCTCAAGCACCTGACGGGCCCCATCCGACGTCCCATTGGCGACGACCACGAATTCGGTCTCACCCTTCCGCACCGTGGTCGTCAACGAGGCAAGGCAGTCAGTGACCAAGGCGGTGTCCGAAAGCACGAGCACGCATACGGAGACAACCGGAACACTTGGCACTCGGACCCCTCTCTTCACCAGGGGTGCCGGCATCGACGCAGGGCCCGTTACCAACGTGTGGCCTTCTCCCGACGGCACGATGTGCGCGTCGACCGCCGAGTATCTGGAAGGTTGCCAAGCGGGCCAATTGCGGGTGAGTCTTCGCGACGGCGACATCCTTCAGTTGACACAGCACACTCCCCATGTACATTTCGGAATACCTGTCGAACTCACCGCTCTCTCCAAACGCACCTCATGTCCTCGAGGAAGCCGCAACGGATGCGACCGACACGTTGATACCCCCGGTGTCGGTTACCCGGGTGTCTGCTTCTCGCGAGCACATTGTGCCGTCTGTGCTCGCCGGGTCGTACGGTTGTCGCCAGGGCACTCAAGGCTTGTGGGCCAAGATAAACCATCCGGTCTCGTCGCGAGCTGCGTCGACGATCAGTCCGGTGTCGGAGAACCACTGCTCCAGCTCCTTCCAGACGTATCGGTACTCCACTGGTGCACTCAGCCTGTCAAAGGTGTCCAGCACCAGGCTCCGAAACGGCTTGTCCCGATAGGTGTCCATGGGGAGCCTGGCAAGCGCGTCCACCCCCCGTCGCTCTCCCCAGCGGCCTGGTATTACGAACGACCAGTACAAGAGACCGCCGATTGGCGTCGACAGGCGCTTGAGAAACTTATGGGGAAAGCGCACCGTCACCATCCGCAACATCGTGGCCACTCTCAGCGCAATCGACCGCACCCCTATTTGGGCAGGACGACTGTAGAGATAGAGGAGGATCTGCCCCTTCGGTGCGAGGAAGCTGGAGAGCCGCCTGAAGCCGTCGTACGGATCGTCGAGGTGATGGAGGACGCCGAGGCTCGATATGAAGTCGAAGCTCTCGCGAGCGAACGGGGCATTGCGCAGATCGGACTGCACGACTGTCACGTTGGAATACTCACCCAGGTTGCGGGCAGCGGCCTCCACCGCGGACGAGCCGTCCAATGCCACCTCCATCGCAAGATGTGCGGCAAGCAGACGAGTGAAGCGGCCTTTTCCGCATCCCGCATCGAGACCGATCTTGGAGTTGAGGCTGTCGAGGTCAAGGTCCCGGAAATAGATTTCGGCGAACCGTTCGTCTTCGCCTCGCACCTCGTCGAAGGCATTCCATTCGTAGCCAAAACTGGAAAACGTACGCTCGGTCGTCCCCCCCTTGTCCAATTCTTGCGAGAAGTCCAAGTAACCGCCGTGCTTGGCGAATCGGTGGTCGCGTCCGCAGCGAACGTCGTCATCGCCGTCGATCATCGTTGACCCGCATCGCGGGCACCGCATCCGATCCAAGATCGGATCAGGAACTACCAACCTGTCGTTGTCGAGCACACTCCTACCCCCGTGGTACCGCCTTGCATCCAGAACACCAGACCCTAGTTGCCTGTAGTGCGCACGTCCGACGTCCCGTCTCCGGGTCGCCGCCGGACACCCACCAGTTGCCGACTAGCACGAGAGCGGGCCCGATCCAGGCAGTCAGATCGTCCTGACCACAACTCAAACTTGACGGAAGTCGGCTTGGCGCCGTCTTGCTGGCGGGCGGATTCGGTGGCCGGTGCGCTCGATCCCGGTGACGACTCGAAGCTGTGTTGCCGGCAACTTCCGCTGCGTCGTTGATGGAAATCGCTGCTCGGGAGCATCGAGAAGAGCAGTTCACATTGGCGTTGTCGCTGGCTGACGCCGGTGGGCTCGCATGGCGCCACGAGTGGCGAACAGGAATGACGTTCAATACGCTGGGTTTCTGGCAAACCAGGAGGCGTAGGTGACCGTAACTAGTAGGATCAAGGCCGATATTTGGCGAGTGATGCAGGCGACCGGACTGGAGGTCTCCATACGCTCGGCCAAGTCGGACTTCGCAGCGATTGCGCCTTCGGCACCTCTACCCATCGACATGGACGAACTACAACGTCTGTCGAAAGTGTATCGTTCACATCCGCTGCACGAGGTGCAAGGCCTTGAGGTTTGGAAGAAGCGGGCGGAGTTCGATCCAGACCTGAAAGGCATCGACACCTCCAACTTCCGCGCGCACAATGCCTATGTCTGGCAGGCCAATTACTCGGCCGTCGACTATGCCCTGAGTGCACTATGGGCTGAACGATTGGACTCGTTCGGCATGCTCGAGAAGACATCCGAGGACGGAGCCTTCGGCGCCCAATGCATCCGCATGAACGATCGACTGTGGTCCCGGGATCTCATGGACAGCATCCTGGAGCTGACCTTCTTGACCGACCACCTGCCCGCCGGTTATCTCGAGGAAAAGAAGGTGATCGACATCGGTGCAGGCTACGGCCGGCTGGCCCACCGGCTGGCGGAGATCACGGCGAACGGAAATCTCTACTGCACCGACGGAATCGCATTGTCCACAATGCTCTGTCGCGCCTACCTCCGGTTCCGGCGATTGGAGTCGCGCGTTTCGGTGTTGAACCTCTCCGACATCAGCGGCTTCACGGACAACGTGGATCTCGCCATCAACGTCCACTCGTTCTCGGAGATGTCGGTCGAGGCCGTGTGCTGGTGGCTTGACTGGCTCGTGGAGCGCCAGGTGCACTACCTCTTCATCGTTCCGAATAAGCCGGGACCTGCGCTCAACGATCAGACGAGTCTCATGCCTCTTCTCGCTGCCCGTGGCTTCACCCTCGAGGCACAACGCTCGAAGTACGAGGACCCACTCGTCGGCAAGTTTGCCCTGCACCAAGCCACCTACTACCTCTTTGGGAGGACGCAGCGCTGAGCGCGCACAGATATCGAGTTCGGTGTCATCCGACGGCCGAAGACAGAGCTTCCCCGGCGCTACTCAATGCAGAGCAAGAGTCGCGCGGTTGCCATGACCTGAGGCAACGTCCGATCATCTGGGTTGTCCTATTAATCAGCGGCCAGAGCGTGCACCGAGTTCGCACACGGAGTCAGTGGCCGTCGGTTACTCCGCGATGGCCACCGCGATGATCTCGTCGAGGGCCAATCGCGGCGGAAGGAGGTGCTGGGCGCAGAACGTCGCCACCTTCCGCGCCGGCGTTGGGCTGGTGTGACCGGCGAACATGATCTCCACCTTTGAGAATCCGTTGACTTTGAGCACGCGTCGAAGCGTGTCCTCGCAGTACCAGCAGGTGTGTTCGGGATGTACCTGTCCATGGCTGCCGAAGCGGTAGACGAAATTCCCCACATAAAACGCGTTCGGTGTCGTGAGCACGAGCCGGCCACCCGGCTCGAGGTGCCGGTGGACGTTGGTGAGGAAACCCCGGACGTCGTCGAGATGTTCGATGAGTTCGCCGGCGAACACGGCGTCGAATTTGCGCCCCAGATCGAATTCGCGGGCGTCGGCTAGGCGAACGTCGAAGCCCTCCTCCTGCAGCTTCTCGACCGTGACGCTGTTGATGTCGATGCCGACCAGGTCGGGCACCTCCTTGGCCAGGAGACCGTGGAGCCAGTCGGTGCGACCATAGCGAGATGCGCAGCCCAGGTCGAGGACCGAACCGTTCCCCAAGAGCGGCCGAATGATCTCGAAGCGGTCACGAAGGGAGCCCTCGCCCCACGGACCTTCTCCCCAGTTGGGCTGCAGGAAGTGGCCGGTGGCGACGCCGTCCGAGGCGACGCTTCCCGCTACCTTCGTTCGATTCCCCACTGTGCCCACGTCGACCTACCCCTCTCCCGTGCTCCCTGCGTCGTTCTGAGGTGTTCGCGCAGCCGCACCAGGAAAAACGACCTCCGGAGGCTACCATCTGCCCGAGAGCAACGGGCCGAGACGACGGAACTCATCCACGACCGCCTGTTGGTGGACGATGGAGACCTCGGAACGGGAGCATCCCACCGATCAGTTGAGCGGCGACGCGTGTTGCCTCACCTACCGGCAACGTCTGAGGCCGACGACGGGGGCTGTCCTCGGGTCGATCAGGTGGTCTCGAACTGGCGGTAGAACTCAGGATCGACGGTCAACTCCCGGTAGATCCCGTCTGACTGGGCGCTGGCTTCGGCCAGGAACCGGGCCTGATCAGAGGTAGGCAGCTCCTGGCGGAGGCCCCGCAGGGCCGTGCGCACGCTGGTCGGATTGAGTCGTCGGACCAGATCCCCCACGCCGATATGGAGCTGACGGTAGAGGCGCGCGGTGTCGCGGAGCCGTGGCGAGGCCAAGTAGCGGTTGTCCTGCACGTCGGTTCGGGCCACGCGGCGCCGGAAGCCGGCTCCATGGTGGTAGACGTGCTCGGCATACACGGCGAACCACACCGGATGCAGTTCGTGTGTGTTCGAACGCAGCAACGGCAGCCACTCGACTCCCTCGTCGCGGAGTTGGTTGTAGAGCGTGCCCCCGACGTCGGTAATCTCCAAGCCGGACGGGCTCTTCCACGTACCACCCGGTTGCCAGTCTCCGTTGATCTGCTTCCAGAATCCGGCGGTGGTGACGCAGAAGCACGGATGGGGTTGACGTTCCTCACGCTCCTCGTCCCGGCGCACCGCCGCCAGCGGGTAGCGCTGCAGCATCTCGGTCATCCACGCCCCTATGGGTCGGATGGGAAACGCGTCCCCGTCAATGAACACCAATAGGTCTTCGGGGTCCGCAACCTCAAGCACCATGTCCGCCAGCCAGTTGAGCTTGGGGGCATGCATTCCCTCGAAGTCCTCCACCACGTCGAAGCGGGCCCTGGTCGTCGGATCGGCGATCCCTTCGAGAGAGGCCCAGGTCCGGTAAGGAAGTTCCAAGTTGCGCTGCAGGTAGTCGAGTTGGGGACCGACCCACTTCGAATCCATCCAGTGCACGGTCACGACATGGATCATGTGTCCCCCCTCGACCAGCTGGATCCGGTTACGACGCCGGATTGTAACCGGTCGAGGTGGACCGATCCGTAAGGGCCGCATCACGCGCCGTCGCCACCGCCTGGGGGCTGATCGCCGACCCGGTCGGGAGTCCCGGTTAGGCACCACTGCGGTACCATCCTCTGGTCCCTGGCGATCCGACCGACCTATAGGCCCCTCGAGAGGTGGTTGAGAATTGACTGACGCCAAGGCTCCCCAGATCGCAGCTCTCGTGTTGACTCACAACGCCCCCAATGCGCTCGCTCGTTGCGTAGAGGCAATAGGGTCCCAAACGCAACTCCCCACGGAACTCGTGGTCGTGGACAACGCCAGCGACCCCTCGGTCGACGCCGCGTCACTTCCGTCGGTGGATGTCCCGGTGCGGGTGCTCCGGTCCGACACGAACCTCGGACCGGCCGGAGGGTGGGCGATTGCGTTGCGTAACTTCTTGGCGAACGAGTGCAGCCACGCATGGCTCATGGACGACGACATTGTCCCTGAGCCCGAGTGCCTCGACCGTCTGTGGTCAGCTGTCAGCGACACCCCGTCGTCGGCATTTGCCGTGCCGGTGTCCATCCAGCCTGACGGCGAAGTCGGCCGCTGGGGGTCGTGGTGCGGATTCGTAATAGCCCGTGAGATCGTCGAACAGGTCGGACTCCCGCGGGAGGAGCTCTTCTGGTGGGCCGAGGACACGGAGTACTGCCACTGGAGGCTCCCTAAGGCGGGCTACCCGCTCCGATTCATCGAAGACGCGGTGGTGCACCACGATGCGATCCGTCAAGGTGGCGACCTGCCCGCGTGGAAATACTATTACGAGTCACGGAACATGCTGTATTACCACTGGCACATCATGCATCGCACTGGCCGGTATCCGAGGAACGCAATCCGACTGGTCGGTCGGGCGATGTTCCGCCAGAAGGAGGGACGACTCCGTTGCTTGGCGGCCTTCGGCAAGGGCCTCTTCGACGGAGCATTCGGACGCCTGGGCATCCGGTACCCGATCGTCCCGCTTCGAGAACGCGACCTGCGCGCCACCCCTGCTGGCCGGAGAGACGCCCCTTCCGCCTGAGACCAGGTCGGCCGCTGGCGACCAGGCAGTCCTCGGTCCATACATTCCGCCTGAGGGCCAACTCGGCGGCGAACAGCCGGAGATTGAAGGCCGCATCGACGTCGCACACTGCGGTCTGCCGCCGCCACCCGCGCTTGCGTAGTCTCGACCCTGGGATGATCCCCGCTCGTGGTCGGCGAACTCAAGGGCGACCTCATCATCGGCGCGCGTGGGAACTCTGCCATCGTCACCATTGTCGACCGGGCGATTCGCCTCAACCTCATTGGCGACCTCCCCAAGGGCCACGATGCCGCCAGAGTGCTGGCATGTTGCACCGAGCTCCTCGAACGTGTGCCCGCCATGCTGCGGCGTACGCTCACGTGGGACCAGGGCACCGAGATTGCCCGCCACGACGACCTGGCTTCAGCCGTCGGCACCGACGTGTCCTTTGCCGAGCCCCACAGCCCGCGGATGCGACCGAGCAACGAGCACGTCAACACACAGCTGCGGCGCTATGTCGGCAAAGGTACGGACCTCTCCATCTACTCCCAGTAAGACCTCGACGAACTTTGGTCATAGCCTGGAGAGCGACGCCCGCATCGGCGCTTCGTCGAACGCCGAGGGCGGACATGGATCACAACCGATTCTGACTGCTCGTCGAAGTCAACCGACTCGATCACCGTCTGTCGGTCGACGCCGAGCAGTTTGCGCCACATGGCGGAGCTGAGCACGCCATTCTCCCCGCCTTGTTCTCGTGGCCGTCAAGCAGTCAGCAAACGTAGGCGGAGATTGGCGTTGCACGATTCAGCGGCTGGTCAGTGCACTCACGGCTCCGCTACGAGAGCCGAATTTAGGCAGGTGTTTTTGATGTGCGTCCCGAGGACTATCCAGGACCATGGCATCCCCGGATGAGGACTGCTGAATCACCTAACGTCTTCCTCAATGATCCACGGCACAGATTTGCAGCGATTTCGACAACATCGAGCGGCGCAGGAGACTACGGCAGGCCGAAGGGGATCCCTGGGCCCCACCAGTCGTTCGTACCGCCGCCCGTTGCGATCCACCATCGTCGGCGCAATCGGGTGCCTGCTCGTGCTCTCGGCGTGCGGCACGGATTCGGGCTCTGGAGCGCAGCAGGGGGACTGGCCATCGTTCACACTTAATCACCAGGACTCCCGGTACCTGGCCGAGTCCACGATTACCTCTTCCAACGTCGCCAAGCTTCACCAGAGTTGGGTGATTCGCACGAAATCGAGCATCACGTCAACGCCGGTGGTGCTCGACGGCAACGTGTATTTCGACGACTGGGGTGGGTGGGTGTACTCAGTCCGCGTCGGCAGTGGCTCCATAAATTGGAAGGTCAGACTCAAGGACCCGGTCAGTTCGACCCCCGTGCTGGCCAACGGCAACGTGTACGTCGGGCTGAGCCCATACGATGGCGCGAGTTTCCCGCCAGACAATGGGAACCAAGTGGTGGCGCTGTCCCAGTCCGACGGCCATGTCTTGTGGCAGACTGAATTGCCCTCCACCGCAAAGGGTGTTTGGAGCTCCCCGATCGTCGATGACGGCTTCCTATTCATTGGGCTGGCAGCGGGCATCGGACAGCAGGAGTCGATCCCGCCGTTCGTCGGCGGGTCCATCTGGGCGCTTGACGCCACGACCGGACGGATCGCTTGGAAGAGGGTTCTCAACGGTACCGCCGGGGGCGGTGGGCTCTGGGGTTCGGTAGCAGTGAGCACCTCGCTCGACTCCATTTTCTTCGGGACGGCCAACTCCTATTCCCCGACTGGAACGATCAATGACGCTTACTCCATCGTGTCCCTGAACCTCCGGACCGGACACGAGAATTGGCGGTTCCGAGCTTACCCAAGCGAGGCCGTCGGCAACGACCAAGACTTCGGCGCCACCCCCAACGTCTTCTCGATCTCAAGCCACGGGGGCGTTCGCCTCGCCGTCGGTGTCGGCTCGAAGGACGGCAACTACTACGTCGTTGACGCTCGCACCGGGGCGCTCATCCAGAAGGTCAGTGTCACTCCGGATGGAGGGAACATCGGGACGAGCGCCTTCCGGGGAACTGTCAATCCCAAGGTCTTTGTCCCGACATATACGAACGCGATAGACATAGCAAGTCCGGCGAACTGTTGTGGGGGTTTGGTCGCAGTGAACACCGCGACGGGACACGTACAGTGGTATGTGTCCGTCGGAGCGAACGTGATCGGCGACGTCGCCGCCGTCCCAAACGCTGTGCTCTTTGGCGACGAAAAAGGAAACGTGTATGCGCTCTCGTCGAAAGATGGGCATAGATTATTCCACGACAAGCTGCCCGATGCCATCGAATCAGGGGTAACGCCAGCGGAGGGGCACGTCTTCGTCGCGACCACTCGTGGCGATCCAAGCCTGGGCCAGAACGACTCGTCGATGCCTCTCAATGGCTTGGGCCTCTATGCCTACGTGCCGTGATACCGGCGCCACACGGGTCGGGACCTCCGACGTGATGTGGTAGCTGTAGATACCTTCCTGGAGGAGGTAGGCTCCCTTGGCCCCGGACCCGACGGGCGGCGGCTGAGGCCAACCGCCAGTGGAAAGTCGACCATCCCCGGGACGTCGCCGAGTGGGTTGGGGCTCTGGGCGACATGTGGGGTGGCGTAATGTAACGAGGTCGACTCCCGGGTGCACACCGAGATCGCCGCTGTCTCGGCTGTTCGCCTTGAGACAGAGCGCCCGTTGATCGGCGACCTGCCGGTATGCGGGCCAGGATCGGCACTGTGACCATGCGCAAGGTGACTGCCCCGGAAAATGTCAAGCGATTTCAGACCCGATCTCTTCAGACGTTCCTCACGATTTCGAATGAGCTCGATGCCTATCGGCGCATCCTTCGCCAAGCCGCAGGCGTCACGCTCCTCGATCTGGCACGCGCTTGGCGGGGGTACCTATCAGGATCATCCAGCACAGCCGCAATCCGTTCGACGTCATTGAAACCAACGCTCGCATGGAGTCACGTGACGAGGCGACGAGACTGTCCGAGGTCATACGGTAGTTCGACACGTGGAGTAGCAATCTCGACGTAGTCCGCTCCCGGTTGCACCCTGACGACAGATCATTTCCCGGTATCCCTGGCTCAGCGGTTATTCATTCGAGTCCGAGTAGGACCGCCGACTGGAACTACACAGTGGACGCGGGGTGCCCTGGCGGGATCGGAACACTCGCACTCGCTCAACCAGGTCAGAGTCCTGGCATCCACCGGTCGATCCAAGCCTGCAGGGCGAGGACGTTCCAGAGCCCGTATCCCTGGTCACGACGTCCAGTCAGGTGCTGCTTCCACGCCATGCGCACGGGTCCAGGATCGAGCAGGCCCTGCGTGCGGAGTCGTCGCTCGTCGAGTAGCTCCTCCGCCCACGGACGGAGCGGACCGCGGAGCCACGAACCTATGGGCACGCCGAAGCCCATTTTCGGACGATCCACGAGTGCCGGTGGAACGTGGCGGTAGAGGACCTGGCGGAGGATCCACTTGGGGACCCCATCCCGCAACTTGACGTCCATCGGCATCCGCCAGGCCAGGTCGAACACATCACGGTCGAGGAACGGCACCCGGGTCTCGAGCGAGGCCGACATCGCCGCGCGGTCGAGTTTTGTCAGAATGTCGTCGGGCAGATAACCGATCAGGTCCAGCCACAACATCTGTTCAGTGATCCCGGTGAGGGGTGGCCAGCGGGACGGGTCTGCCGCGTCGGAGGTCACCCTGCTGCCGGCACCGATCACCATCGATTCGGGAGCTTCCCAATGGGAGATCAGCGAAACATATGCATCCTCCGGCCCGGTTGACGCCAGTACTTTACCGACCTTGGCCACTTTGGTGGAGGGATTGCGTACCTGCATGCGAACAGGCAGTAGTCGGGTGACGCTTGCTGCACCGTCGACGAGGCCGGGAGGCAGGCGCTGCAAGGCCAAACCTGCCATTCGTCGCACGGGATCTGGGACAGCCGCACCACGCCGCCAGAGGCGTCCGAGCCAGGCGTGACGATTGTATCCAGCGAACAGTTCATCGCCCCCGTCACCTGACAGCGAGACGGTCACCTGGGCGCGTGCCAGCTGGCTGACCAGGAGCACCGGGATCTGCGAGATGTCCGCAAATGGCTCATCCCAGATGTCGGGGAGTCGGGGAATCACGTCCGCGGCGTCGCCATCGGTGACCATCAGGGAGGTGTGGTCAGTTCCGAGGTGCTTGGCGACTGCGGCAGCTTCCTCCGACTCGTCAAAGGCGCGATCGGCGAAGCCGACGGTGAACGTGCGGATCGGCCGCTCGCTGAGCCGTTGCATCAGGGCCACGATCAGACTCGAGTCCACCCCACCCGATAGGAACGCACCGACCGGGACATCGGCGACCATTCGCGCCTCCACCGAACTCGACAAGACCTCCTCCAGCTGATCGACCAGTTGCTCAGTCGGGCCGACGAAAGGCGTGCGCATCGCATCGTCGATCGCCGAACGCGGCGACCAGTAGTTCCGGACCGCTGGCGCCGAACCCGGTCGCGCTGTGCGGTCAAACGTCGCCCACTGACCAGGTTCGAGTTTGTTGACGTTCGCATACACAGTGCGAGGTGCGGGAATGCAACTGTGACGCAGGAACTGCGCCACGGCGTCTCGGTCGAGATCGGGGGTGAAGCGTGGAAGCACCCGGAATGCCTTGAGTTCCGACGCAAAGGCCAGCCGTCCGCCGACCCAACCGAAGTACAGGGGCTTCTCGCCGAACCGATCTCTCACCAGGTGCAACTCGCCTCGATCTCGGTCCCATATGGCGATCGCGAACATCCCCTCGATGGCCTCGAGCGCCTGCCCAACGCCCCAGGACTGGACCGCGCCTAAAAGCACTTCTGTATCCGAACCACCTCGGAAGGCCATGCCCTCCCTGGTGAGCCGCGCGCGCAGTTCAGGGAAGTTGTAGATCTCACCGTTGTACGTCATCACCCACCGCTCATTCGGTGACATCATTGGTTGATGGCCCTCCGGGCTCAGGTCGACGACGGCCAACCTTCGGTGACCGAATGCCACACACCCCTGTGGGTCCATCCAGAGTCCGCTGTCGTCAGGACCGCGGTGGCCGAGGGTCGACGCCATGGCAACGACGTCCCTCCCGAGCTCGACTGCCCCGACGCTCCGCTTCGGGTCGAGTAGCCCGGCTATCCCGCACACGATCAGCGTCCGACTACAGGAAGGTCCTGCGGCATCGACAGCGAATTCGCAAGCACCTCGACGCAGCCCATGGCCAGATCATCGGCTGACGAGCGCGTGCCGTCAAGTGGACGGCGCCGGAGTCTGGTGTCCGATGCACCTGACGAAGCTTGTGGCCCCTCAACTCCTGTGGCATTGTGCGGCGGTGGCTGCTGCGGATTACGGCGTACACTTGCGGAGGCTGGCAAAGGAGCAGTTCGCCAAACTGCCACCGGGCGTTCGTCGGCAGGTGCTCCATGGTTTCGGTCGCTATGCACCGTGGGAGTCCGGATTCGATTTCACCCCTCCCCCTCTGTGTATCGGCGAAGAGGTGGGGCCGCCGGACTTCGTCGGCATCGGGGTGCAGAAGTGTGGGACCACGTGGTGGTACGAGCTCATGATGACCCATCCACGGCTCTTCCACCGTCCCGACATCCACAAGGAGCGGCACTTTCTCGATCAATTCGGAGTAGCGCCGTTCGGGGCATCCGATATTGAGCGTTACTCCGGCTGGTTCCCACGTCCTCAAGGAACGGCGACGGGTGAATGGACACCGGACTACTTCGGACTGCCCTGGGTGCCTCTCCTGTTGAAGCGGGCGGCACCCGAAGCGCGTCTCCTCCTGCTCCTACGCGATCCGGTCGAAAGGCTCCGATCGGGGCTGGCCCATATGAGGCGCATGGGCAATCCGCTCGGGCCATCGGTGATCGCCGATGCGCTCCAGCGCGGGTTCTACCACCGGTTGCTCGACGACTGGCTGACCCACTTCGACAGCAAGCAGCTACTGGTCCTCCAGTACGAGCAATGCGTCGCAGATCCAGCAGGCCAACTCCGCTCCACGTTTCGCTTCCTCGGCTTGTCCGACTCCGAGATGCACCATGACCAATCGACGGAGCCGAGCAGGCCCGTGGACGCACCGCCAGGCTCGAGGACCATTCTCGACCCTGCCATCCGGAGGCGCCTGGTGGACTACTACGAATCCGATGTCATGCGTCTGGCTGGGCAACTACCGGAGCTCGATCTCACCCTGTGGCCCAACTTCTCTCATCTGTCCGGTGGCAAGGGAGCGAGGGACGGCGGACCGAACTCCCCCTCACGACGCGCATAGCGGGGGTTCTCTCCCATCCGCCCCCGGGTACCATCCAACAGACCATGCAAGATTGCTATCCGGGACGCCCGGTTCCTTGCCTTCTGGAGGTGGCGGAGGGAGTAGACGAGGTGCCAGGCATACCAGGTCGGATCGCCATGCCGGCGAATCAACTCGATCGAGTTCCGGGCATGGTAATAGCTGCGCCATGCCTCGTCGGCGTCCGTGGGTCGATCGGACGAGATGGCGTCCTCACGTCCGGCAGACGTCTGCTCGGGGGCCACCGAACGTGCAGCGTCCCCGTCCACCACGACCTGGAAGCCCGCATCTCGGACACGGCAGAAGAAATCGAAATCCTCGAGCCCGAAGAACCAGTCCGGGTCGGGCAGCACACCGGAATCGACGACGCAGCGTGAGACCAGTGTCGCGCCCCAACATGCCACGTCGACCGGGGCCAGTACTGGACCGCCACCTTCCGCCGGTACGACGTTGACCGTGTGGGCACCTCTCCCGACGAACTTCCGGCCGTAGGCCACGACCGCTCCGACGGGCGGGGACGACCGGTCGGCTACATCCAACCGTTCGAGCAGTTCGGCGACGCGCGGGCACGGGAGTGTGAACAGGCCGACATCGTCTTCACATAGGTAGACCCACTGGGTCGCTGGATCCGCGAACGCCTCGACCATACCCGCCCTGAAGCCTCCTGCCGGCCCCGTGTTCCGCGGAAGTCGTACCATCCGCACGGATGCCTCGAGTTCTGGGTCGTCGAGCCCACCCGGACCGTTCACCACGACGATGATCTGGCTGCCGGCGAACCCCTCGCGTTCGAGCAGTGAGCGCGCGGCATCGCCGGCAAGGCGTGGGCGCATATGGGTCAGCACCACGGCCGTCACTCCCTGCAGGCGCTGGTCCCCCGGCACCGTAGAACCTGTTGCTGTGTGCCGCCCGTCGCTCATCGGTCCCTCACGGGATTAGGCTAACAGTGCTGTCGGTGATTCTTTCACGAACGCTCACCCGGGGGTTCACCATCCTACGTCGACGAACCTCCAGGGGTCCCGTGCTCGCTCGTCATGCTGCTCTTCCACCGAACCGACGTCACGGAGACTGGTCCGTACGGTGATCAGTGTCGTCATCCCCGTGCGCAATGGTATGCCGTGGCTCGAAGGACAACTTCGAGCATTGGCCGACCAGGACTGCCTCGATCGGTGGGAGGTCGTCGTTGCCGACAACGGTTCCGACGACGGGAGTCGGGAATTCGCCGAGGTCTGGTCGACGGCCCACGACCGGTTCCGGGTAGTCGACGCGTCGGCACGGGCCGGGGCCCCGGCGGCCCGCAACGCGGGTGTCCGGGCCGCCGAAGGAGACCTCATCGCCTTTTGCGACGCCGACGATGTCGTCCATTCCGGATGGATCTCGGCCTGCGCCGAAGCACTGGGCCACGCGGACGTGGCGGCCGGCACATTTGACACCTGGTCCCTCAATGGCGGGCCCGAGTCGCCGGCTATTCCGGCCGCCTACCGACAACTCGGATTTCTACCGGCCGGCCTCACGGCCAATCTGGCCGTCAGGAGATCGGCCTTCGACGACGCGGGTGGCTTCGACGAGGCCCTGCTGATGGGCGACGACATCGAATTGTGCTGGCGTCTGCAGCTGCGCGGGTTCCGGTTCGCCAGCGCCCCTGACGCCGTCGTGGCCAAACGAGAACGCGACGGATTTACGCATGTATTCAGGCAGACCTTTTCCTATGGACTCTGCGGGCCCGTCCTCTACCGGCGCTACCGGTCGCAAGGGGCCCGTCGCGATCTGTCCGGGGCCGGTAAGACCTGGGCCTGGCTGGTGTGCTCGGTGCCCTTGTTGCTCATCAGTAATCGCCGCTGCGAGTGGGCCCGGGCCGCCGGGGTGCGGCTGGGCAGGTTGGTCGGTTCCGTCAGGGAGTCGGTGTTCTTCCCTTAGCCGTCAGCTGATCTTCCACTTGGCACCCACGTAGATCGGCGAGAGCACCATCACACCTTCGGGAGGATCAAGGCGATCCGGACCGAATGCATCGAATGAGACCAACGGTTGCCACTCCAGATAGGGATCACTCCGGCCCCTGGGGTATCCGGTGATCGCCACCCAAAGCGAGTAGTGCCCCTTGGGGAGCGGCAGGTAGCCGAGCTGGCAGCGGATCTCGAACTCACCGGCGGGCATCTGAGCGTTGTGGCTCACCACGAACATCGGGAACGCCGGCCCCTGCGAGATACCGATGAAGTAGCTGGCCTCAGCTTGTTGTGGGGAATCCATCGTCAGGGCGACTTCGACTTCACACTCCGAGCGAAGTTGACCCCCGTCGACCGCGTAGATGTCTGCCTTGAGCACCTGGACCACGCCTTCCTTGGACGTCAGCAAGGTGGCGTTCTTCTCCACCGCGGTACGGTACATCGTCACCACATCTTTGGTCGGGCCCGATGCCCGCACCATCGCATCGGACAACCAAACGGCCTTCTCGCAGGACGCTTCGACCGACGCAAGGTCGTGCGACACGTACAGCAATGTCGTTCCTTGGCGGACGATCTCGCCGATTCGACGCAGGCATTTCTGCTGGAAGCTCGCGTCCCCAACTGCAAGGACCTCGTCGACAAGCAGCACCGCCGGTTCCAGGTAGGCGGCGATGGAGAATCCGAGTCGCATCTGCATGCCCAAGGAGAAGAATTTGATCTGACGGTCGATAGCGTCCGCGACGTCCGCAAACTCGATGATCTCATCGAATCGCTTCCGGATGTTCTCACGACCCATCCCGAGCACCGCTCCGTAGAGGTAGACGTTCTCCCGACCCGTCAGGTCCGGGTGTAGGCCCGCGGTCACACTGAGCAGCGCGCCGATCCGGCCCTGCACAATGCACGTTCCGGCGGTCTGGTATGTCACCTGACTCAGGACCTTGAGCAGAGTGGTCTTGCCCGATCCGTTGATCCCGATCAGGGCGAGGCTGCCGCCGGGCTCGACCTCGAGGCTGACGTCCTTGAGGACCCAGCGGTACTCCCGTTCTCCAGAACTGGCGATCGACCTGCCCAATCGCTGCACTTGATCCATGAACAGCGGCCGGGTTAGGTCGGCCCGGAACTTCTTCCAGACATTCTCCACCCTGATGCTCCCGTCAGGCAATGTCGGCAAAGTTCACCTCCAGGCGTTTGAAGATCCTGAATCCGAAAGCGAGGGAGCAGATGGATCCCACAATTGCGGCGATAAGCGGGGCCCACGTCGGGTTCTGGCCGAGAAGCATCGTGGCCCGAATATTGGCGATGACCGGGCCGAGGGGGTTGAAGAAGCCGTAGACCACCTGGAGGTTCACGTAGAAGCTGCCGACGACGTGGAAGTGGTCCGGGATATAGGTGAATGGCCAGATCACCGGCGTCATGAATATCCCGAGGGAGAGCAAGATGGGCAGGACCTGCTGCAGGTCCCTCATCTGGATGATCACGCTCGACATGGTCAGCATCAAGCCTGCGGCGAACATCACCTCGATGACGATGAAAAGAGGGACCCACACAGTGGTGATCGCCGGCGCCCGACCGAAGATCACGAACAATATTGCCAGGGGGATCCACGACAGTACCGTGTTGAGCGCGTTCACCAGCATCGTCTCGAGTGGGAAGCATTCGCGCGGGAATTGGGTCTTCGCCAGGAGCGCCTTGTTGGAGAGCAGCGAACTCCCACCTGCACCGACACACGAGGCGAAGAAACTCCAGCACAAGATCCCGACGAAGGCGTACAGGGCGTAGGGAATGCCCGAATGGGGGAAGGCCTTCACCCTCGCGAAGACCGCCACGAAGATAGCGAGTGTAGCCAACGGGCTCAGGACCGCCCACAGGATACCCAGGGTCGCCTGCTTGTACTGGACCCGGAAGTCACGCTCGGCCAGGGTGTAGATAATTTCGCGGTGGCCCCAGAGGAGCTTCGCCGACTCCACTAGGCGTACCTTGTGGTGATAGAGGATTTCGTCGGACGGCTCGTCGGGAATGGAGGCCAGTTCGTTCACCTGGAGCCGTTCGCCGAAGGATGGCGCTGCAGAACTCGGTTCAACCATCGACGAAACCACCCCCCTTCGGCCCGGCATGAGGGGCCGTCTACCTGACACAGCTCTGAATCAAGATTGTACCCTATGTCGTGTAATCGGCCTGCGGAGCCATTGGCTCATCAGGAGCCTCCACGCGGTCGGCATCGTAGTCGGAGCACGCCACGTGAGGTAACGGGCAGGTCGGCGTAAGCTGCATCCGAACGGTAGCATCAGCGGGTGCATTCCGAGGGCAGGGTAGGGGCATCGAGCGGGGATTTCGGCGTAACCGGACCGGACCGGCGGCTTCGGGTGCTCCTCGTCATCAAGGTCCTGGGCCACGGTGGTGCCGAACGCCTGCTCGTGGACATGGTGGCAAGGCGGGACGTCGAGTCATTCCACTACGAAGTGGCCCACGTGCTGTCGTCGGAGGACGGTCTGGTGTCTACCATCGTCGCGAACGGGACCCCGGTCCATTCGCTGGCGGCCGGTGGGAACTGGGATCTTCGATGGGTGGCCCGGCTCCGTGCCCTGGTGATCGCCGGGCGCTTCGACGTCGTCCACTTCCACCTTCCCTATACGGCATCGCTGGGCCGCCTGGCAATGGCCACGCTCCCGCGATCCTCTCGGCCTGCCATTGTGTACACCGAGCACAGCGTGTGGGACAAGATGGCACTACTGGTCAAAGCGCTCAACAGATCCACGATTGGAATGGACGACTCCTTGATCGTCGTCTCCGAGGCGGCCCGCGACGCATTGCCTGATGCCCTGCAGGGGCGCGCTCGGGTCATTGTGCACGGAATCGACTTGTCGCGCTCCGCGGAACTCGTTGCGCGACGGGATGAGGTGCGTGCATCCGTCCGCGCCGAGTTGGGCGTTCCCGATGGTGACCTGCTCGTGCTCACGGTCGCCAATCTGCGTCCCGAGAAAGGCTACGACGTGCTCCTGGGCGCAGCCCGGTTGATCGCTGATCGTAGAGTTCCGGTCCGATTCGCCGCCGTCGGACGTGGACCTCTGGCGGGGGAACTCGAATCGAGGCGCCGCGAGCTCGGACTGGGCGAGCAGTTCCGGTTCCTCGGCGAACGCGATGACGTCCTGCGCCTCCTGACCGGTTGTGATGTGTTCGTACTGCCATCGCACCAGGAAGGCCTTCCGGTCACGCTGATGGAGGCCACCAGTACCGGCACAGCGATCGTGGCCACAGCCGTAGGAGGCGTTCCCCAGGTGATCGTCGACGGGGTCGACGGCGTGATAGTACCGCCGGGAGTTCCGTCGGCCCTGGCAGATGCCATCGAGCGCGTGGTGACCGACTCCGAACTGCGTCGTCGATTGGGCGAGGGTGCAGCAGCCAGGAGCGGAATGTTCGATGTCAGCGTGGCGAGCCGTGAGGTCGAGGACATCTATCGTCAGCTTGCCGGTTCCCGCGGATGACCGACCTGTCCGGCCGACGACTGGTTCACGTCACCACGTCCGACATCAGCTTGGCGCTCCTGCTCGGCCCGCAGCTCCGGGCCTTCGCAGATGCCGGCATGGAGGTCATCGGTGCGTCCGCCCCCGGTCCCTTCGTGGACCGACTCACCGGGTGGGGTATCACCCATGTGCCGCTTCGCCACGCCACCCGGTCGGTCTCGGTCGGGCACGACCTTATGGCGTTGTACGAGCTGGAGCGCCTGTTCCGGCGGCTCCGTCCTGACATCGTCCACACCCACAATCCGAAACCGGGCCTGTACGGCAGGATCGCAGCCCGGACCGCCGGCGTACCCGGCATCGTCAACACCGTGCACGGTCTATACGCAGCGCCCGAGGATTCCCCGGGTCGCAAAGCGGTGGTTTACGGATTGGAACGGATCGCGGCGACGTGCTCCGATGTCGAGCTCTTCCAGAACCCCGAGGACCTCGAAGTCATGAGGCGAATGGGTGTGCCGGCTGGACGACTGGTGCTGCTCGGCAACGGGGTCGACCTCGAGATGTTCCATCCAGCCACATCCTCCAACGCCCGGGCCAGCGCACGACGTGCACTCGGCGCAGCCAACGACGCCATCGTCGTCGGCACGGTCGGGCGTCTGGTGTGGCAGAAGGGATTCCGCGAGTTGTTGGCGGCGGCGCAACACTTGCGGTCCATACGGTCGAACGTCTTATTCGTCATCATCGGCGGTGAAGATCCGGCCAAAGGCGATGCGCTCGAGCAAGGTGACATCGCCGCGGCGCGTGCCCTCGGAAACGTGATCTTCACGGGGCACCGCGACAACGTTGGGGAGCTCTATCACGGGTTCGACATGTACGCACTCCCGTCCTACCGCGAGGGATTCCCCCGCTCCGCCATGGAGGCCGCAGCCAGCGGAATACCTGTGATCGCCACCGACATCAGGGGATGCCGTCAGGTGGTGGACCACGACGTGACAGGGCTGCTCGTGCCAATCCATGACGCGGGTTCACTGGCACTTGCCATCGCCGAATTGGCCGGAGACGAGTCCCGACGCATCGAAATGGGGTTCCAAGGGCGCCGCAAGGCAGAGGCCGAGTTCGATGATCGGGCGATCATCCGTCGGACGCTCGCCGCCTACGAGACGCTTCCGGAGCCAACCACCTCGTGGACCACGGCGCGAATCCGGTCCTGAGCCACAGAGAACGCGTAGTGCTCCACGAAGAGTTGCTCTGCCGCATCGGCAACTCGGGTCCGAAGCTCCGGCGTTGTCAGTAGCCGCTCGCACTGGGCGGCGAACGACGCCGGATCATCGGCGATCAGGAGGTGGACCTCGTCTGTCACATCGAGCCCTTCCGCTCCGATGGTCGTCGCTACCACGGGGATCCGGTGGGCGAACGATTCCAGAATCTTCACCCTTGTGCCGGACCCCTAGCGGATCGGGACGACGACGAGGTCTGCCCGTTCAAGTTCGGTATCCATGTCGGCAACACGCCCCACCACCGTCACCTGGGGCGGATCGTGCATCCGTTCCACGCCCGGTGTCGGACGGCCCACCAATCTGATGGTCGATTCTGGCAACCGGTCGCGGATCCGAGGGGCGATGTCGCCGACCAGCCACTCTGCGGCATCCATGTTGGGCGCATAGTTGAGCGAACCCTGGAACAGGATCGACGGAGGATTCCCCACTTCATGCCGCCCGAGCGCCAACTCGGGGCGCCGCAGCACGTTGGGTACTAGTGAGGCATTCGGGAGTGCGGATCGCTGGACGTCGAGGGGCGATGCCAGCACCACCTGCTCCACGCATCGGCTGACGGACCGCTGGCATGACTGCCAATCTCGAGCGTTGAGCCAACTCTGCGCGATCGCGGCGGAACGACGGATCCGATCAGCGGGGCTCACGCCTCCCCGCGTACTGCGCAGCAGGGTCGTTCGCTGCCGCTCCTTCTCGCCCTCGAGATCCACCAGATCGATCACGGTCGGCCCGAGCCGGGGTCTTCCCAACCACTCGTAGGTTGCCGCGGTGCTGAACCAGACCACGTCGTACGGCCCACGTGCCCACGCGTGGAAGCTCGCCCGGGGGCCAGCATCGAAACGCCGCATCGCCACTTCCAACGGCAACCCAGGTCGTCCCAACCACGATGCCCTCCACGCAAGGGGATGCGCGGCCTCCGGGTACGGAGTGGTCTCCATCCTGGCGAGCTGGATGCCATCGGGAATCGTCCGATCGACCCGACGTGAATCGCACAGGGTGAAAAGATCGACGTCCCCCAATTCAGCCAGCGCCTCGACCATGTTGGCCAATCGGATCAACCCGCCGCCGTTGGCCGGCTACGGAAAGTTCTCGCCGACGACCAGGATCCTCACGTGGCGACCGCCGAACGGGCTACGGTGCGGACTGCGTCCTCGACGCGATCGCGCTGCAGGCTCGTGAGGAACAATTCATAGGCAGCGTCGACGATCCTCGTGCGCAGTGCCTCGTCGGAAAGCAACTGAGCGCAGGCCCGCGCCAGGGCGTCCGGATCGTCTCCGATCAAGAGGTGCTCGCCGTCCACCGCGCCGAGACCCTCGGCGCCCAGGGTGGTGGAGACCACCGGGATCCGGTGCGCGAAAGCTTCGACGATCTTGACTCTCGTGCCGCTCCCGAACCTAATCGGCACCAGGACGATGTCAGCCCCGGCCAGCTCGATCCCGATGTCGTCGACCTGACCCACCAGAGCCACTTCGGGGGGGTCGTCCAGATCGGCGAGTGCCGGCGTGCTCAGACCGACCAGGCGGATCCGGGCTTCGGGCACGAGTTCCCGGATCGCGGGCCCCACCTCGCCGACGAGGAAGCGGGCCGCCTGGGCATTGGGTGGATAGCGGAGGGTCCCTTGGAACAGGATAACCGGAGGCGTGCCCACCGGCGGGAGTTCCGTCGGGACGTCGACCAGCGGATAGCCGTTCGGCACGATGGCCAAGGTGTCGGCCCTGCGCCCGCCGTACCGTTCGGCGTCGAGCTGGCTGCACACCACGACGGAGCTGACGTCCCGTCCGGCGCGGATCTGCAATCGGCGCCAGCGCCGCGCCTCTTCTTCGGAGTACTGCCTGGCCGCCCAACCTCTCATTCGTTGGGTCACCGATGTCTTCGGTGGCTCGGGAACCGACAGGCGAGCCCGGATCTTCTGATCCTCGAGGTCGTAGAGATCGAGGACCGTGGGGGCCATCGATGGGTCGCCGGCGAGCAACCACGAACGGATGCCGAACAGCCACACGAGGTCATAGCGGCCCGAGACGAACTCGCCCAACAGCGCCTGAACAGCCGGGCGCTCCCGGATCGAAAGGGAGAACGGGAGCCACGGCCTCGCCAACGCAGGGCCGAGTCCGGCGCCGGTCTGGTCATAGGCAGCACGGCCGACGTTCTCCAACATGACTTCCGGATCAGGAGGGTCGAAGTCTTGACGACCTTGGGGGACGACCGAGAAGAGCTCAATCGGTCCGAGCGTGCGCAAAGCCAGCAGGGTCGTCACCAGACGCACGCGGGAGCCGCTGTTCTCTGGCCACGGATACTCGTCCGCGATCACCAATGTCCTCATGCGTCCCCTGGGCTCCCGCTCGGTGCAGGCCAAGTCCATTGCCTGTCCGGGTCCCCGCTCGTCCTTGCAGATCGACGAATGGTAGCGGACATCGCCCACGTCTCCGGCCGTGGTCGAACCGGCACCCGGTACCGCCCCGCGCTCGGGGCGAGACCCGAGCAAATGCGACACAAGCGGCTGCTACGCTCGGCCCGCCGGACACCTCGGCGCCGGCAGGGGGCCCGGAGATGAACACACAGTCGCACTCGCAATGGCCCGGCGATCCGCTCGTGTTGCACGTCATCCCTACGCCGGTGGCGCGAGGCGCCCAACGAGAGGCAAGGGCGCTCGCCGACCAGTTGGATGTGCCAGGGGTTCGCGCCCACCGACTCTTGACCATCTTCGACGGACCCCCCGAGGTCGCCACCGATCTGTCGCTACGCATCGATGGAGGGCGATCTCCCGCCCAAGGTTACGACGTGCGAGTGGTATCGGCGCTCCGTTCGTTGCTGAAGCGACTCGACCCGGTGCTGGTTGTCGCCCACGGCGGCGACCCACTCAAATACCTGGTCCCAGCAATGATGGGCACTCGCCGACCATTGGTGTACTACGCGATCGGCACCTTCGCCGGGCCACGCGATCGTCGCCTTCGGATCTGGATGTGGCGCCTCCTACTGAAGCGGGTGAACGCAGTGGCCGCCGAAGGAAACGACGTGCGGATGGAGTGCACCGATCTGCTCGACGTGCCGGCGAGGCGGGTGACCATGACACCGAACGGTCGCGACACCCTGGCGTTCCGGCCGCGTGACTCCCAGGAGTCCTCGGGTGTCCCGATGATCACGTTCGTCGGTGCCCTGACCGCCGGGAAACGCCCTGACCGATTCGTCGACGTGGTCTCCGCTGTGCGCCGACGTGGCGTCGACTGTCGGGCCCAAGTCGTCGGTGACGGCCCATTGCGATCATCGCTGGTCGAACCGGCCCGGGTGGCGGGGGTCGAGCTACTCGGCTCACGCTCTGACGTAGCGGAGCTGCTCCGGGGGTCCGATGTCTTGGTGTTCCCCAGCCTTCCCGCCGGTGAAGGCATGCCCGGGGTGCTCATCGAGGCCGGGCTGTCCGGGCTGCCGGTCGTGGCCACCGACGTGCCGGGAGTCCGAACCATTGTCGAGAGCGGAGTCACCGGAATCGTTGTCAATGTCGACGATCTGGACGCCATGGCCAGGGCGGTGGCGGAATTGGCGGGTGACGCCGACCTGCGACAGGCCATGGGAAGTGCCGCCAGGCAACGATGCCTCGACCAGTTCAGTCTGGCCGCCGTCGCTGATCGCTGGTTGAAGGTGCTCGAACCGATGTTGCCTGCCGGTGCGCGCCGGAAATCGCTCGAATCGGGAACCGAGGGTCAGCGGTAATGACCCACTAAATTTAAGCACCCGACAATCCGTGGAAGTCGGTACCCCCAGGCGATTCCCGATCCCCGCCGGCCCGAGCTTGAGAGTTCGTCGGAGCTTCTCGATCTGGAAGTCGACCTGAGACGCTCTGGTTCGGGCAGCTTTGAGACCGGCTCGAGGATCCTGACGTGACTGTAAGCATCAGTCCCGCGGTCCGGTGACCGTGCTGGGCTGGTCAGGTGGATCCGTCGGCCTGCGTCATGTCACTGAGACCTGCACAGAGACGCGCAAGAGAACCTCCCCGGCTTGGGACGATGATTTGTCCTCTGCCCGCGATGTCAGAGGCGGGGCCGGCGTCAGCTGCTCTCTGGGCGCTCGCTACCGGTTGTCCGTGGGTCGAAGCAGGAGCATCGGGTCAGGAGCATCCTCGCCAGATCACAGCTGACAATATGCTCCATTGCATCAGCCTCGCAGCGCTGTGGCATCCTTACGCGGTGTCCGCAAAGAGGATTCAATGAGCCTGATCGACCTCTCGAGGAAGGGTTTGGCACGCCTTCCGCCCACCATTCGGCGTCGCGTGCCAAAAGGGCCGAGGCACTACGCTCCTTGGGAAGCGGGGTTCGACTTCACACCTCGGCGACCTCCGGGCCCCGGGGAAAAGGCGGGTCCACCCGACTTTGTCGGCATTGGCGTGCAGAAGGCTGGCACCACCCGGTGGCACAAGCTCATACTCGCCCATCCAGGGGTGTCACCAGCAGGCATCGACAAGGAGCTTCACTATTTCGGCAGATTCAGGTCAGAGCCGTTCGGTCCAGTGGACATTGACTGTTACCACGGTTGGTTTCCACGCCGAGAGGGAACGCTGACCGGCGAATGGACTCCGGACTATTTCAGCACTTCTGGGACAGCTCCACTGTTGAAGGCAGCCGCACCCGACACGCGGCTGCTCCTCCTACTGCGTGATCCCGTCGAAAGGTTCCGGTCGGGACTCAATCACAGTTTGGTCATGGGCATATCTGGCCGTCCGGGCGAACACCACATACAGCGGGGTTTTTACGATCGTTCCCTCGATGAGTGGCTGAGGTGTTTCGACGCGGAGCAACTGCTAGTACTCCAATACGAGCGCTGTGTCGCCGATCCAGAGAACCAACTCAATGCCACGTATCGGCACCTTGGTCTGCCCGAATTCCGCCCTTCCGGAATAGAAGAGCATGTGGGAACGAAGGCGGACGTAACGATCGGACTGGACCCCGATGTGAAAAGGCGGCTGGTGGAAATCTACGAGGCAGACGTTGTAGCCCTTGCGAGACGATTGCCGGACCTCGATCTAACCCTCTGGCCGAACTTCTCCTATTTGGCCGAGTGACTGTCGGATACCGTGGCGATCGCGCAAGGCCCGGAACCGGTCCGACTGACCGGGCCCGATTCTGGTGCCCTACTCGCAGGCGGTCGTCCGGGAGATCCCCCACTCGGCGGCCACACGGGCCACCGGTCGTCTGGCCTTGATCCGAAGCACCATCGTCAATCTGTCGACCAAAGTCAAACGGGCGTTAGCGCGCATTTGAGCCTCCTGGGAGTCCGTGAGGGTGTATCGACCGCTCCCCACTGCCCTGGGGTTCACCTATCGAGGAGCATGACCGCGTCAACACGGTCCGTGGGCGGAGCAGCTAGCTCTCGGGTGGACCACCGGTAGAACGGACGTGTCACACCTCGTGGCCTTGAGAGGTGTCTCCCCGGCCAGAAGTCGTGATCGGGAGCGATCGCCGAATGCCGACCGGCATATTTGACGCATCACTGCGACCCATCGCCCGCCGACGCCGGTTCCTCGCCCTGCGCTTGAGCTCCCAGTCGAAGGCCGGGGGCCGGCCTCGTGGCGTGCGGGGAATACACAGAGGGACCAGGAACAACGGAAAGAGCAACGCGCGCTCCCGGGTGATCAGACCGAGATTCCCCAGCGCGGCGAACGCGTAGACGAACAGGATGCTGTACACGGCGCACATCATGACGTAGGGGCGCGCGAATGAGGCCCGGACCGTCATTCGCAACTCGCGCAGGGAGATCAGGACGAGGACCACGATCAGTAAATTCTCAAGCGCGGCGGCCATTTGGCTCATCCCGTGGGCGTTGATCGGGAGCGGATCGAGGAGGACGGTATAGATATCCCGCCAGTAGGCGAAGGGGCTCGACGAGTAGGGGATGTTGCTGCTTCCCAGGCCGGCGCCGATGCCGGAGTTGCCCCGCGAGACCTGGTTCAACGAGAGCGATCCACCGCTGGTGTGGAGGTAGTGGAGCGTCAGGAACACGGACAGGAACAGGAGGGAGCCCATGAATGCCAGGCCGGCGATGCGCTTTGCCCCTCTGAGGCTCTCTCGACCCCCCGAGGGGCGGATCATCAGTGCCACGGCGAAGCCCCCCAGCAGGATGAGGAGATCATTGGGACGAATCAGGATGCCGACTGCCACCCCCACGGCCAAAAGCGTGAAGCCCCCAGGCCGCCGTGCGAGCACTTTGGACGCGCCGTAGGAGGTGATGCCCAGCGAAAGCATCATGATTGCTTCCTTGCTGACATCGGCGGTCCAGAAGATCACCGAGGGCATGAAGAAGAGCATGATGGCGTAGCGCCGGTGGCCGGCCACAGCACCTGGAAACGTCAAGGTGAACGCTCGGTAGAACATGACGGTACCGAGGAACGACAGCCACGAGAACACGAGAAACGTGGCGAGCTGATTGACGCCGACGATGGCCATGACGATGCCGGTAGCAATGCTCACCGAACCGTCGTTGACGATACCCCGCACGCCTGCATTGGCGAAGCTGAAGTTGAATTGACGGAATTCGGGACCGAGGATGCTGCCCTGGTGGTCATACCGTAGCCAGTCGGCGATTCCGTGGTAGAGGTGGTCGACCACGTAGATCTGAGCCGGCGCAGCCAGCAGATGGAGGAGCAGGCTGATCGTCAGGATCCGGACGAGCCACGGATTCGATTCCGCGATGCTGACCCGTCGAATGATCGGCCTGCTTATCGCGAACAGGACCGCCGCGACGAAGAGCGACACGAGCGTGTTGGACGGAAGGGCGACCGCAGTTTCCATAGTCAGGCCTCGCTGTTGGAGCGGAGACTACGCCTGCGTTTCCACAGGAAATTGGCCGGGCACCTGGGCCACTTCGACCACAGGGACGGCAATGGTCGCAGGAGCCGGCGCCGAGCTGCCACGACGGACCCGCTGTCCCTTGGGCAGAGGCACTTGCGTGAAGACGACTCCGAGCACCGGCGCGCCGAGCCTGCGGAGCAGAACGCCGGTCTGGTCCGCATCATCGAGCGTCGTATTCCCATACTCGCCCACTACGAGGACCACGTCGACTGCGTGGACCAGGGCTCCGCCGTGATGGACCTCCAGGAACGGAGGGGCCTCGACGATCACCACATCGGCGAGTTGACGGGCAGCCTCGAACACGGCACCGGCTCGACCTACCAGCTGCGCGCTGTTCTTCACGAACGGACGAAGCGACAACATCGAAACATTCTCGATACTCGCCGGCTGGAGCTGTGCCCTGATTTCATCGGTACCGATGGCGCCGACGTGATTGACTTCGTAACCGGCCGAGGTCCCGGAACCGATCTCCCCCGCACTAGTCACGATCACCCGCTGGCCAGCTTCGGCAAAGGTGGCGCTAAGGTTGGCCACAACCTGCGGTCGTGATCCCTCGGCACCCGGTGAGACCACGAGAATGACCGAACGGCTCCCCCGTGCTGGCGCGTTGTACGGCTCGATCGGTGCCAGAAGCAAGTTGTCGGCGTACTGTTCCTGGTAGGCACCGCTGGGCACCCCGGCGGGTGCCATGGCCTCGAACATTACCGACATCCGCAGTTTCCGGTAGGCCTCTGCTGCACCCGACGTGGGATCGGAAGTTACCACGATCGGTTGCACCCCCTCGTCGACTTCAGCCGGCCACGGTTCAGGGATCTCCGCAACGACCGGAAACTTGAAGTGCGCCTCGGCCCTCGACGCCTCTCGCAGTCGTTTGTTCAACAACTGGCTGATCAATACGATTCCCGCTGCGACGAGCAGTCCGATCACAACGCCCGCCAGCGCCCGCACCTTGCGGCTCGAGGTCAGGTTGGACGTCTTGGAGATGGTCCTCGTCGCGGTTGCGGGCTGCGCCGGGAGGAGAATCTGGTAACCCGTCGGCGGACTGGCGGCGGTGCCCGACGAGGACTTTGGCTTGTTCGAGGTTGCGGCAGTGGCTGCAGCCACCGCAGCCAGTTTGATACCCAGCGCCTTCGCCCAGTCGTTGCAAAGGGTCGCGGCGACGTCCGGCGTCTGCCCGGATGCGGCAAGCAGCGCCAGACCGGTCTGATTCTTCTTACCGCTACCGCCGGACTTGCTCTTGCTCGCCGCCTGCGGTGCCGCTTTCATGGCCAAGAAGACCCGGACCGGCGATCCGGGCGGCTTCGCCGCCGAGATGGCCGATTCTTTGACCTCAAAACTGTTCGCGAAGAAAATGATCTGGGCGAGAGTCACGTTCCCGGTCCCGACGATTCCGTTCGAGGGCGGAGCCCCGACGATCGACGTGGCCCGCCAAAGGACAGGATTGTCCTTCTGCCCTACGGCATGGCTGACCGGCAACAGAACGGCGACCACCGCGAAGAGCAGGGCGAGAGCCGCGAGCAACCGCCAGCTACGTCGCAGCGCCGCCCAGAAGTGTATCGGCTCAATCATGCCCCAGTCCCGTCTCCTCGATAGCGGATCAACACTAGTCCACGCAGTGCGAAGACTGCTCTCTGACCAGGGATGTCGCGGCAGAACTCGAGCAATTCAGTTCTACCGGGCCTAGTTGGCACTGGACCATGCATCACCATGCTAGGTCATCGTCACCCGCAAGCGGTATCTGGCTCGTCGACGCGGTGCCTGGCGGCGACACGTGACTCCGACGTGCCACCTGGTGTTCACCTGGTTCAATCATCAATCTTGAGGATGCAGGAAAACGTCTGGCAGGCTAATCTCTAAGCGGGTCGATCATTGGGCCACGAGGGAGTTCGAACGACGTGCCGAGGAGGACCTGGGGCGCTGCGAGGCGATGCAGATGGGGGGCGTTTCGCATCGGGTTCTCTATGGACGGTATCCGGGTGGCCATCCCGTTAAGGCGTCTGATTACTGGGGGGTAGCAAATGAGTGCACCAGCATCACAGGGAGATAGTGCACCAGCATCACAGGGAGATTCGGTGTCGGATTCCGAGGAATCACCCGATGAGACACCGTCGGGCACCGACTTGCTCAGGGTCGCGATGTTCGCCAGCCGGATCCGAGCGGGCATCATATTCATCCTGTTGGACTCGATCTGCGTCATCGCCGGCTTCAGCCTTGCCGAAGTGGCTTACTTCCGCGACCGGGCTCCCGCTCACTACTGGGAGCACTTCGCAGAGTTCCTGCTCGTCGCGATCGTCGTGACACTGACGTCGAATCGCGTGTTTGGCCTCTACGGCCGCATGTGGCGCCATGCCGGTTCCGACGAGGCTCGCCAGCTGGTCCTGTCCTCTTCAGCCACCCTCTGCGTGCTCATCGTCTTCTGGCCACTCGGACGCTCCCTTCGAGTGGAGCTCGTTCCGCCTATCGTGGTCGTGGTCGGGTGCATGTTTTCCGCAGCTGGGATGGGTGTTCTCCGGTTCCATTCGCGGCTGTTCGCCTGGCAGCGCGGGTCTAGGCGCATGGGTCTGCGAGTTGCCGTCATCGGCAGCCGCGACACCGGTGCTGCCGCTATTCGCGAGATGCTCCGGAGCCCGGGGGCCGGCCTCGTCCCCGTCGCCGTCTTCGACGATGACCCTCGGGCCCACGGACTCTCTCTCATCGGCGTGCCTGTGGTCGGGAGAATCGCCGACATTCCCGAGGCTGCCAGTCGGTACACGATCCAGCAGATCCTCCTGGCAATTCCTTCCCCTGCTCCGGAGCTCGTCGAGAGCGCCCTGCGGGCGTCGGAGATCGCCGGCGTATCGATGAAGATCCTTCCGGGCGTGCAGGACATGCTCAACGAGCCGGCTCATGTGGCCGCGATTCGCCAAGCTCGGGAGCCCCGCATCGAGGACCTGCTGGGACGTACCCCGGTCCCCACTGATCTTGAGTCCGTGCGCCGCTCGCTGACCGGCCACCGGGTGCTGGTGACTGGGGCCGGAGGCTCGATCGGGTCGGAGATCTGTCGCCAGGTCTCGAGCCTCGATCCGTCCCTCCTGGTGCTACTCGACCATGACGAGACCCATCTGCACGACGCAGCGGCCACGGTGACCGGGCCCTGCACGCAAGCCCTGGTGGACATCACGGACCGAGCCGCGATCCTCGAGGCGTTCGATCAGTTCCGACCCGATGTGGTGTTCCACGCCGCTGCCCACAAGCATGTACCCGTGCTGGAGGACCATCCGTCGGCCGCGGCGAACACCAATGTGCTGGGCACCCGTAATGTGGTCGACGCGGCGGCGTCCTCAGGGGCGACGAGATTCGTACAGATCTCCACGGACAAGGCGGTCCGGCCGTCGAGTGTCATGGGTGCCTCAAAGCGACTAGCGGAGCAAACGGTGCTCTCCCATGCTCCCGAGGGTTCCGCCTACTGCGCCGTCCGCTTCGGAAACGTCCTGGGGAGCCGCGGCAGCGTAATCCCGACTTTCGCCCGCCAGATCTCCCAAGGTGGCCCCGTAACCGTGACAGACCCCCGCATGACGCGCTTCTTCATGAGCGTCGAAGAGGCCGTGCAGTTGGTGCTCCAGGCATCCGTGCTGTCGCGGGGCGGTGAGATCTTCATGTTGGAGATGGGTCATCCCGTCAGGATCCTCGACCTTGCGGAGCGCATGATCCGCCTGTCCGGTTGCCAGGTAGGAATCGACGTCCCCATCGAGATCACCGGAATTCGACCCGGAGAGAAGCTCAACGAGATCCTGAGCGCCCCGGACGAGGAGGTCCTCAGCACGAGTCACCCGTACGTCAACCGACTGGTGCCGATCAAGGCGGATCCCGTCTCGTTCGAGGCCGAACTGGTGAAGCTGGAGGCGGCGGCGGCGTGCCGCGACCAACGCGCGGTGCGATCGCTGCTCTTCAATGCGGGACGAGCTCCGGAACTGGCGGCCACGGTCGACAGTGAGACGGACGAGCTCGACGAGTTGATCGAAGTCGGCTTCGAGTGGACCGCGCTCGATGCGCCCGAGCCGGATTCGGACCAGGTATCGGCATGATCCCATCCTCCATTCGACCCGAATGAGCCGACCCGAAGGACCGACCACGCTCGTCGTCGTGGGGCAAGGGTACGTGGGCCTCCCCCTCGCGCTCCGAGCCGTAGAAGTCGGCTTTACCGTGGTCGGCTTCGATCTCGACGTCGACCGTGTCAAGCGGCTGTCCGACGGCCAGTCCTACATCGAGGACATGTCTGACCACCGACTAGCTGCCGCACTGGCAACGGGACGCTACCTACCGACCGTCGACCCGTCTGACCTGGTCGACTTCGACGTCGCCGTCATCGATGTCCCCACCCCGCTGCAGGACGGTAACCCCAACCTCTCCTTCGTCGAAGAGGCTGCGACCACCCTGGCGGCCCACCTGGGCCACGGCGCCACCGTGATCCTCGAGTCGACCAGCTACCCCGGCACCACCGAAGAGTTGGTCGTGCCCCTTCTCGAGGATGGCTCAGGGCTGACTGCCGGTCGGGACTTCCACGTCGGATACAGTCCCGAACGGATCGATCCGGGCAATCCCACATGGCACCTGGAGAACACCCCCAAGGTGGTCTCCGGTATCGATCCACCCTCGCTCGAGGCCGTCGAGGCGTTCTACGGCCGGTTGGTGGACGAGACGGTCGCTGTGTCCGCTACCGGCGTAGCCGAATTGACGAAATTGCTGGAGAATACCTTTCGGCATGTCAACATCGCACTGGTCAACGAACTTGCCATGTTCGCCTCCGACCTGGGCATCAGCGTGTGGGAGGCCATCGACGCGGCCTCGACCAAGCCGTTTGGCTACCTGCGCTTCACCCCGGGTCCCGGCGTGGGCGGCCACTGCCTGCCGATCGACCCGAGCTACCTCTCGTGGAAGGTGCGCCGGAGCCTGGGTCAGCCGTTCCGGTTCGTCGAGTTGGCGAACGACGTCAACGAGCACATGCCCGACTACGTCGTCCGCCGCCTCATGCTCGCATTGAACCGCAGCGGCCGCGCCCTCAACGGTGCCCGGGTGCTACTGCTCGGACTGGCCTACAAGCGCAACACCGGGGACGCACGCGAGGCACCCGGCACGGTCATTGCCCGGTCGTTGGTCGCCTTGGGCGCCGATCTCCGGGTCGCCGACCCTCACGTCATGGGGGACGCCCAGGCATTCACTCTGGTCGATGTCACGGCCGAGGAACTCGAGGCCGCCGATGCGGTCGTGCTGGTCACCGACCACGATGCCTTCGATTACGACCTCATCTGCGAGCACGCCTCCTTCATCCTCGACACACGAAACCGGCTCGACGGACCCTCCGTCGAACGGCTGTAGTGACACCTTTCCTTGCGCCAATGACACTGCGTCCCAATCGTCGAGCGGCTTGACCCCGACCATGCAGCATCGTTGACCATCTGCCTCGCGCTTCGACCCGAGAATAAGGATTCAGAACATGCTCAATGTGGTGACGGTCCACTGGAAGTCGGCCAAGTGGATCGACCCACAGCTGAGTTATCTCGAACGGAACATCGACCAACCCTTCAGGGTGTTCGCGGCGTTGCACGGGATCGACCGTTCCGACTGGGAAAAGTTCCACTTTGCCGCCGACATCGGTGGCAGCCACCCCGAGAAGCTCAACGCCTTGGCAGACATCGTGATCGCTCAATCGGATCCGAGCGACACACTCCTGTTCATCGATGGGGACGCCTTTCCGGTGCGTCCGATCAGCGCATGGATGAAGAGCACGCTCGAGGAGTACCCACTCGCCGCCGTGCGTCGCGATGAGAACGACGGAGATATCGAACCACACCCGTCATTCTCGTTCACCACCTCAGGCTTCTGGAAGGAGATCAGCGGAGACTGGAGGGAGGGTGGGACATGGACGAATTCTCTTGGCCGCACTACCACTTGCCCCGGCGGCAACCTGCTCTACATCCTCGCCGAACGCAACACCGAATGGCTTCCCTTGCTCCGCACCAATACCGACAACCCGCACCCGCTCTGGTACGCCGTCTATGGCCATCACGCCTACCATCATGGTGCGGGATTCCGGCCGCGGTACTCACGAATGGATCTCTATGCCAGCGAAGCCGGTCGTCCGCAGATCACGGGGTCCAGCCTGGAAGGCCTCATGTTGAAAGCGGTGCGAGATCCTTCCCTCATTGTCAACGTGCGCCCAAGACATCTCGCTGCGCTGCCACAGGCTGCAAAGATGAGTGTGGTCAAGCAGAAGCGCCTGCGGCGAATGAAGCGTTGGGAAGGGCAATTCGAGAAGGAAGACCCGTTCGAGCAGGCAGTCTTCAGCCGATTGCTGATCGATCCCGACTTCTATCGCGAGTTCGAATCAGATCTGCTCTGATTCCGGCTGAGTCCCTCGGACCGGCGTCGACCCGACGTCAGGGTCGCCTGACCTCAGTCCGACCACTTGGTGGATGTCCGGTCCCTTGCGCCCTCCTCGAGCGAAGTGATGGCTAAGACCAGTACGTACCGGGGGTGCTACTTCGGCAGCGCTTCAGGCATCGCCTAGCATCGCAGGGCAGATACTCCAATCGTACGAGGGACTTCGGTATGCAAATGCGAATTGCACCACATGATCGACCGCGCCCAGACCGTGCTTCGACGCCGGAACCCGCTGGCCAGGTTCGGATACTAGGAGCCGGACTACCCAGGGGGCGGCGCCTCGACGCATTGCCGCCTACTGGGCCGCCAGCAGTCGACCGGATCATCCCCCCGCCGCTACCAACCCGCGACACCCATCCCTTCGCACCCTCCGGTCGTAAGCGGTGAAGGTCGTGGTGACCGGCGGTGCCGGATTCATCGGCGCCAACTTGTGCCGGACCCTCGTCGACGAGCCTGGCGTGGACGAAGTGGTCGTGCTCGACGACCTGTCGACCGGGCTCCGCGCCAATCTTGTCGGCATAGACGGCGTGGTATTTTTCGAGGGCTCCATTCTGGACCCGGAGGTGCTCGACGAGGTCGTTCCTGGCGCCTCCTCGGTGGTCCATCTGGCGGCTCGCCCCTCGGTGCCCAGGTCGCTGCTCGACCCACTCGCCACCCATGACGTCAACGCTACCGGCACGATGCACGTCCTTGAGGCGGCACGGCGGCACGGCGGCCCACAGGTGATCGTGGCCTCGTCCTCGTCGGTCTACGGCGCCAATCCGACCCTGCCCAAGCGGGAGGACATGGTTGCCATGCCGGTCAGCCCGTACGCAGCGAGCAAGTTGGCCGCGGAGTCGTATGCCCTCGCCCACGGGCATTCGTTCGGGTTTCCGGTCCTGGCCTTCCGTTTTTTCAACGTCTTCGGGCCACTGCAGTCAGCCGACCATGCCTACGCCGCTGTCGTCCCCACATTTGTTGCCGCCGCCCTGCAGGGAGATCCACTACCCGTGCACGGCGACGGTCGCCAGACCCGCGACTTCACCTATGTGGGGACCGTCGCGGCAGTCATCGCCGACGCCGCCCGTCGTTCGGTAACCAGTCCGAACCCGGTGAACCTGGCATTCGGCACCAGGATCTCCCTACTCGAGCTCATTCAGCGGATCGAAAGCCTCCTCGGGATCGAGTTGGAACGCCGGCATTCCGACCCACGGCTCGGAGACGTCCGGGACTCGCAAGCCGACCAGGCGGTGCTGCGGAGTCTCTTCCCCCACGTGCAACCGGTCGCCCTCGACGACGGACTGCGAGCCACCATCGACTGGTTCACGAGGTCATCTTGACTGCGCCCGCCTCTGATGTCGTCCTAGATCGTCCAGTGCGCCGAGCAGGGCGGTCGGAGGTGGTGGCCGGAGCGATACTGCTCACCTGGTCCTTGGTCGCCTCCCTCATCGTGCGCCGCGACCCTGGGGCGAACGCACTGGATCGTTGGGGCTTCACCATCTTCCACTCCACAGGGCACTCGACATGGATGGTCCGGGTCACTGAACTCGGCAGCCTTTCCGCCCTGGTGGCCGGTTCGGCACTGGCTGCCCTGGTCGCGGTGGGCCGGGACCGTCCTCGGGCGGCGGTCTGCCTGGTCGGGCCGGCGATCGCCACCCTGTTGGTCGAGTGGGTCGTCAAGCCCGCCGTCGGTCGCCACTACGCCGGCGTGCTCACCTTCCCCTCCGGCCACGTGACCGCCATAGCCTCCGTGAGCACCGCCTGGACGCTCGCCGTTCCCAGGTGGCTGAGGTGGCCGGTGGCGGCGGTTGCCCTTGTCGCTGTGCTGCTGATGATCGTCGCTGTGGTCGGCCTGCGATGGCACTACGTCACCGATGCGCTGGCCGGCGCAGTCTTCGGTGTCGGCACGGTCCTCTTCCTCGACGGGGCCCTCCACTTGGCCACCAACTCGATTGGCCGGCCCCTGTCCCACCGCCCCCCGGGATAGGAATCCGCCGATCGGCAAGGTCTATCATCAAAAATGATGAGGAACAGTTGCCGTACGGCACATCGACAGTAGGCTGGTTTGCCATCGTCATGGGACACATGGACCGGCGGGGGTCCCCGAGCTGATCGGGAAACGCGGAGGGGCACTGTGGTGAACGTGACCGAAGGACGAGATCGAGGGGCTGCGAGCCGGGAAGCGGCTGGGGCCGTCCACACTGTCGCGTGCATCAGCTTCTCTCGCTCTCGAGGATTCGGGACCGATGCTCCTTCCTCGACGGTGAGCGCCGCCTTGGACGAGATCAGACAGGCCATCCGTGCGGACGATCGCATCTGCCCGATGGCCACCTCGTGTCTGGCGATCGAATTCGGAGCCCTGGCCAGCAGGATACAGCCCCAGGTGCTGGCTGATCGTGTGGCGCGTGCGGTGGGCGGGGGCCGGACGGGTGGTACGTCGACCACGACCGTGGCCACCTCTGTCGGGGTCGCTCAACCGGAACCCCACCGGCATGCTGCGGACGTGACTCGCCGGGCGCTGTCCGCCGCGCGGGCAGGCTCGTCGTTCCAACCCAGGTTGCCCCTCACCGGAGACCAGCTCCGCACGGTCGTGGTGACGGTCGATCTCCTCGTTATTCCGGGTTCGCCGACCTCGGATCCGGATCTGACCTTCCAGTCGATGCACCGCCGAAACGTCCACTTTTCCGAATCCGGGATCCGTCGAGACCTTGCGGGAGGATACGAGCCCGGCGACGCAGATCCTGGAAATGTGCGGGAGGGGGCCGACCGGTCGACGATCGACCAAACGGTCCTCGTCGTCGATCCACACGGTGCTGCCGGAAATGGACCCGGACTGGCGGCGCAGTCCGCGCTCTCGGTGGCCGATCAGATGGGGTGCCGGACGGCGGCGGTGGTGGTAGCTCCTGGCGACCCACTCACCCTGACCTTCGACGGGACCACCGTCGACCTGGTCGTACTGGCACTCGACGGGGGGTGGACTGAGGGTCCCCCCAGTTGGACGTCGGGAAACTGGGGTGGACCGGCCCGCGTGACCACGTCCTTTCGCGTCGCGGGCGTCCCTATCCTGGTCGTCAGCGTCGGTGCGGGTGCCGGCGCACTGGCCAGTTGCGTGGCCCAGGGGGCGATCGCCCTTTTCGGCCTCGACCAGCTGCCCGACGCGCTTCGTTCGATGCCCACGCTGTCCGGAAACGAAGCGCTGAAGGTAGCCGAAATGAACTATTCGGAACGATTCCGAGCGCTTGTCGGCCTCACCACCAGCGAGCGCAGGGTGCTCTACTATCTGACCCAAGGGTGGGCCGCTCAGGACATGGCCGAAGAACTGGTGGTTTCGCTGACCACCGTGCGCTCTCACATCAAGTCGGTGCTCCGCAAACTCGGGGTCCGCTCACAGCTTGCGGCGGTGGCCGCGGCCAACAGCCGGGACCTTCGCTACGACCCTCCCGGCACGTCCGCATAGTGTCCGTACCCTGCCCGATGAAGAAGGTCGTCCTGCTCGCTGGGCCCGGCGGCACGACCGACATCGTGGCCAACTACCTGGCAGCGCGGGTGCCCGAGCTCGACGTCATCGTCGAGGATCCACCCTCGCGCATCCGCATGGCCACACGAAGGGCCGCCCGTGTCGGATGGCCGACCGTCATCGGCCAGGTGCTCTTCGTGACGACGGCGCTGCCGCTGCTGCGACGGTGGGGTCGGCACCGGATCGACGAGATCGCCGATCAGGCCGACCTGGACGACACCCCGTGGGTCGGAGCCCGTCACGTGGCGTCGGTTAACGCGCCGGATGTGGTGGCGATGCTCCGACGCGCCGACCCCGCCCTGGTGGTGGTCAACGGCACCCGGATAATCTCGGCCGAGGTCCTGGACGCGGTGGACTGCCAATTCGTCAACACCCATGCCGGCATCACCCCGCGCTACCGCGGCGTGCACGGCGGCTACTGGGCGCTGGCGGAGGGACATCCGGAGCTGGTCGGGACGACGGTGCACCTTGTCGATGAGGGCATCGACACCGGCGGAGTGCTGGCCCGGGCAGCGTTCCGCCCGGCCCCGGACGATTCCATCGCCACCTACCCCTACCTGCACCTCGCCGCAGGGCTTCCCCTTCTTGCCACCCAGGTCGAACGGGTCCTGGGTGGTCAGCCACTCGTTCCAGTGACCGAGGAGGTGCCGCCTGGGGGCACCCGACTCTACCTCCACCCGACCCTGTGGCAGTACTTCTGGTGCCGACTGGCCGACGGGGTCCGCTGAGCACGTCGGCGCCCCGTTCCCTCACCTGGCGAGGGTAGGCTGCTTGAAGCAAGTCCTGGTCGGCGGCTCACCACGGGGGTCTCCGCCCGATTCGAAGGCCAGCGCCTCAAAGGGGTAAGAATCGACTGTCCGCAGCAAGGAAGCAGGCTGCGACACATGGATGGGAGTGCAGCAGCAGTGAACGAGTCCGCCCATCCAGGGGCGATGGTCATTTCCCTCGATTTCGAGTTGCACTGGGGAATGCGCGACCACGTCGACCGCCACAGCCCGGTGTACGCCGACCTGGCGCCCTCCCGCCAGGTGGTGTCCGATCTGGCCACATGCTTCGCCGATCGCGCCATTCGGGCCACCTGGGCCACAGTGGGCATCCTGTTCGCATCCACTCGGGAAGCAGTCGATGCAGCACGGCCCTCGGTCAGGCCGTCGTACCGACGTTCCGAGCTCGACCCCTACTCCGAGCCGATCGGCGAGTCCGAGGACGTCGACCCCGAGCACCTGGCCGGATCGCTCGTCCGCAGACTTGCTTCGACCCCTGGCCAGGAAGTGGCGTCGCACACCTTTTCCCACTTCTACTGCCTCGAGGAAGGGCAGGACGATGGCGATCTGCGGGCCGACCTGGCCGCAGCCCAGTCCATCGCCGGTACGCTCGGCCTGCGCCTGACCAGCCTGGTGCTGCCCCGCAACCAGTGGAACTCGAACTACGCCTCCACCGTGTTGGACAGTGGCTTCACCTGCATCCGAGGACCCCAGCCGTCTTTTGGACACCGGGCCCGGGCCCATGAGGAGCACGGTGCCGTCAGTCGCGCCGGTCGCCTGCTCGACACGTATGCCGGCACCTCGCCACCGCCGACCACGGCGTGGGACGCTGTCGTGCGAACGGACGGATTGTGCAACGTGCCGGCGAGTGCCTTCCTGCGGCCCTACTCACCGAGACGCCGCCGGCTGGAGCCGGTCAAGTTCCATCGCCTGGTTGCGGGGATGCGGGACGCCGCTCGGCGGGGCCGGATCTTCCACCTGTGGTGGCATCCCCACAACTTCGCACACCACCCGGCGGAGAGCTTCGCCTTTCTCGACCGGCTGCTCGACGAGTACGACCGACTCTCCCGCAGCGACGGCATGAGGTCCTTGACCATGCGGGACGTCGCCGAGACAGCGACCGGCGCGGTCCTCCCAAAGCCCTCATGGCGGCCCACCGAAGTCGACCACCGATGAAGGCGATAGGGCCGAGTCGAGTTGGTCGCTGCCAACAGGGGCCGCCGCACCGGACGGCACGGGCCCGGCCGGCACATGGATTGGGAGCGGCCGACCGGGGGTGGGCAGCTCCCGAGGCCGGCCGCGAGCGACCCGATCCGGCCAGCCCGGTGAACGTGGGCTGACCAGGTGCTCAACATTGTCACCGTCCACTGGCAGTCGGCCAAGTGGATCGATCCCCAACTGGCCTACTTGGCGCGCAACGTCGCAGAGCCCTACCGGGTGTTCGCCTCGTTGAACGGGATCAGTGACGCTCGCCAGCGCGATCGCTTCCACTTTGCCGACGATCTCGAGGGCAGCCACGCCGAGAAGCTCAACGCCCTGGCCGGACTTGTCATCGAGGGCTCCGACCCGGGCGACCAGCTCCTCTTCCTCGACGGCGATGCCTTCCCGGTGCGGCCCGTGAGCGGATGGATGGACGAGGTACTCCGTTCCTACCCCCTGGGCGCAGTGCGGAGGGACGAGAACCTCGGGGACCGCCAACCCCATCCGTGCTTCACGTTCACCACCTGCGGCTTCTGGGCGGAGCTCGGCGGGGACTGGCGAGAAGGGGGGACGTGGACGAATGCGACCGGCGAGCAGACCACCGATGTGGGTGGGACCCTCCTCGGCCAGCTGGAGGCACACGGCGACGACTGGCTCCCGATCCTGCGCACCAATAGCCATAATCCCGACCCTCTGTGGTTCGGTGTGTACGGTCACAGGGTGTACCACCACGGTGCCGGATTCCGAGCACCGGTCTCCAGGGTCGGCGACCATGCCGCGCCGGTGCCAGTGGCGTTCGGGACCGCCACGACCTACGGGACCAGCCTCGAAGGGCTGGCTCGCCGAGCGGCCCACCAGCCTTCGCTCATCACCAGGGTGCGTCCCGGCGACCTCCCCCGGCTGAGCCGGGCGCTGAGGGTGTCGGTCGGCAAACAGATCCGGCTGGGGCACGAACGTCGACGTGTCCATGCTCGCGAGCGGACCGAACGCCGACAAGCGGCCGTGTTTGCCGATCTGATGACCGACCCCTCGTTCTTCATCAAGTTCGACGACACGACCCCGTAGCCACCGGGCCGATCCGCCGTCGGGCGCCACCTGATCGGCCGGTGCCGGTGTCCGTCCGTGCTCAGCAGCCGCGTTGCAGGAGTAGCGCCTTGGCCAGGGCGCCCCACTCGTAGGCCACCTCGTAGGGCAGACGCGAGGTTGTTTCTCCCTGGGGCACGACTACCAACCGGGCGTCCGTGCAACGTTCGAACAGCATCCGGGCACGTGTGGCCTGGGTTGTGCCGGGCACGAGAATGAGCGTCGTCCAGTGATACCGCTCGACCAGGGCGCCGACGTGTTCGGCCTCTCCGCGCGTGTCGAGTGGGTTCGCCCGGAAGCAGACGATGGTGACACCCTTCATCGGGTGCGGGCACGGTGCCTCGGGGATCCCACCGAGGGAGATCAGCGCCACCGGCGCATACCCCGAACGGGCCAGGGCGATCGCCTTCTGCGCGCGGAGCTGGCCAGGGTCGCCGCCAAGCGCAACCACCGCGTCCGCACGAGTGGGCCGATCGCTGGGAGGCCAGACGAACAGTCGAGCGGTTGCTGCCGCGAAGACCACCACCAACAGCGCCACTACCGTCACCACCCGTCGAAACGCCTTCGAACGGAGGACAGGCACGGCTGCAGGCTACCGGCAGGGCCATTGGTACACTTCAGCCAGGAACTTACATGGACCGAACCCGCAGACTGGCCGTCAGCCTCGTCCTCAACCTGGGGTTGGTCATCGCCCAGATCGCCTTCGGGCTCCTGGCCCACTCCACCGGCCTGCTGGCCGATGCCGGTCACAACTTGACCGATGTGGGGGCACTCGCCCTGTCCCTGGTGGCCGTGCGCCTCGCCCTGCGGCCGGCCAGCCCGGCCCGGTCGTTCGGTAACCACCGGGCCACCATCCTGGCCGCACTGGCCAATGCCGTCCTGATCGCGGCGGTCACCGCGCTCATCGTGGTGGTCAGCGTGCACCGCCTGTTCCATCCCGGCCACGTCCACGCCGGAATCATGGTGGTGGTGGCGGCCTGCGGCCTGGTGGTGAACGGTCTGGCCGCGCTCTTGTTGTCCGAGCACGAGGGTGACTTGAACATGCGCTCGGCGCTCATCCACATGGTGGGCGACGCACTGGCCTCGGCCGCCGTCGTGGTCGCCGGCCTGGTCCTCCTTGTCGTCCCGTCGGCCACCTGGCTCGACCCGGTATCGGCCCTGGTGGTGGCCGCCATCATCGTCACCCAGGCCACCGGCGTCTTCCGAGCCAGCGTGGCCGTCCTCTTGGAGTCGACGCCCATCGATGTCGACCTCGAGCAACTGACGGCCATCATGGCCGGTGTGCCCGGGGTGAGCAGCGTGCACGATCTCCACGTGTGGAGTCTGTCCAGCGAGGTGCGGGCGCTTTCGGCCCATATGGTCTTGTCCGGCCATCCCAGTTTGGAAGAAGCGCAGGTGGTCGGCGACCGGGTCAAGCTCGCCATCGGCGGCCCGTTCGGGATAGCCCACAGCACCCTCGAGCTCGAGTGCGAGCCGTGCGCGGACGGCGACGTCGACCCGTGCGCCATGGACAGCGCCCCATTGCTCACCCACCGCCACGGCCACCTCTGAGGCCCAACCGGCCCGGTGTGGGACGTCGCTGTGGGTCGGGGCGCGACGCAGCCCCGAGTAACCGGACGGCCGAAACCGCCCGAGTTCCTCGGGGCCACGTACCGGCAACCCGGCTGATCCCGTCGCAAGTCGTGTCGGACAACATACGATAGGTGTCCGGACCGATGCGCCTTGCGGCACCCGGTCCGTCCCCGGATTACCTTGTCGGTCGCCTACTGCCGTTCCGTCACACTGGATCGGTCCTGCGGACCGGTCTGGGACCTGTCCTCGGACTATCTCCGGAGCATCGGTGGGCTTCGGCTTGCCGAACTGGAGTCATGGTGAACCGGACTGCTCCGAGGGTCAAGGCCGCGGCGCGAAATCCTGAGCTTTTCCGCCACATTTCCCACGCCGTCCCCAGGATTTCCGAAGATCTCCACCGGTCATCCCCAGAAGGCTCCGGCTCCAGGGCAGACCTCCACCGGGTCCTGCACTTGGGCGGTTGGCCAGCCTCAGACGCGGTCGGCGAGCTCGCCCCGTCCGCCGATCCCAAGTTTGATGTGCACCCGCTGCAAGTGGTTGTCGACCTGCGACGCCCGGCAAACGGCCACGCTGCTTGGCTCCTTTGTGGCTCGCGTCCGGCGACCCCTTCGAGCGGAGCAACCACTCGAAGTAGGGACGCCCCTGACCGGCCGCCATGATAACCATCCGCGTCCTCTATGTAATCAGTATCGATTGCCGGTGTACTTCGCGAGTACATATGCGCGCTCAAATTCGTACCGCGTACTCCAGCCGATGCACGTCAGGACCGCTAGCCTTGCAAACTGTCCGACAGCACCGTCGGGAGATCAGGGGGCCCACCGGGCCGCAAGAACGACACCCCGGACCACGGACACGAGGGCGCCGTGCAGATCGACAACCAGGGGGACGCCGGGCGCCGGGCCGCCGGTCGCAGCCATACGGGGGCCCGCCGGATCCTGGCCTGCGGCGCACTTGCCGCCATCATCCTGGCCGCGCTCGGAGCCGCCTCCTCCGGAGCGTCGACCTCCGGAGCGCAGGCTGCTGCACCGCAGGCGGCCCGCACCTGGCACCACCCCCCGGACCGTTCGCCGGCACTGCTCGTGACGTCGGCGGCGCCGCCGCCCACACCCACGCCGGCCGCCCCCGGTACCCCGGTGACCGGCGGAGCCGAACAGTCAGACCCGTTCCTGACCGACGCCGGCGGCCGCTACCTGCTCCTCACGAGCGGGGGCACGGGTCGCTCGCCGGTCAACGTACCCGTGGCCACCAGTAGCGACTTCGTCCACTGGACCCACGCAGTCGACGCGCTGCCCACACTGCCTGTCTGGGCCAAGTCCGGGTTCACCTGGGCCCCCGACCTCCACCGGTTCGGCACCCGCTACGCCCTGTACTTCACCGCCATGGTGGCCGGACACCTGCCGCAGACCCAGTGCATCGGCAGCGCCTTCGCCCTCTCGCCCACCGGGCCCTTCGTGGCCAGGCCCAGGCCGATCATCTGCCAGCTCGACCAAGGCGGCTCCATCGACCCGCGGGTGTTCGTCGACTCCGGCGGCATCTCGTGGATGCAGTGGAAGTCGGACCAGAACCGCGGCGGGGCCGCCACGCCTACCGCCATGTGGTCCCAGCGCCTTTCCTCCGACGGCAGCCGGCTGCTCGCCCGTCCTGTCCTCCTGATGCACCCGGATCAGCCATGGCAGGGCACCATCGTCGAGGCACCCGACATGGTCGAGGTGGACGGCACCTACTGGGTGATCTACTCGGCCAACTGGTTCAACCAACCGGCCTACGCGATCGGTGCGGCCCACTGCGCCGGGCCGGCCGGGCCGTGCCGGGACCTGGGGCCCGCACCGCTGCTGTCCACCAACTTCCAGGGCGACGGACCCGGCGAGGCGTCGGTCTTCCACGACGCCAACGGCGTGTGGCTGCTCTACACTCCCCGCCGGTCGCTGGCTCCGAAGCCCGACATCCCGGCCCGGCCGGTCTACATCACCCGTCTGGGGTTCACGCCGTCCGGTCCGTACCTGGCCTCCGGTCCACCCCCCGGTGCCGGCAACCTGACGGCCGTGCCATTCTGGTCGCCGACGTCCTGACGCAACCGGCTCCGGACCGGGCGTTCAGCCCTTGAGGCGCCGGAGCTCGGCGGCCACGGCCTTCCCGTTGGCCTGTCCCCGGGTGGCCTTCATGACCAGCATGGTGAAGAAGCCCGCCAGCTTGTCGTCGCCCTCGCAGAACCTGGCCCACTCGTCGGGATGTGCGGCCACCGCCTCGCCCACCGTGGCCGCGAGCGAGTCCTCCGACATGGCCTCGAATCCCTTGTCCCGGGCGATGGCGGCCGGGTCGCCCCCACCGAGGACGAACAGTTCGGCCAGAACGGCCTTGGCCTGGGTGGCGGACAGTGATCCGTTGGCCTCGAGGGTGAGCAGCTCGACATAGGACTTGGGGTCGAGGGCCCGGGCCGCATCGGCGTCGGTGGCCGCCTCGTTGGCGGTGCGGGCGAGGGCCAGCGCCGAGGGGACCCCGGCGGCGACGGCTTCGACCACCAGGTCGTCCAGACGCAGTTCGACCACCGTCGCCACCTGCAGCAGCTGGGATCGGGTGGCGCCGCCGCCCTCGTCGAGCAGTTCCGTCAACCGGGCCCGACGCTCGGCCGGCATCATCCCGAGGGTGTCGGCCACGGCCCGGATCCACTCGGCGTCGGGCACCAGGGGCACCAGGTCGGGTTCGAGGAAGTACCGGTAGTCGTAGGCATCCTCCTTGGACCGGAGCGCCTGGGTGCGCCCGGCTCCCTCGTCCCAGTGGCGGGTCTGCTGCACCACCCGCTCCCCCGACTCGAGGAGGGCGATCTGGCGCTCGGCCTCGTACTCGATGGCCCGGCCGAGGGACCGGACCGAGTTGAGGTTCTTGATCTCGCACCGGGTCCCGAAGGGATCGTCCGGCCCCGGTCGGACCGACACGTTGGCGTCGACCCGCATCGATCCCTCCTCCATCTTGCCGTCCGAGGCGCCCGAGGCCACCAGGATGGCCCGGAGCTCGGTCACGTAGGCCCGGGCCTGGTCGGCGGTGCGCATGTCCGGGCGGCTCACGATCTCGACGAGGGGCACGCCGGACCGGTTGTAGTCGACCAGCGAGTAGTCGGCGCCGTGAATCCGTCCCGAGGTGCCGGCGTGGGTGGTCTTGCCCGTGTCTTCTTCCATGTGGGCCCGCTCGATCCCCACCCGGAACCCGTCGGGCAGATCGAGGTGGCCGTCCACGTTCAGGGGCTCGTCGTATTGACTGATCTGGTAGTCCTTGGCCTGGTCCGGGTAGAAATAGTTCTTCCGGTGGAAGGTCGAGGCCCGGATGTCGCAGTGCAGGGCGGTGCCGATGGCCATGGCCAGCTCCACCGCCCGCTGGTTGAGGACGGGCAGCGACCCGGGCAGACCCAGGCAGTTGGGGCACACGTTGGTGTTGGGCTCGTCCCCGAACATGTTGGGACATCCGCAGAACAGCTTCGTCGCCGTCTTCAGCTCGCAGTGGACCTCGAGCCCGATGACCATCGACCAGTCAGCCCTCATACCGGTGCCCCGGTGGTGATGCGGGGCGAGGCGAGGTGCGGAGCGGCCGACTCGACGACGGCCGCCACCTGGAACAGGGTGCCCTCGGACAGGGCCGGGCCCAGGACCTGGACGCCCACCGGCAGGCCGTCGTCACCCGGGCCGAAGGGGACGCTGATGGCCGGGTGCCCGGCCAGGTTGGACGGGATGGTGCACACGTCGGACAGGTACATGGTCAGCGGGTCGTCGACCTTGGCGCCGATGGCGAAGGCGGTCGTCGGGGCCGTCGGGCCGAGGAGCACGTCGCACCGGGTGTAGGCGGCGGCGAACCCCTCGATGATGCGGGTGCGAACCCGGAGGGCCTGGTTGTAATAGGCGTCCATGTAGCCGGCCGACAGCACGTAGGTGCCCAGCATGATCCGGCGCTTCACCTCGGGGCCGAATCCCACCGACCGGGTGGCCGTGTTCATGGCCACGGTGTCCTCGGCGTCGACCCGCAGGCCGTAGCGGACCCCGTCGTAGCGGGCCAGGTTGGACGAGGCCTCACCGGGGGCGATCAGGTAGTAGGCGGACAGACCGAGCCTGACCTCGGGGACCGAGATCTCCTCGACCCGGGCGCCGGCCGCAGCCAGCGCCTCGGCCGCCTCGGAGACCCGGGCCACCACGTCGGGGGCGGCACCCTCGAGGAGCTCGGCGAGCACCCCGACCGTCATGCCGTCGACGCCGTCGTCCAGCACCGAGAGCACCCGGGGGGTGGGCCGGTTGAGCGAGGTCGAGTCGAGCGGGTCGTGGCCGCCGATGACGTCGAACAGGAGGGCGGCGTCGGCCACCGAGGTGGCGAAGGGACCGATCTGGTCGAGCGAGGAGGCGAAGGCCACCAGGCCGTAGCGGGAGACGGTGCCGTAGGTCGGCTTCATACCGACGACGCCGCACAGGGCGGCGGGCTGGCGGATCGACCCGCCGGTGTCGGACCCGATGGCCAGGGGGGCGAACCCGGCGGCCACGGCCGCCGCCGACCCGCCCGAGGACCCGCCCGGGACCCGTGTGGTGTCATGCGGGTTGCGGGTGGTCCCGAACGCCGAGGACTCGGTGGACGAGCCCATGGCGAACTCGTCCATGTTGGTCTTGCCGATCAGCAGCGCGCCGGCCTCGGTCAGGCGGGTGACCACGGTGGCGTCGTAGGGCGGAAGCCACCCGTCCAGGATGCGGGACGAGCAGGTGGTCGGCACCCCGCGGGTACACATGTTGTCCTTCAGGGCGACCGGCACCCCGGCCAGGGGGCCGGGGTCACCGCCCGCGGTCACGGTGGCGTCGACGGCCCGGGCCTGGGTCCGGGCGAGTTCGATGGTGACCAGGTTGAAGGCGTGGATCGACTCCTCGCCGGCGTCGATGACGGCCAGGTGGTGCTCCAGGACGTCGACGGCCTGCTCCTCGCCGGCCCGGACCATGGCGGCGGTCTCCAGGGCGGGCCGGGGGCCGGTCACGGCGCCTCCCCGAGGATGCGGGGCACCCGGAACCGGTGGTCCTCGACCGACGGGGCCTGGGCCAGCACCTCGTCGCGGTCGAGGCACGGGTGGGGCTCGTCGGTCCGCAACACGTTGGTCACGGCCATGGCGTGCGCCGTCGGGGCCACACCGGCCAGGTCGAGCGAGGCCACGTCGGCGGCGTGGTCGAGTACTTCGGCCAGCTGCTGGGTGTAGAGGTCCAGCTCGTCCTCGGTCAGGTGGAGTCGGGCCAGCGACGCCACGTGGGCCACGTCCTCCCGGGTCAGCCGGGCGGGCTCGGCCATCAGGCGCTCTCCCCCGGTCCGCCCAGTACGGACGCCAAGAAGCCGAGGACCTCCGCCTCGATGCGGGGGGCGTCGTTGTCCAGGGTGGCCACGTGGTAGCTGTCCTCCAGCCAGATGCGCTCGACCGGGCCGGTCGTCCGCTCCACCACCACGTCACCCGAGACGGACTCGACGACGTGGTCCTCACGGCTCGACAGGACCAGGGCCGGACAGTGGATATCGGCCAGCTTCGCCTCGACGTCGTCGGCCCCCTCGAAGAGCGACAGGACGGCGGCCAGGGGCGTACCCGCATAGGCGGACTCGACACCGCCCTCCTTCTTGATGTCCGAGCCGATGCCGTCGAACGTCTCGGTGCCGGCGTCGACCAGGGCTTGGATACCGGCCCGGAACTCGGCGTCGGGGGCGTGGACCAGGGGGTTGACCACGGCGATGCCGGCCAGGTGGGGATGGCGCTCGGCCAACCAGCAGGTCAGGGCGCCACCCATCGACAGGCCGACCACGGCCACGCGGTCGCACCGGGCCGCCAGGGCCTGGAAGTGGGCCTCGGCCGCTCCGGACCAGTCCTCCCACCGCGTCGGGATCATGTCCTCGAGGGCGGTCCCGTGGCCGGGCAGCAGGGGCAGATCGACCGTGTAGCCGGCACCGGCCAGGCACTCGGCCAGCGGACGCATGGACTGCGGATTGCCGGTGAATCCGTGCAGGACCAGGACGCCGTTCGACCCGCCTGGGGCGGACCACGGCTCGGCACCTTGGATGAGGGGAGCGGTCACGGAGGGGATGCTACCTGGGCACCCGGACCCGGCCCACCTCCTGGACGGGCGCACGGGCCCCCGGCGCCGGCCGACCGTCCAGGCCGCCAGGTAGAGTTGCGCCACGATCGACCCGACCGGCAGTCCGACGCGACCGGCAAGGAGCAGCGCACCGATGGCCACCTATCTGTTTCTCAGCGACGAATGGCTGGACGAGGCCCGTTCGATCCGCGCCGAGTACGAGGGACACGGCGGTTCCATCGAGCATTCGGTGCGGATGAACCTGATCGTGGAGGAGGTCCCCTTCGGCGAGGGCTGGATCCACGCCCACGCCGACACCAGCACGGGTGATCTGGTCCTCGACGTCGGCCACATCGATCCGGTCGACCTCAAGGTCACCATCGGCTACGAGATCGCCCGGGCCCTGCTGGTCGAAGGCAATCCCCAGGCCGGTCTCCAGGCCTTCATGCAGGGGAAGATCAAGGTCGAGGGGGACATCGCCAAGCTGATGGCCCTGCAGTCGGCTTCTCCGGATCCGACGGCCGCCGAGATCGCCTCCCGGATCCAGGCCATCACCGAGTAACGCCCCCGGGCGGTCCGCTCCGGCCGGGTCGCCGGGCCCGTCCTCAGTGGACGGCGATGTCGACCGGGGCCGCGCGTTGCCCCCGCGGCGTGTCCTTCACGAAGAATCCGCACACCAGGGCGGCGAAGGCCACCACTGCGCCGACGAGGTAGGCGGAGTGGAACGAGGCCAGCGTGCCCGCCCCTCCGTGGGACGACGCCTGGACGGTGACCATCACCTGGATGCCGGCCACCACGCCGATCTGGGTGATCAGGAGTTGGGCGGCACTCATCACCCCGAGCTCGTCCTCCGCCACCTCGTTGGCCGCCGACGAGGCCGTCGACGGGGTCGACACCCCGATGCCCAATCCGGACAGGGCCAGCGCCATGATGATCAGCACCACTGACGGGTTGGCCCCCACCTGGGTGAAGACCAGCATCGAGACGGTGAGGACGCCCGCCCCGGCCACGATCGACCATCGCTCCCCCACTTTGACGGCGGCGTAGCCGGCGATGGGCGCCGACAGCGAGAACATCAGCGGACGGGCCGTCGACAGCAGGCCGGCCTGGGTCTCGCTGTAGCCGTAGATCCGTTCCATCAGGATGGGGAACAGGAAGAACCCGCCCATGTAGGCGAAGTTGACAAAGGCCCGCGCCCCCAGGGGGAACACGAAGTTCCGCCGGCGGAAGTACCGGAGCGGGATGAGCGGGCGGGGGGCCCGGCGCTCGTGGAGCACGAAGTAGACGGCGATGCCGATGCTGACCGCGAACAAGGCCAGCGTCTGGGGTGCGCCGAACCCCCAGGTCGGGGCGACGTTGAGGCCGAGCAGCCCGAGGGCCACAGAGGTGGACAGGGCGATCGACCCGGCCCAGTCGAGTTGGCGCCACGGGCTGGCCGGCACGGCCGGCGCCGTCTCGGGATCAGCGGTAGCGGGCGCCGGAGTCACCGCCCGACCCGTCCGGACCTGGGCCTCGGCCGCGTTGGTTGCCGCCCGGTCGTGGGAGGGCAGGACGATCACGGCCAGCACGGCAGCTGCGGCCATCAGGGGCAGCTCGCCCCAGAACAGGGCCCGCCAGCCGTAGTACTGGATGATGGGGGCGCCGATGGTCACCCCGAGAACAGGGCCGCCGGCCCCCACCAGGGCCCACCAGCCCATGGCCTTGACCCGGTCCTCGTGGGAGAAGGCCTGGAGGACCAGGGCCATCGACGCCGCCCCGGTGGCCGCCCCCTGGACCCCGTCGAACAGCCGGGCGGCGATCAACACGCCGGCCGTGGGCGCCGAGGCCGTCAGGACCACACTCAGGGCGGCACCGGACAGGCCCCACAGGTAGAGGCGCTTGTAGCCGCGGAGGTCGCCGAGCTTGCCGAGGATCGGGGCCGCCACCCCGAAGGCCAGTAGCGGACCGGTCGACGTCCAGGTGAGGGTGGTCACGGTGGTGTGGAGCTGGTGGGCCACCTGGGGCAGGGCCACCACGAACACGGTGAAGGTGATGTTGACCGACAACAGCCCGGCCAGCACCGTCCACAGCACCCACCACTGGTACCGGTCGGACCCCGCCACCTTGTGGTGCATCCGGCGGCGGAACAGCATCGGCCACGGGACCGTGATGCCACCGTCGCCCCCCGAACCGGTGCCGCTCAGGAGGTGCTCTGCCTCCCGCAGCTCGTCGGCATCGAATCCCTCACCAGGTGCGGCGGGGCCGGGCCCGTCGGCCCGGGAGACCACTCAGCCCCCGAGCTTGTGCATTTCGGCCTGGAGCTCGGCCACCGTCCACCGGTCGCCCTTGTCCAGGGTGTCGGTCATCGTCCACGGTTGGAACAGGCGGATCTGGCCTCCCTGCACGAAGTACACCTTCTTGGTGGCCGGGCAGCCCTCGGTGGCCAGGTAGGCGACCAGCGGCGAGATGTTGGCCGGATCCCACGAGTCGAAGACGGCCGCATCGGTCGGGGCCTGGACGATGTCGGACAGACCGGGCGTCCCCTCGGTCATCCGGGTGCGGGCGGCGGGGGCGATGGCGTTGACCCGCACCCCGTAGCGCCCGAGTTCGTCGGCCAGGATGTCCGAGAAGGCGGCGATGCCGGCCTTGGCCGCGCCGTAGTTGGACTGGCCCACGTTGCCGAGCAGACCCGAGGTCGACGAGGTGTTGATCACCGAGGCCTTGACCTCCTTGCCGGCCTTGGTCTGCTCGCGCCAGTAGGCGGCGGCGTGACGGGTCGGCACGAAGTGGCCCTTCAGATGGACGTGGATGACGGTGTCCCACTCGGCCTCGGTCATGTTGATCAGGACCCGGTCGCGCAGGATGCCGGCGTTGTTCACGAGCACGTGCAGGTCGCCGAAGGTCTCGACGGCCGTGTCGACCAGGCGCTTCCCGCCCTCCCAGTCGGTGATGTCGTCGGCGTTGGCCACCGCCTCGCCGCCGGCCGCGGTGATCTCGTCGGCCACCTGCTGGGCCGGGCTCCGGTCGTCGCCGGACCCGTCGACCGCGCCGCCGAGGTCGTTCACGACGACCTTGGCCCCCTCCGAGGCGAAGAGCAGGGCGTGCTCACGGCCGATGCCGCGACCTGCCCCGGTGATGATGGCGATCCGTCCGTCCAGTGCTCCCATGTCCTCAGCTTCCCTCGTGTCGTCCGACCGCCGTTCGGCAGGTCGGGGCTGGAATCCGTCCCGTGGTGGGGTCCGGGGTGGTCGACGCCCGTCCGCGGCCGTCCGCAGACGGAGGCGTCGAGAGGGCGTTGCCCACTCCACGCTCTCATCGGCCCGCGGTCGCGGTCAAGCCGGTGTCAGGCCGCAGGGACGGGTACCGGACGATCGACCCGGGCGCCCAGGCCGGTCGCCTCCACGGCCGTCACCATGGCCCGGATCCGGTCCCGGGGCCCGGCCAGCACCATGTACTCGGTGTTGCGCAGATGGGACACCGTGCCCACCTTGCGGCCCGACGGATCGTGGATCCCGATCCGAGCGCCCACGTAGCGGGCCGATTCGAAGGCCAGCACCTCGACGTGGCCCCGGGCGGCGCACAGCTCGTGGAGCTCGGCGAAGCTCAGCCAGGACTCGTTGTTGTAGGACAGGACCACCACGTCGGCGGCCACCCGGGCCACCACCTCGGCCAGGGCGACAGGCATGGTGCGCCGCCCGTTGAAGGCGCTGCGGGTCGACGGGTCGCGCAGCTCGGCCCGTTTGCAGGCCACGCCGTAGTGGTCGGGGGCGTCCCACGCCACCAGCGTCTCCCAGACGTGGTAGTTGGCGTCATAGCGGTGCTGGTTGTAGGGCGGGTCGAGATAGGCCACGTCGACGTCGGGCAGGGCGGCCGTCCCGACCAGGGCGCGGGCGTCACCGTGCACGGCGCGGCCCGGCCCGGCCAGCAGGACCGGCACCCGGAGCGTGAGCGGGCGGTCGGCCCGGGGCGCCCACTGCTTCAGGTAGGCCATCTGGAGGCCGGTGGTCGAGTCCACCCGGTCGGCCGCCTCCAGGAGGCTGGTGAGCAGGACGGGCCACAGCGGGGTGCCGGCGTACTCGGACTCGATGACGTCGCGCACGGCGTCGATCCGGGCGCCGTTCTCCGGTCGGAAGAACCGGGCGTCGCGGCAGAAGGTCTCGGTCACGTACCCCGGGAGGCCGGGCACGGCGTTGAGCCGGTCGACGGCCCGGGTCGCCTCACGGACCAGTTCGGCGTCGGCGGCGGGGTCGGCGGCCACGTAGCAGCGGGCCAGCACGTGGGCGCAGCGGGCGCTGTCCACCGCCGTCACGTGGAGACCGAGCCCCTTGAAGGCCTGTGACACCCGGGTCGTGCCGCAGAACAGGTCGAGCGCGGTGCGGGCGTCGGAGGCGCCGGCCAGGGCGGCCAGGGCCGGCACCAGGCGACGCTTCGACCCCAGGTACTTGATCATCTGGCGGTCAGGACCGCCCGAAGCGCCGCGACCACCACTGCGGGTCGCGGGCGTGGGCGTGGAAGTGGTCCGGGATCTGGCGCATCACCCGGTCGTAGGACCAGACGCCGGCACCGAGCACCCGGTCGGCCACGGAACCGAGCTGGGCCAACATGTGCTCCACGTCGGTCTCAGGCGGCTCGTTGCCGTGCTGCTTCCACACCACCATGGGCACGCCGCACACCTCGCAGTCGGCGACCCAGCACGTGTCGTCCTCGTGGTGCCATTCGGTGATCCGTGCCGCCTCGCACAGCTCGCAGTGCCCGTCGGCCCGACTCACCCCGTGTACACCAGAACGGTCGAGCCCACCGGGACTTGCGCGCCGGCGGCCGGCGACGTCGAGACGACGGTGGTCGACCCCGGGGGTCCATAGGGTCCGCCGACATGCAGGCCGAGACCGGTCAGCGCCGATGCGGCCCTGTCCGGCGACCGGCTGACGAGGTCCGGGACGGTGACCGGCCGCGGCCCGAGGGACACCTGCACGGTGACCTGGGATCCGTAGGCGACCGGACCGGCCGACGGGTCGGGCACGGTGGCGATCACCTGGTCGACCGGCACCGACGACGAGTAGCTCTTCGCCTCCACTGGGACGAAGCCCGCCGCGGTCAGGGCGGCGGAGGCCGAAGCCCAGGTCGTGCCGCTACCGGACACGGTGGGCACGGCCAGCGGCGCGTGCCCCTTGGAGGTCACGACCGTCACGGTCGATCCGTAGGGGGCGTGGGAGGCGGGCTGGGTGCCCACCACGCCGCCTATGCCGACGTTGGCGTCGTAGACGGCGGCGGTCGGGGGGCAGACGCCCACCAGGTGCACGGCGGCCAGAGCCGCGGTGGCATCGTGGCAGTCGGAGAACGTGGCCACGTTGGGCACCGTCACCATCGGCAGGCCGGTCGAGACCACCACGGCGATGGTCGACCCCTGCTTGAGCATCACCGGCGAGCCGCCGGACCGGGCGGCCGGCTGCTGGCTGATGACCACGCCCGCGGGCACGGTGATCGACGAGGATCGGGCCGACACCTGGACCTCGAGGTGGCCTGTAGCGGCAGCCGAGGTGGCCGCCGGCAGGGTCCGACCCGCCAGGACCGGGACCGGGCTCGACGGGGTAAAGACCCGGGCCCGGACCGCCCAGGTGATGCCGGCCCCGAGCAGGGCGGCCACCAACACGCACGACATCACCACCCAGGGCCACCTCCGTCGCGTACGGGGCGGGTCNNGGCGATGCGGTCAGCCCCACCGCCGCGGCCAGGACGAAGGGGTCCTGTTGCGCCTCGCGCTCGAGGGTCACCAGGGGGAGCGGCAGCGGTTCAGGGAGGGTGGTGGCGAGGGCGGCCAGTTTGGCGCCGAACTGGGCCGCGTCGTACCGCTCGGCCGGGTCGGGGGCGGCGGCCCATTGCAGCACATCGGCGAGCGGGCCGAGGGCCTCGTGCTCGGGCAGCAGGGCGCCGAGCCGGGCCATGAGGGTGGCGATGGTGGTGTCGCCGATGAACGGCGACTCCCCTGTGACGCCCTCGTAGAGCACCAGGGCCAGGCCGTAGACGTCGGCCTTGCCGTCGAGCACCCAGCCCTCCACCTGCTCGGGGGCGGCGTAGCGGGCGGTGCCCAGGATGGCGCCGTCGGGCTCCGTCCAGGCCGCTTCGGCCAGCGCCCGGGCCAGGCCGAAGTCGGCGATCCGCAGGCGGCCGTCGGCGTCGAAGAGGATGTTGGCCGGTTTGATGTCGCGGTGGATGAGGCCCCGGCGGTGGGCGTAGTCGAGACCGGCACAGGCCTCGATACCGATCCGGACGGCCTGCTCGGGGGTGAAAAGCCCCCCGGTGTCGTAGATCTGGCGGAGCGAGCCCCCGGCCAGGTACTCGAGGACCAGGTAGGGCTCGCCGTCCTCCTCACCCCAGTCGTAGACCCGAAGGACCATCGGATGGTTGAGCGCGGCCACGGCCCGGGCCTCGGCCCGGAAGCGCCGGAGGAAGGCCTTGTCGCCGGCCAGCGCGGGGTGCAGGACCTTGATGGCCACCTGGCGCTTGAGCGAGACGTCGTCGGCCAGGTAGACGTGCGCGGACGCACCCGTGCCCACGGCTCTGACGAGTCGGTAGCGGTCGCCGAGGACGCGCCCGATGGAGTCGGTGAGACTCGGCATGGCTCTCGTCAGACTAGTGACCGGTCACGGGGAAGCGGTGGAGGGTCGGCCAGGTCTCTCGACCCCGGTGCCCACACCTGCCGACATCCCCGATCGACCCAACACGAGGCTGCGGACGCGACAGTGGGCGGGGCCGGAGCCCCGCCCACTGTCGGACGTCACTGCCACCCGGAGGTGGCGATCGGTCAGTTGATGACTAGCGTCGACTCGGTCGCGTCGGAGATGGTCGTCGCGATCGTGATGGAGTCGGGGGTATTGGTGTGGGTGTCACCGACCTCGGTCAGCAGGTCGTTGAGGAAGTTGTTGGTCGTGCCAGCACCGGTGTCCCCAGCCAGGCAGAGGTTGAGGTGCCAGGCAACTGAGGGGACTGCCGACTTGACCGTACCCACCAGGCCGAAGCCGGGATCGCTAGCACCACAGGCGCCACCCGGCTGGATGGCGCTTACCGTGCTCACGAGGAGGACGAGGGCCACACCGTTGTCCTTGTATTTCACGCCCGCCGCCAGCGCCTTTTTGATCCCACCCGTGGTGCTCTGCAACACACCGTTCTTCGCCACGCCGCCGAGGAAGCCCCAGGCCGAACCATATTGGTGGTCCGTGGGATGGGCGGTGCAACCGGAAAACTGGGTGTAGCCCGGCGTCAAACCGGCGAGAGCACCAGCCGAAGGCGGCAGGGGCTTCAGCGAGGTCGACGCGCACGTCAGGGCGGGTTGCTTGATCGGCGTGACTACCGCCGTGGCCTGGCCGTAGCACACGCCGGCATTGGCGATGCTGGTCAGGTGCGTCGTCGAGGTGGTCGTCGTGCCCGTGCTTACGTTGGCCTGTTGCTTGGTACCAGGGGTAGCGAAGGTGACATTTCCAGAAAGGGCACATGTCGAGGCGTGGACAACCGGGCCGGAGGCTCCGGCGACACCAGAGGCGGCCACAGCGCTGATTCCAGCGATGGACGCTGCCGGCATTGCCACTGCTGCGGCAATCACAAGCATCTTGCGGATCATGTAGTTGCTCCTTGTTTCCCCCGCGAATACGGGCTCTACATCGGCGACGGTCGCCCCCGAGTTGTCCAACCACCGACCCAAGAGAACCCATGGACGGGCACCTCAGGACACTACAAACAAAGCCCCCATGCCGGTTTCAGAGTTGTCGACTCGACTGAAGGTGACGTAGGTACTGCGAGATCGGTATCGCCACTTTGACTCCCCCCGATGCCCCTGAACCGTCACTCTCAGTCGGGCCCTCCCCCCTGTCCCGCGATCTCTGGATCGGTGAGACCACAGTAACAACGCAAGCGGTGGATAGCAAGTAGTCATACTCGTGGACGGCAACAACCTCGAGGTCTGGGTCTGCCCGAGACCGGTGGCTTCGCAGCCGGGTCTGCGTGCTCACGGCTACGAGGAACGACGAGCTCAGGACGCCCCCGCCACCACGCCCATGGCCAGCAGGTCGTCAAACGATTCGCCGGGCACGACCGGCACGCCGAGTTGTTCGGCCTTCGCCACCTTCGACGCCCCGGGTGCCCGCCCAGCGACCACCGCGAACGTCTTCCTCGACACGGTTCCGGGCGACTTGCCGCCTCGGGCCATCACTGCCGCCTCGGCCGCTTCCCGGGTGTAGCCCTCGAGCGTCCCGGTCACCACCACCGACCGGCCCTCGAGGGTCTGCTCCAGGGTGGGGTCGGCACCGGCGGCGGCCCCACCGGGCTCCGAGAGGTGCAGACCGGCGGCGCGGAGCCGTTCGACCACCGCACGGTTGACGGGCGACCCGAACCAGGCCACCACGCTGGCGGCGATGACCAAACCCACGCCGTCGACCTGGGCCAGGGTGGCCTCGTCGGCGGCCAGTACCCCGTCGATGTCGCGGCAGGCCCGGGCCAGGGCCACCGAGCCCACCTGGCCCAGGTGGCGGATGCCCAGGCCGATCAGCACCCGGCTGAGCGGTCGGGTGCGGGACGCGTCGATGGCGACCAACAGGTTGGCCGTGGACAGGGCGGCGAACCCCTCGAGACCCTCGAAGGTGGCGGCGGTGAAGGTATAGAGGTCGGCCACGTCGGCCAGGAGGCCGTGGTCGACGAGGAGTTGGACCCGCTGCTCGCCGAGGCCCTCGATGTCCATGGCCGAGCGCGACGCGAAGTGGGCGATGCGCTGGACGCGCTGACCCGGGCAGTCGAGGTTGGTGCAGAAGGTGTCGCTCTCCCCCTCGAGCCGCACCAGCGGGCTCATACAGACCGGGCACGTCGTCGGGAAGGTCCACTTCGGCTTGCGTCTGCGGCCCTTCACGAGGAGTGGTCCCACCACCTCGGGGATGACGTCGCCCGCCTTGCGGACCACGACGGTGTCACCGGGCCGTACGTCCTTGAGGCGGACCTGGTCCTCGTTGTGCAGGGTGGCGAGACCCACGGTGGAGCCCCCCACGAATACCGGCTCGAGCACGGCGAACGGAGTGGCCTTCCCGGTCCGGCCGATCGACACCTGAATGGCCAAGAGCCTGGTCGAGCGCTCCTCGGGGGGGAATTTATAGGCGATGGCCCACCGGGGGGCCCGGGACGTCGAGCCCAATGCCCGCTGCAGGTCGAGGTCGTCGACCTTCACCACGACCCCGTCGATCTGGTAGTCGAGGTCGTGGCGCTTCTCCTCCCACCGGCCGCAGAAGGCGATCACCTCGTCGAGGCCATGCACCAGGTGGACCTCGGGGTTCACCGGGAACCCGGCGCGGTCGAGCCAGGCCAGGGTCAACGACTGGCTGGTCGCCAGCGCGGACATGGTGGCGCCCGGCCGGGTGGACGGCTCGGGTCCCACTTCGCCGACCTGGTAGGCCCAGAAGGACAGGGCCCGTGACGCCGTGACCGAAGGGTCCTTCTGGCGCAACGACCCGGCGGCCGAGTTCCGGGGGTTCACGAACAGCCTCTCGCCCGCCCCGGCCTGGCGCCGGTTCAGTTCCTCGAATGCGGTGATCGGCATGTAGACCTCACCCCGCACCTCGAGCACCTCGGGGGGGCGGCCGACCGCGGGGTCGAGGCGGTCGGGAATGGCGGCGATGGTGGCGATGTTGGCCGTCACGTCCTCTCCCGTCGTGCCGTCCCCGCGGGTGGCGGCCTGGACAAACACGCCGTCCCGGTAGAGCAGCGAGATGGCCAACCCGTCGATCTTGAGTTCACACTCGAAGGCGGTGTCCGGCGGCACCTGCTTGGCCACCCGGTCGGCCCAGGCGCGGAGCTCCTCGGGGCTGAAGGCATTGTCCAGACTCATCATCGGGACGTGGTGGGTCACCGGGGCGAACAGCGTCGACGGCGCCGCGCCCACCCGTCCGGTGGGCGAGTCGGGCACGACCAGGTCCGGGTGGTCGGCTTCGATGGCCCGCAGCTCCCGCACCAACTCGTCGTACTCGGCGTCGGTCACCTCGGGGTCGTCGAGGACGTGGTACCGCTCGTTGTGGTGGGCGATGAGGCCCCGCAGCTCGGCGGCCCGGGCCACCGGGTCGTCGCCGCCACGGGGCGCCCCGGCGCTCACCGGACCACTCCCGATCCCACCACATGGTCGGGGCGCGCCGGCTCGAACAGGGCCACGGTCTGCCCCGGGGCCACCCGGCGCTGAGGTGCGGCGAACACGACGGTCAGCCCGCCCGCCTCCGCTCGGACGGTGCAGCGGACCGCCACGCCGTGGGCGCTGCACTGGGCGTAGGCGTCGGCGCCGCCGGCCTCGACCCCCGGCGGCGGCCCGGCCACCCAGGCCACCGTGTGCAGCGCCACGGCGGACGAGTAGGACGCCTCGGGTGGGCCGACGGTGACCCGTCGGGTCGGCACGTCCACTGCCGTCACGAACCGGCGGCGACCGTCGCTGCCGTGCCCCATGCCCCGCCGCTGGCCCACGGTCACCAGCTCGACGGCGTCCACTTCGCCCAGGTCGGCCCCGCTGTCGTGATCGACGAGGCGACCCGGATGCAGCGGTACCCGGTCAGCCAGGAACCCGGCCCGGCCGACGTCGGAGCGGATGAAGCACACATCCTGGCTGTCCGGCTTGTCCGCCGTCCGCAGCCCGAGCCGCGTGGCCTCGGCCCGTACCTGCGGCTTGGTCATCTCCCCCACCGGGAACAGTGTGCGGGCCAGTTGGTCCTGGCCGAGCATGGCGAGCACGTAGGACTGGTCCTTGGCCGGGTCGGCCCCCCGGACCAATCGCCAGGTGCCGTCGGCGTCGCGGACCCGGCGGGCGTGATGACCGGTGGCCACGGCATCGAACCCCAACTGCTCGGCACGGTCCAGGAGCCGGTCGAACTTGAGATGCCGGTTGCACTCGATGCACGGGTTGGGCGTGCGCCCCTCGGCGTGGCCGGTGACGTAGGGATCGACCACGTGGGCCTCGAAATCGGCGGCAAAGTTGAAGACGTGGTGGACCAGGCCCAACTGGTCGGCCACCCGTCGGGCGTCGTCCACGTCGGCCACCGAGCAGCAGCCGGAGTCGGAATCGCCACCCCACAGCTTGAGGGTGGCGCCGACGACGTCGTCGGTCCCGTGGGCCTCGGCCGCCAGCGCCGCGGCGACGGACGAGTCGACACCACCGGACATGGCCACCAGGACGCGCATGGGCCTAGTGTCGCAGGCGGTCGAGGACGTCGGGAATCCGGGCCAGTGCACGCTCGACATCCTCGTCGGTGGTGGTGACACCCAACGAGAACCGCAACCCCGACGACGCCCCGACCGGGTCGAGGCCCATGGCCACCAGCACATGGCTCGGCTCCACCGCCCCGCTGGAGCACGCCGCGCCGGCCGACGCGGCGACGCCGGCCCGGTCGAGCGCGATCACGGCGGCCTCGGCCTCGACCCCCGGCACCCGCAGGTGGAGGATGCCCGCCACCCGATCGGCCCGGTCGCCGGTCTCCACGACGCCGGGAACGGCGGCCGCCAGTCCGTCGCCGAGGCGGTCCCGCAGGCCGCCCACCCAAGCCACGGTGGCGTCGCGCCCGGCCACGGTGGCCACCAGCGCGGCCGCAGTCCCCACTGCACCGGACACGTTCGGGGTCCCGCTGCGCCGACCCCGCTCCTGGCCGCCCCCGCCGATGCGGGCCGACAGTCCCGTGCCCGACCGCACGACCAGCGCGCCGCTCCCCTTCGGCCCGCCGAACTTGTGGGCACTGACCGACACCAGTGCGGCCGGCGCCGTGCACGTCGCCGCGTCCAGCCACGGGACCGCCTGCACGGCGTCGGTGTGGAGGACGGCTCCGGGTGACCCGGCGGCCACGATGCCCGCCACTTCGTCGATGGGCTGGACGGTGCCGATCTCGTTGTTGACGGCCATGACCGACACCAGGCCCACGTCGGGCCGACATGCCTCGGCCAGGGCGTCGAGATCGATCCGGCCGTCGGCACCGCTCCTCACCTCGCGCAGTTCGACCCCGTGCCGGCGCGCCAGCGACCGGCACGCCAACAGCACGGCGTGGTGCTCCATCGCCGTGCACACCACCGCCGGTGGTCGGGCGCTGTGCGACCAGCCCTCGGCCACCGCCTCCCACCCCCCGTGGACGGCCAGGTCGTCCGCCTCCGTGCCCCCCGAGGTCAGGACCACCTCGCCCGGCCCGACCCCGAGCAGTCCGGCGATGGCGTCGCGGGCGTCGTCGAGCGCGATCCGGGCCCGCCGGGACTCGGCGTGCGCGCCCGACGGGTTGGCGAACTCCGATGTGAGCAGGGGAAGCATCGCCTCGAGGGCTTCGGGCCGCAGCGGTGTGGTGGCCGCATGGTCCAGGTAGACGCGTGCCGTGTCGCCCGGCGTCGTCATGGGGACCGGTCGGCCATCACGCGATCCAGACCGACTTCACGTTGCAGAACTCGTGGAGCCCGAAGCAGGACAGCTCGCGACCGATGCCCGAGCTCTTGATCCCGCCGAACGGCAGCTGCGGCATCGACACCACCATGCCGTTCACGAACACCTGCCCGGCCTGCAGTCCGACCACGAAGCGCTGCTGCTCGTCCGGGTCGTTCGTCCACACGCTCGAGCCCAGTCCGAACTCGGTGTCGTTGGCCAGGGCGAGGGCCTCGTCGGCGTCGGCCACCGTATAGAGGAGGGCGACGGGTCCGAAGACCTCCTCGGTGGCCACCGACATGCCCGGAGCGATGTCGGTGACGATCGTCGGGCGGTAGAAGCAACCCGGGTGGTCCGGGCCACCCGGGCCCACCACCCGCTCGCCGCCGCACAGGATGGTCGCCCCCTTGGCCCGGGCGTCCTCGACCTGGGCCTCGATGCCGTCGACGGCCGCAGCGTTGATCAGCGGGCCGACCTCGGTGGCCGGGTCGAAGGGGTCCCCCACCGACAGGGCGGCCATGGCGGCGACGAACCGTTCGGTGAACTCTTTGGCCACATCGGTGTGCACGATGAACCGCTTGGCGGCGATACACGACTGCCCGGCGTTCTGGACCCGCGCCTGGACGGCCACCGGCACCGCCCGGTCGAGGTCGGCTGACGGGAGGACGATGAACGGGTCGCTGCCGCCGAGCTCGAGCACCACCTTCTTGCCCACCGCCCCGGCCTGGGCGGCCACGGCCCGCCCGGCCGCGACGCTGCCTGTCAGGGTAACCGCCTGCACCCGGTGGTCGGCAATGATCGCCGGCACCTGGTCGGTGCCGACGAGCAGCGCCTGCAGGACGCCGTCCGGTGCCCCGGCCCGGCGGAAGAGGTCCTCGAGTAGCAGTGCGGTGCGGGGCACGCTCGGCGCGTGCTTGAGCAGGCCCACATTGCCGACCATGACGGCCGGGGCCAGGAAGCGGACCACCTGCCACAGGGGGAAGTTCCACGGCATGATGGCCAGCACCGCCCCGAGCGGCTGGTAGGTGACCAGGCCGAGCGAGGCGTCGACCGCCACCTCGCGGTCGGTCAGCATCTGTTCGGCGTGCTCGGCGAACCAACGCAAGCCGTGGGCGCACTTGGCCACCTCGCCCTTGGCCTGGGCGAAGGGCTTGCCCATCTCGATGGTGATCGCCTGGGCGATGTCCGGCACCTCGGCCTCGAGCAGCTCGGCGGCGGTGACCAACAGCCGGGACCGCTCGGTGAAGGTGGACGTGGCCCAGGTGGCCGCACCGGCGGCGGCCGTGGCCAGCCGGGCCTCGACGGCGGCGGCGTCCATGGCTTCGAAGGTCTCGAGCAGCTCGCCGGTGGCCGGGTTGACGGTGGCGATGGGGGGACCGGAGTCGGCGGCGGGCATGGCGACCAGTATCGCCCATCGCCACCGACCCCCTCACTCGAGTCGGAGCAATTCGGCGAGCGCCAGACGGCGGACCTTCCCGGTGGACGTCTTCGGCAACTCGTCCACCACCTCGTACTGCTTGGGCCGTTTGTAGGCGGCCAGGTGCCCGACGGCATGGTCGGCGCAGGCGGCCAGTACGTCGGTGGCGTTGGCACCGCGGCCGGCCACGATGGCGGCGCACACCCGCTGGCCCCAGCGGTCATCGGCCAACCCGAACACGGCCACCTCGGCGACGCCGGGCACCTCGGCCAGCGCCGCCTCGACCTCGGCCGGGTAGACGTTGACCCCGCCGGTGATGACGAGGTCGTCGCGTCGGCCGTCGAGGAAGAGGTAGCCCCCGTCGTCGATCCGGCCGAGGTCGCCGACGGTGAACGCCCCGTCCCGCCAGGCCGACGCCGTCTTTGCCGCGTCCCGCCAGTAGGTGAACCGACCGAACTCGGGGGTGCGGCACCAGACCGCGCCCCCGTCGTCGACGGTCAGCGTCCGGCCCTCTCGCGCCCGGCCGACGGTGCCCGGTCGCTGGAGCCATTCCTCGGGGGGGCACGCGGTGAACTGGCCCTCGGTCGAGCCGTAGAACTCCCAGAGGACGCCGGGGCCCACAACGTCGAGGGCGGCCCGCTTGAGCGCCGGCGGGCAGGCCGACCCGGCGTGGACGAGCAGGCGGAGGGAGGCGAACCGGTCCGGTCCGGTGTGGGGCAGGGCCAGCAGCCGGGTCAGGGCCGAAGGGGCGAGAAACGTGGTGGTCGGCACCGGCCCGTAGGCGCCCTCCAGGGCCTCGGCCGCCCGTCCGGCGTCGAAGTGGCGGAGGATCACACACGTGCCGCCGCGCAGCAACGTGCCCCCGGCGAAGCGCACCGACACCGAGTGGTACATGGGCGAGCACACGAGGTGGACGTCGTGTGGTCCGAATCCCCACAGGTCGGCCTCGTCGGCGAAGGCGTGCGCCGCCGTACGGGTGTCCCATAACCCGGACCACACCCCCTTCGCCTGACCGGTGGTGCCCGAGGTGTAATGCATCGGACGGGCCCGGGGGAACGGGGCCAGAGGGGACGGTGGACCGGCGTCGAGACGGGCCAGGGCGTCCGCGTCCGACACGACCAGCGCCGGGTCGGCGTCGTCCACCAGCAGGTCGCGCTCGGCGTCGGTCAGGGTGGCGTTCAAGAGCACCGGCACGATCCCGACCCGCAGTGCGCCGAGCACGGCGCAGAGCAGTGCGGCCGAGGACGGAAGACAGAATGCCACCCGGTCACCTTCGGAAGCGCCGGCCGCGGCCAATGCGCCGGCTGCCCGGGCCTGGGCCTCCTCGGCGTCGGCCGCGGTCAGGACCTCGACGTCGGGAGAGTCCGTCACCCGTTCCCCCCGGCGGGCGCGGGGTCAGGCGTCCCGACCTCCGCGATCGGGCCGTCGATGGCGGTCGGATCGGCCAGATTGGTGAATGCCGCCGGGCGCACGACGGCGGCCAGGACGAGGACGGCGAAGAGCACCACCGCACCGGCCAGCGTCACCGCCCGGATCCCGTGGGTGTTGGCCAGCCGTCCCTGGACGACGGCCCCGATCGGGTAGACGAGCCCGAGGGCCATCATGTAGATGCTGAGGATCCGGCCCCGTGCCGCGACCGGTGCCCGCAGCTGGACCACGGTATTGAGTCCGGAGAGCACGCAGATGTAGCCGGCGCCCACCGCCACAAACGCAGGAATGGCGAAGGCCAGGTTCGGGGCCAGTGCGTACCCGCAGAGGAGCACGGGGACGGCGAACAGGGCGGCACGGAGCATGGTCGACCGACCGAAGCGGAGGGCCAGGCCGGGCAGGGCCAGGGCGCCGGCCACCGCGCCCACACCCTGGGCCGTGATCAGCAGCGCGGTCACGACGGCCAGGCTGCGACCCGAACCCGTGAACTGGCGGGCCATGGCCGGCACCAGGGCGATGAAGGGCGAGGCGAGCAGGGCCACCACGGCGATCCAACCGATGGCCGAGCGGCACCCGGGCTCGGCCTGGGCGGCGCGGGCGCCTTCCAGGATTCTCTGCGCCATCGACAGATGGCCGCTGACCGGGACCGGCCTGGGGAGGCGGACGAGCAGCAGGGCGACCAGGACGGCACCGAACGACAGGGCGTTGATCCCGAAGACGAAGGCGTAGTTCTGGCTGAGGAGCAGCAGGCCGGCCACGGCGGGCCCGATGACTCGGCCCAGGTTGTACTGGGCCGACGACAGCGAGACGGCACCGAGCAGGTCCTCGGTGGGCACCAGGTCGGGCACCATGGCCTGGTAGGCAGGAAAGCCGATGGCCCCCGACGCCCCGCCCAGGAACGACAGGACGACCAACGCCCAGGGCGGGTCGTGGTGGAGGCCGGCCAGTACCGCCAGCACTGCGGCGAACGTCGTCTCAGCCAGGGTGGTGAGGATCAGCCAGCGTCGACGGTCGAGCCGATCGGCCAGTGCGCCGCCCACCGGCGCCAGCAGGCCGATGGGGACGAAGCCCGCCGCCGCCACCAGCCCGGCCCATCCCGCCCCGGCCGATCCGGTGTGGGTGTAGACGAGGACACCGAGCGCCACCGTCTGCATCCACGAGCCCAGGTTGGAGACCAGGCCGGCCGACCAGATGAGGGCGAAGTTCCGCGAGCGGAGCGGGCGGAGCGATGCCAGGGCCACACGTCGAGGTTACCGGCGCCGGACCGGACTCCGGATGGGCCGCCCCTTCGTCGGGAGACCGCATGGGTCGGGCAGTCCTGACCTACTTGTCGAGCTTGACTTTGCGCCGGGGGCGCAGGGCGAACCACCAGATGCTGGCCATCGTGGCCAGGACGCCGAGGGCGGCGGCCGGCTTGGCAATCTTGCGGGAGCGGTCGGACATGGGATCGACGTTACCCGGACCCCCGGGGCAAGGACGGCCAGAGGGCAGCGACGGCCGTCCGGACCGGTCCCGCGCTGCCCTCTCATCTGCTTCTTCCGATCTTCTTCGGGTTCTCCTACGCCAACCTTCGGTTCCCCTTAACGGCGACCAGCACCATGGGTGACATGCCAGGGAGCACCTTCCACGCCAGCCGGACCGAACACCTCCGCCGTCGCACCGACGGCCCCGCGCTCACCCTCGTCCGGGGCACCGGCGGCGGCTCCCGCACCCCTACCCGTGACGTCCGACCCGCGCACCCCGCGCAGCCGGGCTTCATGCCGGACGGCATCCTGAGCGATGCCCGGGGCACCGTCGTCCAAGTTTCCGAGCCGGGTTCGCCACCCGTCGAGCACCTGTCGAGGGGCAACACACTTGACATCGACGGGAGGGCGTCCACCGGCTCGGGCCCGATCAACCTCTGGAATCCGGACCTCGGCCGCCTCGTCCGGCTCCTCGAGGCACACGCCGGCGACGCCGATGGCGGGCCCGCCACGAGGATCCGCAGCATCCGCTGACCCGTTCGCCGACGGCGGAGGGATACTCAATCGCCGGACGTCACCGCCCTGAGTTCGGCCAGACCCTCGCGCATGAGGAGAGACAGCTCCTGCGTGTTGTCATCGGCCACCCAGCGTTCGAAGGCGATCTTGAAGATGGCGACGGCCACCTCGCCGGTGAGTCCGGCGACCGGGTCGGCGACCCCCCGCCGGCGCAGGGCGTCGGCCATCGCGGCGGCCAGCGTCGCCAGCTTGATCAGCTCGCGCTCGCGGAGGTCGGCACTGGCGGCGATGATGGCCTGGCGCTGGCGGCCGAAGTCCCGGCGTTCCTCGAAGAGGACACCGATGGCGTCGAGCACACAGCCGACGACCTCGATCGGGCCCGCCGTCGCCGGTGCGACGGCGGCGGCGTCCACCAGGACCTGTTGCAACATGCCGGCGCCCCCGAACAGGACCTCGCGTTTGTCGCTGAAGTACCGGAAGAACGTCCGCTCGGTCAGCCCGGCCCGGGCGGCTATCTCCGCCACCGTGGTCTCCTCGAACCCGCGCTCCCCGTAGAGGGCGAGGGCCGCCTGCTCGAGGCGGCTACGGCTCTCCGGCTGCCATCGACCCATGTCCTGAGGCTACTCCTTGATGACAGCCACTGACATCCATGGTACGGTGATGACAGACACTGACATCAGACTTCGGCACACCGTGCTTCGGCACACCGTGCTTCGGCACACCGTGCTTCGGGGTCGGTCCATCACCAGGAGGTAGACCCCATGCGCATCTTCGTCACCGGAGCGTCCGGGTGGATCGGTTCCGCCGTCGTGCCCGAACTCCTCGGCGCCGGCCACCAGGTGGTGGGCCTGGCCCGTTCCGACGCCTCCGCCGCCGCCCTGGTGGCCGCCGGGGCGGAGGTGCAGCCGGGCACGCTCGACGACCTCGACGACCTGCGTCGGGCCGCCGACGCATCCGACGGTGTCATCCACCTCGCGTTCAAGCACGACCTGGCCTTTTCGGGCGACTTCGAGGCTGCCGCCGATGCCGACCGCCGGGCGGTCGAGACATTCGGCGAGACGCTCGCCGGCTCCGACCGACCGTTCGTCCTCGCCTCTGGCCTGCTCGGCCTTGTGCCGGGGCGGGTGGCTACCGAGCAGGACGGGCTCGTCGCCGACGCCGGGTCGTCCCACATACCCGCCGGACCCCGGACGCGGCTGGGTACGGCGCAGCTGTGTGCGTCCTTCGCATCCCGGGGCGTGCGGTCGTCAGTACTGCGCCTGCCCCCCACCGTCCACGGCGACGGCGACAACGGCTTCATGGCCGCCATCGTCGGCTTCGCCCGGGCCGCGGGCACGTCCGGCTACCTCGGCGACGGCGCCAACCGCTGGCCCGCCGTGCACAGATCTGATGCCGCCCGTCTGTTCCGCCTGGCCGTCGAGCGGGCGCCGGCCGGATCCACCCTGCACGCGGTCGCCGACGAGGGTGTGGCGATCCGGTCCGTGGCCGAGGTGATCGGGCGCCGGCTCGACCTTCCGGTGGCCGCCGTGCCCCCCGAGGAGGCCGATGCCCACTTCGGCTTCCTGGCCCACTTCCTCGGTCTCGACAGCCCGGCGTCGAGCGTCTGGACCCAGGAGGCCCTCGGGTGGCGGCCCACCGGCCCGGGGCTGATCGACGACCTGGCCGAGGACTTCTACTACCGCAGTGCTGCCGCCGCGTGACGACCCGGCACCGTCGTACTCAGTCGTCGGTCGCTACGAAGACGTTCTTGACCTCGGTGTAGGAGGCCAACGCCTCGAGGCCGAGCTCGCGTCCGAAGCCCGACTGCTTCATGCCGCCGAAGCTGGTCTGCACCCGCACCGAGCTGTTGGAGTTGACCGACAGGTTGCCGGCCTGCACGGCCCGGGCCATTCGCAGCGACCGGGCGCCGTCCCGCGTCCAAATCGACCCCGACAGCCCATACGGGGTGTCGTTGGCCAGTCGGACGGCCTCGTCCTCGTCGTCGAAGGGGATCACGGCCACGATGGGCCCGAAGATCTCCTCGCGGGCCATGCGCCATCCGGGATCGGCCGGGGCCACGACCGTCGGGGGGAACCAGTAACCGGGGCCATCGGGCACCGCGCCGGCGGTGTGGGACGCCACCGGCCCGCCCGGAGCACCCATCCCCTCGTCCATGAAGCCGGCCACCACGCCGCGGTGGGCGGCCGTGACCATCGGGCCCATCTTGATGTCGGGGTCGGTCGGATCGCCGACCGTCCAGGACCGCACGGCGTCGGCCAGCAGGTCGAGGAACTCGTCCATGGCCCCGCGCTGGACGAGGATCCGGCTGCGGGCGCAGCAGTCCTGGCCGGCGTTGGCGAACATGCCGCCCGGGGCCGAGGCGGCCGCCCGCTTCAGGTCGGCGTCGGCAAAGACCACGGAGGCCGACTTGCCGCCCAGTTCCAGCGTCACCCGTTTGATGGTGCCCGAGGCCCGGGACATCACGTCCCTCCCGACCTCGGTCGACCCGGTGAAGGCGATCTTGGCCACGTCCGGGTGCTCGGCCAGCCGGGTGCCGACCACGGAGCCCTTGCCCGTCACCACCTGCAGGACGCCCTCGGGCAGGCCGGCCTCGAGGCCGAGCTCGGCCAGGCGCACGGCGGTAAGCGGGGTGATCTCGGCCGGCTTGACCACGATGGTGTTACCCGTGGCGAGGGCCGGGCCCACCTTCCACGAGGTGATGGCCACGGGGAAGTTCCAGGGGATGATGGCCCCGACCACGCCGAGCGGCTCGTGGAAGGTCATGTCGACCCCGCCGGCCACGGGCACCGTGGCGCCCCGGTGCTTGTCGACGGCCCCGGCGTAGAAGTAGAGGACCTCGGCCACCATGGCCACCTCGTCACGGCTCTCGCCGATGGGCTTGCCCACGTTGGCCGTCTCCAGCTGGGCCAACTCCTCGTGGTGGTCCTCCACGGTGGCGGCGAACCGGCGCATCAGACGGGCCCGGTCGGCCGGGGCCACGGCCCGCCAGGCCGGTCCGGCGGCATGGGCCCGGGCCACCGCCTCGTCGGTGGCCTCCACCCCGTTGATCGGGATCAGTGCGATCACCTGCTCGGTGGCCGGGTTGACGACGTCGGTCACGTCACTCATGCCTGCTCCTTCTTCGGTTGTTGACTGCGTCCTGTTCGCTGGCGGGCGGCGTCGACCAGTCCGGCGAAGAGCCGGACGTCGCCCCGCTCCTCGGGGTGCCACTGGACCCCCACGGCGAACGTGCGGCCCAGGACCTCGACGGCCTCGATCACCCCGTCATCGCTGCGGGCCGACACCAGGAGGGCGTCCCCCAGCTCCTCGATGGCCTGGTGGTGGCTGCACAGGACGACCGGCCGCTCGCCCAGCAGCCCGCGCACGATGGTGCCCGGCTCCGTCACCACGGTCACCTCGCCGAAGGCGCCCGCCTGCGGCTGGTGGCGGGTGGAGCCGAGCAGGTCGGGCAGCTGCTGGACCAACGTGCCGCCGAGCAGCACGTTGAGGACCTGGTGGCCACGGCAGATGGCCAGCACCGGCACGTCGCGTTCGAGGGCGGCGTCGAGCAGCTGCAGCTCGAGCTCGTCGCGGAACGGGTTCACGCCGCCGTTGCGTTCGTCGGCGTCGTGGCCGTAGCGGTCGGCGGCCACGTCGCCCCCGCCGATGACGACCAGGCCGTCGAGCGCCTCGACCAGCGCGCCGGCCATCCGGGTCACGGCCACGGCGTCGCCCTCCTCGGCCACGCCCTCGCCCAGGGGCGGAAGCAGCACCGGCCAGCCGCCGGCGGCCACCACCGTGTCGAGGTAGCCACCGGGCACCAGGGCCGCGTCGCGGTCCCACGACCACCACTGCGTGACCTGGCGGTAGGTGGTCACGCCGATCAGGGGGCGGGTTCCGGGCCGTGACATGGAGCCAGTATCCCATCCCCGGATCTGCTCCCGACCGCCCGTCGACGCGGTGACGGGAGCCGGGATCAGTGGACGGACACGGCCACGTGGGCCAGAGTGCAGGGATGCTGACGCTCGACACCTTGCCCCACCAGATCCGATCCGGCGACGTGCACACCGTCGTCGTGGCCTTCCCCGACCTCCAGGGGCGACCGGTCGGCAAGCGGGTGACGGGGTCGTTCTTCCTCGAGCACGTGGCCGCCCACGGCATCGAGGCCTGCGACTACCTCCTGGCCTGCGACGTCGACATGGATCCGTTGCCCGGCTACGAGTTCGCCAACTGGGAGACCGGTTACGGCGACCTCAACGCCGTGATCGACCCCCAGACGGTCCGCCCCATCCCGTGGCTGCCGGGCAGCGTCCTCGTCCTGTGCGACCTCCTCACCACGGACGGCGAGCCGGTCGAGGTCTCGCCCCGACGCATCCTGCGCCGCCAGATCGAGCGGGCGGCCGAGCGGGGCTTCGTGGTCAAGTGCGCCACCGAGCTCGAGTTCTACCTGTTCCTCGACTCGTTCACCGAGGCGGCCGACAAGCGCTGGCAGGACCTGGTGCCCCATGCCACCTCGATCGAGGACTACCAGCTCCTCCAGACATCGCGCGAGGAGTACATCATCGCCCGCATCCGCAACGAGATGGTCGAGGCGGGCATCCCGATCGAGTTCTCGAAGGGCGAGGCCGGCATCGGCCAGCACGAGATCAACATCACCTACGGCACCGCCCTCGAGGTGGCCGACCGCCACCTGGTGTTCAAGAACGGTGTGAAGGAGATCGCCTCGGAGTACGGCCGGGCCGCCACCTTCATGGCCAAGTGGTCGATGGAGACCGCCGGGTCGTCCTGTCACATCCACACCAGCCTGTGGGACGCCGCCACCGACGCGCCCCTCATGGCCCCGGCCGCCGGCACCGAGACGGCGTCCGGGTTCTCCCAAGTCGGCGCCCGCTGGATCGCCGGCCAGCTCCAGGCGGCCGACCAGCTGGCGTGGTGCTTCGCCCCGTACGTCAACTCGTACCGCCGCTACGTGCCCGACTCGTGGGCACCCACCGCCGTCGTGTGGGGCGAGGACAACCGCACCTGCGGGTTCCGGGCCGTCGGACACGGTGCCGGCCGCCGGGTGGAGAGCCGGATCCCGGGCGCCGACGTGAACCCCTACATCGCCCTGGCCGCCGCCATCGCCGGCGGACTGTGGGGTATCGACCACGGTGCCGAGCTGGCCCCCGCCTTCACCGGGAACGCCTACCGGGCGCCCGAGGTGCCCCGCATCCCCACCACCCTGCCCGAGGCCATCGCCAGCCTCGAGTCGAGCGACGTGGCGGCGGAGGCGTTCGGGCCCGAGGTGCACCAGCACCTGGTCAACACCGCCCGCCAGGAGTGGGCCAAGGCCAACTCCGTGGTGACCGACTGGGAGCTGGCCCGCAACTTCGAGCGGATCTAGCGTGCCAGCTCACGTTCGTGGCCGGCGGACGGGCCCGGCGCGATCAATGGTGGTGGGACGGCCGTGCCGCCGGCGTTTCCAATTCCCGGGATGAAGATCCTGGCCGTCGGAGAGCTGTTCCCCTGGCCGGCGGAGGGCGGCGGGCTCATGCGCCTCGCCGGGTGGGTCGAGGCACTCGCCCGCACGGGCGACGTCGACCTGTTCTGCCTCTACGATCCCGAGCTCCCCCGGGACGTCCCCGCCACGGTGCCGATCGCACGCGTCGGCACCGTGCCCCGTCCCAAGCGCGGACCGACGTGGCGATGGAGGACCCGGTGGCTCACCCATCGCGGCATGCCCCTCCGCGTGGCGATGGTAGACGGTGAGCGCGCGCCCCGACGCGCCTTCGATTCCTGGGTCGCCGACGGCTACGACCTCGTGTGGTTCAACACCGCCGAGCTGTACCACCTGCTCGGCCGGCCGGACCTCGGGCCCACCATCGTCGACCTGGACAACCTGGAGAGTGAAAAGGAGCGCCAACGCGGACAGCACCTCCGTGAGGCAGCAGCCGGCGGCGGCCCGGTGGCGGTCCTCCGCAGTCGGTTGGCCGCCCTCCAGGCGACGATCGACGCCCGCGACTGGGATCGGTTCCAGCGCGGTGTCGCCGCCCAGGTGGACCGGGTCGCACTCTGCAGCCGGACCGACGTCGGGCGCAGCGGACTCGCCAATGCCGAGGTGGTCGAGAACTCGTTCCGGCGCCCGGAGCATCCCCTCGGGCGCGTCGACGTCGCCGACCCACCGGTCATCCTCTTCCAGGGGACCCTCAACTATCAGCCCAACGTGGACGCTGCCGCCTGGTTGGTCGACGACCTCGCCCCCCGCATCCGCACACTCGTCCCGGACGCCCAGGTTCGCCTCGTGGGCCAGACCGTCCCGCGGGTGAACCGCATGGACGATCCGCCGGCGGTGACCGTCCTCGGTCGGATTCCCGACATGGCACCGGAGCTGGCCCGGGCTGACATCGCCGTCGTCCCCCTCCTGGTCGGGAGCGGGACCCGCCTGAAGATCCTCGAGTCGTTCGCCCACCGGATCCCCGTGGTCTCGACGATCATCGGGGCCGACGGGCTGGACGTCGTCGACGGCGTCCACCTGCTGCTCGCGGACGACCCAGACGCGTTCGCCCGCGCCTGCCACCGGCTCCTCACCGAACCCGACCTACGGGTTCGGCTGGCCGTTGCAGCCGAGGCGCTCTTCCTCGAGCGCTACGAGTCGTCGACGGCCCAGCAGCACCTCGAGGCCCTGGTGCGAGACGTGGCGACCACCGGCGGACGCCACGGCGCCGGACGACGTCCTTGACGGGTGGTCGCACCGCTGGCACGATGGAATGACCATGCATCACTCGATCACGGACCTCCTCCTTACCTGACGGCGAACGCCACATCGCGTTCGCCCGCAACCTCCTGTGCCTCCGGCCAGGAGGTTTTTTGTTGGCCGCATGCGAGACGCGACGCCGCCGGGGACCGGGATCCGGGACCGGGAACTGACACCTGCAGCACCCGCAACGCAAGGGAGTACCGATGAGTGACCACCGCCACACCACCGACACCGAGGGCGATCCGGCCGGCCGGCGTCTCGCCATGCCGTGTGACGTCTCCCCCATGCCGTTCCACCTCTACCGGCCCTACGTCCCGCTCGTCCTCACCGACCGCACCTGGCCGGACCGCCAGACCGTCGTGGCACCCCAGTGGGCCAGCGTCGACCTGCGGGACGGCAACCAGGCACTCGTCGACCCCATGGACTCCGAGCGCAAGCTGCGCCTGTTCCACACCTTGGTCGACATCGGGTTCAAGGAGATCGAGGTGGGGTTCCCCTCGGCCTCCCAGACCGACTTCGACTTCCAGCGCGAGCTCATCGACGGCGGCCTCATCCCCGACGACGTCACCATCCAGGTCCTGGTCCAGTGCCGGGACGAGCTGATCGAGCGCACATTCGAGTCGCTCCGGGGGGCGAAGCGGGCCATCGTCCACTTCTACAACTCGACCTCGACGCTCCAGCGCCGCGTGGTGTTCGGCCTCGACCGCCAGGGGATCATCGACATCGCCGTCAACGCGGCACGGCTGTGCCGCAAGCTCGAGTCGACCCTGCCCGACACCGACATCCGCTACGAGTACTCGCCGGAGAGCTTCACGGGGACCGAGCCCGACTTCGCCGTCGAGATCTGCGAGGCGGTGATGGACGTCATCGAGCCCACGCCCGAACGGCCGATCATCATCAACCTGCCCAACACCGTGGAGATGTACGGCCCCCACGTCTACGCCGACGTGATCGAGTGGTTCGGCCGCACCGTCAAGAACCGCGAGTCGATCGTCCTCAGTCTGCATCCCCACAACGACCGCGGCACGGCGGTGGCCGCCGCCGAGCTGGCCGTCCTGGCCGGGGCCGACCGGGTCGAGGGCACCCTCTTCGGGAACGGCGAGCGGACCGGAAACGTCGACGTCGTCACCCTGGCCATGAACCTGTTCTCCCAGGGGGTGGATCCCGCACTCGACTTCGGCGACATCGACAAGGTCCGCCGGGTGGCCGAGTTCGCCACCCGCATGCCCGTCCCACCGCGGCACCCCTACGCCGGCGACCTCGTCTACACGGCCTTCTCGGGCTCCCACCAGGACGCCATCAAAAAGGGGTTCGAGGCGATCGGCGAGGACTACGACCACTGGGAGGTCCCCTACCTCCCCATCGACCCGAGCCACACCGGTCGCACCTACGAGGCCATCATCCAGGTCAACAGCCAGTCCGGCAAGGGAGGGGTCGCCTACATCATGGACACCGAGCACGGCCTCGACCTGCCCCGCCGCCTCCAGGTCGAATTCTCCAAGCGGGTCCAGGCGGTGACCGAGGACTCCGGCACGGTCATCCAGCCCGGGGAGATGTGGGACGTGTTCTCGCAGACGTACCTGCCCGAGGAGGCACTCGTCCGGATCCTCGGGAGCGAGATGACCACCGGCGGGGGTCGCACCACCGTCACCGCCCAGCTCCTGGTCGACGGCGAGCCCCGGACCGTCATGGGCCAGGGCAACGGCCCCATCGACGCGCTGGTGGGTGCGATGCGCCACGACCTCGGGATCTCGTTCGAGGTGAAGGACTACAGCGAGCACGCCCTCACCGCGGGCAGCGGCTCGTCGGCGGTGGCCTACGTCGAGGCCGAGGGCGACGACGGGTCGACCTGGTGGGGCGTGGGCATGGACTCGAGCATCCTCGACGCCTCGCTGGCCGCCGTGGTCAGCGCGGCCAACCGGGTCCGCCAGCGCCACTAGGGCGCCAGTCGAAGGGCCCGTCCCGCACCGATCCTCAGAAGCGGTTCAGGCGCTTGAAGATCCCCTTGGTCTGCTTGTAGAGGGTGACGAACTCCTCGAACAACAGGTCGTACTCGGCGGCGTTGGCGACCTCGGGCGTGTACGTCCGCCGGATGGCCACCATGGCCGGGATGTCGTCGAGCGACACCCTCCCGAGGGCGTGCAGGGTGAGCAGGGCCGCCCCCCGCACGTTGGCCAGCACCGGGTCGGCCACCTGGCGGATCTCCCGGCCCAGCACGTCGGCGTGGATCTGGGACCACTGGTCGGAGTTGGCACCGCCGCCCACGAAGGCAAGCGTATCGAGACGGCGCCCGGCGAACTTCTCGACGGCCTCGAGCAGCCAGCGGGAGTTGAGCGCCACCCCTTCGAAGACGGACCGGACCATCTGGTCGGTCGTGGTCGACAACGACAGGTTGTGGAATCCGCCGCGCACCGTGTGGTCGTCGACCGGCGAGCGCTCGCCGTTCAGCCACGGGGTGAACAGCACGCGTCCGCTGCCCGGCGCCACGCGGTCGACCATGGCGTTCATGGTGGCGAAGTCGGGGGCGAGCGCCAGGTTGTCGCGGAGGAACGTCAGGCAGGCGCCGGCCGTCTCGTGCTCGTCGGCGATCAGGTAGCGGCCGGCGAGGGCGGCCGGGATGGAGGCCACGTTGGAGGTGGGCGCCGTCTTCTTGAACGGGACGTGGCCCGAGATCCACGACGAGGTCCCGATGTAGAGGTGGGTGGCGAAGTCGGCCACCGCCCCGGAACCGAACACGGCCGAGTGCACGTCGCCGGACCCGGTCACCACGGGCAGGCCGGCCGGGATACCCAGGTCGGCGGCAGCGGTCGGCGTCACCTCGCCGACGATCGACCCCGGCGGGACCAGGTGGGGCAGCCGGCCCCGGTCGAGCCCGGTCCACTCGAGCAGTTTGTCGTCGTAGGTCACGTGGTCGATGTCCCGGTTGTCCGTCACCCAGTGGGCGGCGATCGAGTCGTAGGACGCCGACGTGGCGCCGGTCAGCCGCAGGTTCAGGTAGTCGACCGGCTCCAGGAAGGTGGCCGTGCGGGCGTAGACGTCGGGAAAGGCCTGGCGGAGGAAGAGGATGTGGGACACCGGATCCTTGCCCGACAGGCCGGGCGCGCCCCCGGTCACCTGGACCCAGCGCATCAGTTTGCGGGGGTCGTAGCCGAGGAGGTTGACCGAGCCGCCGGCCACCTTGCGGATGGCGGCGTTGCCCCGCGAGTCCATCCAGATGATCGCCCGCATGAGGGCGTGCCCGTGGGCGTCCACGGCCACCGTGCCCGACCACTGGGCCGTGCAGCCCACGCCGACCAGGTCGGACGGCTCGACCCCGGCGGTGCCCATGGCCCGGGCGGCCGCCGCGCGGATGGCGGCCCACCACTCCTCGGGGTCCTGTTCGGCCCCGCCGCCATCGAGCAGGTGGAGGGCGACCGGCTCCGTGGCATGGGCCACGATCCGGCCCGATGCCCCGACCACCGCCACCTTCGGCCCCCCGGTGCCGAGGTCGACGGCCAGGACGCACGGCTCCCCCCGGCTCCCCTGCGACGGGCTCACGCCTTGACCAACCAGACGGTGGCCGTGCGCACGTCGTCGCCGACGTCGAGTTGGACGACGGTGCCGGCGCCGCCACCGGGCGGGGGACCGGACGACACCGTCCGGGCCAGGACCTCGCGACCGATGGTCTCGAAGTACGGCGCGAGGTCGTCGAGTCCCTCGAGGTACAGGTGGATCCAGTCCGACACCTCGAGTCCGGTCGATTTGCGCAGATCCTGGACGTGGCGGATGACCTCCCGGACCAACCCCCGACGCCGCAGGTCGTCGTCCAGAGCCAGGTCGAGGGCGAGGACCTCGGCGCCGTCCCGGGACACGGCGAACCCGGGCTGGGCCCGCACCCGCAGCTCCACCTCCTCGGCGCTCAACTCGAGCGGTCCCCCGGCCAGCTCGACCACCACCGGCCGGCCGGCGGCGAGCTCGGCAGCGGCGGCCACGCCGTCGACGGAGGCCATGGCAGCCCGCAGCTCCTGGACCAGCTTGCCGATGCGCGGACCCAGAAGCTTGAAGTTGGGGACCAGCTCGTAGTCGAGGACGTCGCCCAGCTCGTCGATGACGTCCACCCGGTCCACGTTCAGCTCGTCCTCCACGATGCCCGGCGGGGGCACCGGGCTGCCCGGAGGCAGATACACAAGGGCCCGGGCCAGGGGCTGACGCACCTTCACGCCCGCCTCGGCGCGGGCCGCCCGTCCCAGCGACGAGAGGCGGCGGGCCAGGGCCATCCCCTGCTCCAGACCGGGATCGACGAGTTCGCTGTCCGCCGTGGGCCAGTCGTCCAGGTGGACCGAGTCGGACTCGTCGGCCGCGGTGAGGTCACGCCACATGCGGTCGGCGAGGAATGGGGTCAGGGGGGCGAGCATCCGGGCCACGGTGACCAGGACCTCGTGGAGCGTGGCCTGCGCACCCAGCGAGTCTGTCGGATCGGCCTCGGGATCGGTGCGCCAGAAGCGGCGCCGGCTACGCCGGACATACCAATTGGAGGTGTCGTCGATGAGCTCGGTGATGGCCGTGGCCGCGGGGAACGGCTCATATCCGTCGAGGGAGGCGGTGGCCCGGGCCACGGTGGCGTGCAGCCGCGACAGCATCCAGCGGTCGAGCGTGGTCCGGTCGGCCGGCGCCGGGATCGCCGGGTCGGCCGGGTCGAATCCGTTGAGCGTGGCGTAGGTGGTGAAGAACGACCACGTGTTCCACAACGTCAGGAGCGCATCCCGCATCGCCGCGTCGATGACCTCGAAGCTCACCCGGGTCGGGGTCCACGGCGAGCCCTGCGAGAACATCCACCACCGCAGCGGATCCGCCCCCCGGGTGGAGAGGATCTCCCAGGGGTCGATGACGTTGCCAACGCTCTTGGACATCTTGCGGCCGTCGGCATCGACGATGTGGCCCAGGCACAGGACGTTCCGGTAGGGCGTGGCCCCCCGGACCAGGGTGTTGACGGCCAGGAGCGAGTAGAACCAGCCCCGGGTCTGGTCGATGGCCTCGCAGATGAAGTCGGCCGGGAACACGAACGACTCGGCCGACCCGGGCGCGCCCGGATAGCCCCACTGGGCCGTCGGCATGGATCCCGAGTCGAACCAGGCGTCGATGACCGGCTCCACCCGGCGCATGTCGGTTCCGTCGGCGCAGTCCGGGCACGGGAAGGTCACCTCGTCGATGCTCGGCCGGTGCGGGTCGACGTCGGTGACGTCGGTCCCGCTCAGCTCGGAGAGCTCGGCCAGCGAGCCCACGCAACGGGTGTGGCCCTCGTCGCAGCGCCACACCGGGAGCGGCGTGCCCCAGAACCGGTCACGGGACAGGGCCCAGTCGACGTTGTTGGCCAGCCACTCCCCCATCCGGCCGTCCCGGATGTGCTCGGGGTGCCATCCGATGGTCTGGTTCTGGGCCACGAGGTCGGCCTTGCGCTCCGAGGTCCGGATGTACCAGCTCGGCTTGCCCCAGTAGATGAGCGGGGTGTTGCAGCGCCAGCAGTGGGGATAGGGGTGGAGATAGGGGTGGCGGCGGAACAGGAGGCCGGCGGCCTCCAGGCGCTCGTTGACCGCACTGTTCGTCTCGCGCACCGACCGGCCCTCCAGCCACGGCACCGCATCGGTGAACCGTCCGTCGGGCCCGACCGGGTTGAGGGTCGGCAGCGCGGCCTGGCGACCCACCTGGCGGTCGATCTCCCCGAAGGCCGGGGCGAGGTGGACGATACCCGTCCCCTCGTCGGCCTCGACGAAGTCGCCGGCCACCACCCGCCAGCCGGCCCGGCCGGCATCGGCCGGGGACGGCGTCACGTCGTCGAAGGGCCGGAGGTAGGACAGGCCCACCAGTGCCGACCCGGGCACCACCGCGTCGGCGGTGACACCCTCGCCGAATACCTGGGCCACCAGCGGGGCCGCCACCACTGCATCCCCCACCACGGCGTACTCGAGGTCGGGGCCGACGGCGGCCCCGGTATTGGACAGCAGGGTCCAGGGCGTCGTGGTCCAGGCGAGCAGGGCCAGCCCGTCGAGCGTCGGGCGGCCGAGGGAGGCGGCCAGGCGGGCGGCGGCGTCACCGTCGTCGGTCAGCGGGAAGCGCACGTAGGCCGACTCGTCCTCCACCTCCTGGTAGACGTCGGGTTGGCCGAGCTCGTGGCTGCTGAGGGCGGTTTCGCAGCGCGGGCAGTAGGGGACGACCTTGATGTCCTCGTAGAGGAGCCCCTGGTCCCACAAGGTCTTCAGGTTCGCCCACACCGATTCCACGTAGTCCGGGGTGAACGTCCAGTAGGCGTCGTCGATGTCGATCCAGTAGCCGATGCGCTCGGTGAGGGACTTCCACTCCCCCACGTAGTTGCGCACAGACTCCTTGCAGAGACGGGTGAACTCGGCGATGCCGACGTCGTCCTCGATCTGGCGCTTGGCCGTGATGCCCAGCTGTTTCTCGACCTCGACCTCGACGGGCAGACCGTGGGTGTCCCACCCCGCCTTGCGCGGGACGGCGTAGCCGCGCATGGTCCGGTACCGGCAGAACAGGTCCTTGTAGACCCGGGCCCACACGTGGTGCAGACCGGGTCGGCCGTTGGCCGTCGGCGGTCCCTCGTAGAACACCCAGGGCTCGGCCCCCGACCGGAGCTCGACCGACCGCTCGAAGATGCGGTGCGCGCTCCACCGGGCCAGCTCCTCGTCCTCGAGAGCGGTGAAATCGGCATCTGTGGGGACCGGGCGGAACACAGGGCGCTTCCTTCGGTGGGGCGGGGTCGGAGTCCCGACGGGACGGACGGGGGCGGCATGCGGTGCCGGCGTGCGGACCAGATACTACGGGTGGCTCGGGAGGCAGGCAGACAGGCGGGGCGGCGTCGACCCGGGCAGGTTCCACCAGACTGGTGCGATGGACACACCGTTCACCCTGGAGGGCAGCCACGTCCGCCTGGAGCCGCTGGCCCACCATCATGTCGACGACCTGCTCGAGGCCGCCGGCGGCGACCGGGCCAGCTTCGCCTACACGCTCGTGCCCGGGGACCGTCCCACCATGGTCGCCTACGTCGAGCGCGCCCTGGCCCGAGCGGAGGCCGGCGACCAGATTCCCTTCGCCACGCGATCGCTGGACCACGGACGGGTCGTCGGCAGCACCCGCTACTACGACATGGAGCGCTGGGACTGGTCGGCCGTCGAGCCGGGCGCCGCACCGGCAGCCGGGAGCGGCGAGTTCGACCTGGTGGGCATCGGCCACACGTGGTTGGGACCCTCCGCCCAGCGCACCCCGGTCAACACCGAGGCGAAGCTGCTGATGCTCGACCACGCCTTCTTCCGCTGGGGGGTCCGGGCCGTGCGCCTCCAGACCGACGCCCGCAACGTGCGGTCCCGGGCGGCCATCACCCGCCTCGGGTGCACGCACGAGGGGGTGCTGCGGTCGGACCGTCCGGCCCCCGACGGCACCGTGCGGGACTCGGCCATGTTCTCCATGCTGGCCGCCGAGTGGCCGGACGCCCGCCTGCGCCTGATCGAGCGCCTCGGCCGCTGAGCGGTCATGGCTGCCGGGTCCCGTGGCAACCACCCGGATCCGGTGCACCGGCGCGCCGTCTCGACCCCTACGCTCGTCCCATGCCCGAATCGCCCACCGCCGACACCGGTCCGGCGGCCACCGTCCCGGCCGTGCTCCCCCGGTCGTCGGACACCGCCGTCCTGGTCGTCGTGTGCCTGGCCCAGTTCATGGTGGTGCTCGACATCTCCATCGTGAACGTGGCCCTCCCGGCCATCCAACAGGACCTGCACTTCAGTGCGGTCGGACTCCAGTGGGTGGTGACCGCCTACTCCCTCACCTTCGGCGGCCTGCTCCTGCTCGGGGGACGCCTGGCCGACCTGTTCGGACGGCGGCGGATCTTCCTGTTCGGTCTGGCGCTGTTCACCGCGTCCAGCCTGCTCGGCGGGTTCGCCACCAACCAGGCCACCCTCATCGCCGCCCGGTGTCTCCAGGGGGTGGGGGCCGCCGTGCTCTCGCCGGCCACCCTCACCATCCTCACCGTGACCTTCCGCGAGCAGCGATCCCGGGCCAAGGCGTTCGGCGTGTGGAGCGCGGTGGCGGCCGGCGGCGGGGCGGCCGGCGCCCTGTTCGGTGGGTTCCTCACCCAGTACCTGTCCTGGCGGTGGATCCTCTTCGTGAACGTCCCGATCGGGATCGCCCTGTTCGTGGCGGCCCGGGTGCGCCTCCAGGAGACACGCGCCGAGGGACCTCGCCAGCGCCTGGACATCGCCGGTGCGGCCACCGTCACCGGTGCGCTGTTCCTGCTGGTCTACGCCATCTCCCACACCGACTCGGTGCCGTGGACAGGGACATCGACGCTGGTCGTTCTGGCCGCCTCGGCCGCGCTGCTGGTCGGCTTCGTGATCATCGAAGCCAAGGTGGCGTCCCACCCCCTGGTGCCGCTCCGGCTGTTCCACATCCGCTCGGTCACCGGCGCCAACCTGGTCATGTTCTGCTTCGGCGTCGGCATGTTCGCCATGTGGTTCTTCCTCTCCCTCTACCTCCAGCAGGTGCTCGGCTACAGCCCGGTGGTCACCGGTCTGACCTTCCTCCCCCAGACGCTCGCCATCGCCGTCGGTGCGACCCTGAGCGGCCGGTTGGCGCCACGGCTCGGACCGCGCAACGTCCTCATGATCGGAGCGGGCCTGGCCGCCGCCGGCCTGTACTGGCTCTCCTTCATCCAGGCCGGCGACAGCTACTGGACCGGCGCCTGCGGCGGTGGGATCCTGGCCACCTTCGGCATGGGGCTGGCGTTCACCCCCATCGCCCTGCTGGCCACGGGCGGCGTCCCCACCGAGGAGGCCGGACTGGCCTCGGGACTGGTCAACTGCAGCCGCCAGATCGGGGCGTCGGTGGGGCTCGCCGCCCTGACCACCCTCGCCGCGTCCCGGACCGCCGCCCTGTTCGGCCACCCGGCCACCCAGGTCACCCCCGTCGGCGCCCGCCATGCCGTCGACGTGGCGCTGACCGAGGGCTTCGCCCGGGCCTTCCTCATCGCCTCCGTGGTGGTCCTGGCCGGCGGCCTGTTCGGACTCCTCATCCCGCCACCCCGGCCGGCGACCGGCGGGGACGACCGCCTCGTGGCGGCTCAGTCCGACACGCCGGTGGTCGTCGAGAGCTGATCGGCCGGTGCCGGCCGCGGCCGGCGTAGCGGGCGCGGCCACAGGTGGCGCTGGATGACGACGTCGAGCTCGGCGGCGTAGGCGGCCAGGAGCGTCCCGAGCCCGAGCCACCACACGAGCACGATGAAGCTGGCGAACGTCCCGTACAGCGTCTGGTAGTGACGCAGCTCGTGGGTCACGAGCAGGGCGCCGAGGAACTGGAGGACGGTCCAGCCGAAGCCGGCCACCACGGCCCCGCGCCACAGCGACCGGGTCGGGTCGGGCACCGAGACGACGATGGCGAAACCGGCCCAGAACATGGCCACGTTGACGGCCAGCGAGCCGACGAAGCCCACCAGGGCCGACGCCGGTCCGAGGCCGCCGAAGCTGCCGACCCCGGCGAGCGCGCCGCCGGCCACGAAGCCCGCCCCGAGGATGGCGAGGAACCCGAGGGCCCGGGGCAGCCACCGCCAGAACGTGGGCAGGGCGTCGCGGGGCACGCCCCACACCGTCGCCATCATCACCTGCGCGTTCCGACTCAGCCGGAGGGAGCCGTAGACCAACCACAGGAGCACGACCGACAAGAAGAGCGTGCTCTTCCCGGTCAGGCCGCCCACATGGGCCTGGAGCTCCGACCCGATCTCGGGGAACTGGCGGAGGGCGGCGTCGATGACCTCCTTCTGGGCGGACCGGTGACCCACGAGCACCACTTCGACCAGGGTCAACAGGACGAGCAGCAGGGGGAAGACGGCCAGGAAGGCCGAGTAGGCCACCAGGTTGGCGAGCCGACCAGCCCCGTCCTCGTCCCACTTGGCCAGCACCGCCGAGAGCACGGCGGTGGCCCGGTGGCGCTGGAGGCGGGCGTCGACCCGGTCGAGCCACCCGGCCCGGGCGGGCGCCCCCGCGTGGGCGGGGCCGGGTGGGACGCTCACCCGGCGACCAGGCCGGCCCGGCCGTGGGCGGCCAGTTCGTCGAGCAGGGCGGTGGCGTCGTCGGCGGTGAGCGGTTCGTAGGCCAGGCCGGCGTCGGCCGGTCCGGGTCGGCGGCGGTAGAGGGGGTCGTCCCCGCGCCACCACCCGTCCGTCCGCAACGACCCCTTGGTCACCTTGCCGCTCGCCGTCTGGGGCAGCGCCCTGGTCACCCGCAGGAAGGCGGGCACCCACTTGGTGCCCAGATCGACCTGGTCGCCCAAGAAGTCGGCGAACGCACCCGGATGGAAGGTCCGGCCAGGCAGGAGTTCGAGGGCGGCCATCACCTGGTCGCCGGTGCGGGGGTCGGGCACCGGGTAGACGGCCACCGCGGCGGCATCGGGGTAGCGGACCAGGACCCGCTCGATCGGTCCGGCCGTCAGGTTCTCGGAGTCGACCCGCAGCCAGTCCCCTCCCCGCCCCGCGAACCAGAACCATCCGTCGGCGTCGCGGTAGGCCAGGTCGCCCGTCCAGTACCAGCCGTCCCGGATGCGCTCGGCGGTGGCGTCGGGGTCGTCGTAGTAGCCCTCGAACCGCCCGGCCCCGGAGCGGTTCACGATCTCGCCGACGGCCGAGCCGCCGTTGACCAGCTCCCCCGACGGACCGAACTCGGCCGGCGGGCACTCGAGGCCGGTGGCCGGGTCGACGACCACGACATCCTCGGAGGGCAGGCCGAGCGACCCGACCGGGGTTCCCGGTACCCGCATGATGGCGACCCCGCCCTCGCTCGACCCGTAGCCCTCGGTCAGCGTGCACCCGAACCGCTCCTGGAAGGCGGCGAGGTCGGCGACCGACGCCTCCGTGCCGAAGCCCCGGCGGAGGGTGCAGCTGGCGTCGTCGTCGGAGGCGTCGGTGGCGAGCACGTAGGCCAGCGCCTTGCCGACATAGGTGAACGTGGTGGCGCCGTGACGCCGCACGTCGGGCAGGAACTGGGAGGCACTGAACCGCCGGGCCAGGGCCACCGTGCCCCCGACGGACAGCGTCGGCCCCCACAGCGCCATCAGCGCGTTCCCGTGGAAGAGGGGCATGGCGCAGTAGGCCACGTCGTCGCGGTCGTAGCCGTAGGCCTCGGCCGACCGGAGGGCGATCGACGCCAGCCTCCCCTGGGTGCACCGCACCGCCTTCGGCGCACCAGTGGTGCCCGAGGTGAAGAGCAGGAGATAGAGGTCGCCCGCGTCGGGGCGCACAGCGGCCACCACGTCGGCGGCGGCCACCCCGGCGTGCGCGGCCACCCGGTCGGCGTAGCCGGGGTCGTCGACCCGCAGCACGCGGTCGGCCGGCACCCCGGTGTCGAGGCCCTCGAGGAGGGCGGCGCCCTCGGCGTCGGTCACCAGGATCCGGCAGTCTGTGCGCCGTACGTCGCCGGCCAGAGCCTCGCCCCGCCGCGTCGGATTGATCCCGACCACGACCGCACCGGCCAGGGCGGCCGCGCCCAGCCAGAACAGGAACTCCGGTTCGTTCCCGAGCAGGACCCCCACGTGCGGCGGCTCGAGGTCGTCCCATGAAGCCAGGAGCCTGGCCCGTGCCGCGCTGGCGGCCACCGACTCGGACCACGTCCAGGACGCGTCGTGCGACACCACGGCCGGGTGGTCGTCGTCGGCCCGGGCGAGGAGGAGGTCGGCGACGCTCGGTGTCCCTTCGGGGTAGCCGTCGAACGTCACGGCTGGGCACCGATGTAGAGGCTCTGGAGGGCCCGGCCGATCCGGCCCCGGGTGTCCCACAGGGCGGACTCGGCCAGGCCCGTCCCGGGCGGCCCGAACCTGGTGCGGGCATCCAGGCAGACCCACTCGCCCTCGGGGGGCCGCACCAGGTGGACGGTCAGGTCGGGGTTGATGAAGACGCTGGCGGCGACGTCGAGCTCGGAGCTGATCCCGTTCCCGAAGTCGGACACGGCCACCGCGCGCTGCTCGGGGCTCGGCTCCTCGCCGGCCACGACGGGCACCAGCAGTCGGAACCAGGCGGTCGCCGGGCCCGGTTCGCCGAGTCGCCCCGAGACGTACCGGATCCCGACGCCCGCATTGTGGAAGGCGCGGTAGAGGCTCCATGGTGAGGGCACCTCGGTGCCGCGTTCGGGTGGGTCGGGTGCGGGGTCCTCGGGGGTGGCCGGCTCGGGCGGGTCGAGGTCCGGATCCACGCGGATCCGCACCGCGCGGCCCCAGGCGACCTCGACGCCGCCCTGCTCCACCACGGTGTCGACGACCTGGACCCGACGACCCGGGCGCACCACGGCACCGGTCACCGTCATGGGCGCCGTCCCGACCGGTCGCAGGAGCTCGAGGGTCAGTCGGGTCGTCCGCATGCTGTCGTCGGCCGGCACACTCCGCTCGGTGGCCCGGGCCACGGCGGCGGCCACCGGGCCGCCATGGAGTGCGTCCGGCGACCACGGGCCGCGCGCCCGGTCGGTCGGCACCAGCCGGGGACCGTCCGGCACGAACAGGGCGTCGACGTCGTCGTTGGCGCGATCCGGGCCGGTCATGGCCGTGACGCTAGCGGTGGAGCACCGGGGCGGGCGCGCCTACCATCGGTCCGCCGCCGGCCCCACAGGCCGGGGGCCCACACCCCGACCGTCCGACAGCGGACCAGACCTGAAGGAGCACCATGGCTGAGCGCACAGCAGAGATCGACGTCGACGGCACCCCGGAGGACGTCTGGGTGCTGGTGGGCGATTTCGGCGGGATCGCGGGGTGGATGCCGGGCATGGAGTCGTGCCGGCTGGAGGGCGAGAACCGCATCCTCGACACCATGGGCATGACCATCACGGAGAAGCTGATCGCCCGGGACGACGCCACCCGGGCCATCACCTACGCCATCGTTGACGGCGTTCCCATCGAATCCCACGAGGCGACCATCACCGTGACCCCGACCGGTTCGGGCAGTCGTGTCACCTGGGTGGTCGACGCCGCCCCCGACGAGATGGCCGACCTGATGCAGGGCGTCTACCAGGGCTCGCTCGAGGCCCTGAAGGCCCACGTCGAGGGATGACCCCTCCGGACCCGTCGACCGGGCGGAGCACCTACCGGGTGACGGCATCCACCCGCGCCCCGGTCGACGCGGTGTGGCCGTTGGTCGGCGAGGCCCGGCGCTGGAGCGAGTGGTCGTTCCTCACCAACACCCGTCTCGAGCGCGAGGCGAGCCCGGTGCCGGACGGCGTGGGTGCGATCCGCAAGTTCACCCGCTTCGGCGTCGGGTCCCGCGAGGAGGTCGTGGCCTGGGACCCGCCCGGCCACCTCGCCTACCGGATCCTGAGCGGCTTCCCGGTGCGCAACTACCGGGCCGATGTCACCCTGACCGCCGACGACACCGGGACCCACATCGAGTGGGCCGGCACCTACGACCCGAAATGGCCGGGCACCGGGCGCATCCTGGCCAAGGTGCTGCCGGCCATGATGCAGCGCTTCGCCGACGGCCTGGCCGCCCACGCCGACGGACTCGCCGGGGGGCGGTGACCGGGCACGAGGACGCCCTACGCCACAGCCGCCAGGCGGGCGGCCCGGCGACCTACTTCGTCGCGGGCCCGCCCCACGTCGATGCTGCGGTGTTCGCCGTCGACCACCACCGGCTCTCCGCCCACCCAGACGTCGGTCACCAGCCGGCTCGAGGCCGACCACACCAGGTGCTCGATGAGCATGGCGTCGTCGAATAGCGGGACGAAGGCGGGGTCGTCGAGTGAGACCGCCATCATGTCGGCCTTGGCCCCAGGGGCCAGCACCCCGAGGTCCGGCCGGCCCAATGCCCCTCCGGCGCCCCGGGTGGCGAGGTCGAGGGCGGCGGCAGCCGGCAGCGCCCCGGCGTCACCCTGGCGGAGCCGGGCCAGCATGGCGGCCAGACGCATCTCCTCCCACAGGTCGAGGTTGTTGTTGGAGGCGGGGCCGTCGGTGCCCAGTCCGACGCGCAGTCCGCGTCCGAGCAGGTCCATCAGCGGGGCGATGCCCGAGGCCAGTTTGGCGTTCGACTGCGGGCAGTGGGCGACGGCCACGTCGTGGGCGACGTAGAGGTCGAGGTCGTCGGGCGAGAGCCAGATGCTGTGGGCGGCGAGCACCCGGCCGTCGAACGCCCCGGCTGCGGCCAGGACCTCGGGCACCGACCCGCCGTGCTCGGCGGCGAAGGCGTCACCCTCCCCTTCGGTCTCGGCCAGATGGATGTGGAAGAGGGCGTTGCGGGCGCGGGCGGCCGCGGCGGTGGCGACCACTCCCGGTAGTGGGACGGTGTAGGCGGCGTGGGCGGCGAAGCCGATATCGATCCGGCCGGACTCGCCGTCGCGGCGGGCGTGGAAGTCGGCGAAGCGGTCGAGGCACGCGTCCCACCACGCACTCCCCCCGTCGGTGCCGGGCAGTTGCAGTACGCCCGGGGTGACCACGGCCCGCGACCCGGCGGCCACCACGGCGTCGACGATGGGATCCTCGTGGAAGTACATCTCGCAGGTGGTGGTGACGCCGAAGCCGAGGAGCTCGGCTGCAGCCAGTGTCATCCCCCAGAAGACGTCCTCAGGTTCGAGATGCGCCTCACGCGGCCACAGCACCTCCTCCAACCACCGCAGGAGCGGGAGGTTCTCGCCCGTGCCGCGGAACAAGGTCATGGGCGAGTGGCAGTGGGTGTTCACCAGGCCGGGCAGCAGCGCTCCCTCCACCCGCACCTCGGGCACCCCGGGCCCGGCCGAGCGCAGCGTCCCCGGCGCGCCCACCCGCACCACGACGTCCCCGGACACCTCGACGGCCCCCGGCCGGTGGGCGGGGACGGTGCCATCGCAGGGGACCACGGCGTCGGCCACGTACCGGACCACACCCGAGTGGTGCTCGGGGCCTTCCGCCGGCCGTCCGTCGCGCCGCTCGATCCCCTGGCGCGGTCGGTCGGCCATGGTCGCCCACCCTAGGTCGACCGGTCGACCGGTCCATGCGTGGCGACGGTGCCGGCCCGTACGTGGGGACGGTCAGATGTCGAACGTCACGATGCCGCGGATGTTGGTGCCGGCGGCCAGGTCGTCGTAGCCGTCCTGGACCTGGTCGAGCGAGTACTCCTGGGTGATCAGGTCGTCGATCTCCAGCATGCCGGCCTCGTACAGGCGGAGCAGGTTGGGGATCTGCACCCGGGGGCTCACCGAACCGAACACCGTGCCCAGCAGCGCCTGGTTGTACATGGCGAAGTTGAACAGGTTGAGGTCGACCTGGTTCTGGTTGAACGGGGCGATGGCCGTCGTGACCACCCGACCGTCCTTGGAGGCGAGCGCCATCGCCGGGGCGATGAGGTCGCCGGTCAGCACGCCGGGTGTCAGGATGACGACATCGGCCATCCGACCCTCGGTCAGCTCGGGCAACATGAGGTTGGCCTCGAGGATGGAGTCGGCGGTATGGGTAGCCCCGATCCGCCTGGCCTTCTCGAGCTTGAACGGGATGGGGTCCACCGCGATGATCTGGCGGGCACCGGCCAGTCGGGCGCCCTGCAGGGCGCCGGAGCCGACACCACCGCAGCCGATGACCACCACCGTCTCGCCCGGCTTCACCTTGGCCCGGTCGACGGCGGAGCCGAACCCGGTCGAGATGCCGCAGCTGATGAGGGCGGCCGCCTTGAGCGAGGCGTTCGGGTCGATCTTCACCAGCGATGCCTCGTTGACCACCATGTGGTCGGCGAACGTGCCGAGCTGCGTCATGCGGTTGACGTTCGACCCGCCCAGGTGGTGGCGCCACGTCATGTCGCTCATCATCGGGCCGGCCAGCGTGAACATGCCGAGGTCGCAGAGGTGCTGGCGACCCGACGCGCACCAGAAGCAGGTGCCGCAGGCGGGCATGAAGGCGGCGGCCACGTGGTCGCCCACGGCCACCGTCTCCACGTTGTCGCCGACCTCGACGACGATGCCGGCGCCCTCGTGGCCACCGATGCACGGGAACAGCGAGTCGACGCCGAACACCGAGAGGACCTCGGGCTCGACGCTGATGTCGCCGCTGCGCAGGTGCTCGTCCGAGTGGCACATGCCGGCGTAGGCCATCTGGACTTTGACCTCGTGGGCGTGGGGAGCGTCGATCTCGACCTCCTCGGTCTTCCACGGTTCGCGGAGCCCCGAACAGACTGCGGCACGGATCTTCATGTGGTCCTCCCCTTGGGCCGGCGCCCCCTGGGGCGCCGTGCGGTTCAAGTCCCAGCATCGCGCCACCTGCCCGGTCGCGTCGACCCACGATTCGGCGCCGGCCGCTGGGCCTGTGCCCTGTCGATCAGGTCGCCGGCCGCTTCTCGGCGAACCCCGTCGCCAGCAGGCGGAAGGCCCGATCCACGTCCTCGACCAGGTCGTCGCTGCCATGACGCGCCCAGCAGGCGAAGGCGGCCATGGCCGCTCCCAGTGCGGCCCGGGCCACGGTCTGGGGACCGAGATCGTCCGGGGCCCCGCCGAGCCGCGATGCGGCAAAGGCGGCGACGACCTCACACCATTCCTCGTAGCGGACGGCGGAGTGGGCCACCAGGGTCGGCACGGAGCCGATGAGGACCATCCGGATCCGGAGCTCGTCGAGCTCGCCGGCGCCGAAGCGGTTGGTGGCCATGACCGACCGTCGCAGCACGTCCATCATCGGCTCGCCGTCCGGGGCCTCGGCCAGGCGGTCGCGCAGGCGACCGAGCTCGGCGTCGAACTCGCCCCACACCACGTCGGGCTTCGACTCGTAGTACCGGAAGAAGGTCCGCCGCGAGATCCCGACGGCCACGGCGATCTCGTCGACCGTGGTCTCGTCGTAGCCCTGGCGGGCGAAGAGGTCGAGGGCGACCCGGGCCACGTCCTGGCGGGTGGTGCTCGCCGGCCGGCCCCGGGTCACCTCGGGCACCGCCCCCCCGGTGTTCGTCATCCGGCCGCTCCGGTCGTCATGCTTTCATTTTGGCATCCAGTGCACTAAATTGCACCCACTGACCCGAACCCGGCTCTGAGCCGGCCGACCATCGGAGGATCCATGACCGTCACTACGACCGAGGAGACCACCCCGGCGACCACCGGCGACGAGGCCGGAATGGCCTCGACCGCCACCCCCGAAGCCCTGGTGGAGGGTGACCTGCTGGTCGAGGACGTGTCCATCGACGGGATGTGCGGCGTCTACTAGGCCCGCAGCGGAACCCCCACGGACCCGGCCCCACCATGCCCCCCCTCTCCCCGCCGTCAGCGGCGCCCTTCGACCCTTCCCGGCCCTACGCCCTCCATCCCCAGGTGGCGCTCCGGCCCGAGTCGTTCGGCGCCCTCGCCTACCACTTCGGCACCCGTCGGCTCTCGTTCCTGAAGAGCCGCACCCTGCTGGCCGTGGTGCAGTCGCTGGCCGACCAGCCGTCGGGCCTCGAGGCCTGCCGGTCCGCCGGCGTCCCCGCCGAGGAACTGGGTGACTACGAACGGGCGCTCGGCCTGCTGGTCGACTCCGGGATGATCTGCGAGCGGGTGGCGTGACCGTCGTCGCCCCGGGCACGGGGACCCGTCTGGTCGACCGCTTCGAGCGGGGCCTCGACGCCCCCATCTGTCTGACCTGGGAGCTCACCTACGCCTGCAACCTGGCCTGCGTGCACTGCCTGTCGAGCTCCGGTCGGCGCGACCCGCGCGAACTCTCGACCGCTGAGTGCAAAGCGCTCATCGACGAGTTCGAGCGCATGCAGATCTTCTACGTGAACATCGGCGGGGGCGAGCCGACCATCCGGTCGGACTTCTGGGAACTCGTCGACTACGCCACCGACCACCGCGTCGGGGTGAAGTTCTCGACCAACGGGTCGCGGATCACGGAGGCGGTGGCGGCCCGCCTGGCCGCCAGCGACTACGTGGACGTGCAGATCTCCCTCGACGGGGCCGACGCCGAGGTCAACGACGCCGTCCGGGGCGAGGGTTCGTTCGCCACCGCCGTCACCGCCATGGAGCGCCTGGCGGCCGCCGGCTTCACCGGCTCCAAGCTGTCAGTGGTGGTCACCCGGCACAACGTGGGCCAGCTCGACCGCTTCTTAGAGATGGCCGACCACTACGGCGCCCAGCTGCGGCTCACCCGTCTGCGCCCGTCGGGCCGGGGCGCCGACGTGTGGGACGAACTCCACCCCACGGCTGCCCAGCAACGCCAACTCTACGACTGGCTGGTCCGGCGGGGCGAGGAGGTCCTGACCGGCGACTCGTTCTTCCACCTGGCCGGCTTCGGGGACGCGCTGCCCGGCCTCAACCTGTGCGGCGCCGGTCGGGTGGTGTGCCTGGTCGACCCGGTGGGCGACGTCTACGCCTGCCCCTTCGCCATCCACGACGAGTTCCTGGCCGGCAATGTGCGCGCATCGGGCGGCTTCACCTCGGTGTGGCGCCAGTCCGACCTCTTCCTCGAACTGCGCCAGCCGCAGAGTGCCGGGGCCTGTGGGTCCTGCGGCCACTACGACGCCTGCCGGGGCGGCTGCATGGCGGCGAAGTTCTTCACCGGGCTGCCCCTCGACGGGCCCGACCCCGAGTGCGTCCTCGGGCACGGCGAGCACGCCCTCGACGCCCGCGGCGACATCGAGACGCCCCGACCGGCCCCCGACCACTCGTCCCGCCCCCGGCAGGTGGCGGTGGCCCTCACGTCGTCCCGCCACGGTGCACCCGGCCCGGCCGCCATACGCATGCCCACGCCGGATCGGCGACCCGACCGCAGCTGTGACGAGCACCCGTTGTCCGGCTACGCGCCCGGGCCCGTCCCGACGGCGACGTGACGTCCCTCGCCGGGACGGTCGCGCTCGGCGGCCGCACGGCGCAGTCCCGGGTGGTGTTCGGCCCCCACGAGACGAATCTCGGGACGGGACGCGCCTTCAGCGACCGCCATGTCGCGTACTTCGCCGCCCGCGCCGCCGGCGGCGCCGGCGTCGTGGTGACCGAGACGGCCTCCGTCCATCCGTCGGACTGGCCCTACGAGCGCGCCCCGCTGGCCTCGGCGTGCGGACCGGGCTGGCGCGCCGTCCTCGAGGCGTGCCGACCCCACGGGACCCTGGTCCTGGCCGGCCTCGGGCATGCCGGTGGGCACGGGTCGAGCGCCTTCTCGCAGTCGGTGCTGTGGGCCCCGTCACCGGTGGCCGACGTGGTCAGTCGCGAGATGCCGATGGCCATGGGCACCACCGAGATCGCCGCCCTGATCGGGGGGTTCGTCTCGGCCGCCCGCGCCGCCGCCGATGCCGGCCTCGACGGGGTGGAACTCGATGCCGGGCCTCTCTCGGTCCTGCGCCAGTTCCACTCGGGGCTGACCAACCAGCGCGACGACGCCTACGGCGAAGACCGGTTGGCGCTGACCCGGGAGGTCCTGGACGCCGTGCGGGCCGCCGTCGGTCCCGACTTCCTCGTCGGGCTGCGGCTGTCGTGCGACGAACTGGCACCGTGGGCCGGGGTCACCCCGGAGCACGACGCCGAGCAGGTGGCCGCCCTGGCCGACCGGATCGACCTGCTGGTGGTGGTCCGGGGCGGCCCCTACTCGGCCACCGCCTACCGCCCCGACGCCCATACGCCGGCCGGCGTCAACCTCGAGCTGTGCGCGGCGATGCGCCGGGCCGCGGACGGGCAGGTCCCGGTAGTGCTCCAAGGGAGCGTGGTCGACGTGGCCATGGCCGAGCGGGCCCTGGGCGACGGCACCGCCGACCTGGTCGAGATGACCCGGGCCCAGATCGCCGATCCCCGACTGGTGGCCAAGGTGCGCGCCGGGCGGACCGGGGAGGTCCGGCCGTGCATCCTGTGCAACCAGGCCTGTCGGGTCCGCGACAACCGCAATCCCCTGGTCAGCTGTGTGGGCGAGCCGCGCTCGGGCCACGAGACCGTCGACGTCGACCCCGAGGCCGCTATCGTCCCGACCGGCGAGGCGCCCGACGACATCCTCGTGGTGGGCGCCGGGCCGGCCGGCCTCGAGTGCGCACGGGTGCTCGCCCTGCGGGGGCACCGGGTGCGGGTCGTCGAGCGGACCGACCGGGCCGGCGGGGCCCTGCGGGCCGCCGCTGTCGGGCCCGGGCGCGAACGCCTGGCCGATCTTGCCGACTGGCTCGAGGCCGCCTGTCAGCGGCTGGACGTCACCATCGAGACCGGCACCGACGCCTCGGCGGCCACCCTCGACGAGGCCAGGGCCGGGGGGTGGACGGTGGTCCTCGCCACCGGTGGGCGGCCCGCGCCGTTCGAGCCGCCCGGCGACGGCACCGTGGCCGTCGTCGACGCCGCCTCCGCGCTGGCCGGTGGTCCCGCGGCACTGCCCGACGGCCCGGTGGTGGTGCACGACCCCGCGGGCGGGCCGATCGGCGTGGGCGTGGCCGAGTGGCTGGCCGAGGCCGGGCGCGAGGTGTCCCTCGCCACCGCCGACCAGATCGCCGGCACTCTGCTCTCCCTCACCGGGGACCTGGCCGACGCCAATACGCGCCTCCAGCGGGCCGGCGTCCGTCGCGAGCTGCGGGCACTGGTGCGTCGACTGGCCGGCGGCCGTGTCCACCTCGAGGACCCGTGGACGGGCGAGACCCGCACCGTCCCCGCCGCCGTGCTGGTCGACTGCGGCCACCGCCTTCCCGACGAGGACCTCTATCTCGACCATCCCGGCACGTTGCGGGCCGGCGACTGCGTCGCCCCGCGCACCGTGCTGGACGCCGTGCTCGAAGGGCGGCGCCGCGCCCTCGAGATCGGCGGGCTGGTGCCCGCCGGACGGATCCCCACCACGACAGGAGCGGCAACGTGAGCACTGCCGACAGCGGCATCGACCGGGCGACGGGCCGGGTGGCCGGCAAGGTGGCACTGGTCACCGGAGCCGCCCGCGGCCAGGGCCGGAGCCACGCGCGGCGCCTGGCCGCCGAAGGAGCGGACATCATCGCCGTCGACATCTGTGCCCAGGTGGCCGACGTGGAGTACGCCACGGCCACGCCGGAGGACCTGGCTGACACCGCGAGGCTGGTCGAGGACACCGGGGCCCGGGTGGTGACCCACGCCGTGGACGTGCGCGATGCCTCGGGCCTGGCCGACGCAGTGGCCGACGGTGTGGAGAGGCTCGGGCGACTCGACATCGCCGTGGCCAACGCCGGCGTGTGCTCGATCCAGCGGTGGGACGAGGTGACCCCGGAACTGTGGGACACGGTGGTCGGCATCAACCTGACCGGTGTGTGGAACACCTGTGTGGCGTCGATCCCCCACCTCCTCGAGGCCGGAAGCGGGTCGATGATCCTGGTCAGCTCCACCGCCGGGCTGAAAGGCCAGCCCTTCCTGACCCCGTACGTGGCGTCCAAGCACGGGCTGGTCGGGATCATGCGGAGCCTCGCCAACGAACTGGCCTCCAAGCACATCCGGGTCAACTCGCTCCACCCCACCGGGGTCGACACCCCCATGCTCAACGCCATGTCCGGTCTGACCGAGCGGATCGAGGCCAGCCCCGACGTCGGGTCGCTCTTCCTCAACTCGCTCCCGGTCGACCTCGTCCGGTCCGAGGACGTCTCCAACGCCGTCCTGTTCCTGGCCTCCGACGAGGCCCGCTACGTGACCGGACTGACCATGACCGTCGACGCCGGGGCGTCGGCCCGGTGATCGACGTGCGCCACGGAGGGACGCGGTGAGCTCCGGCGGCCGGTACCGGCACCTGTTCACCCCGCTGCGGTTGGGCCCGGTCACCGTGCCCAACCGCGTCGTGTTCGCCGCCCACCTCACCAACTACGCCACCGACGGTCTCCCCACCGAGCAGCACGCCGCCTACTACGCGGCCCGGGCCGCCGGCGGGGCGGGGCTCATCATCACCGAGGAACACTCGACCCATCCGACCGACTGGCCCTACGAGAAGTTGATCCACGGGTTCCACCCCGAGGTCGTCGACGGCTACCGACGGATCACCGATGCCGTGCACGCCCACGACGTGCCCGTCTTCGCCCAGATCAACCACAACGGCGGACAGGCCTCCTCGATGTACTCCCGCCTGCCCGTGTGGGCGCCGAGCCCGGTGCCCGACCCGCTCTTCCGCGAAGTCCCGAAGGCGGTGGAGCCGCACGAGATCGCCGAGATCATCGACGGCTACGCCACGGTGGCCGCCCACTGCACGGCCGGCGGGTTCGACGGCATCGAGCTGCAGTGCTCCCACTCATCGATCGTCCGGGGCTTCCTCTCGCTCGCCACCAACCGCCGGACCGACGGGTACGGCGGGTCGTTGGCCAACCGGGCCCGGCTCCTGCTCGAGATCGTCGAGGCGGTGCGGTCCACCATCGGTGCCGACCGGGCCCTCGGCGTGCGCCTCTGCGGGGACGAGCTGATCGACGGGGGCACGGGAATCGAGGACGCCGTAGCGGTCGCCCGGATGGTCGAGGCCTCCGGCCAGGTGGACTACATCAACACGTCGATCGGGGTGGCGACGGCCACCCTCTACATGATCGAGGCCAGCATGCAGGTGCCGCCCGGCTACGCCCTGTTCATCCCGAGCGCCATCCGCGCCGCCGTGGACCTGCCGGTGGTGGGCGTGGGCCGCTTCAAGGACCCGCTCCAGGCCGAACGGGCCCTGGCCGACGGCGTGTGCGACCTGGTGGGGGTGGTGCGCGGCCAGATCGCCGACCCCGACTTCGCCGTCAAGGCCCGATCGGGTCACGCCACCGACATCCGCACCTGCCTGTCGTGCAACCAGGAGTGCGTCGGCCGGATGGGCCTCAACCGGTGGCTGGGCTGCATCGAGAACCCCCGCACCGGTCGTGAGTCGGCGATCGTGCCCCGGCCCCGTCGACGCCGCAAGGTCGTGGTGGTGGGCGGCGGCCCGGGCGGGCTCCAGGCAGCGGTGACGGCGGCCGAACGGGGCCATCGGGTCGTGCTCTTCGAACGGCACGACCGGCTCGGCGGCCAGGCCCAGGTGGCGGCCAGCGTGCCGAGCCGCGCCGAGTTCTTCGACATCGCCCGCAATCTGATCGTGGCCGCCCGTCGCGCCGGGGTCGACCTGCGGACCGGCGTGGAGGCCACCGCCGCACTGGTCGGGGCGGAGTCGCCCGACGCGGTCGTCGTGGCCACCGGGGCGAAGCCGTCGCGGCCGTGGTGGGCCGGCGACGACGACCGGGTGGTCGACGTGCGCGACGTCCTGGAGGGTCGGGTCCATCCGGAGGGCCGGGTGGTGGTGGTCGACGAGTTGGGCTTCCACCAGGCCACGTCGACCGCCGAGCTGCTGGCCGACCGGGGCTGCAGGGTGGAGATCGTGACCAACGGGATGGTGGTGGGCCAGGACCTGGGCATCACCCTCGATCTGGAGACGTGGAACGTCAAGGCGCACGCCAAAGGCATCGAACAGAGCGTCGACCTGGTGCCGATGGGCGTGACGCGATCCGACGAGGGCGGTCCGCACCTGGTACTGACCCTGCAGCACCACCCCACCGGCACCGACCGGGACCGGCACTGCGACTGGGTGGTCTGCTCGGTCCACCAGCAGCCCGACGACGACCTGTGGCGGGCACTCGACGGTGCGCCGTTCGAGGTCCACCGGATCGGTGACTGCCTGGCCCCCCGACGGGCCCACGCCGCCGTCATCGAGGGCCACCGGGTGGCGGTGGCACTGTGAGCCCGGACCCTCCCCCAGTGAACGATGCCGGCAGCGCCATAGCGGTGGTCGTGGCGCGCGACGGCCGGCTGCCCGTCGGGGCCGCCGAGGCGGTGGCCGAGGCCGGTGGGCGCGTGGTGGTGGTCGGCTCCGGCACCGCGGAGGCGCTCGGCTCGCTGGCCGGCGTGTGCCACGGCCGCTGGGCCGACACCGGGCCGGGCTTCCGGCCTGCCGCACTGGCCGCCGCCCTCCGTGACGTGGTCGCCGACGAGACACTGGTCCTCCTGCCCGCCTCGCCCGACGGTCGGGACCTGGCCCCACGCCTGGCCGCGGCCACCGGTCGGCCCCTGGTGGCCCGGGCCCTGACGGCGGCGGTGTCCGCCGACGGTGCCGGGGTGCGGGCCGTCGTGACCAGGATCGACGACCGCGTGCTGGTCCCGGTGGACGTGGCCGGGCCGGCCGTGGTGACCCTCGCCGTGGGCGGCCGCCCTGCACCCCACGCCGATGGGGCCGCGTCGCCCGAGGCCGGGATCATCGAGCTGTCCCTGGCCGTCGGGCCGGAAGGGTCGACGTGCGATCCGGAACTGCTCGAGCTCCTCGAGCCCGATCTCCACACCATGGATCTGGCGGACGCCACCCGGGTGGTGGCGGGGGGCGCAGGCCTGGTCGCCGGGCTCGACGACTACCGGGCCACCGGGGTCTTCACCCTGCTCGGCGCGGTGGCCGCCGCCCTCGGGGGATCGGCGGGCGCCACCCGGGTGGCCACCGATGCCGGGTGGACCGGCTACGAGCGCCAGATCGGGACCACCGGGGTGACGGTCGACCCCGACCTGTACGTGGCCCTCGGGGTGTCGGGCGCCGCGCAGCACACCGGCGGCCTGGGCACCCCGCGCCACGTGGTGAGCGTGAACACCGACCCGTCGTGTCCGATGACGGCCATGGCCGACCTCGGCCTGGTGACTGACGCCGGCGGTCTCCTGGCCGAGCTGGCCCGACGACTGGGCGTCGACGACGGGGCCGACCAGCCCGCCGGAGTAACCGGTGCCTGAGCCGCGGACCGACGTCGCCGCGTTCGACGCCGTGGTGGTGGGTGCCGGCCCGGCCGGTGCCTCGGCGGCCCTGGCCCTGGCCCGGGCCGGCCGGTCCGTGGTACTCGTCGAGCGCGGCCCGTTCCCCGGGTCGAAGAACGTCTACGGCGGCGTGGTCTACGGCCGGGTGCTCGACGGGATCATTCCCGGCTGGTGGGACGAGGTGCCCGTCGAGCGGTGGGTGGTGCGGCGCTCCACCGTGATGATGACCGGCACCCAGTCGCTGTCCGTCGACTTCCGCACCGATGCCTGGGGTGCCGCCCCCTACAACGGGATGACCACACTGCGGTCCCACTTCGACGCGTGGCTGGCCGGCAAGGCCACCGAGGCCGGGGCCCGTCTCGTCACCTCGACGGTGGCGACGGGCCTGGTGCGCGACGGTGCCGGCCGGGTGGTCGGGGTCCGCACCGACCGCGACGGCGCCGAGCTCCACGCACCGGTGGTCATCGCCTGCGACGGGGTCAACTCGTTCCTGGCCAAGGAGGCCGGCCTGCTGTCCCGGGCCGAGGCGTCGCACCACACCCTGGGGGTCAAGGAGGTGCTCGACCTCCCGCCGGGCGCCATCAACGAGCGCTTCGGCGTCCAGGACCACGAGGGCGTCGACATGGAGATCCTCGGCTGCACGCGGGACATACCGGGGGGCGGCTTCCTCTACACCAACGCCGACTCGGTCAGCATCGGCGTGGTCCTGTCCCTGCCGCAGCTGGCCGCCTCGGGGGTGCGACCCGAGGAGCTGGTGGCCGACCTGAAGGCCCACCCGACCATCGCCCCGCTACTGCGGGGTTTGACCCTGCGCGAATACTCGGCGCACCTCATCCCCGAGGGCGGCTACGACACCATGCCGGCACTGGCCGCCGACGGCCTGCTCATCGCGGGGGACGCCGGGGCCATGACCCTGGCCGCCGGGCTGTGGCTGGAGGGGGTCAACTTCGCCATCGGGTCGGGCTACGCGGCCGGCCAGGCGGTCGACCGGGCGCTGACCGCCGGCGACTGCACGGCCCGGGGGCTCGCCTCCTACCGGGCCGACCTCGAGGGCCAGTTCGTCCTCGCCGATCACAAGCGCCTGCGCAAGGCGCCGTCCCTGGTCCTGTCCGACCGGGTCCAGCAGCGCTACCCCGGGCTGCTGTGCGACCTGGCCGAGGGGATGTTCACCGTGACCAACCCGACGCCCAAGGCCGGCGGGCTGAAGGTGACCCGGGCGGCGGCGGCCCGGCACGGGGTAACCCTCCGGCAGCTGGCCGGCGACACCCTGCGGGGCCTGAGGATCTTCGGATGAGCGGCCCGGCGCCGGGCCGCAGCCCGTGGGACGGGATCTCCTTCGAGGAGCGCATGGCCACCGTCGACTTCCGGGTCGGGGCCCGGGCCCACATCGCCGTCGACGCCGAGGTGTGCCGGTCGTGCACGACCAAGGCCTGCGTCAGCGCCTGCCCGGCCAACCTGTTCGCCCCGACCTCCGACGGCGGCATCCTGTTCAATTACGAGGAGTGCTTCGAGTGCGGGACCTGTTACATGGTCTGCGACTCGGAGGGCGCCATCACGTGGACCTACCCCGACGGCGGTCACGGCGTCGTCTTCCACCACGGATGACCGGACCGAACGTGTCCCCTGTCGTCGCTGCCCCCGACGACTCCGCAGCGGGCCCGCTGGTGGTGGCCTGCCTGCGCATCACCGACCTGCGGGCAACGGTCGACCCGCTCGACGGCTCGATCTCCCGCGACCCGCTCGGCGTCGGACTCTCCCCGGCCGACGCCGCCGGCCTCGAGCAGGCGCTGCGGATGGCCGAGTCATGGGACGGCCGGGTCGTTGCCGTCGCGGTCGGCCCCGAGTCGATCGATCCGATCCTCCGGGACGTGGCCGCCCTCGGCGTGACGGTCGTCCGGGTCCCCTCCGCACACGACAGCGACGGCCACCGCTACGTGGCCGAGCTGGCCGAGGACGAGCACGGCCTGGCCGAGACGGTCCTGGCCGCCGTCCGCCCGTTCGGCCGCCCCGTCCTCGTGGTGTGCGGCGACCGTTCGGTCGACCGCGGCACCGGCGCCCTGCCCGCCTTCCTGGCCCACGAGTTGGGTGCCGCCCAGGCCCTCGGCCTGGTCGCCCTCCGGTCGGACGGCCCGGAGGCGGTGGTGGTCGAGCGCCGACTCGACGCCGGGTGGCGCGAGCGCCTGCGGGTCCTCCTACCCGCCGTCTGCTCGGTGGAGGGTGCTGGCGTGCGGCTCCGGCGGGCGTCGTTGGCCGGGGCCCTGGCCGTCGCCGACGCGGCCGTACCGGTCGACCGGTCGACCGGTCGGACCGCCGCCGGATCCGCCGCCGGAACAGGGGTCCTCCACATCGGTGCCACCCGGCCGTACGCGCCGCGCACCCGGGTCATACCTGCGCCGGAGGGCCACGATCCGAGGCTGCGGCTGCTCGCCCTGACCGGGGCGCTGGTGGCCCACGACCCGCCGACCGTCGTGCACCCGGCCGACGCTGCCGAGGCGGCTGATGTGCTCCTGTCCTTTCTGGCCCGACACGGCTACATCGATGCGGAAGATGTCGCCCCTGAGGCAGGTGCACCGTGAACCGGCTGGCCGATGCGGCCTGGCCTGACGCTGCCCGCTGGGCCGGGGATGGTGCTGTCCTGGTCGTCCCGATCGGGGCCACCGAACAACACGGTCCCCACCTTCCCGTCACCACCGACACCGACATCGCCGTGGCCGTCGTCGAGGCGGCCGCGGTGCTCGACCACCACCTGGTCGTCGCCCCGGCGATGGCCTACGGCTCGAGCGGCGAGCACGACAGGTTCGCCGGCACCGTCTCCATCGGGCAGGAGGCCATCGAGGCAGTGCTGGTCGAGCTCGGCCGTTCGGCGGTGCGCGACTTCGCCCACGTGGTCCTGGCCTGCACCCACGGCGGCAACGCTTCGCCGTTCGCCCGCGCACTCGGCCGCCTCGCCGCCGAGGGGCACCCGGTGACGGGGTGGTCGCCACCCTGGGCCGGCGACCTCCACGCCGGACGGACCGAGACGTCACTGATGCTGGCCATCGCCCCGGACCGGGTGCGGCTCGACCGGGCCACCCCCGGCGACACCCGGGGTGGGGCCGAGCTGCTCCCCTTGTTGCGAGCCGGTGGCGTGCGCTCGGTCAGCCCCACCGGGATCCTCGGGGACCCGACCGGGGCGGCGGCCGACGAGGGAAGCCGCTTGATCCGGGCGGCAGCCGCCGACCTGGCCACCATGGTCGCCGGGCTCCACCGGCGGTCCGAGATGCGAGGTGCAGGCATGGGCAGCGAGGTCACCAGATGAGCAGGGTGGCGGTCGTCACCGGTGCGGCACGCGGGATCGGTGCGGCCACCGTCGTGGCCCTGGCCACAGCCGGATGGTCGGTGGTGGCCGTCGACCGGTGCGGCGACGACCCGCGCCTCTCCTACGCCATGGGCACCCGCGCCGAGCTGGAGGACGTGGTCGCCCGGGCGGCGCGGTCACGCGACGCGGCGTCGCCGGGCGGGGTGGTGGCCTACGTGGCCGACACCACCGACGAGGCGGCCCTGGGTGCTGCCGTGGCCCTGGCCGAGGAGCGCTTCGGCGGGCTCGACGCCATGGTGGCCGTGGCCGGGGTCATCGCCGGCGGCGTGCCCCTGTGGGAGATGCCGGCCGCCGAACTGGCCGCCGTGCTCGACGTCGACCTCGGCGGACCCATCGCCGCCGCCCGGGTCGGGGTGCCGGCCCTGCTCCGGCGGCCGGCCCCGCGCCAGGCCCGCTACCTGGTGGTGGCATCGGCCGCCGCCACCCAGGGACTGCCCCACCTGTCCGCCTACGGTGCGGCGAAGGCCGGCGTGGCCGGGCTGGTACGGGGACTGGCCGCCGAACTGGCCGGGACCGGGATCACCGCCAACGCCGTCTCTCCGGGCTCGACGGACACGGCGATGCTGACCGAGAGCGCCCGCCTGTACGGCCTCGACAGCACCGCGCCGTTCGCCGGTCAGCAGCCTGTCGGCCGGTTGCTGGCGGCCGACGAGGTCGCTTCGGCACTGGTGTGGCTGGCCGCCGAGGACCGGGGCGGCGTCACCGGTGCCGTCCTCCCGGTGGACGGCGGTCTGGCCCTGTGACCCCCATCTGATGGGGATGCTCCCGGAGGGGTTCGGCCTGGTCCTCGACCGCTCCCTCCGGCGCTTCGGCGACGGCGCGGTGCTGGCCGGCGGGCGGCCCGGCCGGGTCCTCACCCTGACCGCGGCCGGCGCCGACGCCCTCGACGCCATGGTGGACGGCGGCCCGGCCCACGACGCCACCCGGACCCTGGCCGGACGCCTGATCGCGGCCGGGATGGCCCACCCCCGCCGGCCCTCGCCCACCGGTCCACCGGCCGACGCCCCCGCGGTCACCGTGGTGGTTCCCGTGCACGACCGCGCCGACCAACTCGACGCATGCCTGGCCTCGTTCGACGGACGGGCCACCGTCGTCGTGGTCGACGACGCCTCCGACCGCCCCGATGCCGTGGTCGACGTCTGCCGCCGGCACGGCGCCCGATTGATCCGGCGGGAGACGAACGGTGGCCCCGGCGCGGCGCGGGCCACGGGGGCAGCCGAGGTGGGGACGGACCTGATGGCGTTCGTCGACAGCGACTGCACCGTGCCGGGCGCGTGGTTGGACGATCTGGTCTGGCACTTCGCCGACCCCGAGGTGGGTGCAGTGGCACCCCGGGTCCGACCGGCACCGGCACCGGCCGGCACCGACCGGCGCGTCGTGCACCGGTTCGGCCGGTTCCACTCCCCCCTGGACCTCGGTCCCGACGAGGGCGAGGTGGGTCCCGGCCGGGCTGTCCGGTACGTGCCCACGGCGGCCCTCGTGGTCCGGCGCTCCGCCCTCGAGGACGTGGGTGGGTTCGACAGGACGCTGCGGGTGGGCGAGGACGTCGACCTGGTGTGGCGGTTGGGGGCGGCGGGCTGGCGCATCCGCTACGACCCCTCGGTCGTCGTGGCCCACCGCGAGCCGGACCGGTGGCGCGACGTGCTGGCCCGCCGGTTCCGCTACGGCACCTCGGCCGCCCCCTTGGCCGAGCGCCACCCGGGCCTGCTGGCCCCCGTCGAGCTCCGCCCGCCGTCCGCCGTCGCCGCCGCGGCCCTCCTCGCCGGCCGTCCGGTGCCCTCCGCCGTGGCCGTGGCCGCATCGGCCGTGCGCCTGGCCGGGAAGGTCCGACCCCTCGGGATCCCCGCCCGGCAGGCCTGGCGGTGGAGTGCGTCGGGGACGGGCTGGACGGTGATGGGACTGGGCCGGGCCGCCACCATGCTGGCCGGTCCCGGGCTGGTCGCCTTGGCTGCCTCGGGGCGCAGGAGTCGTCGGGCGGCCGCCGCCCTGGTCCTGGTGCCCCCCGTGGTCGACTGGATCCGGCTGCGGCCGGACCTCGACCTCCCCCGGTGGGTGGCCGCCTCGGTGGCCGACGACGTGGCCTACGGGACGGGGGTCTGGATCGGGTGCCTGCGGGCCCGTTCCTTCGGTCCCCTCCTGCCCACCGTGGTCCGGGACCGGCGGCAATCGTGATCGAGACGACTCCCCAAATCTGAGGAGGCGTGATCGGGCCGATAAATAGACTTCGACCTGCGTGTATCGGTGCATCCGATGGATGCCATCGCCCCCACACCTGGCTCGATTTGAGGTTTCCACGGGCTGTGGAGAACCGGTTAACAAGTAGTGGGGCTTCTGCTGGGACGGTGGTCCCATAATTGAGAAGAAAACCCTCCTTCCTAATTCGGCGCCCAAACTGCGGTTCGACCTCGCCGTTTGGCAGTTGCTGGCGTAATAGTGCCAGGTCACAGGCTCAGATTGCCCAGGCGGGCCTCGCCGGGTGCAGCCCGGCTATACTCATTGGAACGCACTCCTGCTGATGCGGTTGCATCACGTGATAGATGGCCATCGGACGACGCTTCAGATGTTTTCCGCCGGCTTCTCCGGGGGGATCGACACAGCATTCGGTCCTCTTTCTTCACACCCGTGAGGCAGGCGAGCGGCACACGCCAAACCAACTGGCGATCCTTCGAGAAAAGAGTGATGTCTCCACGACGCAATCCTGGGCATAACAACACCGGCCGCACACCCTGAGGCGTCACGCCAGGACGAACGGAGCCTGCCCGCTCGTCGTCCGGGGACAGCATGCGATGGCCGTTGCCCGCCAACACCAATCAGAGGAAGGCGCCACCGTGCGCCCTACGAAGGGAGGTGCCATGCGGACCCGCATTGCACTCGTGGCGATCATCCCGATCGCCCTCATCACCGTCACACTCCTGTCCCAGGCCGCCGCCGCGCAGCCGGTTCGGGCCAGAGTCTCGTCGCCACACCATTCGGCGGCTCCGACCGTCGGTCATCGACCGAGCCACGCCAGCGGCCGGTTGACCGCCTACGTCACGGTGGGCTCGCCCGCCACCACCGCGCTGCCAGGCTTCGGCGTGGCCGAGGCGCTGCTGACCGGCTACGCCGCGGGGCACGAAGTCACAGCCCCGGTGCCGGTGCAGGTGCCGGCGCCGATCGTGGTCGACACCGTCTCCCCCGCCCAGCGCGCCGCCTGGGATCGGGTCGCCGGGTGTGAGGAGGGTGGAAACTGGCAGGCCGACGGACCCCGCTTCAGCGGGGGCCTCGGCATCACCCGCACCAACTGGGCCGAGTACGGAGGCCTGCAGTACGCGTCGGCGGCGGCGCGGGCCACGCCCGACCAGCAGATCATGGTCGCCGAGCGCATCCAGTCGTACCCCCCGGACCAGCGCGGCTGCTCGAGCTGGTAGTTCTCCAGACCGACGGCGCGGATCGCGCAGTCGGCACGCCGTGCCCGGGACCCGGTCGACGTCCGTCGATCGGGTCCGGACGCGTCAACGATCGGGCGGAGCGGGTCGGCGGGCCTGTCGGGCCGCCCACAGCATGGGCAACTGGAGGGGCATGCGCCCCCACGCCACGACGCCGGAATCCATAGCGCCCTCGTGGCGACCGGTGCCGGCATCGAGCGCCATCTGCAGGTTGGCCGACCACACTGACACCAACAGCGCGGTCGATGCCGCCGAGGCCCATCGGGCCCTGCGGAACAACCCGGCCGCGCACGCAAGCTCGGCTAGACCGCTCCCGTAGACGAGCGGCCGATGCAAGCGGCCCGGGATCACCCGGGGCATCAGCGGGTCGAAGAAGGTGGGCCGGATGAAGTGGAGCACGCCGGTCACGGTGAACAGGCACGCGAGGCCGGTCGGGGCGGAAGCTCGGAGGCGGGACATGCCCGGATGCTATGAGGCGGGGCGGCAGTCGCGGTTCGACACGTCTCGGAATCCGTTTGCACGCCGGCATGTGTCGCACCACGCTGGATCGATGGCGAACCGGGCGACCTTCGACGATCTGGTCGCCGAGGGTGCCGCGTCGTCGACGGACGGTTGGGATTTCTCCTGGCTCGACGGAAGGGCCACCGAGGAACGACCGCCTTGGGGTTTCGTCCGGATCCTGGCCGGCCGGCTGGGCTCCGCCGCTGCCGCGCTGGACATCCAGACCGGAGGAGGCGAGGTGTTGGCCGAGGCCCTGGCGAATGCACCTCAGCTTCCGGCCATCCGGGCTGCCACGGAGGGTTGGGGTCCGAACGCGGCGATCGCCATGCGGAACCTCAGGCCGTTCGGCGTGTCCGTGGAGCACTCCCCGGCCGAAGGCCCCTTTCCGTTCCCGGATGCCTCCTTCGACCTCGTCACCAGTCGCCACCCGGTGGCGGTGGTGTGGGATGAGATCACCCGGGTCCTCGACATGGACGGGACGTACCTCGCCCAGCACGTCGGCGCAGGATCCAACCGGGAGCTCACGGAGTTCATGATGGGGCCGCAGGCGGTGAGTGTCGCCCGCAGTCCGGATACTGCCGTACTCCTGGCGGAGTCGGCGGGACTCGTCGTCGTGGATCTGCGGCAGGCGGTACTCCGGACGGAGTTCTACGACATCGGTGCCGTGACGTACTTCCTCCGCAAGGTGCTCTGGACCGTCCCCGGATTCACGGTCGAGGCCTACCGAGACCGTCTCGCCGCCCTGCACGAGCAGATCGAGCGCGAGGGTCCGTTCGTGAGCCACGCCACGAGATACCTGATCGAGGCCCGGCGAATCCTGACGAATCGAACCAGGCACTGAAGGACAACCGCGGGGCTCCGCGAGACCGACGACGGGATGACGACGTTGACGTTCGCTGTCGTCTGATCGGGCCGGAACAGGAGTGCGGTGGCCTTTTCGAAGTTGGGCCGGTCGTCGTGGTACGCGTTCCCCTTCCCCTGCCGGCGCTGACCAACAGCCTTGGGGCGAGCGTTCCGAGCGGATAGGACGGGTCGGGCACAACGGGTGCAACCGCCCAGCGGACCGGGCAGACTCGGGGGATGCAGCCGCTCGCCGTCCACCACGTGTCCGTCAACGTCACCGATGTCGACGCCGCCCTCGCCTTCTACACCGACGTGCTCGGCGGGATGGTCCGCGGGGACCGACCGGACTTCGGGATCAGCGGGGCCTGGATCGACATGGGCGCCAGCCAGCTCCACCTGATCGAGGCCGGCCCGCCGCCGGCGTTGGGCCAGCACTTCGCCCTGCGGGTGGCCGACCTCGACGCCGCGGTGGCCGAGCTCCGCGCACGCGACGTGCCGGTCGGCGATCCGAGCCCGGTCGGGCCGGGGCTCCAGACCTTCGTCGTCGACCCGGCCGGCAACACCGTCGAGCTCTATCAGCTGGTCGACGTGGCCGGGACGGGAACCGCCCCTTGAATTGCTGCACCGGAGGCCAATGGGCCTCCGGTGGTCAAGCCCACTGCGGGAACCGGTCCGAGGTGGCCTCCGACGGACCGGAGACGCACGACGGACCGGAGCCCGACAGTGTGGAACTCAGATCTTGCGGACCTGGCTCGCCTGCAGGCCCTTCTGGCCCTGCTTGGTCTCGAACTCCACACGCTGGCCCTCCGCGAGGTCGCGGAAGCCCTCCATCTGGATCTCGGACTGATGGACGAAGAGGTCATCCCCGCCGCCGTCAGGCGTAATGAATCCGAAGCCTTTTTCGGCGTTGAACCACTTGACTGCACCTACACCCATAACTGAGTCTCCTTGAAATTCACGCACGAAAACGCGGGGATCCACTTTGAAGCCCTACCTACATGGGCCCGCGTGATAGGGCCTATGTACTTCCCACCCTAGGCGGTATGGGTACCCGGTGCTGGCAGGACCACCCCGGAAGGTCTCCGACAGCCCGCCCACCACGTCGGACGGGGCAGCGGGACACGCCTGGCTGTACCGGACACGCTGTTCGTCCCGGATACGCCCCTCCCTCACAATTCCCTCGTAGGTTGCGCACAGGTCGCTCACGTCACGGGACGATGCTTGTGAGTAGCTCCTGTGTGGGCGCCCCATGCGGGCGGCGACCGGGAAGAGGGAGGGCGAGGCGATGGACACCGACAGCGCCGTGGCGCAGCTCCTCCGCAGGGCCGGCTTCGGTGCCACGACGTCCGAGCTCGACTCGGCCTCGGCAGCCGGGTACGCGGCCACCGTCGACCGCATCATCGCCGATCTCTCCGCGCCGGACGACGGCGCCGATGCCGTACCGGCACCCGTGCTCGGCTCCGCCATCGCCTACGAGCGCCAACTGGCCCGGGCCCGACGCGCCGGCGACGGTCTACGCCACCGTGCTCGACCGCGTGCTCGGCGTGGACCCGCGCCCGTTCCTGGGCGGACGGTTCCCCACGCTGTCGCTCCTCTGACCCCGGCACCGATCCCCCGACGAGCCGGTACCGCACTGGTACCTTTCCGGCCATGCCCGTCCTCCGCACCGCCGGTGCGGCCTCCCGATGGTCGACGACCACCGTCGCCATCCTGGTGTGCGCCGCAATCGCCGCCGGGTGCTCGTCGACGGCGCCGACCGCGTCGACGTCCGCCTCCATCCCGTCCCCGCCGTCCGAAGCCGGACTGCCGCCGGTGGCGCCGCCGCCACCGATCACGTGGACGACGTGCCCGACCGAGGCGACCCTGCAGTGCGGGACCGTCACCGTGCCCCTCGACTACCGCCACCCGTCGGCCGGCACCCTGTCGATCGCCGTGACCCGCTCGCCAGCCACCGGTGGATCCGCCAGCGGCGGCACCTTGTTCGTCAACCCCGGTGGTCCGGGCGAGAGCGGCAACCAGATCCTGCCGGTGCTGCTCCCCCTCCTGCCGCCGGACGTGCGGGCGGTCAGCGACGCGGTCAGCTTCGACCCGCGCGGCACCGGGGCCAGTGCGCCGCTCCGGTGCGGCACCGTGCCGGCCACCGTGACCGCCGTCGGGCCGGTCCCCGCCCGCGCCGGCCTACCGCTGCCGGGCACCCCGGTCTTCGCCGCTTTGGCCCGGGCGTGCGCCACCGCCCACCCGACCCTGACCGCCGCCGTGGACACGGTGGACACGGCGCGGGACATGGACCGGATCCGCCAGGCCCTCGGCATCTCCACCATCAGCTTCTACGGTCTCTCCTACGGGACAGTGCTCGGAACCGTCTACGCCGACCTGTTCCCCCAACGGGTACGTGGCATGGTGCTGGACGGCGCCGTCGACATGGACGCAGCGCTGGCCACCCAGGCCGCCGAGCAGGCCCCGGCGGCCGAGCGCTCCCTCGTTCACCTCTTCGCCATGTGCTCGGCATCGCCGGCCTGCCCGCTCGGTCCCGACCCCACCGGCCTCTACACCCGGGTCTCGGCCGCCATGACGGCGCACCCGCTGCCCGCCCCGGGCCACGGCGACGACGTGGCCGTGACGGTCGGTGACCTCGACACGGCCGCCCTGTTTGCCGTCACCGTGCCGGGCGCCACCTCGTCGTTCGAGTCGGCCCTGGTGGCCGCATCCCACGGCGACGGGTCGGGCCTCCGCGGGTTGGCCCTCGGGTTCGTGACCGACCTCGACGGGTCACCGCTGGTCGACGCCCAGTGGGCCATCACCTGCAACGACACCGTCGACCACCCCGGTCCCACGGCGGCCGGCACCCAGGCCCTCCGGCTGGCCGACCGTTGGCCCCTGCTCGGCGCCTACGCCGTGACCTACAACCTGGGCGGGTGCGTCAGCTGGCCGGACGGCCGCCAGCCGGTCTCGGATATCCGCCCCACCCGGTCGCCGCCGGTCCTCGTGATCGGCAACACGGGCGACCCCAACACCCCGCTCATCGGGGCCCGACACCTGGCCGCGCTGTTCCCACGGGCCAGCCAGCTGACCTGGGTGGGCTGGGGGCACACCTGGCTGCTGAGCGGGTCGACCGACCCGTGCGTCCGGGCCGATGTCTCGCACTACCTGCTCGGCGGCGTGCTGCCGGCTCCCGGCTCGGTCTGCACCTGAACCGAGCGCCGCGCACTGCGCCGTTCAGCGGTCGCCGGCCACCCGCTCCAGGTGGATCGCCCGTCGGGGGCACTCGGCGGCGGCCCGGGTGGCCAGCTCGACCAGCTCCGGGCCGACGGGGTTACCGTCGATCACCGGGTAGCCCCACTCGTCGAGGGTGATCCGCTCAGGCAGCAGCTCGGCGCAGAATCCGTAGCCGTCGCACGCCACCGGGTCGACCCGCAGCCGCAGCCGGAGGCGCACCGGCGTCCGGGTGCTCACGACTCGCCTCCGGTCAGGGCCGGTGCGGCCGGGAAGGACATGACGCTGGCCTGGTGGCGCCCGGGGCATGCCCTTCCGGCGGCGTGGGCGGCGGCGTCGGCGGCAAACACCGACAGGGCGCTGCGGACCATCCGGGCCACCCCGTCGGGATGGCGGCAGGCGCCGCGGCCGAACACCGTGCGGCACCGGTCGTCGATCCGACCGAGCACGCCGGCGTCGGCCCGGCCGGCGGCCAGGTCCTCGAGATCGCCGGCGATGGCGGGCAGACCGTATACGCACGGGCCGCACTGGCCGGCGCTCTCGCCGGCCATCCACCGCGTGATCCGGGCCGTCTCGGCGATGCCACAGGACGTGACGGGCAGGGCCACCACGATGCCGACCCCGAGGGTGGCGCCGGCCCGGGCCAGCGGCGTCGGGGCGAGCGGGGTGCCGGCCAGTTCGGGGGCGAGCCAGGCACCGCCGTAGCCGCCGACCAGGTAGCCGGCCATCGGGCCGGTCGGCCCGCAACGCAGCACGATCTCGTCGACCGGGGTGCCGAGCTCGACTTCGACCACACCTGGCGTGCGCACGGCGCCGGACACCGTCACCAGGGTGGAGCCCGGGGCGTCCTCGGCGCCGAGCTGGCGGAACCACGCGGCGCCGTGCCGGGCGATCAGAGCGACCTGGGCCAGCGTCTCGGCATTGTGCAGCAGCACGGGGCGCCGACCGACCTGGAGGGGCACCGACTTGTCGATCCGCAGGACCGGCCGGGCGTCCTCGCGCTCGAGCCAGGAGACGAGTGCCGACTCCTCGCCCGTCACGTAGCGGGCCGGCGGGCGGCGGACCGAGAGCTCTCGGGCGGAGCCCGCCCGTTGGCGCTCGACGATGGCCCGCTGTGTGGCCCGGGCCGAATCGTCGCGGTCGTCGGCCACGCACACCACCACCGAGCGGGCACCGGCCAGGGCGGCCACCAGCTCGGCACCGTCCAGGACCAGATGGGGCGACCAGGCCAGCAGGGCCCGGTCCTTGGCGCTGGCCGGCTCGCCCTCCATGGCATTCACGACCACCACCGGTCGCCGGTGGGATCGCAGTACCGCGTCCCACTTGGCGGCGGCCGGGAACCCACCACCGCCCCGTCCGGCCAGCCCGGAGGCGGCAACCTCGGCGCGGAGGACGTCGGCCCATGCCGGGTCGTCGGAGGACGGGATGACCACGGGGCCGTGGCGGGCCACGTGGTCGGCCAGGCCGGGATCAGTGGGCCCACCGGGCCCGGTGTGCAGCAGGCGCTCGACGTTGTACATCGTGGAGGTGGTCATCGGGAGTCTCTTTCCAAGAGTCGGGTGGCCGAGGCGGCCGATGTAGTCGTGGACGGACGACGGGTCGAGGGGAGGTGCCGCTCGGGGACGGCCCGGGTGGTGGCGCCGACCCGGACCGCACCTTCGCGGGTGGTCCGGTGGTCGACGATGCGCCAGGCCAGGGCGGAGATGACGGCGATGGTGCAGGCCGCGGCGATGGCGTCCATCCACAACTGCCCGGCATCGGTGCCGGCGCCGAGGGCGTGGGCCATGGCGACCGGCCAGCAGGCGTAGGCCAGCCAGTGGAGGCTCCGCCACAGCTGGGGGGCGATGCGCTGGCGGAGTGCACTCGAGACGGCCACTGCGGCCAGCAGGTCGACGGCCACGGCACCGAGACCGGTCCAGAAGGGCTTGAACGACGACGTGAACGGCAGGATCACCGACACCAGGCCGACGTGGACGTAGGTGTCGAGCACCGACGCCACGACATGGATGCCGAGGAAGACCAGGGCGAACATGGTGGCCCTCTTGTGGAGGTCGACCTGGGCGAAAGCGGGCCAGCGGCGGGTGCGGACCCGGGAGGCCGACAGCAAGCCGAGCACGGTGGTCACCGTGAGGAGGACGAGGGCCACCACGCCGGTGGCCCGGATGGCGTACCAGACAGCCTCGGTCATCGTCGTGGACGTGGCGGCCAGCATCACCGCACCTCCCGATCGGTCAGTGAACAGGTGGGTGAGGGGACCACGTTGGTCACGCCGGGCCAGGCGCCGACGGTCACCTGGCGGCCATCGCCGCGGACGAGGCGGGCCGTCACACCGTGGTCGTCCAAGTTGCCGGGGGCGTCCTCGCCCCACACCACGGCGGCGGTCGACCAGCCGTTGGCCTCGACACAGGTGGCGCCGAAGGTGGTCACCAGTGCCCACGTGGTCGGGGCGACGGCACCGGTCCACGGGTCGACGATGTGGTGCACCGGGCGGCCGGCACGCGACCAGGTGCGGGCGGTGGTGCCCGAGGTGGCCAGGCCACCGGTCCGGAGCACGACCACCTCGTCGGCGTCGCCCGGCGCGACGGAGCAGTGGGCGGCGATGCCCACGCCCCAACCCTCGACCGGTGGGCGTCCGGCGACGGCCACGTCACCACCGAGGTTCACCAGCACGCCGCAGGCGAGGGCATCGGCGATGCGGGCGGCCGCCCGGTCAGCGGCAAAGGCCTTGCCCGTCGAGCCGACGTCGACGTGGATCCCGTCGGGCAAGGTCACCGTGCGGTCCGTCCGGTCCAATCCGATCCGCCACCAGCCCGGGGCGGGCGTGGACGGTAGGTCGGGGACATCCACCCCGTCGCCGAGCGACGCGAAGTCGCGGTCGTAGCCGAGTTCGACCAGGGCCGAGCCGATGGTCGGGTCCACGATGCCGGCCGTGCGGGCGGCCACGTCGCACGCCGTCTCCAGGACGTCGAACAGCAAGGGGCTCACCAGGGTGGGCCTGCCGCCACGGCGCTCCAATCGGCGCAGCTCGGAATCGGACCGGAACCGGCTGCAGGCCCGGTCGAGGGCGTCGAGGTCGGTGGCCAGCAGGGCGAGTGCGGCATCGGCGGCGTCCGGGTCGTCGACGACGACCGTCGCGGTGGTCCCGATGGCCTGCATGGACCGGAGGGCCGGCGTCCGGCGCTCCTCGGTGCGAGTGCTCATGACTGGCCCGAGGTGGTCGTCGCCTTGGGCGTGGTGGTTGTGGTGGCCGGGGTGGCCGTGGTCGACGGCGTGGTGGCGGTCGATGATGTCGTGCCCGACGCACCCGTGGTGGCCGTGGTCGACGGGGCGGTGGTCGAAGAGGTGGTCGACCCGGAGGTGGCCGTGGTGGAGGCCGCCGTCGCATGGTGCGTCGCGGAGCCGGCGACGGCGACTCCGATCCCGGCGGCGGCCACCGTGGCGGTCAGGCCCAGGGCGACGGTGGCCCGCCGGATGCGCACGAGCGCCTCGTCCCTCGATCGCACGGCGTCGTTCGGGGGGCGGGGGATGGACGGGCGGACCATGGCTGCACCTCTCGTTCGGAACCCGGCCACGGCGGCCGGATCGGGTCGATGGGTCATCCCACACCACTGGCCACAGAGTGGCCTGCGCGCCGCCTGAGTCGCTGCTGTGAATCGCGCCGCCGGGTCCGAAGGGCACCCTGACCGGGTGCCGGGCCTCACAGGGGACGCACAGCTGGGTCACACCGACGGTCCAGACCCTGGCGCGATGCTCTTGTCCAGACATCCCGCGAGTCAAGAGGACACGGGGCGGACACCGCCCAGAGGAGATCCCGTGGAGCCCACCCGCAGTCAACGCATTCTGGTCGTCGACGACGAGCCGTCGATCATCGACGCCGTCGCCACCTCCCTCCGCTACGAGGGATTCGAGGTCACCCAGGCGGTCAACGGCCGCCAGGCCCTGTCGTCGGCCCAGGAGGACCCGCCCGACCTGATCGTCCTCGACGTCATGCTTCCCGACCTGGACGGCCTCGAGGTCACCCGCCGCCTGCGCGAGGACGGCCTCCGGGTGCCCGTCCTCTTCCTCACCGCCCGCGACGCCGTCGAGGACAAGGTCGCCGGGCTGACCGTCGGCGGCGACGACTACGTCACCAAGCCCTTCGCCCTGGCCGAGGTGGTCGCCCGGGTCCACGCCATCCTGCGCCGGCTGGGGGCCGAGGAGGAGGACACCGGGATCCTGCGGTTCGCCGACATCGAGATGGACGAGAGCGCCCACGAGGTGCACCGGGACGGACAGGTCATCCCCCTGACCGCCACCGAGTTCAACCTCCTGCGCTTCTTCCTCCTCAACCCGCGCCACGTCCTGTCCAAGTCCCAGATCCTGGACCACGTCTGGCACTACGACTTCGGGGGCGACGGCAACGTGGTCGAGACCTACGTCAGCTACCTCCGCAAGAAGCTCGAGGTGGCCGGTCCGCCGGTCATCCACACCGTGCGCCTGGTGGGGTACGCCCTGCGCGAGCCTGCTTAGGACTAGGGATGTCGCTCCGCACCCGCCTGCTGATCGCTATCGGGGTCATCGCCGTGGTGGCCCTGGCCATCGCCGACATCGTCACCTACTCGGCCCTGCAGTCCTTTCTCTACCAACGCATCGACCAACAGCTGACCGCCACCCACGGCGGATTCGAGCAGCGGCTCGATCATGGCCTGCCGGTGCGGTGCAACGGCAGTCCCGGCGCTCCGTTCCCCAACGGGACCGGGCCGGCCGGGCCGGGCCCCGGCGACAACGGCTTCTCCAACGCGCTCCAGAGCCTGGCCATCCAGGTGCGCACGTCGACCGGCGCCCTCACCGGCACGCAGAGCTGCCCCGCCGTCGTCGACGGCTCCTCGTTCAATCCGGTCATCCCGACCCCCCTGCCGCCCACCCAGACCGCGCCCGACGGCACCCAGGTCGTCTACTTCGACGCCCCGTCCACCCAAGCCGACGGCCCCACGTTCCGCGTCCGGGCCTCCACCCTGTCCAACGGTGACTACCTGATCCTGGGCGTGCCGTTGAGCGACACCGAGAGCACCCTCCACCACCTCCTCCTGGTCGAGCTGATCGTGACCGGCGGTGCCGTGCTCGTCGCCCTCGCTGGCGGGTTCTGGCTGGTGCGCATCGGACTCCGTCCCCTCCGCGACATGGAGACGGCGGCCGAGTCGATCGCCGAGGGCAACCTCACCGAGCGCGTGCCTGGCGAGAACGAGACGACCGAAGTCGGGCGCCTCGCCCGCACTCTCAACATCATGCTCAGCCGCATCGAGTCGGCCTTCCGGGCCCGGGTGGCCACAGAGGAACGGCTGCGTGAGTCGGACGCCCGGTTGCGGCGCTTCGTGGGCGATGCGTCCCATGAGCTGCGCACACCCATCGCCGCCATCAGCGCCTATGCCGAGCTGTTCGGGCGAGGCGCCTCCGAGCAGAAGGAAGACCTCGAACGCCTCATCGTCGGCATCCGGTCCGAGACAGGCCGGATGGAGCACCTCGTCGCCGACCTGCTCCTGTTGGCCCGCCTCGACGAGGGACGACCGATGGAGATGCACCCGGTCGACCTGGTCTCGCTGTGCGCGGAGGCGGTCCAGACGTCACGGACAGTCGGTCCGGCCTGGCCGGTCACCTTCACCGCGCCACGACCGATCGAGGTCACCGGGGACGCCACCGCCCTCCGCCAGGTGATCGACAATCTCCTGGGGAACGTGCGGTCGCACACCCCCGAGGGCACCAACACGAAGGTGTCGGTCGAACCCGACGGCGACGGCGCCGTCATCGTGGTGGCCGACGACGGCCCGGGCATGCCGCCGGACCAAGTGGCCCACGTCTTCGAGCGCTTCTACCGTTCCGATCCCAGCCGCTCCCGACTCCACGGAGGCGCCGGGCTCGGTCTGTCCATCGTCTCGGCCATCGTGGCCGCCCAAGGTGGCACCGTGATGGCCTCCAGCGCGGAGGGATCCGGGACGACCTTCACGGTGAGACTCCCCCCCATGCCTCCGGCCGGCGCGCCGGCGACTCCGCCCGCTCCGGGCCACGAACCGGCCCCGGCCCTGGTGCCGCCGACAGCGCCGCCGACCGCCGTCACCTGAGCCCCGGAGCAGCTCCTGGATTCACAGCGGAACCACAGCGGGGTCCCACCGTGGCGACAAACGGCACAACGACAGTGTCGCCATGAGCCACCCGCACCTGCCACCGGCCCACGACGACCCGAAGTCGGTTCCCCAGCTCGACATCGTCCTGCCCGTCCACAACGAGGCCCGACAGCTGGCGGCCAGCGTCACCACGCTGCGCACCTTCCTCGACCGGTCGTTCCCGTTGACCACCGTGGTGACCGTGGTCGACAACGCCAGCACGGACGACACCTGGACGATCGCCACAGGCCTGGCCGGCAGCCTCCCGGGCGTACGGGCCCTCCACCTCGATCAGAAGGGACGGGGGCGGGCCCTGCGCGCCGCCTGGACGGCCAGCCGGTCGCCGGTGGTCGCGTACATGGACATCGACCTCGCCACCGGGCTGGAAGCACTGTTGCCGCTGGTCGCCCCCCTGCTGACCGGGCACAGCGACGTCGCCATCGGCACCCGATTGGCGCCCGGCGCCCACGTGGTCCGGGGCGCCCGGCGGGAGATCATCTCCCGCTCCTACAACCTGTTGCTCCGCACTGCGCTGGCCAACTCGTGCAGCGACGCGCAATGCGGGTTCAAGGCACTCCGTCGTGAGGCCGTCGACGCCCTCCTGCCCCTGGTCGACGACCAGGCCTGGTTCTTCGACACGGAAGTCCTGATCGTCGCCCAGCGCCTCGGCCTGCGCATCCACGAAGTCCCGGTCGACTGGGTCGACGACCTCGATTCGCGCGTTGCTGTGGCCCGCACCGCCTGGCTCGATCTGTGCGGTGTGGCCCGGATGATGACTCCGGCCTCACGCCGACGGACCGCACGGGCCCGCCTAGCTCTGGCATCGGGTCCCGTGCCATCCCAGTCCGCCCCGACCCCGGTGGCCGTGGTGAGCGAACGGAGGGAGACCCCCGACCACGGACCGGCCGGGAGCGAGGTGTTCGCCGACGAGCTACTCCGGTTCGCCGGGGTCGGCCTCGTCAGCACGCTGGCCTACGTCGTCCTGTTCGCCCTCCTCGTCCCGTGGATCGGCGCCTACGCAGCCAACGCCGTCGCCATCGTGGCGTGCAGCCTCGGCAACACCGCCGCTCACCGCGGGGTGGCCGGCACGGCACGGCACGGGCTCGACCGGTCCCGCCGGCTGTCGGTCGGAGCGGCGCTGCTGGGCGTCAGCCTCGCCTTCACCACCGGCGCCCTGGCGGTGACCAGGGCCCTCGGCTTCGACGGTCTCGCCGCCGAGCTGGTGGCCGTGACCTTGGCCAACCTGGCCGCCGCCGCGTTCCGCTTCACCATCCTGCGCACCTGGGTCTTCCGCCCCCACTTCGGCACCCACATCCGCCCGGTCGCCCTACCCCATGCGGACCCCGGTGCAACCGATCCCGCACGGCCGACCGCCCCCACCGCCTCGTCCACCCCGATGACCACTTCGATCCCGTCCCACTCGTCCATTGCCTCTACCCCGTCCATCTCCGACCGCACGCCCACGAGGACCTCCCGATGACCGACATCCAGATCCCCAGCGACCCCGCCGACCTCCACGGGTCGTCGACCACGGTCGTCGACGCTCCGGCATGGGACGTCCACGCACCCGCGGCACCGGTCCTCGCCGACGCCGCGCCCACCGGGCCGGAGCGGTCCCACGACGTCGATCCCACACCCGGTCTGCCCCGACGCTTGGTGCGGGGTCGTCCCGACGACCCCGCCTGGGTGCGCCCGGCCCTCATCGCCCTCCTGGTGGGGACAGGCGTCCTCTACGTGTGGGGACTCGGCTCCTCCGGCTGGGCCAACAGCTTCTACTCGGCCGCCGTCGAGGCCGGCACGAAGAGCTGGAAGGCCTTCTTCTTCGGATCGTTCGACTCGTCGAACTTCATCACCGTCGACAAGCCGCCGGCCTCGCTGTGGGTGATGGAGCTGTCAGCCCGGCTCTTCGGCGTCAACTCGTGGAGCATCCTCGTACCCCAGGCCCTGGAGGGCGTGGCCACCGTCGGTGTCCTCTACGCCTGCGTGCGCCGCTGGTTCACACCGGCCGCCGCACTGCTGGCCGGGGCCGTCCTGGCCCTCACCCCGGTAGCCACCTTGATGTTCCGGTTCAACAACCCCGACGCCCTACTCACCCTGCTGCTGACCGGTGCCGCCTACGCCACCGTCCGGGCCCTCGAGGCCGGGAAGACGAAGTGGCTGGTGCTGGCGGGCACGCTGGTCGGCTTCGGGTTCATCACCAAGATGCTGCAGGCCGTGATCCTGATGCCCGTGCTCGGCCTGGTCTACCTGCTGGCCGGTCCGCCGAAGCTCGGGCGACGGATCGTCCAGCTCCTCTGGTCCGGACTGGCGCTCCTATTGTCGGCCGGTTGGTGGGTGGCGGCCGTCGAGCTCACGCCGGCGTCCGCCCGACCGTACGTCGGGGGCTCGACGGACAACAACATCCTCAACCTGATCTTCGGGTACAACGGCATCGGCCGCCTCAGTGGCAACGAGAAGGGCAGCGTCGGCGGCGGCGGCACCGCCGGCTCCATGTGGGGCCCGACCGGTTGGGACCGGCTGTTCAACAAGTCCTTCGGTGGCCAGGTGTCGTGGCTGATCCCCGGCGCACTCATCGGCCTGGTGGCCGTCTTGTGGATGACCCGCAGGGCCGCCCGGACCGACCGCACCCGGTCGGCCTTCCTCCTCTTCGGAGGCTGGCTCCTCCTGACCGGACTGATCCTCAGCTTCGCCCAGGGGATCATCCACCCGTACTACACGGTCGTCCTGGCTCCGGCGGTGGGCGCCCTGGTCGGAATGGGCGGCACCTTCCTGTGGCACCGCCGGGTCGAGCTGTTCCCCCGGATCGCCCTGTGCGCCGCAGTCCTGGCCACCGCGGTGTGGTCGTTCGTGCTCCTCGGTTGGAGCCCCCAGTGGTACCCGGCCCTGCGCTGGGCCATCCTGGCCGCCGGCGTCGCAGCCGTGGTCGGCATCGCCCTGTCCCCTCGGGCCCGCGGCGTCCTGGCCGCCGGCATCGCCGGACTCGGGATCGCCGCCGTGATCGCCGGGCCCGCCGCCTACGCCGTCGACACGGCTTCGACGGCCCACTTCGGGTCCATCCCTTCCGCCGGTCCAGCCGTCCAGGGCGGTGGCTTCGGTCCGGGTGGGCGTGGCGGCTTCGCTGGCGGCTTCGGTCCGGGTGGGCGCGGCGGCTTCGGCGGCGGGGCCTTCCGAGGCGGGACCGCGGGTGGCGGAACCGCCGGGGGCTTCGCCGGTGGACCACCGACCGGCGGGTTCGCCGGAGGCACGGGATCCCGGGTCGTCACCCTGCCCAACGGCAGGACGTTCACGCTGCCCAAGGGATTCACCTTGCCGGGAGCCGGCGGTGCCGGCAGGTTCGGCGGGTTCGGCGGTGCCGGCGGGTTCGGTGGTGCCGGCGGCGCCGGCGGACTGCTCAATGCCTCGACACCCGGCAAACAGCTCACCGCCCTACTCCAGGCCAACGCCACGCGGTACACCTGGGTGGCCGCCACCACCGGCGCCAACACAGCCGCGGGCTACCAGTTGGCCGCCGATGAGCCGGTCATGGCCATCGGTGGCTTCAACGGGACCGATCCGTCACCCACGTTGGCCCAGTTCCAGCAGTACGTCACGGCCGGCAAGATCCACTACTACCTGTCCGGTGGCGGCTTCGGACCCGGAGGTTCGACGAGCTCCAGCTCGTCGGCCATCAGCACGTGGGTCAAAGCCCACTACACCGCCAGGACAGTCGATGGGGTGACGATCTACGACCTCACGGCCGCGGCCCACTGAAAAGGGGGGAACGGATCCGGCTACCGGACCGGTCGGGTCATGGTGAAGAGCGCGGGACCACCCGGACTGGGTGTGAGCCGGGCCGTCTCCTCGAAGCCGAACCTCCGGTAGTAGGCGAGATTCGCCTCCTTCTGGGTCTCGAGGTAGCACGGCAGTCCGTCTTCGTCGATGGTCTCGAGGCTCGGTTCCATCAGCGCCGTGCCGATCCCCCGCCGCCACGCCATCGGGTCGGCGGCCAGCAGGCAGAGGTACCAGTGGTCCTCGCGGGGTCGCGCCTTGTCCATGGCCAGGGTGTAGCGGAGACCCTTGGCCACCGCCGGCGGGCGGGGGATCAGCGCCCAGAGCGCACCGGCCATCTCCCGGGCCTGGGCGGTCACGGGCAGCGGGTAGGTCCCGGGCTTTTGCCACACGCACATCCCCACCAGGGTGCCGGCGCCATCGCGGGCGCACGAGGCGACCGCCGTGTCCCCGAGGGCGGCCAGGTGCGAACGCAGGTAGAGGGCCAGGCCCCGGGCCCGCAGCATCGGCTCGGACGACAGGTGCACGAAGAAGGGGTCGTCGTAGAAGCTGCGGGCGCCGAGCACGGCGGCCTCGTTGCGGAGATGCCGGTCGAGGGTGACCGGACCGAACGTGAATGGTGCGGGGGCCATGGCGCGCACAGTAGCGCCCCTTGGCCGAGTGCTTCACCACACTTGGGACTTTCGGCCGGTCCGCCGGCGACGCCCCAGGGTGAAGATGAGGGACGAACCCGACGCCCTACGAAGGAGACCCCGTGGCGATCAATGTGGCGCCCATTCCTGGCCTCGACCCGGCCGTCAACGACATCCGCCTGCGCACGGCCGCCCTCGTCAACGCCGACATCCTCCCCCACGAGGATCTCCTGTGGGGAATGCGCGCCGGCGAGCTGGCCGAGGACGAGCGCGAGCGGTCACGGCGCCGGAGCATCGAGCTGCGCGAGGAGATCAAGGTCAAGGTCAACCAGGCAGGGCTCTGGGCCCCCCACCTCCCGAAGGAGTACGGGGGCATGGGGCTCGACTTCCTCGAACTGGCCTACATGTACGAGATCCTCTCCTACGCCGTCGGCGCCTCGGCCCTCTTCGGCGTGGCCGCCCCCAACTCGGGCAATGCCAGCGTGCTGGTCAAGTACGGCACCGAGGAGCAGAAGGCGAAGTGGCTGCTGCCGCTGATCGAGGGCGAGATGCAGTCGGGCTTCTCCATGACCGAGCCCGACCAAGCCGGATCCGACCCGCGCTCGATTGCCACCGAGGCCGTCCGCGACGGCGACGACTGGGTGATCAACGGGCACAAGTGGTTCACCTCGAACGGGATCGACGCCGACTTCTTCATCGTCATGTGCCGGGCGGACGACCCGTCCGGCGAGCTCGGTGCGCCGGGTGAGATGACCCAGATCATCGTGCCCACCGCCACCCGGGGTGTCCACATCGTGCGCGGGATCGGGATCTTCGGGCACTCGACGTCGGACCACTGCGAGATCCGGTACGAGGACGTCCGGGTCCCGATCGGGAACACCCTCGGCCTGGTGGGCCAAGGACACCAGGCCGCCCAGGACCGGCTCGGAGCCGGCCGGGTGTACCACTGCATGAACTCGGTCGGGCAGATGTGGCGGGCCTTCGATCTGATGGTCGAGCGCAGTTTGACGCGCGAGGTCCACGGCGGACTCCTGAAGGACAAGCAGTTCATCCAGGGGTTCATCGCCGAGTCGTACATGGACGTCCAGTCGGCGCGGCTCATGACGATCGACGCCGCCGAAAAGGTGGCCCGCGGCTCACCCGACGTACGTACCGCCATCAGCGCCATCAAGGTGTTCGTGCCGGCCGCCTTCCACCGGGTGGTGGACCGGGCCATCCAGGTGTGGGGCGGTGCCGGGGTAAGCAACGACCTCCCGCTGGCCGGCATGTATCTGACGGCGCGGGTGCTGCGGTTGGCCGACGGGCCCGACGAGGTGCACAAGATCCTGATGGCCAAGAACATCCTCCACCAGTTCGAGCGGGGCGCAGGCTGGAACTTCGGCATGTGACGGGACGTTCCGGCCCCAACCACGGAGTGGACGGCCCGGATCCGCCCCTGTCGGCGCCGAAGCCGTCAACTACGCTTACCGTCGTGAACCCGGCCCGAATCAACCAAACCCGTCGAATCGTGACCGAACTACCCGGTCCACGGTCGAAGGAACTGGACGCTCGCCGGACGGAGGCGGTCGCCCCGGGCGTCAGTTCGGTCTTCCCGTTGTACATCGACCGGGCCGAGGGGGCCATTCTCGTCGACGTCGACGGGAACTCGTTGATCGACCTCGGGTCGGGCATCGCCGTGGTCAGCGTCGGGCACGCCGCGCCGGCGGTGGTCCATGCCGTCCAGGACCAGATCGCCAAGTTCGCCCACACGTGCTTCATGGTCAGCCCGTACGAGCAGTACGTGGCCGTGTGCGAGGCCCTCAACGAACGGACGCCAGGCGACCATGCCAAACGGTCGGCACTCTTCAATTCGGGGGCCGAGGCCGTCGAGAACGCGGTCAAAATCGTCCGGCACGTCACCGGCCGAGACGGCGTGATCGCCTTCGACCACGCCTACCACGGACGGACCAACCTGACCATGGCGCTGACCGCCAAGAACATGCCCTACCGGCACCGTTTCGGCCCGTTCGCCCCCGAGGTCTACCGGGTGGCGATGTCCTACCCGTACCGGGACCCCGAGGGCATGACCGGTGCCGAGGCCGCAGCCCGGGCCATCGAACAGATGGAGCGCCAGGTCGGCGTGGCGAACGCCGGATGCGTCGTGATCGAGCCCATCCAGGGAGAAGGCGGTTTCATCGTGCCGGCCCCCGGGTTCCTCCCGGCCATCGCCGCATGGTGCACCGCCAACGGCGTCCTTCTCATCGCCGACGAGATCCAGACCGGCTTCTGTCGGACCGGCGACTGGTTCGCCTGCGACCACGAAGGTGTCGTGCCCGACCTGATCACGACGGCCAAGGCGATGGCCGGCGGGATGCCGCTGGCCGCCGTCACCGGTCGGGCGGAGCTGATGGACCAGGTCCACGTGGGCGGCCTGGGCGGCACCTACGGCGGCAACCCGGTGGCCTGCGCGGCGGCACTGGCCTCCATCCAGACGATGGTCGACCACGACCTGGCCTTTGCTGCGACCAAGATCGGCGCCACCATCAACGAGCGGTTCAGCGCCATGCAGGCCCGCCACCCCGGCATCGGGGACGTGCGGGGCCGCGGGGCGATGATGGCCATGGAGCTGGTGCAGCCGGGCACCATGGAGCCCGACGCCGACGCCGCCAAGCGGATCGTCGCCGCGTGCCACCGCGCCGGAGTGGTGACCTTGTCGTGCGGCAGCTACGGCAATGTCCTCCGCCTGCTCCCCCCGTTGGTGATCGAGCCGGAGCTGCTCGATGACGGGCTCGGCGTCCTGGCCGACGCCCTCACCGCCGAGCTGTAGTCCGGACGGACGCCACCGCCCGTTCCTGGGCGGGACGCCTAGTGCGGGAGTTCGGGGCGTCCGGACGAGCGCATCGAAGTCAGGCCGGCGTCGAGCAGTGACAGCTCGTGGCCGGCGTCCTCGGTCAGCTCGCGGATCCGTTGGGTGCTCGCCTCACCCGCCGAGGCCACGGCGGCCTGCTGCACGTCAGCGGCCGCCCGCATGACCTCGAGGACCTGATCGCCCAACGGGGCGGGCACCCGGGCCCCGGGGTCGACCCGCAGCACCTTGTCGATGTCGACGGCGGCGGCCTGGAGGCGGCGGCACAGCGACGGCAGCTCGGCCGTGGGGCCGCCCAGCTCGTCGGCGGCCCGAACCGCGGCGGTGGCCCGGTCGACCGACCGCCACATCTCCTTGCCGACCCGGGCGGCCGACCACTGCATGAGCTCGGCCGACGTCACCGGAGCCGAGGACCGGTTCCACCGGTTCGACGCCGCCGCCTCCCAGACCGCGGTGGCACCGATGACCGCACCGTGGGAGCGGAAGGCCCGCAGCTTCCTGCGGCCGTAGCGCCACAACACGAAGCCGCCGGTCATGACGGTCACGAACAGAATCCCTGCCATCACGACGAGACCCAGGAACAGCGATTCGACGATCGACCCGACCATGCCCTCATCCTAGGGGCCGACCCCACCCGGCGGGCATCCCCCCGGGGCGGGTGCGGGGCCGACGTGGCCTGGTGCGGAGCGGCCCTGGTCAGGCCGGCGGCTCGAGCAGCAGGTCGACCATCCGGTCGAGCGCACTGGAGGGGACCCCCGCCTCCAGCGCCCAGGATCGGGCCCCGCCGAACCGGGCGTGGAGCTGGTCGAGGAAGCCCTCCATCGTCGGTGCCTCGACACTCAAACGCGAGGGGGGCACGTTGGCCATCCGTTCGGCGAACTCGGGATCGGCGCTCCAGCGGTCCACGATGAAGCGCAGACGCTCGGCCGTGATCACGTAGTCGGCCACGATCAACTGGCGGTCGACGCCGACGATCTCGAGGACGAGGGCGGCCAGCACACCGGTGCGGTCCTTGCCGGCGGCGCAGTGGAAGACGAGCGGGTAGTGGTCGTCCCCGCCGAGCAGGGTGAGAGCCTCCACCAATGCGCCGCGCCCGACGTCGAGGTACCAGAGATAGCGCTCGGCGAGGTCGTCGCCGGCAGGGGCGGGGGCGGCCACCGATTCGCCCTCGCCGGACCGGTCCGACGAACCGTCGGCGCGCACCCCCTCCTGCACCACGGCCAGATGGCGGAAGGCGACGCCCTCGGGCTCGAGCGGGCCCCGACCGGTCCGGGCCAGCTCCCGCTCGGTCCGGAGGTCGACCACCGTGCGCAACCCCAGGTCGCGCAAACGGTCGACGTCCTCGGGGGTGAGCTCGTGCAGGGCGTCGGCCCGGTACAGGCGGCCCCACCGGGTGGTCCGGCCACCGGCCCCCGGGTAGCCCCCGAGATCGCGGAAATTGAAGGATCCCTCGAGGGGGACGAGGCGGGTTTCCGTGTCCATGGGGCCATCTTTGCCGGTCTACGGGACAGGGTGTTCCGGGCAAGGTCGCTCCATGAGGGAGAATGTCGGTGCGATCCGTCGGACGGCCCGCCCGGAACTCGGCGCGGACCACCGCCTCCCCCCGGGCGGCCGCCGGTGACCCAACTTCGCCCCGCCGCCGAACAGGAGTCATTCCCCATGAAGTCCCTCGCCACCTGGTGTGTACGACACCGTCGCGTCGTCGTCCTGCTCTGGATCGCCGCGCTCGTCGGCATGACGCTGCTCTCCCGGACCGTCGGCACCGCCTACTCGAACAGCTTCTCGCTTCCCCACACCGAATCGACCCAGGCGCTCGACCTCCTGCAGGCCGCCGCGCCGCGTCAGGCAGGCGACCAGGAGCGCATCGTGATCCACACCACCGACGGGACACCTGTCACCGACCCGGCGGTCCAGGCAACGGTCGAGGCGATGATGGCCAAGGTCGAGCAGCTCCCCCACGTCAGCGTCGTCGAGGGTCCCTACACCCCGGTCGGCGCCCACCAGATCAGCGCCGACAAGCAGACGGCCTTCATCAACGTCACCTTCGACGTGCAGGGCCAGAACGTGACTGCCGCGCATGCCAAGACGTTCGTCAACACCGCGCTCACCGCCCAGGGGCTGCATCTCCAGGTGGCGGTGTCCGGCCAGGTGGCCGAGGAGGCCGACCGCCAGTCGTTCGGCGGCACGGGGCTCGGCATCCTGCTCGCCGCCCTCGTCCTGCTCCTCGTCTTCGGGTCGCTGTTCGCCATGGCCCTGCCGATCCTGTCGGCCCTGGCATCACTCGGCACCGCCATCGGCCTGATCGGCGTCCTGAGCAACTCGCTCAAGATGCCCCAGTTCTCGGCGACACTGGTCCTGCTCATCGGCCTCGGCGTCGGCGTCGACTACGCGCTGTTCATCGTCACCCGCCACCGGCAGGGCCTGATCGCCGGCAACGACGTCGAGTCGTCGATCGTGAACGCAGTCAACACATCGGGTCGGGCCGTCCTGTTTGCCGGCATCATCGTCTGCATCGCCCTGCTCGGGATGTTCGCATTGGGCGTCTCGTTCCTCTACGGGCTCGCCGTGGCGGCGTCGATCGGTGTGGCCTTCACCATGATCGCCGCACTCACCCTGCTGCCGGCCCTGCTGAGCTTCATCGGGCCGCGGGTGCTCAGCCGCAAGCAGAAGAAGAACCTGGCCGTCAACGGCCCCCGCGTGGTGGGTGCCGGCTCGAAGGGCTTCTGGCCGAAATGGGCCGACATCATCCAGTCCGGCCCCATCGCGCCGGCGATCATCGGCCTGGTCATCATCGGCATCGTGGCCATGCCGTTCTTCTCGCTCCGACTCGGCAACTCCGACCAAGGGAACGACCCGACGGGCACGACGACCCGCCAGGCCTACGACCTGCTCTCCGCCGGATTCGGCCCTGGCTTCAACGGTCCACTGCAGCTGGTGGCCGCCCAGAGCGGCTCGATCGACACGGCCACGCTCGACAAGCTGGCCGCTGAGGTGCGGACCCAGCCCAACGTGGCCACAGTGGTCCCCCCAGTGGTCCTGGCCCCCCATGACGGCCAGCAGGTGGCACTCATCAACGTGTACCCCGATTCGTCGCCCCAGTCGTCGGCCACCACCGACCTGATCAACCACCTGCGGTCCGCGACTATCCCGGCCGTGGTGGCGGGGACAGGTGTGACCGTCTACGTCGGCGGCACCACGGCGATCTTCGCCGACTTCGCCAAGGTGCTGTCGTCGAAGTTGCCGCTCTTCATCGGGTTGGTCGTGTGCCTGTCGTTCATCCTGTTGGCGATCGTCTTCCGGAGCCTGGTGATCCCGCTGACCGCGGCCGTCATGAACCTGTTGTCGATCGCCGCCGCCTTCGGCATCCTGGTCGCCGTCTTCCAGTGGGGCTGGGCCGGCTCCGTGTTCCAGGTGAACCAGACCGGGCCGATCGAGGCCTTCCTGCCGGTGATGCTGTTCGCCATCCTCTTCGGGCTGTCGATGGACTACGAAGTGTTCCTCATCACCCGGATCCAGGAGGAGTACGCCAAAACCGGTGACAACCGCACCGCGGTGCGCAACGGGCTGGCCGCCACCGGCAAGACCATCACCGCGGCCGCACTGATCATGATCCTGGTCTTCGGCGCCTTCATCCTCGGCGGCGTCCGGGTCATCAAGGAGTTCGGACTCGGGCTCGCCGGCGGCATCGCCATGGACGCTGTCGTCATCCGGATGGCCGTCGTCCCGGCCGTGATGATCCTTCTGGGCAAGTCCAACTGGTGGTTCCCGAAGTGGCTCGAGTGGCTTCCCCACGTGACCGTCGACCCCGACGCCCCGACCGGCGCGACCCCGGATCTGCCGCCGGCGCCTACGGAGTCCGAGCCCGTATCGGTCTGAACGGAAGATCCCCCGGCCGGTGGGGTCGGCAACCGGGTCCGCACGAACACCGGCGGGATAGATTGAGCCGGTGGCCGAAGACGTTCTCCTATTTGCCGGGTCTGCCAGCCGCAAGCTGGGCGGGGCCATCGCGGCATACCTGAATTGCCAGCTCGGCGGAAGTGAGACACTCCGATTCTCGGAGGGGAATCTCTTTGTCCGAGTGCTGGACAACGTGCGCGGCCGCGATGTGTTCTTGGTTCAAGGGACAGCGTTTCCCGCCAACGACAACTTCATGGAATTGCTCTTCTGGATCGACGCCCTGAAGCGCGCCAGTGCCGCGTCGGTAACCGCTGTCATCCCCTACTTCAGCTATGCCAAAGGTGACAAGAAGGACGAGCCCCGCGTGTCCATCCGTGCTCGTGTGTGTGCTGACGCCATCGAAGCAGCGGGTGTCGACCGCGTCATCACCCTGGATCTGCACGCTCCACAGGTCCAAGGATTCTTCAAGGTCCCGGTGGACGACCTCTACGCCTTGCCGGTCCTCTGCGACGTCATCGCCTCGAAGGACCTCCCCGATCTCGTCGTTGTGGCCCCAGATGCCGGATTCGCCAAGAAGGCCCGCCAATGGTCCGAGCGCCTCAATGCGCCGTTGGCCATCGCCGACAAACGTCGAGTCGACCACTCGGAGTCTGCCGAAGTCGTCGAACTGATCGGATCAGTGGAGGGTAGGACTGCTCTGATCGTCGATGACTTCACCATTTCGGCAGGAACACTGGTCGACGCGGCCAGGGTGGTCATTGAACGAGGTGCAACCTCCGTGTACGCCGCCGTGAGTCATGGGCTGCTGGCGGGCGAGGCTGTCGACCGTATCGACAGCAGTCCGATCGAGCGGCTGTTCATGACCGACAGCGTCGAGACCCAGCCTGTGGAACTCTCGGCGAAGGTGGAGATCGTCTCGGTTGCCGGTCTCCTGGGTGAGGCCATCCGGAGGATCGCCAACCGGGAGAGCATCTCGGTGCTCTTCACCTGACGGCGGGAGATCCCACGAGCAGGCATCCTGCCGGTCATCGGGCACCGTGCCACGCGGGTTGCAGGACGGGTGCAGGGTCCGCCCGGGACATTTCCCGGTCCCCGGTGTAGCTTCGTTGTCAGAACGCCGCCCAGACCCAAGGGGATCACCATGTCCGACTTCGTCATGACCATCGGGGGCGACACCGTCCCCGCCGCCGACTCCTTCGGCGTCGTCAACCCGGCCAACGGCGAGGTCTTCGCCCACGCTCCCGAGTGCACCCGCGACCAGCTCGACGCGGCCTTCGACTCGGCTGCCAAGGCCCAGCGGGACTGGAAGCTCGACGAGGCGGCCCGCCGCAAGACGGTCCTCGCCATGGCCGACGTACTCTTCGCCTCGGCGGAGGAGCTGGCACCGATCCTCACGGCCGAACAGGGCAAGCCGCTGGCCGACGCCACCATGGAGGTCTTCGCCTCGGGCATGTGGTGCCAGTACTTCGCCAATCTGGAGACGCCACCCCAGGTCATCCAAGACGACGAGCAGGCCTACGTCGAGGTGGTCCGCCGGCCGATCGGCGTCGTCGCCGCCATCACGCCATGGAACTTCCCCGTCCTCCTGGGCTTCTGGAAGATCGCCCCGGCGCTGGTGGCCGGCAACACACTCGTCCTCAAGCCGTCGCCGTTCACCCCGCTCTCCACCCTCAAGGCCATCGAGCTCCTGCGCGACGTGGTGCCCCCCGGGGTGCTCAACGTGGTGAGTGGCGGCGACCAGCTCGGCGCCTGGATGACCAGCCATTCGGTCCCCCGCAAGGTGAGCTTCACCGGATCGATCGAGACGGGCAAGAAGGTGGCCCAGTCCGCCGCCCCCGACCTCAAGCGGGTGACCCTGGAGCTCGGCGGGAACGACCCGGCCATCGTGCTCGACGACGCCGACCCGGCCACCGTCAGCCGGGCCATCTTCGCGGCGGCCTTCAACAACAACGGCCAGGTGTGCTCCGCCATCAAGCGGGTGTACGTGCCCGAGTCGCTGTACAGCGAGGTGCTCGACGGCCTGACCGCCGAGGCGGCGAAGGTCAAGGTGGGTGACGGTACCCAGCCCGACTCCAAGCTCGGGCCGATCAACAACGCTCCGCAGTTCGAGCGGGTCAAGGAGCTCGTGGCCGACGCCCTGTCTCACGGGGCTACGGCGACGACCGGAGGTGCGGCCCGCGAGGGTGCCGGCTACTTCTTCGAGCCGACCATTCTCACCGACATCAACGACGGCACCCGCATCGTGGACGAGGAGCAGTTCGGTCCAGCCCTCCCGGTGATCCCCTACCGCAACGTCGAAGAGGTCGTCGAGCGGGCCAATGCCACCCACTTCGGACTGTCGGGCTCGGTGTGGGGCGCGGACGCCGACCGGGCCGCCGGCGTGGCCAGCCAGCTCGAGTGCGGGACGGCCTGGATCAACACCCACCTGGCTCTCGGGCCCTCGCAGCCGTTCGGTGGCTTCAAGTGGAGCGGCATCGGGATCGAGAACGGGCCCTGGGGCCTGGCCGAGTTCAGCGAGATCCAGGCGGTGCACCGCTCGCGTGTGGCCGACGGCATGAACATGGGCACGGCCGGGATCTACTCGTAGGAACCAACCTCGCCCGCCGGGCCGTCGCCACTCCGCTGGCTGCGATCCTGGCCGTCACCGCGCTGGCCTCGCTCGCCGCCGGCTGCTCGTCGGGCGCGTCGTCCGCCACCACCGCCACCACCCCGCGACCGCCGGTCCTGGGGTCCGGTTGCGGCCGCCGGCCCGACCCCGGGCCGACCGCCACGGCCACGTTCGGCGACGTGGTCCAGAGCCTGGACGTGGCCGGCACCACCCGCGCCTACCGGCTGGCCGTGCCCGCCTCCTACCGGGCGAACCGGCCCACCCCGCTGATCCTGCTCTTCCACGGCAGCGGGTCGAACGCCGTCCAGCAGTCGGCCTACTCGGAGCTGCCGAAGGAGGCCGGCAGCGCCGGCTACCTGGTGGCCACCCCCGATGCCCTCGGGGGCAACTGGGATCTGGCCGCGCCCGGCACCCAGACGGGCGATCAGCGCCTGGTGGCCGCGCTCGAAGCCGACCTGGGCGCCCGGTACTGCGTCGACCGTTCGCGGATCTACGCGGCCGGGATCTCCCTCGGCTCCGAGTTCTCCACCATCGTCGCCTGCGACCCGGCCGACCACATCGCCGCCGTCAGCCTGGTGGCCGCCGAGTACCTGCTCCGTCCGTGTCCCGGGCCGGTGCCGGTCCTCGCCTTCCACGGGACGGCCGACCCGATCGTGCCCTACGCCACCGGGGCCACCGGCCGGTCCGTGCCCGGGGTGCCGGTGGTGGGGGCGGTCCAGAACCTGCAGGCCTGGGCCCGGTTGGACGGCTGCCGGCCTGCGCCGGAGGTGGATGCCCCGGCCTCGGGCATCATCCGTCGGATCTGGGCTGGCTGCCAGGCCGGCAGCTCGGTGGTCCTCTACACGGTCGACGGGGGCGGCCACACGTGGCCGGGGTCACCGGTCGTCCTATCGACCGCGGTGTTCGGCCCCACCACCGAGGCGATCAGCGCCACCCACCTCATGCTCGGGTTCTTCGGGACCCATCCGCCCCGGGGCCGCTGACGCCGGGGCCGGGTCAACCCGATGTCGAGGTAGTCCCCGATACTCCAGCAGCCGCCTGCTCGAACTGCTGGAACGAAGCCACCTGGTCGGCGGGAGGCGCCGTGACCGTCACCGGGACGCCGTAGTTCGACATGTCCTCCATGACTTTGCCGTTCACCGAATGGCCGGAAATGGTTAGGTTGAGATCGGCCTGCACTCTCCGGAGCAGACCGTTGGCGTCGTTGACGAACACGTCCATGGCGATGCCGCCCGACCCGAACATGCCCTGGGCGGCCTGGGCCACGCCGGCGGGCAGGTCCGCTTTACTCAGCCGCTGCTGCATAGCCGCCTCGGGGATGATGACGTGGTAGCCGTGCACGGGAGCCCCGCCCACGACCGAGGGGCCGAGGGGGGTCACCTGAGCGCCCTCCGACTGGAGGATCTGCAGCACCGACGCGGGATTCGAGCTGCCAGGGGTGAGGGAGGACCCGCTGGTGGGCACGCTGAGCCACGACTTGCCCGGCACGACCGTCCCCAACATCGGGATGGAAAGGTAGGCGTCACCCCCTGTGTAGCGCATGGAGATGGTCATCCCGTCGAGGGCCTTGACGCCGTGATAGGTCATGTCGAACTGGGCTGCGTTGTCGGTGAAGTCCATGACCCCCTGACCCGACGCGGTCACCTGTCCCTCACCCGGAACGTTGATCTCGACCGTCATCTGGAGGTCGGCGGTCTTGGCTCCGAGAGCGGAGTCGATGGCGGTCAGCACCACCTTGTTCGGCGAGCCCGACACGGTGGGTGCCGACGTGGATGTGGCCGACGTGTGCGAGGCAGAGGTGGTGCCGACGACGATTCCGACCGCCGCCACGATGAGTACGGCGACGGCGACGACCGCCAGCCCGACGCGATGCGACCGGCTCGACTCGGGCGCTGCGAACCGGGCGACCGGCGGCGCGCCCACCAGTGGTGCGGGGTAGGGATCGGGAGTGACGCCGGGTGTTCCCACCGGTTCGCCACCGTCATGCACCTCCGGGTCCTGCACGTCGTCGCCCACGGTCGACCTCCTCGCTTGAATCCAACGTAACCGCAGGCCGCGCCATATGGCCACATGATCGGCAACCGATGTTGTCAACGTGGGCCGCACAAGGCGGTCAGGCGGATCCGCCCCAGGGGTTCCCATATCGGTCGACGTGCACCCGCTCGGCCAGTGGGAGGCGACGGGGTGGTCCGAGCTGGCGTGCCGGCCAGCCCAGCGGCACGACAGCCATCGGTCGCGCCGTGGCCGGCAGATCCAACAGGTCCGCCAGCTCCGTTCCCCGCAAGGTGGCCAGCGTGGTCAGCGCAGATCCCAGCCCCACGGCGTTGGCGGCCAGGAGCAGGTTCTGGGTGGCGGGGAACACTGATGAGGGGAGCACCACCTCGTGCCCGATCGACCGGTCACCGCAGACCACGACGATGACCGGCGCCGACTCCAACCCGATCTCGATGCCCCGCTCGACGTCGTCCAGGAGTTCGGGCGTCAGCCGGCCCTCCGAAAGTGATCGCGCGCCGTCACGCCAGGCGGCGCGGGTCAACTCGGCGATCTGGTGACGGGTCGCCGCATCTCGTACGACGACGAAGACCCACGGCTGCTTGTTCTCTGCGCTGGGCGCATGGATGGCCGCCTCGAGACACCGTTCCAGCACGTCGTCGTCCACCGGCCTCCCGTCGAACTGGCGACAGGCCCGTTGGTTGAGGAGGACCTCGAAGAACCCCGCCGACGGCGCCGGCCGATCAGGCCGGGCCACGGTTGCGCTCCCGGTGCCTGGCCAGCGAGCGGACCAGCGCAGCTTCGATCAAGGCGTCGTTGCCCTCCGAGATGAACGCGTGGACCCGCTTCTCGAACAGCCATCGCATGACCGGGTGGAAGACGTCGTAGGTCTCCCGGAAGTGCACCCGGGTCGACCCGTTGCCGAGGTCTTCCAGACGGGTCCAGCCGGACGCCCGCGACCACAGCGGCTTCCCGATGGCGTCATACCGCCACGAGACAGGGCGTTCGGACTCGGTGATCCACTCCCACGACTGCGCCCGCCCCTTGGAGAGCAGGTATTTCGGCACCGGGAAGCGGCAGTGCCGCACCAGTCCGTTCCCCTGCTCGTCGCCCTGGTGGAGGATGGTGATGGTCACGGCGTCGGTGTCGACGCCGGCCCGCATGCCCTTCCAGTACACATCCCAGACTTCCTCGGGCGTCGCCTCGACGACGAAATCGAACTGGTGATCCTGCACGACCGCTCCTTTTGTGTTGGGTACCGACTGCCTTCTTCGTCCGCACTGCACCTCGCCACCGGCCATCGCCAGGCACCTCATCCGTCGGCTACCCGGACCCCGCCTTCCACCGGGGCGTCAACCGGGGCGGCGACCAGACGGGAGCGCACGACCTTGCCGCTGGCGGTCCTCGGCAATTTCGAGACGACGGTGACCTGGCGGGGGACCTTGTAGTCGGCCAGTCGGGCGCGGACGAACTCCCGCAGCTCGTCGAGGGGCAGGTCGGCATCGGGACGGATCACCACGAAGGCGGCGACGTCTTCTCCCAACACGTCGTGGGGCACCCCGACCACGGCGGCCTCGACCACTGACGGGTGGGCCTGGAGCACCGCCTCGACGTCGTCGGTGTAGATGTTCATCCCCCCGCGGATGATCACGTCCTTCTTCCGGCCGACGATGTACAGATACCCCTCGTCATCGAGGCGGCCGAGGTCGCCGGTATGGAGCCATCCGCCGTCCCACTGGCGCGCCGTCGCCTCCGGATCCCGGAAGTACTCCCGGTGCCCGGCCGGGTTGCGGGTCAGCACCTCGCCCACCGAACCGATCGGGCAGGTGACGCCGTCGTCGTCCACGATGCGGACCTCCACCGGTGGGGTCGGTCGACCTACCGCCCCCGGGCGGGTGCGGGCCCCTTCGGGGTCCATGGTGAAGGTGGCGTACCCGCCCTCGGTCATCCCGTAGCTGTTGAGCACCGGGGCGTCGCCCAACTTGGCCTGCAGACGGAGGAGTGTGCCGGGCGCGAGCGGCGCGCTGCCCAGGATCAGCCGGCCCAGGCTCGACAGGTCGGCGCTGTCGAACGACGGATGGTGGATGAGGAGCTGCGCCATGGCCGGCACGATGAAGGCGATCACCGGCCGCTCCCGAACGACTGCCTCGAGCCACGCGCCGGCCTCGAAGGCCGGCAGGAAGAGGACGGTCATGCCCGCCTTCATCGGGTTGTAGATGAACCCGATCCCGGCGAAGGTGAAGACCGGTGCGGCCGTCAGCCAACCCGAGCCCCGCCAAGGCGGCAGTCCGTTGGGCAGCTGGGCCACCTGCCCGTGCCGGACGGCGACACCCTTGGGTCGTCCCGTGGTGCCCGATGTGTACAGGACGTCGGCCAGGTCGTCCTCGTCGACCGGTTCCTGGATCGGCCCGGGATCGGCATCCATCACGTCGTCGAGGGTGACGGTTCCGGCGACATCGCTGGCATCCACCGTCACCACCGTCTCCAGTTCCGGGAAGGTGCCGACCAGAGGGGCGACGGTGGCAGCGAAGGCGGCGCTGGTGACGACGGCGCCGACCCCGGCGTGCTCGAGGATCACCTGCACCTCGGTCGGCGACAGCCGGTCGTTGACCGGCACGCTGACCGCCCCGAGCTTGTGCACCGCGGCATAGGCCACGATCCAGTCGAGGATGCGTGCCGGCTCGAGGTAGATGGCCACCCGGTCGCCCTTGGCGACCCCCCGGTCACGGAGTCCGCGCGCCAGTCGGTTCGAGTCCTCGTCCCAACGGGCGAACGTGATCGAGGACCCGTCCCCGAGGTTGCGGTAGGCCACCTCGTCGGGATAGGCCGAGGCCATGAGCCGCAACTGGTCGGGCAGGAGGTCATCCATCGGGTGCCTGCAGGACCGCCTCGCAACGGGTCCGGTCGGTCCCGTCGCCGGATGTGGTCCGCGCCGCCGTCGGCGGGCGGGCGGTCGCCCGCATGTCAGGAGACCGTGGCGGACGTGGACGACAGGGGCACGGGTCGGGCCAGGCTCCAGCTGAACGTCTTGGGGATCTCATCCAGGGTGACCGTGGTCGCCAGGTCCTCCACGGTGGGACCGACGCGGTCGGCGACCTCTTGCAGCAGGGCCTCGTCGAACCCGAAGACGCCGACGGCGTTGCGGCCCAGGATCCGTCGGATGTCCTCTTCGGGCAGGCCGCCGAACACCTGTCGCAGGATCAGCCGGTGGACGGGGGCCGCCCCTTCGAGGTGCGGGTAGTCGGCACCCCACATGAGCCGGTCGACGCCGATCTCGTCCCGCATCTCGGCCTCGCCACGGTGCATCAGCGAGCCCCCGAGGAACACGTGCCGGTCGAAGTACTCCGCCGGCCGCAGTTTCAGGTAGGAGCGGACGGGGGCGCCGCCATGGGTGTCGAAGAACGACTCCATGTCCCGGATCAGGGCCGGCAGCCACTGCACGCCGTTCTCGGTGACCACCACCTTGAGGTCCGGGTGGCGGTCGAAGACCCCGCCCAGGATCATGAACCACAGGGGGCGGCGGGTGAAGACGAACACCTCGTAGAGGCCGAGGAACCCGCCGTGCTTCTCGTCGTAGAGCTGCTTGGCGTCGGTGGCCGTCCCCGAGGCACCGGTGTGCAGGTTGACCACCAGCCCGTGCTCGGCACAGGCGCTCCAGAACGGGTCGTAGTACTCGTCCGCATAGCCGGGCAGCCCGGACCGCAGCGACATCGCCGGGAGCATGACCCCTCCGGTCAGCCCGGACGCACGGGCCCAGGCGATCTCGGCGACGGCGCGGTCCATGTCGTGGAGGTCGATCGGGATGCACCCGGTTCGGCGTCCTGGTGCCGCGGCGCAGAACTCGGACAGCCACCGGTTGTAGGCGTTGAGGGCCGGCCACACCACATCCAAATTCTTGTCCGAGTGGCCGCCCAGGTACATCGCCGGTGACAGCCCGCCGGCCAGCACCGGGCCGGGGAAGGCCACTTCGGCGTGGATCCCCTGCGACTCCAGGTAGGCCATCCTCCGCCCGCCGGCGTCGGAGGGGAACACCCACTCCGAGCTGTAGTTGGCCAGCCACTCCCGGGCGGCCACGACGTCGACCCCCATGCCCGCCAGACGCCGGGCGGCAACCGCCCGGACGGCGTCGGGATCGTCGATCTCGCCCGGGTCGACCCCACCGAACATGGGGATGGCCACCGAGGAGAGGTCACCGAAGGCCTCCACCGCCTGACGGTGGCCGGGATCCACATAGGAGAGGAACTCGTCCAAGGTGTCCGGCGCCGCATGGGCGTCGGCAGACACCACCACATAGGGACGGCCTGTGCGCAATCCCGCACTGCTCGCAGCCAATCGAACACCCTCCCCCGGCTCCGTCCCGGCCTGGACGCACCGAGCGCAGACTACTTCTGCGTGGCGCGCCCTGCCGGGGCCGTGCCCGCACGGTCATCCAGCGGGATAGCGGGCACGGCGTTACGGTGACGGCATGGACTGGACAGCGTGGGAGACCGACCTGACGACGGCGCTCGGGCCCGACGGCGTATTCGCATCGCTCTTCGCGCCGGGCGCGCTGTTCAGCGACCCGGTCAACACACCGACCACCGACCTCGCCGCCATCGAGGAGATGACCGACGCGTCGTTCCCGGACTGGCGCCAGGAGATCATCACCGTCCACGGGGACGACACGTCCGGTGCGTTCGAATGGATCGGCCGCGGCACGCTCCGAGGGACCATCCCGATCGTGATCCACGGGTGCACGGTGGTCGACGTCGACGTCGACGGGCTGGTTACCCGCTGGCGCGACTACTTCGACCTGAAGGAGATCGAATCCCAGGTAGCGGCGCGGGGACAGGCCGCGCCGGATTGAGCCGGTTCGGGACGGACCCGCCGGACCGTCCTAGCCGGCCTGGCGTCTGGCCTTGGACTCCGCCGCCAGCACCTTGGCGTTCTCGGCGTTGATCCGGGCCGCCTCGCGGGGTCGGAGACCCTGCTGGTAGACGGCGCGGATGTACTCCTTGACGTCGGTGGCCGCCGTGGCCACGGTCAACAGGTCGTTCGACGCCTGCAGGTGGGTGCGGAGGCCCATCATGTCCCACGCCCGCCGGATGTTGGCCTTGGCCGCCATCAGCGTGGTGAGGGGGGCCTGGGCCACGAGGAAGGCCAACTCGGCCACCTCGTCGTCGAGGCGCTCGATCGGGACCACCCGGTTGACCAGCCCCATGTCCTTGGCCTGCTGGGCCGAGAGCTCCTGGCTGGTGTACATGTACTCCGACGCCCGCTTGAAGTTCATGAAGAGCCAGGGTTCGATGCCCGTCTCCATGTTGGGCATGGCCATGCCCTGGAGGACGGGGAACTGGAAGTAGGCGTCCTCGGAGGCCACCGTCATGTCGGTCAGCAGGCCCCACACCGTGCCGCCGCCGAGGCAGTACCCGTGGACTTGGGCGATGGTTACCTTCGGGAAGTCCCACAGTTTCATCACCGGCGTGCCGTAGATGTCCCACTGGCCCTTCCACGGGCTCCCCAACCGGGCGGTGCTCTCGTCGATCTCGCGCATCTCGGTACCGGGGGTGCCGACCACCACGTGCCCGGCGCTGAACCCGGGCCCGTTGGCCTTCAGCACGACCACCTTGATGTCGTAGTCGCGGTCGGCGTCGTCGAGGCAGGTGTCGACGTCGAAGACCAGGTCCGACGACTGGATGTTGGCCTTCTCGGCGTAGTCCAGGGTGATCCAGGCGACCGGCCCGTCCTTCTCGTAGACGACCGTGGACAGATGTCGGATCTCCATTGACCCCTCCAATGCGGGCGACGTCTCCGGCAATGCGGGCGACGTCTCGGGCGACCACCGCGGCGCGCCGCGGATGAAGCTACCAAAGAAGCACTCAGTCCTTGAGCTCGACGATGACCTCGACGTAGGGCTGTGTGCCGATGTTGCGGGCCGCCTCGATGCCGCCGCGGGCCACCTCGACGACCGCGCCGGGCACCACGTCGGCCGCCAGGAACTGCCGGAAGGGACCCTCGGAGTCGGGTTCGGGGACCACGGCGATCCGGTCGCCGGCCACCTGGATCAGCAGGTGGTCGAGCCCGTGCTGATGCACGGCACCCTCCTCGCCCGGGGCGAGTCGGACCTCCCACACCCGGACCCGGTCGTTCTCCAACAGGAGCTTCGTCCCGATGTCGCCCAGCTGGCGGTCGGCGGTCACCGGGCCTCCGTGGCGCCATCCAACCCGGCGCCCTGCAGGCAGAACCTCACGGTGTGCTCGACCGTTTCGGGGGTCGGGCGACTGCGTTGGATGAGATGGGCGTGCAGCAGGCCGAACACCAGCCGGTACACGGCCTCGGCGTCGCGGCGGGGCCCGTCGACCGGCGCGCCTGTGGGCGACGCCTCGGTCAACGGGACGACCAGGAGGTCCACCAGGAGGTCGACCGACTCCCGCTGCTCCTCGGGGAACAGCTCCGACAAGCGGTCCTCGTTGGCCAGGAACGGCCGGGTGCGCTCGGCCGCCCGCGCCGTCGACGCCTGGGCCAGGACGCCCTCCACCCACGCCCGGACCCGGTCAGCCGGCGATCCGGCCGCCGCCATCCGCCCGGCCAGGTAGTCGACCAGGCGGCGCCGACCTTCGTCGAGGAGGACCAGCAGCAGTTCGTCCTTGGAGCGGAACAGCCGGTAAAAGGCCTGGGTGGACAGTCCGGTGTGGGCCAGGATGTCCCGCAGCGACGGGTCGAGGCTCCCGGTCCGCTCGATGAGGTCGTAGGTGGCCTCGACGATGCGCTGCATCTCGTGGGCGTACTCGGCCTGGCGGTCGGTGACGGCGCGCTCCACCGCCCTGCGGGCCAGCGTCTCGGTCAGTGGGGACATCGGGCTCCTCGTCGGCGCGGTGCGGGCGGAGGCACGGGCGCACACCGTCACCCTGTCGTCTCCCCCACTCGTCTCCCCCACTCTAAGATCACTGTTCTCGTAGAGCAAGAACAGTGGAATGGACGGGTGATGCCCGGAAGCGACCTCCTCATCGGCGATGTCTTCAGCAATGCCGCCAACGCCGTGCCCGACCGGACGGCGGCGGCGCTGGGCGACCGCTCCCTGACGTTCGGCGCCCTCGACGCCCGCGCCGACCAGCTGGCCGGTGCCTTGTCAGGGCTCGGGATCGGCCGCCGGTCGCGGGTCGCCCTGTGGTCGGCCACGACGCTCGACGCCGTGCCGCTGTTTGCCGCTCTGGCCAAGATCGGAGCCGTCTTCATCCCCGTGAACGGCCTCCTCGGCGCCGAGGAGTCCGGGGCCATCTTCGATACCTGCCGGCCCGACCTGGTGGTGACCGACACCGATCGGCCCGCCCGACCGTCGTCGCCACCGAGGTTGACCCTCGACGGTCTCGGCGCCCTGGCCGACGGTCGCCACGACGGGCCGGCGGACGCGTCCGGCCTCAGCGAGCGCGACACCCACGTGGCCTTCTTCACCAGCGGCAGCACCGGGCGGCCGAAAGGGGCGGTCCTGTCGCACCGGGCCAACCATCTGCGCACCCACCCGGGCGCACTGTTGGAGCCCCGGGGCGCCATGGTCTGTCCCTACCCGCTGTTCCACATGGGGGCATGGACCATCGCCCTCCAGCAGTGGCAGGCCCGCGACGCGGTGGTGCTGGTCGGAACGGCTGCAGCCGACGAGATCTGCGAGGCCGTGGCCCGCCACCGGGCCACCCGCCTCAACTGCATTCCCGCCGTGTGGCAGCGCCTGATCGACCTGATCGGCCCGTCGGGACCGGGCCCGTTGGCGACCCTGCGGATGGCCGACACCGGCACGTCGTCCACCCCGCCCGAGCTCCTCGACGCCATCGCCGGACTGTTGCCCGACGTCCACCTCCGGGTCTTCTACGGCTCCACCGAGGCGGGCAGCGTGGCGTGCCTCGACCAGTCCGACTTCGCCGACCATCCGGGCAGCTGCGGTCCACCGTCGACCGGCGTCCGGGTCCGACGGGACGTGGACGGCGAGCTGTGGGTGCGGAGCCCGCTGCTCTTCGACGGCTACCTCGACGACCCCGGGGCCTCCGCGGCCAGCCTGGTCGACGGTTGGTACCGCACCGGGGATCTGGCCGAGGAGGACGGGCACGGGTTCCTGTCCATCGTGGGCCGGACCGGCGACCTCGTGCGCAGCGGGGGCGAGGCGGTGGCGCCCACCGACGTCGAAGCCGTGCTGGCCGGTCACCCCGATGTGGCCGATGTGGCCGTGGTGGGCCTGCCCGACGCCCGGTGGGGCGAGGTGGTCTGTGCCGTGGTGGTTCCCGAGCCCGGGCGCCAGGCACCGACCCTCGACGCCCTGCGGGCCCACTGCGTGGGCCGACTGGCCGGCTTCAAGCACCCACGGCAGCTGCGGTTGGTGGCGGCCCTGCCCCGCACGGCCACCGGCCAGGTCCAGCGCCGGCTCCTGGTCGAGCGCCTGGCGTCGGACTGACGCTTGCAAAACACTGTTTTCTGTCCATAAGATCACTGTTCTGTGGAACGCCAGTTCATCATGACCGGGATCGGTGGCCAGGGGGTGCAGCTGGCCGCGGCCGTCGTGGCCCGGGCCGCCGTCCTCGAGGGCCGGGAGGTCCAGGTCTTCGGGAGCTACGGGGGGATGATGCGCGGCGGGGCCACCGAGTCGACCGTGGTGGTGGGCGACGGCCCGGTCGAGTCGCCGCCCACCGTCGGGTCCACGTGGTCGGCCGTCCTCATGCACCACGAGCATGCCGCCACGGTGGTCGACCGGCTGGCGCCGGACGGCGTGGTCTTCGTCAACACCTCGGTGGTGGCACCGGGGACCGTCACCGCCGGCCGGGTGGTCGAGGTGGCGGCCACCGACCTCGCCGTGACCATAGGGGGGATCATGACGGCCTCCATGGTGATGGTCGGCGCCTACGGGGCAGCCACCGGGTTGGTCGGCCTCGACTCGCTGGAGGCCGCGTCGCGGGTGTCACTCCCCTCCTACCGGTCCCGGCACGCCGAGCTCAACGACCTGGCCCTGCGGGCCGGCTTCGCCGCGGTCGACCACGGGACCTTCCCGGCCTGGCTCCAGCCGGCGGACGCCCGGTGAGTCCGGCGCCGACCGTGCGGACCCGGGGCACCCTGGTCATCGACATCGACGCCTGCAAGGGGTGCGACCTCTGTGTCGACAGCTGCCCGCCCGGCGTGCTGGTGATGACCGAGCACGAGACCAACGCCCGCGGCTACCGCTACCCCCGCCTCCTGGCCGGGTGCACCGGGTGCCAGGCGTGCTCGCAGATCTGTCCGGACTTCGTGTTCCAGGTCTACAAGTACGAGACGCCGCTGGAGCTGCCCGGCGGTCCGTCATGACCGACACGGCGGCGCCGGCCCGACGGCTGCTGCAGGGGAGCGAGGCCATCGCCGAGGCCATGATCGCCGCCGGGTGCCGGTTCTTCAGCGGGTACCCGATGACGCCGTTCACCGAGGTCCTGGAGCATATGGCCCGCCTGCTGCCCGGGGTCGGGGGCATCTGCATGAACGCCGAGAGCGAGCTCGAGGCGGTGGGCATGGCCTGGGGGGCGGCGGCCACCGGCACCCCGGCAGCCACCGGCTCGACCGGACAGGGCCTCTCCCTCATGCAGGAGTCGCTGGCCGAGATCACCCTGGCCCGGCTCCCCCTGGTCGTCCTCGACATGGCCCGGGCCCAGGGCGACTACTACCAGGCGACCCGGGGCGGGGGCCACGGCGACTACCGCCACCTGGTGCTGGCCCCGGCCGACTCGGCCGAGGCCGTCACCCTCATCGGCCTGGCCTTCGACCTGGCCGAACGGTGGCGGAACCCGGTGCTGGTCATGGGCGACTACTACCTGGCCCACACGGCCCGGTCGGTCACCATTCCCGGGCCCGTCGACCGGGCGGTGCCGGCGTGGGGGCTCGACGGTTCGAGCGGCGGCACGGGACGGGCCAAGTTGATCTCCTTCCTCGGCAGCGCCAAGCAGCGCGACGACGTGGGCTACGACCTCGCGGCCCACTACGCCGACTGCGCCGCCCACACCTCGACCATGGCCCACGCAGTCAAGCCGCTGGCCGAGGTGACCGACACCGAGGACGCCGAGGTCGTGGTGGTGGCCTTCGGCACCCCGGCCCGATACGTCCAGGCCGCCGTGCGCGAGCTGCGTTCCGAGGGCTTGGCCGTCGGGACGGTGCGCCCGATCACGCTGTACCCCTTTCCCACCGAGGCGGTGGCCCGGGCGGCCGACGGGGCACGGGTGGTCGCCGTCTACGAGAACAACCAGGGCCAGATGGTGGACGACGTCCGCCTCGCCGTGCTCGGCCGGGCCCCGGTCGAGTTCATCGGCGGGCTCAGCCTCGACAGTTCCGGCTTCGGGATCGCCCCCGACCTCGACGTCCGTGTCCTGAAGGAGCGGATCTCCCGGGTGGTGGCGTCGTGACCGGATTCGTCCCCACCGACCGACCGCCGTCGGCACCGGCCCGACTGGTCGACGATTTCACCCCGGCCCTCATCGACGTGGGCGCCCACCACCTCTGCCCGGGGTGCGGCGAGCCGGTGGCCATGCGGAGCGCCCTCGAGGCCGTCGACGAGCTCGGGCTTACCCGTCGGGCCATCGCCGTGTTCGGCATCGGCTGCTACACGGCGTTCTCCAACAACCTCGACGTCGAGGTCCTCCAGGCCCTGCACGGACGGGCGCCGTCGGTGGCCACGGGCGTGAAGCGGGCCCGCCCGGACTCGATCGTGTTCACCGTCCAGGGGGACGGCGACATGGTGAGCGAGGGACTCCAGGAGGTGCTGCACACCGCGGCCCGGGGCGAGAGCGTCACCTGCATCATGCTCAACAACGGGGTGTTCGGTGAGACGGGCGGTCACATGTCGGCCGCCACCGTCGTGGGGCAGCGGACCAAGACCAGCCTGGAGGGACGGGACCCGGACCTCCACGGCCGGCCCATCCTGCTCGCCTCCCTGCTGGCCCACGTCGACGGGGCGGCCTACGTGGCCCGGGGCCTCGTGAACAGTGCCGGCAACGTGGCCCGGACCAAGAAGATGCTGCTGCGGGCGTTCGAGGCCCAGGAGCGGCGCGCCGGATTCTCCTTCGTGGAGATCCTCACCATGTGCCCGACCGGCTGGTTCGTCGAGACCGAGGAGGCGCCCGGCTACCTGGAGGACAACCTCGCCGCCGTGCACACCCCCGGCGTGCTGAAGGACGAGGTCGACCGGTGACCGACGGGACGGTGGCCGTCCACTGCGGCACGTGGGGCGACTACCTGCTCGACGCCCTCCGCCGCGGCCTGCCGAACGCCGAGCTGGTCGCAGCCGGGACCCCCGGGGCCGAGTCGGCCGACGTCCTGGTCACGCTGGTCGACGACGGACCGGCCCTCGCCGCGGCCCTCACCCCCGGCGTGCGGTGGGTCCACGTCCTCGGGGCCGGCACCGACGGCTTCCCCTTCGACGTGCTGGGGGACCGCGTCCTCACCTGCTCCCGGGGCGCCGGTGCGGCGGCCATCGCCGAGTTCGTGCTGGCCGCCATGCTGGCCTTCGAGAAGCACCTGCCCGGATCGTGGGTGACCGAGCCCCCCGAGCAGTGGAACACCGCACAGCTCGGCGGGCTCGAGGGCCGCATGCTCGGCATCGTGGGGTTCGGCGCCATCGGCACCGAGGTGGCCCGCCGGGCGCTCGCCTTCGACATGTCGGTGCTCGCCCTCCGACGGAGTGCCACCCCCTCCCCCCTCGACGGGGTGGCACTCGCCCCCGACCTGGCCACCCTCCTCGGCGGGTCCGACCACGTCGTGGTGGCCGCACCGGCCACGCCCGACACCCGGCACCTGTTCGACGATGCGGCGTTCGCCGCCGTCCGGCCCGGCGTGCACCTGGTGAACGTGGCCCGGGGCAGCTTGATCGACCAGGACGCGCTGCTGCGGGCGCTCGACGACGGGCGCGTGGCCCGGGCCTCGCTCGACGTGGTCGAGCCCGAGCCGCTGCCCGCCGGCCACCCCTTCTACTCCCACCCGGGGGTGCGGCTCTCGCCCCACATCTCCTGGTCCTCACCCCGGACGGGGGCCAGGACCCTCACCCTGTTCGCGGACAACCTCGTCCGCTACCGGGCCGGCCACGAGCTACGCGGGATCGTCGACACGGAGGCCGGCTACTGATGGGACCTGACGACCTGGTGCTCTGCGCCGGCACCCTGCCCAGGGGGACCCCCTTCGCCGAGCGCCTGGAGGCCGCGGCGGCGGCCGGCTTCGCCTCGATCTCGCTGTGGGGACGGGACATCGCCGCCGCCCGGGACGAGGGACGGAGCGACGCCGACCTCCGCTCCATGGTGGCCGACCACGGGTTGACGGTGGCCGAGGTGGACCCGGCCTGGTGGTGGCTGCCGGGGGCGGCCGATGTGCACGTGGACCCGGCGTTCGACTCCGAGGAGGTGTTCCGTTTCGGCGAGGACGACCTCTTCGCCATGGCCGAGGCCGTCGGTGCCCGGTCGCTCAACGCCGTCGACGTGTTCGGCGGGACCTGGACCGTGGACGACGCGGCCGAGGCGTTCTGTGGCCTGTGCGCCCGGGCGGCGGAGCACGGGCTGCTGGTCCACATCGAGTGGCTCCCGTGGTCGAGGATCCCTGACCTGGCCACCGCCCTGGCCATCGTGGAGGGGGCCGACGCCGTCAACGGCGGGCTCAACGTGGACGCCTGGCACGTCGTCCGGTCCGGGTGCGACGTGGCCGACCTCGCCGCCGTCCCCGGAGAACGCATCCTCGGCATCCAGCTCGACGACGGCCCGCTGGCCGCCGAGACGAACCTGGTGGAGGCCACGCTGCACCACCGGCGACTGCCTGGAGAGGGCGAGTTCGACCTCGTGGGCCTGCTCCGTGCCCTGGCCGCCACCGGCACCAGCGCCCCGCTCGGGGTCGAAGTGTTCAGCGACGACCTCCACGAGCTCGGGGCGCCCGAGGCCGCCCGGCAGGCCGCCGCCACCACCATCGGCATCCTGGAGGAGAGCAGATGAGCGGTGTCGTCGTCTTCGGAACCGGGTTCGGATGCGTCACCCACGTGCGCGCCCTGCGGGCCGCCGGGTTCGACGTCGTCGCGCTCGTCGGGCAGGACCCGGACAAGACGGCGGCCCGGGCCGCCCTGTTCGACATCCCGGTGGCGCTGACGTCGGTCGAGGAAGCCCTGGCCATCGACGGAGTCGACGCGGTCACCATCGCCACGCCGCCGCACACCCACGCCGCTATCGCCCTGGCGGCCATCGCCGCCGGCAAGCACCTGATCTGCGAGAAGCCGTTCGCCCGCGATGCCGCCGAGGGTCGGGCCGTACTGGCCGCAGCCGTTGCCGCCGGTGTCGTCCACCTCCTCGGCTGCGAGTTCCGGTGGGACGCCGGCCAGGCGCTGCTGGCCCAGGCCGTCCAGGGCGGCGTCATCGGCGAGCCGAGGATGGCCACGGTGCTGCTCCATGTGCCGCTGCTGGCCGACCCCGCAGCCGAGGTCCCGGCGTGGTGGGCCGACGTCGACCAGGGTGGCGGGTGGATGGCCGCCCACGGGTCCCAGATCATCGACCAGATCCGGTGCACCCTCGGCGAGTTCGACCGGGTCAGCGCCTCGCTGCCCCACATCGCGGCGCGGGGTATGACCGCCGACGACGCCTTCCTCGTCCACTTCACCATGCGCTCCGGAGCGGTGGGCGTCCTCCAGAGCACCTCGGGCGACTGGGGCCCGCCCATCGTGGTCACCCGGGTGGTGGGCTCGACGGGGACGGCCTGGATCGAGGGCGTCGGGTCGACCGTCAAGGTGGCCGACCACACCGGCACCCGGACGCTGCCCGTGCCCGACGACCTGCCCACCGGTGCGGCCCCGCCGTTGCCCGACGGCCTGGTCACTACCGCCTACGAACGGATGATCTCCCACGGCATGGACCTCGGCCCCTACACCCGGCTGGCCGAGGTGTTGCGCTGCCGGATGGAGGGTCGCCCGGACCCCGCCGGGCCTACGGCGGCCACCTTCGTCGACGGTGTGCGGGACATCGCCGTACTCGATGCCGTCCGGCGGTCGGCCGCCGAAGGCGTGACCGTGGTCGTCGACGACGGGCTCGGCTGAATCGCCCTCCGGGTCCACCCGCCGCCCCGGCCCGTGCACGGACCACCGAAGTCCTTCGATAGTCTAACTATGTGAATCCCGAAGAAACCCCGGTCGCCACCGCCGTCGACGACGAGTGCCGGACGCTCGGGCGCACTGCCGCGTGGCTGGCCAAGCAGGTCGAGATCGGCCTCGGCACGGTCGACCTGTCGCTCCCCCAGTACCGGATCCTCGGGCTCTTGGACGAGAGCTCGGCCGCCTCCTCCCACCTGGCCGAGCGCCTGGCCGTGCGCCCACCGACCGTCACCTCCGTCGCCGATGGCCTGGTGGCGAAAGGCCTCGTCGAACGGTGCGCGGTGGCCGGGGACCGACGTCGGGTCGATCATGTGCTGACCGCCGAGGGCCACCGTGTCCTGGCCGAGGCCGACATGGCCGTCGACGCCCGCCTCCGCGGTGTCACCGATGCCATGGACGACCCGGCCGCCACCGAAGCGGCCTTCCGGGGCCTGGCCGCCTGGCGCATCGCGTTCGCGGCCTACACCCGGGCACGGTGGGGCAAGTGAGGACACCGACCCTGCGCCCCCGTCCATCCGGACCGCCCGAGGCCTCCACCGCGTTCGTCCCCATCGCCGAGGAGGCCCGCAACGAGGCGCCACCGGCCGGTATCGACCCCGACAAGTCCCTCAGCTGGCTCCGGCGCGCCCTGCCCATCATGCGGGCCCACAAGGGCATCTTCGCCACCTCGCTGACCCTGTCGTTCTTCGGTCTGATCCTCCAGGTCTCCATCCCCCTCCTGTTGAGCAAAGCCATCTCCAACTCGATCGAGAAGCACACGGTGCCGCTGAGTTACTACGTCTGGTGGATCGTGGGGCTCGGGCTGTTGAGCGGGGTGTTCGGCTACATCGCCCGGCTGTTCCTCTTCGAGACGGCCTACGACATCGAGTACGACCTTCGGAACATCATCTACGAGCACCTCACCAAGATGTCGTTCTCGTTCTACGACCGGGTCCAATCGGGCCAGCTCATCTCCCGCGCCAACTCCGACATCCGCTCGGTCCAGATGTACATGACGTTCGCGCCGCTGATCCTCGTCCAGTGCTCGATGGCCGTCATCGCCTTCTGCGTGATGCTGACGATCAGCGTGCCCCTGGCCCTCGTGGCCATGGCCACCATGCCCCTCGTCTACTGGACCGGGGTGCGCATGCGGAAGTCGATGTTCCCGGTGTCGTGGATCATCCAGGCTCGTCTGGCCGATGTGGCCACCATCGTCGACGAGAACGTGAACGGCGTCCGGGTGGTCAAGTCCTTCGCCGCCGAGGAGCAGCAGCTGCGTTCGCTGGCCGGTGCGGCCGACAAGTTGCAGTGGGGCTACATCAAAGACGCCGACCTGCGGGCCCGGTTCACCCCGTTGGTCCAGAACCTGCCGCAGGTGGGACTGGCCTTGGTGCTGCTGTTCGGCGGGTACATGGTCATCCACGGCACCCTGGGCGTCGGCAATATCTTGACCTTCAACCTCTACCTGCTCATGCTCCAGGCCCCGTTCATGATGCTCGGCATGCTCATCATGATGGGCCAGCGGGCCGCCGCCTCGGCCGAGCGGATCTACGAGATCCTGGACGAGGAGCCCACCGTCACCGATGCGCTCGACGCCGTCGACCTGGTCGACTGCACCGGGGACGTGCGTTTCCGCCATGTCGACTTCGCCTACAACGAGGACGCCGAGCAGCTGGTGCTGGCCGACTTCGACCTCCACGTACCTCCTGGCCAGACCGTGGCCATCGTCGGCCGGACCGGCGCCGGCAAGTCGACTGTCGCCCGCCTCCTCACCCGCTTCTACGACGTGAAGCACGGATCAGTGGAGCTGGACGGCCACGACGTCCGCGACCTGACGCTCGCCAGCCTGCGGGCCAACGTGGGGGTCGTCCTCGACGAGCCGTTCCTCTTCAGCGCGTCGGTTCACGACAACATCGCCTACGGCAAACCGTCGGCCGGCCGCGACGAGGTCGAGGCCGCGGCCAAGGCATCCGGCGCCCACGAGTTCATTTCCCACCTGGCCGACGGGTACGACACGGTGGTGGGTGAGCGCGGCTACACGCTGTCGGGCGGCCAGCGCCAGCGCATCGCCATCGCCCGCACCTTGTTGGTCAACCCGCCGGTCCTGGTGCTCGACGACGCCACCAGCGCCATCGACGTCCAGGTCGAGCAGACCATCCATGCCGGCCTGAAGGTCCAGATGGAGGGGCGGACCACCCTGATCATCGCCCACCGCCTCTCGACCATCTCGCTGGCCGACCGGGTGGTCCTGCTCGACCAGCACAAGGTGGTGGCCGACGGCACCCATGCCGAGCTGTTGGCCACCACCCCGCTCTATGCCGAAGTGCTGGCCCAGGCCGCCGAGTTCGAGGCCGCCGACGAGGACGACGGGCCGGAGGACGACGGCGGACGGGCGTCGGGCGACACCCCGCTCGGAGCCATGCTCGACGCCGTGCGGGCCGGAGGTCGGCCATGACCTGGGGTGGAGGGTTCGGAGGCGGCGGCGGACTGGGCGGTGGGCCCGGTGCCGTCGGGTCGTCGGCCGCGGCCGGACTCCCCTTCGCCGGCATTCCGGCCGAGCTCCAGTCCGGGGTCGACCGCCTCGTGGCCTCGGAGCCCGAGTACGAGACGCCGACCCTCACGTTCGAACAGAACGCCAACGAGAACGAGCTGAAGCGCCTCAGCCTGTGGAGCCTCCTCACCAAGTACCCGTGGATGCTGGTCCTCGCCGGCCTGCTGGTCGTCGTCATCTCGGTCGCCGGCCAAGTCGGACCCAAGCTCACCGAGTACGCCATCAACTACGGCATGGGCGGAATCCCGGGGCCGGGGCACCTCGACTTCGGCGTCGTCGTGGCCATGGCGATCGCCTACGTGGTGTTCATCGCCGTCACCGCCACCGCCCAGCGCTTCTCGGTCCAGGTCACCGGGAGGCTGGCCGCCTGGGTCATGAACGACCTGCGGGTGAAGGTCTTCGCCCACCTCCAGCGCCTGTCGCTGGGTTTCTTCACCGAGGAGAAGGCCGGCGTCGTCATGAGCCGCATGACCAGCGACATCGAGAACCTCCAGCAGCTGCTGCAGGACGGCCTCTCGCAGCTGGCCATCCAGGCTCTGACCATGGTCGTGATCACGATCATCCTGTTCGCCACCAATGTGCTGCTCGCATTCATCACGGTGGTGCTGATCGTGCCCGCCCTGGTGGTGGCCTCGATCTGGTTCAAGCGGGCTTCGGAACGGGGCTACGACAAGGTCCGCGACGGGATCGCCAATGTGTTGGCCGACCTCTCCGAGAGCCTCCACGGCGTCCGCATCGTCACCGCCCACAACCGCCAGCGCAACAATGTCATCCACCACCGCAACGTGGTCGGCGACTACCGCGACGCCAACAACTACACGGCCCACGTCAACGCCATCTACGGCCCGGGCACCCAGATGCTGGGCTTCCTCGGCCAGGCCATCATGCTGGCCATCGGCGGCACCATGGTGGCCCACCACACCCTCAGTGTGGGCGCCCTGATCGCCTTCTTCTTGTACCTCAACCGGTTCTTCCAGCCCATCCAGCTCCTGGTCCAGCAGTACAACACGTACCAGCAGGGTCAAGCTTCGGTGAACAAACTGCGGGCGCTGGTCGACACTGAGCCCGAGGTGACCGAGGCGACCGACGCCACCGATCTTCCCCCCATCGAGGGCCGGATCGCCTTCGAGCACGTCACGTTCGGCTACCTCAGCGACCGCCTCGTGATCGAAGACGTCGACCTGGTGGTCGAGCCCGGCGAGACCGTCGCCTTCGTGGGCCCGACCGGAGCGGGCAAGTCCACGTTGGCCAAGCTGGTCACCCGCTTCTACGACCCGACCGAAGGCCGGGTGACCATCGACGGCCACGACCTGCGCGACGTCACCATGCGCTCGCTGCGCCGGCAGCTGGGCGTCGTCCCCCAGGAGCCCTTCCTGTTCGCCGGGACCATCGGGGACAACATCGCCTTCGCCCGTCCCGACGCCTCCGACGGCGAACTGCGCGAGGCGGTCGAGCGGGTCGGCCTCGCCGACGTCATCGACCGGATGCCCGCGGGACTCGACACCGTCGTCCACGAGCGGGGCCAGACCCTGTCCTCGGGCGAGCGCCAGCTCATCGCCCTGGCCCGGGCGTTCCTGGCCCACCCCCGGGTGCTGGTGCTCGACGAGGCGACGTCGAACCTCGACCTCCAGTCGGAGACGAAGATCGAGACGGCCCTCGACGTGCTGCTCGAGAACCGCACGGCCATCCTGATCGCCCACCGGCTGTCCACGGCCATGCGGGCCGACCGGATCGCCGTGGTCGACGAGGGCCGCATCATCGAGGTGGGCAACCACGACGAACTTGTGGCCCGGGGCGGGCGCTACGCCGAGATGTACGAGACGTGGGTCAGCCAGTCCGACGCGGCCAGCCACACCCCCGCCTGATCAGGGGCGGCGTCCGCTCAGGTCCAACAGGCGGGTCTTGACCGGGGCGTCCGCGCCCACCGTGCCGGACGGGCCTGAGCCGAACACCCCGATCTCGCCGATGAACGGCGCCATCGGCTCCAGTTGGGCGAACACGACCGCGGCCAGATCGTCGGGTATCCCGTCGTCGACGCCCAGTGCGGTGGCCAGGTCCCACGTGTGCAGGGTCAGGTCGCCGATCCGGAATCCGAGGAGCTGGGCGGCGGGGATGTCACCCACCACGTGGTGGACCGGCGCCTCCCAGTCGGTGACGACCTGGAACCGGTCCAGGTGGACGGCAAGCTCCTCCCGGCAGACGTCGACGACGTCGTCCCCGAACTCCTGGCCCCAGAAGGACTTGGCCTCGTCCAGGCTCGCCCCGTCGAGCAGGGCCACCGTCATCTGGGCCCCGACCACCATGTGGCCGAGCAGCTCCTGCACGTCCCACTCATCACACGGCGTCGTCGCGCCCAGCCGGTCCGGGCCGACCTGGTCGAGGACGGGGACGAAGGTGGACGTGGCCAGGGCCAGGGCATCGAGGGGTTCCATCGCCCCGAACCTATCCGGAGCCGCCGAGGGTCACCCGGTCCGGGCGCGGCGTCACCCGGCAGCCACTGCTCAGGCCACCGAGGGCACCGTGGCCAGCCCGGCGGCGAGGCGGGCATCGGAGATCTCCTCGTCCACCATCCTCCCGCTCAGATAGGAGTCGTAAGCGGCGAGGTCGAAGTGGCCGTGGCCGCACAGTGCCGTCAGGATGACCTTCTCCTCGCCCGACTCTCTGCAGGCCAGGGCCTCCCGCACGGCGGCGGCGATGGCGTGCGTCGGCTCAGGTGCGGGCAGGATCCCCTCGGTCCGCACGAACTGCATGGCCGCCGCGAAGCACTCCATCTGCGGGATGGCGATGGCCTCCATCATGCCCAGCTCGTAGATGTGGGAGATGAGCGGGGACATGCCGTGGTAGCGGAGCCCGCCGGCGTGGATGGGGTCCGGGATGAAGTCGTGGCCCAGGGTGTGCATCTTCATCAACGGGGTCATGCCGGCCGTGTCGCCGAAGTCGTAGGCGTAGACACCGCGGGTCAACGACGGGCACGACGCCGGTTCGACGGCACGGATGGTCGGGTCCATGGTGCCGGCCATCTTCTCCCTCAGGAACGGGAAGGCCAGGCCGCCGAAGTTGGAGCCGCCGCCGGTGCAGCCCACCAGCAGGTCGGGGGCCGACTCGCCGGCCTTGGCCAGCTGCAGCAGGGCCTCCTCGCCGATGATCGTCTGGTGCAGCAGCACGTGGTTGAGCACGCTGCCGAGGGCGTAGCGGGCCTCGGGGTCGGGAGCGGCCACCTCGACCGCCTCGCTGATGGCGATGCCGAGTGAGCCCGGGCTGTCCGGATCGGCGGCCAGGACGGCCCGGCCGGAGGCGGTCAGGTCGCTGGGCGACCGGTGGACCACGCCGCCGAAGGCCTCCATCATCAGCCGTCGGTAGGGCTTCTGGTCGAAGCTGGCGCCCACCTGCCAGATCTCGCACTCCAGACCGAACAGGGCACAGGCGAAGGCCAAGGCGGTGCCCCACTGGCCGGCACCCGTCTCCGTGGTGAGGCGCTTCACCCCTGCCTTGGCGTTGTAGTACGCCTGCGGGACGGCGGTGTTGGGCTTGTGCGAGCCGGCCGGCGACCCGCCCTCGTACTTGTAGTAGATCCGGGCCGGGGTGTCGAGGGCCTGCTCCAGCCGGCGGGCCCGGAACAAGGGACTGGGCCGCCACTGGCGGTAGACGTCGAGGACGGCGCCGGGGATGTCGATGTGGCGGTCCTGGCTGACCTCCTGGAGGATGAGGTCCATGGGGAACAGCGGCGCGAAGTCGTCGGGGCCGGCGGGCTCGAGGGTGCCGGGATGGAGGGCCGGCGGAGGCGGCGACGGCAGATCGGGCACGATGTTGTACCAGGCGGTCGGCATCTCGCTCTCCTCCAGCAGGTACTTGTGCTGGTGGACGGTCTCGTCGATGGCCATCGGTACACCTCCTGATCGCTGGTGCCGTCCAAGATAGCGACCTACGTCCGCCCTGTCCCGGGCCGCCTCCGACTCAGGTGTACGCCGGGAACCGGTGGATCCACGGGTCGGCCGCCTCGAGCTGGGCGGCCACCCGGATCAGCTGGGCGTCGCGGAAGGCGCCGGCCACGATCTGGACCCCGACGGGCAGCCCCGACGGCGAGACGTGCAGCGGCAGGCTGACCGCCGGCTGGCCGGTGATGTTGAACACGGCGGTGAAGGCGGCCATGGAAATGATCTCCATCGGCGGGAAGTCGGGTTGGGCGTGCACCTGGGCCAGCAGGCCGACCGGCGGCGGCTCGATGGCCATGGTCGGGGTGACCAACAGGTCGAACTCGTCGTCGAAGCGGGCCAGGAGGACCCGCGTCATGCGTTGGAGCGTGGCCAATGAACTGGCGAAGGTCAGGCTGTCGAGGGCACGGCCCGCCGCGCACGAGACCTGGTTGTGGGGCTCCATGTCGGCGGGGTCGATGTCCAGGTGGTCGGCGAAGCCGGCCTGCATCACGTGGAGGAAGTGGCCGAGGTCGACCGGGTCGAACAGGTCGGCGTCGAGGCGGGTGACGTGGTGACCGAGCGACTCGAGGAGCGAAGCCGCGTGGTCGACGGCGGCCACGGCCTCCGGTGCCACCTCGACGCCGAGGGCGGAGACGGTGTTGACCACCACGCGCAGTCGGCCGGGATGGGCCCCGACCTCCTCGGCGAAGGGACGCTCCTTGCCGGGCGGGCTCCACCAGGCCAAGGGGTCGGGATGGCTGATGACGTCGAGGATGGCGGCCGAGTCCGCCACCGTACGGGTGAGCACGCCCTCGGTGGTGAGCCCGGACCAGCCCGGCACGGTGTCGGCCACCCGGCCACGGCTGGGCTTGTGGCCCACCAGGCCGCAGCACGACGCCGGGATGCGGATCGAACCACCGCCGTCGCCGGCGTGGGCCGCCGCGAACATGCCCGAGGCCACCGACGAGGCTGCACCCCCGCTCGAGCCCCCGGGGGTGCACGAGGTGTCCCACGGGTTCCGGGTGACCCCGAACCGCGTGTTCTCGGTGACGGTGACCGAGCCGAACTCCGGCGCGTTGGTGCGCCCGCACAGGATGAACCCGGCGTCGACGAACGCCGTGACCACCGGCTCCGACTGTGCTGCCGGGCCCTCCGGAGCGCCCATGGATCCGAACGTGACGGGCTGGCCGGCCACGGGCAGCAGGTCCTTGATCGGGAGCGGGACGCCGGCAAAGGGTGGGAGGTCGGTGACGCCGCCGACGATCCGGTCGCCCAGGGCGCGGGCCATGGCGCGGGCGTCGTCGTCGTTGCGCCAGATCACCGCGTTGAGGGCCGGATTGCGGGCATCGATCCTGGCCAGGGTGGCATCGAGCACCTCGAGCGGGCTCACCTCCTTGGCGCGGATGGCGGCGGCGGTGTCGATAGCGGAAGCGTGCTCGTCCATGCGGGGCACTGTAGGCCAGAGCGGCCGGCAACGGCCGGGGTCGACGCCCGCGGTCCCCTGCGTGTGGCACGGTGGACCATGGTCGCCTACGAGCGCTTCGCCGCCTTCTACGACGTCGTCATGGACGACCCCGCACCCCGGGCGTCGCGGGTCAACTCGACCATCGCCCGCTACCGGCCCGAGGCCGCGTCGATCCTCGAGTTGGGGTGCGGGACGGGGTCGATCCTCGCCCGGCTCGACACCGGTGCCGCACTGACCGGGCTCGACCGCTCCCCCGCCATGCTGGCCATCGCCGCGGCCAAGGTGCCCGGGGCGCACTTAGTCGAGGGCGACATGGCCTCGTTCGACCTCGGTCGCCGGTTCGACGTGGTCGCCTGCGTGTTCGACTCCGTCAACCACCTCTGCGACGTGGCGTCGTGGGTCTCGATGTTCGCCAACGTCCACGACCACCTGACCGATGGCGGGCTGTTCGTGCTCGACGTCAATACGGTGGGCGAGTTGCGTCGCCTAGGCGAGGAGCCGCCCTGGGTCTACGACTTCGAGGGCGGCACCGCCATCATCGACGTGTCGTTCGCGCTCGACCCCGAAGGTCTGGGGGCCACCGACTGGGACATCCGGATCTTCGAGCAGACAGCCGGCACCGGCTACCAGCTCCACCACGAGTGCATCGGCGAGCTGGCCCTGCCGCTGGAGCGGGTGCGCGCCCTCCTGGCCGAAGGATTCGAGCTCCTGGAGGAGGTCGACGAGGACGGGTTGCCGGCGACGGACGCCTCGGTCAAGGCGTACTACGCACTGCGACGGAGGGACTGAGGCTCAGGCCCCCGGCCACAGGCGGTAACGCAGTCCCGAGGCCCGGGCCACGGGGCGGGAGATGGCCAAGCGGATGATCTCCTCACTCCCGACGACGGTGACTTCCGGTTTCGCCCGGGTGACCGCCGTGTAGAGGAGCTCGCGGGTGAGAATCGGCGAGTCGACCGTCGGCAGCGCCACCACGGCGTGGGAGAACTCTGACCCCTGGCTCTTGTGGATCGTCATCGCCCACCACGGTTCCCACTCCCCGAGACGCGACGTGGCCAGCCGACGCAGCTCGCCGGACCCGCCGATGACCGCCCGGCGGACGCCCCCGAGCTCGACCACCACACCGACGTCGCCGTTCACGAGTCGGTTGACGGGATCGTTGGCCGTGACCATGACCGGCATCCCGATCCTCGGCCACCCGGACCGCTTGGCCACCGGCAGCGCGTCCCAGACACCGTTGCTGATGGCGTCGCTCCACTCGAAGAGGCCGTTCGGCCCGTGGCGGACGGCGGCGAGCACCTTGACCCGTTCGGCGGCATCCAATGCCGTCCGGTCCTGTCCGGCCAGACCGGCCAGCACGATCTGGCGGGCGGCGTCGATCATGCCGCGGCGGAGTGCGGCCATCGCTCCCGTGTCCTCGGGACGGATCCAGTGCACCTCGGCGTCGCCCGCATCGAGGAGGGCCATCGCCCCATCGGCGTCGCCCCGCTTGATGGCGTGCGACAGCGCTGATGTCGTCGACCCGGACAGGAACCGGTGTCCGGCGCGGAGCTCGGTCACCTTTCCGGCCAACGGTCGGTCGGCCTGCGGGGACTCGTCGTCGCCGGGGCCGACGAGGTCGGCCATCACGGTACCGGCCTCGATGCTGCTGAGCTGCGACGGGTCGCCGACCAACACCAGGCGCGCCGCCGGCCGGAGCGCGTCAAGGAGGCGGGCGAGGAGTGGGAGGGAGACCATCGACGTCTCGTCGACGATGACCAGGTCATGAGGGACCGGGTTCGTCCGGTCGTGCCGGAACCCCGAGCGGCCGAGGGACCCGAGGAGCGAGTGGATCGTCGTCGGCGTCACGGCCCGCATTCGGACAGCCATGCGTTGGTCGATCAGGCCGGCCGTGACCATGTCGGCCACGCGGTCGTCCACCGCCTCCTTCATGCGTCCGGCAGCTTTGCCGGTGGGCGCGGCCAAGGCGACGCGGGCCGACTCGCCCCGTGCCTCGGACATGAGCAGCGTGGCGGCGAGGATCCGGGCGACGGTGTGGGTCTTGCCCGTGCCAGGGCCACCGGCCATGACGGTCACCGGATGGATCAGCGCCCGGCGGGCGGCCAGGCGCTGGAGATCCGGCTCATCGGGCGCCTCGGCAGGGAACACCGCTTCGAGCGCGGCATCCACGTGCGACGGGCGCAGTCCATCGACACCGTCGGGTGCCGACGCGCTGCGGACGATGATCTGTTCGGCGACGGCGAGCTCGAACGACCAGTACCGCTGGAGGTAGAGCCGGACTCCATCCCACACGAGCGGTCGGAGCGGGTCGTCGTGCGCCCGATCGGGGGCCGCCACCAGGAGGCCCGATGCAAGGGTCCGAGACCATGATCCGACGTCGGGAAGTGGCAGTTCGACGGCCGTCCCCTCGTCGTCCTGACTGGCGGCGACCTGGCGCCGCACCTGGTCGAGATCGAGGCAGACGTGTCCGAGGCGGGTGGCCCGGGCCACCAGGGCCAGGGCGAGCAGTTCGTCGTCCGATGCGTCGGGCGCAGCCCGTCCGGCCGCCGCCGCCAGCTGGATCTCGAAGGGACCCACCAGTCCGGCCTCCGCGAACGGCGCGAGGACGCCGTCGACCCGCTCCGTCGACCAAAGTGACGCCAGCCCGGTCATCGCACGACCCCGGGTATCGGTCGGCCGGCGAGGAGGTCGCTGAGCCCGACGACCAGGTCCGGAGAGAGCTCCCAGGAGTACACGCCGTGGGGCTGGCCGTCGGTCACCGGGACGTCGCCACCCGTCATGCCCCGCACGAAGAGATAGGCGGCACCGCTCACCCGGGTGGCCGCACCGTCGACGGGCGCGCGCCACCGGAGATAGCGGTGCAGGGCGACAGCGTAGAGCAGGGCCTGCAGCGGGTAGTGGTGTTCCATCATGGCGTCGACCATGGGGACCGGCCCGTAGGCGTCGGTGCCGGCGGTGCTGCCCGGACGGGTCAGCCGGTTCGTCTTGTAGTCGGCGACCACGAACCTGTCCCCCACTGCGTCGTCGCGGACCCGGGCCACGAGGTCGATCGAGCCGGTCAGATAGCCGGCCAATTCGATCTCGATGGCCCCCCCGGCGAGACCAGCCGCCCACGCCAGGAGCGGATGGCCGGGGTCGAGGTGCCTGACGACGAGTCGACCGATGTCCTGCACCGAGGGGTGCCTCCCGCCGTCACCCACCCGCATGTCGAACCCGAGCTCGTCCAGTCGGTCGGTGATGGCGAGGTCGGCCAGGCTCCCACCGCTGAACAGGGATCCGAGCGGGCTCCCGATGGTGGATCGCAAGCCGTCGATCAGGAGTTGGACACCGTCCAGACCTTCGGGGGCAAGCGTTCCCAGGTCGACCCCACGCCGGCGTGCCTGGCTGCGGATGGCCAGTTCGAGGTCGCGGTCGAGCGACGAGGAAGCGAAGTCCACCTCCTCGAGCACGCCGTGGACGAACGTGCCGAACGCCGTACCGGCATGGAGCAGGTCGAACGGCCCGTCGGCCGGCTCGGTCCCGCCGTCACCGCTCGGCTCCGTGGGTTCCACCCCTTCTGCGGTCGACGACTCGTCGTCCGCTCCCGAGTCGGCCCCGCTGGAGTCGTAGGGGTCGCTCCGATCCTCGTGCAGCCCGGCCGTCATCGAGGTGAACGACCACCGGTGCACGGAACGGTCGGGTGTCACGTCGAAGTCGGCAACCAGGAGGGCAGGTCGCTCTGACGTCGCCGTCGGGTCGACCCATTGTGTCCGCGGTGGGACTCTTGTCGGCATGACGGTGGTGGTGACCGCCCCGTCGGAGTCCGCCGCCAGTCGTTCGAGCGCCGGGACCACCCCAACGGCAGTGGGCACCTTGAACTTGTCCCCCTTCGGAGTCGCCGGGTCCAGTAGATCAGGGACGATGACGCCATCGCCGTCCCGGGCGAACAGCAGGCGCGTGAGAGCGTTCGACACAGAGTTGTTGTTCCTCGACCACCACACCACCGTGTGATGCCGGGCCCGGGTCAGGGCCACGTAGAGGATCCGCAATCGCTCCGCCATCTCCTCGGACTTGGCGATGTCCTGGCGAGCTTTGAGCGCCGCCTTGTCCGGCCACTCCCCGTTCTTGGTCACGTCGAGCGTCCGGACGGCGGTGACCGGGTCGGTGTACACCAGTGCGTCGCGGTCCCGTGCCTTCCTCCACAGGCTCGGGAGGCACACGACAGGGAACTCCAGCCCCTTGGCCTTCCAGATCGTCATGATCTGCACGGCCTCCGCCTCGGACTCGATCCGGCGGGCGGTGACGTCGGAATCCGTATCGGCGTCAGCTTCGGCGTCGGGCGCCCAGCCGAGGAGGTGGACCAGGCCGGAGACTCCGGACCGACCCTGGGGCGAGCCACCGTGGAGTAGCTCGGCGAGGTGGTCGAGATCCGTCGCCTTCCGGTCCCCGTCCGTCATGCCGAGCACATGGGCCACGACTCCGCTCTCGGCCCACACCTCGGCCAGAACCTCCGCCACCGACCGCTCGGCCAGGTGCAGGGCCCAGGTGGTGAGTCGATCCTGGAGTCCGGCCAGGTCGGCGTCGTCACTCGCCGCCACCTGCTCGACGGTCCAACGTTCGAACCACGACAGTGCGAATGTCCGCGCCCGGCGCAGATCGCCCGGGCGCTCCATGGCGTGCAGGAGGTAGCCGACCTGGTCGGCCGCCTCGGACGTAAGAACACTTCCCGCGCCGGCCACCACGGCAGGGACTCCCTGGCGGACGAGCGCGGCCTGGACGGCATGGGCGTCGGTCCACCCTGTGAGCAGGACGGCGATGTCGGACGGCCGGAGATTCCGCAAGGTCGGATCCTTCTGCGACGTCGGGATCTGCGACCCATCGAGCAGCCCTCGGACGTGGGCGACCAGGTCCAGCCGGATCATGTCGCCGATGGCCTCCATGTCCGGGTTCCCCTTGTCGTTGAGGGGAAGTTCCGGCCCGACGGCGGCCCGTAGGTGGAGGCCGGATAACGACGCGCCGGTGGCATCGACCATCCGACGATCGCGGTGCTCCGGCGCGGGATCCACGTCGACGTAGCCGATCTGGGCATCGCCGAACGTGGCCCCTGCGAGCAGCGTCCGAAGCCCGCCCAGGCAGGCGCCGTCGGCCCTCCAGTTCGTGTTGAGGGTGTACCGCCGGACGTCCGGGTCACCGCCGACGGCGTCGAGGTAGACGCCGATGTCGGCGCCCCGGAACCGGTAGATGGCCTGCTTCGGGTCACCCACCAGCACCAGTGCACCGTCGGATCCGGGTCGGGCGAACAGTGCGGAGAAGATGTCCCACTGGACCCGGTCGGTGTCCTGGAACTCGTCGATGAGCACGACCTTGTAGCGCTTCTGCAGGGCCGCGACCACGGCGGCCGCTCCTTCGTCCTCCAGCGCCCGGCGGAGCTGCAGCAGGAGGTCGTCGAAGCCGATGGTGCCCTCGGACGTGCGGCGGGACTCGAGCCGGCCGACCGCGTCCTCCACCAGCTCACGGACCAGCTCGCAATGTGCGGGCACCGAGGGATCGGCGCCGTCCGGCACCAGGTGCAGGTCGGGCCCGGCCATGCGTTCCTCGGTGGCCGCCCGCACGATGGCCAGCTTCGGGAAGTCCTGGGGGTCGAGGTTCCTGTCCGAGGCGGCGGCCAGGGCATCGGCCGAGGCCGCGTCGATCAGTTCGTCGGGACTGACCATCAACCGTGCGTCGGGATCGATGGCCGACGAGAGGCTCAATGTGCGACGCACCTGGGTGGCGAAGCCGTGGATGGTCGAGATCGATGCCGAGTCGAACTCGCTCACCGCCTGCTCGAGGCGCGCCCGCCGGACGTCCCGGTCCGTCGATACCAGATGGTGGACGAGGTCGCTGTTCCCCTCATAGGGAGCGGAGCCGCCGAGGGCGGCGGCGACCTCGACCATCTGTTGGCGGATGCGCGACCGCAGCTCGGCGGTGGCCGCCCGGGTGAACGTGACGATCAGCAGGTCGGCTGGGGAGATGTCCCGTTCGGCGAGGTAGCGGGTGGCCAGCTCCGCCAGCGTGAACGTCTTGCCGGTCCCCGCGCTGGCCTCGATGGCGACTCGTCCGGTTGGGAGGGCGCCGTAGATGTCGAAGGGCACGTCCACGGGGTGCGTCACGCCGGCACCGGCCCCACCGTCGCCTCGACCTCGTCCCACAGATGCGCGGCCCAGCGCGCCACCCGTCCGCCGCTGCCGTCCGGGTCCCTTTCCACGGCAGGCAGGGCCAGAACCTCCTGCATCGTGAGGTGGCCAAAGAAGAAGGCGGTGGCACCCTTGTCGCCGTCGCCCCACCCTTTCCGATGGTGCCATGCCGCGCCGTCCACGGCGCCGTCGGCCACCGACTTGGAGAAGGTGGGGAAGAGGGGAAGGGGTTCGCGCATGCCGGACCGGTAGCAGGTGGCGACGACCTCCAGCGCCTGGCGGGCCCGCATGCCCCCCTTCGCTCCACGCAGCAGCGGCTCCAGCTCGATGACTGTCGCAGGTTCGCCCGTGGCCCCGCCCCGGCAGATCGACACAGACCGCCACGGCCTCTCAGGGTCCATCGCCATCAGCACCATCAAGTCGAGCCACGCCTCGAGAACGAACCCTGGCTTCGGACGGGTGTAGCGGACACGTGCCGGTCCGGGGCCGTCGGCCGGCAGCAGGAGCGGGATCGAGCCGACGATGGAGAGTCCGTCGGCGACGGCCACATCGGCATCGAACAGCTCGGGCAACCCGGACCATGCCTGGAGTCGGACCGACTCGGCGACGATCTCCCCCACTTCGCTGAGGATCTTGCCGGTCACCCGGCTCTCGAGCACACCAGGTGGCAGCGTGCCCGTCCGGCGTTCGACATGAAGCCACTCGTCGTCGGTCATCCCACGCCGGCGAGCTTCGAGGAGACGGCGGCCCAGGTCGGACTGATCGAGATTCCCGGGCTCGACCGGCAGCACCGTATCGTCGGCCTCGGAGTGATACGGGAAGCTGATCTGCAGCGAACGGGACGCGAAGACGGCGACCGGGTTCTTCACGAACGCGTGAAGCTCGACGAGTTCGATCACGGCGTCAGCGGGCCGCTCGATGGGCTGTCCGACGGTCAACGGGGCAGCGTCGGACGGGTCACGTCGAGCGCTGGCACCTTCGGTGTCGGCACGGTCGAAGGACCACACGGTGCCCGGCACGAGACCGTCCACGGTCACGCAGGACTCGTCGAACGAGTGGCGCGGATGCGAGATCTCGAGTCGACGCTTCAGTTCGTCGCGTTGGTCCGGAGAGGCGAGGGAGACCACGGCGTCGAACAGCTCGGATGCCGGCACCACGCGCGGCGTCTCATGGCTGGAGCGGACGTCGTGGCCGTCACGGACGACGATCAACTGCTCCCGCGCCGCCAGCACGATCTCCAGGAGCGACTGGCGCGACTCGGCCCGGGGATCCGGGTCGCCCAACTGCGGTGACTCGGCAACCAGGTCGGCGGCGTCCGCGGCGGGTGAGCCCACGAATTCCTGGTCGAGGCCGAGCAGGCAGACGATGCGGAACGGGACCCATCGCAGCGGCGTCATCGAGGTCACGGTGATCCCGCCCCGGAAGAAGTCGGGTCGTCCGCCCGCGTTCTGGAGCTTGCCGTCCAGCAGGCGCCGGATGTCGCTCAAATCGAGGGGTTGGTCGCCGCCACCCGATGTCGAACCGGCCGCCTCGAGGACCTCCTCGAAGGTCCGGTCTAGGGCGTCGAACTCCCACGGCGCCGCCGTCGGGGCGGCGAACAGCTCCCCGCAGATAGACCGAAGCCGCGACAGCCACTCCCGGGTGGGATGGCGGCCGCCGGCCGCCCACTCGGTGAGCGCCGCCAGGTGGCCGAGGATCGAGGCCAGCGAGCCCAACGTCCCGTTGGCGCCGGTCTCCACCCCGCGTGGGGCCACGTCCCCGATGGTCAGGACCAATGCGTCGTCGGCCACCGCCGAGCCCAGGAGCAGGCGGTCGAGCGCCAGGCGCCACGTGTTTCCGGTCACCGATTCCGGCATGCCCCGAGTGGCACGGTGATGGGTGTCCAGGCCCCACCGGACTCTCGTGTCGGCCACCCATCCGACGATGTCCCCCAGATCGTCCTCGTCGATGCGGAACCGCTCGCGCACCGGTGCAGACGAGATGAAGTCGACCACGGGAGCCACCTCGAACCGGCCGGCGAGGAGGTCGAGCAGGCTCAACGTCGCCGCCAGCACCGTGTTGGAAGACCGGATCGAGCGGTCGGCGATGCGGTAGCGGAGCAGCGGCCGCTTGAGGGTTCCATTGGCATCGCCCGGCCCCGATGTCGCCGAGGGTCCGAACGCCGCCTCGATCAGAGGGGCGAAATTCTCGAGCCCCGGGCACACCACCAGGATGTCCTCCTCGGTGAGGTCGGGATCGGCGGCGAGGCAGTGCAGCAGGGCGTCGCGTGCCGCTTGGACCTCGCGCATGGGTCCATAGCAGGCATGGAACTGGACCGAACGGTCGGTGGCGTCGACAGGCGCCGGGTCGGAGCGCACGTTGTCGCGGATGTCGTCCTGCAGTCGTTCGAGCAACGTGGCACCCGCACGCCCGGTCCAGCCGGAGCCTCCGATGTGCTCCACGCCGATGGTTCCGGTCGTCCCGGCTTCGGCCAGGATGAGTGCCATCTCACGAGGGAGCCGGCCCCACGCCTTCAACAAGGGTTGGTGCACGAGATCGGCCGTTCCGTCCGATTGGCGCAGACGAAGGCGCGCCCCTCCGGTCACCGGCCACGCCTCGGCGAGCCGGGTCCCGTCGAATCGAGAGGGCTCGAGGAGGAAGAGGTGGACCTCCCGGAGCTCGGCCGTCGACCGGACGAGATCGAGAAAACCCCGACCCGGGAGCGACGTGAATCCGAACAGCACCAGGCGGTGCGGGAGTCCCAGGTCGAGGGTGCCGTCGCGCACGTCACGGAGGAGCCCGTCGAACAGCTCAGGGGGGCTGGGCTCGCCGATCACCTGGCGCAGCAACCTCCACACCCGCGGCTGCCATGCCGCGTGCACCGAGATCTCCTGCAGTGAGCCGTCGACGTCAGACCCGTCGACCCAGCGGCGGATCATCTCCGGGCGGTGGAGGTGATAACGGTCGAAGAGGTCGGCGACCGCGCGGACGCGCGCGAACCGGGACGCCCCGGGGGTCAGCCCCGTGAACTCCCGCACCTCGCCCGCATCGTGGAGGTGCTCGAACACCCCGAGCAGGGACCAGACCATCTGGTCGATGTCCCAACGGTCCGGCTCGTCGTCGGGCCTGGCGGCAGCCAGGACGGCTGTGCGCAGGGTGCCGGGGAATGCCCGGATGATGTTGGCCGCCACCCCGTCCCCACCCAGCGGTCCGGAGGCCCCGAGGTGGCGGGCCATTTCCAGGTGGAGCCAGCGCCGCATGCCGTCGGTCGGCACCGCGATCCACTCGGGCGCGAACGGATCGTCCGGAACTACGGAAAGGATCTGAGCGAGCTTCGCCGCCAGGTCCTCCGCCCGCTCCGCCGAGTAGAGGTGGATCACGAGGGGGACCTTACTCAGGGGGCGCGACGTCGCCGCAGGCGTCGCCACCATCGCCCCACGTGACCAGCCCGAATGGCACGATGGTGGCGACGTCCCGACTGTGGGACGAGGTGTGGGAGGTGTTCGTGGGACAAGCCATCATCGGGGCCACGACCACAAACGGAGGCGGGATCTTCTTCTTCGTGGTCCTGGCACTCCTCTTCTATGTGCTCTCCGCGCTCCCGATGTGGGGCACCTTCCAGAAGGCCTCCCCGCAGGGCGAACCAGCGTGGGCGGCCTTCGTGCCCATCTACAACTTCATCGTCCTGCTCCGGATCGCCGGTCGGCCCAAGACCTGGGCGTGGTTCCTGCTGCTCGCCCTGATCCCCACCCTTGGGGGCATCGCCCTGTTCGTCATCTGGATCATCGTCCTCAACGACGTCTCGAAGAGCTTCGGCCACGGCGGAGGATTCACGGTCGGACTGGTTCTCCTGCCCATCGTCTTCTGGTTCATCCTGTGGCTGGGCGCGAGTAGGTACCGGGGCCCGCAGGGCCCTTCCGGTCTGGCCGCGGGACCGGACCCGGGCTACCCGCCGATCGGTGGCTATCCCCAGCCCGGCTACCCGCAGCAGGGCTACCCGCAGCAGGGCGGGTACCCTCCACCGCCGCCTCCCGGGGCCGGGTATCCGCCACCTCCGCCGCCGCCCGGAGCCGGATACCCTCCTCCCCCGCCTCCCGCCGGGAACTACCCGCCACCGCCCCAGCCGGGCACTGCCTATCCACCGCCTCCTCCGCCGCCGACGGCACCACCGCCTGCACCGGACGCACCGGCTTCTTAGGAGTCAGCCCGCTGGCGGCACACCAGACGGGGTCGCCGCATCCACGAGGCCGGCCGGGGCCGAGTCGAGCATGTCCAATATGGCCAGGGCCAGCGCTCGGGCCGACACCGGGTCGAGTTCGACGGCCACCCGCGCCGAGGCCCCGCGGGAGGGGTTCCGCAGGTCGACGTTGAGCGTGTGGTCGGCCGGGGCGTGGACGGGATGGTCGAAGTAGACCGAGGCGTCCGTCACCGGGAACCACCCCTCGGCTCCTTTGCCGCTTCCCGCCACGGTCAGTGTGGTCGTCCGGTACGTGCACATGGTGATGTCCTTCCTTCGGTTCTGGCCTTCGGTTCTGGTGATGACGCGCCCGGTTCAGGCCGACAGGTGCCGGCCGAAGAACTCCCAGATCCGCTCCCAGCCATCGTTGGCCGCCTCGGGCCGGAAGCTGGGGCGGTCGGTGTTGAAGAACGCGTGGCCGGCGCCCTCGTACGAGTGGAACTCCACGTCCTTGCCCGCGCGGCCCAGCGCCGCTTCGAACTCGGCCACCTCTTCAGGCCCCGGGTACTTGTCGTCGGCCCCGAACAGTCCGAGCATCGGGCAGGAGAGGTCGCCCACGAGGTGACCGAGTGGGCCGACCTGCAGGGGGAACTCGTCGGGCGGGGCGGTCAGGACGAAGGCGCCGTAGCAGTCGACGGCGGCATCGAGGTCCAGGCTGCAGGCGGCCAGGAACGACTGGCGTCCTCCCGAGCAGTAGCCGATGGTGGCGACCTTGCCGTTCGACCCGGGCAACGCTCGGAGATGGCCCAGGGCACCGGCCACGTCGCCGACCAGGCGCTCGTCGGGAACCCCGCCGGCGGCGCGGGCCACGGCGGCCGCATCGTCGGGGCTGGCTCCGGGCGCCTCCCGGAAATACAGGTTGGGCATGATGGCCGGATAGCCGTTGGCGGCAAACTTGCGAACGATCTCCTTGGTGCCGGCGTCGTAGCCCGGCATGTGGTGGATCACCACCACCCCGCCGGCCGGCGGTCCGGCGAGCGGTTGCGCCAGGTAGGCCTCGACGGCGTCGCCGCCGTGTCCGGTGATGGTGACGGTCTCGGCGGTCAGGTCTCCTGGTGTCACATCGGTCCCTCCTGGGGATCGTCGAGCCCCACGAGGAGCTCGGTCAGCTGATCTGCCTTCTCGGCGCGCTCGTCCCGGAAGGCATGGATGCGGGACAAGGTGTCGTCGAGCCGGAGCAACAGGCGCTGGTTGGCAGCCACGGCGTCCCCCAGCAGCTGGCGTCGTCGTTCCGGGGAGACATCGCCCCAGCGGAACTCGGAGCGGGCCAGGTCGAGCGTGTCGACGTCCTCGGTCTCGAGCACCATCCGCACCTCGGCCAAGGAGAATCCGAGGAGCTCCTGGAGGTCCCTGATCCGGGTCACTCGGGCCATGTCGGTGGGGCGGTAGAGACGCTCACCACCGGTCCGGTGGCCGCTCGGTCGGAGCAGCCCGAGCTCCTCCCAGTAGCGGAGGGTCCGGGTGGTGACGCCGGTGCGCTGGGCCAGCTCGCCGATGCGGAGGGTGCCGGTGGCCGGCGCCGCGGTGTCGGGGGCGGTCACGGGAGCGCCTCGGTGCCGGCCCCGACCGCGTCCGTGGCCGGGACGGTCGAGAACTGATCCCCCTCGGCGTCGGCCTCGTCGCCCTCGGCGTAGACGTAGCGGCCGCCACGGAACCACGAGGCCCAGGCGGCCAACAAGCTGGCCACGATGGCGAAGTCGAGGGCGGCGTGCAGGCCGGCTTGGAATGGCCGGCTGATCAGGCCGGGGAAGAAGCTCCGGCCCGTGAGCGTCGCCTGCTGGGCGGGGGTCAGCTGGGCCAGGACGTGGGAGCCCACCAGGTGCTGGATCGGGTTGTAGCCAAGGAAGGCGGCGAACAGCGTGGACACCGGCGACAGGTGGGCCACCCGCTCGGCCACATCGGTGGGCACCCCGTTGGCCACGAGGCCGTGCAACAGGTTGGCCGACAGCGACGCGGTCAGGCCCACGATCATGAGCGTGAAGAAGATCCCGATGGACAGGACCTGGGCCGAGTTCTGGAACGTGGTGTTCATGCCCGAGCCGGCCCCGCGGTGCTCAGCCGGGAGGCTGTTCATCACGCCGGCCCGGTTGGGCGACCCGAACGAGGCCATGAACATCCCCATGGCGAAGAGCACGAGGGCGAAGAGCCAGTAGGAGAAGTTCACCGGCAGCAGTTCGAGGAAGACGAAGCAGGCAGCCGTGCCGAGCATGCCGCCCGTGGCGAAGGGTCGTGGCCCGAAGCGGTCGGACAGGATGCCCGAGAGGGGGCCGGCGACCAGGAACCCGATCGTCAGCGGGACCATGGCGATGCCCGCCCACAGCGGGGTCACCGTGAAGGCGTACCCGTGCAGCGGGAGCCAGATCCCCTGCAGCCAGATGATCAGCATGAACATCATGCCGCCCCGGCTGAGGGCGGCGAGGAAGCTGGCCAGCACCCCCGACGTGAACGCCCGAATCTTGAACAGCTGGAGGCGGAACATGGGCTGGGCGACCCGGGTCTCGATCACGCAGAATGAAATCAGCAGCACGACGCCCAGGATCAGGGACCCGAGCACCATCGGGTTGGTCCACCCCATCACGTGCCCGCCGTAGGGCTCGATGCCGTAGGTGATCCCGACCATGACCAGGATGAGCCCGATGGCGAACGTGATGTTGCCCGGCCAGTCGATGCGGGCCGGTCGACGCGGGCTCGTCTCGTGGAGCTCGCGGTAGCCCAAGATCGTGCCGATGAGGCCGATGGGCACCGACACCAGGAAGATCCAGCGCCAGTTGAGTGGGGCCAGGAAGCCACCGAGCACCAGACCGATGAAGACCCCGCTGAGGGCGGCCGCCTGGTTCACCCCGAGCGCCATGCCCCGCTTGTTGTCGGGGAACACGTCGGTGAGGATGGCCGCCGAGTTGGCCATGAGCATGGCCGCCCCGACCGCCTGGAAGATGCGCATGACGATCAGCCACACCCCGGCCGCGTGGCCGGTCATCCAGGTGATGGACAGCATCAACGAGAAGAACGTGAACACGGCGAAGCCGAAGTTGTAGGTGCGCACCCGACCGTAGATGTCGCCCATCCGTCCGAGGGTCACCACCAGGACACTGGTCACGACCAGGAATCCGAGGATCATCCACAGTAGGTAGAACGTGTTTTCGGGCTGCAGCGGGTCGATGCCGATGCCCCGGAAGATGTTGGGCAGAGAGATGAGCACGATCGAACTGTCGATGGCGGCCATCAGCATCCCGAGCGTGGAGATGAACAGGGCCATCCACTTGTAGTTCGGCGGCAAAGCTCTCGGATCGCCGCTCAGTCGGGTCCCACGGTCCGACCGCCCGCGCCCGGCGCCGACGGGCTTCGGTTCGTCCCCCGACGGTGCGGACTTCTCGACGACGGCCATTCCTGCTCCCACCGGTCCCGACCGGCGTGCCCGCCCGGACGGGGGGCACCTACCACCTAGCTTAACGCAAACGTCAACGTCAGTCCTGCCCGCCCATCAGTCCTGGCCGCCCGGGGGGCCGGGTCCCCTCGTCGGCCCGGTGCCCGGGCCTATCGTCAAGGGTCATGATGCGGAACCCGAGGCGAGACCCGACGCGCCGGACGACGGGTCGCCCGCTGTCGGCACTGGCGGCGGCCGGCCTCGTGGTGCTGGCCGGTTGCGGGACATCCCTCCTCGGTTCGACCTCGTCCACCGGGGTCATCTCGACCTCGACGGCGTCGGGTGGCGCCACGACCACCACCGTGCCCGTCAACGGTGAGATCGCCGTGGCCTTCCCGGTGGTGGCCTGCACCGACCCGGCCAACGGCGGGAGGGCCATCAAATCCGCGTCGGGCTGGAACCCGACGATCATCGTGGCTCCGGTGCCCACGTCACTGGTGGGGAAGGTCACCTTCTACACCGACGGCGTGCATACCCTCCTCGGCCCCTCGGGCTGGACGTGTTCACCCGTGGGCACCGGGGCCTCTCCCACCGGGCCGGCGGTCACCGCCCCGTCCAGCACCTTCCCCGGCGCCCCGACCACCACCGCCCCGTCGTCCGGCCTCTTGTCCGGCCAAGGCGCGGCCATCGGCACGCCGGGCGCCACGACCTTGGCCGTCTACCCCCTCGACGATCCCAATCCGCCCACCGTCGGTGCCCCCGCCCCCGGCACCGAAGGGATCTTCGCCACCTGGGCAACGACGGGCTCCAACGCCGGCGTCGACCTGGTCTGCCCGTTCTTCACCATCCCCTCGTGGCAGTCGCAGTCGGCCGGGTGCTCGACCACCAAGCCCCAGGGCGAGTTGACCAACGCCCTCACCCCGGACGTCACCGCCGTCGCCGACGCCGCCGGTCTGGTCGGCAGCCTGGCCGCCTCCGGCGGTCAATCGATGGTCACCGGGGTGGTGCTGTTCCCCCAGATCCCTTCGGCCATCTCCTACGGTTCGCCGATCGCCGTGGCCGCCGAGTCGTGTGCTCTGGCTGCGCCCTCGTTGTGCCCGACGATCCTGTCCGACTTCGAGGTCCGCGAGTTCCCGGTCCCGAAGTAGGCGGTCTGGCGGTCTGGCCACGTCTGGAAGCCCGGGCCCGGGCCGGGGCGACGCCGCGGCGACCACACCGCGGTGGTGGGCGCCGTTCCACCCACGGTGCGTGACCGTTCGGTTGCAATCCACCCCCTACCGGTGAATTCGCCCACCCAGCGTGGAGTTGGTTGACCGTCCCGTCGGCCCAGCCGTAGGTTCGGCGCAGGGCGACGTCCACAATTGTGTGACGACCGTACAGGGCAGCGGGGCGTGGGCGTCAGCCTGACGTCCCGTCACAGGGGGCCCGGTGCCGCATGGCGCCGGAGACACAGGACGGAGTGACGCCATGGCTGCACCACAGGTAGAGGACACCGACGGACTGGGGGCGCTGTCCGCCACCGGCGTGGCCGCCATGGCCACCTCCGACGTCGGAGTGCACAAGGCGCGGGCCCGCTCCTCGCGCCTACAGCGGCTGGCCGTGCTCCTCGGCTTCGTCTTCCTCCTCCTCGTCCTCCGGGACGTGCTGGCCCCGAACATGGGGCTGCCCTCGCTCTCGATCCCCCCGGCCCTGCATCCGTACCTGCTGCCCATGTCGCTGATCATCGTGCTCGTGGCGGTGATGGTCGTCCCGATGGTCGCCGCCGGGCGGTCGCCCCACATCCTCTACCGCCCCGACGAGCTCACCATGACCTTCGACGACGTGCGGGGGTCGGACGGACTGGTCGAAGAGGTCACCAAGTCCCTCAACCTGTTCCTCGCCTACCGGACCTTCAACGAGCAGATGGGCGGGACGCCCCGCAAGGCCATCCTGTTCGAGGGACCCCCGGGCACCGGCAAGACCTACATGGCCAAGGCCATGGCCTCCGAGGCCGGGGTCCCGTTCCTGTTCGTGTCGTCCTCGGCCTTCCAGTCGATGTTCTACGGCCAGACCAACCGGAAGATCCGCGCCTACTTCAAGGAGCTGCGCCGTCATGCCCGCCGCGAGGGCGGCGCCATCGGCTTCATCGAGGAGCTCGACGCCATCGGCGGCAAGCGGGGCTCGAGCACCACCCAGGGCGAGGGCGTGCCCGGCGTCGTCAACGAGCTGCTGATCCAGCTCCAGTCGTTCGAACAGACGCCGTGGTCGATCCGGTTCCGGGGCAAGATCATCGACGCCGTCAACGCCTGGCTGCCGGCCGGCCACCGCTTCGCCAAGCCGACCTTCACGCCGGCCAACATCCTGGTCATCGGGGCCACTAACCGGGCCGAGGACCTCGACGCCGCCCTGGTCCGCCCGGGACGCTTCGACCGCAACATCTACTTCGGTCTGCCCGGTCGGTCCGGCCGGCGGGACATCTTCGACTACTACCTGGGCAAGAAGTCCCACGACCTTGAGCTCGACGACCCGGCGCGCCGCGAGACACTGGCCGCCATGACCGCCGGCTACTCGCCGGTCATGATCGAGCACCTGCTCGACGAGGCCCTGGTGTGGGCCCTGCGCCGCGGCGCCAACCGCCTGTCGTGGCACGACCTCCAGCAAGCCAAGATGACCGAGGAGATCGGCCTGGCCCAGCCCGTCGAGTACACCGAGGCCGAGCGCCGCTCCATCGCCACCCATGAGGCCGGCCACGCCACCGTGGCCTGGCTGGTCGGCAAGTCCCGCAAGCTCGAGGTGCTCACCATCGTGAAGCGCAAGGACGCGCTCGGACTGCTCAGCCACTCCGAGACCGAGGAACGCTTCACCATGTCCAAGTCCGAGCTCCGGGCGATGATCGACATCGCATTCGGCGGCATGGTCGCCGAGGAGCTCTTCTTCGGCGAGTCCTCGACCGGGGTGTCGAGCGACCTCCAGGCGGCCACCGTCAACGCCTGCCAGATGGTCGGCCTGCTCGGCATGGGCAACTCGCTCATCTCGGTGGGGGCGATCGAACACGCCGGGGGCGGCCTGGTCGGCAAGGTCCTCTCGGACGAGGCCAGCCGGGCCGAGGTCGAGGCGTTGCTGGCCGACTCGAAGCGGTCGGTCACCCGGATGCTCGACGACCACCGCCACGTGGTGGAGGCACTGCGCGACGCCCTCCTGGTGCGAGCCGAACTCATCGGCGAGGAGATCCTCGAGGTCATCCGGCGGTCGCAGGGCGACCAGGACATCCTGCCCCACAATCTCCGTGACAAGCCCCGGTTGGCGTCCGGAGCGGTGCCCCAGATCCACACGGACACCTCCGGCCACAGCGACTGACCCGACCGGTGCGCCCCGAGCGGTGGACCTCTACCAGAGCGCGTTCCAGTCGTCCGGCTGGAGGTAGCCGGTCGGCCCCTCTTCCGGCCGGGAGACCCGCACGGCGTCGACGTCGATCCAGGTCGGCTCGTCGAAGCCGGACTGGCGCCAGTAGCGGACCGGGTGCGACTTCCAGTCCCGGCTCTTGACGCCGCCGGCCGAGTAGCCGGGCCGCACCAGGAGGTGGGTCTGCGAACCGGCCAGCACCACGCACGGCCGGACTTTGCCGTCCACGCCGGGGTGATCCGGGTCCGGCGAGTCGAAGGGCACCCAGGCCAGCACGATGCCGGCCGCCCACGGGTCGTCGCGATCGAACTCCGCCTCCTCCAGCGGGGTCAGCAGCGCCCGTCGGCGGCCCATGGTGGGGGCGATCGGGGCGTTCGCCGTGGCGCCCGTGGGAACGACGGGCCGAACAGAGCCGGCGGCCCGCTCCTTCTTCCGGGCCAGGCGGACCTGTTCGGCGGCCCGGGCCGCCGCCTCGGCCTTCTTGCGCCGCTCCTCGGCCTCCCGCTGCTTCTTGGCCCGCCGGGCCTCGCGCTGCTCCTGGGTCGCCCCGGTCGAAGCCGGGGCGCGGGGACCGGCCGGCTCGGTCGTCACCCGCTCGAACGCCTGCCAGTCGGGCAGCCCGAAGCGTCCATCGGAGTCGAGGATCGAGAAGCACAGGTCGGAGGCGGCCATATCGTCACCGGACACCGAGGCCAGCATGACGGTCACGGTGGCGTCGTCGTGGTCGACACCGGCGGCGTCGATGGCCTCGAGGAGCTGCTCGCGGGTCGGGTCGTCGGCGTGCTCACCCAAGGACTCGATGACGGCGGCCAGGCAGCGCTCGGCGTAGACGGCCGCGGCATAGGGCAGCGCCGCCCGGTACTGGGCCTTGCCGATCACCGCGCCGGGGTCACGGTGCTTGCGCAGAGCGGCGAGGGCGTTGGCGATCGGTTTGGAGATCGGGTAGCGGGGGTCGGAGACCGCCAGCAACGACTCCTTGAGGGAGCGCGCGTCCACGTGGCGCAGTGCGGCCAGGAGCATCGCCTCGCGGGCGTTATCGGTGATGGGGCCTTCCATGCAGCCGGTCCTTCCGGGTCCGGTCCGTCCCGGCCGGGACAGACCCACGGTCGGCCATCTTCGCACCTGTCGGAGACCCCGCCGGCCCACTCCGGTCCTGCTGCCGGCTCGCCACCGCCCCACAGGGCCCCACGCCCCGGGGGCACGGTCAGCGGACGAACGGCGGTGGACCCCCGAACCGGTCGTGGAGGGCCGTGCGGGCGGCGTAGACCCCGCACATCCCGTGGACGCCCGCGCCCGGCGGCGTCGAGGACGAGCACAGGTAGACCCCGGCCACCGGCACCCGGTAGGGGTTCCACCGCAGGACGGGGCGCGACAGCGTCTGGAGCACCGTGGCCGCGCCCCCTGCGATGTCCCCGCCGACGAAGTTCGGGTCATAGGTCTCCATCCCGGTGGCGGTCATGGTGGTGGCGTCCAGGACCAGATCGCCGAATCCGGGCGCGTGCCGCTCGATCTGGGCGGCGACGACCACCGTCATGTCCCGGTCCGAGCCCCGCGGCACGTGGCAGTAGGCCCACAGCGTCTCGCCGGGGCCGTCCACCCGCGAGCGGTCGACGACCCCGGGTTGGACCACGATGCAGTACGGGCGGTCCGGGTGGCGTCCGGACCAGACGTCGGACTCGGCCGCCGCCACCGCAGCCGCCGTCCCTCCGAGATGGAGCGTGCCGGCCCGGCGGCACGCCGGCGCCGTCCAGGGGACGGGGCCCGACAGCGCCCAGTCGATCTTGCAGACACCGGACCCGTAGCGGTAACGGCCGAGGGCCCGGCGGTAGCGGTCGGGCAGCGCCGGGCCCACCAGGTCGGGCACCGAGGTCGGCGCCACGTCGAGCAGGACGACCTCCGCCCCGGGCAGCTCGTCCAACCGCCGGACCCACTGGCCGGTGGTGATCGACCCCCCGAGCCTCGCCAGCTCGTCGAGCAACGCGTCCGTCACCTCGGCACTGCCGCCGGCCACCACCGGCCACCCGACGGCGTGGGCGGCGGCAGTGAGGAGCAGCCCGTACCCGGCCGTGGACGGCGCCGACAGTGGACGGGCGGCGTGGGCCCCGGCCCCGGCCAGCAGCGCCCGGGCCGGCTCCGACCCGAAACGTCCCACCAGTTGGTCGATGCTCCGAGACCCCTCCCGTCCGAACCGGGCGAGGGTCGCCGGGTGGAGGGGGAGGGTCCGCAGCGGGGCCAGGACCGAGGTGGCCAGATCCTCCGCCCGCTCGACCAGCGGGCCAATCAGGCGCCGATAGGCGGGGCCGTCGGGTCCCAGTCCATCGGCCGTCTCATCGACGGACCGGTAGACAGTGGCAGCTCCGCCGCCATCGAGGGGGTGGGCGAACGGGACGTCGGGCTGGAGGAGCCCGTCCCGCAGCCCGTCGAAGGCCGGGTCGGCGAAGAACGGGGACAGCGCCAGCAGCGGATGGGCCGCGGAGCAGACGTCGTGGCGGAACCCGGGCCTGGTGCGCTCGGCGGTGCGGCAGCCTCCCCCGGCCACGTCCGACCCCTCCACCACGTGGACGGCCAGCCCGGCCCGGGCCAGGGTCACGGCGGCGGCCAGGCCGTTCGGGCCGGAGCCGACCACCACGGCGTCGTACCGGCTCACCGGGATGTGCCGACGCCGGTCGGAGGTGCGCTCGCCGGACGGGCGGCCTCTGGCGGGAGCGGGTTCGGATCGATCACCTCCCGATCCTGCCATCGGGCCAGGTCGGACAGCACCGGCTCGGGGCAGATCGGTGATTTCCGGTCCGAATGGGGACGAAATGTCACTCCGGGGGTGTTGAATGGAGGCACACCAAAGCGGTGTCCCATAGCGGTGTCGGGGACCAGACCATGAAGGGCAGATGACCATGGACCAGGAGCATGCAGGACAGGAGACAACGTCGGATGCCGCCACACCGGGCGACGCGCTGCGTGCCCTGCCCGCCGAGGCCGCCGGCCGCGGCACCCGCTTCGTCTCGGCCCAGGCCATGCAGGCTCGGCTCTTTTCGGTGTACGACGCCGCGGCAGCAGCCGAGGACGCCCTCGCACTCGTCCAGAATCAACTCACGCTGACCCTCAACCGCAGCTACTACGAGGCCGACGAGATCGAGCAGATGGCCCAGGAGCTCGACGGCCTGCTCGCCCTCGACACGGTCGAGCACACCACGGGGGAGCTCGTCTCCGACGAGTGAACCGACCGGGAGACCGGTGCGTCAGCCGATCAGCTCCTTGACCTTGGCGATGACGTCGACCTGGGTCTGATCGCCGGTCGGTACGGGCACCACCTGGAGGTGGCTCACCCCGGCCGCCTTGAATTCTGCGATCCGCTCGGCGACGTAGCTCTCGGGGCCGCACAACGACATCGACTTGAGCAGCTCCTCGGGCACCAGCGCCTCGGCCTCGGACTTCTTGCCGTCGAGGTAGAGGTCCTGGATCTTCTCGGCCTCGGCCTCGTAGCCGTAGCGCCGGACCACGTCGTTGTAGAAGTTCTGCCCCTTGGCCCCCATGCCGCCCGCGTACAGGGCCACCATGGGACGGGCCAGGTCCCGGAGCGCCCGGACGTCGTCGCCCTCGCCGATCGCCACCATCCCCCCGACCGTGATCTGCAGCGGGTCGAGCGAGGGGTCCCGCTTGGCCCGGCCCGCCTCGAGCGCGGCGCCCCACACCTCGTGGGCCTTACCCGGCACGTAGAGCATGGGGATCCAACCGTCGGCGATCTCGGCCGTCATGGCCACGTTCTTCTCGCCCAGCGAGGCCACCCAGATCGGGATGCTCGGCCGGACGGGACGGCCGATGATCTTGAGGGCCTTGCCCAGGCCGGTGCCCCGTCCCGCCGGCAGGGGCATGTCGTAGAAGCGGCCGTGGTGCTCGAGCGGGGCCTCCCGCGCCCACACCTGACGGCAGACGTCGACGATCTCCCGGGTGCGCCCGAGGGGCGCGTCGAAGGGCACACCGTGCCAGCCCTCGATGACCTGGGGCCCCGAGGAGCCGAGCCCGAGGTGGAAGCGGCCCTCCGACAGCGCGTCGACCCCGGCCGCCGTCATGGCGATGAGCGTGGGGGTCCGGGTGAAGATGGGGAGGATGGCCGAGCCGATCTCCACCGTCTCGGTCAGCGCGGCCAGATAGCCCATCTGGCTGGGGCTGTCGATCCCGTAGGCCTCGGCCACCCACACCAGGTCCAGGCCCGCCTTCTCCATCTCGGCCACCTGGGCGGCGGCCTTCCGGAACCCGCCTGCGTAGCTGAGCATCGTGCTGATCTTCATCGTCGTCCCCGTTCGATTCGGCTGCGCACGAGACACTACCGGGGTGGAAGATCGGGCCTCGCCGGCCCGGCTCAGGCGGTCGGGCCGTCCTGTGGCGGATCGATACGGATGTTCATCGACTGGCTGGCCGTGGCCAGCAAGTGGCCCGTCTCCGACCACAGGAAGGCCGTGCCCTGGCCATAGCCGTCGACCAGGGCCTGGATCCGGATGTCGCACAGGACCCACTCGGTGGGCTCGAGGCGCACCACCCGCAGCGTGTTGTCCAGGCTCCGTGACATCGCCCTACGACCCACCGCCTGGCTCACACCACCCGTCACGTAGTCCCCGAGGATGGCCAAGGTGGCGGCCGAGGGCTCGAGGTGGCCGGGCACCCGGGCCCACAGTGCGCTGTCCGGCTCGCCGGGCACCATGGCGCCGGCGCTGATCTCCTCGAAGCTCCGCCCCTTGGCCAGGCGGACGTCGATCTGATCGAAGATCGACGTCGTGAAGAACGACGGTAGGCGGCGGGGCGGGCACGCATCGGGCGGGGGCACGTCGGGCGGCGCAACCCACACCCCTTCGGCGTCGAGGTGGCGCGGCAATCCGAGGGCCGCATTGACGGTCAGGATCTCCTTGGTCCCCACCGTCCCGACGGCCCGGGCCTGGGTGATCCCCTTGCCGACGGCGGCCAGCGTCACCGTCAGGTCGAGCACCGAGCCGGTCGGGGCGAAGGACAGGTACTGGCACGTCGACCACACCGTGGGCCGCCCGGCCGCCGCCTCGAGGGCGACGAGGGCGGCGCCGAGGCCGCACCCGCCGAACAGGAAGTTGCCGGGGGTGGTGAGCTCGGGCACCACGCGGAGGCGCCAGTGGAGGGGGTCGCCGCGCTCCTCCATCCCGAGGAAGTGCCGGGCGTCGGTCATCGCGGGGACCCCTGGCGGTCGCCGCTCAACTCCTCGGGACCTTGGACCAGGGCAGCTCCTTGTCCACCCGGACATCGCCGGGCAGGCCGAGGATGCGCTCGCCCAGGATGTTGCGCTGGACCTCGGACGTGCCGCCCTCGATCGAGTTGGCCCGGGAGCGCAGGAAGAACTTCCGGGACGTGCCCGGCGGGCCGACCAGGCCCAGGACCTCGGAGCGGCGCATGGTGTAGTCGTAGCCCACCATGCCGTCGGCGCCGAGGAGGTCGACGCACAGCTCGAACACCTTTTTGTTCACCTCGGCGAACATCAGCTTGGCGATCGAGCCCTCGGGGCCGGGGTTGCCCACCTTGCGGTTCTGCGAGGCGCGCACGTTGGTCAACCGGAGCACTTCCGTTTCCACCCACAGCTGCATCAGCCGGTCGAGTTCGACCGTCGTCCGACGGGCCCCGTCGCTCTGGAAGATCCGCACGGCCTCGGCGATCGACCCCGAACCCCGCTGGGGCGCCCCGCCACCGCCCCCGATGGTGGTGCGCTCGTTGGACAGGGTGGTCATGGCCACCCGCCACCCCTCGCCCACCTCGCCGATCCGGTCGGCGTCGGGTACCCGGACCTCGGTCATGTAGACCTCGTTGAACTCGGCCTCGCCAGTCATCTGGCGCAGCGGCCGCACGTCGACGCCCGGCGCGTGCATGTCGAGGGCGAAGTAGGTCAGCCCCTTGTGCTTGGGCGCCTCGGGGTCGGTCCGGGCCACCAGCATGCCCCGGTCGGCGATGTGGGCCAGGGTGTTCCAGACCTTCTGGCCGGTGATGACCCACTCGTCGCCGTCCCGCACGGCCCGGGTGGCCAGTCCGGCGAGATCGGAGCCGGAGCCGGGCTCACTGAACAGCTGGCACCAGGCCTCCTCGCCCGTGAAGGTGCGGCGCAGCAGGCGGGACCGCAGCTCGTCCGCCCCGTGGGTGACCACCGTCGGTCCGGCCATGGTCAGTCCGAAGAACTCGCGGGCACCTGCCGGGGTCGCCCCGGCCTCGGACAGGCGCCGGTCGACGATCCGCTGCAGATCGGGCGGGAGGCCGAGGCCGCCGGAACCCTCGGGGAACGAGATCCAGGCCAGTCCCAGGTCGAACTGGCGGCCGCGGAACTCCTCTTTCGACACCGCCTTCGGGTCGAGGTCGTCCAGGAGCTGGGTCGTGCGCTCCTCGACCACTGCCGTGTCATCTGCCATAGCCAGAACATATCGCCCGCCGCGCCCGGTGGCCCATGGCGGCGACCCGTCGGTGCTCAGGGCTGGAGGCGGTGGACCGACCATCCCTGTCCGGACGGCTCGTAGGCGACCCGGTCGTGCATGCGGTCGGCCCCCAGCTGCCAGAACTCGAAGGCACGTGGCGCCAGCCGCCAACCGCCCCACCACGGCGGGCGGGGCACGTCGCCGCCGGCAAAGTTGACCGACCACACGGCCGTCTGGGCGTCGAGCTCGGCCCGGCTGGCGATCGGGCGGCTCTGGTGGGAGGCGTAGGCGCCGATCCGGCTGGCCACCCCGCGACTGGCGAAGTACTCGTCGGCCTCGGCATCGCCGGTGCGGGTCACCGACCCCTCGATGCGGACCTGGCGGCCCAGGGGCTCCCAGTAGAAGAGCAGGGCCGCCTCGGGATTCGCCTCGAGGTCGCGGCTCTTGCGCCCGTCGTAGTTCGTGTAGAAGACGAACCCTTCCTCCCCCCAGGACTTGAGCAGCACCATCCGCACCGAGGGCCGCCCGGCGGCATCGGCCGTGGCCAGGGCCATCGCCTCCGGCGCGGCGACCGCCCGACCGGCCCGTTCGTACCACTGCCGGAACTGGACCAGCGGGTCAGGATCGACGGTGCGCTCGTCAAGCGTGGCGTCGTCGGCACCGTCGGCGGGCAGGGACGCGTGCATGCCCCGACCCTACCGGGGCCCCATCCGGGACCACGATGCACGGGGCGCCCGGCGCTAGCGTCCCGGGCGTGACCCCAGCAATTGACGTCGCAGCTGAGCGGGCGGCCACGCCGGGCTGTGCCTCGGTCGCCCATCTGAACAACGCCGGCGCCGCGTTGGCGACGGCGGCCACGGTGGACACCATCGTCGCCCACCTCCGGCTCGAGGCCGACATGGGCGGCTACGAGGCCGAGACGGCGGTCGGGAACCGGCTGGCCGCCGTGCGCGCCTCGGTGGCCACGCTGCTGGGCGCCGACCCCGCCGAGGTGGCGATCACCGGTTCGGACACCGAGGGGTGGACCAAGGCCCTGTGGGGCCTGTTCGTCGGCGGCGGCCTCGCCCGCGGCCGTCGAATCCTGGTCGACCGCATCGCCTACGACAGCCACTACATGGGCCTGCTCCAGGTGTCGGGCGTGGCCGGGACCACCATCGAGGCGGTGCCCAGCACGCCCGACGGGACCCTCGACCTCGAGGCCCTAGCCACCGCGCTGGAAGGTGGCGACGTGGCGCTCGCCAGCCTGACCCACGTCGGCACCCACCGGGGCCTGGTCAACCCGGTGGCCGAGGCCACCCACCTCTGCCGCGAGGCCGGAGCCGTCACGTTCGTCGACGCCTGCCAGAGCGTCGGACAGCTGCCGGTCGACGTCACCGCCATCGGTTGCGACGTCCTGACCGGCACCGGCCGCAAGTGGCTGCGCGGGCCACGGGGCACGGGCCTGGTCTACGTGCGGGCGGGCTTCCTCCCCACCCTCCGCCCGATCGGGATCGACGGGCGGTCGGCCACGTGGGACGCCGTCGACCACTACCGGCTGGAAGACGGCGCCCAGCGCTTCATGCCCTTCGAGACCCCGGTGGCCGTGCGCCTGGGTCTCGGCACCGCCGTCGACCACGCCCTCGGGCTCGGCATCGATGCCATCGCCGAGCGGGTGGGCCTCCTGGGTGAGGAGCTGCGGGGGCAGCTGCGGACCGTCGACGGCGTGGCCGTCCACGACGGCGGGAGCCAGCGGTGCGGGATCGTCACCTTCACGGTGGCAGACCGCGACCCGTCCGACGTCGCCGCCGCCGCCCGGGCCGTCGGGGTCAACGTGTCGGTGTCCGACCAGCCGGCGGCCCGGCTCGACCTGGGCGGCGACCGGCCGAACCGGGTGGTACGGGCGTCGCCGCACTACTACAACACCACCGACGAGCTGGCCCGGCTGACCGAGGCCGTGTTCGGTCTCGTCGACCGGTGAGCTCGCGGACGGGCGGCATCGCCCTCGTGCTGGCCATGGCCCTGGCCGCCTGTGGACCGTCTTCCTCCGCACCGACCACCACGGACCCCGGCCTGCTCCCGCCGACGACGGTCGAGCCGTCGACCACCACCGGGGTCAGGGCCGCGCTCGCCCCGGTGTGGCAGGCCATCGTGGCCGATGACCCGTCCGGCGCCCATGCCGCCTTCTTCCCCCGGTCCGCCTATCTCCGGATGAAGGCCGGGAAGGTCAGTGATCCGTCGACGGACTATGCCGGACGACTCCTGGGCACATTCGACCAGGACATCGACGCCTACCATCGAGAACTCGGTCCCGACCCGGCCGGCGCCGCCCTCCTGGGGGTCGTCGCCGACCCGGCCAGCGCCACGTGGATCCCTCCTGGGGCCTGCCTCAACACCATCGGCTACTGGCACCTGCCCAGGGCCCGCTTCGTCTATCGCCAGCACGGGGCGATCCGCTCGTTCGCCGTCGACTCGCTCATCTCGTGGCGCGACGCGTGGTGGGTTGTGCACCTCGGCCCCAACCCCCGGCCGTTCCCGGTGGGGTCCGTGGACCTGCCCGAGCCGGGGCCGGGCACCCCGGGGCCCGCCGGCGGCTGCTGAACCGGGTGGCTCAACGGGCCGGCTGTTCGACCTGGGCGAGCTGGGCCCGCGCCGCCTGCAGGCGCGTCCGACGCTCCTTCAGCACCAGCCGGTAGGCGGGATTGTCGGTCCCGGCGATCTCGCTGGACAGGTCCCCCAGCGACCCGTCGAGCAGGTCGCGCAGCTCGGTGGCCTCGTCGTCGGTCAGGGTGATCTGCATCTGCGCCATCTCCTCGGAACCTCCGTACCCGGCTGGGGCACGGGTCCATCTTCGGGCCGTCGACCGGGGGCCGACAGGGGCGAAGGTCCCAACCGGTCACCCCGACGCGTCCGTGGTGCCTGGCCAGGCCCGATTGACACCTGCCGTGCCGACCCGATAAACGGGTGCGATGATCCTCGAAGGCAAGACCGTACTGGTGACCGGCGTGGGTGGGGGGCTCGGACGGGAGTGCGCGGCCTCCGCCCTACGCGACGGCGCCAACGTCGTGATCGCGGCCCGCACCGCCGACACCCTGGCCACCATCGCCGGCGAGCTCGACCCGGGCGGCAAGCGGGTGGCGTCCCAGGTGACCGACATCACCGATGCCGACTCGTGCGGCGCGCTGGTGGACCTGGCCAAGGAGCGGTTCGGCTCCGTCGACGCCCTGGTACAGGTGGCCGCCTTCGAGAACGCCTGGGGCGGGCTCTACGACATGAAGTTCGAGGACTGGCGGTCGGCGTTCGAGACCAACGTGCTGGGTGCCATCAACGTCATCCGCCCGGCTGCTGCGGCCATGAAGGAGGGCGGCGGCGGCTCGGTCGTCCTCATCGGGTCGCAGTCGATGTTCCAACCCCAGATGCCCCAGGGCGGCTACGCGGCGTCGAAGAGCGCTCTGCTGTCGGCCATGTACTACCTGTGCGACGAGCTCGGGCCCGACAACATCCGCTGCAACATGGTGATCCCTTCGTGGATGTGGGGGCCGCCGGTGGAGATGCTCATGAACTGGCGGGCGAAGAACGAGGAGAAGACGGTCGACGAGGCACTGGACGACGTCGTCGGCAAGTTCCCGCTCCGGCGGATGACCGAGGACGGCGAGGTGGCCGACGTGGTCGCCTTCTTCGCCTCGGACCACGCCAAGGCCGTCACCGGGCAGTACCTCCTGGTCAACTCGGGCGAGATGTTCCGGTGAGCGCGCCGAAGCGGGTCGTCGTGTGGGGCACCGGGTTCGTCGGCCGGATGGTGATCCCCGAGATCGTGAAGCACCCCGGCTTCGAGCTGGTCGGCGTCGGGGTGTCGAACCCCGACAAGGTGGGTAAGGACGCCGGCGTGATCAGCGGCATCGACCCGATCGGGGTCGCCGCCAGCGACGACATCGACGCCCTCATCGCCCTGGCCCCGGACGCCCTCGTGCACTACGGGCCGACCGCGGCCAAGGCCGACGTCAACATCCGCCAGATGGGCGCCTTCCTGCGCGGCGGCATCGACGTGTGCTCGACGGCCATGACCCCGTGGGTGTGGCCGCACATGGCCCAGAACCCGCCCTCGTGGATCGACCCCATCACCGAGGCGTGCGCCGCCGGCGGGGCCTCCTGCTTCACCACGGGGATCGATCCCGGCTTCGCCAACGACCTGTTCCCCATGACCTTGATGGGCCTGTGCAGCGAGGTGCGCCAGGTCCGGGCCCTCGAGATCCTCGACTACATCAACTACGAGGGCGACTACGAGGTCGAGATGGGGATCGGCATGCCGCCGGACTACGTCCCCATGCTCGAGCACACCGAGATCCTGGCCATGTCGTGGGGCGGGACGGTGCCCATGATGGCCCACGCCCTGGGCGTCGAGCTGGACGGCATCACCTCGACGTGGGAGAAGTGGGTCACACCTTCCGCCATCACCACGGCCAAGGGCACCATCGAGCCCGGCAACGTGGCCGCCATCCGCTTCACCATCAACGGGATCATCGGCGGCCAGCCCCGGATCTGCCTGGAGCACGTGAACCGGGTGGGCCAGGACGCCGCCCCGGACTGGCCCCGGGGCAACGACAACGACGTCTACCGGGTGGTCATCGACGGCACGCCGTCCATCACCCAGGAGACGGCCTTCCGGTTCACCGACGGCACGGGGCGTGATGCCGCGGCGGCCGGCTGCCTGGCCACCGGGCTGCGTGCGCTCAACGCCGTGCCCTATGTCAACGAGCTGCCGCCCGGGTGGGTCACCGCCCTCGACCTCCCCCTCATCCCGGGTGTCGGCGCCATCCGCTGACGCACCGCCTCCGCCCCACCGGACCGCCTCCGGCGGAGCCGGGCACCGACCACCGAGACAGGAGCAGCCATGACCCCCGAGGACCTCGTCGAGCTCGAGCTGATCAAGCGGCTCAAGTACCGCTACTTGAGGAGCATCGACCAGAAGCTGTGGGACTCGCTGGAGTCCTGCTTCGTGCCCGAGGCCACCGCTCGCTACGGCGGCGGCCTGTACGAATTCTCCAACCGGGACGACATCATGGCCTTCTGCCGCAAGTCGATGGGTGCCACCACGTTCCTGTCGAGCCACCGCTGCCACCATCCCGAGATCGACCTCGTCGGTGCCGATCAGGCCACCGGCACCTGGGCCCTCGAGGACACGGTGATCCTCACCGACTTCGCACTCACCATCCAGGGCGCGGCCTTCTACGAGGACCGCTACGTCAAGCGGGACGGCGAGTGGAAGATCCTCCACACGGGCTACAAGCGCTCGTTCGAAGAGCTCATCCCGCGGGCCTCGATCGCCGGCATCAAGCTCACCGCCGAGTGGTGGGCCACCGACGGGCGTTCCACGCTCGGGAGCTGATGGACGCCGCGCCGGCCCCGACCGGGCGGCGTGGCACAGGTCAGGACAGGGTGGCCCCGTCGACGCGGATGTCGGCCCCGTTCATGTGCGAGGCCTCGTCGGAGGCCACGTAGGCGATGGTGGCGGCGATCCCCTCCGGCGTGCCGAACCCACTGAGCGGCATGACCCGGTTGATCAGTTTGGGGTTCGCCCCCTCGGGCACCTCGAACGCCGCGGTGATGGGCGTGTCGATGGCCCCGGGGCTCACGCTGTTGCACCGCAGACCGGCTTTGGCGTACTCGACGGCCAGCTCCCGGGTCATGGCCAGCACTCCGCCCTTGGATGCCGAGTAGGCCAACGCCCAGGGCTGGCCGGCGTGGGCCGCCGTCGAGGCGATGTTGACGATGTTGCCTCTGGTGGCCAGCAGGTGGGGCAGCGACTCCCGGCACATGAGGAAGGTGCCGGTCAGGTTGATGGCGATCAACCGGTTCCACTCGTCGAGCGTCAGCTCGTGGGAGTGCCCGAAGGACAGCACCCCGGCCACGTTGACCACCACGTCGAGCGAGCCCAGGGTGTCGATCGCCCCGGCCACGATGGCCTTGACCCCGTCTTCGGAGGAGACGTCGCCCGGCCGGGCCACGATCGAGCCGGACAGGCCGGCCGCCTCGGTGGCCACCGCCTCGAGGGCCCCGGCGTTGACGTCGAAGGCCACCACGGCCGCACCTTCGTCGGCCAGGCGCAACGCGGTCGACCGGCCGATGCCCGATGCACCCCCCGTCACCAGTACGTGCTTCCCGTTGAATCGCTCCAGTGCCATGGCGGCACTGTAGGACGAATCGGGCGGCAGGTCGGCCGCCCACAGCCGGGCGGCGTGTAAGGCTGGGCCGCACCCATCAGAGCCACCACCGAGTCGAGGATCCCTTGCCCACCGCACACGTCAACGGCGTCGACCTGGCCTATGAGCTGACCGGCTCGGGGCCGCGCCTGCTCCTGGTCAACGGATCGGGCATGACCATGGACTCCGGGCGCGTCCTGCTCACCATCTTCGGGCGCCGGGTCACCCTGCTCGCCTTCGACCCGCGGGGTCTCGGGGCGAGCGGGCCGGCCCCCGGGTCCTACGACATGGCCACCTGCGCGGCGGACGCCCTCGGACTGCTCGACGCCGTCGGCTGGGACACCGCCCGGGTGGTCGGCGTCAGCTTCGGGGGAATGGTGTCCCAGGAGCTGGCCGTCACCGCACCCCACCGGGTCGAGCGGCTGGCCCTCCTGTGCACCTCCCCCGGTGGCGCCGGCGGTTCGTCCTATCCCCTCCACGAACTCGAGTCCCTGGAGGTCGGGGCACGCGCCGCGGTCCGCCGGACCCTCCTCGACGAGCGCTTCGACGAGGCCTGGCTCGACACCCACCCCGGTGACCGGGCCCTGGTCGAACTGATGGACCGGCGGGACGAGGACGACGACCCGACCGTGGTGGCCGGGCGACGGGCCCAACTCGAGGCCCGTCGGGGTCACGACGTCTGGGACCGGCTCGACCGGATCGACTGTCCGACCTTCGTCGGCCGCGGGCGCTTCGACCCCATCGCCCCGATGGCCAATGCTTCGGCCATCGCCGAGCGCATCGCCGGGGCCGAACTGCACACCTACGAGGGCGGGCACGCCTTCTTCGCCCAGGACCCCGCCGCGCTGCCCGAGATCCAGGCCTTCCTCACCGCCGACACGCCGTGAGCGCGGCCTCCGGTCCACCCGACGGTGCCGCGGCCCCCGTGTCGGGTCTGTGCGACGCGCGCTTTGCCGCCGTGGGCGACGCATTCGCGGCGAACTTCGCCGACCAGGGGGAGGTCGGGGCGGCGGTGGCCGTCTTCGTCGGCGGCGAGCTGGTGGTCGACCTGGCCGGAGGGTGGACGGATATGGAGCGGACCCGGGAATGGGGTCCGGACACCCTGGTCGACGTGTACTCGGTGGGCAAAGCAGTGGTGGCCCTGCTGCTGCTCCAGCTGGTCGACGAGGGCCGCCTCGGTCTCGACGATCCCGTGGCCTCGGTATGGCCCGAGTTCGCGGTCGGCGGCAAGGCGGCGGCCACCGTGCGCCATGCCCTGTGCCACCGGGCCGGCGTGCCCGCTATCCGCCGGCCGCTGACCGACGGGGACCTGTCGGACTGGGACACCATGGCCTCGGCCGTGGCCGCCACCGAGGCGTGGTGGGAGCCGGGGACGCGCCACGCCTACCACACCAACACCTACGGGCACCTGGTGGGCGAGCTGGTCCGACGGGTGTCCGGCGACCTGCCCGGCACGCGCCTCGCCGCGGTGGCCGGCCCGCTCGGCGCCGACGTGTGGTGCGGCCTCCCGGCAGCCGAACAGGAACGGTGCGCCACGGTGCTGTGGGCGATCGGCGACCGTCCACCGGTCGTCGACGTCGACGGGCTGTCCGGCGACGACCTGATGGTGCAGCTGGGCTACTTCAACCCGCCCGGGTACTCCTCGATGGGCGTGGTGAACACCGTCGAGTGGCGCGCCGCCCAGGTTCCCTCGACCAACATGCACGCCACAGCCACCGGGGTGGCCCGCATCTACCATGCGCTGCTCGAGCCCGGGCGGCTGCTGTCCCCCGGGCTGCTGGCCGAGGCGGCGTCCCCCCAGTCGGTGGGCTACTGCCCGGTCCTCGGCGAGGAGGTCACCTTCGGCCTGGGGTTCAAGCCCACGACGCCGAGGCGGCCCTTCGGGCCCAATCCGTCGGCCTTCGGCCACTTCGGCACAGGGGGCGCCGTCGGCTTCGCCGACCCCGACGCCGGCGTGGCCTTCGGGTACGCCATGAATCACGTGATCCCCCGCTGGCAGTCCACCCGGAACCGGTCGCTCATCGACGCCGTCTACCGCTGCGTGTGACCCGACGGCCCGGCCGACCGCTGGGCGGCGGCGGCACAGCCGTCTGGCAGTCTGTCGCCGTGCATCAGGCGAGGCCATGAGGATCATCCACACCAGTGACTGGCACATCGGCGTCGCCGCCCTGGTCGCCCTCGGATGCGTGGGCCTCACCGCCTGCTCGGCCGCCACGCCGGCCGCGGACCCCACCACCCGGGCCCCGAGTTCGACGGAGGCGGCGGCACCCTCCACGACGGGCACGACCACGGGCCCGCCCGCCCCGCCGGCCACCGCGTCGGTCCCCTCGGGCATCGGCATCGGGCCCGGCACACAGGCCGTCTACGTAGTCGAGCCCCAGCCCGCCCCCGGGTCCTGCCACTACGGCGCCGAAGGCGGCGACCCGCTACCCGACCCGCATTGCACCCCTGGGGCCGTCAATCCGCAAGTCACCCAAGCGGACATCGGGTCCACCATCTGCCTGTCCGGCTGGACGGCCACCGTCCGGCCCCCCGAGAGCGTCACCGGGCCGGAGAAGGCGGGGTCGGCCCTGGCGTACGGCTACACCGGACCGTTCTCGACGGGCGAGTACGACCACCTGATCCCCCTCGAGCTCGGCGGGGACCCGAACGACTCGGCCAACCTCTGGGTGGAGCCCAACGAGGACCCCGCCGCCACCTCCACCCACAACGCCAAGGACGACCTCGAAGGCAGACTGCGGGACCTGGTGTGCGCCGGCAGCCTGACCCTGGCTGACGCCCAGGCGGCCATCGCCACCGACTGGGTGGCCGCCGCCCGCCGCTACGGGAGTTAGGCCCGCCCCGACGCCCAAGGGTACGCTCCAGTGCCATGACCGTCGTCGCGCACGAGGAGGAGGTGGTCGCCCCCAAGCGGCGCCTGCCGATCCAGATCGCCAACGAGACGAAGATGATCGACGCCACCATCGAGCTGCTCGGGGTCCACGAGGTCGACGCCATCACCAGTCGGATGATCGCCGACGCCTCGGGCACGGCCACCAACTACATCTCGCGCTACTTCGACGGCCGGGACGGCCTGTTGGCCGCGGTGGCCGACGAGCTCGGCGTGCGCATCACCGCGCTGGTGCGGGGCGACAAGTCCATCATGCACTTCGACCAGCCGGGCAACCACCTGGCCAGGATCACCGCCATCCCCGAGGTGTCCCTTTGGTTCAAGCTGTACCGCTACCTGACCGGGCGCAATCTGCCGACGAGCGGTAAGTCGGGCAAGCCCCCGCTGGTCAAGGCCGTGGAAGAGTCCATCTCGTACATGTTCGGCCTCGAGGGTGTCGACGTCTCCGTCTGTGCCAACATCTTCCTCACCTACACCATGGGCAACGAGGCCTTCGGCGAGTTCCTGGGCACCACCGACGACGAGGCCGAGGCCGCCCTGCTCGCCATGTACAACGTGGTGCGCCTGCTCGCCGTGGAGGATCGACCGGGCGCCGAGGTGTGACCGGCGGGCACCGCAGTGCCCCCGACGCCGACGGTCAAGCGGGCCGGGCCGGCACCTTGGCCCGTGCGTAGGTGATGTCCAGCGCCTCGTCCACCTGGGCGGGCACCCGGCCGAGTTCGTCGCGGTCGGCTGCCAGTCCCCGCACCGACACGACGTAGCCCTGACTCCCGACCCGCCAGTCCAATGGGTCACCGACCGTCCGGTTCACCGTCGTCGCCACCACCCCGTCGAGGCCGCCGACCGTGTCGAGCCCGGCGATCCCCTCCAGGGCCACCGCGTCGATGGGCGCCTGGGTGAAGTGGGCGTAGGCGAAGGAATCCGGCGCCAGCCGGGAGTCGAGCGTGGCCGGATCGACCGACCGGCCCGATGCCACGGTGGCGGCCAGCTCGGTGAGGGTGAGACCGTGGGCCATGGCGAAGAGGGCGTCGATGGACCCGCCGCCGACCCGCCCGTTCAGTTCGAGGATCCGGGGACCGTCCGGGGTGAGCTTCACCTCGATGTGGAGTGCGCCGGAGCGGACCTCCATCGCCCGGGCGGCCCGCACGGCCATCTCGACGACGGCGTCGGCCGTGACCGGGTCGAGGAGGTGGGGCAGGAAGTTGCCGGTCTCGCGGAACGGGTCGGCGAGGCGAAACTTGCCCGTCACGGCGAGGGGAACGACTTCGCCCCGTTGAGCCACCGCCTCGACCGACACATAGGCGCCGAACCGGCCCCCGACGGCCGAGTCGAGTTCCCCGAGCCACTCCTCCACGATCCACCCGCCGTCCGACCCGATGCCGTCGACAGCTATGTGGTGGAGCACGGCCTTGGCGTCGGGGGCGAGGATGGTGTCCTGGCTGCCGGTGCCCCGCAGCGGCTTGACGACTACCGGATAGGTGACACCGTCGACGAGACGCGCCACCTCGGCGGGCGGGGTTCCGGGGGCCACCACGGCGAACCGGGGGCCGGGCACCCCGGCGGCGGCCAACGTGCGTCGCTGGGTCCCCTTGTCGATCAGCGCTTCGACCACCTCGGGCGGGTTGCCCTCCAGCCCGAGTCGGGTGGCCAGGTCGGCGGCCAGGTGGAGCTGGCTGTCGGTGAAGGCGATGACGCCGTCGACCGCCTCGCCAGCCAGATCAGCGGCCACTTCGGCCACCGGCCGGCCACCACGGTCGACGACGTGCCCGAGCCTCGGGAGCAGTCGGATCCACGACCCGAGCGACCGATCCGAGATGTCGACCACCCACACGATGTCCCACCGGTCCCCGAGGGCGTCCGTCAGCTCAAGGGGCGACGACGAGGTCACGTCGTAGGCGACGGCCAGCCGCAGCCGGTCGTCGGTCGGGCCCGGCCCTCCGCCGTCGATCTCTCCGATCATCGGCTCGTCCCCGTCCACGTGCATGTCAGGCGGATCCTCTGGTTTCACGGCGGGCACGGTGCCCGCACTGGTCGGGACGCCCACCGCCGCGCAACCACGTGCGGCCACGGTCGTACCCACCTTCACGTTACGGACCGGGAGACCTCGCCGCCATTCCTCCCGCGTCACGCCACCTTGGTGCCCGTCGTGCGGGTCTTCCTATCGGTGAAATCCCTACGAAGCGCGGAGCAGGACGGTCTGGGCGTCGCACCAGTACCGGTCGCACGCCCGGCACTTCCAGCTGGTCGCCGTCCCGGCCATCAGGCGCGGGTAGACGACCAGCATGGGCACGCCTTCGGTCGCGCAGTAGGGGCACGTCCTGAATGCATCTGACTGGCTCACCACGTCACCTCCGGAGTCGGACCGTCCCCGGGTGGATCGGCACTCGGGCCCAGATCTTGAGCCGGACGACTCCCCTGCCACCGGCCTGCACCTCGGCCAGTCCGCGGCCCCGGTGCCGCTACCGGCACGCGGGGCGCCGGGCCGCTACGGTCTCGCCGGGGGAAGGTGCCGCCGTACCCCGGGCGGAGGGGGAGAACCACATGCACAGTTGGGCGCACGCCGTCCAACGGGTCGGCCGGCGGACCGGCCTGCTCGTCGGCGTCACCGTGGTGGCCGCCACCCTGGCCGCCTGCTCGTCGACTGCCAGCTCGACGGGCACGACGACAGGGTCCACCGATCCCGTTCCGGCGTCGGCCTTCAGCGACCACACCGGGGTGACGCCGACGTCGGTGACGGTGGCCAACATCACCACGCAGACGGCCGGGCTGTTCACCGGGCCCACCCACGGCTACCGCTGCGACCAGCCCTACTTCTACTCCGGCTGACGGGCGCACCAGGCGGCCATGGCCGTCGCCTCGAGTCCGAGTTGGCGGGTGAACCCGCCGAAGATGGCCTTTTCGGCCGCCCCCGAGACCAGGGGGACCTTGACCTCCAGCCGCCCGGCCACCGTCTCGACGGTGGCGCCGCCCGACTCCGTCAGGGCCAGTGTGCCCCGGCAACGGAGCATGCCCTGGTAGTGGTCGGGCACCACCACCAGCGTGCCGGCGTGGGTAGTGGTGTCGTAGTCGGTCTCGATCACCCAGCTCAGCTTGTCGGCGTCGACTACCAGGGCGGCCGGGCCGGTGATGGTGCCGGCGAACGCGTACCGCACCCGGACCTGGACGGAGCCGGCCTCGGCCGACGCCGACAGCAGCTCGGGTGCCCGCACCGACATGGACGCGTCACCGAGACTGGCGTAGTAGCCGGGATCAGCCAAGGCACGCACCACGTCGTGGCGTCGGGCGGCGATCTGCTCGGTCACGGTGAACTGCACGGTTCCTCCTGCGGGGTCGACCCGGGGCCAGCGTACGGCCGGACCCGGCCGTCGGTCCGGGATCCGTCCGGCGTCAGCCGAACACGTTGCAGGAGAACGGCGGCCGGCGCCCGGTCAGCGCCAGAGCCAGGGCCCGGGGGTCGGCCCGGTCGGTCAACTCGAGCAGGAACGGATTGACGACCGCCAGAGCTGTGGCCGGGGCCTCGACATCGAACCCGCAGGCGAGCTGGAGGTCGAAGGTGTGCAGCACCAGTTCAGCCATCCGGGTGACCAGGTACTCGTGGAACGGGATCCAGCCGGCGAAGTGGACGACCACCCGGTCGTCGTCGGTGGTGGCCGCCCGGGCCAGCATCTCGTCGGCCACCCCACGGGCCCAGGCCACCACGTCGTCGTCGGCCGACTCGGCGGCCTCCACGGCCCGATCGGCGATGCCCTGGTGGACGGCCTCCATCGACAGGGCCGTGCGGAAGTAGCCGGCGGCGTCGACCAGTGCGGGCCCGGTCGGCTCGAATCCGGCGTCGAGGTACTGGCTGAGGACGGCCATCCCGCGCACCACGTGGGCGAAGAGCTGACGCACGGTCCACCGGTCGGAGGCCGGGCGCTCCCACATCGAGTCGTCGATGGCGTCCGCAGTATCCAGGAATTGGGTCACCGCGTCATCGAGGGCGAGGCGCACGGCGGGCGGGTCGTCGTTCGACATCCGGCCATCCTCGCGGCGGAGGCACGCACGGGCAAGCACGGGCAGGCGCGACGCGGGGTACCGTCAGGCGCAGGCGGCCACGAAGGATCCGCACCTGTGCTCCTTCGGGCCCGGTCCTATGGTGACGCCATGACCGACGAGATCCGACCGTTCCGCATCGAGATCCCCGACGCCGACCTCGCCGACCTGCGGGACCGCCTGCGCCGGACCCGGTGGCCGGAAGCGGCGACGATCGACGACTGGAGCCAGGGGATACCCCTCGCCTACACCCGCGAGCTGTGCGCCTACTGGAGCGACACCTACGACTGGCGGGCCACCGAGGCCCGGCTCAACGCCCGTCCGCAGTTCATCACCGAGATCGACGGTCTCGACATCCACTTCCTGCACATAACGTCACCCCATCGCGACGCCCTGCCCCTGGTGATCACCCACGGCTGGCCCGGCTCGGTGGTCGAATTCGAGAAGGCCATCGGCCCGCTGACCGACCCGGTGGCCCACGGGGGCACGGCCGCCGACGCCTTCCACGTCGTCTGCCCGTCGCTGCCCGGCTTCGGGTTCAGCGGCAAGCCCACCGGGACCGGATGGGGCGTCGGGCGGACGGCGGCGGCGTGGGCCGAGCTCATGGCCCGCCTCGGCTATGACCGGTACGGGGCCCAGGGCGGCGACTGGGGTTCGGCCGTCACCACCCAGCTCGGGCGTCACGATGCCGGCCATCTGGCCGGCATCCACCTCAACATGCCGGTGGTGGCGCCGGCGTCGCTCTCCATGGAGGACCTGACCGACGCCGAGAACGCCGCCCTGGTGTCGATGGCCCACTACCAGCAGTGGGAGTCGGGCTACTCGAAGCAGCAGTCGACCCGGCCCCAGACGGTGGGCTACGGACTGGTCGACTCGCCGGCCGGCCAGTGCGCCTGGGTGGTGGAGAAGTTCTGGGCGTGGACCGACTGCGACGGGCACCCCGAGCACGTCTTGTCCCGCGACGAGCTCCTCGACAACGTGATGCTCTACTGGCTACCCGCCACCGGCGCCTCGTCGGCCCGCATGTACTGGGAGAGTTTCGAGCGGAGCTTCACCGAGGGTTCCGGCGGCTCCGTGGACGTGCCCACGGGCTGCTCGATCTTCCCGAAGGAGATCGTGCGCATCTCGCGCCGGTGGGCCGAGACCCGGTTCACCGACATCCGCTACTGGAACGAGCTGGACAAAGGCGGCCACTTCGCCGCCTTCGAGCAGCCGGAGGCCTATGTCGACGAGGTCCGGTCCTTCTTCCGGCTGGTGCGCTGACGTTCAGGTGGCCGAGCCGCGCAGTAGGCGACCGGACCGGGCCCCGGTGTCGGCGTCGTGGCGACGGGTGACCTCGCCGTTGACCAGCGTGGCCAGGTAGCCCTCGGCCGGCTGGAGGATCCGGCTGGCCCCGGTGGGCAGGTCGTAGCGCACGAGGGGCGGGCAGATGCGCAGGCCCTCGAAGTCGATGACGTTGAGGTCGGCCCGCTTCCCGACGGCCACCGTCCCCCGGTCGTCGAAGCCGTAGAGCTCGGCGTTGGCACCGCTCAACTTGCGCACCAGCAGCTCGAGGGGCAACAGCTCGCCGACCGTGCGGTCCCGGGCCCAGTGGGTCAAGTGGAACGTGGACGCCGAGCAGTCAGAGATGAGGTTGACATGGGCGCCGGCGTCGCCGAGGCCGGTCACCGTGTTGGGGTCGAGGAGCATCTCGCGGCAGACGTCGAGGGTCCCGTTCACGTAGTTCGACCCGAGCAAGGCGAAAAAGGCGTGCCCCTCGTCGGCCAGCAGCAGGTCGTACATGTACTCGACCGGGTCGACACCGCCCGCGGTGGCCACTGCCCACACCGACTCGTCGAAGGTGGGCTCGTAGTTGACGGGGTCGGTCAGGGGGAAGGTCACCGGGAGTGCGGGCACGAACAGTTCGACGACCAGGGCGCTGAAGTCGTTGGCCTCGGCGGCGACCGTCTCCTCGGACAGGATGGCCCGCCTCACCTCGGGCCGGCGCATCTGGGCCACCCGCTCGGCCAGCGGAAGGTGGGCGATGGCCCGGTAGCTCGGACGCCCCATGAACAGGTGGTACGTATCGAGGCTGGTCATGATGGTGACAGAACGAGGGATCACCTGCGGTCGGAGCTCGGCCCCTTGCCGGTTGGCCTCGGCTGCCGCGTCGAGGACCAGGCGCCAGTGGTCGGGGTCCTCGAAGAGCTGGGCCACGGTGAAGGTCACCGGGCGCCCGCCCTCCCGGGCCGCGGCCTCCAGCAGGGGCATCTCGTCGATCGGCTTGGCCCGCTCGCCGCCGAGACGGTCCAGGGTGCCGATGGTGCCGGCCACGATGGCCTCGAACACGCCGTGCCCCGACGAGCCCATGGCGCGGGCGAAGGCCAGCACCTCCTCCTCGGGGGCGTACGTCCCGGGCACCGGTCGCCCCGACTTGGCCTTGTGGCCGATGGTCCGCGACGTCGTGAAGCCGACCGCGCCGGCGGCCATGGCCTCGCCGACGATGTGGGACATGGCGGCGATGTCCTCGGCGGTGGCGTCCTCATTGGCCGCGCCGCGCTCCCCCATCACGTAGAAGCGGACGGCGCCGTGGGCGACCTGGGCGGCGATGTCCATCGCGTAACGGCCGCCGTCGAGCAGGTCGAGGTATTCGCCGAACGTCTCCCACTTCCCCCATGGCATGCCCACGCTGAGGGCCGAGCCGGGAATGTCCTCGACACCCTCCATCAGGTCGATGAGCGCGTCGTGGTCGGTGGCGCGGACCGGGGCGAACCCGACCCCGCAATTCCCCATGACCACTGTGGTCACCCCATTGGAGGCCGAGGGCTCGAGCAGGTCGTCCCAGGTGACCTGGCCGTCGTAGTGCGTGTGCACGTCGACCCATCCCGGCGTGACGAGGGCGCCGTCAGCGTCGATCGTCTCGGCTGCTGACCCGCTGATCGAGCCGACCTCGACGATCAGCCCGTCGCGGATCCCGACGTCGGCCGCGAACCGGTCCCCGCCGGTCCCGTCGACCACGGTGCCGCCTTTGATGACCACGTCGAGCATGGTGTGCTCCTCCGCTCTCCCCCCCGGGGGCCGGACCTCCGTCCGTTGACCAACGGTAGACCCCCACGGGGCCTTCCCACCCCTCACCGCCGTCCGTGGCCCGATACCTGGTCGACCGAGCACCCGACCACGGTGGCCGCCGGACGTAGGGTGGGCCGTGCCCCTCGACCCGTCGACCCCGCCGAGGGCCCCGCGGCACCCGGTGGTGGGACTGGCCCGGGCCTGCCACTTCCAGCCCACCGTGGCCGTCACCGTGGTGACCACCTCGCTGGCCGTACTGTCGGGGAGGGACGCGCTGGGGTGCGTGACCGTGGCCGTCGCCGTGCTGGCCGGCCAGCTCTCCACCGGGTGGAGCAACGACTGGCTGGACGCCGCCCGCGACACCGCCGTCGGCCGGGTGGACAAGCCGATCGTGTCGGGCGCCGTCGATGTCGCCACCGTGCGCGCCGCCGCCCTCGTGGCCCTCGTGGCCTGCGTCCCACTGTCGCTGCTGTCGGGGTGGCGCGCCGCCGCCGTCCACCTGGTGGCCGTGGGCTCAGCTTGGGCCTACAACGCCGGGGTCAAGGCGACCGTGCTCAGCCCCCTCCCCTACGCCGTTTCCTTCGGGCTCCTCCCGGCCTTCGTGACCCTCGGACTGCCGGGTCACCCGTGGCCCCGACCGGCGTTGGTGGTGGCGACCGCCCTGCTGGGCATCGGTGCCCATTTCATCAACACCCTGCCCGACCGCGAGGACGACGCCCGGTCGGGCATCGTCGGGCTCCCCCAGCGGATCAGCGCTTCCGCCTGCCTCCTGGTCGGGGTGGTGCTCCTGTCCGCCTGCGCGGTGACCATCTGGTCACTCGGCGGCGGCTCGCCTGTGGCCCGCTCCCTGTTCCTGGCCGCCTGTGTGGGGGCCGCGGCCATGGTGGTGGCGACCACCGTCCGGGCCGCCCCTAGGGCGGCATGGACGTGGACGCTGGTCACCGTACTCGGGTGCCTGGTGCTCTTTGCCGTTTCCCGCCCGTCCCTCGTCCATGGCTGACCCGTCGGACACCCCTTTCCGGACCTCCTTGGCGATCCTGGGTTGCTATCGCCGCCACATCCCTGCATACTGTGGCGTGGGTGGCGGATCAGCGGTGATCCGGGGTAGCGCGGCGGCTACCCCCGGTCTCCGACCCGTCCGAGGGACGAGGGCCGTCCGCAACGGGTGCATCGATCAACTCGGTGAACTGCCACACCAGCGCCTCGACGCCGAGCGAGAACAGCGTCCACTCCTGCTTCTCGCCGTCGGGTCCCGTCGGGCGCAGGATGTACCGGGTCATGGTCGGCTCCACCCTGTCCCAGATGGCGAAGCCCTCGGTCAGTGAGATGGCCAGCATGGAGAGCTGGCGGATGGTGAGGCCGGGGCGGAGCCGGATCCCGATCACCTCGAAGGCCTGGGCGAAGACGAAGTCCCACCGCACGGCGAACTCCTCGTAGGCGCGCCGGACGCTGACCGACGTCGGCGTCCCCACATCGGTCGGCAGTCGCGAGATCGACAGGCCGCGGAGTCCGATGTTGATGCTCGCCTTCCGAACGCGGGTCACCGAGTCGATGTGCGCCGCACACCCCACCCGGATCACTTCGGCGGTGGCGGCCCGACGGCCTTCCACGGTGGTCAGGTCGGCGACGGCCAGCGCCTGGGCGGCGGCCCGGATCGTCCCCTCCAAGCCGTCGATGTCGTCGTTGCTGAGGGCGGCCGCCAGGACGTCGGCCTGGTAGTCGGCCATGTCGGCCCAGATCCGGCCGATGACCGAGGCATTGGTGACCCGCACGCCCCGTTCGACGGCGGCCCGTTCGAACACCCGCTTGAATGTCAGCCGCTCCGTGCCGAGAGCCAGACCTTCCTCGATCAGTAGGTCGAGCCCGACCTCGATCAGCAACTCCCTCATCTCGTCCCGTCGCATTCGGCCAATCTATGCGGTGATCGGCGTTCTCATCCCGGGAGGAACCACCCGTCGGGCACTCCCGGTTGGCAGACTGTCCGCACGACTCGGACGTGCATGCGGTGTCCGACGGGAACCGGGAGTGAGGAAGGAGCCATGGAGCCAGCGCCGAGTCCTGTGGGGTACGCCGACATCGCCGATGCGCGCACCTGCTATGGGTGGAGCACGTCCGCCTGGTCGGCAAGTGGTCGCCTCCAGGTGGAGGACGACTGGTGGGTCGCCCTCAGCGGGACCCTGCACGTCGACTACAACTTGGCCCTCCTGCACGGGCCGACCAGCCCGGGAGTGACGCCGGGGTTGATCCAAGAGGTCACTGCGGCCAGGGTCCCCTCCCTGATCATGCTGGCCGGTGCCGGACTGGCGGCAGCCGAGGCGCTACGCGACGCCGGCTGGGTGTGCACCGGGGCTCTCCCGTTCATGGCCAGGATCGGCGGCCCGGCCGTCGACGACCCGGACGTACGCCGGCTCGCCGCCGACGATCTACCGGCGGCCCGGGCGCTGGCCGCCGCCGCGTTCGGGGTGCCCGAAGAGGTGGGGGCCATCGTGTTCGCCGACGGGGCGGAGGCCCGCGAAGACTGTCGGCTCTTCGGCCTGTTCGAGGACGGTGTCCTGCGGAGTTGCTCCTTCACCCAGTGGGTTGAGGGCCGGTACAGCGTGGGCTGGGCCCTGTCGACGGCGCCCGACCAGCAGCGGTCCGGGTACGGCCGGCGGCTACTGCGGGCCAGTACGCACCACCGGATCCACGGCGGAGGGCCGCCGGTGGCCCTCCTCATGGCCACCCCGGTGGCCGAGCGGCTCTACCGCGAGGAGCGCTACGTGACCCTCGAGTACTGGCAGATCTGGTCGCGGGCCAGGTGGGTTCTGCCGTAGGGCCGGCGGCGGAAGAACCGGATCCGCCCCGGGGTTGTAGGTAGCCCACCTGATCATCAAGGAGGCAGCGTGCCCACCCTCACCCCGGACGTGGACGTCCATCGGGCCGACGACCGATTCGCCACCGACCTCGGCTGGCTCGACTCCAAGCACTCGTTCTCCTTCGGGCACCACCACGACCGGGCCAACGTGCACCACGGGGTATTGCTGGTCAGCAACGACGACACGGTCCAGGCCCGGACCGGCTTCGACACCCATCCCCACCGGGACATGGAGATCGTGACCTGGGTGCTGCGGGGTTCGCTGGTCCACCAGGACTCGACGGGCACGACCGGGATCATCTACCCCGGTCTGGCCCAGCGGATGAGCGCCGGCACCGGCATCCTCCACTCGGAGAAGAACGACTCGTGGACGGTGTCGGGCGACGCCCACGACGAGCCGGTCCACTTCATCCAGATGTGGGTCCTGCCGGACAGCGTCGGCATCACCCCCGGCTACGAACAGCTCGAGATCGACGTCGAACTGCTCGACGGCAGCTTGACCACGGTGGCCTCCGGCATGCCCGCCCACAGCGACCGATCGGCGATCCGGATCCGCAATGAGCACGCCGCTCTGCACGTGGCCCGGCTCCAGCCCGGTCAGTCGGTGTCCGTCCCCGAGGCACCGTGGGTGCACCTGTTCGTGGCCCGCGGCAGTGTCACCCTCGAGGGTGCCGGCCCGCTGGCCGAGGGCGATGCCGTGCGGTTCACCGGCTCCGGGGGCCAGAGGCTCACCGCGGTCGAACCGTCCGAGGTTCTCGTGTGGGAGATGCACGCCACCATCGCCGACTGACGGGGCGACGTGGGACCTTCGCCCCTTCCTCCCGCGCACCGCTTCGTGCCTGAATGGACCCATGGCCCACATGGCAGCGCGCAGGGGCACCGGCGTCCGGCTCGTCGAGGCAGGAACCGTCGCCGTGGGCGGGCTGGCCGCCGTCGGACTCGTGGCCCTCTCCACCTATCCCAGGTGGCGGCCCTGGTGCGTCCACTGGGGTGCGACGGCTGACGAGGCCACGCGGCGGCTCCCGGGCGACGACCTGGTGGCCGAGCCGGACCTGGTGACCACGCGGGCGATCACGATCGCCGCCCCTCCGGCATCGGTGTGGCCCTGGCTCGTGCAGATGGGCCCTGATCGGGGTGGCGTCTACACCTACGACTGGATCGAGAACCTGCTCGGGCTCGGCGTCCACAGCGTCCACACCTTGCTGCCGGAGTTCCAGCACCTGGAGGTCGGCGACGCCCAGCGATTGGGTGCCTCCGGGCCCGTCCTGCGGGTCGCCGTCGTCGACCCCGCCGAGGCGATGGTGCTCCGTTCGGACGACGGTCACTGGACGTGGGCCTTCGTGCTGGTGGCGGGCGAGGCCGGGACCCGTTTGATCAGCCGCAATCGGATCGTCCTCCCGCAGGACACCGCGCTCACCCGGTGCTTCTACACGTACGCCATGGAACCAGGGAGCCTCGTCATGGAGCGCAAGATGCTGCTCGGAATCAAGGAACGGGCCGAACAGCTGGGCGACCGCCGGGCGAATGTGCGGGACGCGGCCTGACTGTCAGAGGACGAGCGAGGAGGCTCCGATGTCCGACACCGGCACGAAAAAGACGAATGTGACGACCCGGTGCGGCGGCGCCGGGGGGTTGTGGTTCATGGGGTTCATCGGCACGCTGACGTACTTCCTCCACGTGCACTCCGGCACCGTCTGGCTGGTGCTGGTCGCACTGTGGAAGGCCGTGTTCTGGCCCGCGTACCTCACCTTCTACGCCTTCCAGGCCATGCACGTCTGATCCCGACCGAACACCGGCATTGGCGGGCCGGATGGAGGCACCGGTCGCCGACCGGCCGCCGGCGACTCCTGTCGCACCGCGATCCGTGGTTTGCTGCCGAGGTGTCGAGTCCTGACCTGGCACCCGCAATCCGGCGGGCTGGTGTCCTCGTGGCCACCGTCGCGTGCGCCTTCGCTGCCGCGTCGTGCTCCGCCACCGTCACCACGGCACGGCGCGCCACAACTGAACAGGCACCAGCCACTACCACGACCACCGCCGTCGAGCAGAACGGTTGGACGACGCTCAGCCGGAGCACGCGGGGGATCGCCATCGACCTCAGGACGCTCACCACGACCGACGGCAGCGCCATGACCCTGGTCAGGTTCCTCGCCGGACAGGTCACCTTCGACCTGCACATCGGGAGCCTCGAGCCGCCGTCGGGCACGGCTGCCATCGGGCCCGACTCCGCTCCGACCATCAGCGCCACGGAAACACCGTCTGTCCTCGCCTGCTTCAACGGCGGGTTCAAAGTCCACGACCACCCCGGCGGCATCGTCACCTGGGGGCAGCCCCTCACTCCAGTCGTGCCGGGGTTCGGAACGTTGGTCATCGATGCCGCCGGACACCCTTCGGTCGGCGTGTGGGGACAAGGCATGCCCTCGACCCAGGATCCGGCGCTCAACGTGCGTCAGAACCTGCAGCCGTTGATCGCCCAGGGGCAGGTGAGTCCCCAGGTGGGTGCCATCGCCGCTTGGGGATTCACCTACGGGGGCGGGTCGCGTGTCGCCCGGAGCGCCCTGGGCGAGGACGCTTCCGGGAACATCGTCTATGCGGCGTCGATGTCCACGCTTCCCGTCGATCTGGCCACCGCGCTCCTTTCCATGGGGGTCGTCAACGCCATGCAACTCGACATCAACCCGGCCACCCTTCAGATGGACACGGCCTCGTCACCCGGCGGGCCGCTGGTCGCCCGGATTCCCGGGCAGCAGCATCCCTCCGACCAGTGCCAGGTCGGCTCGACCCGCGACTTCATCGCCGTCCTGGCTGCACCGGCGCCGACCAAAACGGACGCCGCCGCCCGCCAGTGACCGACTGCAGCCGCGGGCCCGGAGTCGGCGTGGGACGTCGCCGGGACGTAAACGGGTCACGATCCGGAGGCGTTCGACATCTCTGCCGGGGTATTCGTATTGATGTGTTGGGGCGGAAGCATCTCGGCGACCATTCGCTGACCCTTCTCCAGGGTGGACGACAGGACGGCGATGGCGTCCTCGCTCTTACCCTGTTCGACCATCCACTTGGCGGCGGCCAGGTACTGCAGGATCGAGTCGCTGATCTCCAGTGCCTCAGCTTGGCGACGTGAGGTCTCCTGGATGGCCCGACGTTCTTCCCGGGCCGCGAGGGCCATCCGTTGGCTGGCGGCGATCTGGTCGGTGGCCCGCCCGAGCAGCAGACCGAGGAGCAGCAGTCCCGCCGACCGGGTCAGCCAACCGGTGGCGTCGATGTCGCCCGTGCCGTCGATCGCCTCTGCCACGCCGAACAGCCCGATCCCAAGACAGGCTCCGGCCAGGCCACCTCGGAGCCCGAAGGTGACGGCCAGAAGTGCGACCGGCAGGCAGTAGAGGATGTCGACAGCCTCCCCGGTCCCGTCGACGAGGAAGTGGCCCGCGGTGACGAGTACGAACAGCAGGATCGCCAGCGTCGCCGCGGTGCGCGGGTGCTCTCCGTACCACGGCATCCAGTGCGCCGGACCGGCCGCCTCATCGACGTCGATGATCGCTTCTGCCCCCACGCACCCACCTCCCACACGTATCGGACCCACTTGGAGCATCTCAGGTGGCTCCCGGGGAGGCCAGGGTCGAAGGTCACCATGGTGAAGGCGGCATGCGTTCGGTATCGGTCCTCCGGCAGATGCGCTCGTGCCGACCGGCCCGACTCAGGTGAAGCGGCTCGTCCCGTGCACCATCGGCGGGATCGCCTCGGGACCTGCGACCATCGGATCAGCGGCGTCTGGCCAGGTACTCCTTGTAGCCCTCGGCCAACGCAAGAAGTTCCGGATCGGCGTCGAAGCGGGGCTGGAACTTCCGCCATGCCTCTTCGCGCTTGGCCGGAATGTACTCGGTCGGCCAGTACCCCTCGTGCGGACGGTACCCCTTCAACACATTCCGGGCGACGGTGGCCTTGTGCACCTCGTCGACGCCGTCGGCGATACCCATCGTCGGTGCCCCCGCGTACATTGCCTGGAGCGGCGTCAGGTCGGTGGTGCCCAGTGAGCCCATGATGTGAAGCGCATTGAAGGACACGTCACGGAGGACCTTGGCCATCGTGAACTTGACCGTTGCGATGTCGGTCCGGCACTCCTGCGTACTCGAGTTGTCGATCTTCCAGGCCGTCTCGAGCACCAGGAGGCGGAGCATGCGGATCTGGGCGTACGAGTCGGCGATCCGCTCCTGGACCATCTGGTGCTCGCCGATGATCTTCCCGTGTGACTCCCGGCTCAGCGCCCGTTCGCACATCATGTCGAACGCGAGTGAGCACTGCGCGATCGTGCGCATGGCGTGATGGATGCGCCCACCACCGAGTCGTCGCTGGGCCAGCACCTTCGCTCCGTCTTCTGGACCAAGTAGGTGGTCCAGGGGCACGCGGACCTCGTTGTAGATGATGTGGTTATGGTTCCTCGGCTCGGGCTGGATCTCGACACCGGGGGTGTCCCGGGGCACCACGAACATGCCATTCGTGCACATGACGAAGAGGATGTCGGCGACGCGCCCGGCACTCGTGAACCACTTCTCTCCGTTGATGACCCACTGGTCGCCGTCGCGGGTGGCGAAGGTCTTGAAGAGATTGGGGTCCGAACCGCCTTGCGGCTCAGTCATCGAATATGCCGACCACAGCTCCTGATTGAGCATCGGCTTCAGCCAACGCTCCTTTTGCTCGTCGGTACCGTATGCCGCAAGCATCTCCATGTTGCCCGTGTCCGGCGCGGCCGCCCCGAACATCTGTGGCGCCGAAGGATACCGACCCAGAATCTCATTGAGCAGGGCGAGCTGGAGCTGACCATAGCCAGGTCCTCCGAGGTCCTCGTCCAGGAAGATCGCCCACAGGCCCTGGTCCTTGACCTGCTGCTGGAGTCCCCGTACGAGCGTTCTGATCTTCGGATCCTTGGAGCGCACGGCGTAGGGGAAGACGAACTCAAGCGGCTCGACCTCCTCCCGGCAGAACTGCTCCACCCATTCGAGCTTCTTTTGATACTCGGTGTCCGTCGAAAAGTCCCAGCCCATCGTGTCTCCCTGTCCTGGGCCCGATCCGCTGGGCCTCGAATGCATACGCTACGCCGGAGTGACCGGTGGCGATCCACTCCATCTCAACCAGGTGTCGAACCTAGGGCGTGACATGCTCTCTCGATGACCACAGCGGACGAGATCGAGCACCGTGGTTGGACCCGGCGCCGGTTCCTGAAATGGGGCCTGGGCGGTGCCGCGGTCGTCGGGGTGGCGGGGGCAACCGGCGTCGAGCTGGTGTCACACGGCATCCTTCCGGGCAAACAGAGTCTCGATGCGCTCGACGGTGCCTGCGATGTGCCGGTCCCCGGATTGGTGTTCTCCCCGGTTGGACCGACGCATTCCGGAACCTTCACCTCACGGGCCCGCAACTGCGCCGTCGGCTACACCATCGGCTATCCGCCTGGTCACCGACCGGGGAGTTCGGTCCCGCTGATCGTGATGCTCCACGGATTCGGCGGCAACCATTCGACCGCCGTTTCCGGCATGACGCCGGCCCAAGCCGTGGCACTCAAACTCGACGGCCAACCATTGCCTCCAATGGCCATGGTGACCGTGGATGGCGGCGGGGGCTACTGGAACCCACATCCCGGCGATGATCCGTTGACCATGGTGGTGGACGAACTGATCCCGATGTGTCAGCGCCTGGGCCTCGGATCAGGAGGCCGGAAGATCGGGACGATGGGGATCTCGATGGGTGGCTATGGGGCCCTCATGCTCGCCGAGAAGCACCCGGAGACGTTCGCCGCGGTGGCAGCCATCAGTCCTGCGATCTGGACGAGCTACGACGAGGCCCAGTCCGCGAACGCCGGTGCCTTTGCATCGGAAGCCACGTTCCGCGAATTCGACGCCGTGACGCACGTTGGCCCGCTCGCCGGTAAGCCGGTCCGGGTGGCATCGGGAAGCGACGACCCGTTCCGTCCTGGAGTCGTCGCCCTGAGCCAGGTGCTCCCCCGACCTGGAACGGTGACGATCTCCAGCGGCTGCCACACAGGCCCGTTCTTCACGTCCCAAGAACCGCCATCGCTCCAGTTCCTCGGCATGCATCTCGCCTGACATCGTCGGTGACGAATAGTTCACCGGATGTCAAAGAAAGTTCTGAACGAGAATTTTACGCAGAAACGTCAATCAAGGGCACTATGTGACGCTACGGTGACGCCGCTCCCGGGTCCGTCGCAGTTGAAGGTCCCGCCACCTGATACTCCGGGCCTGGGGGCACTGGCGGTTCATGTCCATCGTTGGCCGCGGACCCTTCGCAGCTACGGGCACTGCCCGTAGCACCCGCCAGCCACCAGCTGATTCCTGACCTCGAGCATCACCCAGAACCACGATCGAAGAGTGCTCGATGCGACGCTTCTCGCCAATCTGCGTTGAAACTGCCAGGGCATTGCAATCGTCAGTTGCGATTAGCCGATGCCACTCAGACCGTCACCCGAGCAGATGGATGAACTGCGGGTGGGCCTTCCAAGGACACGTCGCCCACCAGCGTCGATCGTGCGACCCACTGCTGCCTCCGCCGAGGTCCCACGGCCGGCCACGGCGGTGATGGTGACGGTGACGGTGACGGTGAACTGATCATCCTTGATCCGCGCGCGGGGGCGGTGTCGCGTCGCGATTTGGAGGATTAGGCGGAGCATTCATCGGGCCTGTCGGCTTCCAGCCGCTCTCGGTGATGACCTCTAGCACCTCCTGCATGTTGAAGACGTCGTACTCGTAGTCGAACTTTCCATCACCTGCGTAGCGCAGAACGGAGATGCCGGCGACACGGTAGGGCGATCCATCTGCTCGGGTCCCGGGCAGTTGGTTCCACCACATGCTGACGACCCGGTCTCCGTCCGCCGTCGTCCATTCTTCAGGAAACCGCCAGTCCTCGAGCCCCATCATGCTCTCCACCATGAACTGCTCGATGGCCGGCAGGCCCTCGAACCGACCCCAGGCCGAATCGATGTAGACGGCGTCGTCGGTGAAGTAGGCAGCCAGCGCCGACCACGGCAATTCGCCCCCTTCGATCCGGTCACGAGTGGCCACCATTTGGCGATACGTTGCGAGCGCTTCCACTGATCTTTCGGTCACAAGATGAGGCTAGCTTCCCGCGAGCGTCCCCACCGGAAGTGCCGAGACGGCTCCACACCGTCGCCTGAGGCAGCCGACCGGACCACCGCATCGCTCGGCCTCGGTGGCCGCGGCTCAACTAGGGGACGATCGGCGTACGCGTTCGGGGTTGTCGCCTACTGCGCTACGGGATACCAAAGCGCTGATAGTAGAACGCGAAATTCTCGGCAATCGCGATCGGGTCGAGCCCAAAGCTCTCCGGCGAGTAGCTCCCCGGGCCCGAACGATTCCTCGAACTCTCCGCCCACCAGTCCTGCATTTGTTGGCGGGCCTGGTCGCTGAGCTCGTCACCCAGCTCGGCGTACAACTGGGTCACCTGCCCGATGGGATCGCGCTGTACAGCATCAAATAACAGGTCGAAGAAGCGACTTTCGTCTCCCCGGTCGCGGAAGTCAATCAATCGCTCCAGCGCCGTGTGCCACACCTCACCGCAGTGGAGGCCGATAGCCCTTGGGTCAGGGCGTTCGGTGAGAACGGTCGACAAGGTGCTGTAGAGCGCGCACAACGACGGCAAGACCTGGCCGACGTTGCGATGGGTCATCACGAATCGGGCGTCGGGGTAGACCGTATTCAGGGCGTCGATCGAGAGCATGTGGGCAGGCGACTTGAGCCACCACCGGTCGGGCGGGCAGCGCCACTGCAGGAGCTTCAGCACACGTTTGTGGTATCGGTAAGCGGGCTCCATGTCGCATTGCAGCAGCCAGGTGCTGTAGCTGGGTATCAGCGACATCCCTTCGAAGATCAGCGACCGAAACTCGAATGCCATCGGTACCAGGCACTCCTGGGGTCCATCCGCCGCAGTGGGCAGCATTCCGGCAAAGCCGGTGAACATCTCGTTGGTGAAGTCGATGCCGACCTGAGCCGCGGCAATGCGCGGGTCCGTATGTTCGGTCGCTGTCTCTGGCGGCGGGCACGGATCGCCGGCTTCCCAGACACGCAGCGACCGCCGGGCCGGATCCTGGGCCAATAGGAAGCTCAGCGCCGTCGACCCCGTGCGCGGCAGTCCAAGTCCGAACAGCGGGGCCACGATCTGCTGATCGTCGATCTCAGGGTGCTTGGCGTACCACGTCTCAATGTGGAGCCGGTTGACCAGAATGCCCACGATCTGGTCGGCCATCGCGCCAGCGCCTAGCTCATTGAGTGCCGCCTCGGTGTTCAGCGAGCGAACGAGGACTTCCAATCCCTCGCGCCACGTATCGCCACCGAAATCGTCCGACCCGGCTCGTTCACAGGCCGCGGCGACCAGCTGATCCACATCCATCTGATCTCCCTGGGCGTTCACTCGGTTGGAAACGTGTGGTCGAGATCGACGAGGCGACAGTTGCGGCTCATCGGGCGAACCGTCTGCTCACTGCCCGGCGGCGCATTTGGATCACTGCAGCTCGTCCGTCGGGTGACATTCGGCTGCTGCCAAGGGGCAACTTCTCAGCCAGCCGATCGAACGGCACAACCTGGACGCTCGGCACCGGCGCCGTGACCGTGCGGACACACCGCAAGATGATGGCTCCCTCGCTGTGTCCGGCAGTGTCCAGCCAGTTGGCAACTCCGGGGTCCTGATGGGCCACCACCACCCGCACCAACCCATCGTCGTCGACCACCGCCTGGTGTCCATTCAGGCTCGACTGCCGATTGCCGTAGTCGATCGTCTCCCACCACACATTTCCCAGCGAGAAGCCCCAGTACAGGCCCTCCGGTGGAACGACCTCGATGATGAGAGCCTCATCGGGAGCGAGCTTCCACGAGCCGATCACAGGCCGGTTTTCGGCTGCCGCACCCATGGCGGAGCCATCGAATGGGGGCAGAAACGAGTTGGTGACCTCCGGCTTCGCCAAGGCAAGGAAGAACGTCAGGTTCTCCTCCAGGAAGTCCCCCAAGGCGATGAGCTGGCGTGCCAAACCGACGCGTGGATCATCCTCAGCCTTCGCCTGGGGTGCGGTGCCGGACAGCGGCTCGATCGACAGGTCGGCGGCTGTCTCCTGCTCCCAGTCGTAGAAGAAATGCCGGATGACGAGCATCGTGGCGTTTTCGTCGAGCGGGATCCAATTGCCCTCATGGGGTTCCGACGAGAGGATCACTTCGAACTCCCCGTTCGGCCCCAACTCGAAATCGTCGATCAACGCATTGAATGTCGAGGCCATCCCGGACATGATCTGTAGACCCAGGTACCGCGCCGATCCACGCCTACCCCACAGTCGGTAGGTTTCGGACCCGGTGAGCGCCGACCCGACGTAAATGCAGTCAGGGCACTCCATGCCCCACTTGAGGGCGGCGTCCATAGCCGACGGCTTAACTGCCGGAACAGTGTCCAACCCCCGTCGAAGTAGCTCGTCGATCCCCACGCCGAGTAGTACCAGTAGGTGACGAAAACCGGAAGTCACATCAGCTGGATCGTGTGGGACGGAATCGGAGAGTACGACCTCGCCGACCCGCTTCATCGTCTCCAGCAGGTGGTTCCAGGCGACGCCGGACTCGAGGTCTTGGCTCGTAGCCGTGCCAGCTGTTGCCGCCTCACTCACAGAAAACGGTAGCCAGGCTGGATTTGTGAACCCAGTCATGCGTTTTCCCACATCGTTCGAGACGTGATCATCGCAAGTCTTCTCCAATCTCGACTGGCGATCCGGTCGATAGCGGTCGGGACGGAGACGATTGTCCCGCGGCCACCGGATTCCGTCCACCGTCAGGAACCTGAGAACTCCGCTCCCCAACGATGGGATGTGCCCACCTGTAACATTCGTCTGTTCCATGAGGAGGTCTCTTGAAGCGGCTTATGCTTGAGGGTAAGGCGCGCGTGTTCTGGGAAGAAGTGGAAGACCCAGCATCCCCACCGCTGCCGGGTGCGGCTCTGGTCCGACCATTGGCAGTGGCGACCTGCGATCTCGACGTCGGGGTGCTCAGAGGCAGATTTCCCCTCGCCGGGCCCTATCCGTTTGGGCACGAAGGAGTCGTCGAGGTCATCGAAATCGGCGCAGATGTGACGACGGTCATACCCGGTGACCGAGCGGTGCTTCCGTTCCAGATTTCGTGTGTGGGGTGTGGGCCTTGCCGACGAGGACGGACGGGCAACTGCTCATTGCACCCGCGCCTCTCGACCTACGGTCTCGGCGCCATGGGAGAGCTCGAATGGGGAGGCTTCCTCGCCGACGCCATCACCGTTCCCCATGCTCACGCCATGCTCGTCCAGGTCCCACCTGCCATCGACCCATTGGTTATTGCAAGCGCGAGCGACAACATCCCCGATGGTTGGCGAACCGTCGGCCCGCAACTTGCGGCCGACCCTGGTGCTGAGGTACTTGTGATCGGCGGCGACGCTGGGCCCAATTCGATCGGTTTCTACGCAACAGGGCTCGCTGTATGCCTTGGGTCAGAGCGCGTTTCCTATCTCGACCACAATCCCGACCGTCTGGCCATCGCAGAGGCGCTCGGTGCTGAAGTGATCGAAGGTGCGCCACCCCAAAAGGCCGGTGCCTTCCCGATCACGGTTGACGCCAGCGGTACGCCGGAGGGTCTACGATGCGCACTCAATAGCACGGCATTCGACGGTGTCTGCACCAGCCCTTCGGTGTACTTCGAAGATCCACCCGTCCCGATGTTCTCGATGTACTCGCGGTGCTGCACGCTACACACCGGCCGGGCTCACGTGCGGCCGGCGATCCCGGTGATTCTCGATCTGGTCGCTGACGGCTTCGATCCATCGATCGTCACTTCAGCGGTGATTCCACACAGCGAAGCGCTCGACGCCCTCGCCGACCCCCCGATGAAACTCATTGTCGACTGCACGACTTGAGTCGCACCCACGTCCAGAAGGAGCCACAATGCCCGATTCCATCGTCACCTCACACCGGATCGAGGTAACTCGGCCGATCCCTGCATCTCCCTCCGCAATCTTCGACATCTTGCGCAGTCCGGCTGGTCACGTAGCAATCGACGCTTCTGGAATGCTGCAAGGCTTCACCGGCGAGTCGGCGGAGAAAGTGGGCGACACGTTTATCATCCACATGGATCGTGAGTCGCTCAACGACATCCCACTTGGCAAGTACGACGTGACCGTGCACATCACTCTCTTCGAGCGGGACAAGGAGATCGCGTGGGATCTCGGGCCGGAAGTTCCGTTCCAGCATTTCTACGGTTACCGCCTGGTCAGTGGTGAGGACGGGTTTACTGACGTCACGTCCTATTACGACTGGTCGAAGGTGAGCGATGACTACAAGGATCGTTTCCCGATTGTGCCCGAGTCAGCGCTGCGTGCCACGCTAGGAATTCTGGAGCGGACGGTCAGAAATGGCAATTGACGCATCGCCCTTCGCTATGGGTTCGGGAACGATGGCACCGCGCTGAGCCGGTTTGGGGTCACCACCGTGCCGTCGCCACGAGCCAAGATGAAAGTGGCGGGCTGACGTGCAACCAAGCAACATTGGGGTTATATCCGAAGATGGAGGTCGCCAGTGGCCCATGCCGCCCTGATCACTGTTGACAACCGTGGAGAGGATCCAGAGGAAGGAAGGCGGGGACTCCGAGAAGAGTTGGCTCCCGCCCTGAGGGAGCTACAAGGATTCCGCTCCGTGTTACTCATGACGGCATATGAGCGCGGACGCGGACTCGGCGTAGTTGTTCTAGAGACCAAGGAGCAAGCTGAACAACTTGTCGAAGCGTTCGCCGTTGGGTCAGCGATCCATCCGGGAGTCACCGTTACAGCAGCTGAGGTCATGGAGGTCCCAGCCACCGCCTGATACAAGTCACCATCCCCGTTGACAAGGGATGCCCCGAGGGCTGCTCTCAGTTTGCCCATGGAGGGGTGATCCGACTGCCATCGTCCATCACAGCCTCAAGCCCAGGCGTGGTGCATACCCAGGCCGTTCCTCCCTCCGGACCGCCATCGAGCCGAAGTTCGCTCCCAGCTCTGATGAACGCGACGTCGCCGGCGTGCAGGGGCGTGGACTCTCCATCCGTGGAAACGACCAGTTGGCCGGAGAGCACCCGAAGGACTTCGTCGCGACTTGGACGATGCGTTGCTCCCTCGAGATTCGGAGGGACTTCAACCTGCCAGATACAGACGTCCGTCTGCATCCGAGAGGGGGCAACGTATGAATGAAACGTGCTTCCGTGGACTTCGTAGGTCGTGGCCTCAGTGGCTCTGATGATTGACACGGGATCTCCTTATGGTCAAGTAGATTGACTATATGATCAATTGGATTGACCACCATGTCAAACTGACGAGATGACTGAACTTGATCGGTTCGCCACAGCTGCGCTCGTCCTCGGTGCGGCAACGCAACTCGTCGACGGCATCCAGGAAGGAGTTGCCGAGCGCGGATTCTCCGATATTCGGCCCGCCCACGGCTTCGCGTTCGTCCGTATCAGCAGAGGTGACGCGACCATGGTGGATGTTGCGAACCATCTCGGGATCTCGAAACAGGCGGCCAGCCAGATGGTCGAACTCCTCGTGCAACGGGGGTACGTCAATCGGACGCAACATCCAACCGACGCTCGCTCATCGGTGCTCTCATTGACGCCGAAGGGTTGGGCCTGCACGAGGGCGGCGGAATATGCGGCGGATCGGACGATCGCCGAATGGGAGCAGTCTGCCGGACGTGCGGAGATTCGATCTCTGACGGCGACCCTCAGCGCCGTCGTCGCCTCTGGTCCTCTTCGCCCTGCCTGGTAGTTCTCGCCAGCGACTCTTGCCCCACCGGCCGCGCCCCACCCCAGTGAAGAGTGCCCCGCCTACCCAGCGCTTGGGGCTCTTCACAGATGACGGTAGCGCCGAGCGTCGGCGAGCAAATGTCAGAGGAACTTCACGCGGGTCGCTTCCTGCTTGCCTTGGGCGAAACCGGCACGGGCGGCGGGATTGCGGGTCGCGGGATCCATCTGGTTCGTGCCCATTGCAGCTCGGGATTCGGCGTCCGGCGTGATCACCTCGACGTAGCTGCCCCCCTTGCGCAGGCCCTCGACCTGGCTTCCCAGGTCCGCGCCCGGTGGTCTGCGCAGGCCCTCGAACTGGCCTTCCGGTGGGGTCCCGGTTCGTCCACCCAACGGCGAGAGCACCAGGACGTTGGCATAGCCCGAAGCAAGGTCGGCGTTGTCGGGAGAGCGCACGCCGCCGTCGATGTAGCGCCCACCGTTGATGCTGACGGTGGGGACCAGACCGGGTAGCGCGGTGCTCGCGGTGACCGCGTCCACCAGCTCGACGCCGGAATTGCGGTCGAACGCAGCCAACTCGCCGGTATGCGCGTCGAGAGCCACCACGATCATCGGCCTGTCCGGCCAGTCAGGGCGAGGCAATCTGGCGGCGACCACTGCGCGTCGCTGTCCCGCCTCGGGCCCGAGTATGGAGTCGCTCTCCAACCCGAACGCGCCCATCGCCCGCTGTAGATCGGCTGCCGAGGTGGCGGCCGCGCCGATGGCCCTCATTCGTTCGAACACTGTGGCCATCGGCAGGGACGGGGGCTGTTCCCGATTCTGTCCGACTGGTTGAACAGGCGGGGACAGCACCGAAGCCAACAGTTCGGCCGGCGGCATACCGCTGCGCACCTGCGCTGCCGCGGTGGCACCGGCCGAGGTGCCGACTACCAGATCGGCGGCCTCTGTCATATCGAGACCAGCTTCGGCCAGGCCAGCGATGATGCCGATTTCCCACGCATTTCCGGCAGCTCCACCGCCACCGAGAACCAGAGCGACGTTGTGAACCACCTGCTGGTGCGACGTACGCCGCACCGAGTCAAGAGCGAATGATTGAGCTTTGCCCCCGGTCAACGGGAGCGATTCGTGAAATTGCGACATGTCTTGGTCCCTTTCAGGGCATCCGAGTTGCGGGCGCCCGAGGACCGATGACGACGAAGCTCTAAAGGCTCCAGCGTGAAGGGGTGAGCACCCGACTATGAACGAAAAGAATCGGACTCACCTCCTTAGACCGTGCGCTGCGACAGCGCTCCTCAACGAACTCAGTATGGAGAATAGTCGGGCAAGGAGCTCCCCCTCGAACGACGAAGCATTCGGCGAACTGATCCACACGCCCGGAACCCGCCGTTGTGTGGCGGTCCGCGGGGGCAAGGACCCGGTCTTCGATTGCGCCCCCACAGGCGAATTGGCGGCAAGGTCGCGGACATTCGCTGTTTGCCACGGTCTCGCGCCGTTGAGACCAACGTCGACTGGCCCAGTCGTCTACCCACTGACCTTCGTCACAGGTACGGCCATCAAACTCGATACATCGATGAGGACCCGATTGCGGAGCGGTGTCAGGAGCGTGATCGTGAGATGACGATCGACAGCTACGAGAGCGCAGGCAACGTGCTTGTACCTGGGCGACGTGATCGACCGGAGGCTGACGGCCACGGCCGACGCTGACTCGGCACTCGACGCAACGAAGTTCGCTTCGCACGGTCCGGTCCCGGCCGGAGGTCCAGCGAAGGTCAGTAGGAGGGTTCGTTCGTCCCGACCGATCGTTCCAGCGCCCACTGCCTGAGGGCGATCGTTTGGCTGGGGCGGCGTGAACACCTCGTCTGGCGAGACGGCCAGGACGCTGGCCGGGTTCTGAACTCCCTGCATCCAGAATTGCCACGCCGGCAGCGGAAGCATTCCGCGATCGGTCTGGAACGTATCCGTGCCCAGTGCGATCTTCGTGACCTGAAGGGTCACGGTTGCTGGAGGGCCGCTTCCCGACGGCATGGTGATGATGGTGAGCGCCTGCTGCGAGGTGATGAGGTCGACACCGTCCGATGTTGTCGGACCAGATGGAAGGGAGTCCGGTCCCGCGATTGCACCATCGAGGAATGCCTCTTTGAGGGCATCATCGGAGAATCCTTGGGCAGGAGCATTGACCTTGTCTCCATAGAGGAGCACGACCGGTCGTTTCGGGGCTGCGGCCGGAAAATTCGACCACGCGGCCAGAGCCGTCTGAAGAGGCGCGGAAGGGTGACTGGTCGCAGTCGTTGGGCTGCTCGTCGCCGTCGAAACCCCGCAGGCCGGCAAGGAGACTGCGGCAAGTGTTGACCACGCAATGATCGCTACCAGGCTGGACCGCCTCACCTTGCCTCCCTACATGAGAGACCACAATTCAGGCTGGCTGGATCGCAGCAGAGCAACCGTAGGTCCAGACGTGAAGCGGTCAAGAGCCTTAGGTGCATACCGACCCCCAATGTCATTGCTGAGTATGACTCGCTGCGGCGAAGAAAGGTTCGGACCCGCAGTAGGCGGTCGCAGCCCAATGGACCACGATCAGTGTCGAGTTCATGGCCCCGAGAGAGCCTGCTCCATATCGTCGGCGAGTTCGGGATTGTGAAACGGTCCGGGTGCACGCAACGCGGCCATCACCTGTCGCTGGGTCACAGGATCCTTGTCCTGACTCATCTTGATCTTGCAGACGAAACGGGTAATGGGCAGCCGGATGCCCACCGTGCCCTGCGCCACGGGGCGGCCCCAGTCCACGTCCAGCAGCATCGGGTCTTCAACATGACGTTCGAAGCTTTCGACAAGCTTCGCGAGAACCGTGAGGTTCTCCTCCGGTTCGAGCATCTGGGGGCACCCCATAGCAGTGGGCAGCACTGAAGTTCCACGTCGGTGCCCGGATTGCTCCCGGTGCGTACCAACTCGGCGAGATGTACCCGTTGCGTCCTTGGACGATGAGCAAGACTTCCCGGTCCCCGAATCCATGGATCATCTCATCGGGCCTTCCGACGTGAGTAAGGATGGTCAGCCCATCGGCCTCATCGTCAAGCAGAATCGGATAGTGCGAAGCGACCTGCTCACCATTGTTATTGCTCACCAAGATCGCCCACGGATTCTCTCGGATCAGCCGACGAACTACGTCGGTGTCCTCACTCGCGTGGAGCGGATTGTGTCGCACGAAGTTCCATTGTTCCATGACGGGCGAAACGCCGGGATGGGCGGTCTTCGGCCATAGCCAACCGAGAGAAGGAGCCTAACGGCATCATCAATTCCAACGATGGTGAGGCGTCGGGCACTGCCGAGTAGTGATGCTCACCTGGCGCAATACGGGCTACCTGCTCCAGACCCGTCGACTCGACCACCGGTTTGGCAGAATCAGCTTCGGGACCGGCGCCTTCAGCCATAGCCGAGCGATGGGTACCAACTACCGCGCCCGCCAGGCGTGAGGTCAAGCAGGTGCCACACCGGGCTGAGCAGGTCGATCCCGCGCTCACGCCGGTCCTCAGACATTCGGGCGCCTTTCGAATAGACGTGGCACACCGTGTCATCCGGTCCTAGAGAGAAGACCGAGACCCACTCGGTCTGGGCACCGTCGGCCTCCTCGCTGCCGAGGTCGAACTTGAAGCTGGAGTCGCCGGCGCTGAGCAGCCGAAGGTTGTTCCAGCCGCGTGATTCCGCGTGTGCCTGGATTGCAGAAGGATCGGCAGCGGCGACGACAGCGAAGTCGATGTTCTCCATGAGGTGGGGCGCGACGCCGTTGCAGCCGTCGACCCACATTGTGCACAGCGGGCAAGGATTCTCCTGCGCCTTTCCGAACATCAAGTGGTAGATGACAAGTGACCGGTTCGGGGCGGTGAATAGTTCAGACAGTCGTATCTGATCGCGGGTCGACACGTCGATCAGCTCGTAGTCGTCGATGATCGTGTCCAGCGGGAGAGCTCGCCGGAGGGCGGCGACCCTTTCGACGTGGTCGGCGAGGTCCAATTCGGCAGCCCGCAGCTCTTCGCGTCGCTGCCGATAGTCAATTGACTCATTCAGTCGCGTGAACTCCATGTGAGTGGTCCTCCTCACTCTGTCCGACTCCACGAGGCACGATGCGGCGGCCACCTGGAATTCTCGTGGGCCACGCGTCATCGAATACGCCGAAGAGGCTACCGATCTGCGTGCCCATTCGCGTCCAGGATGAACGTAGCTTCCGCCACCGCTTGATGACTCTTTCCGATCGAGTCGGCGACGGACCCTGAGGGGTAGGGCAGATTGGCGGATTGATGCAGCAGCGCGCTTCCCGTTGAGTGCCGACGTCGCCGATCTCGGGTCGGCACTCAACCCCGGGGGAAGAATCGAACTCACCCCGACCATGACTTCCTCACTCACCCCAAGGGTCGCACGAGGACTGTGGGGACGTCGTCGCCGAGCCGGTCGAGATGGGTTCCGGCCGCCCACAGGAGCCCGCCGGAGTCGACAGTCAGACCAGCGAGCGAACCAAACGGCAGGGGGACCTTCACATCGCGCCATGCTCCCCCGTAGAAGCGAACGCTCAATGGACCGGCGAAGGGCGGTTGCGGACTGGACCCGGACCCGACCGACCAGGAGGGCTGGGATCCGCGGGCCACGATGCCATGGAGGTCGCCGAGGTCGTCGGGCGGGTTGACGGCAACCCGAGTCCATGACACCCCATTCCAGTGGACGGTCAGCGCAACGATCTGGCTGCTACCGGCCGCCTGGGTGTGACCGACGGCCCAGACGTCGTTCGGCCCGGTCGCGCTGATCCCGTAGAGCTGCGAGTTGGCCGGCAGGCTCCCATACGAGCCGAACAGAGCCCAGTGATGTCCGTTCCAATGTTCCACGTAGCCCTGCTGTGGCGTGGTGCCGCCCGAACCGCACCAACCCGTTGCCCAAACGTCCCCGTGAGTGATCGCGCTGACGGCGGTGAGGTAGGAGTGACCGGTGCAACCGGTCGGTTCGGGCAGTGACATGGCGGCCCATGTCGCACCGTTCCAGTGGATGGCCATCGGCCGCTGGTAGAAAGTGGCCGTCGTCTGCGCGGCCCCGACAGCCCACACGTCCGTGGGGCCGAGAGCGGCGACGCCTTGCAAGATGTTGTCGGCATTGCCCGGGTCAGGGCTCGTGACAATGGACCAGGTCGCGCCATCCCAGTGTTCGACGAGAGTCTGGTCAGGCGCACCCGGTGCGTTCGAGGATCCTACCGCCCAGACATCGGACGTCGAGGTGCCGGAGATCCCATCGAGGAAGTCGACTGCCGGTGCCGTCTCTCGATCCGGGGTCGGAACGATGACGAACCGCTTCCCGTTGAAGTGCTCGGCCAGTGTGCGGAATTCGATTGCACCACCGACCACTTCCCAGTGGTATCCGGCCACCCACACCGCACCCATCGTCGGTGCCGCGACGGAGTTCAGGATGAAGTTCTGGCCCGACACTGTCTCAGCCGGAACCGTTGTCCACCCGATTTGAGTCGTGTCCGCGGCGTGCACGGGCGACACGAAGACTGATAGTGACCCACCCAACGCCAAGACCACCCCCACGGAGATCGAGACCGCTCCGAAAGGGCGCAGGTGCATGGTGCCGTGCTAACGCGTCCATCTTGCCCTGTCAACGCGAATGGCCGAGGTATCGGCATCGTCGACTCTGCGGGGAAGGCACCGAGCACCGCAAGGTAGATCTCCAGGATTCATCCAGTGCTTCCATCGCCGTGGCCTGGCCGACGCCAGCCGCACCCCAACATGTCCGATCCAATGCTCGGTTGCCGAAGTGATCGGCGATGTACCCATTCACCTCAGACCCGACGCCAAAATCGGCATGGGGATGCACTCGTCCGCGAGCGACTCTTGGGATCGGCCAGTCCTCGCCGTAGGATCCCTACATTGGACGCAAAGGTGATCTCCTTGGGGGACGGCGCGCTCATCGGCGTGCATAGGGCTCACTCTCAACCACACGGGTCTCTCACCGCTGGCTACGGCAAGGCGAGCAAGGGCCTATTGACTGTCACGTACCGCTGCATCACAACTCGATTCGAAGGGAATGGTGGTCTGGTGAGTAGAACCAGGAAGAGCGCAGCAGCGGGAGGCAGGGCACCCCTGGCTATCGTCGGCGTAGTGGCGATCATCTGCGGGACGATTGCTGCCGCATCACCGGCGTCAGCCGCCACCTACGTAAACTGGCCTTCCTACCTTGATGGGCCGACGCACAACTCCTATCTGGCGGGAGCGACTGCGATCACCCCATCGAATGCGTCCACGGTCGCATCCGCCTGGAACTTCATGCCAGCTGCCCCGCCGGTGGCGGCCCTCGGCCACCAGATCAACGCCAGCCCCACGGTCGAGAACGGCGTGGTCTACATCGGAGCCAACTCCGGCATCTTCTACGCCCTCGATGAGACCACCGGTGCCGTGCTGTGGCGGGCGAATCTCGGCTACGTGACCTCCACGGGCACGTGTGGGACCCGGGGGATCACGGCCACCGCCACGGTTGCCCCGGATCCCAAGACGGGAACACTTACTGTTTACGTGTCAGGAGGGAACGGGTACCTCTATGCCCTCAACGCCACGACGGGAGCCGTGATCTGGAAGTCCGTGATCGCCGTGCAGGTGGGCACCACGCCCAACTACTACGACTGGTCCACACCGACCGTGGCCAACAACCACGTCTATGTCGGGATCGCCGGGCAGTGCACTGACCACGTTCGTGGTGGGCTTCTTGCCTTCAACCAGTCGACGGGCAAGCGAATGGCCTCCTATCACACCGTTCCCTCTGGAATGGTCGGGGGGAGCATCTGGTCGAGTCCGGCAGTGGCTGGAAACGGCAACGTCTATGCCGGGACCGGCAACGTGATTGCACCCACTCCCCCCAACGAGGGGACCTCGGAATCCATCGTCGAGCTGAACGGTAAGACACTGGCTCAGGTCGGAGTCTGGCAGCTCCCCTTGAGCGATCAGGCGAGCACGGACGACGACTTCGGTGCATCGGTCAGCTTGTTCAGCGCCAAGCTGCCCGGGACGACCACCAAGACGCCAATGGTGGGCACCTGCAACAAGAACGGGGTCTATTACGCACTGCGCCAGGGGGACCTGGCCGCTGGGCCGGTGTGGCAGACCCGGATCGCCGACGTGAATACCGGGGACCACGGCATGTCGGCAGCCTGTCTGGCCTCGACCGCGGTGCAGGGCAGCCATCTCTTCGTAGCGGGGACTGCCACCACCATCGGAGGCATCGCCTACGGAGGCTCCATCACCGAACTCAATGCGGCAACTGGAAAGGTCCTGTGGGCCACCGGACTCCCCCAGCAAGTCCTCGGGACACCCGCATTGGATGGCGCCGGAGTCCTGTCGGTCGCCACCATCGGCTCAGGCACGGGAGCCACCAACGCCGACTACCTGCTCAACGCTTCGACCGGTTCGGTCCTGGCAACCCTGAACAACGGGAACAGTCCCCAGTTCGCCCAGCCCGTGTTTGCCGACGGGTACCTATTCGACGCAACCGACACGGCAGGCCTGACCGCCTACAAGCTCGCCCACTAGCCAGAGGCCGAGGACCAGCGAGACCACGATGATCACCTGGTCGCTGTGGTTGTCGATCCAGGCCCGGATGCTGCCGAGGAATCCTGCGCCCGCTCCGGCCGGAACCCGGCGTAGAGCTCCGGGATCGCCGAGAGTGATTGCGCGGCTACGCACCAATACTCTACTGATATGATGTTATCCATCAGGTATTTGGAGAATATGTGAAGCTCGCCGGGTCAGAGGTCGCGATCGTATGGAACGGACGGAGAGTCCGCGCCTTCGTACCGGACCTACTCGTTGAGCGCGAGCTCACCCTCGATGCCCCCACGGCAGCCAAGACCGCCATGGCGGCGGCTGAGGTCGGATATGCAGCCGAATCCCTCGCAGCCGAGTACGAACCCCTCGCGCGTCTGTTGCTCCGCTCTGAGGGTCTCGCCTCGTCGTTTATCGAGGGCATCACCGCCCCAGTCGTGGATGTCGTGCTCGCAGAGGAGCGACCGGGTGGCCGGGAGGCTGGGGCTGCGGTCTGGGTGGCATCAAACCTGACCGCCGTCGCCGAAGCTGTGGCAAGCGCTGAAGGCGTTGACGCACTTTCGACCGAGCTGTTGTGCGCTTGGCACCGGACTCTCTTGACGGGGAGCCCGACACCTGAGCGATACGTCGGAGCAATCCGGGACGAACAAAGCTGGATCGGGGGAACAAGCCCGCTCGACGCGAACCTTGTGACCCCTCCTCCCGAACTGCTCAATGCCCTCCTCGACGACCTTGTCGTCTACGTCAACCGGGTCGACATCGACCCGGTCGCCCAAACTGCCGTGGCCCATGCTCAGTTCGAGATCATCCACCCCTTCGGGGATGGCAACGGACGTGTCGGCCGAGTGCTCATCGCCTGGTTGCTCACGAGGCGGCTGGCACTGCTCGTGCCCCCGCCAGTGAGCATCGCCATCGCGGCCGACGTCGGCGGCTACTCCTCGGGCCTCACGCTCTTTCGGTTTGGCGAGCACCTTCCCTGGGTCAGGTGGTTCGCCGACGCGGTGACCGCGGGTGGCAAGGCGCAGCGGGCGCTTACCGCCAGCGTCGAACAGATCAAGCGGACGTGGCGTGACAAGCTCGACTCGACCGATCGCAAGACACGCAGCGACGCGACGGCATACGCCGCGCTCGAGCTGCTTCCTCGGCATCTCGTGCTCACGTCTCGGACTCTGACCGACGAGCTCCAGATCTCCAATCGAACCGCGCTGGCGACCCTTCGACGCCTAGCCCAAGTCTCAATCCTCACCGAGTACGGGACGGTCCACAGCGGTGGAGCCGGTCAACCTGCTGCCCTCTTTGTCTCACGAGACCTGCTGGGACTCGCCGGCTCACGTCCGCTGCGGTAAGGCGACCAGCGTCGGGTCGGGGTAGGTCCGCCACTGCAAGCCAGTGGAGAAGTTTCCCGAGTGGGAAGGCGCCGTAGCCACCATCACCCCCTCTACCAGTGGTCCTACCTTGCAGTCCCAACGGGCCTTGCAGTCCCAGCGGGGTTCGAACCCGTGTCCCCATCTTGAGAGGGTGAATTGTGGCCACCTGCCCACTAGGCACTATTCGCAGAAACATCGTCTGGTAGGACGCAGAAGGTCCGCGAGGCGATCCATGACGCGATGCTCGAGCTCGCTGAGCGTGACGGCTACGACGCGGCCACGGTCGAGCAGGTAGCCGACCGGGCCGAGGTCGCGGTATCGACCATCTACCGGTACTTCGCAAACACGGACGCCATCCTCCGTCAAGGCCGGTACGCACAAAATGGCGCTGAGCTGCATGCAATGGCCGAGCTGTTCTCATCACAGGGGTGAGCCCAGTGGCTCTGTCGGCGCTGGTGTCGGTTGGTGGTGTGAGACCACGAAGTCCCGATGTCGGATGAGGACAATCGAACAGGCCGCTCCGACAAGGGCTAAAACAGCGCTGGCGACCAGCAGAATGTCGAGCGCACTGGCGAAGCTGGCGTGAATGGCCGTGACAAGTGGTGCTCGCAGTGGGGCAGGCACAGCGTTGATGGCCTGAGCGGCGTTGCCCTGTTGAATGGCCTTGACGACTCCGGGCAGATGCCGCTCAAGGGATGGGGTGCTGTTGAGAGCCTGGCCCAAGTTCTGGCGGAGAGCGGATGCGAAGACTGACCCGTAGACGGCGATGCCGGCGGCGATGCCGATCTCTCGGAAGGTGGTGTTGACGCCTGAGGCCATGCCGGAGTGTTGGGGGGCGACGACTCCGATGGCCGTAGAAGCGAGTGGCGGGTTGACTATCCCGCTGCCGACGCCGGCCAAGATGAAGCCAGGGATCAAGTGGGTCCAGGAACTGCTGCCGTCCAGCCCGGTCATGAGCAGTAAACCCACCCCGACCAGTAGGAGGCCCGGCCCGATGAGCCAACGGACAGGGATCCGATCGCTGAACACTCCGGCGAAGATCGACGAGAAAATAGACGTCCCGCTAATGAGCAGTAGCGCACTACCGGTCGCCATAGCGGAGTAACCGAGGTCGTCTTGGAGATAGAGGACGAGATATAGGAACATCGCGTAGAGCGAACCGTTCAAGGCAAATGCCGCAACCAATCCGCCACTGAAGGTGGGGATACGGAACAGCGACAGGTCGAACATTGGTTGGTCGGCTCGGCGCTCCACTGCCACGAACGCAACCAAGAACGCAGCGGCGAGAGCAAGGCAGATAGCGACCCCTGTGCCGCTCCAGGCGATGTCCCCGGCGCGAATCAATCCGTAGACCAGGCTGACCAGCCCGGCGGTGAGGGTGGCGAACCCGGCCCAGTCAGGCCGGGCCGCATGTGGAGTTCTCGACTCATCGACCTTAAGCCTGCTGATGACGAGCGCAGCAACACCGACCGGCAGGTTGACCAAGAAGATGCCCCGCCAGCTGATGGCGTCGGTGATGACTCCGCCTAGTACTGGTCCGAGTCCGGCGGACACCCCAGTGACCGCACCCCAGATTCCGAAGGCCATCCCCCGCTCCTTGCCGTGGAAGCTCTGAGCCAGAAGAGCCAGCGAGGTGGCGAACAGGATTGCCCCGCCAATGCCTTGGGCGCAGCGGGACACGATCAACATGATCGGCGACTGGGCTATCCCGCAGAGCAGCGAGCCGAGAGTGAAGACAATGAGGCCGACGGTGAACAGCAATCGGTGCCCGTACCGGTCGGCCAGCGAACCGGCGGTCAGGAGCACCGACGCCAGCGTCAGGGCATAAGCATCGACGACCCACTGCATGTCACTGAAGCTTGCGTGCAGTTCCGACTGGATGGTCGGCAAGGCGACGATCACGATGGTGATGTCCAACAGCAACATGAAGGTGGCTGCGCACACCACGACCAGGGTCCACCACTTCTTGTCCATACCGGACAGCCTGCTCCCCCGAGCCACCGGCCGCCATCGATTTCGTTATATTTGCCTGTGACCACCATCCGATAAGATCAAACGTATGGAATCCACCAACCTTGACGTCTTGGACCGAAGAATCATCCAGGCGCTTTACGTCGATCCGCGAGCGCCGTTCAGCCGGTTGGCTGAGGTCCTAGGGTCCTCCGAGCAGACCGTCTCCCGTCGCTACCGGCGTCTGTTCGACGATCGCATTCTTCGTGTTGTAGGCCAGCTCGATTCCCAGCGGCTCGGCCAGTCCGACTGGGCCGTCCGGATCCGTTGCGCTCCGGGGTCCGCACCGACCGTCGCCGCGAAACTCGCGCAGCGTCCGGACACCTCCTGGATACAGCTGACCTCGGGGGGAACGGAGATCTTCAGCATGATTCACTCGCGCGACGGCGGACAGCGAACTCCAGTGCTGCTCAGCCAGCTCTCTGTCGGTCGACAGATCGTCGACTACGAGGCGTACTGTCTCCTCCACCTTTTCGCCACCGGATTGTCGGCTCCGCCTGGCCCGAGCGACCTCAGCCGCGGGGAGATTGCCCAACTCCTCGCTCCGGCACGGAACAGGCCGCCGATCGATCGCCCGAAGGCCAAGCTGCAGGACTCCGACTGGCCGCTCGTCCAGGCCCTTGCCGACGACGGCCGCGCTACCTATCGCCAGTTGGCTGCACGCACCCATTGGCACGAGTCGACCGTCCGACGGCGAGTCGACGAACTCATTGCCTCAGACGCCCTCTTCTTCGACTTGGACCTCGCAAGCGACGCATTTACGACCCGCCCTCAGGCCCTGCTGTGGATGTCGGTGGTCCCCGCAAATCTGAGAGATATCGGACAGGCCTTGGCCAGTCGGCCCGATTTCCCCTTCGTCGCCGCCACCACCGGGTCCACCAACCTGGTTGCGGCACTGGTCTGCCCAGACGACCGCTCGCTGTATGAGTACCTCACCGGCGAGATGATCGCCCTTGACGGCCTCACCCACATTGAAACTGCCCCCGTGATGCAATTCGTCAAAATGCATGCCACCATGACCCCGCTTCAACCATGACGGGCGCGATGGTCAACCGGTCTCGGACCTCTCCCATCCACGCAACCTCTAGGTGGCACACAGCTCGGGGAGCGCTAAGCCCAACCCGCGTGGTGGTTCACTAAGAGGGTGGCCCGAGACGTCCTTTCGATGCTTTCAATCGCCATTCCGCCAACTCAGTAGATTGCATGAGTCCGTGTAGTCCGCTCCGTTCCATCGGATTCCGTCCAGTAGATGGACAAAGGATGGACAAGTGCCATTTGTTACCGGGCCAGGATCGGCGGAGGTCGTGGCCTGGCCGGCTCGGTCAGGAATAGGCGAGATGGACAGCGGCCTCGGGGGTGTTCACCTGGAATGCCACGCTCTCTTCGATGAAGAGCACGACGCTGTCCCCGGTGGCGTGGCGGAAGCCGATCGAAAAGTCCTGGCCGACGGTGAGGGTGTAGTCGCCGCCGCGCTGCGAGAGGACGACGGCCCCATGGGTGGCAGGTGCCCAGACGACCGGGCCTCCCAGCAATTGACCCAGGTGCTCGAGCACCGGGTAGCCCCCACGTTCGATCGTCTCGGTCACACCCGTATAGCAATCGGTGCCCAGGGCAATGGCGTAGGGGCCGGCGATATCTGCCGAGCGGAGCACCGTCACCGCCTTAGCAACCTGCTCGGGATAGGCGCTGAAGTCGTCGCCGATGGCGACGGCCTCGTGGGGTGAGGCGGCGATGATCCCGGTCATGCCGGCCGCAGTGTCCCCGTGGAATACCAGGTGGTCCTCGGCCAGGGCGGCCGCCCGGCCGGCGTCGATGATGGCCTGGAGGTCGGGATTACTTCCGCCCCGTTCCACGATGTCGAGTTCGTCACGGTCGAGGGTGAAAGGCGCCCGCAGTTCGATCAGTGGGAGCACGCGTCGGCGGACCGCCTCGACCGAGCCGAGTGGTGTGCCGTCGACCGGTTCGGTGCGACCGGTGGCCACCGCGGACAGCTCCCAGCCAAGCGGTCCGGCGAAGTCGACCAGCCGGCGTGCGGCCAGGAAGTGCTTGATGGAGCGGGTTGCCTCCTCGTCGATCTGCGTCCACGCACCATCATTGACGGGAGCCAGCTCGCGCATCAGGTGGTTCATGTCGTTGACCTTCTTTCCTGTCTGTCCTGACGTAGGTCGCCGATCCCGAGGCTGCCGTCCGCGCTTGCTGCGAGGACGGCGAGGGGGTTGGGAGTCGGCGGTGCGATGCGGGTGAGGGTGTTGGCGTCGAGATGGGAGAACAGCTCGCCGCGATCGGAGATGTCGAGCCGACCCTCTTCCTCGTAGGACCAGGTGCCGTCGTCGTTGATGGTGACGTGGATCCGGTAGTCGACGGTCCGGAAGTTGCCCTGGAGGAACGGATTCGACAGGATCCCGTAGATCTCGGTGCCGAGCGTGGCACGCAGTTCGAACTCGGTGGCGTCGGCCGCGGCCGGACCGTTGGCCAGGAGCACCTGAGCCCGGGGGATGCCGAGGGTGAAAGTGATCTCTTCGGCAGCCGGTTCCCACAGCCAGTAGCCGACCTGGTCGTGGAAGGTCTCGACCTCACCGGGCTTGACGATGTGGGTGTGGTAGCGCAGTCCGTAAAACAGCTGCGGGCCATTGGTCTGACGATCGATGGGCTGAAGTTCGTACCGCTCGACGAAGATGTCCCTGCCGACGCCTTCAGCCACCGGGTGTTGGTCGGATCCCCGCACACCCTCCCAGATGCCGGCCATCGGGCCGAGCGGGCCCAGGTTGACCAGAGTGTCCGGGTCGCCGTCAGGCTCAGTGAAGATGTCGACGGCATTCGGGCCAGGCTCAGTTGTTAGATCGATCATCACGACATTTCTTCCGACGCCGGAGCTCTCCCCAAATCGGAGGATATCCGGTTACTAGGACGAGGAATCACGAGCCCGAATCCCCGGGGGCCACTGCTTGGCCTCCGGGGGCGACCAGGCGCTCACAGATCGTTCGCCGGAATTCTCTCCCATATCACTTGGTCATCGACTACCTCCGGGTAGCGCACCAGCAAACTCTCATAAGCCTGGACCGCCAAACGGGGTCAAGCTCAAGTGGTCCACCGAATGGGGTCTAGCGCAACTGGCAGTCCCAACGGGGTTCGAACCCGTGTTCCCACCTTGAAAGAGTGACCCTTAGTTCCACTCCGTACTCTCGATTGCTGTCCTGCCTGGTTAGGAAGCTCCATGAGTCCGCAGAGTCCGTTGCCATCCATCGTATTCCATCCAGTAGATGGGACTATGGATGGACAAATGCGCTTGCCACCCGCCCCGGAAAGCCCGGAACCACTCTTACAGTGTCTACTCCGGTGACAGAAGGGAGCACTTCGACGATGACCGAGCCGGGTTGGACCGCCAGATCCTCAGCAGCCTGGCCACGGTCTCCGGGAAATTCGGGCCGCGCAGGGGTCACCAACGCACTCAACACAGCCCGCGCCGCTCGGTGGGACGGTTCGGTCAAACCGGTGTCCTGGCATCTTGCTCAGCTCACTCCGATCGCGTCAGCCGCAAGCAGGACGGTTGCCTCTCGGCGCTCAAGGCCGACACGAACCACCATTGATCGCTCGCCCACGGCCGCTACGACGCGCTTGACCGAGCGGCTGCGGACATCGCCAACGCAGAAGATCATCAGTGCTCGTCGCTGACTCGGGAGACGTGGTATTGCCGAATCTCCCAGCCGCTCCCAGCGCGCTGCAAGACCAGGGATAAATACACCCGAGCCTCCCAGTCCGCCGGGTCACGGAAAGTGACGTCTACAAAGCCGCCGGCCACGTCGTCGCCGATTGCGTATGCGTGGAGCACGCCGACACCTACGGCGCGGCGGTAGGGGGGAACGGCATTGTAGTAATCGCTCACTGCATCGCGGCCGACAAGGGGTTCGGGCCCGAGGCCCTGGAAGAGGACATCCGACGCGAACAGGGCGGCCATCTCTGCCGGGTTGTGGCTGTTGAACGCAGCCACCCAGCGACCCACGACCTGATGCACTGCCTCCGCCTGATGCCTCGCCTCATCCAACGGTGTCCACTCTTTCCGTTTCACGATTTCAACCGAAGAGGGGGCCGACTGTGCGGGTGCGCTTGATTTCGTAGAAGCCGAGTGTGGAGACGAGGCTCAAAGTGCTGTCCCACAGGCGGGCTGCTGCTTCGCCCTTCGGAGAGGGGCTGACGACGGGGCCAAAAAAGGCGATCTTGGCAGTATCGGTGCCGGATCCGGGGACGGCGATAATGGGGCTACCGACGTCCGCGCCGACGAGGGTGATGCCTTCGCGGTGGGAGGCTCGCAGCGCTTCGTCGTAGCGGTCGGTATCGCCGGCATCGGCGAGCTCGGCGGGCAGTCCGGCATCGCACAGAGCATCTTCGATGGTGACGCGGGTCTTGGGCTGTTGCTGCGGGTAGTAGCGGTTGCCGAGCGCGGTGTAGAGGGGCTCCAGCACGCCGGGGCCGTGGGCTTGGGCGGCTGCGATCAGGATCCTGACCGGAGCCCAGGCCAGACCCATGAGGTCGCGGTTGGCTTCCGGTAGCTCATCAAGACGTTTTTCATTGAGGATGGCCAGGCTCATGACGTGCCAGGTGATGGCGAGCGGTCGGGCCTTTTCGACCTCCAAGATCCAGCGTGATGTCAGCCAGGTCCACGGGCATACGGGGTCGAACCAGAAGTCGACGGGCACGCGGGTACGGGAGTCATTCATGGTGAGCATCCAAACGATGTCGAGGGGCTCGCTGGCGCGAGCCGGGGATGGGTCAGTGTTCGGCGCGAGGGTCGGTGAAGGCCGGCGGGTCGGCCCAAGCGGTGACGTCGTCGTCGCTCCGTTGCTTCTGCCCTTGTTCCATCAGGCGCAGGGCGTCGGTGTCCAGCATGCCCTGGTGGGTTCTCGTCGTCCAGGGTGAAGATTTGGCCACGCCGCCGTGTGATGAGAGATGTCTTGTTCACGGCTTCCGGCTCAGTGGCCGGCACTCTGGCCGCCGTCGACGTGGAGGATCGAGCCGGTGACGAACGGGGCGTTCTCTAGATAAAGCACCGCGTCGACGATGTCGCTCACCTCGCCCATGCGACCGACCGGATGCAGGCTGTCGAGCATTTCGTAATGCTCTTTGGGGTGCATGGAGGTCTTGATGACGCCCGGGGCAACGGCGTTGACGCGGATGCCGCGAGTGGCGTACTCGATGGCCAGGGACTTGGTGGCGGACTGGAGGCCGCCCTTCGTCAGGGATGCCAGCACGGAGGGCACGTTGGAGTTGGCGTGCTCGACCAGAGCGGTGGTGATGTTGACGACGTGTCCGCCTCCCTGCTCGAGCATGTGGGCAATCGCGAAATGGGTGATCCTAAAGAAGCCCGTCAGGTTCACCCCGATTACAGAGTCGAACTGGTCCTTGGTGTAGTCGGTAAACGGGCCAGCAATGAAGATCCCAGCATTGTTGATTAGCGTGTCGATTCGCCCGAACCGGTCCACGCCGGCGCCGATGACACGATCTGCCGTGGTTGGGTCCGCGATGTCGCCCCTAATAGTTAAGACATCGGCGTCCTGCGACTCGCCGATGGTGCGCGAACTCGCGACAACGGCGTAGCCGAGCTTACGGTATGCGGTAACAAAACCTGCCCCCATCCCCTGGGACGCACCGGTTATGACCGCGACCTTTTCGTGTTGAGTGCTCATCGTGACCTTCCATTAAGGGAGCTGTGATGCCCCGACCGATCGCCGAGCAACCGCTCAACGGTCACCGGCCTATGCGCCTGCGCTATCCGTTCACCGATACCCCGTGCGACGCCGGCGATGACCGCGACTCCTCGCGCCCGTTCAGGGCTCATTCGACCAGGTACGTTTCGTAGATCACGCCTCCAGGCTGGCGGCCAGCAACGCCGATGAAGACGCCTTTGTTCAGCCAGTCGAGATCAGCGGCCGCCGTCTCGATCTGGGTTGAAGTTCGGAACACGTACTCGCTGGGATCGATGTCCTCCCCACGGCCAAGTCCGGCGAGAACTTCAGCGCTGCCGTGCCGGACTCCTCGTGATTGCACATAAAGGAGTTCGCCGCGATCGGTCTCGAGCGTGTAACGGATGTCCCCGAACGCGGTGCCATCATCAGCGATGATCTGCCAGTCGGCGCTGGCCCCTGGCAGCAGCTTTCCGCTCATCGCGGTTCCGGTGAAGGTTCCCCCTGTCAGGGGAACGATCCCCCGTCGGCCTCGGTCCACATCGCCGACATCGAGCGCCGGGCCGAGGGTCGCCTCCAATCGGTAGGCCTTCGTGAGGCGCGGTTCGGGCAGCTGAGTACTCATGGCCCAGGCATCTCCTGCGGGGCCCCGGGATCATTCGGATGCGGCCCAAGGACAGTGACGGTCATGTGCATCCAGTCGTACAGGGGCAAGTCGGCTAGGAATGCATCGAGTTCGGCCCTGGTGTCGGCCCGGAACAAGCCGAGGGCCCGGGATTCGTCGGGGGTCTTCCATAGGCGGATGAGGTGCCCTTGTTCGGCCAGTTTCGCTGCTGCGACTGCTTCGGCCGCAAGTCGTCTGCTTACGGCCGTTTTAGGGGTACCCACCCGGATGTGGAGCTCAAATTCGACGAGATTTTCCATGGGTCTGTATCAGGCTCCTCGGCTGGGCGCCGTAGCTACTGCTTCGCCGACGCGTTGTGCGTCTTCGGAGGCTGGGCGACACGGAGCTCGTATCTCGAGGTCGAGGGCCTTCAGGGCCGCGGCGACGATCTCTGAGAAGCTTGGAAAGGGCTGGATCGTGTCGCGCAGCACCTCGAGCGGGACCCGGGCTCGGATAGCAACGGTGGCCTGTTGCAGCCATTCGCCCGCTTCGGGGCCGAGGGCATAGGCACCGGTGAGGCGCTCGCCGTCGCTTACGAGTGTCAGGAATCCGTTGAACTTGGCGTAGACGTGGGTGTAGGCAGCGAGCTTGGCCACGCCCGACAATGTGGCCGTACCCGTGAACCGGCCTTCAATCGCTCCGACCGCCGCTGCCTGGGGGTCGGTGTAGACGACCCGAGGCACGGCGTCGTAGTTGGCTGCACGTGGCACGCCCAGGATGTTTGCTGCCACGACGTCGGCCTGGTACTCGCCGACGTGGGTCAGCGGCCAGAGGCCGTTGACGTCATCGATAGCCCATAGCCGCTCGCCCGCCCGCAGGTGAGCGTCGACCGGTATCCCGTGGCTGTTGGCGGTGATACCAACCGTCTCCAGGCCGATGCCGTCGACGCGGGGTTGTCGTCCCGCCGCTACGAGCAGACGGTCGCCGCGGACCTCTCGGCCGTTGTCCAGTTGCAGCACGTAGTCCTCGCCTTCGCGCGAGGCGGCAACGGTGTGGGCGCCGAGCACCAGCTCGATCCCGTCCCGGCGCAGGGCTTCACCCAGCGCATAGCCGAGGGAGGCGGGCTCATGGGAGAGCACCCGCTCGGCCGTTTCGACAACTGTTGCTTCGCCACCGAGGCGGTGCGTGGCCTGGGCCAGCTCGAGGCCCGCAGGTCCCCCGCCCAGCACAACCAGGCGGCGGGGGACGGACTTCATGCTCGTCGCGTCCCGTGTGCCCCAGACCCCCTCAAGCTCGCGCAGGCCGGGTACTGGCGGCACGAACGGGTCCGCACCAGTGGCCACGACCACGTCGTTCGCCGTATAGGCCCTACCCGCGACCTCGATAGTCCCCGGCCCAGTGATCCGCCCCGCGCCTCGGATCAGAGCGATACTCCGCTCCGTCAGCCAGTGCTCCTGCCCGGCGTCGGAGTAGTCCGACACCATGAAGTCCCGCCAGGCTAGGGCCGCTTCCACGTCGACCTCAGCGGTCCCCGCTGCGTCTCGGGCGCCTTGGGCTGCTTCCCCCGGACGCAGAAGCGCCTTCGACGGGATGCAGGCCCAGTAGGAGCACTCCCCGCCGACCAGCTCACGCTCGACGACAGCCACTCGCAAGCCACCCTCGGCCAGAGCCCCGGCGCAGTGCTCACCCGGCGCACCGCCCCCGAGGATGATCACGTCGTAGTGGGTGTTGGACCCCGGCGCGGTCCCAGGGGCATCCGCGGGACGGCCACGCGGTCGGACTGGAATCCCAGGCTGACCAGGGAGCCACGTTTCGGGGATCATCGGATTGTCTGGTTCCAGATCTTGAGGATCGGACTACTTCGCTTCGCTGAGGAAAGTGAGCAGTGCCGTGTTGACCTCGTCGGGGAAGGTCCATCCGATGTTGTGCGGACCGTCCTCGACTGGGACAAGCGTGCAGTCGGCAATCAGCGCCGGAAGGCGCGCCGCGGTCGACTCGAACGGAAGGATGCGATCGGCCGTGCCGTGCATGACGAGCACGGGAACGTCAACCTTCGTCAGGTCGGCGCGGAAGTCGGTGAGCCAGGTGTCAACGCATGCATAAGTCGCAAAGGGTGAGCTGCCGACCGCCACGTTGAAGCTCGCCTGCCAGGCGCGGTCACTGATCCGAGTTCCGCCAAGGACATCGACGTTGTAGAAGTTATTCAAGAAGCCCTCGAAGAAGGCATAACGGTCGTTGGCGATGGCAGCCTTAAGGTCTTCAAAGATCTTGCCGTCCACGCCCTCTGGGTTGTCGTCGGTCTTGAGCACGAAGGGCGGGATGGTACCCAGCAGTACGGCCTTGCGCACCCGCTCGGAGCCATAGGCGGCGAGGTAGCGGATGACCTCCCCGCTGCCCATCGAGAAGCCGGCGAGGACGACATCACTCAGATCGACGTGTTCGATCAGCGCCTTCAGATCACTGGCGAAGGTGTCGTAGTCATACCCGACGGTCGGCTGACTCGACCGGCCGAAACCGCGGCGGTCATACGTGATGACTCGGTATCCATTGGCGAGTAGTTCCCGCTCCTGGCGCTCCCACGAATTGCCATTAAGTGGATACCCATGGATCAACACAATCGGGTGGCCGCTCCCGTGGTCTTCGTAGTGAATATCAATTGCAGCGTCGTTCTCGATGCCGACGGTGACATAAGGCATTGCTTCTCTCCTTGTCTTGCTTCCCGGTGAACGCGGGGTCAATTGCGAGGATGCGCCGCCGCAGCTGCTGCATCAAACGACAGCCACGGGTGAAGGCAACATCGGTTATGCCGGCGGATCACTCCCGGCCCGGGAGCCGCGTGGTGACCTCTTGGACGATCCACGTATTTCCGTCCGGATCGTTGAAGGAGCAGAACGATCCGTAGCTCGCGCGCTCAGGGTCGCGACCGGATTGGCGTGCCTCCACGGGGAAGGGCGGGCCATGCCACATGTCAGTCACTTCGATGGCGCGACCGACGAGCTCGCGATGAGCCGCCTCGATGTCAGAAACGACGAGCGTGCCCTCGGCCGAACCCGGCGACGCCGTAGTGATGCCCTTACCGAACGAGACCGAGGTCCCTGAGCCAGGGGGTGTGAACTGGACGACGCGGAGCGCGTCGAATGGCGCGACATCATCGTCGAGCCTCCAACCCAGCCGCTCGTAGAACCCCTTGGATCGGTCGATATCGGACACGGGGATGGCCTGGACCTCGAGGTTCATCTTGACTACGTCGGTGTCGCTCATGGCAATCTCTGCCTTTCATTGGTAGGTGGATACCGACGCATCGCACAACGGATGACATCGTGTCTGTCGGGAACTCAGCTTCGTCATCTGCCCGCAAAGCGAAGGTCCGAGAGTGAGTTAACGCCTGTGTTGGTCTGTGGTCCACGACTTATTGCCGAACTGTCATAGGCCCCGCCTAACACCGCAGGCCAGCTGTACCATCGACAACGTGGAACTCAGGCAGCTGACCTACTTTGTTGCCGTTGCTGAGGAACTGCATTTCGGTCGGGCCGCCGCGCGGCTTCACATTGCTTCACCTTCGCTTTCTCAGCAGATCCAAAATCTCGAACGAGAGCTTGGAACGCAGCTCCTCATCCGCGACCGCCGACACGTCGAATTGACACCAGCAGGCCGCCAGTTCCTGAGCGATGCTCGAGAGGTGTTGGGCGCCGCCACACGGGCGTTCGATCGGGCCCGGAACGGATCCGAAGAGCTACCTCTGCGGCTGGGCTATGTCAGTTGGCTTCCTCCGGAGGTAACGGCAATGCCCGACCCTCGAGTCCGGGTCGACGAATGGGTCCTGCCTTCACACACCCAAGCGGCGCGCGTTGCCGAAGGCAGTCTCGATCTGGCAATCGCCTGGATTGAGGAGGCCGACCTCGGACGACTTAACTTGGCCGCCCACCTCTTGTCGTATGAGAAACTAGAAGCCGTCATGCCGCGCGCATATCCGGCGACTCGACTCGAGAGCGTGCCCGCAGCGGAGATCACGGTGCTCGTCGATGTTGACGAAGCGTCGTGGAGTTCGTGGAACCGTTACGCATATGCCTTCGCGGAGGCCACCGAAGCATCAGTGACCAAAGTCGAGGATGGTGGCATTGCTGGGCCTGCATTCTTCGACCACGTGGCGCGCTTGCGGCGACCGGTGCTCGATTCGCCCAAGCGACATGTGGCGCCGATGCCGCCGACGTTGACCCGCCGGCCTGTCAGGTCGCCGGTACCCGTATGGGAGTGGTCGCTGCTTCGCCGCGCAGATGACACCCGGCCGGTGGTTGCTCGCGCTGCTCGGACTCTGATTGACCACGCTTCGGCCGTGGGCTGGCGAACACGTCCCTCCGAACCGTGCTGGCTTCCATCCAGTGAGAAGAGGGCTTGACTCCCGCCGAAGTGGGACGCACAGAGCACTCGACTAAGAGTGGTCAATCACTCACTGCAACCCATCAGTGTGCAGTGATTATCGGATTATTCTCGCGGCTTGGCCCTCCGTCAGTACGTCCGGGCGTAGCGCGCAGTTCCATGCTTGACGGGGGCCCACGACCAGCCAGGAGAACCGAAGACCGTCCGCTGGAGATCAAGCTCAACATGGAGATCGGCGAAGTCCCAGCCGATCTTCAATCGTCCGGGTCGTCCTCCACCAAGTCTTCGTAGTCCTCATCCACGATGAAGTCGAGGATCTCGATGCAACCCCCCACTCGGGCCGCATAGAAACCCAGCACCGGAAAAAACGTACTGACGGTCATGTAATAGCGGATGGGTGACCCCGGGGACTCAGTCAGGGCCTCCTCGAAAAACCGACCGAAGTATTCTCTGGCCGCAGCGAGAGGTCCACGCTCAAAGTGGGCCATGGTGGGGGTGCCTGAAGCGGAACCGTCGACTGGGTAGCAATCCCGAGCCTTCGCTAGGGCTTCGTCGCTTACCTTGACCCGCTCCGCCCGGGACACAGTCTGGTGCCCGAGTTTCAGGTTCTGCCGGACAGGCTGGCGGCCAGTTCTCTGGCCCTCTGCTTTGCCAACTCGCTCATGACCGCCCGGCGCGGTAGGTAGGCGGTCGACAGCGGGATGTCCTCACCCTCATCCACCATGTTCCATCCGAGTTCACGGTGCGACATCGCCGACACCTGCCCCGCGGTCATTCCCCACATGGCGGATATCACCTGGTCGACGGTTGCAAGCTCCTCTGGGCTGAGGGCGTCGATCCTCTGGGGGCGCAAAGGAACAAGTCGATGTAAAGGCTTGCCGAAATACTGGTCATCTCGAAGCACGGCATCGCCATTCGCTATCAGTCGGTCCCGCACGGGAAGGAGTTGGCGCGGCGCAGGGCCGTTGGGGAGCTTTTGATAGGCAACCCCGGTGATGGGCACCCCGTAGGTCCGAATGTGTGAAAACTCGGAGTAGTAGAGAATCTTGTTGACCTTCGTGGCGCCGCCCGGGGCATCGTCCAGCAATTGCCCCGACGTATAGATCAGCAGCTCGCCAAGCTTCTCTTCGTCCGCCACTTCCCACAGGTCAGCCACTGCGCGCCATCCTTCCACGCTTGGCTTTCGTTTGCTAAGACCGAACATATGTTCGATGCTAGCATCGGCCTGTCTCACCCACCCCGGCGGACGGACGCTGACCTGCCGTGACGCCTTGCAGTCCCAACGGGGTTCGAACCCGTGTTCCCACCTTGAGAGGGTGGTGTCCTAGGCCTCTAGACGATGGGACCCTGTCGAGCCACCACACTACGGCGGCTCGTTGACGCCCCGGAAGGGCGGTGCTGCCCGTCCCCGGTGGGACGGTGTTCCACAACTCCCCCGAGAGGGCGCCGTGGCTGCTCGGGGGGGAGGGATCGAACCTCCAACCTCCAGATTCAGAGTCTGGCGCTCTGCCGGTTGAGCTACCCCCGAATGGGCGAAGCGCCAATTTAGCCGACCGTGGACCACCTCGGGGCGGCGTCTGACCGGGGTCGTGCCGGGATCATTGGCCGTCTCCACCTCTGGCCCAGATCCAGCCAGGAGAGCGCCTCGTCGGGCCCTAAGTACGATCCAGCCATGGACGCGGAGCGGGCGGTGATCGTGGGCGGCGGCGTCCTCGGCACCATGCACGCCCTCGAGGCCTGCCGCCGCGGGTGGGAGGTTGTCCACCTCGAAGCTGACGCCGGACCCCGGCGGGCTTCGGTGCGCAACTTCGGCCTCGTCTGGGTCAGTGGACGGGCCGCGGGCGCCGAGCTCGACTTGGCCGTCCGGGCCCGCGAACTTTGGGAACAGATCGCCGGGCACTCCCCCGCCGTGGGCTTCCGACCCGACGGCTCGGTGACCGTGGCCCGCCACGCGTCCGAGCTGGACCTGATGGCCGAGGTGGCCGCCCAGCCCGATGCCGAGCGTCGCGGCTTCGAGCTCCTCGACGCCGACGGCGTCCGGGCGGCCAATCCGTCGATCCGGGGCGAACTCGTCGGTGGCCTGCTGTGTCGGCAGGACGCCATCGTCGAACCGGGCCATGTGCTCGGTGCGCTGCGCACCACTCTCGGGGCCACCGATCGCTACACATGGCTCCCGCGGCGCCAGGTGGTCGATGTCGAGACGTCCGCCAGGGGCGGGGCGGTGGCAATCGACCACACGGGTGACCGCCACGAGGGATCGGTCGCCATTCTGTGTATCGGCGACCGCCTCACGGGCCTCGGGGGCCGGGTGGGCGCCACCTTGGCCGCCGCCCCGCTCCGGCGCTGTCGGCTCCACATGATGCAGACCGCTCCCCTCGACGCACGGCTCACCACCGCGGTGGCCGACGCCGACTCGATGCGCTACTACCCGGCTTTCGACCTGGCCGGCAGGGCCGAGCTCCCGACACCTACGGCGTCGACGACCGAGTGGGGTATGCAGCTCCTGATGGTCCAACGGGCGGCCGGCGGGCTGACCGTCGGCGACACCCACGACTACGACGAGCCCTTCGATTTTGCCGTCGACGAGCGTGTCTACGACGACCTTGCCGCCCGGGCCGAGGCGGTCCTCGGTCGACCGCTCCCGCCGATCGCCCGCCGCTGGGCCGGCGTCTACTCCGCGGTGACCGACGACCGCATCTACTACCGGCACAGCCCTGACCCTGGGGTGGTGGTGGTGACCGGGCCGGCTGGGCGGGGCATGACCCTGTCACCGGCCATCGCCGAAGAGACCTGGGAGGATCTGTCCCGATGAGCACACCGATCCGACTGGCCGCACTCGACATGGCCGGCACCACCGTGGCCGACGAGGGCGCGGTGGAGGAGGCCTTCCAGTCCGCCCTGGACGCCATCGGCCTGGTGGCCGGCGACCTGATGGACGATCCCGGCGCCTACATCCGGCGGACCATGGGCCAGTCCAAGATCACGGTGTTCACCGAGCTGCTGGGCGGCGACCGCCACCGGGCCGAGCAGGCCAACACGGCCTTCGAGGCCGCCTTCGATCTGGCCGTCGACCGCGGCGAGGTGGCGGCGCTGCCCGGATCCGAGAACGTCTTCGCCGCCCTTCGGGACGGCGGGGTGCGCCTGTGCTTGACCACCGGGTTCTCGCCGGCCACCCGGGACCGGATCATCGACACCCTCGGCTGGACGGGGCTGGTCGATCTGGCCCTCTCCCCCGCCGACGCCGGTCGGGGCCGGCCGTGGCCGGACATGATCCTGACCGCCGTCCTGCGCCTGCGGATCGACGACGTGGCCGAGGTGGCGGTGGCGGGTGACACCACGTCCGACCTTGTGGCCGGCACCCGTGCGGGAGCCTCGATCGTGGCCGGGGTGCTGACCGGGGCCCACTCCCGGGCCGAGCTGGCCGAGGCGCCCCACACCCACCTGCTCGACTCGGTCGCCGGCCTGCCTGCCCTCCTGCTGCCCTGAGGTCGCCCCGAACTCGCCTTCGGCCGGTCAGCCGAAGGCGTGGATCGAGTTCAGGTGGTCGAAGCCGATGATGCGCCCCAGGGCCACGCCGACGGTCTCTTTGGCGTAATAGGGCAGGGCCGACAGACCGTTGATCGGCGACGTCTGGGTCGGTGTCGGGTGGGGGGTCAGTCCCACGGACGAGGCGATGGCCATGCTGCGGGCCACGTGGAACTTGTCGGTCACCACGAGCACGCTGACGTCGCCCCGGGCGATGAGGATCGGGGCGGCCTCGGACAGGTTCTGCCACGAGTCGCGCCCGCCGGCTTCCAGGATGTCCCCGGCCGGTACCCCGGCCGACTCCAGGTAGCGGGCCCCGGCCTGCGCCTCGGTGTATACGTCACCCGGCTCCTTCGACCCGGTCACCATGATCGAGGACGAGTGGCGCTGGTGCCACAGCAGCTCGGCCTGGTCGAGGCGGGCCCGCAGGTCAGGCGACGGCACCCCGTTGTACTGGGCCGCACCCATCACCACGATGGCCCCTGCCGCCTGGGGTGAGTACTGCTGGCCGGTCCGCCACACCTGCCAGGCGGTCACGCCCAGGTAGATCACCACCGCGATGGCCACGTACTTGGCCAGCCGGAGGAGGAACCGGAGGATGCGGAAGATCAGCAGGGTGGTGCCTACCTCGACCGGAATCAGCGGACCGGGCCGGCCGCGGCCCCAATGGCGGTCATGCCGAGGGAACGTCGCCCGCGGCCAGCCGACCGGCGGCGTCGCGCAGCCGGGCCAGGGTCCGGTCGGGCCCGAGGACCTCGAGTGCCTCGAACAGTGGCGGGCCGACCCGCCGACCGGTCACGGCGATCCGGATCGGGGCCTGGGCCTTTCCGAGCTTGCGGCCGACGGACTCGGCCACGGCCAGGGTGGCGGCGTGCAGGGCGGCCGCTGTCCAGTCGGCTCGCAGCGACTCATAGGAGGCGATGGCCGCGGCCAGAATGGCCGGGGCGCCGTCGTCGCCGACCACAGACTTGGCCCACGAGTCGGGGTCGAAGACCGGGGTGTCGCAGAAGAGGAAGTCGACCATGGCCGGCACCTCGCCGAGCACGGTGACCCGCTCCTGGACGACGGGCGCCATAGCCGCGAACACGGCGGCGTCGAAGGCGTCGGCCGGCCACGGGGCGGCATCGCCTTCGAGCCACGGTCGGCACGCCTCCACGAAGTCGGAGGGCGCCATGGCCCGGATGTACTCGCCGTTCATGTGGGTGAGCTTGGCCACGTCGAAGAAAGCCGGGGAGTGGTTGACGTCCTCCAGTGCGAACCACGACACCATCTGGTCGCGGGTGAAGATCTCCGGCTCGTCGCGCGGCGGGCTCCATCCGAGGAGGCCGAGGTAGTTCACGAACGCCTCCGGCAGGTAGCCCTGGTCGCGGTAGGACTCGACGGCCACCGGGTCCTTGCGCTTGGACAGCTTCTTGCGGGCCTCGTTGACGAGCATCGGGAGATGGGCGAAGGCCGGGAGCGCCGGGGTCGGGGCACCGGCCTCGCCGAACGTGCCGTCGGTGGTCCAGCCGAGGTCGCTCAGGGACGACCACATCAGGATGCCCCGGGGGGTGGTCGGCAGGAGGTCCTCGCCCCGGATCACGTGGGTGACGGCCATGTCGATGTCGTCGACCACGTTGGCCAGGACGAACAGCGGTGCGCCGCTACCCTTCACGGCCACGAAGTCGTCCATGGCCGAGCACGGGAACTCGACGTCGCCGCGGATGGCGTCGGGGACGACCACGGTGCCGTCGTCGGGGGTGCGGAAGCGCAGGGCCCGCCCGTCGCCGCGGGCCAGTCCCAGGTCGCGGCAGTGCCCGTCGTACCCGGGGGTGAGGATGCCGGCGGACTTGTTGCGGGCGATCACCTCGTCGTGGGTGCACCCGCAGGCGAACAGCCGACCGGCGTCCCACAGCGCGTCGATGGCCTGGTGGTAGCGGTTGGTGCGCAGTGACTGTCGATAGGGTCCCTCATCGGGGTCCATGCCGAGCCAATGGAGGGCGGACAGGATCCCGTCGACCCACTCCTCACGGTTGCGCTCGGCGTCGGTGTCCTCGATCCGGAGCACGTAGGTGCCGCCCGACTGGCGGGCGACGAGCCAGTTGAACAGGGCCGTGCGTGCGCTCCCCACGTGGAAGTAGCCGGTGGGCGACGGCGCGAACCGGACCCTCGGGGCGTCTGGTGCCACCCCGGGCTTACTCGTCCTCGACGATGGTGATGGCGCCGGTCGGGCAACCGTTTGCCGCTTGGCGGACCTGCTCACGGAGTTCCTCGCCCGGATGCTCGTTCAGGACGTACAGGAATCCGTCGTCACGGACTTCGAAGACCTCGGGGGCGATGCCCATGCACACGGCATTGCTGGCGCACTCGTCGTAGTCCACAACAATTTTCATGGCGTCCCTCCGGGAGTTGGCGAAGAAGCCCACTGTACCGGGCCGCTGGAGCGGTGCCGGGACACCGTCGGGCTGCTAGAACACCGGGATGATCCAGACGCCCGCTCCCCTCGACCCGGCCCCGAGCAGGACCCGACACCGGTCCGGTGCGGTGGCCGCCGTACTCGTGGTGGCGGTGGCCGTCCTGGCCGCCGCCTGCTCGTCGGGGTCGTCGTCGACTGCCACGACGGCGACGACTGCCACGACGGCGACGACCCGTCCAGCGGGGACGACCTCGAGCCTGCCGCCGATCCGCCACGTGTTCGTCATCGTCCTCGAGAACGAGGGCTACGCCTCCACATTCGGCACCCCGTCGGCCGACCCCTACCTCGCCACCACGCTCCCGGCGTCGGGTGCCCAGCTGGCCCAGTACTACGGCATCGGCCACTTCTCGAATCCCAACTACATCGCCCTGATCTCCGGCCAGGCCCCGAATCCGAGCAACCAGTCCGACTGCCAGGTGTTCGCCGACTTCCCGGCCGGGACGACCGTCGCGGCGGACGGACAGATCGCGGGGTCGGGCTGCGTGTTCCCCACGTCGGTGCCGACCGTGGCCGATCAGCTCGACGCCGCCCACCTGACGTGGAAGGCCTACATGGAGGACATGGGCAACGTCCCCTCCCGCGAGGCCGCCGTCTGCGGCCATCCGGCGGTCGGCTCCGTCGACCAGACCCAGCGGGCCGTCCCCGGTGACGGGTACGCCACCCGCCACGACCCCTTCGTCTACTTCCACTCCATCATCGACAACACCGCCCTGTGCGACGCCAAGGTCGTCCCGCTCGGCTCGACCACCGGCGCACTGCCGTCGGGCGTGCCCGCCGGCACCACGGGACTGGCCACTGACCTGGCCAAGGTATCGACGACGCCGAACCTCAGTTTCATCACGCCCAACCTGTGCAACGACGGCCACGATGCCCCCTGCACCAACCAGTCCGGGGCCCCCACGGCGGGGGCCAACATCGACGCCTTCCTGTCCACCTGGGTGCCGAAGATCACCCACTCACCGGCGTTTCTGAAGAACGGCCTCCTGATCATCACCTTCGACGAGGCCGACGTCATCGGGCCCGATGCCGACGCCACGGCCTGCTGCAACGAACAGCCCGGCCCGGCGGCAGCTTTGCCGGGCGGAACCGGGCCGGGCGGGGGTCGCACGGGCACCGTGGTGATCTCCCCATTCGTGAAGCCGGGGACGGTCAGCAACGTCCCCTACAACCACTTCTCGACCCTCGGGACCATCGAGCGCCTGTTCGGACTGGCCCGGCTCGGCCAGGCCGCCACCGTGAGCGCCACGTTCGGACCGGACGTGTTCACCGACAACCAGGCGCCCGGCGCAGGAACCTGAACCTCCTGGCCGCACGGGAGTTGATGACGCGGGCAGCGAGGTAGTCACGGGCGCGCCCGGTCGCCCCGGCGTAACCTCGGACCATGTGCCGCAATATCACCATCCTGCGGGGCCTCGAGCCCCCGGCCACCCCCGACGAGATCGAGGCGGCCGCCCGTCAGTACGTGCGGAAGGTCGGCGGCGTCCAGGCGCCGTCACCGGCCACCAACGAGGCGTTCGAGCGGGCGGTCCGGGCCGTGACCGAGGCCACGACGGCCCTACTGGCCGACCTGCCCTCTCGCCGCCGTCCGCCGACCACCGTGCCCCCCATGCGTCGACGGGCGCTCGGTTCCGCCTGAGCCGACCGGGAGCCGCACACGGCCGGCCGCTGCCGGTCAGGCCAGCGGGAGGGTCCTCGTCAGTTCGACCGCCTCCAGCATCCGCCGGTCGTGGGTGACCAGGAGCAGCGTCCCGTCGAAGGACCGCAGCGCGGACTCGAGCTGTTCGATGGCCGGCAGGTCGAGGTGGTTGGTGGGCTCGTCGAGCACCAGGAAGTTGACCCCCAGGGCCTGGAACACCGCGAGTTCGGCCCGGGTCCGTTCACCCGGTGACAGAGTGCCGGCCGGACGGGTCACCTGATCGGCGTCCAGGCCGAATTTGGCCAGCAGCGATCGGGCCTCGGACACCGCCAGCCCGCAGCGGTCGCACACCTCGCGGACCAGGTCGCGATCGCCGCCGAGGGCCCGGCGGTCCTGGCCGAGCACCCCGGTCACCACGCTCGGTCCCATCCACCGCTCGCCCGTCGCCAGGGGCAGGGTCCCGAGGATGGCGCCGACCAACGTCGACTTGCCCGTCCCGTTGGCCCCGGTCAGGCCCAGCCGGTCGCCCCAGGCGATTTCGAGGTCGAGGGGACCGAGGCGGAAGTCGCCGCGTTCGACCACCGCACCGCTCAGCCGGACCACGATCGCCCCGGCCCGTTCGGCCTGCTCGATGATGAAGCGGAGGTCCCACCCCTCCCACGGTTTGGCCACCTCGTCGAGCGCGGCCAGCGCCCGGTCGGTCTGGCGGGCCTTGGACGCCAGCTTCTCGGTCCGGTTGATGCGGAAGTCGCGCTGGGCCTTGTCGTTGTCACGGGGGTTCTTGGTCTCCTTGGCCACGCCCTTGGTCGCCCACTGGCGCTGGCGCTGGGCCCGGTCCTGGAGGTCGGCCCGGTTGCGCTGGAACTGCTCGAAGGCCTCCTCGGCGTGACGCCGGGCCGTCGCCCGCTCGGCCTGGTAGCCGGCCCACCCGCCGCCGAACTCGCGGGCCGTGTGGTCGTGCTCGTCGAGCTCGACGACGGTGGTGACCGTCTGCTCCAGGAAGGCCCGGTCGTGGGAGACGATGACCGTCCCCCCGGCCCGGCGGGCGATCCAGGCCTGGAGCCGCTGCAACCCCTCGAAGTCGAGGTCGTTGGTGGGCTCGTCCAGCAGTGTCACCGAGAAGCGCGACAGCTCGATGGCGGCCAGGGCCATTTTGGCCTCCTGGCCCCCGGACAACGCCGACGTCGACCACCCGGCGGCCCCGGCACCCAGGCCCAGCTCGACCAGGACGGCGTCGATCCGGGCGTCGAGGTCGCCGGCACCGAGGGCGGTGAACCGCTCGAGCGCCATCTCGTAGCGAGCCTCGGAATCCCGCGTCCCGTCGACCAGCCCGGTCGCCGCCGCCTCGAGCTCGTCCTCGGCCGCCCGCGCGCCGGTCAGTCTGGTCAGGTGGGCCCGCACCGTCTCGGCCGGCATCCGCTCGTGCTCCTGGGCCAGGTAGCCGACGGTGGCGTCGGGAGGGTCGAGGGTGACGGTGCCGGTGTCGGGGCGGTCGAGCCCGGCCAGCAGGCGGAGCAGGGTCGACTTCCCGACCCCGTTCGGGCCGGTGACCCCGATGCGCGACTGGGGGCCGACGGTCAGCGAGACGGCGTCGAGGACGGTACGGCCACCGCGGGCGTGGGTGACGTTCCGGGCCACCAGGGTGGCCGGGGTCGTCAGGTGGACGGGAGCAGACGAAGGGGTGGAGCGGGATGCGGGCACGGGAGACCTCCGGGACCGGGGAACGGGACGGGACAGGGTCGACCGGGTCTCACTTCACACCGCCATCCTACCGGCACCGGGTGGGCGGCGGCAGGTCCCGTAGGATCCGGGCATGATCGCCGAGCGCCTCGTCGAGCTGGGGATCGAGCTCCCCCCGGTCTTCCCCCCGGCCGGCAACTACCTCGGATGCGTGGTCGTCGACGACGTGGCCCACGTCGGGGGCCACGGTCCGATCGGCGGCCCCGAGCGGTTCGTCGGCAAGGTCGGCACCGACCTCACCCTGGCAGACGGCTACCGGGCGGCGCGGGCCACCGGACTGTCGATCCTCGCCACCTTGGCCGCCGTTCTCGGCGACCTCGACCGGATCGAACGGATCGTCAAGGTGTTCGGCATGGTCAACGTGGCGCCCGGGTTCAACCGGACGCCCGCCGTGATCGACGGGTGCTCGGACCTCCTGGTGGAGGTGTTCGGCGAGGCGGGACGGCACACGCGCAGCGCGGTGGGGATGGCCGAGCTGCCGTTCGATATACCCGTCGAGATCGAGCTCATCGCCCGGCTGCGGACCTGAGCCACGGGTCGCCGGGGGCCCGGATCCGCTCAGACCAGGCAGCAGACGTGGGTGGTGAGGGGACCGCCGTTCCAGGTGATGGCGTCGAGCATGGCCGCCATCTGGTCCAGCGGTCGGCCCTCGGCGTCGGCGTAGGCCCGGTGCAGGTTGAGGACCAGCCGCTCGGCGTCGGGCCAGTCGGCGAACCCTGCGAGGTCGGTGGACCGGGCCAACTGGAGCGGGGCGGTCCCTTCGGCCAGGCCCTCGGCCGCCAGGTCGGCCACGAAGCGGTAGTAGCGCTCGTGGTCGGCCAACACCTCGGGCAGGTCGGCTCCCGAGGTGATGGGACCGTGACCGGGCACCACCACGTCGGGTCGGAATCCGGCGATCCACCCGAGTGCCCGCAGGGCGCCGTCGACCGACCCGGCGAACACCAGCGGCGTCAGTCCGACGAAGAGCAGGTCGCCGGTGAAGAGCACCCGCTCCTCGGGCACCCAGGCGACCAGGTCGCCCCCGGTGTGGGCCGGGTAGCCGGGGGAGACGACGTCGATCCGCCGCGACCCCGAGTGCACCGTCAGGTCGCTGCGGGTCACGATGGTGGGCACCCGCCGGGTCACCGCCCCCCACTCGGGCACCGGTTCCCACGCCGGCGGGCAGCCGTCGATGAGCGGGTCGACCAGCAGGTGGGCCCGCATCACCTCGTGGCCGATGAGGGCCGCCTCGGCCGGCAGCAGCGAGTTGCCGTAGGTGTGGTCGCCGTGCTCATGGGTGTTGACGGCAAACCGCACCGGCGCACCACCGGTCGCCTCGGACACGGCATCGAGGAACCGGCGGGTCCGGGCCTCGGTGGCACACGTGTCGACGATGAGCGTGCCGTCACCCCCGGTGACTGCCCCGGCATTGTTCAGCCACCAGGTACCGTCGGGCTGGATCCAGGCGAAGACGCTGTCGGCCACCTCCACCAGGTGCCCGGCCGACACCGTCGGGTCAGTGGTGTGGTCGTGGCCGTCCATGGGTCCTCCTCGGGTGCCGCCGCCGGGCGGCGGTGGTGCTACGGCTTGGCGCTTCCCACCACCCACATGGAGAAGAACTGGGAGCCACCGCCGTAGGCCTGGCCGAGGGCCAGCTTGGCCCCGTCCACCTGGTGCTCGCCCGCCTGGCCGCGGACCTGCATGGCCACCTCCAGGAAGCGGAGCATGCCGGATGCGCCGATGGGGTTCGACGAGAGCACGCCGCCCGAGGCGTTCCAGGGGATGTCGCCGTCGAAGGCGGTGGCCCCGGCCTCGGTCAGCTTCCAGCCGTCGCCCTGCCCGCAGAACCCGAGGTTCTCCAGCCACATCGGCTCGTACCAACTGAACGGCACGTAGACCTCGGCGCAGTCGAACTGGGCCCGGGGGTCGGTCACCCCGGCCTGGGCGTAGACGTCGGCCGAGCAGTCCCGCCCCGCCTGGGGGTTGATCTGGTCGCGCCCGGCGAACATGGTCGGCTCCGACCGCATGGCCATGCCGTGGACCCAGGCCGGCGGATAGTGGCCGGACACCGCGTCCTCCGCCGCCAGCACCATGGCCGCGGCGCCGTCGGAAGACGGGCAGGCCTCGAGGTAGCGCAGCGGGTCCCACAGCATCATCGACTCCTCGACCATCTTCATGTCGATGTCGGCCAGGTGGAGGTGGGCGTACGGGTTCCGCATGGCGTTCTTGCGGTCCTTGACCGCCACCATCCGGCCGATGTGGTCGGGTGCGCCCGACCGGCGCATGTAGGCGCGGATGTGCGGGGCGAAGTAGCCGCCGGCGCCGGCCAGCAGTGGCGCGGCGAAGGGCTGCGGCACCGACAGGGCCCACATGGCGTCGGAGTCGGACTGCTTCTCGTAGGCCACCGTCAACACCCGCTTGTGGATGCCCGAGGAGATGAGGTGGGCGGCCACGATGGCCGTCGACCCCCCGACCGATCCGGCGGTGTGGACCCGGAACATGGGCTTGCCCACCGCGCCGAGGGCGGGGGCCAGGTAGATCTCCGGCATCATGTTGCCCTCGAACATGTCGGGGGCCTTGCCGATGACGACGGCGTCGATGTCCGACCAGGTGAGGTCGGCGTCGGCCAGGGCCATCTTGGCCGCCTCGCGGACGAGGCCGGCGATCGACACGTCCTCCCGCTTGGCCTTGTGGTGGGTCTGGCCCACACCGATGACTGCACAGCGCTCTGCCATCACGCACCCTCCAGGACGCACACGAGATTCTGTTGGAGGCAGGGGCCCGAGGTGGCGTGGGCCACGGCCCGGTCGGCCTGCCCGGCCCGGATCCGGCTGGCCGCCTCGCCGATGCGGATGAGGCCGGCGGACATCAGCGGGTTGGCCGCCAGCGGACCGCCCGACGGGTTGACGGCCACCGAGTCGTCGAGGCCGAGGGCCTCGGCGATGATCAGCTCCTGATGGGCGAAGGGGGCGTGGATCTCGGCGATGTCCACGTTGCCGTCCGCCACGCCGGCGACTTCGGCGGCCTTGGCCGTCGACGGCGACACCGTCAGGTCCCGGGCGCCCAACGAGTGGGTCTCCATCCGGTGGTCGAACCCCGTGATCCACACCGGACGCTCCGACCACTGCAAGGCCTTGTCACCGGCGGCCAGGACGATGGCGGCCGCCCCGTCGGTGATCGGGGGCAGGGCGTGGCGACGCAGCGGGGCGACCACGTAGTCGTCTTCGAGCAGCACATCGGGGGCGACGTCGTGGCGGACCTGCGCCTTCGGGTTGGACAGGGCATCCCGACGGCTGCGCGAGGCGATGGCGGCGAAGTCGGCCTCGGTGGCCTTACCGGCGTCGATCATGGCCCGGGCCTGCAGGGCGTTGAGGCTCACGATGTCCGGCCACAGTGGGGCCTCGTAGTACGGGTCGAGCTGCAGGGTCAGGATCTCGTTCAGGTCGCCGAGGGAAGAGCGGCCGAAGGCGTACACCAGGGCGGCGTCGATCTCGCCTTCCTGGAACAGCACCCACGCCTCGTACAGCGCCCAGGCGCCGTCCATCTCCACGTGGGACTCGGCCCGGGGTGGCCACACGCCCACCGCGTCGAGGGCCATGACGAAGCTGAAGGGGCCGCCGATCAGGTAGTCGGTCGAGCCCGAGCAGATGAAGTCGACATCGTCCTTGGTGATGCCGACGTTGGCGAACACCTCGGCGATGACCGGCTGGAGGCCCTCGGCCTCGTTGCGCTCATTGTCCTTGCGGACATTCTGCGACTGGGCGAACGAGGCGATGGAGACGGGACGGACGGTCCTTCCGGCGGCGCTCACAGGTACTCCTTGTAGGTGTCGTAGTCGGCGTCCGGCTCGCCGTTCGGCCGGAAGTACTTGACCGAGGCGAGGGACGGGATCAGTTCGGCCTCGTCCACCCACACGGCCTCGACCCGCATACCCATGCGGATCTGGTCGGTGGGGATCTCCTGGAGGAGGCCCATGAACGAGAGGTTGGCCCCGTCCAGCAGGATCTGGGCACAGATGTAGGGGATCTCGATGGCCTGGCCGGCGAAGGGCACGTTCACCACGCAGTAGGTGGTCACCGTGCCCGAGTTCCCGAGCACCACGTCCTCGGTGGTGGCCACGCCGTCGGTCGGGCAGGTGCCCCGGCTCGGCACGTAGACCTGGCCGCACGTCCCGCACCGCTGGCCGAGGAACTCGCCCCGCTCGAGGCCACGGAGGAACTTGGACTGGGCCACCCCGGGGGTGAATTCGAAGTCGAGGCTGATGGGGGTGGCCAGCATGGTCACCGGCCCCTGGTCGGTCGTCCCGTCGGCCATCAGGCGGCACCTCCCTCGAGGACGAAGGACTCGAGGTCGGCCATGGAGCCGACGCGCTCGGCCTCCGGGCAGAACTTGGCCGTCACCCGGGCACCTGTCGCCAACGCCTCGGGACCGGGGGCGGCCACGGCGTGGAGCATGGCGGTGTCGGCGCCGTCCAGCCGGACGAGGGCCCAGGCGAAGGGGACCTGCAGCGGGTGCTTGCGCAGTGGGTGGGACACCCAGGCCCACGAGTCGATGACGCCGCCTGGGCCCACCTCGACGAGCTCGCCGACGTCGTCGCCGGTCAGTGGGTCGTACTCGGTGGGTGGCACGATCACCTTGCCCTCCGAGCCGGTGGCCCCGACGAACCGGCCCTCGCGCAGGGCGGTCAGGAAGGCACCGATGATCGGACCCGTCGACCGTGCGTACGGATACTCGAGCCGGTGCTCTGCGTGCAGGACTTCGCTCTCGGCCATGCCGGATCTCCCCCTGGATTGCCTTGCGGACGAACCATCGGAATGTAGAACAGATTCCAGTTCTGTGCCTACCCGCACCCGGCCCCCGCGTTGATGCAGGTCGGCAGGCCGCCGGTTGTGCCGGCGCCCCACTCGCCAACGGGCGCTACCGTTCCACCATGGTCGACACCCCAGCTGGCGCGTCGGGCGCGCCGAAACGCCCCAACATCCTGCTCGTCGTTTCGGACCAGGAGCGCCAGCGTTCGTGGCTGCCGGCTGGCACGTCGCTGCCGTGGCGGGACCGGCTGCGGGCCGAGGGCCTCGAGTTCACCGACTACTTCACCCATTCGTCGCCGTGCTCGCCCAGTCGGGCCAGCCTCTTCACCGGCCGGTACCTGGAGGGCCACGGGGTCCTCGACAACGTGATCATGCCCGAACACGACGAGCTCCCGACCTCCGTCCCCACCCTCGGGTCGCTGCTCCAGGGGTCCGGCTACCGGTCGTCGTACATCGGCAAGTGGCACCTGTCGCACGCCGCCCAACCCGACATGGAGGCCTACGGCTTCGCCGACTGGGACGGGAACGACCGCCACTTCATGGGATGGGCCGGGACCGGTGTGCACTTCGACCCCGTCATCGCCTCCAACGCCGCCCACTGGCTGTCCGAGCACGCCGGTCCGGACGACGACGCCGACGAGCCCTGGTTCCTGACCGTGGCCCTCGTCAATCCCCACGACGTGATGTGGTTCCCGGTGGACCAGCCCGGCTACGACGAGCGGCACCCCGAAGACGTGGCCGCCATCAGGAAGGTGCTGGAGTCGGCCGCCTGGAAGGACGACGAGACGCTTCCCGTCTACCGGGAGCCCTACCCGGAGGTGTGCGACACGCTGCCGGCCAACTTCGCCGACCCGCTCCACGCCAAGCCCGAGGCCCACCGCCAGTGGCGCTGGGACCAGCAGCACGGCCTGTGGGGCTACATCGACCCGGCGGACAAGGCCTCGTGGCTACGCCACCTCGACTACTACGTCCACCTCCACCAGCTGGCCGACCAGAGCCTGGGCACCGTGCTCGGCGCGCTCGAGGCATCGGGGGCGTGGGAAGACACCGTCGTCATCTTCACCTCCGACCACGGCGACATGTGCGGCTCGCACGGCCTGCGGTCGAAGGGCCCGTTCGTCTACGACGAGATCATGCGGGTGCCGCTGTACGTGAAAGTCCCGGGCACGACCACGCCGGGCACCGTCACCTCGGCCCTCGGCTCCCATGTCGACCTGGCCGCCACCATCTGCGCGTTGGCCGGGGTCGATCCGGCCACGTCGGGCGCCACCGTGCAGGGAACGGACCTCACCCCGGTGCTGGCCGACCCGTCGGCCACGGTGCACGACCACGTCCTGTTCGCCCAGGACTCGGCCCAGACGACCAACCTCAACCAGATCCGCTACGCCCTGCGCGGCTTCTTCGACGGGACGACCAAATACGCCCGCTACTACGGGGTGGGCGGCGGCAAGCCGAGCACCGGGCTGTGGGGTCGGTCACCGGGCCACAAGCTCTACGACGTCGACTGTGCCTTCGACGACAATGACCACGAGTGGTACGACCACGGGAACGACCCCCACGAGCTGGTGAACCTGGCCAACGACCCGGGCGGGGCCGCGGGCCTGCGCGAGCACTACGACCGGCTGATGGCCTACGAGCAGGAGTCGTTCGTCACCCTGTCCTGAGGGTGCGCGGGGCCGGCCCGATCGTCGATCCGCTCAGAGGAAGTCGCGGGCCGGGTCGCTGCGGTCGAGCAGCGCCTCGTCGATCGGCTTGGCGTCCTTGCCGGCCATGGCGAACCCGACCAGGGGGAACAGCAGCACCGACGCCATCCCGGCGCCGACCAGCGCGGTGGCGTTGATCGGGAGCATGTGGTTGGTGGCCAGGCCGATCTGGGTGATCACCACCAGGAGCGGCAGCGCCGTCGACTGCAGGACCCCGAGGGCCACCCGTTGGCGTAGGCCCAGCAAGTGGACGTAGACGAACAGGGCGGGCAGTCCGCGGACGACCAGGAACAGGCCGAGGAAGATGGGGACGCGCTCGAGGGTCGCCACGTTGTCGAACAGCGCCCGGGCGTGGAACTCCATGCCGCTGACCACGAAGAACACCGGGATGAGGAATCCGAACCCGATCGCCTCCAACCGGGGCTGCATGGCCTCGGCCTGCTGGCGGGAGAAGGCGATCCGGACGATCAGGCCGGCGGCGAACGCCCCGAGCAGCACCTCGAGGCTGAGCGACGAGGCCAGCAGCACCAGACCGGTGATCAGCAAGAGGACCATCCGCACCGGTAGCTGGGTGGAGGTGCCGAGATGGCGCTGCATCGTCTCCACCAGCCGAGGCGGCTGTGGGCGCGACGCCACCAGGGCGATGCCGACGGCCAGGGCCACGAAGGCGACGAGCAGGATCAGCTCGGTCTCGGGGCTGGAGGCGCCGAGCAGGACCGTCACCGCCACCACCGGGCCGAACTCTCCCGCCGTGCCGGCGGCGATCAGGAACTTGCCGAACGGCGACTCGAGCATGTCGCGGTCCCGCAGCATGGGCAGGATCGTGCCCAACGCCGTGGTGGTGAGCGACAGCCCGACGAGCAGGCTGGAGATGACGAAGCCCGAGATGAGCAGGACGACGCCGACGCCGAGGCCCAGAGCGAGCGAGACCATCCATCCGGTGATGCCCCGGTTGAGCGGGTGGCCGGACAGCTTGGCGAAGTCGATCTCGTAGCCCGCCATGAAGAAGAGGAAGCACAGGCCGAGGGCCGACAGCCCGGTCACGAACTGGTCGAGGCTCGCCCAGTGCAGGACCTCGGGCCCGATCACGATGCCGAGCAGCAGCTCGAACAGGACACTCGGGACCCGCCAGCGCCGGAGCGCCTCGGAAGCGGCGCCACGGCCACCGCGATGGCGATGGCGAACACCGACGTGGCGGTGCCATACGACATGGGGTCAGCGTACGAGAGGGGGTCCAGCATCGGTGCGATCGGGAGCTACTCCGGGGCCCCGGACCGGACGTCCCGTAGCCTGGGCCCGTGGAGCGGATCGACGAGGACCAGGCCCTGCCCTGGACGGTGGCGACACTGGCGGCCGACCTGGCCGCGCTCGGCGTACGGCCCGGATCGACACTGGTCGTCCACAGCTCACTGTCCTCGATCGGTTACGTGACCGGCGGGGCCCACGCCGTGGTGCTGGCCCTGGTCGATGCCCTCGGGCCCGACGCCACGCTCGTCGTACCGACCCACTCGGGCGAACTCTCCGACCCCGGTCGCTGGCAGCACCCGCCGGTGCCGGAAGCGTGGTGGGCGACCATCCGCACATCCATGCCGGCCTTCGACCCGGACCTGACCGGCACCCGCGCCATGGGGGCGGTGCCCGACACCGTGCGCCACCTGCCCGGCGCGGTCCGGAGCGCGCACCCCGCCTACTCGTTCAGCGCCGTGGGTCCGAACGCCGACGCGGTCACCGCCGGGCACCGGTTGGCCGACGGGTTCGGCGAGACGTCCCCTCTGGCCCGGCTCTACGACCTGGACGCCGACATCCTGCTGCTCGGGGTCGGGCACGACTGCGACACCTCCCTCCATCTCGCCGAGCACCGCAGCGGCACCTGTGGCACCACCCGCCAGGGGGCGCCCGTTCTGATCGACGGCGTCCGCCACTGGGTCGAATACGACGAACTCGAATTCGACACCGGCGACTTCGTCGAGGTGGGCGCGGCCGCCGCCGCGGCGGGCCTCGAGCGGACGGGTGCCGTCGGCGCCGCCACCGCCCGCCTGCTGTCCCAACCCGCCCTGGTCGACTTCGCCTCGGCGTGGTTCGCCGAGCACCGGGGCTGACGGGCGGACCTCCGGGGCGGCGGCGGGAGATCCGCCAGCCCCGTGGGTCGTCGTGCCCGCGGCCCCTTCGCTCAGCTGGCGTGCGGCGACGGCCGGTAGGTGAGCACGAGATTGCCGGAACGGAACTGCCGCACGCCGAGGAGCGTGAGCGAGACGCGGTCCTCCAGATCCTCGAACAGCGACCGGCCCTGGCCGAGCACGATCGGGCAGACCATGATGCGGAGCTCGTCGAGGAGGCCGGCCTGGGCCAGGTCGGCGGTCAGATGGGCACTGCCGAGCACGAGAAGCTCCCCGCCTGCGGCAGCCTTGATGGCCGGCATGGCCTCCGTCGCCTCGCCGCCGACGACGGTGGTCCCCGACCAGCGGGCATCCGTGAGTGTCCGCGTGAAGACGAGCTTCTCCTTGTCGTTCATGCGCGTGGTGATGGCCGGGTCGTTCGCTGCGGACTGCTCGGTCGGCCAGTGGGCGGCCATGTGCTCATAGGTGACGCGCCCGAAGCCGAGCGTGTCCGCCTCGTCGAGCTGACGGACGGCGAACTCGTCGAACTCCTCGTCGACGTTCGACCAGTCGAGCTCGCCGTTCGGACCCTCGTAGAAGCCGTCGAGGGTGGTGAAGATGAATGATGCAATGGTCCGCATCGGATGGTCCTCCTCTCGTGTTCGGCGGCTGGCGCCGACATGTCGTCTCGGGGTCGCACCTCGTCACTCGACGTGTTGTCTCACGGCTCGTCTCCGGTGAGCGAGGCGGCCAACGAGTCGAGCAGCGCCCGGGTCCCTTCCTCACGCTGGGCCACGGTGTCGTGGCCGTCGAGGAACACCCCCTGCTCGGTGAGGACGAGCTCCGTCCCACCTCCCTCCTCGCGGAACTCCACGGTGGTCACCGTCACCGACAGACGGGAGTCGTCGGCGGACATCTCGTAGGTGTAGACGATCCGGCGGTCGACGACGATGTCCCGGAACTGGGCCGCGTACGTGTACACCGGACCACCGGGCGGCCCGCCACGATTGATCTCGCGTCCTCCCACCGTGAAGTCGAGCTCGTAACCGTTGCCCAGGGCGTCGGCCGAGCCGGCGAACCAACGGGCCTTGCGCTTGGGATCAGCCCAGGCCCGGAACACGGTGGCGACGGGCGCGTCGTAGGTGCGCACGATGACGAAGGTGTCATGGCTGGTGGTGGACAGGGTCATGGATGCTCCTTGCTGTTCGCAGCTTCTTCACTGAGTACGTCGCCGAGTCGGTCGAGTCGGGTCTCCCAGCCACGACGCCGGTCGGTGATCCACTGCTCGGCGGCGGTCATGGCGGCAGGCTCGATCCGGCACATGCGCGTCCTCCCGACCTTCTCGGTCCGCACGACACCGCACGCCTCCAGCACCTGCACGTGTTGGACCACGGCGGCCAGCGACATGGCCAGGGGACGCGCCAGTTCGCTCACCGAAGCCGGACCGAGGGTGAGGCGTTCCACCATGGAACGCCTGCTCCGGTCGGCCAGGGCCTGGAAGGTCCGGTCGAGGTCGATTGTTTGGTCAAGCATGTACTTGAGTATATGGAGGACCTGGTCCAATGGTCAAGTAGATACTTCACTATGTGATGCGGCCCACCGGGAAGGCCAGCCGGCGGCCGAAGCCGGCGGTCCCGTCAGAGGTCGCCGCGCAGCACCCGGTCGGGAAAGGCGGCCGAGGCCGCCCGGTCGCGCAGCACCACCACCCGGGCGTGGGGTGCCCCGGCCCGGGCCTCGTCCGGGATCTCGTCGTGGAAGCAGTGGTGGGTCCGCCACGACCACAGCACCACGTTCTTGTCGGCGTCGGTCGAGAACAGGTTGCGGAACGACTCGCGGTTTCCGTTCCACAGCTCGGCCCGCACCGCCGATCGGGTGACGGTCCGCTTCAGCAACTGGCCGATGACCCGCCACCGGGACAGGTCGAGCACCACGATCACCTGGGCCCGGGCCCAGACCAGGTCGCGCACCTGGCGGTAGTTGCCGTCCACCACCCACCCGGGGCCGTCCACCACTTCGGCCACGGCGGACCGGAACTCGTCAGTCGGGAGCTGCGTCCACCCCGGCTGGTGGTTGAGCCCGTCGAGCTCGGTGCGGGCCACACCGAGTCGGGTGGCCAACGCCGCGGCGAGGGTCGTCTTGCCGCTACCCGAGGCGCCGTGCACGGCGATCCGGGTCACCGGGGTCGCCATGGGGCCGGCCCCCGTCACGGCGCCACTCGGCCGGCCAGGTGGTCGGCCAGGTGGTCGGCCAGTCCGTGGCAACCGGCCTCGATCAGGTCGAGGCACCGCTCGAAGTCCTCGTCGTCGCCGTAGTACGGGTCGGGCACGTCGATGTCACCCCCGGCCCGGGGGTCGAAGCCGCGCATCATGACCAGGCGGTCGTCGTAGCGGTAGTCGCCGGCCCGGGCCCGGGCCATGCTGACCAGCGTCTGGCGGTGGCCACGGTCCATGCACACCACCAGATCGGTGTCGGCCAGCCACGCCGTCTCGAAGGCCTGGGCGCGATGCCCGTGGTCGGCGTAGCCCCGGCGCTCCAGGGCGGCCCGGGCCCGGGGGTCCATCGGCTCGCCGGCGTGCCAGCCGCCCGTCCCCGCACTCGACACCTCGAGGGCCTCGGCCAGGGTCGTGCCGTCGGCCAGTACCCGCCCGGCGGCCAGGTGCTGGAGCACCACGTCGCCCATGGGCGACCGGCAGATGTTGCCGGTACAGACGAAGACCACCGACAAGGGGCCCTCGGAGTCCGGCTCGCGGTCGGTCGTCGTCACCGGGTCATTCTGCCCGTTCCGTGCGACCGCCCTGTGGCCCGTTCGCCGCCCGCATGTCCGCGGTCCCCCCTGCCGTCCCGGTACGGTGGCGCGACGACCGACGGGCCGCTAGCCCGACGACGACGGGAGGTACCGATGAGCGACGCGTCCGGGGGACAGCCGGCCCAGCAGATGGGCCACGGGGTGAAGCAGCGGGACGTCATCCGCATGACCGACGAGGAGGTCGACGCCTTCATCCACGAGCGGCGCCCGATGACCATGTGCACCCTCAACCACGACGGCTCGATCCACGCCGTGGCCATGTGGTATGGCTTCGTCGACGGCACGATCGCCATCGAGACCAAGGCCAAGGCCCAGAAGGCGGTCAACCTCGGTCGGGACACCAGGATCACCTGCATGATGGAGGATGGCGACACCTACGAGGAGTTGCGCGGGGTCGAACTGGTCGGGCGCGCCGAGATCGTCGAGGACCCCGACAAGATGTGGGAACTCGGGGTCAACCTGTTCGAGCGCTACTACGGCTCCTACACCGAGGACCTGCGCCCTTTCATCGAGACCATGTTGAGCAAGCGCATCGTGGCCAAGGTCAACGTCGAGCGCACCGTCTCCTGGGACCACCACAAGCTCAGCCTCCCCTCCAGCCGGCCGGCCTGAGGTCGGACGGTGGCCCACGCCATGGACGACGACGAGGTGGTGGCCTTCCTCGAGGCCCTGCCCGCCCGCACGGCCAAGCTGGCCTCGGTCAGGGCCGACGGCCGCCCCCACCTGGCGCCGATCTGGATCGCCCTCGACCGCTCCACCGCCGGTCCTGACTCCCCCATCGGGGACATCGTCTTCAACACCGATCCGGGATCGGTGAAGGGACGGAACCTGTCCCGCGACCCCCGCCTGGCCCTGTGCGTCGACGACGACACGCCGCCCTTCTCCTTCGTCATCGTCGAGGGGACGGCCACGGTCGGCGACGACCCGGACGAACTCCTGCACTGGGCCACGGTCATCGGGGGCCGCTACATGGGCGCCGACCAGGCCGAGGCCGTCGGGCGGCGCAACGGGGTGCCCCCCGAACTGGTCGTGCGGCTCCGTCCCACCCGGATCGACGCACAGGCCCGGCTGGCTGATTGACGGACCCGCCCGGCTGGTACTGCTATCGCGCCCTCCCCGCCCTGGCCAGGTGGGACGGGACGGCGTGGACGGGCGACACCCACAGCGCTTCGGCCCCTCCCGCCCTGTCCGGTCCGCCTCGGCCGTTCGCATTCCTGCGCCAGTCCTGGGTGTGGTGGATGGTGGCCGGCCAGGTGCTGGTGATTCCCCCGGCCCTGGCCAGCGGCTACACCGACCGCGGTCTCTGGTCGTGGCTGTCGGCCATCGGTTACGTCGCCTTCATGGTCGGCGCCCTCCAGGTGATGGTCCGCTACCTCCCCACCGGTCGCCTGGCCGGGCTCCGCGGCCTCACCCTCATCGGCGTGGCCAGCGGGCTCGTCGGCTTCGGTATCGGGTTCGGACTGGAGTCCATCGTCGACCACAGCTTCGGCATCACCACCACGTTGTGGTCGACGGGGCCCATCGAGGAGGGCGGGAAGCTGTTGATCCCGTTCCTCCTCCTCGCGTTCGGTTCCGAGCGCTTCAAGGACCCACTGGTCGGGCTATAACTTGGTGCTGGTGAGCGGGGCCACGGTCGGAGCCGTCGAGGGCCTCGAGTGGGAGTCCCGGGCCCACCACGCCTGGTACCACCTCCAGCTCGCCCTGGTGCGGCCGTCGGCCGAGCTTCCCCACGTGTTCGTGACCGGATTCGCCGGTGCGGTGATCTGGTTGGCCACATGGCGCAAGGGCCGGGCGGTGACGCTGGCCGGGACGGTGGCCTTCGGTCTGGCCGTGGGGCTCCACTCGCTGCACGACGGATTCATCACCCTGTTCGGCGTGAGCCCGAGCCCCAATCCCTCGTCGGTCGCCCAGTCGATGAGCCAGGCGGTGGGCAAGGGGCTGGTCGGCGGGTTCTTCGCACTGGGCATCGGGATCGCCTCGCTGATGCTGGGCCGGCACGGGGCCCGCGAGCTCACGCCCCCGGGTGGGGTGGCCGCCGCCATCCCGCCATGGCGGCCGCAGATCAAGACCTGGGGTTCGATCGAACCCGTACGAGCTGCGGCACCGCTGCCCGTACCCCAACCGGTCCCCTTCGGCTACGGCGGTTACGCACCCCCTCCCCCGGCGCTCGCCCCTCCCTCCGCGCCACCCGGCTGGTACCCGTGGGGCGACGGCTCCGGCCGGGTGGCATGGTGGAACGGATCGGTGTGGGCGGCGCCCCTGAGGTGGGACGGCGTGGCATGGCGATCCCGATGAGAGACACGCCGTCCTCAGTCGGATCCATGGTGGTTTCGCGGCGCCGGCATGGCGCAGGTGGCGCCCGAGCTGGTAGCACTACAACCGGTCACATCCGCCGTGACCACCGAAGGGGGACGTGACCATGATTCTCGATCGCTTCAGGATGGACGACAAGGTGGCCATCGTCACCGGAGCGGGACGGGGCATCGGTGCCGCTGCAGCCATCGCCCTCGCCCAGGCCGGGGCCGACGTGGTCATCTCGGCCCGGACCACCGAGCAGCTCGACCAGGTGGTGGCCCAGGTCGAGGCGGCCGGCCGACGGGCCGTGTCGGTGCCGGCCAACCTCAACGACCTGGATGCGGTGGCCGCCTTGGTGGACCACGCCCGCGCTGCCTTCGGCCGTCTCGACGTGGTGGTCAACAACGTGGGCGGCACCATGCCCCAGGCCTTCTTGGACACCACGCCCAAGATCCTGGAGGCCGCCTTCCACTTCAATGTGGCTACCGCCCACACCCTGCTACGCGCCGCCGTCCCCCTCATGGTCGAGCACGGCGGCGGCTCGGCCGTCAACATCTCGTCGGCCATGGGTCGGATGGCCGACCGCGGTTTCGTCGCCTACGGCACGGCCAAGGGAGCCCTGGCCCACTACACGCGCCTGGCGGCCATGGACCTCGCACCACGCATCCGGGTCAACGCCATCGCCGTCGGTTCGGTGGCCACCTCGGCCCTGGACATCGTGATGCAGGTGGACGAGATGCGGGTCGCCATGGAGGAAGCCACCCCGCTCGGCCGCATTGGCGACCCCGAGGACATCGCCGCCGCCATCGTCTACCTGTCCTCCGAGGCCGGCGCCTACGTGACCGGCAAGATCCTCGAGGTGGACGGCGGGATCGGGGCCCCGACCCTCCCCCTCGGCATCCCCGACGTCTGAGCAGACCACCACCCCAACGTCGCCAACCCCCCAAGGAGCACTTCATGTCCAAGACCTACCGCGTCGTCGCCTGGAGCACCGGAAACGTCGGTCGCCACGTCATCGCCGGGATCGACGCCCGCCCTGACCTCGAACTGGTGGGGTTGTGGGTCTCGAACCCCGACAAGGTGGGCAAGGACGCTGGCGAGCTGGCCGGACTCGACCGCACCCTCGGGGTGGCCGCCACCAACGACGCCGACGCGCTCTTCGCGCTGAAGCCGGATGCCGTCATCCACACGGCCATGGCCGACGACCGCCTCTTCGAGGCGCTGGGCGACCTGCAGCGGATCCTGCAGGCCGGCATCAACGTGCTGTCGTCGGGCCCGGTCTTCCTCCAGTACCCCTGGGGCGTGGTCGACGAGGGGATGATCACCCCGACCGTGGAGGCCGCCATGGCCGGCGGCGTATCGATCTTCGTCAACGGCGTCGACCCCGGGTTCGCCAACGACGCCCTGCCCCTCGTGCTGTCCGGGGTGAGCGAGCAGATCGACGAGGTCCGGGTGGCCGAAGTCCTCAACTACGCCACCTACAACCAGGGGATGGTGCTGTTCGACATCATGGGCTTCGGCCGGCCCATCGACGACGTGCCGATGATCCTCCAGCCCGGTGTGATCACCATGGCCTGGGGCAGCGTGATCCGCCAGCTGGCCGCCGGGCTCGAGGTGGAGCTCGACGGCGACCTGGTCGAGTGGTACGAGCGCCTGCCCGCCCCCGAGACCTTCGAGATCGACGCCGGCACCATCGAGGAAGGCACCGCCGCCGCCCTGCACTTCGAGCTGCGGGGCATGAAGGACGGCAAGGCGGTCCTCGTGCTCGAGCACGTCACCCGGCTGCGCGACGACCTGGCCCCCGAGTGGCCCCAGCCGGCGGGCCTGGGCTGCTACCGGGTGATCATCACCGGCGAACCGACGTACACCCTCGACATGCAGCTGGTGGGCCGCGACGGCGACCACAACACCGGTGGCCTGAAGGCCACGGCCATGCGGCTGGTCAACGCCGTGCCGGCCGTCGTCGAGGGCGAGCCCGGCCTGCTGACCGCCCTCGACCTGCCGCCGGTCTACGGCCGGGGCCTGGTCGGCTGACCACCTGACCGACCGGCGCGCCGACAGGTGACGGGCGCCTACTTGGGCGGGAGGGAGACGGCGTGGGCGACGCCCCGCTCGACCCAGGCCTCCAGCTGGTCGTCTTCGGCGACGCCCTCGCCGCCCACCACCACGAACCCGCCCATGGTCCGGTCCCCCATCTCCATGGGCCCGGCGAAGGGCAGGGCCAGCGCGGCGTCATAGCCGTCCTTGCCCACCCGGACCAGCAGGTCCTCGCCCATCACACCGCACGCCATGTTGCCGGCCATCATGAACGCCAGGCCACCGAACATCTTGCGTTCGCCGACATCGGGGTCGTTGCCCAGTACCCTCCGGACCCGCTCGCCCAGGACCTCGTCGTACGCCATATCCGGAGCGTAGCCAGGTGCCGCGGCGCCGGCCGCAGGCAACCCAGACCACATGGACCGCGGATCGGCCGGGAAGGGCCAGTTGGTAGGGTCCCGCCCATGCAGCCGACTACCGGAGCCAGACCATGAGCATGCCCGGTCACGGCATGGGCGGCGGGGGCGGAGGCGGCCAGTTCGGCGGCGTCATGCGCTCCATGCGCCGGGACGAGTCGGTCAAGACCCAGCAGATCACGAAGGGCACCGGCAAGCGCATGTTCCGGTTCGCCCGGCCCTACCGGAAGATCCTGGTCGGGTTCCTCGTCCTCGTGACCGTCGAGGCGTTCATCGGGATCATCAACCCGTTGATCTTCCGCTCCATCATCAACAGCCTGACCGGCCCGCATCCCGACAAGAACCTGATCATCAAACTGTCGATCGTGGCCGCCCTGGTGGCCCTGGTCGACACCCTGCTCTCGATCGGGATCCGCTACGTGTCCGCGTCGGTGGGCGAGGGACTCATCTACGACATGCGCTCGCAGGTCTTCGCCCACATCCAGAAGATGCCCATCGCCTTTTTCACCCGGACCCAGACCGGCGCCCTCATCAGCCGGCTCAACAACGACGTGATCGGCGCCCAGCAGGCCTTCACCGACACCCTGTCGTCGGTGGTCTCCAACCTGATCAGCGTCGCCCTGGTGCTGGTGGTGATGTTCCTGTTGTCCTGGCAGATCACGTTGATCAGCCTGGTGATCCTGCCCATCTTCGTGGTGCCGGCCAAACGCGTGGGCCGTCGGCTCTCGACCATCACCCGCGAGTCGTACGGCATCAACGCCGAGATGAACAACACCATGAACGAGCGGTTCAACGTCTCGGGCGCGCTGCTGGTCAAGCTGTTCGGCCGGCCGGTCCAGGAGCGGGAGGCCTTCGAGTCCAAGGCCGGGCGGGTCCGCGACATCGGGGTCACCCAGGCCATGTACGCCCGGTTCTTCATCGCCGCCCTGAGCCTGACCGCCGCCCTGGCCACCGCCGTCGTCTACGGCTACGGCGGTGTCCAGGCCATCGACGGGGCCCTGTCGGTGGGCACGGTGGTGGCGCTCGCCGCCTACCTCACCCGGCTGTACGGCCCGCTGACGGCGCTGTCCAACGTGCAGATCGATGTGATGACCGCGCTTGTCTCCTTCGACCGGGTCTTCGAGGTCCTCGACCTACCGCCCATGATCGTCGACAGTCCTGACGCCCGGCCCGTGCCGACGGGCCCGGCGACCGTCGAGTTCGACCATGTGGACTTCCGCTACCCGAGCGCCGAAGAGGTCTCGCTGGCCTCGCTCGAGTCGGTGGCCGTATTGGACACCACCGTGTCGAGCCAGGTCCTGTTCGACGTGTCGTTCACCGTGCCGTCCGGACAGCTGGTGGCCCTGGTCGGTCCGTCGGGAGCCGGCAAAACGACGATCAGCCAACTCCTCCCCCGCCTCTACGACGTGCAGTCGGGCGCCGTGCGCATCAATGGGCTCGACATCCGCGGGGCCACCCTCGACTCGCTGGCCGCCACCGTCGGCGTCGTCACCCAGGACGCCCACCTGTTTCACGACACCATCCGGGGCAACCTCCTCTACGCCCGGCCCGACGCCACCGAGGGCGAGCTCGCTTCCGCCCTGGTCGGCGCCCAGATCGCCACCATGGTCGACTCGCTGCCGGACGGGCTCGACACGGTGGTCGGCGACCGCGGCTACCGGCTGTCGGGAGGCGAGAAGCAGCGCCTGGCCATCGCCCGCCTGCTGCTGAAGGCGCCCGAGATCGTCGTCCTCGACGAGGCCACCGCCCACCTCGACAGCGAGTCGGAGGCCGCCGTCCAGATGGCCCTGGCCACCGCCCTCAAAGGGCGCACGTCGCTGGTCATCGCCCACCGCCTGTCGACCGTTCGCGAGGCCGACCAGATCCTGGTGCTCGAACAGGGGCGCATCGTGGAGCGGGGACGCCACGAGGACCTGCTGGTGTCCGGGGGGATCTACGCCGAGCTCTACCGGATCCAGTTCGAGGGACAGGACGGCGACGAAGCGGACGAACGCGACGAGGAGGACGAATGACCGAGCCCGTCACCATGCGACCGATCGGCCGGGTCGTCGGCGGCCGGTCCGAGGCCGTCGACGACCGGTGGGACGCCGTGGCCGCCGTCATCGCACTCGATCCCGCCGAGGTCGACGAGGGAGCCACCGATGGACTGGCCGACTTCTCCCACGTCGAAGTGGTGTTCTGCTTCGACCGTGTCGACGTGGACGCCGTGTGCCGCGGGGCCCGTCACCCGCGGGGGCGCGCCAACTGGCCGTCGGTGGGCATCCTGGCTCAGCGGGCCAAGGACCGTCCCAACCGGATCGGGGTCACCGTGTGCCGGCTGGTGGGTGTGGGTCCCCGCACCATCGAGGTGACCGGGCTGGATGCCGTCGACGGGACACCGGTGCTCGACGTGAAGCCCTACATGGCCGAATTCAGTCCCCGGGGTGAGGTCCACCAGCCCATGTGGTCGACCGAGCTCATGGCCGAGTACTGGTAGGAGCGGTCGGGGGATCCTGGCGGGGGCGGGCGGCCGAAGGCCGCCGGCTCACTGCCGCCGGCTCACTGCCCCCGTCTCACTCCGGGGCGAGGGTCTTGCGGACGGCCTCGGCGCTCGATGCCAACGCGTCCCGGCTGCACGCCGTCGACACGCCGGCGATGGAAACCGCCATGGGCGGCGCCGACGGGTCGTCGGGTAGCGGTTGATCGGCCCCGGCCGACTCGACGATGGCCAGTTTCTGCCGTTTGCGCCGCGTGGTCGCCGCCCTCGTATCCCCTGCTGCCATGAGCACCAAGTGTACCCAGCCCCCGGTCCATTGTGGAGTCATTGCATGTTTCGCCGGCGTGAACATCATGGTGCCGGTCGGCCGGCCCGGTACCGTTGACGGGTGGCCGCGCTCTTCGCCGACGTCTCCCCGCTGCGCCACTCGCGTGACTTCCGGCGGCTGTGGGCCGGCCAGACGGTCTCGGCCATCGGCAGTCAGCTCACCCTGGTGGCCCTGGCCTACCAGACCTTCCACCTGACCCACTCCACCTTCATGGTCGGCCTGCTCGGCTTCATCGGGCTCGTGCCCCTACTGGCCGGTGCGCTGTGGGGCGGGACACTGGCCGATGCCTGGGACCGCAAGCGGGTGCTGACCCTGACCCAATGCGCCATGGCCTTGGCCGTGATCGGCCTGGCCGTCAACGCCGACCTCGACCACCCCGAGGTCTGGGTGCTGTTCGTCTGCGCGGCGGCCAGTGCCGGGCTGCAGGGGTTGGACTGGCCGGCGCGGCGGGCCGCCCTGCCGATGCTGGTTGCCGACGAGGACGTGACCGCGGCCGTCACCCTCCAGACGACCACCATGGCGCTCTCGATGGTGGTCGGTCCGGCGTTGGGCGGCGTGCTCATCGCCCGGCTCGGGCTCAGCACCGTCTATCTCATCGACGTGTCCACCTTCGGGGTGTCGCTACTCGTCGTGCTGTTCCTGCCCCGCCTGGTGCCCTCCGGCGGCGGCACCCCCATGGGCCTGCGCTCGATGACCGAGGGATTCCGGCACTTGAAGAGCGAGCGCCTGTTGTCGGCCACCTACGTGATCGACCTCAACGCCATGATCTTCGGGATGCCCCGGGCCGTGTTTCCGGCCCTGGCCGTCCACCTGTACGGCGGGGGCGCCGGGGTGGTCGGCCTCCTCTACGCCGCGCCGGGAGCGGGGGCGCTGGTCGGCTCGCTGTTCACGGGGTGGACGGCGCGCATCCGCCACCAGGGCCGGGCCATCGCCGCCTGCGTCGTCGTCTGGGGCGGGACCATCGCCGTGTTCGGCGTGGTCCCGGTGCTGTGGATCGGCCTGATCCTGCTGGCCGTGGCCGGCGCGGCCGACGTGATCTCCGCCGTCTTCCGCCAGAACGTGCAGCAGCGGGCCGTTCCCGACCACCTGCAGGGCCGCCTGTCGGGGACGTTCTTCGCCGTGGTGGCGGGCGGCCCGCGCCTGGGCGATCTGGAGACCGGGGTGGCCGCCGCCATCGGCGGACCGGAGTTCGCGGTGTGGTCGGGCGGGCTGGCCTGCGTCGTCGGCGTCGGGGTCCTGTTGTGGCGCATTCCCGAGCTGTGGGCCGACGACGGGGGCGGGCGGCCCCTGTCGCGGCGGGCCGAGAACGAAGCGGTGGCCGAGGCTGTCAGCGAGCTGGGCGAGGGCGAGCCCCTGTGACGGTAGGGCGCGCCGGGGTCAGCTGGCCGCGGCCCGCTCGACAAGCTCTTCGCTGACCGACCACAGCTTGGCCGCCGCAGCGGCGTCGCGGGCCTTGGCCGACGGGGTCTTCACCTTGCACTTGGCGAAGTACTTGCCCGTCACCCGGGCGACGTCGGGCGACGAGCAGAGGTAGATCGAGGTCCGGGCACCCTGTTCGGGGGTGAGGGCGAAGGGGAGGTGGGCGTAGATGGCGACGCCCCGCGCCATGAGTCCCGTGGTGTCGCCGTCGCGGCCGTACCCGCTGTTGACCGAGCCGGGGTGGAGCGAGTTGGCCGTGACCCCCGTGCCGACCAGCCGCTGGGCCAGCTCGGCCGTGAAGAGGATGTTGGCCAGCTTGGTGCGGCCGTAGACCTCCATCTGGCGATAGGACCGCTCAGCCATGAGGTCGTCGAAGACCATCCCCCGGCGGGCGAAGGAGTGGGCGGTGGAGGCCACGTTCACGATCCGGGACGGCGCGGAGTCTTTCAACCGGTCGACCAGCAGCTGGGTGAGGAGGAATGGGCCCAGATGGTTGATGGCGAGGGTCGCCTCATAGCCGTCGACGCTCAGGGACCGCTCCGACAAGATGAGCCCGGCGTTGTTGCACAGGACGTCGATCCGCGGGCACCGGACCAGCAGGTCGGCCGCGCCGGCCCGGACCGACGACAGGTCGCCGAGGTCGAAGATGGACAATTCGACCAGGTCGGAACCGCTCGCCGCGGCGATGTCGGCCACGGCGCGCGTGCCCCGGGCCTCGTTGCGGGCGGTGATCACCACGCGGGCACCGGCCGCGGCCAGGGCGGTGGCGGTGGCCTTGCCGATGCCGGAGTTGCCCCCGGTGATGATCACCGTCTTGCCCTCCATGGAGGGGACGGGCTGGGCCTTCGAGCGCATGCTGGTCCTCAGGGTCGACCGGCGGTCCCGACTGTCGGGCGCCGGTGACGACGGTAGTGCGTGGCCGGTGGCCCGGTCACTCGCCAGGTCGGGGACCGGCAACGGTGGCCGCCGACCGTTCCCCCGGGTCCACTCCATCGCCTCCTCCGGTGGCGGCCGCGGCCGTCTTCACGGGTGGTACCGGGACCGGCGGGGTGCGGCCGCGCCGGCCCATCACGATGAAGGCGGTAGTGGCCACCCCGAGGTAGGTGACCCAGACGATGGCCTGGAGCACGGTCGGATGGTCGGCGTAGCCGAGCAGGCTGTGGAACACGTCGCCAATCGAGCTGGACTCCGACAGGTAGCGGCTGGAGTTCCACAAGGTGTGGTCGAGGAAGGGGAGCCAGCCGAGCTGCTGCATGTTCTCGACGGCGTCGACCAGCAGACCGGCGGCAAAGACCATCAGGACGACGCCGATGATCCGGAAGAACAGGCCGAGGTTGAGCCGCTTGCCGAGCTTGAAGATGGCGTAGGCGATGCCGAGGGCGACGAGCAGACCCAGCACCGCGCCGAGGAGGAGCCCGTGGCCCCGGGCTGCCGTCGGGGCCTGGTTGGTCGAGGCGAAGACGATGGCCAGGGTGAAGACCATGGTCTCGAGGCCCTCGCGGCCGACGGCCTGGAAGGCGAGGAGGCCGAGCCCCCACCGGGTGCGTCCCTCCAGGGCGTCCTCCGACCGGCGCTGCAGCTCGGCCGACATAGTCCGGCTGTGCGCCTGCATCCAGAACGTCATGTAGGTGAGCACGGCGGCGGCCACCAGGTAGGTCACCGTCTCGAAGACGGTCTGGGCCGTCGAACCGGCGTAGGTGCGGATGGCCAGGAAGGCGGCGATCCCGCCGACCAGCATGACAACCAGGGCGGCGGCCACCCCGATGAACACGTCCCGGAAGTGGCGACGCTGGCCGATCTGGTCCAGGTACGACAGCAGGATGGCCACGATGATGCTGGCCTCCACGCCCTCGCGCAGGAAGATCACGAAGGTGGGGATCACCTGCTGAGCGCCTGCGGTAGGGAAGACATATGTAACTACTTAGGCTTCCCTAATTCTGACGGGGTGTCAACCCTGTCGGCGTGGACGGACCGGCGCCGGTCGCCGGGTGCCCGGACCGGTAGCGCCCGACCTACGACACCGGTTGCCTCAACCGACCTTGTGCATGGTGTTGTGGTCGGTGTGGGGGAGGAGGTCGGACATCTCCTTCATGCGGAGCATGGTGCTCTCGGCGTACGACCAGGTGCCGTCGTCGCCGAGGGTGATCGTGACCTCGTAGCTGACCGAACTGGCGTTGACGGTCAGGTACTTGCCTTCGCCGATCGGGTACTGGGCGTCGCCCAGCGAGGCGACCAGGGTGAACTCCTTGGCGTCGGCATCGGCGTGGCCCCCGGCCAGCACGGTGATGCCCCGCGGCACGGTGAAGCCCCGGAGGACCTCGCCGGTGGCGCCGTCCCACAGCCAGTAGCCCACCTCGGTATGGAACGGATTTTCTTCGCTGCCCCGCCACATGGCCGTCTTGTAGTCGAGCCCGTAGAGGTGCTGGTTCCCGTTGTCGACCGGTCCGAAGGGCTTGAAGGACACCTTCTCCAGGTACGGGGTGCCGATGACCTTGCCCTCGGCATGGGAGTACGAGGTGTCGAGCCCGCCTTCGCCTTCCCACTCGCCGACCAATGCCCCGAGGGGGCCCCATTCCTTCGACATGTCGTCATCCCATTTCTTCCGGTGGACAGGTACGGCGCAGAGCCTATGCCGACGCCGGGGTCTAGACAGCCAGGACGGTGACCGAGCCGAGGGTGACCATCCGGTCCTCGGCCCCGACGTCGTGGATGGCCACCCGGACCGAGGTGCGGCCGGCCCGGGTGCCGAGCACCTGGCAGCGGGCCTCCACCGGGCCCACCTTCACCGGACGCAGGTAGTGCAGCACGGCGTCGGCGGCAGCCAGGCCGTTCGGGCCGGAGGCGTCGGCCCCGTGTGCGGCGGCCGCCCGGCATGCCGCCTCGTCGGCCAGCATGGCCACAGCACCTCCGTGCAGGATCCCCCACGGGTTGCGGAGTTGGTCCGCCAGTCGGAGGCGGGTCACCGGTCCCGCACCGGGCTCGATGCAGAAGAACTCCTCGGGTCGGACCGGGTCGGCCTGCGGCGGGGGCATGGCCAGCGAGAACGGTCGCGCGAAGTCGAGCACCATGGCACGGGGGTCGAGGATGGCGCACGTCATGGTGGCCGCGGCGACATGCCGATCAGCTGCCCCCTCGTCCACCACGTCGAGGGCGGTGACGACCGAGGATCGGCCGCGCCGGACCACGTCGGCCCGGAAGCGGAGCGGCCCGACGTGGTCGAGCTCGGACACCGTGGCCAGCAGCGACGTGGTCACGATCCAACGGGGCAGGGCGGCCAGGCCGCTGGTGAACCCGCCGAGCGTGTCGAGGTTGGTCAGCAGACCACCGGTGCGCAGTCCCCCGCCCGCACCGCGCTGGTGGTCGTCGATCGGGGCCCGGCCGCCGAACGACGACGGGCGCTCGTCGCCGCCGTCGGATGGCAGCTCCCACCGTTCGAGTCGGAAGTAGTCGCTGACGTGTGTCCGGCGGTCGACGGGGTGGTCGGAGGTCACCGCGTCGACCCGGCCAGCACCGCTGCCGGGACGCCGGAGACATTGACGACGGTCATGAGGCGGTCGCCGGCCCCTGCGTCGCGTAGTTCGACGACGGCGCCGGCCCGCCCGTCGGGACCGGTCCCGAGGACACGGGCCGATGTGACGACGGGCCCGATCCGGCCGAGGGCCAGATAGGCGATCTGCAGGTCGGTCACCACGAACGCATTCCCGTCGAGCCCGCGGGCCGCACCCAGGGCCTCGGCCCCGGCGGCTTCGGCGACCAGGGCGATGACACCTCCCTGCATGGGCAAAGGAGTTGTGGACATACGGGAGCACGGGGACCGACAGTCGTCCCGCCCGGCCGTCCAGCACCTCGATCCCCACGGCGTCGAGGACGGACCGGTCGAGACCGCCCCCGGCGAACGACCATCGGTCGGGCAGGTCGGCGGCCGACCGTTCCGGCGACGACGAGTTCCGGGAGGACATCACCGAGAAGGTCATCGACGCCCAGGCCACCGGGCCGGCCGGTCGGCCGTCGACCGTCGAGGCCCCGCCGTCGTCGTCCACACACACCACCTGTGCCTCGATCACCAGCGTGGTCCGACCCCGGCGGACCAGCGCACCCCGGGCCTCCACCCAGGGGCCGTGCACCGGGCCGATCAGCTGCATGGTGAGATCGGCGGTGGCCATCCAGTCCGGGAGCAGCACCCGGGCGGCGATGGCGCCCCCCACCACGTCGACCAGGGTGGCCAGCACCCCGGAACGGACCCCGCCGTCCACGGTGGTTACGAACGGGGTGACCCGGGTCCTGACGCGGGCCGTGGACTCGGAGGTCACCTCGGCCTCCATCCCCAGGTCCCCCAGCAAGTGCACCGGGGGCGGGTACTCGCCGAAGGCCACTCAGCGTTCCTGTTCGGTGGGGCGCACCAGCACCTCGTTGACCGCCATCCGGCGGGGTCGCGTCACGGCGAAGGCGATCGCCTCGGCGATGTCCTCCGACTGCAGCATCTCCATCGGGCCGAACGTGGTCAGCATCCCTTCCAGGATCTCGGGCCGGACGTGGGTGGCCAGTTCGGTGGCGACCGCGCCGGGCTCCACGATCGACACCCGTACGTGGCGGCGGGTGACCTCCTGACGCAGCGACTCCGAGAAGGCGACGACCCCGAACTTGGCGGCGTTGTAGACGCCGCTGCCCGAGCGGGCGACCCGTCCGGCCACCGAACTCACGTTCACCACGTCGGCGACCCGACGGGGCTCGCTGTCGGCAGCCGACAGCAGGTGGGGCAAGGACGCGTGGGTGCAGTAGAGGAGGCCGAGGAGGTTGAGCTCGACCATCCGGCGCCACTCCTCCACCGGGGCGTCGACGATGGGGCCGAGCAGCATCACGCCGGCGTTGTTGACGAGGGTGTCGATCCGGCCGAAGCGGGCGACCGTCTGGTCGACCATGGCGCGGGCCTGGGTCTCGTCGGTCACATCGGTCTCGAGCACGAGCACCCGGTCGCGACCGATGCGGTCGGCCAGGGACTCGAGCCGGTCACGGCGGCGGGCCGCCACGGCCACCTGGGCTCCGGCTTCGGCCAGGGCCACCGCGGTGGCTTCGCCGATCCCGCTGGACGCACCGGTGACCAGGGCCACCGTGCCGTCGAGTCGCTCCGTCATGGTGGATCCCCGTCCCGTGAGCGGCCGGGCCCGTGTCGGCGCGGCGGCAGCTATGCAGTGTACCGAGGTGTGCCGGGGTGCCCGTCGGGACGTTCCGCGGACGTCGGTCGGGTCGGCTCAGGCGGCGCGGGACTGCCGGCTGCGACGCCGCGAGTTGCGACGCCGGCCGCGCGGGCGCACCGAGGTGTCGAAGGGACGGCCGGTGGCCGCCGGGCTCTCGTGCAGCGCGCACCAGTCGGTGCTGTTGTACCGGGACAGGACCACTTCGCACGACGGCTCGATGCATACACGGCCGGTGCCGAAGGATTCGGGTGGCAGTCCGCCGTTGAGCCCTTCGGCCAGTAGCGATCCGTCTTCCACCGTTCGTCGTTCCACCATCGCACCTCTCTCCTCACTTGCCTCGTCTGCCTGTCGGCCGGCGGTGCACCGGCCTCCGGTCCGCCTCGAGCGCCCGGTACTGCTGAGTGCATCGGCGCGACGGCTGGAAAACTGAAATGCGGGGACGGACATCGAGAATGGGTGGGGGACGTCGTATTGATATCGTCGCCCGATGGTTCCGGCGCAGGTCCTCAGCAGTGGCCATCGCCCTCCCGTGGGGCCCGGGCGGTGCCCATGGCGGGGGTGCCCGTGACGGCGGTGCCGTGGTGGAAGGAGGCGGTCTTCTACCAGATCTATCCCCGCAGCTTCGCCGACACCGACGGTGACGGCGTGGGGGACCTGGCCGGCATCCGGGCCCATCTAAACGACTTGGCCTGGCTGGGGGTGGACGCCCTGTGGATCTCCCCGTTCTTCCGCTCCCCGATGGCCGACTTCGGCTACGACGTCAGCGACTACTGCGACGTCGACCCGCTCTTCGGTGACCTGGCCGGGTTCGACTCCCTGGTGGCCGACGCCCATGCCCTGGGGCTGCGGGTCGTCATCGACTGGGTGCCCAACCACACCTCGGTCGAGCATCCCTGGTTCGTCGACGCCGCATCATCGCGGGACAGTGGACACCGCAACTGGTACGTGTGGCGCGACCCGTCCCCCGATGGCTCGCCACCCAACAACTGGGTGGCCGCCTTCGACCTGACGGCGGCGGCTTGGACGTTCCACGAGCCCACCGGCCAGTGGTATCTGCACCTGTTCGAGGAGGCCCAGCCCGACCTCAACTGGGACGAACCGGCCGTCGTCGAGGCCATGCACGACACCCTCCGGTTCTGGCTGGACCGTGGGGTCGACGGGTTCCGGGCCGACGTGGTCCACGGGATCGGGAAGGACCCCGCCCTGCCCGACGACCCGCCCGAGGAGGCGGGCATCCCCCACTGCGCCCTCAACGACGTACCCGTCACCCACGAGCGGCTCCGGGCCATACGCCGCCTGATCGACGCCTATCCGGGTGAACGGATGATGGTCGGCGAGGTCTTCCTGCTGTCCACCGACGCCGTTGCCACCTACTACGGGCACGACGACGAACTCCACCTGGCCTTCAACTTCCCGCCCCTGTTCGCCCCGTGGCTGGCCGACCGGTGGACCGCCTGCATCGACGACGCCGAGCGCTCGCTCGAACCCCGTGGGGCGTGGCCCACCTGGGTGCTGTCCAACCACGACAATCCGCGGCACCGCACCCGCTACGACCGGTCGGCGGCGCGGGCGGGCGAGGACCCGGCCACCATCTTGCGCCGCAGCGAGGCCCGGGCCCGGGCCGCCGCCGTGCTGCTCCTGACGCTGCGCGGGACTCCGTTCGTGTACCAGGGCGACGAGCTCGGACTGGTCGACGCCGATATCCCCGCGGACCGACAGGTGGACCCGGGTGGGCGCGACGGTTGCCGGGCACCGCTGCCGTGGGACGGATCGGACGACCACGGGTGGCCGACGGCTCCGGGGACGACCACGTGGCTCCCGCTGGCGCCGGAGGCCGACATCCGTAACCGGGTGGCCCAGCGGGACGATCCGCGCTCGGTGCTCCATCTCTACCGGCGGGCCATCGCCACACGCCGGGCGACACCGGAGCTGGTGCTCGGCTCGTGCACCCCGGTCGCCTCACCCGAGGGGACGCTCGCCTTCCGCCGGGTGCTCGGGGATGCGACGTGCACGGTACTGGTGAACTTCGGAGGCGACCCGGTCGACACGACCCCGCTCGGACTGGCCGGGTTGGAGGTGCTGTTGGTGTCGGACGATCCTGCACCGGTCGCCCGGTTCTCCGGGGTACTCGGTGCCGATCAGGCCGTCGTGGTCCGGCACTGAGCCGCGCCGGACCTCGATCGTCACGCGGGGTCGCGGCCCCGGTCGACGCTCAGGTCAGAACCACGTCTCCTGCCAGAAGTCGATGTCGCCGACGTCGCCGAGCGACATCGAATGATCGCTCTCGTGACCGCTCCGCCTGATGCAGCACACCAGGGTTCCGATCCACGGCCCCTGGTCGATGCAGTGCACGGCGCCGCATCGCTGCCAGGTCCGGTGATCCGGGAGTGCCAGGTCGTCGAGGTCGAAGTCGTCGTCGTGCCAGGTCCGGAGGACCCGTTGCGTGTCTGGTTCGATACTCACTGTTCGTTCTGCCCCTTGTCGTTGGAGTTCCGGTGCACCGGGTGTTGTCCACCCGACCGCCCGGCTGTTCCGCCGTTCCCCAATTCTCGGAACCCACGGGGCGCACCTGTAGCCCGTCGTGCGAACTGCAACTGACCGGCGTCGGGGTGCAACCGATCGGCGCTGTCCGTGGTCGCCTTGCAACGCTCCGTCGTCCAAAGATGTTGGGAGTTTCTCCACACGTTTTCCCCCGTCTGTGGTGAACTCCCATGTCAGCGGCGTGAAATACACACACGATCGATGAGTGGTGTTCAAAATCCTTACATATGCCCTCGGCAGGCGACACTGGCCGACGGTAGGGTGACGCCATGAACGGCGAAGGGGGCATCGGCATCGAGGACATCGTCCGTCGCAACATCGCGGCGCTACGCGCCAAGGCCAACTTGACCCAGCAGGCACTGGCCGACGAGATGCTCCTGCGGGGGGTGGCCTGGACCCGCGAGACCGTGGCCCAGGTCGAGACGACCAACCGCCGGATCGGGCTGACCGAGGCCATCGCCATCGCCGCCTGCCTCGACGTGCCACTGGCCCGGTTGACCGCCACCGGAGCCGACACGGTCAGTGTCGGCGAGAGCCAGTGGACGGCGCCGTACCTGACGGCCGCCATCGCCGGTACGGCGGGGGACATCTTCTCACCGGAGCACTACTCGGCACCCACCCGCTACCGGTCCGTGGACACGCGGGACGGCTGGCCCGACGACGACGTGACGCCCGTTTCGCCGACTGCCCCCGGACCCACGCCCATGGAGCTCGAGCGGCGGCGGCGCCCGCGGGAGCGCCGCCCCATCGAGGTGGATGCACCCGGACCAGCGGAGATCCGCACGGGGTCCGACGCCGAGGCACCACAGAAGGCGGCCGAGCGCATCGAGCGACGGCTCCGTCTGCGGGTGACCGCCGGCGATGTCGACAGCACCGCCCAGCACCTGTGGTCGCGGAGCCTGGAGGCCGAACGCGAGCGCCGGGCAGCCGAGCGGCAGACGCTGACCGGGGGGTCGCTGCCCACCATCCGGGGCCACGTATCGCGCGACCTGGACCGCGAGCTGGCCCACGAGATGGAGAAGCGCGTCGAGACCACCGTCCCACCGGAGCCGGCGTCGGAGGCCCTGTCCGCCGACGAGGCCGCCTGGGAGGCCACCCGGCTCAACATCATCCTGGCCAACAAGGGCTACTCGGACAGCGACGTCACCCGCTGGTGGAACTTCACCCGGCACCGCGAGCTCGATGACCAGACCATCGCCGAGGCGTGGCGGGACGCCCGCTACTCGGCGGTCAGCGACCTGATCCAGGCGCTGGCCGACAAACGGACGGGCGACGAGGGAACCTGAGGCGCCTGTGCCTCAGGACACGCCCTGCGACTCGTAGGCCGGTGTCAAGAATCAAGGAGCTTGGCGGGATTCGGCTGAGCATCGGGGCCGAGCAGGTCGGCCACCAGGTCGCGGACCCGCCTATCGATCTCGTCGATGATGGGGCGAACCACGTCGACGGGGTGGCCGGCCGGATCGGTGAGCTCCCAGTCGATCACCCGGGTCCCGGGATAGATGGGACAGGCGTCCCCGCACCCCATCGTGACGATCACGTCAGCGGCCCGCGCCATCTCGTCGGTGACCGCCTTCGGGAACTCGGCCGCGGCATCGAGGCCCCGCTCGGCCAGCACAGCGACAACTGACGAGTTGAGGTCCTCGCCGGGATCCGAGCCGCCCGACAACACCTCAATGCGACCGGCCGCGTAGTGGTCGAGCAGGACCCGCCCGGCCACGCTCCGGCCGGCGTTGTGCACGCAGAGGAAGAGCACGACTGGGCGATCGGGCAACGGACTCCTAGAGATCGGTGGAGGGGATCGGCATCTCGGGCTCGGCGCGGACGTCGTGAGGGACCATGATGTCGACCGCCTCGGCCGGCGTGAACCCGGGATGGAGGACGCGGACCAGTCCGACTGCCACCGCCGCCCCCACCACCTGGGCCCCGATGAACGGGAGCACGGACGACGGGGCGATGCCGGCGAACGTGTTCGAGAACATGCGCCCGACCGTGATGGCCGGGTTGGCGAAGCTGGTCGATGAGGTGAAGAAGTAGGCGGCGGTGATGTGTACCCCGACGGCGGCCGGGGTGTAGGCGCTCCTGCCGCTGCGTGCGAGCGCGAAGATCACCAGGAGGAGACCGGTCGTGGCCACCACCTCGGAGAACAGGTGCGGCCCCGTGGCCCGTTGGTGGGTCGAGATCGAGACCGTTCGCAGGGCGAACATGACGTTGGCGGCCATTGCCCCCACTACGCATCCGGTCACCTGCACGGGCAGGTAGGCGCCAGCGTCCCGCCACGAGATGCCCCCGAAGGCGGCGTCCACGAACGAGACCACCGGATTGAAGTGGGCTCCGGACACCGCCCCGAACATCAGGATGATGGTGAACAGTCCGGCCCCGGTGACCAGCGCGTTCTGCAGCAGCTCAAGACCGGCATCGCCGGGCGACAGCTGTTGTGCGGCGATGCCCGATCCGATGACGACGGCGGCGACTAGGGCACTACCCAGAAACTCGGCAATGAGTCGGCGCCACAGCGCAACGCCCCCGGCGGATGGAACCCGCCCGGTCGTCGGCCCGCTCAACAGCAGGCGACCCGAGCGACCGCTGCAGCCGCAATGTCGTCCACCGCAGCGGTCGGGCAACACCGCTCGTCGCCACTACGCCCCTCGGGCCCGTCGGCGTCGGCGTCGGCGTCGGCGTCGGCGTCGGCCAGGACGGTGTACACCTCCCACTGGGCGCCGTCCGGTCCGTCCACCCAGACCTTGTCCTGGACCGCGTGACAGCACGTAGTCCCTTCCTCCACCGTCGTCGCGCACCCGTGGTCCGCCAGATGGACCGTGGCCGCCCGAACCTCGTCCGTCGTCATCACTTCGACTCCGAGATGGTTGACGGAGCCGGGCTCGCCGACCCCCTCGATCAGCACCAGCTTGAGCGGCGGGTCCTCGATGGCGAAATTGGCGTAACCGGTGCGGACCTTGGCCGGGCCCGTGTGGAACAGCGTCGAGTAGAAGGTGATGGCCTCGTCGAGGTCGGAGACGTTGAGGGCGAGTTGCACGCGGGACATGGCCGACTCCCTTAGATGGATGGCTGTCAATATGCAGTATGGTCAATACATCGATGGATGTCAATCCAATGGGAGGACCGATGGCACCTGAACCCGGCCGGTCCGAGCGGATCTGCTGTGCCCCTGTCGCGGACCATGCCCTGTCTGCCGGCGAGGCTCACGACCTGGCGGCCGTATTGGCCGCGTTGGCCGACCCGGTCCGCCTCCGGATCTTCTCGATCATCGCTAGCCAGGAGGAGATCTGCAGCTGCAACCTCGAAGAACCACTGGACAAGAGTCAGCCGACGATCTCCCACCACACCCGCAAGCTGGCCGCCGCCGGCCTCATCGTGGGCGAAAAGCGCGGTCGGTGGACCTGGTGGCGTGCCGTCCCCGAGCAGCTGGTGGCACTTGGCACGGCCCTGAGCCTGGCGGAACCTGTGGAAGGCTGAGAGCCGACGGAGCCGGTGGGTCGATGAGGGCAACAGTTCGCTCAAGTTCCCGTGGGCCGGCGCCGATGCAACTAACGGTTCCGGCCCTGTCCCGTCGTGGGAAAGGGAAAATGACGAAAGGGCAGAATATGCATCGTTTCGCACGAATCGGCGTCTTCATCTCTGGGGCCGCGGTGGCCTTCTCGATGGCACTGGCGGCCCCCGTCGGGGCCGGTGCAACGAGTCCGGTACCCGCGCCCCATGGGAGCTACAAGCTGCACGTGGGCATGAACGGCGGTGTCGTGTCCTTCACCATGTCCGTCACTCCCGGATCGTGCAACGCCATCGGATGCGTCGGAACCTGGAAACCCAACGTCGGGACCTTCCTCGGGACCTACGCCTGGCACGCCTCCGACGGGACCGTCACCTTCCTGCACGGCCAGGACCACTTCTACGGCAAGATGACGTCGACCGGCATGAACTCGGTCACGCACATGGGCAAACTCGTCGTCATATGCCCGAAGCTGGGCACCACCCACGGCTCCTGGTACGCAACGACCACCTGAGCGGTCCGGTCGCCTGACCGGTCTGGCGGCCGGCAATCGCTTCGCACCTGATGTACGAATTCCGACGACATCCGTAACGAGAGCTCCAATGGCCCCGAGGCCCCCTCAGCCAGTGGCCAACCGACGATGCAGGTCACGGAAGTGACCTGTATCGTCGCGATGGGGGCCGGTTCGCGGCGCCATCCAATCGCGGAGGGAAGCCGGCGCCACGTCCTCGTCCGGCTTCAGGCTGTCGGCGCAAGCGGACGTCGACCCGAAGCTCAGGCGGGCCAGGAGTGGCTCAGGCGACCGATCGGTGCCCGACCGGGGCCGCCGACACGAGCCGGTCGGGACCGGAGCCGACGGTGACTGGACGCTCCTGGTCCGCCACGGTGAGGTCGCTGATGCAGTCATCGCAGATCCACCGGAAACCCAGGCGCAGGCCGTGCCCACTGCGACGCATCTCGGCGGCCTGGTGCCTCGTGACTTTCTGCAGTGAGTCGGTCCAGCCGCAGTGCTGGCAAGCTCCGTGACGCCGATGGATCCCGTCCTGGCTGACGAACTCGCTCACACTCATCTGACTGTCCTCTCTTGCTGATGTGACCCGCCGGTGACCTTCACCGACAGGACCTGCAAAGACCGTATGGACCACTTGTTAGGGTAACTGTTCAGGCTCCCTGACA
>PLZW01000014.1 GCA_003153575.1 Acidimicrobiaceae bacterium | reverse complement strand
CCATCGGCGACACCCGCCCGGCTGCCGCCGGGGGCGCGTCCGCCACACCGGCGGCGCCGTCGCGTTCCGGTGGGGGGCGTGGCCGGCAGCGCTCCGGCGGCGGCTCCCGTTCCGGGGGTGGGGGAGGGGGCCAGTCCGGCGCCAAGCCGACGCCGGTCGAGGCCGAGGCCGGACGGTCGGGTAGCGGCCCGTCCCGCAGCGCCGTGCCCGCATCCAAGGGCGAGGGTCGCCGGGGGGGCCGTGAGCGACGGGGCAAGGCCGTCGGCCGGTACCAGATCTGCGTCCACGTGCGGCCCGAGATGACCCAGATCGCCCTGCTCGAGGGCCGCACCCTGGTCGAGCACTACATCTCCCGGGCGTCGGACGACGCCACCCAGATCGACGGCAACATCTACCGGGGACGGGTCCAGAACGTGCTACCCGGCATGGAGGCCGCCTTCATCGACATCGGGACGCCGAAGAACGCCGTGCTCTACCACGGCGACGTCCGCTACGACACCGACGACGTGGAGTCGCCCAAGGGATCGGGCCAGCCGCGCATCGAGCAGCTGCTCAAGCCCGGCCAGACCATCCTGTGCCAGGTCACCAAGAACCCGATCGGGGCCAAGGGCGCCCGCCTCACCCAGGAGGTCTCCCTCCCGGGCCGGTTCGTGGTCCTGGTGCCCAATTCAACGGCCTACGGCATCTCCAAGCGGCTGGACGACGCCGAGCGCAAGCGGCTCCGCCGGATCGTGGACGCCGTGCGCCCCGCGGGCCACGGGCTCATCGTCCGCACCGCGGCGGCCGGGGCCAGCGCCGAGGAGCTCGAACACGACATCGACCGCCTGGTCGAGCAGTGGGACGCCATCGCCGCGGCCGCGTTGAAGGGCCAGGGCCCCGCTCTGCTCTACCGTGAGCCCGCCATCGCCGTGCGGGTCATCCGCGAGGAGCTGAACCGGGAGTACCGGGCCGTGGTCATCGACGACCGGGCCCTCTACGAGCAGGTCCGGGACTACGTCGGGGCCGTCAACCCCGAGCTGGCCGACCGGGTCGAGTTCTTCGATCCGGACGTCGAGCCCCTGCCCATCTTCGAGCGGTTCCACGTCCACGAGCAACTCCACAAGGCGCTCGACCGCAAGGTCTATCTGCCGTCGGGGGGATCGCTGGTCATCGACCGGACCGAGGCGCTCACCGTGATCGACGTGAACACCGGGAAGAACGTCGGCACCACCAACCTGGAGGAGACCGTCTACCGCAACAATCTGGAGGCGGCCGACGAGGTGGCGCGCCAGCTCCGGCTGCGCGACATCGGCGGGATCATCGTGATCGACTTCATCGACATGGAGATCCGCGAGAACCGCGACAAGGTCGGGTCCGCCCTGCGCACCGCCCTGGCCAGGGACAAGACCCGGACCCAGGTGTTCGACATCTCTGAGCTGGGACTGGTCGAGATGACCCGGAAGCGGGTCTCCGAGGGCCTGATCGAGTCGATGTCCACCACCTGCGAGGTCTGCCAGGGCAGGGGAATAGTATTTGACGACGCGGAGCTGTAGGCTCTCATCCCTATGTACGCAGTGATCAAAACCGGAGGCAAGCAGGAGCGAGTGGCCGAGGGCCAGGAGCTCCGCGTGGAACTGCTGGGCGAGGAGCCCGGCACCGAAGTGACCTTCGAGCCCGTCCTCGTCGTCGACGGCGACACCGTCCTGGCCACGCCGGCCCAGCTGGCCGGTGCCTCGGTCACGGCCACGGTGCAGGGCGAGGAGCTCGGCCCCAAGATCCGCGGCTTCACCTACAAGAACAAGTCGAACCAGAGCACCCGGTGGGGCCACCGCCAGCGGTACTCGACCATCGCCATCACCGGCATCTCCGCCGGCTGACCTTCCCCTCGTCCCGCCGGCGCGCCCGCAGCGCCGTACGGCGGCCTCGCCTGACCACAAGGAGCAGCACAGATGTCCAAGACCAAGGGTGGCGGTTCCACCCGCAACGGACGCGATTCGAACGCCCAGCGCCTCGGCGTGAAGGTCTTCGGCGGCACCGAGGTGCGCACCGGGGCCATCATCGTGCGCCAGCGGGGCACCAAGTTCCATCCCGGCCTCAACGTGGGCCTCGGTAAGGACGACACGCTGTTCGCCCTGGCCGACGGGACCGTCCAGTTCGCGAGCCGCAAGGGCCGCAAGCTGGTCGACGTCCTGCCCGGCGCCTGATCCACACCCCGTGCCCTCCCGGACCCTCGCCTTCGAGGGCTGCGTCAACTTCCGCGATCTCGGGGGCTACCGGACGGCCGACGGCCGCATGGTGGCGTGGCGGACGCTGTTCCGGGCCGACGGCCTGAACAAGCTGACCGACGCCGACCTCGCCCTGATGGCCGACCTGGGCCTGGCCAGCGTCATCGACCTGCGCACCCTCGACGAGGCCGAGCAGCGGGGGAGCTTCCCGACGGACCGGTTGGATGTCACCTACGTCGGGCTCCCGCTGACCGACGTGCTCCCGGCCACCGAGGACCTCCCGGAATGGAAGGAAGCCGCCTACGTGGCCACCCGTTACGCGGCCATGGTGTCCGAGGGCGGCCCGGTTCTCAAGTCGGCCATCGACGCCCTGGCCACGCGTGGCGCCCTGCCCGCCGTGATGCACTGCAGCGCCGGCAAAGACCGCACCGGGGTGCTGTCCGCCCTGGTCCTGGCGTTCCTGGGCGTGCCCGACGAGACCATCGTCGAGGACTACGCACTGTCGGCGGCCGCCATGGAGCGCCTGCTCGAGCGGCTGAAGGCCGAGTACCCCGAGGCCCAGGATGCCGTCGAGCGCTTCGCTCCGGCCATCCTGCACGTCGTCCCCGAGACCATGGAGCAGTTCCTGGCCGGAGTGCGGTCCCGGTACGGCACCTACGGCGACCTGGCCGCGTCGCTCGGTGTCGTCGACGCCATGGACAGGCTCGCCAGCACGGTGCTGGTCGACGCCTGACCGGCGCGCCGACACCCCCTCCCACCCGGCGATTCGACCTCCGTCTGCCGGCCGCACCCGTCGTCCCGTCCCGGGGCCGGTAACCCCTGATCGGTAGGATCGTCCCATGTCCGGCTTCGTCGACGAGGCACAACTGCACGTGAAAGCCGGCGACGGCGGGGCGGGCGCGGTCGCCATGCGCCGCGAGGCCCACGTCGACAAGGGCGGTCCCGACGGCGGCGACGGCGGCCGGGGCGGCAACGTGTGGCTGGTGGCCACCACCAACCAGTCCTCGCTCCTGCCGTTCCGCGACCACCCCCACCGGGCCGGCGAGAACGGGGGCCACGGGGGCGGCAAGAAGATGCACGGCAAACGGGGCCACGACCTCGAAGTACCCGTCCCGGTCGGGACCCGGGCCCGGAAGGCCAATGGGACCATCCTGTGCGACCTCACCAACGCGGGCGACCGGTGGCTGGCCGGCGAGGGAGGTCGTGGCGGTCGCGGCAACGCCAGCTTCCTCTCCAACAATCGCCGGGCGCCGACCTTCGCCGAGCAGGGGGAGAAGGGGCACGAGGAGTGGTACGACCTCGAACTGGCCCTGGTGGCCGACGTGGCCCTGGTGGGCTTTCCCAACGTGGGCAAGTCGACGTTGATCTCGCGCATCTCGGCGGCCAAGCCCAAGATCGCCGACTACCCCTTCACCACCTTGGAGCCGCACCTCGGCGTGGTGCGGGCGGACGACGAGACCAACTACACGGTGGCCGACATCCCCGGCCTGGTCGAAGGGGCCGCCGAGGGCAAGGGGCTGGGCCACCAGTTCCTCCGCCACATCACCCGGGCCCGGGCCCTGGTGGTCCTGGTCGAGCTCGACCCGGTCACCGGGGTGCCGCCGGCCGAGCAGCACCGGGTGCTCATCGACGAGCTCCGCCGCTACCAGCCCGACCTGCTGGAGCGGCCCCGCCTGGTGGTGGGGTCCAAGGCCGACATGGTGGCCGTCGGGGACCTGCCGGAGACCACGGCCCCCGAGACGTTCGATCGCGACGCCACCGGCAACGACTCGGCCGCCGAGGACTTCCGACCCGACCTGGTGATCTCGGCGGTGACGGGTCAGGGCATTCCGGCCCTGATCGGGCGGCTCGCCACGTTGGTGACCCAGACCCGCACGGCCGAGCCCGAGGCGGACGGCACCATCATCATCCACCGCCCCCTGCCCGAGGGGTTCTCGGTCGAGCGGATCGGGGAGGGCGAGTTCGCGGTGGTGGGCAAAGTGGCCGAGCGGGCAGTGGCCCTCAACGACGTGACGACCGACGAGGCGGCCGACTACGTCCAGGGCCGCCTGCGGAGCATCGGCGTGGACCGGGCCCTGGCCAAGGCCGGCGCCCGCGACGGCGATACCGTCCACATCGGCGATCTGTCCTTCACCTGGTTCCGGGACCAGCCCGAGTTCACCGGTCAGCCGCAGAGTCGGCGCCGCCGCCGCTGATGGCCGACTCCACAGCCACGCGCACACTGGTCGTCAAGATCGGCTCGTCCTCGGTGACCACCGCCGACGGCCGGGTCGACACCACGGCCATCGACAAGCTGGCCGGCGAGGTGGCCCAGGCCCGGGTCGTCGGGCACCGCGTGGTGGTCGTGACGTCGGGAGCCATCGCCGCCGGGTGGACCACCCTGTCCGAGGGCCGTCCCCGCCCCCACGACCTGGCCACCCTCCAGGCGGTGGCGGCCGTCGGTCAGCACCTGTTGATGCGGGTGTGGAGCGACGCCCTGGCCGCCCACGGGCTGACCGCCGGCCAGGTCCTGCTGGCCCCGCTCGACTTCGTGCACCGCAGCCAGTACCTGCACGCCCGCCAGACCCTCGGGCGCCTGTTGGAGCTGGGCGTGGTCCCGGTGGTCAACGAGAACGACGCCGTGGCCGACGAGGAGATCCGTTTCGGCGACAACGACCGCCTGGCCGCCCTCGTCGCCCATCTGGTCGGCGCCGGCCTCCTGGTGCTGTTGACCGACACCGCCGGCCTGTTGACGGGCGACCCCCGCCGCGAGTCCGACACCTCGCTGATCGAGGAGGTGGTCGAGATCGACCACGAACTCGAGGCCATCGCCGGGGGCCCGGGCTCCGCCTCGGGGAGCGGCGGGATGGGCTCCAAGCTGGCGGCCGCCAAGATCGCCGTGTGGTCGGGCATCGAGGCCGTCATCGCCGACGCCGCCCGGCCCGGCGTGCTGGCCGCGGTGGCGGCGTCCACCCCCGGCGTCGGCACCCGCTTCCACCCCCGCAAAGTCGTGCTCCCGGCCCGCAAGCTGTGGATCGCCTTCGCCATCGGGGCCTCGGGCACGATCGTGGTGGACGACGGGGCCCGGCGGGCCCTGGTCGAGCGGGGCCGGTCGCTCCTGCCGGCCGGGATCGTGTCGGTGTCCGGCGACTTCGGCGTCGACGACGCGGTGGAGATCGCCGGCCCCGACGGCCAGGTCTTCGCCAAAGGATTGGTGCGTCACCCGGCGGCCTCGCTGGCCGGGTGGGCCGGACGCCAGACCGAGGACCTGCCCGAGGACGTGTCGGCCGAGGTGGTCCACCGCGACGACCTGGTGGTGCTGGGCTAGCACCCGGTCCCCCGGGAGCGACGCGCCGGGCCCCCGGGTCGCCCACTACGCTTGCCCCGTGCCATCCGCCGAGACCGCCCCCCTCGTCGACCTGGGTCGACGCGCCAGAGCCGCCGGTCGCGTGCTGGCCGGAGCGTCGTCGGCCGTGCGCGATGACGCACTGCGCTACGCAGCCGACTTCGTCGAGGAGCGGGCCGACCGCATCCTGGCCGCCAATGCCGAAGACCTGGCCCGGGCCGCAGACGCCGACGCCACCTCCCTCGACCGCCTCCGGCTGGATCGTGGCCGGGTGGCCGGCATGGCCGCCGGCCTGCGGGACGTGGCCGGGCTGCCCGACCCGGTGGGCGAGGTGGTCGAGGGCTGGGTCCGCCCCAACGGGCTGCGGGTGGAGCGGGTGCGGATCCCCCTCGGGGTCGTCGGCATCATCTACGAGAACCGACCCAACGTCACCAGCGACGCCGCCGGCCTGTGCCTGAAGTCGGGCAACGCCGTGCTGCTCCGGGGCTCGTCGACGGCCATCTCCTCCAACCTGGTCATCGCCGCCGCCTTGCGCGACGGACTGGCCAAAGCCGGCCTGCCGGTCGACGCCGTCGGCCTGGTGGAGGACACCAGCCGGGCCTCGGCGGTGGCCTTCATGCAGCTCGAGGGCATCATCGACTGCCTCATCCCCCGGGGCGGATCGTCGCTCATCGCCTCCATCAGAGAGCACGCCACCGTCCCCTACGTGGTCGACGGCATCGGCAACTGCCACGTGTACATCGACGCCATGGCCGACCTCGACATGGCCGAGTCCATCGTGGTCAACGCCAAGACCCAGCGGCCCGGGGTGTGCAATGCCGCCGAGTCCCTGGTCGTCCACCGGGCCGTGGCCGACGCGTTCCTGCCCCGCATCGCCGCCGCCCTCGACGGGGTCACCCTGCTGGGCGACGAGGCGACCCGGAAGGTGCTGCCCGGTATCGGCACGGCCACCGAGGAGGACTTCGCCGCCGAGTTCCTCGGCCTCACCTTGTCCATCGCCACGGTGGACGACCTCGACGCCGCCATCGACCACATCACGCGGTATGGATCGGGCCACTCCGAGGCCATCGTCACCAGGGACATCGGCGCGGCGGGACGATTCACCACCGAGGTCGACGCCGCCGCGGTGGTCGTCAACGCCTCGACCCGCTTCGTCGACGGGGGCGAACTCGGCCTCGGCGCCGAGATCGGCATCTCCACCCAGAAGCTGCACGTCCGGGGCCCGATGGGGCTCCGGGATCTCACCTCGATCCGCTACGTCGTCACAGGAACAGGCCAGGTACGTACATGACCAGCGACACCACCCCCGCCAACCGGGCGGACCACGGGATCACCTCGGGGTTTCCCGAGGCGGGCGCCCCCCGGTTCGACTCGATCGACGCGGTGCGCTCGGGCCTCGCCGGGGTGCAGTACCTGGCCGACGACGGGATCTCGAGCGTGGTCTACCTCGCCGACCGGCTGGCGAAGCCGATCCTGGTCGAGGGACCGGCCGGCACCGGCAAGACGGAGCTGGCCAAGTCGGTGGCCCGCCTGACGGACAGCCGTCTGATCCGGCTCCAGTGCTACGAGGGCCTCGACGAATCCAAGGCCCTGTACGAGTGGAACTACAAGAAGCAGCTGCTGCGGATCCAGGCCGACTCGGGCCAGTCGTGGAGAGACCTGGAGGACGACATCTTCAGCGAGGAGTTCCTGCTCACCCGCCCGCTGCTCGAGGCCATCAAGTCGACCGAGCCGGTCGTGCTGCTGATCGACGAGGTCGACCGGGTCGAGCTCGAGACCGAGGCCCTGCTCCTCGAGATCCTGTCGGAGTACCAGGTGTCGATCCCGGAGCTCGGCACCGTGCGGGCCAGTCAGATCCCGTTGGTCTTCCTCACCTCCAACAACACCCGTGAGCTGTCGGAGGCGCTGAAGCGGCGCTGCCTGTACCTGCACATCGACTACCCCCAGCTGGAGCGCGAGCGGGCCATCATCGAGACCCGGGTGCCGGGCATCAGCCAGGCGCTGGCCGACCAGGTGGCCCGGATCGTGCGATCGATCCGCTCGCTCGACCTGAAGAAGGCCCCCTCGGTGTCCGAGACGCTGGACTGGGCGCGCACGCTCGTCGTCCTCGGCGTGGAGTCGATCGACGCCGAGCAGGCCAAGGACACGCTCCACATCCTGCTCAAGTACCGCTCGGACATCGACCGGGCGGCCAAGGAATTGGCCGGCCTGGACACCTCGGGCTGAGTCGGGACGCCCGTGCTGGACCTCCTGACCGGCTTCGTCGGCGAGCTACGGGCCGCAGGCATCCCGGTGTCGTTGACCGAGCACCTCGACGCGGCCGAGACGTTGAAGCACGTCCCGCTCGAGGACCGCGAAGCCATCAAGTACACGCTGGGTGCCAGCCTGGTGAAGTCCTCGACCCACTGGCCCGCCTACGAGACGGCCTTCGAGATCTACTTCTCGCTGCGCGGCCCGGGCTATGCGATCGCCGGCGAGACCGACGACGAAGAAGGGGTCGACTCGGACGACGAGGGGTCGAACCAGCCGGGCCAGGGCGGTCGCCAGGGCAAGGGCCAAGGGGGCGGCGGGGGCGAGGGCATGACGCCGGAGGAACTGGCCGACATGCTGTACAAGGCGTTGCTCAGTGCCAATGCCGCCATGGTCCAGGCCGTGGCCCGCCAGGCGGTCAACCGGTATGCCGGGATGGAGGCGGGCCGCCCGGTCGGTGGGACCTACTACCTCTACCGCACCCTGCGGAACCTCGACCTCGACAAGGTGATGGACCGGCTCATCGACCAGGCCCGACGGTCGGCCTCGTCGCACATCGAGGAGAGCGGCGTCGAGCCGTCGACATCCGACGTGTCCCTCACCCCGTTCGAAGAGCGGCTGCTGCGCGACGAGTACCAGTCCCGGATCGACCAGCTGCGCAAAGAGATCGAGAGCGAGATCCGGCGCCGCCTGGTGGCCGACCGGGGGAGCGAGGCCCTGGCCAGGTCGATCCGCAAGCCGCTGCCCGAGGACATCGACGTCATGCACGCCACCCGCGAGGAGCTGGTCGCCCTGCGCAAGTCGCTGGCGCCGCTGTCCCGCAAGCTGGCCGTGCGCCTCGCCCGCAAGCGGCGCCACGGCCGCAAGGGTCCGCTCGACTTCCGCTCGACCATGCGCCACGCCCTGTCGACCGGCGGGGTGCCGATGGATCCGAAATTCCGCTACCCGAGGCCGTCCAAGCCCGAGATCATCGTGATCGCCGACATCTCGGGTTCGGTCGCCTCCTTCGCCCGGTTCACACTGCACCTGGTGCACGCCATCAGTTCGCAGTTCTCCAAGGTGCGCAGCTTCGTGTTCATCGACGGCATCGACGAGGTGACCAGTTTCTTCGAAGGGGTCGACGACCCGACCGACGCCGTGCACCGGATCAACACCGAGGCCGACGTGGTGTGGGTCGACGGACACTCGGACTACGGCCACGCCCTCACCGTGTTCTGGGAGCGCTGGGGCGAGGAGATCACCCCGAAGACCAGCATCCTGCTGCTGGGTGACGCCCGGAACAACTATCACTCGACGGGGTCGTGGGTCGTGAAGGAGATGAAGGCCCGGGCCCGCCACGTCTACTGGCTCAACCCGGAGCCCCGGGCTTACTGGAACTCGGGCGACTCGATCGTCGGCGAGTACGCCAACTACTGCGACGAGGTGGTCGAGTGCCGCACCCTGCGCCAGCTCGAGCGCTTCGTCGGGGAGTTGGCATGACGGTGTCGGGGGATGGATTCGACGCCCTGACCGGCGCCGGGACCGGTGCCCCCGAAGGACCCAACCCGGCGCCGCCGCCCGGCATCCGGACCATGGGCGCCCTCGCCCCGACGGCCACCCGGATCGTCCTGGTGCGCCACGGCGAGGCGGTCTGCAACGTATCGGGCATCTGCGGCGGACCCATCGGGTGCGGCGGCCTGACCGACCGCGGCCGGGCCCAGGTGGCCGTGCTGGCCGACCGGCTGGCCGAGACCGGGGAGTTGGCCGGCGCCGACGCCCTGTACTCGAGCATCCTGCCCCGGGCGGTCGAGACGGCCCTGATCCTGGCTCCCGCGCTCCAGGGTCCGACGGCGACCGGGCCGATGGTGCCGGTGCAGGACTGCGGCTTCTGCGAGCTGCACTGCGGGGAGGCCGACGGTCTCGACTGGAGCGACTTCAGCGCCCGGTTCGGCAATCCGGACTGGGATACGGACCCCGGACGCCTGATCGCCCCGGGCGGCGAGAGCTGGACCGGGTTCGTCAACCGGGTGTCGGACACCCTCGACGCCACTGCGGCCCGGCACCCCGGCGAGCTCGTGGTGGTGGCCTGCCATGCCGGTGTGGTCGAGTCCTCACTGCTGGCCAAGCTGCCCGTGGTCGGCGGCCTCGAGGGGGCACGGATGCTGCTGCGGACCCTGCACGCCTCCCTCACCACGTGGGAGGTCGACGCCGGTGCCTGGAAACTCCTGGGCTACAACGACGGCGCCCATCACCTCGGGGCCGGGGGCATCGGAGGTGCCACGGCCGCCGCCTCCGCCTCCGGCAGGTCGTGGATGACCCTCGGGACCGGCGCCGCATCCGCCTGAGGACGGCGTGGCCTGAGGCCACCATGACCGGCTACGCGCGTTGAGTGGGGAGAATGAGTTCTGGAGGCTCATAGTGAGTGGCGCACCGGGGAGTGATCACACCTCGGGTGGGGGCATGTCGAGGGATTGATCAGGGCCGGCATGTGGCTTTTGTGTGACGCCTGCGGTGCCGACTCACTGAAGCGGAGCGTTGTGTAAATTCAGGCTCCGAGCGATGGCGTAAGGAGCGATCATGTTCGAGAATCGAAGGATCAGAGCGGCGGCCTTCGCTGGCGCCGTCTTGATTGCCGGGACGTGCGGAACCGTTGTGTTGCCGTCCGTGGCGTCTGCAGGGACCCTTACTTTCACGGTGAACACGACGACTGACACGCACGACGCCCACCCGGGGACTGGCACGTGCGCCGACAGTTCCGGCCATTGCTCGCTGCGGGCGGCGATTGAGGAGGCCAACGCGGAGGCGAGCGGATCGCGCATCACGATCGACGTCCCGGCCAACAAATACAAGCTGAGCCTGGGCACGCTTGTCCTGACGCGCAACAAGACCGCCATCGTCGGTTCGGGGGTCGTCGTCCTCAAGGAGACGGGGAACTACCAGATCATGAGTGTCGGCCCGGCGGGGCGTGCAACAGTTTCGGACGTGAAGATGACGGCGGGCAATGCGGGCACCGGCCACGGCGGCGGCCTCGCCAACTCGGGGACCACGAAGCTGAACTCGGTGACGATCAGCAATAGCACCGCGGCGCAGGGCGGCGGCATCTACAACAATACGGGGGCGACGCTCACCCTCGTCAACTCGACGGTTTCGAACAACACGGCAGCGGACAGCCCGACCAACAGCCGTCCGGGCGGCTCCGGTGGGGGCATCCTCAACGCGGGGACGTTGGTGCTGAACGGCAGCACGGTATCGGGTAACTACGCCGGCCGTGGAGGATTCGGCGGGACTGACCCGGCTGGCGCGGGTGGCAACGGCGGCGGCATCGACAACACGGGGAATGTGACGGCCACCGGGAGCACGATCAGTGGCAACGTCGGCGGGACGGGCGGACTTGGGCTCTCGGGGAACGAGGCCTCGGGCCCGGGCGGCAACGGCGGGGGCATCTATTCGCCGCTTGGAGCGTCGGTGACCTTGACCGGCTCCACCGTGGAGTCCAATACGTCCGGTTCCAGCGGACCGGCAGGTGAGACGCCGTTCCCACTGGCCGGCAACGGCGGGGGGATCTGGAGTGGCGGGACGCTCACCGTCACCGGGAGCACCTTCTCGTCGGATACGGGTGGCCTGGGGAATGCCGGCTCGGGCAGCGGAGGCGGCATCTTCACCAGCGGGACGGCTTCGATCAGTTCGTCATCCTTCACCGGTGACACCGGCGGCCCTCCCAGCTCAGTGGCTGGCGCCGGGGGACCCGGCGGAAACGGCGGCGCTATCGACAACGCCGGGTCCCTCGCCCTCACCAACTCGACCCTGTCCAACGACGCCGGGGGTTCCGGCGGCTCCAGCTCCAACGGTGGCAACGGCGGGGGTCTCTATTCCAGTGCCGGCAGCGCCACATTGAGCGGTGACACGTTCGCCAGCGACGCCGGCGGAAACGGCGGCAACTCCATCCCGGTCGACCCCGGCTGCACTGCGCCGGGATTAGGAGGTGACGGCGGTGCCATCTACTCGACGGCCACGTTGTCGGTGACCAACTCCACCTTGTCGGGCAATACCGACGGCCAAGGCGGGTTCCACGTCTCGCCATGCGCCGGCCAGGCTCCGAACGGGGTCGGGGCGGGGATCGCCGCGGTGGCAGGCGCAGCGACGGTCTCGTACTCGACCATCGCTGACAACACTGACGGAATCGACAACCTGGGTGGAGGGACGATCACGCTCGGTGGAACGATCGTGGCCGACAACTCCGGAGGGAACTGCACAGGAACGGTCTCGGAGACCACCGGATACAACCTCGACAGCGGGACCACCTGCGGCTTCTCGGCTGGCACCGACATCAACTCCACGGATCCGCTGCTTGGCGCGCCAGCCAACAATGGCGGGCCGACGCAGACGCAGGCCGTCGGCGCTGGGAGCCCGGCCATCGACAGTGGCGGCACGGCGACGCAGGGTTGCCCCGCTACGGATCAGCGCGGGCTGTCGCGGCCGGACGAGTCGGCCGACAACGGCTCCTGCGACATCGGCGCCTACGAATCCCAAGGTGTGTCCTGACGACTTGTCATTGCATTCCGCTGGCGAGGAGGCCGCCCCGACTCGCACCGGAAGACCTCGCCGAGGTGACGTGCGCGGTCATCGTGGTGCTCGGCCAGGAGGACTTTGTGGCGTCAGCCGACCGCCTGGTCGAGGACCTGCCGTCGGTCGCCCTGGTTTCGGTACCGGACGTGGACCACTTCGCCACGCCGTCCGACCTCGACGTCATCGACGCCACCATGCGGTTCCTCGGCCTGGGGTGACGCGGCGCGGCGGTGCGCGGACCGGGAACGACCGGGCCATCCGAGGACCACGATCCGAGCCACCGCGAACGAGAGCACGGCCAGGGGGATCTCGAGGCATGCCAGGGCGACACTCGTGCCCTCCGCACGCCCCGCCGTGGTCACCACGTCGTACCAGGCGTCGCACAGCATCAGCGTGCCGGTCAGCGCGGCAGCCACGGCCAGAATCGGGAGGCGGCGCCACAGGCACCATCCGGTGAGGGCCATCCCGAGGAGCTCGAACACGTCCAGTCCTGTCCACATGAGCCCGAGATGGTGGGCGGCGTGGGAGGAGGGAGCGCCGAGTGCGGCGAGGATGATGAGCGGCACGAAGGCGACGGCTCCGATCGCGAGGAACGCGGCGACACGGGCGGGTGGCTCATCCGCCGTGCCGAGGCGCCGGAGGTGGCGGCGCACCGTCCAGATGCAGACGACGACCACCGGGAGGTGCATGCCCAACCCGTAGGCGAGCGCCACCGTGAAGCGGGCCCCCGACGTGGTGACGATGGCGAACCAGGCGCTCATGAATGCGACTGTGGCGGTGAAGGTACCGGCCAACACGGTGAGATGGGAGTCCCTCCTGCACCAGTACGCCGTGGCCACCATGCCGGCGACCATGAACGCCGAGGCCCCGACCCGCAGGACCGCCAGGTGGTACACGACGGCGTTCGACGGCTGGGCGCGGTACAGCGATGCGATCCACGGGATGAGGGCGATCGCACCGCCGCCGTAGACGAGGAGCAGGAGGCGCCTCCAACGCTGTGCTCCGGCGCCGCGCCCTGCCGGCTCCTCGCAGCCGAGCCGGTCGACCCCCTGAATGGTGAACGTCGCACCGGATCCGGCTGCACCGCCAGCCACCGTCACCGGACGGCCGACCTCCGATGGCCGCGATACCCGCCGCGCACCGATGACGGCGACGGATGCGGGATTCGCGTTGCTCGCGTCGACCAATTCGGGCACCTCCACCCTCCCATCATCGGCTCGGGGCTTCTGCGCTCCATGAGTGCTTCCTGTGGGTCCCCTGTGAGTTCGCCGGTGCTACCATCGCCGATTCACAGCCGGCTGCCAGATCCACCACAGGGGTCCGTACGCTCGGCGAGCGACGCTTCGGTCATGGGCTTGGAATCCACGTCCGTTGAACGGGCTGCCATCGATGAGGATTGCCCGCGCCCGGGACCGTCCGGGCGCAACGCCGGCCGTCATGCTCCCGTCAGATTGCCTCCCTACGTTGTGCTCATGAATCGGTCCGTCAGCCGCGGCCACCGGCTGCGGTGAAGAGCCGTCGTGGGATGAGGCGTATCGCCGTACTGGCCGTCCTCCTCGTCGGTGCTTCGATCGCGCTCGTCCTGGTTTCACCGCAGGTGGGCGACGCCGTGTTCCACTTGGCCCCGGCGACCCCACCCAGTGCCCAGGCGCTCTCGCCGGTCATGGCCACCGGTGCCTGCGTCGCCCTCAGCCCGACGCACGGTGACAACCACCGCACGGTCTTCCTCGACGCCGGTCACGGTGGGGTGGACCCCGGCGGCGTCGGGACCACCGCATCCGGACAGGCGGTCGCCGAGTCGACGGTCAACCTGGCGATCGAGCTGCACGCGGCTGGCCTCCTCCAGGCCCAGGGATACCGGGTCGTGGTGTCACGCACCTCGGACACAACGGTGGTGCGACTCACACCGGCTGACATGTCAGGCCAGTACCTCTCGGTCCTCGGGGTCCACGACGACGTGGCAGCCCGGGATGTCTGCGCCAACCTGGCCAACGCCGATGCGCTCGTGGGCATCTACATGGACGCCGGCGCCAGCTCCAGCAACGCCGGCTCGATCACCCTCTACGATACGGCGCGGCCGTTTGCCCCGGCCAACCAGCAGCTGGCCACGCTGCTGCAGCGCGACGTCATGTCGGCGATGAACGCCCAGGGATGGCAGATTCCCGACAACGGCGTGCTGCCCGATTCCGGGTACGGCTCCTCTGTCGGCGATCCGTCGGCCGGGGGCCTCGCCGCCCTGGCCACCTCCTACGACCACCTCATGCTGATCGGCCCACCGCTCGCCGGCTTCCTGACCACGCCGAGCCAGATGCCCGGAGCGGTGATCGAACCGCTGTACCTGACCGACCCCTTCGAGGGCTCGATCGCCGCCAACCCGGCCGATCAGCAGGTCATCGCCAATGGCATCGCCACCGCGGTCGAGCAGTACCTGGCGCCGGCTCCAACGACCCCGACACCCACGGGTGGCTGACCGTCCGGACCGCCCGGGTGCCGGCCGTCATGCCCCCGTCAGACTGCCTCCCTACGGTGGGCCTGTGAATCGGTCCGTCAGCCGGCGTCGGCCCGGCTGGCGCGCGTTCGCGGTCGTGGCGGGTGCCGCGCTGGTGCCGTGCGGTTGCTCGTTGGCGTCAGCTTCCGGTCCCACGTCGACGACCTCGACCGTCGCCCCGACGACCACGACCACGCTCACTCCGGAGCAGCCCGGATGGACCACGCTCAGCACCGGGCCTCACGGCGTGGCCATCGACGAACAGGTCTTCACCCAGTCGGACGGCGTCCCGGTCACCGTGGCCCGGTTCCTCCGCGGCAACGTCAGCTACAACCTCCACATCGGCAGCCAGGAGCCGCCCACCAACGGGGCGACCCTGGGCCCGGAGTCAGGTCCGGCGGTCAGTGCCACCGAGCAACCCCATCTGCTGGCCTGCTTCAACGGCGGGTTCAAGGCGAATGCCGGAGTCGGCGGCGTCGAGACCAACGGGACGGTGCTGCTCCCTCTCAAGGCCGGTGAGGCCAGCCTGGTCATCGACACGAACGGCAGTGCCCAGATCGGGGTGTGGGGATCGACCGTCCCCACACCGGGCGAGTCGGTGGCAAGCGTCCGCCAGAACCTCCCCCCGCTTATCTTGAACGGCCAGCCCGCTGCCGATGTGGGCACCTGGCGGGACTGGGGCTACACCCTGGGCAACGTCCCCCGCGTGCCGCGCAGCGCCATCGGCGAGGACGGGCACGGCAACCTGCTGTATGCCGCGGCCGGCTACTCCCTCCCGGTGGACTTGTCCGGCGCCCTCCTGAGTGCAGGGGCGGTCACGGCCATGCAGCTCGACATCAACCCCAGCACCCTGCAGCTGGACACCGCAGCGACCCCGGGCGCCCCCCTCATCGCGAGAGTTCCCGGTCAGACCCGACTGGCCGACCAGTGCCAGGTCGGCTGGATCCGGGACTTCATCACCGTGCTATCCGCCGGCTGAGCGTCGGCATTCGAATCCAGGGCGATCCACGCATGGCTTCCCGGATCCACCGAGCGGTCAACGCGTTGTTGGGACCGTTCGGCCACGGCGGCCGCCACGGCCTCCGGCAGGTCGTGGATGACCCTCGGGACCGGCGCCGCCTCCGCCCGAGGGCGGCGTGGCGGTGCTAGCAGGCGAAGTCGTTGTCGAAGGCCAAGTTCATGCCACCGAGAGAATATGGCGTACTTGGCGAGCTGTACTGCACGATCTGCACGGGACCGTTCGGCAGGATCGGGTAGATGGAGTGGACGTTCGTACAGGTCGTCGCCGGGTCGATGCCCCAATCGGCGGCCCAGTAGGGGACGGCGGGCTGGTAGCTGCCGACGATCGGCTGCCAGATGCTGGGGCTGGCGTAGATGCCCACGCTGTTGAGTCCCTCGGACCGGAGCCCGTCGATGGCCCCTTGCACCAGGGCAGCGTTGGACTGGACGCTTCCCGACCATGCCGAAGGGTTCTCGACGTCAAGCCACCAGGCCACCTGGGTGTTCACCCCTGCGGTCTCGGCGTCGGTGAATGCCTGGATGGCGGCGTTGAACCCGTAGTTGCACGAACTCGGGTCGGCCGCCTTCTGACAGGCGGGGTCGCCGCTGCTTCCCGCATTGCCGTAGTTCAGATAGACGTACAGGTTGAGGCCGGCGCCCGCCCACGCCGCCTGCTGGGACAGGCAAGGATTGACGGGAAATCCCGACGCCTCCACCTGCACGATGCCGATTGTGTGCGGTGCCGGTGGAAGCGTCCCCCCGAGCGAAGGGCATTGGTACTTGGAGATGTCGTACCCGAAGCTTCCCGAGGGGTAGGACGAACCGGTGAATCTGCCCGTGCCGGCGGCCTGGGCCATCCCCACCGCGGGCAGGTTGAGCACCTGCGGCGTCGATCCCCAGTACGTGGCGTTCCCGAAGGCGGAGACGGCACCGTTGCTGTTGGTGAACCAGTACCCCTGACCGGAGGCATCGGCGGTGATGGAGACGATCGGCCGGTGTTGGGGCACATTGCCCAAGGACCCGTAGAACGGAGCGTCGCCGTAGGCGAAGACGCCGCCGTCGGCCGCGGTGAACCAGTAGCCGTGACCGTCGTGGCTCGGGGTGATGCCGACGATGGGCTGGTTGAGGCTGAGGTTACCGGTCGACCCGTAGAACCCGGCGTCGCCGTAGGCGAAGACGCCGCCGTCGGAGGCGACCAGCCAGTAGCCGCGTCCGTCAGGTGTGGCGGCCATGCCGACGACGGGGCGGTTGAGGGTCAGGTTGCCGGCGGACCCGTAGAACCCGGCGTCGCCGTAGGCGAAGATGCCGCCGTCGGAGGCGACCAGCCAGTAGCCGTGCCCATCGGGAGTACGGGCCATGCCGACAACGGGCCGGTTGAGCGTGAGGTTCCCGGTGGACCCGTAGAAGGGCGCGTCCCCGTAGGTGAAGATGCCGCCATCGGACGCCACCTCCCAGTAACCGAGGCTGTCGGGCGTGCCCGTCATCCCCACCATCGGCCGATTGAGACGTATCCCCCCCGTCGACCCGTAGAAGCCGGCGCCACCGAAGGAGAAGACACCTCCGTCGCTGGCCACCACCCAGTAGGCGGACACCGATGGCGTCCGTGGAGCGGGCGTGGCCCCACCGGCACGGTTCGAGCTGGGGGCTATGGCACCGAGCACGCCGAAGGCCACGACCGCCAGCACGGCGACCACGGCACCGAGTCGCACCGACGCAGACTGGCGCCCCGGGTCGTCACGGTGGGGACGGTTCGAAGGGCAGGCTTCAGACATGGTGGGGGACGTCTCCAGTGTTCGGGCTGCACCCCAATGGAGCCGGCGGGGCACGGTGGGCGGTGGACCGCAGGCGAGCCGTCCGGCGGGTGACCGGCCCATTGTGGATGCCAAGGGGCGTCCGGGTCAATGACCCCCTCCGAACTTGGCGCACGTCCCTTTCTGTCCCGGCCAGGACCGGAGCCCGTCGATCAGCTGCGCAGCAGGTCGGCGATCCGGAACGCCAGGTCGAGAGCTTGGCGGCCGTTGAGCCGGGGGTCGCAGGTGGTGGTGTAGCGCTGGCCCAGTTGGCCCTCGACGATGTCCTCGACGCCGCCGAGGCATTCAGTCACGTCATCGCCGGTCAGCTCGATGTGCACCCCACCGGGCCATGTACCCACCTCGCGGTGGATGCGGAAGAAGCTCTGCAGCTCACCGATGATGTCGTCGAAGCGACGGGTCTTCTGGCCGCCTTCGGCGGTGAAGGTGTTGCCGTGCATGGGGTCGCACATCCACACGACCGGGTGGCCCTCGTCGCCGACGGCCCGGATCAGCCCCGCTAGGTGGTCGTCGATGGCGTCGACGCCGAACCGGGTGATCAGGGTCAGCCGCCCGGACACCCGCGCCGGATTGAGGCGCTCGCAGAGGGCGACCACGTCGTCGGCCGTCGCCGACGGACCGATCTTGGTGCCGACCGGATTGTGGATGCCCGACAGGAACTCGCAGTGGGCGCCGTCGATCTGGCGCGTCCGCTCGCCGACCCAGAGCATGTGGGCCGAGCAGTCGTACCAGTCGCCGGTCAGTGAGTCCTTCCGGGTGAGGGCCTCCTCGTAGTCGAGGATGAGCGCCTCGTGGCTGGTCCAGAAGTCGACCTGATGGAGCGTGTCCTCGCTTCCGAGGTTGATCCCGCAGGCGTCCATGAACCGCAGGGCGCTGTCGATGCCCTCGGCAATGTCCTCGAACCGGCGGCCCTCGGTCGAGCTGGCCACGAACTCCTGGTTCCAGGCGTGGATCTGGCTGAGGTCGGCGAAGCCGCCCTTGGTGAAGGCGCGCAGCAGGTTGAGCGTGGCCACCGCCTGCTCGTACGCGGTGACCAGGCGGGTGGGGTCGGGGATCCGGGCGGCCCGCTCCGGCTGGTCGTCGTTGACCATGTGGCCCCGGAACGAGTCGATCACCTGGCCGCCGACCAGTTCGGTGGGCAAGCTGCGGGGCTTGGCGAACTGGCCGGCGATCCGGCCGACCTTGACCACGGGCAGCCCCGCGCCGTAGGTGAGGACGACCGCCATCTGGAGGATGATCTTCAACTTGTCGCGGATGCCGTCGGCGGTGAACTCGGAGAACGACTCGGCGCAGTCACCGGCCTGCAGTACGAATGCCCGGCCGTCCGCGGCTTGGGCGAGGGAGCGGGTCAGGTGGCGCGCCTCGCCCGCGAACACGAGGGGCGGCAGACCGCTCAAGCGGGCATGGACCTGCTTGAGTGCGGCCGCATCGGGCCAGGTGGGCTGCTGCGCCGCAGCCATGGTGCGCCACGACTCCGGGGTCCACAGGTCGGCCGCGTCAGTACCGGGGTTCGGAGGTGCCACCTCCACAGCGTAAAGCCTCGGGCTCTAGGCTCGGTACATGGCACCCTTCCGCTTCGCCGTCCAGGTCTCGAACGCCTCGTCCGGCGCCGCGTGGAGGGATCTGGCCCGGGCCATCGAGGGCCTCGGCTACTCCACGGTGTTCATCCCGGACCACTTCGAGGACCAGTTCGGTCCGCTCGTGGCACTGACCGTGGCGGCCGAGGCGACCACTGACCTCAAGGTCGGCTCGCTGGTCTTCGGCAATGACTACCGTCACCCGGTCGTGCTGGCCAAGGAGGTCGCCACGCTCGACCTGATGTCCGAGGGACGGGTGGAGTTCGGCCTCGGCGCGGGGTGGATGACGACGGACTACGAGCAGTCGGGCCTGGCCCATGACCCGCCGGCGGTGCGCATCAGCCGCATGGCCGAGTCGTTGGCGGTCATGAAGTCCCTGTGGTCGACAGGTGCGGCCACCTTCGCGGGTGAGCACTACACCGTCACCGGAGCAGTCGGCGCCCCGCTGCCCCACAGTCGGCCCTATCCGAAGATCATCATCGGCGGGGGCGGCAAGCGGGTGCTCGGGATCGCAGCCCGCGAGGCGGACATCGTCGGCGTCAATCCGAGCCTGGCCGCCGGCTACGTCGGGCCGGAGGTGCTGGAGACCACGACCGCCGAGTACTACGACCAACGGATCACGTGGATCCGCGAGGCTGCGGGCGACCGGTTCGACGACCTCGAGCTCCAGGTGCTCACCTTCCTGGTCCAGATCGTGCCCGACCGCGAGGGGGCCATCGGGCGCCTCTCATCGACCCTCGGGGTGACGGCCGAGCAGATCGACGGCACGCCCATCGCCCTGATCGGGACCATCGAGCAGATCATTGAGCGACTGGTGGAGCGCCGGGCCCGCTTCGGCTTCTCGTACATCGTGGTCCACGAGGCGGAGATGGAGGCGTTCGCCCCGGTGGTGGCGGCCCTGGCCGGCACGTGAGGTGAGCGGCCCACGACCCCGGATCGGACTCTTCGGCGGCACCTTCGACCCGATCCACCAGGGGCACGTGGAAGTGGCCGACACCGTGCGGACTGTCCTCGACCTCGACCGGATGCTGGTGGTGGTGGCAAATCACCCGTGGCAGAAGCAGGACCGGCCGGTGACCCCGGCTGAGGACCGCTTCGCCATGGTCGTGGCCGCCCTCGCCGACCACCCCGGTCTCGAGCCGTCCCGCCTGGAACTCGACCGCGGCGGGCCGTCCTACACCATCGACACCGTCCGCCACCTGCTCGACGATGAGCCCGGGGCCGAGTTGTTCGTGGTCGTCGGGGCCGACGTGGTGGCCGCCCTCGACACATGGCACGAGCACGGGCAACTCCGTGAACGGGTCGCGCTGGCCGTGGTCGATCGGCCCGGGGTGGACCAGGTGAGGCCGCCGGCCGGGTGGCGCTCGGTCCGGGTGGCGGTCTCGCCGGTGGACGTGTCGAGCACCGAATTGCGGACGATCCTCGAGTCCGGCGGCTCGGTCGCAGGCCTCGTGCCCGAGGCCGTGATCCGTTGCATGTCCGAGCGCGGTCTGTACGCTAAAGGCAGATGACAGTGCGGCTGACCCCCAGCGAGTCCGACAGTGCCCCTTCGCCGCAGGTCCCCTCCCCGCCGGATCCGGGTGTCACTCCGGTGACATCCCCCGACTCACTCGGACCCGACTCCGGGGCGTCCGCGTCGGGGAACGTCGCACCGGAGGTCGCCGAGCCGTCCGGTACCGACTCCCGGATCGCCCTGCGCGATGCCCGCCGCCAGCGCCGACGGACCGCCTGGCTGTGCGCCGCGGTCGTCGCCATCTCTCTGGGCCTTACCATCGTGGTGGTGAGTCTCGCCCGCACGCGTCCGGCCCCGGGGCCGGGCGTCGTCGTGTCGTTCGCCGTTCCCGTCCCGTCCACCGCCCTACCCGGCAGTACACCTCTGCCGACCCGTCCCCCGGCGCCCCGGCGCCAGAAGGAGGCAACCGTTGACCACCATCGATCCCACCCCCGTCCCGGGCACCACCGCGCCCGACATCCCTGACGAGTGCCTGGTCGCCGCGCGCGCCGCAGACGCCAAGTCGGGGGAGGAGACGGTCATCCTCGCCATGGGTGACCTATTGGGGGTGACCGACGCGTTCGTCGTCACCAACGGACGGAATTCGCGTCAGGTCAAGACGATCGTCGACGAGGTCGAACGCGAGGTGAAGCTCACGAGCGGCCGTTCGCCCTACTGCATCGAGGGCCTCGACGACGCCTACTGGGTGCTGATGGACTACGGCGACTTCCTCGTCCACGTCTTCATGGACGAGGCCCGGGCCTTCTACGACCTGGAGCACCTGTGGAACGACGCCCCCCGGGTGGCCTGGGTGGACGCCGCCTAGACCCGGACGCGCCCGGCCGACAACGGGAGCGCTTCAGGGAAGAGGCGCCTGCGGTGCGTAGTCGGCCCGACCTACCGGCCCGGGCACCTGTGCGCCGGCGGCGGTCGGCACCTCGATGGCCTTGCCGGCGATGGCGAACGTGACCCCGGTCACCCCGGGCTGCTGGGTCACGGTGTAGACGACCTGGGCGATGGCCAGCGTCTGGTCGGGGCCGACCACCTGGATCGGATCGGTCGTGAAGTCGACGGTGGCCACACCGCCGGACGCGGCCAGGGCGACCTGGACCCCGGTGCGGTCGAGGAACGACTGGATGCCCGAGGCTGACTCGGTGGCGGTCGGGCCCGCCAGCAGCGCGCCGACCACCTGGGACAGCGATGCCGGGACGGCCACCTCCCGGATGGCGGCGACGAGGTGTCCGCTGGGTGCCACCAGGTAGATCTGCTCGGGGACCCCGACGGCCGGTGGAGCGCCCGGGACGGTCGTCGTCGTGGTCGGCGGATTCAGCAGGTGGTAAGGGACGTCGGACTTGGCGATCGGCGACGGCGCGGCCGAGGTCGGGATCCCGCAGGCGGCGAGGGTCAGTCCCGCCGTTGCCACGAGGAGCCCGGCCCGCCGCCGGAGCGAAGACCGGGTCACAGGTCCTCCCCGGTGCCGGACGACGCCCCGGTGGCGTACGGATGGAGCGGGAGCTCGACGACGAAGCGGGTGCCCCCGCCGGGTGCGTCCTCGCTCCAGACCCGGCCGCCGTGCAGCCGGACATGTTCGGCCACCAGGGAGAGGCCGAGTCCGGTCCCCTGGCCCGACGCCCGGTGGCCAGCCCGGCCACCGCGGTAGAAGCGCTCGAAGAGGTGGTCCCGCTCGGCTGGCGGCACACCCGGGCCCGCGTCCTCGACGACCACCCGGATGGCGTCGGCCGGGAGGAGGATGCCCGCGATGGGTGGCGGCTGGCGCTCGACCACGACCCGGGTGACCCCCCCGGCGTAGACCGCCGCGTTCTCCATCAAGTTGGCCATGACCCGCTCGAAGCGGCGCTTGTCCACCCGCAGCCGGAGGCCGTCGACCCCCGGTCCGAGGTCGACGGCGAAGCTGATCGGCCGGCGCGTCCCGTCGGCGCCCACCGGGGCGGCAGCGACCACGGCCCGGCGGACCAGCTCACCGGGGTCGACCTCGTCGAGAGACAGCTCGGCGGACCCGGCGTCGAACCGGGAAATCTCGAGGAGGTCGTCGACCATGCGGGTGAAGCGCCGCACGTCGCCGTCGAGAAGGTCGAGGGCGCGCTGGGCCCGCGGGGCGAGCTCGGCCCTGTGCCCTTCGAGCACGGACACGGTGGCGGTCAACGTGGTCAGCGGCGACCGGAGCTCGTGGCTCACGTCGGACGTGAACCGGGCCTCCCGCTCGATCCGGTCCTGGAGATTGGCCGTCATCCGGTTGAACGCCGAGGCCAGCTCGTCGAGATCGGGGTCATCGCCCGTCTGGACGCGGGTATCGAGCTGGCCGCCGGCGATGGCCACGGCGGCATCGGTCAGTCCGGCCAGCGGCCGCAGGGCGCGGGAGCTGGCCCACCGGCCGACCGCGGCTCCGGCGATCGTCGTCACCAGCGCGGCACCGGCCAGAGCGAACGCCAGGGCCCGCAGCGTGCCGGCCAGCTCGTCCAGCGAGAACACCTCGAAATAGGCGGCGTGGACGGCGGGCAGCGGCACGCCGATGACCTGCTGGGGCGTCCCGGCCAGGGTGAACAGTTGCGAGGCCGGGGTGCCCGACAGGACCAGGGTCCGCTCGGCCTCCGGGATGGCGCTCTGGCTGACCGAGATCGACGTGGCGTACCACTGGCCGCCGGTGCGCAGCACGGACCGGGACCCCGGCAGGGTGTCGACCGACTCGATCAGCTGGGTGACCTGGGTGGCGGGGGAGCGGAGCGCGTTCTGCACCAGCGCGGCGTTGGCGAAGGCCTGGCGCTGTTCGGCTGCCTGGCGCTCGCTAAGGAACGTCGCCCGGGCCGTGAAGTAGGTGATCCCGGCCATGAGGGCCGAGAGTCCGAAGGCGGCGATGGCGAAGGTGAGCGTGACCCGGGCCCTCAGCCCGAGCCGTCCGGGTGGGCGGTCCCGTCCGTCGCGGGGTGGAGCGGAAGTGTGGTCCGGTGCGAACGCACCGGCGTCGACCGCCACTCAGACCGCCAGCTTGTAGCCCATGCCGCGCACGGTGAGGATGAACCGGGGCGAGGCCGGGTCGGGCTCGACCTTGGTGCGCAGGCGACGGACGTGGACGTCGACCAGGCGGCCGTCGCCGAAGTAGTCGTACCCCCACACCCGCTCGAGCAATTGTTCGCGACTGAGGACCTTGCCCGGATGGTTGGCCAGCTCGCACAGGAGGCGGAACTCGGTGCGTGTGCAGTGGACCTCCTCACCGGCCCGACGCACCACCCCGGCGTCCGGCTCGATCTCGACGTCGCCGAAGCTGAGGATCCCGGCGTCCTCGCCCTCATGGCGCGACCGGCGCAGCAGCGCCCGGATCCGGGCCGCCAGCTCCTTGGCCACGAACGGCTTGGTCACGTAGTCGTCCGCCCCGGCCTCCAGACCCGCCACCACGTCGTGGGTGTCCGAACGGGCTGTGACCATGATGACGGGGACGGTCGAGATCCGTCGCAGGGCCCGGCACGCCTCGAAACCGTCCATGCCGGGCAGCATGAGGTCGATCAGGACCACCTCGGACGGCTCGGCCTCGAACCGGGCGACGGCTTCTTCGCCGCTGCCCACGTCGTCGACCGTGTAGCCCTCGTCCTCCAGGGCCAGCCGCATGGAGGAGCGGATCCGCTCGTCATCCTCGACGATCAGGATGCGACTCATGGCCCGATCATGACACGACCGCCCCAGCCGTCATGGGCGGGGCAGTCGTCGTCAACGACGGTGCGGCTACCGCTAGGACAGCCAGATCTGCTGGGGCCAGACGGCGCCCCCGATCTGTCCGTAGGCCTTGTTGCCCGCCGGCGTGCTCGGGTTGTTGAAGTTCTGCACCTTGGGTTGGGCACCGATGGACCAGACGACCCGGGAGTACCAGACGTAGGGGATGTCCTGGGAGAGCAGCCGGTTGACCTGCTGGTAGGCGGCGACCTGGCTCGTCTTGTCGGACGACTGACGCCCCTGGATCAGCGCCGTCTGCATGGCCGGGTCGGTGTTGCCGGCCATGTTGATGGCGAAGCCAGGGGTCAGGGCGTTGGTCGGCGTCCAGAAGATGTAGTTGAGGTCGGGGTTCACGGCACCGAACTGGCGCCACGTCAGGGCCTGGAAGTTGCCGGTCAGGGCCACGTTGATGATCGAGTCCTGGAGGATCGGCGTGAGGGTGACCTCCATGCCCGCCTGGTTCAGGATCTGCTGGAGGTACTCGCCGATCTTGGCGCCTTCGGGGTCCGGGGTGTGTCCCAGGGCGAAGGCCACGGAGCCGCCCGCCGCCTTGACCTCGGACACCAGCTGCTGGGCCTTGGACAGGTTGAACGCGGGGTAGCCGTTGCTGGACAGGTAGTAGGGCGAGCCCTGGACGAAGACACCGTTGGAGGTCTCGGTGACGCCCTGGTCGATGACCTGGACGTACTGCGCGGAGCTGGTGGCGTAGGCCGCCGCCTGGCGCAACTTCAGGTTGTTGAACGGGGCCTTGCGGAGGTTCAGCTGGATGCAGCCCATGTCCGGCTCGCCGGCCACGTTCTTCGAGTCGTCGATCAACGCCAGCGACGTGTCGCTGCGCATCGACGCCGTGTCGGTGGCGTCGCTCGTGTGGATGATGTCCACGGCTCCGGAGTTCAGGCTGGCCAGGAGCTGCTGGGTGTCGGGAATGGGCTTGTAGGTGATGGTGTCCAGGTACGGCATCCCGGAGCGCCAGTAGTTGGGGTTCCGGGTGGCCGTGAAGTGGCTGTTCGGCACCCACTCCTGGAAGATGAACGGGCCGGTGCCGATCGGGTTGGTCTGGCTCCCGGTGGCCAGCCAGGTGGGCTCGGCGATGAACGCGAACTGGCTGCCGATGCCGCCGCACAGGTAGTAGTTGAACGGCACCCAGGGCGTCTTCATCGTGATGGTGACCACGGTCGGGCTCGTCACGACGACCGACTGCAGAGGGGTGAGGGCCGGGCCGGTCAGCAGCGAGTGCTGGTGGGCCACGAAGTTGGCGGCGACGGCGGCGGCGTCGCAGACGGCGCCGTTGTGGAACTTCAGATTCGGACGCATCGTGATCGTCCAGACGGTGCCGGCCGAGTCGGAGGTGACCGACTCCGCCAGGTTGGGCTGGGGCATCCCGTTGGCGTCGAGGATCATGACGGTGTCGAACACGGTGCGGGCATACATGATGCCCACCTCGTCGAAGGTGCCCTGGGTGGGGGAGAAGCCCTTCTCCTCGGCGTCGACGCCGAAGTTGAGCGTGCCGCCGCGCTTGGGGGTGGCGCTCGAGATGCCGTTGGGGTGGGTACCCGTCGAGCCCCCCGAGGCGGTCGTGCTCGTGGTGGACCCGGAACTGGAGCTCCCACAGGCGGCGAGCACGCCTCCGGCGGCGATGCCCGCCCCGGCGACGGCACTCTTGGCCAGGAACGAGCGGCGGTCGATGCGATCAGTCATGATCCCCCTTTGGGCGGCGGCCCCGGCGGTGCCGCGGGCCCGTTCGATGTGGTCGTGCCTCGTGCTTCGTACTCGGTGTGCCGCTGCTGCTTCCCGCCTCGATGTCCCCCCCGGGATCGTGGCGTCCTGTGGTGCCCCGGGCAGACGATAGCCCTCGTCGACCGGCCGCGTGGCCCAAACGCCCATCGACCGGGATGCCGTCGGCGAGGTGCCCAGGGGGAGGGTGTCCCCGCCGGTACGCTCGAAGCGTGGATTGGGAGATCGAGGCTTACCGGCGCTCGGTCGCGGGCCTCTCCCCGGACACCGTCCGGGCCTATGCCTCCGACGTCGAGCGGTTCGCCGAGTGGGCGGGCCGCGGGGGCGCTTCGGGCCCGTCCGACGTCGACCGGATCACCCTCCGCCGCTACCTCGCCTTCCTGGCCACCCGGCGGTACGCCAAAGCCACTATCTCCCGGACGGCGGCGTCGATGCGCTCCTACTTCGGGTGGTGTGCCCGCCGGGGCGTCGTAGCTCACGACCCGTCGGTGCGCCTGTCGGCGCCGTCGCCCGACTCACGCCTGCCCCGGGTCCTCGGACATGCCGAGCTCGACCGTCTGTTGGCTTCGCCGCCACGGCCCGTCCCCGACGCCGACGATCGGACCGTCGGGACAGACGAGGGGCCGGCTCCGAGGGACGTGCGGGACGACGCCGTACTCGAGCTCCTGTACGGCAGCGGCATGCGGGTGGCGGAGCTGTGCGGGCTCGACGTCGACGATCTCGACCTCGACCGGGGCGTGGTCACCGTGACCGGCAAGGGGGCCAAGCAGCGCCAGGTCCTGGTGCACGACACCTGTGCGGCGGCGGTGCGGTCCTGGCTGGGCGGGCCCCGCTCGGCCATGGCCACGGCGACGTCACCAGGGGGTGCGCTCTTCTTCAATGGGCGGGGAAACCGGCTCGGATCCCGTGACGTGCGGCGGATCCTGGACCGGCGGTCGCCGGTGCCGACCCACCCGCATGCGCTGCGCCACAGTTTCGCCACCCACCTCCTCGACGGGGGCGCCGACCTCCGCGTGGTGCAGGAATTGCTCGGGCATGCCAGCCTGCAGACGACGCAGGTCTACACTCATGTGAGCAAAGAGCGCCTGCTTTCGGTCTACTCCGGAACGCATCCACGGGCCTAAGGGGACAATTGGCGACGCAACTCGATTCGGCTGGGCACGGCATCGACGCTCTGTGGACGGAGTACAAGAAGACCGGAGCCAGGGCACTGCGCGACCAGCTCATCGTGCACTATGCCCCCGTGGTCAAGTACGTGGCCGGCCGGGTATCGGTCGGCCTCCCCCGCCACGTGGACGAGGCGGACCTGGCCAGCTACGGGATCATCGGCCTGATCGATGCCATCGAGCGGTTCGAGCCGGCCCGCAACATCAAGTTCGAGACCTATGCCGTGCCTCGCATCAAAGGCGCCATCATCGACGAGCTCCGCTCCATCGACTGGGTGCCGCGCTCGGTGCGGGCCAAGGCCCGGGCCGTCGAGCAGTCCTATTCGAAGCTCGAGGCCACCCTGCACCGGACGCCGACCGACGCCGAAGTCGCCGCCGACCTCGAGATGAGCGACGACGAGTTCCAGACCACCCTCCGCAAGATCTCGTTCGTCGGCGTCGTCGCCCTGGACGAGGTCTTCCGGGGCGGCGACCACTCGGACCGGTCGACGCTGGGGGAGTCGCTGCCCGACGCCACCGCCGGCCCGATGGACACCTTCGAGGTCAAGGAGACCAAGGAGGCCCTGGTCAAGGCGGTCGGCGAGATGGCCGACCGGGAGAAGACGGTGCTCACCCTCTACTACTACGAGGGCCTCACCCTGGCCGAGATCGGCGACATCCTCGGTGTCACCGAGAGCCGGGTGTGCCAGATCCACACGAAAGCCGTGCTGCAGCTCCGGGCGAAGTTGGCCGATCGCCCCGAAGGCGTCGCCCGCAAGCTGAGTGAACCGAAGGTGGCGGCCACCCCCGCTGCCACCTGAGCGGCGTCCGGCCGCTCCCCGGCCGGCCGGTTAGCACGCTCCGCTGAACCCGATCCGGGCGGTCCCGGCGCCTCCGGGTGGAGAGCCGCCTCCGCGGGCACTATCATGGTGACGCTCCATCGACCGATGGGGCACTCGAGCGGTACCTACTACGCACCCGGCCGCGTCCACGGTCGCCCCGATCACACATGGGGTGCTGCAGCCGGGGAGGACCAACCGTCACAAGGAGCAGTCATATGGCCGTCATCAGCATGAAGCAACTGTTGGGCGCGGGCGTCCACTTCGGACACCAGACCCGACGGTGGAATCCCAAGATGCGCCGGTTCATCATCGGCGAGCGCAACGGGATCTACCTGATCGACCTCGAGCAGACCATGAAGGGCATCGAGGAGTCCTACGCCTACATCCGGGACCTCGTGGCCGGTGGCGGGACCGTCCTCTTCGTGGGGACCAAGAAGCAGACCCAGGGCCCCGTGGCCGTCTACGCCGACGCGTGCGGAATGCCGTATGTGAACGAGCGCTGGCTCGGCGGCATGCTCACCAACTTCCAGACGGTCTCCACCCGGGTGAAGCGCATGAAGGAGTTCGAGGCCATGCAGAAGGCCGGCGACTTCGAGGCCATGCCCAAGAAAGAGGCCCTGCGCCACACCCGTGAGCTCGAGAAGCTGCAGCGCAACCTGGGCGGCATCCGCGGCCTCGACAAGCTGCCCGACGCCATCTTCGTGATCGACACCAACAAGGAGCACATCGCCGTCACCGAGGCCAACAAGCTGGGCCTGCCGATCGTCGCCGTGGTCGACACCAACTGTGACCCTGACGTGATCACCCACGTGATCCCGGGTAATGACGACGCCATCCGTTCGGGAGCCCTGCTCTGCCGCGTGGTGGCCGACGCCGTCACTGAAGGCCGGTTCATCGCCCAGAACCGCCCGGCACCGGCTCCGAAGAGCCCGCCTCCGGCCCCCGCGGCCCCCGCCCCGGCCCCTGCCGCGCCGGTCGCCGAGGCACCCGTTGCCCCCGTTGCTGCCGCACCGGTCGCCGAGGCACCCGTTGCCCCCGTTGCTGCCGCACCGGTCGCCGAGGCACCCGTTGCCCCCGTTGCTGCCGCACCGGTCGCCGAGGCACCGGCCGCGCCGGTCGCCGAAACCCCGGTCGCCGAAACCCCGGTCGTCGAAGCCCCGGTCGCCGAAGCCCCGGTCGCCGAAGCCCCTGTCGCCGAAGCGCCTGCCCCCGTGGCCGCGGCGCTTGCCGCCGAGGCTCCCGCCGCACCGGTCGCCGAGGCACCCGCGGCCGAGGCCCCCGCCCCCGCACCGACCGAGGAGGTCTGACCGTGCCCGGATTCACCGCCAAGGACGTCCAGAGTCTCCGTCAGCTGACCGGCGTGGGCATGCTCGACGCCAAACGCGCTCTCGAGGAGAATGACGGTGATATGGACAAGTCCGTCACCTGGCTCCGTGAGAAGGGCCTGGCCAGCCAAGCCAGGCGCGCCGACCGTGAGGCCTCTGAGGGCGCGGTCGCCGTCGGCACCGCCGACAACGTTGTGGCCATCGTCCAGCTCCGGTCCGAGACCGACTTCGTGGCCAAGTCCGCCGAGTTCGTCGCCTTCGTCAGCGAGCTGGCCGATCTGGTGGCCGCCAAGGGGGTCGACGCCGTCAGCGAGCGCGCCGACGAGCTCGACACCATGAAGATCACCTTGAAGGAGAACATCTCCCTCGGCCGGGTCGTCCGCATCGAGGCGCCGGCTGACGGCGCCGTCGACTCCTACCTGCACCTGCAGGCCGGTCGCGGCGTGAACGCCGTGGCGGTGGCCGTGTCCGGGGGCAGCAAGGAGCTGGCCCACGACATCGCCGCCCACATCGCCTTCGCCCGGCCGCTCTACATCACCCGTGACGCCGTGCCCGAGGCCGAGGTCGCCGCCGAGCGGGCCACCGTCGAGAAGATCGCCCTCAACGAGGGAAAGCCCGAGGCCTCGCTACCCAAGGTCGTCGAAGGCCGCCTCAACGGTTGGTTCAAGGAGCGGGTGCTGCTCGACCAGCCCTTCGTCAAGGACGAGAAGCAGACCATCGGGAAGCTGCTCGGCGACGCCACCGTGACGGAGTTCGCCCAGGTCGTCGTCGGCGACTGAGTGACGGTGGGCGAACGACAGCGCATCATCCTGAAGCTCTCGGGCGAGGCCCTGGCCTCGTCGGCGTCCGACGAGACGATCGATGCCGCCGCGGTGGAGCAGTTGGCCCGCGAGATCGCCCAGACCCGCGAGGAGCTCGACCTCGAACTGGCGGTGATGGTGGGCGGGGGCAACATCTGGCGGGGCACCACCGGCGCCGGCGCCGGCATGGACCGGGCCACCTCCGACACGATGGGCATGCTCGGCACCGTGATCAACGCGCTCGCCCTCCAGGACGCCCTCGAGCACCACGGCCAGGCCACCCGGGTCCTGTCGGCCGTCCAGATGGCCGAGGTGGCCGAGCCCTACATCCGAAGGCGGGCCATCCGCCACCTCGAGAAGGGCCGCGTGGTGGTCTTCGCCGCCGGGATGGGCAATCCGTACTTCACCACCGACACGTCCGCCGCCCTCCGGGCCGCCGAGATCGAGGCGGTACTGCTGTGCAAGGGCACCCACGGCGGCGTCGACGGGGTGTACACCGCCGACCCGCGACTCGACCCCACGGCCACCCGCTACGACGAGATCTCGTTCATGGAGGTCGTGGCCAAGGACCTCCGGGTGATGGACCTCACCGCCATCACGTTCTGCAAGGACAACGGCCTCCCGATACGGGTCTTCGACCTGATGGAGCCGGGAAACATCCAGCGGGCCCTCAGCGGCGAGTCGATCGGGACGCTGATCCGATGAATCGCCCGCCGATCGCCGCTCCCGGGTGCACCCGGACCGCGATGGCTACGCTGGTCCGCTAATGGATGACGACCTGATCGCACTCGTGGTTTCCGACGCCGCTGAGCACATGACCAAGGCGGTGGACCACGCCCAGGCCGAGTTCGGTGCCATCCGTACCGGACGGGCCACCCCCGCCCTGGTGGAGCACCTGAAGGTCGACTACTACGGCACCGAGACCGAGCTGCGCCAGATGGCGGGGTTCAGCGTGCCCGAGGCCCGCCTGCTGGTGGTTTCGCCGTACGACAAGAGCTCCCTTCCTGCCATCGAAAAAGCCCTCCAAGGCTCCGATCTGGGCATCACCCCGTCGAATGACGGGACGGTGATCCGGCTATCGTTCCCGGTCCCCACCGAACAGCGCCGCAAGGAGCTGGTGAAGGTGGTCAAGCAGAAGGCCGAGGACGGTCGGGTCACCGTGCGCAACATGCGCCGCAACGCCCGCCAGGAGCTCGAGGCCATGCAGAAGGACGGTGACCTCTCCTCGGACGAACTCGACCGGGTCGAGAAGGACCTCGACAAGCTCACACAGGACAACGTGGCGGCTATCGACCGCCTGCTCGCCCACAAGGAGCAGGAGCTCCTCGAGATCTGACGGCAACCGGGCGGATGTCCGGAGGCGACACCGGACCGGCACACGGTCCGGCACCGACATGGGCCGGCCCGAAGGCCCGTTCCTGGGGAGGAAGCGAACAACGTGGAGCACGGCCCGGAGAGGCAAGACGACGAGCAGGAGGGCGAGGGCACGCCGTCGCGACCCGACCCGTCCGGGCCCTCGACGGGGGGCGTGCGCATCATCGGCGCCGAGACGGCTGCCGAGATCACCTCCGAAGTGCCCGTCGTCCCGCCCGCCCACATCACCAACGAAGGGACCCCACCGGCCTCGGTGCGGATCATCGAGGACCCGGCCGCCGGATCCCCGGACGAGGCCCCCGCGCCAGCCACCCCGCCCCATGCCGAGCTGCCCCACTGGACCGAGCCCGCCACCGGGCAGGTACCGGCCGTCCTGGCCCGCGACGAGGGCGACGGCGCCGGCATCCTGCCGCCCACCTGGCGCGAGGAGGACGCCGACTGGACGGCCCAGGAGGAGGGCTTCGAGCCCTCGATGTTCAGTGACGAGCAGGCGTCGCTCGGCGCTCTCGACGAGACGGGCGCCACTGACCCGCAGCGCCGGCCGTGGGAGTTCGACCTCGACTCGGTGCGACCCGGCCAACCCGGCCCGGGGGCGTCGTCCGCCGTTGATCCCATCACCGAGCCGGTCGAGGTCGTCGGGTCCGTCGACTCGGATACCGCCGACCACCTGCTCCCGTCCCGGGGGGCTGCGGCACCGGTGCCGGAGGCGACCGACGACGTCACCTCGGTGATCTTCACGGCCGACGTGGTGGCGGCCGGAGTGGCCGCGGCGGCCGCCGACGTCCCGTTGTCGGGTACCGGAGGCGGGAGCGGCCCGGTCGACGAGGACGCGGCGAAGCCCACGGGGAGCCCCCGGGTGGGACGTGCCCGCCGCAGCGGTCTGCTGCCGGGGCGGTTGAAGGCCAAGCGCCCGGACGAGGACGTCCTCCCGGCCGGCGAGCCCCTGGCCGCCGAGCCACCTGGCGCCTCGGTCGCCGACGTGCCCGGTGCCGGCCGGAGGAAGACGGGACTGGCCGGACTGGCCGCCGCCGACCGGGCCGCCGACCAGGAGCACGGACAGGAAGCCGCGGCCGTAGTGTCGGTGGACGACACGTCTGCGGCCGTGGAGCCCCGGAGCCGCCGGCGTCTCCGCGGTGCGTCCCGGCCGTCCGACCAGCCATTGCGCTCCAGTGCCAACTACACCCCGGAGGCCACCGGGGGAGAGCCGCCGGAGCCCGGGACCGCCCGCCCCCGACGCCGGTCCGACGAGCAGGTGGGCGGCAGCACCGGCCTGCGGGTCGGGACGGGTATTGCCGTCGCCGTCCTGGCGCTGCTCGCCTTCAAGGTCGGCACCGTCACCTCCTTGATCCTCTGCCTGCTGGTCGTCACGTTCGCGGCGGGTGAGGCCTTCGCCGTACTCCGCCGGTCCGGCTGGCGCCCGGCCACCCTGCTCGGACTGGTGGGGACGGTCTCGCTGATGCTGGGTGCCTACAACAAGGGGATCGCCGCGCTCCCGCTGGTGCTCGTGCTGATCAGCGCCTTCACCCTGCTGTGGTACCTCTTCGGCGTCGAGCGGGGCTCCGCCGTGGCCGGCACGGCTTCGACCCTGCTGGTGGTGGGTTGGGTGGCGCTCCTCGGCTCCTACGCAGGCCTGCTGCTCGCCCCGTCGGCCTTCCCGAACCGACACGGGATCGCCTTTCTGCTCGGTGCCATCATCGCCACCGTGGCCAACGACGTCGGCGCCCTGGTGGTCGGCCGCTGGATCGGCAGCCACCAGCTGGCGCCCGTCGTCAGCCCGAACAAGACGTGGGAGGGCCTCGCCGGTGGCGCCCTGGCCTCGATCCTGGTTTCCACCGTCGTGGTCGGCGCCATCCACCCCTGGACGGCGGCCAATGCCGCCCTCCTGGGTGTCGTGGTCGCCGTGGTCGCCCCCCTGGGCGACTTGTGCGAGTCCCTCCTGAAGCGGGACCTGCGCCTGAAGGACATGGGCACCCTGCTGCCGGGCCACGGGGGGGTGCTCGACCGGGTCGACGCCCTGATCTTCGTGCTGCCCGCCACCTACTACCTGGTCCGCGCGCTCAACATCGGTTGAACTTCGGGCAGGCTGGAGGGATGACGCCCCTTTCCGGAGGACCCGCCACGGCGCCGTCGCCTGCACCCCGCGGCCCCCGGGACGAGGTGACGGTCAGCGTCGTCGGCTCGACGGGATCGATCGGAACCCAGACCCTGGACGTGGTCGCCGAGGACCCGGAGCGGTACCGGGTGGTCGCCCTGGGCGCCCAACGGTCGGTCGACGTCCTCGTGGCCCAGGCCCGAGCCGTGCGCCCCGAGGTGGTGGCCATCGGCGACGCGACGCTGGCCGGTGAGCTGGCCGAGCAGCTCCCGTCGGGTACCGAGGTCCTGGCCGGTCCCGACGGCCTGGCCGCCATCGCCGCCATCGCCGACGTGGTGGTGAACGGTGTGGTGGGGTTCGCGGGGCTCTCCGTGACGCTCGCCGCCCTCGAGGCCGGCCGCCGCCTGGCCCTCGCCAACAAGGAGTCGATCATCGCCGGGGCGCCGGTGGTGGCCAGGGTGCGCGGGACCCCGGGTGCCGAGATCCTCCCGGTGGACTCCGAGCACTGTGCCGTCCACCAGTGCCTGCGGTCAGGGCGTGCCGCCGACGTGGCCCGACTGCTGCTGACCGCGTCGGGCGGGCCCTTCCGGGGCCGCAAGGCCGACGAACTGTCCGACGTCGGGGTCGACGAGGCGCTGGCCCATCCGACCTGGAACATGGGCCCGAAGATCACGGTGGACTCGTCCACGCTGATGAACAAGGGACTCGAAGTGATCGAGGCCCACGAGCTGTTCGGCGTCGCCTACGACGCCATCGACGTCGTGGTCCACCCCCAGTCCATCGTCCACTCGATGGTGGAGTTCGTGGACGGCGCCGTCGTAGCCCAGCTGTCCCTGCCCGACATGCGGTTGCCCATCGGGTACGCACTCGCCTACCCGGCGCGCCTCGGGTCGCCGTTCGGGGCCATCGACTGGGCCGAGCTGTCGGTCCTCGAGTTCGAGCCCCCGGACCGGACGACCTTCCGGTGCCTCGATCTGGCCTACGGGGCCGGCCGCACCGGCGACCTGGCCCCCGCCTGGCTCAGCGCCGCCAACGAGGTGGCGGTCGAGGCCTTTCTGGCCGGGAGGATCACCTGGGCGGCCATCGCCGACGTGGTGGGCGACACGCTCGACCGCTACGAGGCCCCGGGCCCGGCCGGCGACCGGACGGTGGCCGACGTCCTCGACGCCGATGCGACGGCCCGCCGGCTGGCCGACGCCGTCGTGGCCGACAGGAGCATGGTGTGAGCGTCCTGGACACCCCCGCCGTGGGCGTCCCCCGTCCGCCCGCGGTCGGTCCGGGGGCCGGTCCGACGGGCAAGAGTGCGACCCGGTCGCTGCTCGAACTGGCCCTGGTGGTGGCCGCCGTCGTGGCGCTGTCGGTGGCGACCGGCCAGGTCGCCCTCCTGATCGTCGTGGTCTGTCTCATCGTGATCGTCATGGTCCACGAGTTGGGCCATCTGTTGGCGGCCAAGCACGGGAACATGAAGGTCACCGAGTACTTCCTCGGATTCGGGCCCCGACTCTGGTCGTTCCGTCGGGGAGAGACCGAGTACGGGGTCAAGGCCATCCCGCTCGGGGGATACGTGAAGATTCCCGGGATGACCAACCTCGAGGAGGTGGCGCCCGAGGACGAGGCGCGGACCTACCGCGAGCAGCCGTTCCACGCCCGCCTACTGGTCGCAGTGGCCGGCTCGGCCATGCACTTCCTGATGGCGTTCGTCCTGATGTGGGTCCTGGTCACCTTCGTGGGACTGCCGAACGACGCCAAGGTGGGCGTTCAACAGGTGGTGACGGTCGGCGGCCGGTCAGGTCCGGCGCAGATGGCCGGCCTGCGGACCGGCGACGTACTGGTGTCGGTCGACGGCCGGCCGGTGCGGGGGAACCCGACCGTATTCATCGATGAGATCGAGTCCCACCCCGGTGTGCCGGTGGCTCTCGTCGTGTCGAGGTCAGGCGTCGACCGCCCGTTCACCATCGTCCCGGTCAACGGCCGCACCGTCCATGAGGCAGGGGTGACCCCGCCACCGGGAACGAAGCCGTTCGGTCTCGTCGGCGTCAGTCTCGGCACGCCGACCGAGCGGGTCGGACCCCTGGCCGGGCTGCAGCGCACCGGCTCCAACCTCGTCCACTACACGTGGGCCACGTTGGGTGGGGTGGCCCACCTGTTCTCGCCCTCGGCCACCGTCCAACGGTTCAACGAGGTGACGAGCGCCAAGGCGGCCAACCAGGCCGACAAGAGCGGCACCCGGATCCAATCCGTCGTCGGCATCGTCCAGATCGGCCAGGATGCGTTCCATGCCGGCATCGGTCCTCTGCTCCTGGTGCTGGTGGCCATCAATATCGGATTGGGGATACTCAACATGATCCCGATGCTCCCGCTCGACGGGGGCCACGTCGCCATCGCCGTGTACGAGAAGATCCGTACCGGCTCTTCGAAGGTCCGCTACCGCGCCGACGCCTCCAAGTTGCTCCCCTACGCCGGTGCCATGATGGCCTTCCTCGGGGTCCTCGTCGCCGTCACCGTGCTGGCCGACCTGGTGCACCCGATGGCCAATCCGTTCGGCTGACGATCCCGGCCCGTGCCCGGCGCCGGGGTCCCCTCGAAGACGTCCCCCGGTAGCATCGGAAGCATGGCACACCCTCGAGGGAGCTTGACGGACCGACGCCAGACCCGCCGGATCCAGGTGGGCGACGTGGCCGTCGGCGGCGGTGCCCCCGTGACCGTCCAGTCGATGACCACGACGAAGACGGCCGACGTGGACGGGACCCTCTCCCAGATCTACGCCCTGGCCGCGGCCGGGGCCGACCTGGTCCGGTGCACCTGCAACGAGGAGGCGGCGGCCGAGGGCCTGGCCCGGATCATCCCCCGTTCGCCGGTGCCGATCATCGCCGACATCCACTTCCACGTGGAGATGGCATTGGCCGCCCTCGAGGCGGGCGTGCAGGGCCTCCGGCTCAACCCGGGCAATCTGCGCAAGCCCCACGAGATCAAGCTGGTGGCCGCCGAGGCCAAGGACCGCGGCGTCCCCATCCGCATCGGCGTCAACGCCGGGTCCCTCCACCCTGACCTCTACAAGAAGTACGGCGGTGCCACCCCCGAGGCGCTGGTCGAGTCGGCCCGCAACGAACTCGCCTACTTCGCCGAGGTGGGATTCGAGGACGTGAAGATCTCGGTGAAGGCCTCGTCGGTCCCGCTGATGATCGAGTCCTACCGGCTCGCCTCGGAGACCTTCGACCACCCGCTCCATCTGGGGGTCACCGAGGCCGGACCCCCGCCGGCCGGGCTGCTGAAGGGGACGGCCGGCATCGCCACCCTCCTGGCCGAGGGGATCGGCGACACCATCCGCTACTCGCTGACCGCCGATCCCGTCGAGGAGGCCCGGGCCGGCCGCCAGCTCCTGGAGTCCCTCGGACTGCGCGAGCGAAAGGGACTCGACCTGATCGCGTGCCCGAGCTGCGGACGGTCTGAGATCGACGTGATCGCGGTGGCTCAGGCGGCCCAGGACGCGTTGGGGGACCGCAACCTCCCCATCCAGGTGGCGGTCATGGGATGCGTGGTCAACGGCCCGGGCGAGGCCCGGGAGGCTGATTTGGGCATCGCCGCCGGGCGCAAGCGGGGCCATCTCTTCATCAAGGGCAAGATCGTCCGGGTCGTCCCCGAGGACGAGATGGTCGAGGCCCTGGTGGCCGAAGCCGAGCGCCTGGTGGCCGAAGGCGTGGAGGCCCGGCTGGCCGCCGCCGACGCCGGTGCCGAGGCTGAGGCCGAGGCCGACCGGAGGGAGTTGCTCGACTCGAAGGGCGCGGACGCCAACGCCTCGGAAACGAAGGTCGAGCTGATCCGCAAGCGCTTCGGCGACGAAGGTGACCCGGCCGGGTGAGGCTCCGCTCCCATTGCGGCCGATAGTCTGTCGCACAATGCTACACTGGTAGCAGAGTGCTACGGATCCACGGGAGGCCATGATGTCCGGAGACAAGCCCACGCGTGTCGCCGTCGACCTGCTCGACTCGGCCGCGGTCGAAGGGCGGCGCGAGAGCCGGTCGGCCAAGCAGCAACTCGACCACTGGGCCCGGGTGGGCCGGTCGGTGTCGATGCACCAGACGGCGGCGCGCCGGAGGGTGGAGGCGGCCATGACCGGCGGCCTCCCGCTGGCCCAGCTGTCCGGGGCCGAGCGCCTCGTCGTCAACGCCGAACTCGACGCGTCCATCCAGTCCCGGGCCGGCTCGCTGTCGTTCGGCGACGCGTTGGCCGCCGAAGGCATGACGACGGTGGCCCTCGATGAGGACGGTGCGCTCGTGGAGTACCGCCCGGACGGCTCGGCGACGGTGCTGGCACCCCCCGAACCCGCCGCTTGAGCCGACTCGATGTCGTGGTCGGCCCGAACGGGGCCGGCAAGTCCACGTTCGTGCGGCTGGCCGTCCTGCCCGCCTGGCCGGCGGCGACCTTCGTCAACGCCGATGAGATCGCCGCTGTCCGCTGGCCGGACGCCGCTTCCGACCATGCCTACGAGGCCGCCCGGGTAGCTGCCGATACCCGGGCCCGGTTGATCGGTCTGGGTCGGCCCTTCATCGCCGAGACGGTGTTCTCCCATCCGTCCAAGCTCGACCTGTTGCGCGACGCCGCGCTGGCCGGGTACTTCGTGGCCCTGCACGTCCTGATGGTGCCGGAGGACCTGGCGGCCGCCCGCGTGGCCTCCCGGCCAGCTGGCGGCGGCCACGACGTCCCCATCGACAAGATCCGCCAGCGGTGGCGGCGGCTGTGGCCCCTGGTGAGCGATGCCGTACCCTTCGCCGACTCGGCGACGTTCTGGGACAACTCACGTCACGACGGCCCGAATGTTGTGGCCATGTTCGTCGGCGGGGTCGCTGTCGGGAGTCCGGCGTGGCCTCCGTGGACACCCGACGCGCTTGTCCGGAGGTGGCCGCCTGACGCCTGGCCGGCAGCCGGGGCACCAGCGGGTGGACGGTAGGCTCTCCGCCCATGCGCATGTCCCGCCTCCTCGTCCGTACCCTGCGCGAGGCTCCGGCCGACGCCGAGGTGGCCAGTCACCGGCTCCTGGTGCGGGGCGGATTCATCCGTCGGCTGGCCTCGGGCGTGTACTCGTTCCTGCCCCTCGGACTGAGGGTCCTCCACAACCTCGAGGCGATCATCCGGGACGAGCTCGACGCCGCCGGTTGCCAGGAGGTGCTCCTGCCCGCCCTCCACCCGCTCGAGCTCTGGGAGGAGAGCGGGCGGGCCAAGCTGTTCGGGAGCGACGCCCTGCCCGCGATGCAGGTGGAGGCCCGGGGAGGCTCCTTCGTGCTCGGGCCCACCCACGAGGAGGTGGTCACCGTGACCGTCGGGGCCGAGGTCGACTCCTACCGCCAGCTGCCCCTCACCGTCTACCAGGTCCAGGTGAAGTTCCGGGATGAGGCCCGACCCCGGTTCGGGCTCCTGCGCACCCGCGAGCTGATCATGGCCGACGCCTACTCCTTCGATGCCGACAAGGACGCCATGCAGGCCTCCTACCGCACGGTGTACGACGCCTACATGCGCATCTTCACCCGGATGGGGCTCGACGTGTCCCCGGTGGAGGCAGAGTCGGGCGCCATCGGCGGTGACGTCAACCACGAGTTCATGGTCCCTTCCGACGTGGGCGAGGACCACTTCGTACGGTGCCGGGCCTGCGGCTACGCGGCCAACGTGGAAGCCGCGACCCGGGGCGGCTTCGGAGATCCCGACAGCCCCGACCCCATCGCACCGGCCATGGTCGAGCACCACACGCCCGACCGGCCCGGCATCGAGCGGGTCGTGGCGTTCTTCGACGACCCGGCCATCGGCGCCGCCGACCTGCTGAAGAGCCTGGCCGCGGTGGACGACACCGGCCGACCGGTGCTGGTACTCCTGGCCGGTGACCGCGAGGCCCGCCTGCCGAGCGGCTGGCGCCTGTTCGAGGACGCGGACTTCGCCGCCCACCCGTCGCTGGTCAAGGGGTACATCGGGCCGATGGGCCAGCAGGCCGCCGGTGTGACCGTGGTCGCCGACGTCGGCGTGGCGCGCCCCGGGCCCTGGATCACCGGGGCCAACCGGGCCGACCACCACGTCAGCGGGGCACTGGTGGGCCGGGACTTCACCGTGGACGAGTGGGGTTCGTACGCCCAGGTGGTGACCGGTGACGCCTGCCTCCGGTGTGGCGAGGAGGTCGACCTGGTCCGCTCCGTCGAGGCCGCCCACACCTTCCAGCTGGGCACCAAGTACTCGAGCGTGATGCCCGGCTCGTCGTTCGTGGCCGAGGACGGTGACGAGGCCATCTTCTTGATGGGCTGCTACGGCATGGGGGTCTCGCGGCTCCTCGCCGTGGTGGCCGAGGAGCACCATGACGACAAAGGCCTCATGTGGCCGTCGAGCGTGGCCCCCTTCCAGGTCCACCTGGCAGCCCTGGGCGCCGGGCGGACCCCCGAGGTCGCCGAGGCCGCCGACGCCCTGCACGACCGGTTGGTGGCCGCCGGGGTCGAGGTGCTCTATGACGACCGGGACGTCTCACCCGGGGTGAAGTTCGCCGACGCCGACCTCCTCGGGATACCCGTCCGTCTGGTGGTCGGGGCCAAGGGCGTGGCCAGGGGCATCGTGGAGTGGCGGTCGCGGGTGACCGGCGAGGAGCGGGAACTCGCCCTCGACGGGCCGGTGGTGGCTCTGGTCGGGTCCTGAACGGGCTCCCCTCGGGGCGCACAGGAGGGCAAATACGGGCGCGGAGGTGCTGGTCAGGAGATCCACGTCCGTGCCTGGACTGCTATACTTTTCAGTCTGCCGTTCGGTTGGGGTGTAGTGACGCTGATGAGGCGTGGGCGGCCAGCCCACGCTTTTGTTTTGGCCGGAAACACCTCCGCCGGGTGCGCAGCGCAGGTCGGGACTTGATGGTCGCCGTCCCAGTACCAGCATCGACGTGACCGACAACAGACGCACAAACCGGAGAGGAGGCAGCGCAGATGGTCCAGGATCTCTTCGCCGCATTCCAGCCGGTGGTGATGGCCGCCGGCCTCGAACTGGTCGATGTCGAGATGAAGTCGGGCGTGCTCCAGGTGACCGTCGACCGCGAGGGCGGCGCGGACCTCGAGGCGCTGACAGACGCCAACCGGGCGGTGTCCACCGTCCTCGACGAGTTGGACCCGATCCCGGGCCGCTACTCGCTCGAGGTGTCGAGCCCCGGGGTGGAGCGTCCACTGCGCACCCCGGCCCACTTCGCCAAGGCGGTGGGCACCACCGTGACGGTCAAGACCCGTCCGCAGGTACCGGGAGAGCGGCGCCTGCGCGGCACCCTGGTGGACTCGGACGATGTCGGTTTCACGCTGGCCGTCGAAGGGACCGACGGCGAGCCCGTCCACCTGGCCTACAGCGACGTCGACCGGGTCCGCACGGTCTTCGTCTGGGGTGGCCAGGACGCACCGGGCCGGCCGGCCGGTCCGAAGCCCGGTCGCCGGCAGCCCCCGCAAGAGGATTCAGCACCGAAGCAGACGCAGAAGAGGAAGCAGGACGTGACCCCATGAGCAAGACGAACTTCGAGTTCCTCGACGCACTCGGACAGATCGCGCGGGACAAGGGGATCTCCGTCGAGACGCTGTTGGACGCCCTCGCCAACGCCCTGGTGGCCGCCTACAAGCGGCGCCCGGACGCGGCCGAGGAGGCCGTGGTCACCATCGANNGAGTACGCCGGGCGCGAGGGTGACATCGTGACCGGCATCGTCCAGCAGACCGACAACCGCTACACATTGCTCGACCTGGGCAAGGTCGAGGCGCTGCTGCCCCAGGCCGAGCAGGTCTCCTACGAGCGCTACGAGCACGGTGCCCGCCTGAAGGCCTACATCGTCGAGGTCCGCAAGACCACCAAGGGCCCCCAGATCGTCGTCAGCCGGAGCCACCCCGGCCTCATCAAGCGGCTGTTCGAACTCGAGGTCCCCGAGATCTCCTCGGGCGCGGTGGAGATCAAGGCCGCCGCCCGCGAGCCGGGCCACCGGACCAAGATCGCCGTCTGGTCGAACGATCCCAATGTGGATCCGGTCGGCGCCTGCGTGGGTGCTAGGGGCTCCCGGGTACGCATGGTGACCAACGAGCTCCGCGGTGAGCGTGTCGACGTGGTGCCGTACTCCGACGACCCTGTCGAACTGATCCAGTCCGCCCTGGCCCCGGCCAGGGTGCGCGAAGTCCGTCTCGACGACGAGACGGGGACGGCAACGGTCATCGTGAGCGACTACCAGCTGTCCCTGGCCATCGGCAAGGAGGGGCAGAACGCCCGCCTGGCCGCCCGCCTGACGGGTTGGAGGATCGACATCAAGAGCGAGACCCAGCTGGCCGAGGAGGAGTCGGGCTACGCCGGCGAGGAGTGGGCCGAGGGCGAGTGGATCCAGAACGAGGCGGGCGAGATGGTCTGGCAACCGGCCGAGGGCGGCTCCGCGGTGTCCGCCACCGAGTGGGCCGAAGGCGCCGACGGGGCCGACGAGGTGGCCGGAGCGGAGGGTGCCGCCGACTCCGGGACGACCGATGCCGCAGCGAGTGCCGCCGGCGCCCCGGAGGTGCCGGTCGAGGGCGCGGTGGCCGCAGACGCGGTGGCCGAGGAGGCCGCTGTGGGCACTCCGGAGGTTCCGGTCGGGGACGCGGTGGCCGAGGAGGGCACGGCATAGCCCCTGAACGGACCTGCATCGGGTGCCGACGGAAACGACCGCCGGACACCATGGTGCGGGTGGTGCGCCTCGGGGACGGGTCCCTGGCCCCGGGGCGGACGCTCCCGGGACGGGGCGCCTGGCTGTGCCGGGACTCGGCGACCTGCGTCGACCGGGCCCAGCAGCGCCGGGCGTTCGAGCGGGCCCTCCGCGGCCCGGTGGACGCCGGGGCGGTCGACGACCTGCGTCGGGCGCTCGAGGGGTCCGAGTGATCGACGGGCCACGCCGGCTCGGAGAGACCAGCGTCATGATGTGCGAGGATGGAGGGTCGTATGTGCGCATTGGCATCTACGACATCGAAGGAAGGGCAGTAACAGCCGTTGCCGAAGAAAATCCGGGTATACGAGCTCGCTCATGAGCTCGGCCTGACCAACAAGGAGGCACTTGACCTCTGCTTGTCCCTCGGGATGGGCGTCAAGAGCCATTCGTCGTCCATCGAGGACGCACAAGCAGACCGCGCCCGCCGCAAGGCCGACCGCGAGGGCCTCCGCCGCCCCGTGCAGCCTGAGGAGCCGGCAGCGCCGGCCAAGAAGGCCGCCGCCAAGAAGGCGCCGGCCAAGACGGTCGCGCCTTCGACGGAGCCGGCCGCTCCGACCGCTGTTGACGACGGGCCCGCCGACGAAGGCGCAGCCCCGGTGGCGCCACCCCCGGTCAAGCGCACCGGCGCCCGCCTGGTCACCAGCCGTCCTGCCTCGGAGCAGCCGAGCGCAATGCCGCCCGCGCCCCGTCCGGCGCCGG
>PLZW01000020.1 GCA_003153575.1 Acidimicrobiaceae bacterium | reverse complement strand
GGCCGGGTCCGCGGAGTACGCCTCCGAGTGGTGCCCCACTGCCCACACGCCCACCTCCAGTGCTGACCGAAGTCCGACAGATTGACCGCCACACGTCGATGCGCGGTGGAAGTGCCGTCTGCCCTAGGCATCCCCTGTGTGCTCAACGGAGAGTGGCAGCGTGACAGCTGTCACCGAGATGCGCTCCCGGAAGGGCGCCGAGAGGCGGTGGGCATCGCTAACCGTTCTCTGTGTCACGTTGCTTCTGATCAGCCTGGACAACACGATCCTGAACGTGGCACTGCCATCGGTCCTGCGCAGCCTGAGCGCCACGTCCAGCCAGCTTCAGTGGATCGTCGACGCTTACGCCATCACCTTCGCCGGCCTCCTTCTCTCGTTCGGTGCGCTCGGAGATCGCATCGGGCGCAAGTGGGTCTTCATGGCCGGACTGGTCGTCTTCGGTGGCGGATCAGCTCTCGCCGCCTGGTCAGCCACTCCGGACCGATTGACTGCGGCTCGGGCCGTGATGGGTGTCGGGGCGGCGGCGCTCATGCCCTGCACCCTTTCCATCCTCACCAACGTGTTCACCGCCGACGAGGAACGAGCCCGGGCCATTGGAATCTGGTCAGGTACCGCAGGGCTCGGTGTGGCCATCGGGCCGATCCTCGGCGGCTTCCTGCTGGTCCACTACTGGTGGGGCGCGGTCTTCCTCATCAACGTGCCGATCGCTATTGCGGGCCTCATTGCCTCCGCATTCCTCGTTCCCAACTCCAAGAGCCCGAATCCAAGACGAGCAGATCCGATCGGCGCCGTGCTGTCCATGTTGGGACTCGGCATGCTGTTGTGGGGGATCATCGAGGCACCCGACAGGGGCTGGAGTTCACCGTTGATCCTCGCTGGCCTGAGCATTTCCGCAGTGATGATCGGACTGTTCGTCGCCTGGGAGCGGCACACCGACCACCCCCTGTTGCCGATGCGGTTCTTTGCCGATCGCCGTTATAGCGCGGCCATCGCCTCCTTGGCCCTCGTGCTGTTCGCCCTCCTGGGTCTGTTCTTCCTCGTGACCCAGTACCTGCAGTTCAGCCTCGGCTTCAGTCCCCTGAAGACGGGCCTGGGACTCGCACCCATCGCACTCATCCTGCTGGTCGCCGCTCCATCGTCGGTGCTGCTCGCCCGACGCTACGGCTCGAAACCTGTGGTCGCCGGCGGGCTCGCACTCATCGCCGTGGGCCTCGGACTGCTTTCGGGAACCACCGTGCACAGCACCTACCGTGATTGCCTGCCCTGGCTCGCCGTCATCGGTGCCGGGGTGGGCCTGACGCTGGCTCCCTCGACTGAATCGGTCATGGGCTCTCTCCCAAGGAGCGATGCCGGTGTCGGGTCGGCCACGAGTGACACATCGATGCAGATCGGCGGAGCCCTCGGCGTAGGTGTCCTCGGCACAGTTCTCAATCTCCGTTATCAGACCTTCTTGGCCTCATTGCTCGCCCACCAACCCATTCCGGCCGGCATCGAGAAGATCATCCTCGGTTCGCTCGGAGGCGCGCTCGCCGTCGCCCATCGGTTTCCAGGTGGCTCCGGCGACGCCTTGGCCGCGGCGGCGCGACGGGGATTCATCTCGGGAATGGATCTCGGATTCATCGTGGCCGCGGCAGTGGTCGGACTGGCCGGCATGATCGTCCTGATCGCTCTGCCCAACAGGCCCACGACGAGGGACTGACTGCTGGTGCCGGCGGCAATCGGAATCCAGCCACGTGTCGGTGACGTACCGATCCTTGCCCGGCGGGCCCCTCTCCATCCGCGTCACCCGTCGACAGCGGCATCTGCCGTCGCCTCATCGTCGGTGGAATCCGATCGCGTCTCAGTTGTTTCGGCTCCCCGCGGCCTGCAATCCGCTGTCGCGGCCACGGAGGGAGGGCGCCACCAGGCATGACATTCGGCCCTAGGCGGCGTGGGGCGAGTGCCTGATGCTGGAGGCAGGGAAGGGCGCAGAGGCGTCGGACCTCGAGGAGGAGTCCCGTGCGATCTGTTTTCGTCAACCCAGAGCGGTGCATCGGATGCCTCCAGTGCGAGTTCGCCTGCGCCGTCGAGCACTCGGCGACCAGGAGTGAGAGCGCGGCATTCCTCGAGACGCCCATGCCCCGAAGGAGGGTTCACGTCGAGCCCGGGCCCATCCCCACCTTGTCGTTCCCCAACCAGTGTCGTCATTGTGATCCCGCGCCCTGTCTCCAGGTCTGCCCGAGCGGCTCCATCAGTCGTAACCAGGACCTCGGTATGGTGCTGGTCGAACCCAAACGGTGCATCGGCTGCGCCATGTGCGCTGTGGTCTGCCCGTTCGATGCCGTGACCTTCCATCCTCTGGCGGACGGCCCCGGTGACGGGATTGCGGTGGCAGTCAAGTGCGACGGCTGCGTCGATCGGGTCGACCGCGGCGAAGAGCCGGCGTGCACAGAGGTGTGCAAGGTCGACGCACTGGTGTTCGGAGAGCTCAACGAATTGGTGGCAGCCGGACGGCTGCGGGCGGCCGGGGTGGTCCTGGCCGCGGTGGGGGCCACTCCAGTCGAACCACTCGGAGGCAGTCCACTGGCCGGCTGGCGCGCCTGGGGTGCGGCCCGGGTGGTGGCGGCCGAGGGTGCCGGAACCTGGCACAGCGGCAACGGATCCCCGGCAAGCAACGGGGACAAAGGAGAGCGGTCATGAGCCACACCAACGGGAACGGCAGCACGCGACGCCTGACCATCAACAAGGACGCCCAGGCGATGATCGACGCCGCTCGCCGGGAGGGCATCGAGACGGTCTGGGACCGCTTGGACGCCCAGCAACCCCAGTGCGGGTACTGCGCACTCGGACTGAGCTGTCGAAACTGCGCCATGGGTCCGTGTCGCATCGACCCGTTCGGTGAAGGTCCCCTGAAGGGCGTGTGCGGGGCGGACGCCGACGTCATCGTGGCCAGGAACCTGGGTCGGACGATCGCGGCAGGGTCGTCGTCCCACTCGGACCACGGCCGGGACATCCTCGAGACGTTCGCGGCGATGTCCAGGGGCGACACCGCAGGGTACGAGATCGCCGATGAGGCCAAGCTGCTACGCCTGGCCGGCGAGGTCGGTGTCCCCACCGAAGGACGGGACGCACAGGAGGTGGCGAAGGCGCTGGCCGACGTCCTGCTCGACGACTACGGGACGAGGCGCGGCACCCTCTCGTTCATCGACCGGGTGCCCGCTGAGCGCCGGGCCCTGTGGGCCCGGCTCGGGATAACGCCCCGGGGCATCGATCGCGAGAACGTGGAGATGCTCCACCGGACCCACATGGGCGTGGACAACGACTACGTGAACACACTGCTCCACGGATTGAGGACCGGGCTGTCCGACGGTTGGGGCGGTTCGATGATCGCCACCGAGCTCTCCGACGTGATGTTCGGGACCCCGAAGCCGGTGATGTCCGAGGTCAATTTGGGCGTGCTCCGGGTCGACCAGGTGAACATCGCCATGCACGGGCACAACCCGATGTTGTCCGACGTCATCGTGGCCGCCGCCGAGGATCCCGAGCTGGTGGAGTTCGCCCGCTCCCTCGGCGCCACCGGCATCAACGTGGTCGGGCTGTGCTGCACGGGCAACGAGATGCTGATGCGCCGGGGCGTGCCCATGGCAGGTAACCACCTGATGCAGGAGTTGATCCTGATCACCGGCGCCCTGGAAGCCATGGTGGTCGACTACCAGTGCATCATGCCTTCCATCGTCGACGTGGCGAAGTGCTACCACACACAGATCATCTCCACCTCGGACAAGGCCAAGTTCACCGGTGCGACCCATGTCTCGTTCGACGCCGAGCACGGCACGGAGATCGCCCACCGGATCGTCCGCATGGCCGTCGAGGCCTACTCGGACCGCAACCACGAGCGGGTGCGGATCCCCGACACCCCCGTGCGGATGATGGGCGGCTTCTCCGTGGAGGCGATCCTCGGCGCCCTCGGAGGCACACCCAAGCCCCTGGTCGATGCCATCGCCGCGGGAACCATCCGCGGGGCGGTGGCCGTGGTCGGCTGCAACAATCCCAAGCTCCCCCAGGACCTCGAGCACATCGAGCTGAGCCGACGCCTGATCGAGAACGACGTGCTGGTGCTGGTCACCGGGTGCGCGGCCGTGGCCAACGGCAAGGCTGGTCACATGGTCCCCGAGGCGGCGGCCATGGCGGGCCCCGGCCTCCGATCGGTCTGCGAGGCGCTGGGGATCCCCCCGGTACTGCACATGGGGAGCTGCGTCGACAACAGCCGGGTGATCACGCTGGCGGCGGCGCTGGCCGACGCCTTGGGCGTCGACATCGACAAGCTGCCCCTGGCCGGCGCCGCACCCGAGTGGTACTCGGAGAAGGCGGTCGCCATCGGGTCCTACGTGGTTGCCTCGGGGATCACCACCGTGCTCGGGGTCCAGCCCGCCATCTTCGGGAGTCCCCACGTGGTCGACCTGCTCGCCGGCGGGCTCGACGACGTGGTCGGCGCCAAGTTCGTGGTGGAGCCGGATCCGGCCGAGGCCGCCCTCTGGATCCGCCGCCACATCGAAGGCAAGCGCCGCGACCTCGGCCTGCCCTGGGTCGAGGTGGTCTCCGGGCCGGCCGAGCCGGCACCAGGATCGGCCCCGGTGGGCGCGGGCGCGGGGGTCTGACCCCATGTGCGAGACCTGTGGTGGGCATGGACCCTCCGCTGACCGGTCGCCGGAGACCACGACCGGGGGCAACCGCATCGTCGTCGTCGGCAAGGGCGGGGTGGGCAAGTCGACCATCAGCGCACTGTTGGCCCGGGCACTGGCCCGCAGGGGTCTGAGCGTGCTGGCTGTCGACGCCGACGAGCAGCGCAATCTGGCCGCCACCCTCGGCGTGGACGCCGCCGTCGCCGCCTCGCTCGTACCCCTAGCCGAGGACGCCGGCTACATCGAAGAGAAGACAGGGGCCCGTCCCGGCGAGGGGGCAGGTGGCATGCTCCGGCTCAACCCGGACACCTCGGACCTGGTGGACCGCCTGTCGGTGCCGGCGCCCGACGGGGTCCGGCTGGTCGTGATGGGCGGGGTCCGCCGGGCAGGGGGCGGTTGTCTCTGCCCCGAGACCGCCCTGGTCGCCTCGGCCGTCGGCGGCATGCACCTGCACGCCGAGGACTTCGTGGTCATGGACACCCATGCCGGTGTGGAGCATTTCGGACGGGCCCTGGCAAGGGGGTTCGACACCGCCGTGGTCGTCGTCGAGCCTTCGTTCAATGCCGTGCAGGTGGGGGTGGAATCCGCCGGGCTCGCCCGCGACCTCGGGATCAGCCGTCTGCTCCTGGTGGTCAACCGGGCCAGCTCGTACCACGACGTCGAGCGGGTCCTGGGCCATATCGACCATCTGGGCGGGTTCGACTTCGAGTCGGCCACGATCCTGCCCGTGGACCAGTCGGTGATCGATGGCGAACCCTCGGTCGACGTCGCCCTGCGGGGGTCGCCGATCCTCGATGCGCTCGGCGGCCTGGTGGCGGCTGTGATGGAGCACGCGCCGGCGATGTCCGGTCCGGTGGCCTGATGCGGGCGGTCGTGATCGGGACCGGTCCCGCCGGGATCACCGCCGCCGAGACACTCCGGCGCCTCGATCCGTCCGGGTCCGTGGTGGCGCTATCGACCGAGCCGTTCCCGCCCTACTCGCCACCGGCACTGGCCGACCACTTCCTCACCGGCCGAGAAGCCCCTCTCTACTGGAAGGGGCGGGACGTCTGCGAGCGCCTGGGCATCGAGGAGCGGCGCTCGTCGCAGGTTGTGGGGATCGACACCGACGCCCGAGAGGTAGTCCTGGCCGACGGCGCCCACATCGGGTTCGAAGGCCTGGTCCTGGCATCGGGGAGCCGGCTCCACGCCCCGATGCCCGGAGCCGACCTGGCCGGCGTCCTGGACTTCAAGTCGCTGCAGACGGCCACCGAGCTCTTCACCCGGGTGCGGGAGGGCGAAGTGTCCAGTGCCCTCATCGTCGGCAACGGCTTCATCGGGATCGAGCTGTCCCTCCTCCTGGCCGACCTCGGCGTGGCGGTCACGGTGATCGGCCGCCGCACCTGGCTGATGCCCCGGGTCCTCGACCCGACCACGTCCCGGATCGCCGAAGCGGTGTTGACGGCTCGCGGTGTGAGCCTGCGGCTGGGCGTGGAGGCCGAGGCCATCGTCGGGGACCCGAGGGCGAGCGGGGTCCTCCTCGCTGACGGCTCGACGGTCAGTGCCGACCTGGTGGTGGCGGCCACTGGGGTCAAGCCCCACATTGAGTACCTCGACGACTCCGACATCACGACCGGATGGGGCGTACACGTCGATGAGCGGCTGTCGACGTCGGTGCCCGGGATCGTGGCCGCCGGCGACGTTGCCGAAGCCGCCGACCGGTTCACGGGAGAACGCTACGTGCACGCCATCTTCCCCAACGCCGTGGCCCAGGCCCCCATCGCCGCCGCCAACCTTCTCGGGGCCGACCTTGGCTACGAGGGGGCGGAGTCGATGAACAGCCTCAAGCACCTCGGCGTCCCCATCGTCTCCATCGGCACCACCGACTCACCCGACGACGTCCTGCGCTGGGAGGAGGGCGGTGACTTGCGCTCGGTCTACCTTCGGGACGACCGAATCATCGGAGCCCAGCTGGCCGGGGATATCCGGGCGGCAGGGGTCTACCGCTCACTGATGCTCCGACGTGTGCGGGTCGGTCGGTTCGGATCACGGCTCGTCGAACCCGGATTCGGCACGGCCGACCTGACCTACGACGCCATCGGGGTCTGACGGCTCCCCGATCGGTCACGGACGGTGGGTGGATCCCGTTGGGTGTGACCTCCGGCCCTACTGCACCGATCGCCACGAACGTACCGTGCCTGTATGCGGACCGGGGGCACGGCAACTATCGACAGGCACGGCCTCGACCTGCTCATCGCCGCTCTGGCCGAGGCCGGATTCGATACGAAAGGGCCGGTGGTGAGGGAGGGAGCCATCATGCCTGGAGCCATCCGCACGTCAGCGGACCTCCCTGTCGGAGTCCGTGATGCCCAAGGCCCCGGTCACTATCGCCTCGAACACTCCGGGGACGACCGTCTGTTCGACTGGGCGGTCGGACCAGGATCGTGGAACGCCGAGTTCTTCCCCCCATCCCAGGAGCTCTGGCGGTCGACCTCGACGGGCGACATCACCTCGCACGCTCGTCCCGGCCCGGGGTCCACACGACCACTCGCCATCGTCGGGGCCCGGCCCTGCGAACTGGCGGCCCTGGCGGTACTGGACCGGGTGCTGCTCGACGGTGCCGTCACCGATCCGGACTACGCGGCCAGACGGGCCGACGCCTTCGTCATGGTGGCCGAGTGCGGCACACCTGCCGCCACCTGCTTCTGCACGTCGATGGGTACGGGGCCGGCGGCGACAGGTGGCTTCGACCTGGCCCTGACCGAGCTCGACGGAGGCGGGCAGCGGTACGTCGTCCGTGTCGGGAGCGACCGGGGTGCCGCCTTCCTCGAGGGGGTCCCGCATGCCGGGGCGGTCCCGACCGACCTCACCGCCAGGGACCGGAGACTGGCGTCGGCTGCTGCTGCCATCGTCCGGACCGTCAACAGCGACCGGGTGGCCGGGTTACTCGCCGACTCCATCGACCACCCCCACTGGGACGAGATCGCTGAGCGGTGCCTGGCCTGTGGGAACTGCACGATGGTCTGTCCCACCTGCTTCTGCAGCGACGTGTCCGACACCACCGACCTCACCGGCGAGGTGCGACGCGACCGCACCTGGTCCTCCTGCTTCGATCTCGACCACTCCTACCTGCACGGCGGATCAGTGCGCGTTTCGGTCTCCTCCCGCTACCGGCAGTGGCTCACCCACAAGCTGTCGACCTGGTGGGACCAGTTCGACACGTCGGGTTGCGTCGGCTGCGGTCGCTGTGTCGCGTGGTGCCCGGTGGGGATCGATCTCACCGAGGAGGTGGCGGTGATCACCGCCGACGACGGCCGAGCCGGGCCGGCATCCGGGCCGTTGCCCGCGACCGAGTCCGAGTCCGTGTCCGAGTCCGGATCCGCGGGCGGCACGCCGTGACGGCCGAGGTGGACGCCTTCGTGGCATCCCATCCACTCTTCGCTGGCCTGCCCGCGGGGGTCACGTCCGAAATCGCCGCCTGTTGTCGAACGGTTGCCTACGGCCCGGACGAGCTCCTGCTGGTCGAGGGCCAGCCGGCGGACACCCTCTTCCTCGTCCAACGGGGCCGCGTGGCCATCGAGATCCATGGCGCGGACCGCGGCACCTTGGTGGTCGAGACGGTCGAAACGGGAGGCGCGGTGGGATGGAGCTGGCTGTTCCCGCCCTACCGGTGGAACTTCGATGCCCGTGCGCTCGGACCGGTGGGCGCCGTCGCCGCCGATGCCACCTGCCTGCGAGCCAAGATGGATGCCGACGACGAGTTCGGCCGGCTGTTGGTCACCCGGGTCGCCGGAGTCCTCCTCGAGCGGCTGCAGGCGACCCGGCTCCGTCTCCTCGATCTCTACGGAGCCGATCGTGCTGGCTGAGACCGCCGCAGCCGTGCGAGGTCGGCCGCCGCTCGGGCCGGAACCGCTCGAGCCGGTCCCCCACCGGGTCGTGGGCTGCAGGAAGGAGACCGACGACGTCACCACCCTGTCCCTCGAGTCCCTGTCCGGTGCCACCCCGACGTTCGCCCCCGGCCAGTTCAACATGCTCACCGCCTACGGCGTGGGCGAGGCGGCCATCTCCGTGAGCAGCTCGCGCCGGGAGGCCGGGGCACTGCGCCACACTGTGCGCGACGTCGGACCGGTGTCCGCCGCCCTGTGCCGGGCCAGGCTCGGTGACGTGGTGGGCGTGCGGGGACCGTTCGGGAAGTCCTGGGGTGTCGGCGAGGCCGACCTCGCCACTGGCGACGTCGTGGTGGTGGCCGGCGGCATCGGACTGGCCCCGCTGCGGGGAGCCATCGACGAGCTGGTCCACCGGCCGGACGCCGACGGAGGCCGCGTGTTCGTACTCACTGGTGCCCGCGATCCCTCCCAGCTCATCTTCGGCGACGACCTCGAGGCCTGGGGCCGGGCCGGCGCCGTCGTCGCGGTGACCGTGGACACCGCGCCGAGAGGCTGGACCGGGCACGTGGGCCTGGTGACCTCGCTGCTGGGCGGGATCGACTGCGACCCGGGGACGACCACTGCGCTGATCTGCGGACCGGAGATCATGATGCGCTTCACTGCCAAAGCGCTCGTCGACCGGGGCATCGACCCCCGGCGGATCAAACTGTCGATGGAGCGGAACATGCAGTGCGGCCTCGGCTGGTGCGGGCACTGCCAGCTCGGTCCGTACCTGCTCTGCCGCGACGGACCGGTCCTCCCCTATGGGGGCGATGTGGCTCGGCTCATGACCGAGCGCGAACGATGACCGCACCTACCGAGACGACCACTCGTCCCCGACCCTCGCTGGCCGTGTGGAAGTTCGCCTCCTGCGACGGCTGTCAGCTGACCCTGCTCGACTGCGAGGACGATCTCCTGGCGCTGACAGAGACCGTCGACATCGCCCATTTCACCGAGATGTCCCGGTCAACGACGGCGGGACCGTACGACGTCTCGCTGGTGGAGGGCTCGATCACCACGCCGGCAGATGCCGAGCGAATCGTGGAGATCCGGGCTCGGTCGGTGGTGGTCGTCACCATCGGAGCCTGCGCCACTGCCGGTGGCATCCAAGGGCTGCGCAACTTCGCCGCCTCCGGCGCCTACGCCTCGACCGTGTACGCGCATCCTGAGTACATCGACGCGTTGGACACATCCGCGCCCATCTCTGCCCACATCGACGTGGACTACGAGTTGCACGGCTGCCCGATCGACCAGGGACAGCTGCTCGAGGTCCTCACCGCCACCCTGGCCGGCCGCACGCCCGTCATCCCAGGGCATCCCGTATGTCACGAGTGCAAATCCCGGGGCACCGTGTGCCTGGTGGTGGCGGAGAGTAGGGCCTGCCTCGGCCCGGTCACCAGGGCCGGGTGTGGAGCACTCTGCCCCGCGGTTGGACGGGGCTGCTTCGGTTGCTTCGGGCCTGCCGACACGACGAACACCGGCTCGCTGGCCTCGCACCTGGTCGATGCGGGCACCGCTCCCGTGGACGTGTCGAGGCTCTTCGCCACTTTCAACGCAAGCGCCCCCGCCTTCGCGAAGGAGGCGGCGGCCCAGGGAGGCCCCGTTTCGGTGTCCCGGACGGGTCCGGATGGCCACGAGGGGGGACGATGACCCATGGCTCGGGGGTCCGGCGGACCATCGGGGTGGAGGGCATCTCCCGGGTGGAGGGTGAGGGCTCGCTCCGTGTCGAGGTCCGCGACGGCACGGTGACCGACGTCGCCCTCGACATCTTCGAACCCCCGCGCTACTTCGAGGCCCTCCTGGTGGGCCGCCACTTCACCGAGGCCCCCGACATCACGGCGCGGATCTGCGGGATCTGTCCGGTGGCCTACCAGATGAGTGCCTGTGCCGCCATGGAGGATGCGTGCGGGGTCGCCGTCGACCGCCGGGTGCAGTCGCTCCGCCGCCTTCTCTACTGCGGCGAATGGATCCAGAGCCACGCCCTCCACATCTACCTCCTGCACGCCCCGGACTTCCTGGGCTGCGCCGACGCCGTCGAACTGGCCGAGCGGGACCGCGGAGCGGTGGAGCGGGGGCTTGACATCAAACGCACCGGCAACCTGGTCATGTCGACGGTCGGCGGGCGGGCGGTCCACCCGGTCAACGTCAAGGTCGGCGGCTTCTACCGCGCCCCCGACCGCGACGCCGTCGCTGCCCTGAGGGAGCCGCTGGCCCGGGCGCGGGACGACGCCCTGGCCACGGTGACCTGGGTGTCGGGTTTCGATTTCCCCGATGTCGTTGGCGACTACCGGTTCGTGGCGCTCCGGGACCCGGGCCGCTACCCCATCGAGGTGGGGCGACCGGCATCCTCGGAAGGACTCGACCTGAGCCCCGCGGAGTTCGCGGACCTAGCCGTCGAGGAGCACGTGGAACACTCCACCGCCCTCCACGCCCGTCTGGCCGGTCGCGATCCTTACCTCACCGGTCCGCTGGCTCGCTTCGCCCTCAACGCCGGAGTCCTCCCCCCGGTCGCCTTCGAGGCCGCCGCCGCGGCGGGCCTCGGTCAAGGCTGCTCGAACCCCTTCCAGAGCATCCTGGTGCGGTCGGTGGAGCTGGTGTTCGCGTGTGACGAGGCGCTGGCCCTGGTCGAGGCGTACGAACCCCCGGACCCTCCCGCCACCGAGGTCATGCCCCGCCCGGGTGTCGGCACCGGGGTGACCGAGGCCCCCCGGGGCCTGCTGCTCCACCAGTACGAGATCGATGCGGACGGCACCATCGTCAAGGCCCGCATCATGCCACCCACCTCGCAGAACCAGCTCACCATCGAGGCCGACCTCCGCCGGGTCGTCGAACGTGGGCTCGACCTGGACGACGCCGACCTCCAGTGGCGCTGTGAGCAGACCGTGCGCAACCACGACCCGTGCATCTCGTGCGCCGCACACTTCCTCGACGTGTCGGTGGTGACGACATGATGGGACCGCCCGCTCGTGTCGTGGTCGCCGGCCTCGGGAGCGAGTTCCGACGGGACGACGGGGCCGGGCCACTGGTCGCCGAACGCGCCGTCACACGGGCGGGGCGGGGAACGGTGATCGGCCCGTTGGCCGACCCGCTCGACCTCCTCGGTGAGTGGGACGATGCCGATCTGGCCGTCGTCGTCGACGCCGTCCACTCCGGCCGGGTGCCGGGCACGCTGACCACTGTCGAGCTGGTCGACGGGCCCGATGGAGAGCTACCCGGTGGGCATCGGGGGTCCTCCAGCACCCACGGCATCGGCCTGGCCGGCGTGCTCCGGTTGGCCAGGGCCGTCGACCGAGCGCCGAGGCGAGTGGTCGTCGTGGGCATCGAGGGCGATGACTTCGGCCAGGGGACCGGGTTGAGCCCGGCGGTGCAGGCGGCAGTCCCCGCCGCCGTCAGTTGTGTCGTCGATCTGATCGAGGGAGGTGCGCCATGTGCATGAGCAGGCTCCACCGGGTGGTGGGGGGCAACGGGACCTGGGCCGATGTGGAAAGCATGGACGGGACGGTGCAGAGGGTCTCCCTCCTGGCGCTGGATGGGCCGCCCCCCGCTGTCGGCGAGTGGCTGGTCGTGCACAGCGGATACGCCATCGACCGGGTCGACACCGCCGAGGCCGAGGCGGTGGCAGAAGAGCTCAGGCGGGCCACCACGATCAGCTTGCAGGCTCCGTGATGGGGAGGCCAGCGCTGGACGGCGGGTCCGGCTCCGCACTTCGGGGCACCGGGGTGTCGCGACGGGGCGGTCTCCCTGGCGTGGCGATCGCCGGTGTCACCGCCCTGATCAGTGGCCTGTCCGTCTTCGTGAACAGCTACGGCGTCCACTCGATGACCGCGCCGGCCGTGTACACGACGGCGAAGAACCTCGTGGCGACTGTGGTGCTGGTCGGAGGCGTGCTCGCAGCCCGGTGGTGGCAGCGCCTACGCCCTGACTCTGCTGCCACCCGTTTCGTCTCGGTGCGGGACATCAGTGCGGGGAGCGGAAACGCCCGAGCCGGCGACCTCGACCAGAACGTGTCTCCGGTGGTGGCGATCCTACGGTGGATCGGTCTGGCCTTCGTCGGCATCGTGGGGGGCGGACTCGCCTTCGTCCTGTTCTTCGACGGGCTGGCCGACACCACGGCCACGCCGGCCGCCTTCATGCGCGACTCCATGGTGATCTGGGTGGCCGTGCTGGCGGTCCCCTTCCTGCACGAGCGGCTCAAGTGGTGGAACGTGGCCGCCATCGGCCTCCTGGTGGTCGGCGAGGTGGTGGTGTCCGGCGGGGTGGGTCACCTGGCTGCCTCGCGCGGCGAGGTACTCGTGCTGCTGGCCACGCTCCTGTGGGCGGTCGAGGTGGTGGTCATCAAGGTCCTGCTCCGGGACCTGGCCCCTGCCGCGGTCGCCGTGGTACGCATGGGGCTCGGCGCCGTGACCCTGATTGCCTACCTGATGGCGACCGGGTCACTCCGCGCCCTCGCCTCGCTGGATGCGACCCAGGTGGGATGGGTACTCCTCACCGGCCTGCTCCTGTCCGCCTACGTGGCCACGTGGATGACCGCCCTGGCCCGGGCCCGGGCCCTTGACGTGACCTCCATCCTGGTGGGGAGCGCCCTGGTGACCGCGCTCCTCCAGGCCGCCGCGGGCACCTCCTCGCTGGCGCCGCAGGCCTTCGGGCTCGTCCTCATCGCCACCGGGGTCACAGCGGTCCTGTGGTCGGGGCTCCGCCATCCGGAGATCGCTGAACCCTTGGCAGTACGCGGATGACCGGGTCCGTAGCACCCGCCGGGCCGGTGCTCTTCGCCCGCTACGCCTATCCGCCAAATGCGCTCGGCTACTGCGGTCCGGGGGATCCGTCGACCCTCCTCGGTGCAGCCGCGGACGGGACTGACGTGGATGGCCTGAGCCACCTGGCCGCCCGGTTCGAAGGGGCATGGCCCTATCTCCAGCTGCTGGCAGCCTGCAGCGGCATCGATGACCCGTTGGACCGGTGGGTGGTCGAGGCCTACTGGATCGGCAACCCACTCCTGGCGTGCGTACCGGAACCGGTGCTGGCCAGGTCGATGTCCGACCGGTTCGAGCACCGGGTGGGTCGACAATTCGAGGCCCTGGTGTCGGCTGTGCCTGCAGGCGGCGTCCCCCAGCACAGCTTCCATGTGTTCGCCGTCTACCCCTGGCTCGGTCTGCTGCGGGCCGGGACAAACGCCCCTGCCATGGAGGTCCTCGACCGGTGCCGCATCCGGTGGGGACGGGTCGAGTCCGTGATTGGCGACTCCGTGGTGGTGACCAGCAGACCGCTCGTGTTCGACGGGTCACGCCTGGCGCTCGGAGCCGAACAACCTGAGGTGGTCCGGTGCAGCATCGAGGGGACGGGTTTCGTGACCGACCTCATTCCCGGAGACGTGGTCTCTCTCCACTGGGACTGGGTCTGCGACCGACTCTCACCCACCGGCCTCGGGTGGCTGCGCTATAGCACCGGACGGAATCTGGCCGCCGTCAACTCCCTGCCCGAGCCCGGGCCGGCGGTGGTCTGCGATGCCTAGCGCGTCCGGCCGGAGTGCAGCCCCCATCAGGAGCACCGGGACCTCGGGAAGTGCCTCGTTCCAGTGACTCCGGGCCGGCCGCCGGCGCCGCCGGGTGCGGACCGGCTCGACGGGAAGGAGGCCGACATCGACAACATTTCGGTCAGTCAGTCCCCGAGGGTGAGGCGGGGGCGGGCTCACCGGTCACTGACTGAGGTGGCCACCGTACGGCCAGCTGACCGGCCTGACACCTTCACCCCTGGGGCTCCGTTCGACGCCCGACAGGGGGGCCGTTCGGCCCTGGTCGGGCCTGGGCACCACCCGTAGGGTCTGAGTAGGACGCCACGGAGGCGTCCGGAAAGCGGAGACCGACCGCATGACCCGTACCGGCTGGAAGGACATCACCATCGTGGGGCGGGCGACGGCAGAGGAGATCGGTGACCGCGTCGAGGTCGAGTGGAAACTGAGCGGCGCCCCCGACCTTGAGTGGGCCGAGATCTTCCAGATGGCCGACGTGTCAGAGCGTCAGGGGACCCTCGAATGGGTGCTCGGTGGCGGACCGGACGTGCTGCACGACGTGGTCCGCTGGTTCGTACCGGCCAAGCATGTCGAGGATGCCGATACCGAGGTACGGCATCGCTTGGTCATGGCCAACGGCAGGTTCGGGGCCGAGTTGACGGACGTCGAGGACGAAGATGGCGGTGGGGTCGGCGTTGTCTCCGGGCTCCCGGACGGTCGGCCCGAACCCGATCACTGATCCGGTGCCCTCCTCGGCCCGTGCAGCGGGCCGTTTGACCCGACGCTCGACGGCGCTGGCCGTGCTGTGCATTGCGGTCCTCATCGTGAACCTCGACAACACCATCTTGAATGTGGCCCTGCCGACCCTCGTCCTGCAGCTGCATGCCGGAACAGAGGAGCTGCAGTGGATCGTGGACGCCTACGCGCTCGTCTTCGGAGGCGTGATGCTGACCTGCGGGAGCCTGGCCGACCGCATCGGCCGCAGGAGGCTCTTCGTGGTCGGCCTGGCTGTCTTCGGCGCGGGCTCCCTCGGTGCGGCCTTCGCAACGGGCGTCGATCCTCTGATCGCGTGGCGGGCGGTCATGGGGGCGGGGGCGGCAGCCACCATTCCCTCCGGCCTGTCCATCGTCAACAACCTTTTCCGGCAACCGGCCGAGCGGGCCAGGGCGGTCGGTATCTGGTCCGCGACCATCGGGCTCGGGATAGCCGTCGGGCCGGTCGCCGGGGGTCTCCTCCTGTCGAGGTTCTGGTGGGGCTCGATCTTCCTCGTCAACGTCCCCGTGGTGGTAGTGGGGATCGTCGGGGCCATGGTATTCGTCCCCGAGTCCCATGATCACACCGCCCGACGCGCTGACCCGTTCGGCGCGGTCCTCACCATGAGCGGCCTCGGTCTGATCCTGTGGGCGATCATCGAGGGCCCGAACCGCGGGTGGACGTCCCCGTCCGTGCTCGGCGCGCTGCTCGCCGGCTTGGCGGTGACCGTTGGATTCGTCGTGTGGGAGCACCGTTGTGACCATCCCATGCTCCCGCTCTCCCTCTTCCGCTCACGCCGGTTCAGCATCGCCGTCGTCGCTGTCGCGCTGGGGGTCTTCGCCCTCCTCGGGGGGCTCTTCATGGAGACCCAGTTCCTCCAGTTCGCCCTGGGCTTCTCGCCCCTCGGGGCCGGACTGTGCATCCTTCCCATCGCCGGGGTCCTCGCCTTCGGAGCCCTCATCGCCACCAGGGTCGTGTCGGCCATCGGCACGAAGCTCACGGCGGCAACGGGACTCGGGCTGATCACCGCCGGCCTGGTCCAGATCGCGGTGGTCTCGTCGGTCACCGCCGACTTTCCCCGGATCCTCCCGGGGATGCTGCTCATGGGCCTCGGTGCCGGACTGCTGATGCCGACCGCGACCGACTCGGTGCTGGGCACGCTGCCCCATGGGGACAGCGGCGTCGGCTCGGCGACCAACAGCACCGCCATGCAGGTGGGAGGCGCACTGGGCATCGCCGTGGTGGGGAGCGTCCTGTCGAGCCGGTTCCAGGGCAACCTGGAGCCGGCCCTGGCCGGCCACCAGGTTCCGGCCGCCGCCAGACAGACCATCCTCGGTTCGCTCGGGGGGGCGCTGGCCGTCGCCCGCATCGTCGGGGGCTCATTGGGGAAGGCACTGGCCCACGTAGCCCGCGTCGGATTCGCGATGGGGAGCCACGATGCGCTGATGGTTGCGGCCGGGGTCACTGCCGCAGGTGCCGTGTTGGTGTTGGTGGCGCTGCCCAACTCGACGAAGTCCGAGGTCCGTCGCGGTGGCAGTCGCGGACCTCCTGGCGGTCATGGTATTCAGATCGGCCGAACGGACTCTGTCCCGATCCCCGATGCTCCGCCGTGTGACGGTGGCCGGGTCGTCGACCGAGTGGATCCTGGATCTCGGCGAGCCGAGTCGGTCGTCGCCGATCTGCGGACCTGCGGAGACCGCGGGCCCGGCACGGAAGGCGGCTGAACGCGGCGTGACCTTCGGCCCTGGTAGAGGGGCCTCATTCGTCGAACACTTGCTGGAGGACTTCGGCACATCGAGGCCTGAACACGAAAGGACGACCGTTCGATCCATGTGCGTCGACGTTGAGTGCCCTGTTCAATTCGCACGGCGCGGCCGGCCGGTCGATCCGTGCATCGTCGGGTCGGGTATGGGCATGCCCGAGAACATGTTCGATCACCTGGATCCGAGTGTGCCGGCCGGATCAGCAGCCTGATCGATGCGGACCGTCACCGAGGAGCAGGTCGTGGCGCGGCTGGCGTCGCTGCCCGGACCGCAGCCCCGAGTCGTGGTGTCGGGCAACTTCGCCACCCCGATGGTCCTCCTCCGCGCCCTCGACGCCGCCCTCGAGTCCGTCCGCACCTTCTCCCTCAACGCCCAGCTCGGCTGGCCCAGGCGTACCGGCTTCGTCAACGAGACACCTTTCGTCGGGCCCGGCGTGCGTCATGATCCGGCCCTCGAGTACCTCCCCATGCGCCTGTCGCTGGTGCCGCGCCTGTTCGACACACTCCGGCCGGTCGATGCGGTTCTGATCCACACCTCGGAGCCCCGCGGCGGCAAGGTGTCCCTCGGGATCGAGGTCAACCTCCTTCCTGCCGCCATCGAACGGGCGCGGGCCCGTGGCGGCCTGGTCGTGGCCCAGGTCAATCCCAACATGCCCTACACCTTCGGCGACGGCGAGATCGCGGTGGACCAGATCGATCTCGCCCTCGAGGTCGACGAGCCGTTGCAGACCCACACTGGGCGCCCGGCCACCGAGGCCGAGCAGATGATCGGTCAGCAGGTGGCGGCGTTCGGCGGCGACGGTGCCACCCTGCAGCTCGGCATCGGCCAGATCCCCGACGTCGCCGCCGCAGCGCTCATCGATCGGCAGCATCTCGGCATCTGGTCGGAGATGATCAGTGACGCCGTCTTGACCATCGAGCGGGCCGGAGCACTCGACGCCGACCGCCCCATCAGCGCGTCGTTCCTCTTCGGATCCCCGGAGCTCTACGTCTGGGCCGACCGCAATCCCCGCCTGCGCATGAACCGGACGGAGGTCGCCAACGATCCGCTCCGGATTGCGGCCCAGCCGGCCATGCTCTCGATCAACACGGCCATGCAGGTGGACCTGTTCGCCCAGGCCAACGCCAGCTTCATCCGCGACTCCATCTATTCCGGATTTGGCGGCCAGCCCGACTTCGTCACCGGGGCCCTCCACTCCACCGGCGGGCACGCGTTGGTGGCCCTGCACTCGTGGCACGACAAGAGCGACAGCTCGGCGGTGCTGCCCATCCTCACCAATCCGGTCACCTCGTTCCAGCACACGGCGATCGTGAGCGACCAGGGCTGTGCCGAGCTCTTCGGCCGGTCCGAGCACGAGCAAGTCCGGAGCATCATCGAGCACGTGGCCGACCCCCGGGCGCATGACGCGCTGCTCGAAGGGGCGGGCTCCCTCGGGCTGCTCCCCGCCCGCGACTGACTCCACCGAACCTCGGGAGCGGCGTGGCCGGGCGACGCCCTCCCTGAGGCACTCTCGATGGGACCTACGGCCCTTCCACTGGCCGGCAGCCCGGACGACACTGGTCCCAAGAGGATGCGGCGCCGGCGATCAGTGTCAGCCCGGCCCGTCTGACGAGGAGGTCTCATGGGCATCGGTCTTCTGACCGGAGGCGGCGGTCGCCCGGCATGCGAAGCCACCCCACCGACTGGGTGGTACCCGCCAGCGGAGCGGCCACCGCAGAGGAGGAGATCATGCAATCGGTGATGTGGTTCACGGACCTGTCTGTCGGCGACGTCGACCTGGTGGGCGGTAAGGGTGCCAATCTGGGCGAGTTGACCGGGGCCGGCCTGCCGGTCCCACCCGGGTTCGTCGTCACCGCCGGCGCCTACCGCGACGCCATCGAGCACAGCGGGATCCGCTCCCAGCTCGTGGATCTGCTCGACGGGATGGACATCGACGATCCAGCCAGCCTGCGGGACATCGCCGCGAAGGCCCAGAGCCTCGTGGCCCAGATGCCCGTTTCGCCCGAGCTACGCACCGCGGTGCTCGACGCCTACCACAAGCTCGGAGACGGGATACGGGTCGCGGTGCGCTCGTCGGGTACCGGCGAGGACACTTCGGGCACCTCCTTCGCCGGTATGAACGTGACCTACACCAACGTGGCGGGCGACGACCAGCTGCTCCAGCGCCTGGTCGACTGCTGGGCCTCGATCTACGGGGAGCGGGTCATCGCCTACCGCTCCATCGAGGAGATCACGGACGAGCCCGCCCTTGCGGTGATCGTCCAGGAGATGGTGGCTTCCGAGCGCTCCGGGGTGATGTTCACCGCTGACCCGGCCACCAGCGCCACCGACCGGATCGTCATCGAGGCGGCCTTCGGCCAGGGCGAAGTGGTGGTGTCCGGGATGGTAGAGGTGGACACCTACGAGGTGATCAAAGAGGGGCCACGCCTGGAGAGCGTTCGCATCGGCCATCAGTCGTTCAAGATCGTCCGCGGCCCCGATGGGGGTGACCTGGAGGTGCCGCTGTCGGCCGAGGAGGGCGGGGCACGCGTCCTCACCGATCCCGAGGTGCTCGAACTGGCCCGGTTGGGCCTGGCAGTCGAGCGGCACTACGGCTCCCCGCAGGACACCGAGTGGGCCATGGTGGGGGGCACCGTCTACCTCGTCCAGTCTCGTCCCATCACCACGCTCCAGGACGCCACTCCTGGCTCGCCGGTGGCATCGCCAGGGCCACAGAAGGTGCTGGTCCAAGGGCTCGCCGCCTCCAAGGGCGTCACCTCGGGCAGGGTCCGGGTATTGCTCACGCCCGAAGACGGGTCCCACCTGCTCGACGGGGAGGTCCTGGTGGCCCCGATGACCAGCCCCGACTGGGTGCCGGCCATCCGACGCGCCTCGGCCCTGGTCACCGACGGGGGCGGCATGACCTGCCACGCGGCCATCGTCGCCCGCGAGCTCGGAGTGCCCTGCGTCGTCGGGACCCGCTCGGCCACCACGGTGTTGCGGGACGGCGAGGTGGTCACGATCGACGGCGGACGCGGACAGGTCCTCGAAGGAGCGCCGTCCCGGGAGCGGCTTGCATCGGCGACTGCTGCAGCACCGGTCGGCACCGGTCCGGCAGCCACCGAACTCGCCACCCGGCTCTACGTGAACCTCGCCGTCGCCGAGCACGCCGAGGAGGTCGCCGGCCAGGAGGTCGACGGGGTCGGCCTCCTGCGAGCCGAGTTCATGGTGGCCGACGCCCTCGGTGGGGTGCACCCGCGGCTCCTCATGCAGCGGGACCAGCAACAGACCTTCGTCGACGGGATGTCCGAGTCGCTCCTCCGGATCACGAGGGCCTTCGAGCCCCGCCCGGTCGTCTACCGGAGCATCGACTTCCGCAGCAACGAGTTCCGCGGCCTCGAGGGAGGCGACCAGTTCGAACCTCACGAGGACAACCCGATGATCGGCTACCGGGGATGCTTCCGGTACGTCGACCAGCCTGACCTGTTCCGCCTCGAGTTGGACGTGCTCGCCCGCGTGGCGGCGGAAACCCCCAATCTGCGGCTCATGATCCCCTTCGTCCGCACCGCCTGGGAGCTCGAGCAATGCCTCGACATCATCGAGGACCACCCAGGGGCCCGCGGGCTGCCGGTCTGGGTGATGGCCGAGGTCCCGTCGGTCGCCTACTGGATCCCCACTTACGCCTGCATGGGGATCGAAGGGGTGTCCATCGGCAGCAACGACCTCACCCAACTCACCCTGGGGGTGGACCGCGACTCGGCCGTTCTCGCCGAGCTGTTCGACGAGTCCGATCCCGCCGTCCTCGATGCCATCTCACGGATCGTCCGCGCCTGCCAGGACTCGGGGATCACCTCGTCCCTCTGTGGCCAGGCCCCCTCCAACCGGCCCGAGTTCGCCGAGTTCCTCGTGCGGCTCGGGATCACCTCGGTCTCGGTGAACCCCGATGCCGCACCTGCTGTACGGCACTCCATGGCCACGGCCGAGCGGCGCCTCCTCCTCGAGGCCGCCGACCCCCGCCGGACCCCACACGACGCCGCACCGGTGCCACGGCATCCCCTGGGCCGTCGTCACGGGATCAGCTCGACAGGCTGAGCGCGGTCTCCAATCTCCGGATCCACTGCGGGCCAGATGTGACGGACGGTCGGGATGCCGGGCCTCCGTTCGGGCAGTGACATTCGGCCCTACCTCGATCATCCGGTCGGGGCCACCATGGGATTCGTGAGGGAACAGGCCCTCCGAAGCTGACGGGAGGAGCGCGCATGCCGGTACGCCTGGCCATCAACGGATTCGGGCGCACCGGACGGGCCCTGCTCCGGTCCGTCCTCGTCTACCACCCCGAGCTCGAAGTGGTGGCGATCAACGACCTCGGGTCTCCGGTCGCGCTGGCCCGCCTGTTCGCCCGGGACTCCGTGCACGGCCACTTCCCCGATCCGGTGACCGTCGAGGACGCCGCCATGGTGGTGGGTACCCGACGCATCCGCATGCTCACCGAGCCCGAGCCCAAGGCGCTCCCCTGGGGAGAGCTCGGAGTGGACGTGGTCGTCGAGTCCACCGGCGCGGGCACCAGCCGCGAGCGTGCCACGGCGCACCTCGACGCCGGTGCAACCCGCGTCGTGATCTCGGCACCGGCCCACGACCCTGATGCCACCTTTGTGATCGGGGTGAACGAGGACCAATTCGACCCGAGCCACGACTTCATCATCTCCAACGCGTCCTGCACCACCAACTGCCTTGCCGTTCTGGCCAAGGTCCTGGACGACGCGTTCGACATCGAGGACGGCTTCATGACCACGGTGCACGCCTACACCGGCGACCAGGAACTCGTCGACACGTTGCACAAGGACCCGCGTCGTGCGCGCGCCGCTGCCCTCAACATCGTGCCGACTACCACCGGCGCGGCCCGGGCCACCGGTCTGGTGCTGCCGACCGTGAGCGGCGTACTCGACGGCCTGGCCCTCCGTGTCCCGGTGCCGGACGCATCCATCGTGGACCTGGTGGCCAACGTACGCACAAGCGCCACCGTCGAAGACGTCAAGGAGGCCTATCGAGCCGCGGCCGGCGGCGGTCGCCTCGCTGGCCTGCTCGAGTACTCCGAGGAACCCCTGGTCTCCTCGGACATCATCGGTTCGCCGGCCTCGTGCGTCTTCGACTCCGAGTTGACCATGGCCCACGGGCGCCTGGTCAAGGTGCTCGGCTGGTACGACAACGAGTCGGGTTACTCCAGCCGGCTCGCCGATCTGGTCGCCATCGTCGGCGCAGCCGGCCGCTGACCAGCGGTCCAGGCCAGAGTCGCTCCCATGTTCCAGATCCGCATCCACGGCCGCGGTGGCCAGGGCGTGGTCACGGCAGCCGAGGTCCTGTCCATGGCCGCCTTCGACGGCGGCCGCCATGCCCAGGCGTTCCCGAGCTTCGGCTCCGAGCGTATGGGTGCTCCCGTGGTCGCTTTCTGCCGGATCGACGAGCGCCCCATCCGCACCCGTGAGCCGGTCATGGAGCCCGACGCCCTGATCGTTCAGGACATCACCTTGATCCACCAGGTCGATCTCCTCGCCGGACTCGCTCCCGAGGCCTATGTGCTGTTGAACACCTCGAAACCCCTCGATGCCCTCGGGCTCGGGGATCTCTCCCGCCGTTTCCAATCCGATCGGCTGTGCACCTGCCCCGCCACCGAGTTCGCGCTGGACCAGACCGGCCGGCCCATGCCCAACGCCGCGCTCGTCGCCGGCTTCGCCGCACTGACCGGCCAGATCTCGCTGACGGCGGTCGAAAAGGCCCTCCGCCAGCGCTTCGCCGGACCGATCGGCGAGCGCAACGTCGCCGCCGCCAATGCCGCCTTCCGTCATGTCACCCGGTCCCTCGCACCCCGCGACCCGGCCACCCGACCCGTCCCCACCCAGGCCCATGCTGCGGCAGATTGAGGGCTCCCGGGCCGTGGCCGAGACGGTGGCGTGCTGCCGTCCCGAGGTGGTCTGCGCCTATCCCATCTCCCCGCAGACCCACATCATCGAGGCCGTCGGTGCCATGGTGAAGTCCGGCGCCCTGTCCCCGTGCGAGTTCATCAACGTCGAGTCGGAGTTCGCGGCCATGTCCGTGTCCATCGGCGCCTCGGCGGCGGGGGCACGGGCCTACACGGCCACCGCCAGCCAGGGCCTCCTGTTCATGATGGAAGCCGTCTACAACGCCTCGGGGCTCGGGCTCCCCATCGTGATGACCCTGGCCAACCGGACCATAGGCGGGCCCATCAACATCTGGAACGACCACAGCGATGCCATGTCGGTACGCGACACGGGATGGATCCAGCTGTTCGCCGAGACCAACCAGGAAGCCGTCGACCTGCACGTCCAAGCGTTCGTCATCGCCGAGCGCCTCTCGCTCCCGGTGATGGTGTGCATGGACGGGTTCATCTTGACCCACGCCATCGAAGGCATCGACGTTCCCGAGCAGGATGCAGTGGATGCCTTCCTTCCCCCCTTCGAGCCTCGCCAGGTGCTCGATCCCGACGACCCGGTCTCCATCGGGGCCATGGTCGGCCCCGAGGCGTTCGAGGAGGTCCGCTACCTCGCCTATGTCCGCCAACTCGAGGCCCTCGACCTCATCCCCGCCGTGGCCGCCGACTTCGCCCGCGGGTTCGGCCGATCGAGCGGGGGTCTGGTCCGGTCCTACCGCACCGAGGACGCCGACACCGTGGTGGTGGCCCTCGGTTCGGTGCTCGGGACGATCAAGGACGCCGTGGACGCCCGGCGCGATGCCGGGGAGCGGGTCGGGGTCGTGGGGATCACGACATTCCGTCCCTTCCCGGTGCAGGCGGTCGCCAACGCGCTGGCGGGCGCGCAACGGGTCGTCGTCGTCGAGAAGGCGTTCAGTGTCGGGTTCGGCGGGGTCCTCTCGACCGACGTCGCCCTGGCCACCCAACGGTCCGAGTCCTCGCTCTACACGGTGGTCGCCGGTCTCGGCGGCCGACCGATCACCCGGCGGCACCTCGAGACCATGCTGGCCGCGGCTGGGGAGGACCAGCTCGAAGTGCTCACCTTCCTCGACCTCGACACCGGGGTCGTCGAGCGCGAACAGGCCCGCATGGCCGCGGCGACGACCCGACCCGGACCGACCGCCGAGTTCGTCCTCCGCGACCTCGCCCTCCGCCAGAACGGTGAGGTGGAACCATGACCACCCAGCCGGTCCGCTTCTTCCAGGTCGGCAGCTTTGCCGTCGGCAACCGGCTCCTCCCCTCGGGCGACCGGACCGTCCAGTCCGACGCCGACCGGACCAACTCGCTCGACGCCGGCCACCGCGCCTGCCAGGGGTGTGGCGAGGCGCTGGGGGCCCGCTACGCCATCGACGCCGCCATGCGCGCCACCGCGGGCCGGCTCCTGGTGGTCAACGCGACCGGTTGCCTCGAAGTCTTCTCGACCCCCTACCCGCAGACGTCGTGGCGGATCGCCTGGCTGCACTCGCTCTTCGGCAATGCACCGGCGGTGGCCACCGGGATGGCGGCGGCCATGAAGGTGAAGGGGAAGACCGATGTCCGCGTGGTCGGCCAGGCCGGGGACGGGGGGACCGTCGACATCGGTTTCGGGTGCCTGTCGGGAATGTTCGAACGCAACGACGACGTGCTCTTCATCTGCTACGACAACGAGGCCTATATGAACACCGGCGTCCAGCGTTCCGGGGCCACGCCGCCGGCGGCCCGGACAGCCACCACCGAGGCGGTGGGCAGCCAGCCGGGGAACGTCTTCGGCCAGGGGAAGGACCTCCCCCGCCTGGCCATGGCCCATGACATCCCCTACGTCGCCACCGCCACGGTCGCCGACCTCCACGACCTCGAGGGCAAGGTCGAGCGAGCCATGCAGATCCGCGGTGCCCGCTACCTGCACATCCTCGTACCGTGCCCGCTGGGCTGGGGCTCCGCCTCGTCCGACACGATCCGTGTGGCGCGGCTGGCGCAGGAGACCGGTCTCTTCCCCGTCTTCGAGGCCGAAGGGGGCCAGGTGACCGCGGTGTCCCCGATCCGCCACCGGACCCCGGTGGAGGAGTACCTGTCCCTTCAGGGGCGATACGCCCACCTCTTCGGCGAACATCCCAGTCTCGACGTGATCGCCCGGATCCAGGCCATCGCCGACCACAACATCGCCCGATACGGACTCGACCCCGGCGAGCACGACGATGCCGGACCGGAGGGGGGAAGACCGTAGTGGAACCGCCATTCGCCATCACCCTCGACGTGGGATCGAGCCGCGCCAACCACACCGGCTCGTGGCGGGTCGAGCGACCGGTGTACGTCGATCGGCAGCCCCCGTGCAGCGATGCCTGCCTTGCCGGCGAGCGGGTCCAGCAGTGGCTGTACCAGGCCGAGCCCGGTGACTACGAGGCGGCGTGGCGGCAACTGGTCGAGGACAACCCGTTCCCGGCCGTGATGGGCAGGATCTGCTACCACCCGTGCGAGACGGCATGCAACCGTGCCCAGCTCGACGAAGCGGTCGGCATCAACGCCGTCGAGCGGTTCCTCGGCGATCTGGCCATCGACCGGGGGTGGGAGCTACCCCCTGCCGGGTCCGACACCGGCAAGCGCGTCCTCGTGATCGGAGGCGGTCCGGCCGGGCTCAGCTGCGCGTACCGTCTGCGCCGCCTCGGCCACCACGTGCGCCTGGTCGACTCGGCGGTCGCGCTCGGGGGAATGATGCGATTCGGCATTCCCGCCTACCGCCTCCCCCGCGACGTCCTCGATGCGGAGATCGAGCGGATCATCGCCCTCGGCATCGACGTCGGGCTCGAGCACACGGTGGAGGACATCGAGTCCGAACGCGCCGAAGGAGCCTTCGACGCGGTCTTCGTGGCGGTGGGCGCACAGCTGGCCCGGCGCCTCGACATCCCCTCGGGCGATTCGGCCCGGGTCCTCGACGCCATCTCCCTGCTCCACCGGGTCGCCGACGGCGATCCGCCCCAGCTCGGTCTCCGCGTCGCCGTCTACGGCGGCGGTGACACCGCGATCGACGCGGCGCGCACAGCCCGGCGCCTCGGTGCCACTGACGCCGTCGTCGTCTACCGCCGGAACCGTGGGCACATGCCCGCACACGGTGACGAGCTCGACGAAGCCCTCGCCGAGGGCGTCACCGTACGTTGGCTCTCGGTGGTCGACCGGGTCGATCCCGGTCGCCTGGTGGTCGAGAAGGTGCGGCTCGACGACGAGGGGTTCCCGGTGCCCACCGGTGAGACCGAGGAGCTCGCCGCCGACTCGCTGGTACTGGCCCTCGGACAGGACACCGACCTGACCCTCCTGGAGCGGGCACCCGACGTGGCCGTCGACGACGGCTACGTCCAGGTGGAGGCGACCATGATGACCGGCGAGGCGGGTGTCTTCGCCGGCGGCGACAGCGTGCCCTCGCAGCGCACGGCGACCATGGCCATCGGGCACGGAGGCAGGGCGGCACTGGGCATCGACGCCTTCTTGGCCGGACGGGATGCTACCGACCCGCCGCTGGCCGCCCCGGCCACGTTCGACCGCCTCAACACCTGGTACTTCGCCGAAGCGCCGCGCACCAGGCGCCCCGAGCTCGAGCGGGCCCGGCGGGTCAGCACGTTCGACGAGGTCGTCGGAGGCCTGACCGAGGAGAACGCTCTGTTCGAGGCTCGCCGCTGCCTGTCGTGCGGGAACTGCTTCGAGTGCGACAACTGCTTCGGGGTCTGCCCCGACAACGCCGTGATCAAGCTGGGTCCGGGTGAGCGCTACCGGTTCGACTACGACTTCTGCAAGGGATGCGGCATCTGCGTAGCGGAGTGCCCGTGCGGGGCGATCGACATGGTGCCCGAGGAGATCTGAGCCTGAGCCGGGAGGGATCGCCCGTGACCGGGCCCCATGGCGGAGGCGAGGCCCGTCGGGGCGGAACAGGTCAGATGCAGCTCCGGGATCACGCCACCCACGGGAACTCAGGGCCCGACGACCGGGGGCTTCCCTCCAGGCGTGACCACGGCGACACCTGAGGGCTGGGCCGTGTACGACGACCCGATACCGGTCACCAGCGCGTCACCCACGATGGCCACGCCCGACCAGATCGGCCCGGGAACGGCGACCGTGTCGACGAGGTGGCCCGACTGAGCGTCTCGCACCTGGAGGACGTCGCCGCCGAGCGACGGCCCGTTGAAGGTCATGCCCCCGGCGACACTGGTGGCGCTGAACGAGGGGGAGCCGTTCACCTGCCAGGCGATAGCGCCTGAGGCGGCGTCGAAGGTGTGCACCGTCGGCTGCTGTCTCGGCGTGTCCCGCGGGTCGGCGGGGTCGCACAGGACCTGGACGTCCTTCTCGAACTTGCCGAAGTCGCCGATGGCGGTGGTGCCGTACACCCGGTGCCCGTCGTAGGCGGTCGACGCGATGAACCCTCCGGAAAATCCGCCGAAGACCACGTTGGTGGCCCACCGGAGGTGGCCGGTGGCCGGATTCAGCGAGTAGTAGGTCCCGTCCTTGGCCCCCGCGCCCACGAACGTGGCGTTCCCCTGGGCATCGATCCCGGCGTTGACCGTGGCCCCGAAATCCCAGTCGCAGGCGAGATTGCGGGGGTGCGGGCGGTACACCCAGGCCAGTTTCCCGTCGTCGATGTGGAGGGCGACGACCGCTTCCGCCAGCGGCTCGGTGTCGGTGAAGTTGCAGTCGGCGGTGTCGAACACCACGAGTCCGGAGCCGGGCAGGACGGTGCCGGACGACCACACGTTGCCGCAGCCGTCGTCGAGGACACGGCCGGCGCTGTCGACATCGGTCTGGAACTCCCACACCGGCTGACCGGTGGCGAGGTCGGCCGCCGCGATGTAGCCGGCGCTCTGCCTCTGGCCGTCGACGTCCACCCCGAACAGCACCTTGTTCCCCACGACCACCGGCGAGGAGAAGATGCGGGTCCCGTCCTTGGCCGGGTCAGGGGGTTGGCCGGGTCGGCCCGTGTAGTCGTGGCGCCAGTACAACGCGCCGGTGGCGGCGTCGAGCGCATACAGGGTGTAGCCACCCCCGAAGAGCACAAGGGCGGGTCTCGTGCCGTCGCCGGGCTGATACCAGGCCGAGGAGGTCACGAGCCCGCCGTCGGAGGAGGAGTCGCGGGGCTGCTTTCCTGGGTACGGGGTCACCGCATCCTGGGCACTGAGCTGGAACTTCCAGCGCACGGCCCCGGTCTCGAGATCGAGGGCATAGAACTTGTTGTCCCAGGAGCCGACGTAGACGGTGCCGCCCACCACCGTCGGGGTGGCGGTCACCGCGTCGCCGGTGGGAAAGAACCACGCCACTTTGAGCCTCCTGGCCGACGCCTCGGTCAGCGTGGTGCGGCCGTGGAAGGTGTGCTGGGCGTCGTGGCCGTAGGAGGGCCAGTCCCATGGTCCCGGCAAGGTCGAGGCGATCGCGGAGGCCTTTGTGTTCGGCGTGACCGGGGAGCTGCAGCCGGCCAACAGGACGGTGATCAGCACTCCGCCGACCAAGGCGCGCCACTGGCGGCGATGTGACGGCCGGGCGATCGTCATCGCTGCGGCCCACGACGGGGGCCGGCTCGCTCAGCCAAAGCCGGCCTTGCCAGGTGCGTTGGACGTGGGCCCGGCATCGGGCCCGGGATTTTCCGACGGGCCCGACAGCGGTGCCACGATCGTCCCGGTCGGATACGGGCACGTGGACTTGGACGGCACGCACACCGTCACGCTGGTCGGGAAGTCGAAACCAGTGGCTAAGGCAACAGGTGCGGACGGTTGGCCTCCAGAGAACGTCACTTTCATCACCCGACCCCCGTAGTTGGCGGGCCCGCAGCCAGACAGCCCGGCCGAGCAGGCGATGTGGATGTCGATGAAGTACAGGGTCCCGTCCGGGGCGAAGGCCATGCCGAACGGGTTGTACTGCCCGGGGCTCTTCCCGAGATCGGTGATGGTCGTGCCCGGGACCGAGCCGCGTCCCGGCTCGGGCTGGCCGCTGCTCGACACCCAGCGGATGGACGGGTCCCCGATGTAGGTGCTGACCGCGAAGCAGTCACAGGTCGGGTCCTTGGCGATCCCGGACGGGAACGAGAGGTCCTTGACGAAGTCCGACACCTTCACCTTGTCCCGGGGGTAGATCCCCCCGGGGCACTGCGCAGCACTTGTCGGCAGGGACGATTGGGCGAACTGGAGCACGCTCGAGGTGCCCACGTTGGGGACGAGCACGTCGCCGTTGTCGGCCAAGGTCATCATCCCCGGTTGGGCCAGACCGCCGGTCCCGTCGGTATGGTGCGGCCCCACGCCTCCCGCCGTCGGGCCGTAGTCGATGCAGTACGTGGTGTAGTCGGGGGCGAACCACTCCACCAACCTGCCGCTGCTGGGCGCCGGGTACTGGCCCTGCGCGGTGGCGATGTCGTTGGCGAGGATGTTTCCGGCCTTGTCGACCACGCAGCCGGTGTAGGTCTGGTTGTTGTTGAACACGCCGTTCGGCGACGGGGGCGAGTCGCCGCCGATCGTCTGGCCCGGCAACTTGTAGGGTCCAGGCACGTAGAGCGTCTGCCCGCTGAACGAGCCGTTGGGCTCGTCGAGCTCCATGCCGTCGGCGGGTTGCTTGTAGGGCTTGGCGCTACCGAAGCTCTGCTGGGCCGGCAGCGTGGGGTCGTATCCCCCGACGAACCGGCCGTCGGGCAGGATGCAGACCTGACCGTTGAGGTCCCAGGCGGGAAGCAGCTGGCCCTGGGTTCCCGAGGGCATGGACAGGAAATCCACCTCCTCGTTCTGGTCCCAGTAGACGAGGTACGCCGCCGAACCCGTCGAGCCTGCCGCCACCAGCGGGACAGTGTTGCCCGTCCTCGTCGTCGTCGACGACCCCGAGGATCCCGACGAGCAGGCAGCCAGCAGGCTCCCGAAGCACACGGCTGCTACCAGCAGCCTCAGATTCCCCCTGAGCCGCACCCGATCCCCACCTTCACTTCGCGTCGAGCCGAGCCTGACGCCGGCGTCATCCTAGGAGATGGGGCGGGTCGGGACCTGTTCTTCCGCGTTCGGGCGATTCCGGGTACTCAGCAGGCGGGCCCGCTGCAGGTCGGCTACCCGGCGATGCCGTCCAATTCGGCCAGGTCCTCTCCGGACAGCTCCAGCTCGGCGCCGGAGACGTTCTGGATCAAGTGCGCGACCGACGACGTCCCGGGGATGAGCAGGATGTTCGGCGACCGCTGGAGCAGCCAGGCCAGGGCGACGACCATCGGTACTGCTTCCCGTCGAGCCGCTATCCGGTCGAGCATGTCCGACTGCAGTGGCGAGAAGCCGCCGAGGGGGAAGTACGGCACGTAGGCGATCCCCTGCGCGGCAAGTGAGTCGATCAAAAGGTCGTCGTCCCGGTGGGCGACGTTGTAGAAGTTCTGTACGCACACCACCGGCGCGATCGACTGGGCCTCGGAGATCTGCTCGCCGCTCATCGTGCTGACGCCGAGGTGGCGGATCAGACCCTGCTGCTGGAGCTCGGCCAGCGCCTCGAACTGCTCGGCGATCGAACCGGCCTCGGGTCCCGCCACCCCACCCATGCGGAGGTTGACGACATCGAGCGCTTCGAGGCCGAGATGGTCGAGGTTGTCGTGGACGGCCTGGCGGAGCTCCTCGGGCGAACGGGCGTGTGGCCAGCCGCCCTCGGCATCGCGCCGGGCGCCCACCTTGGTCACGATCCGCAGATCGTCCGGGTAGGGGTGCAGCGCCTCGAAGATGATCCGGTTCGTGACGTGCGGCCCGTAGAAGTCGCTGGTGTCGATGTGGGTGATCCCGAGGTCGACGGCCGCCCGGAGCACGGCCACCGCGGCGTCGTGTTCTGCCGGTGGGCCGAACACCCCCGGTCCGGCCAACTGCATGGCCCCGTACCCCATCCGGGTGACGTCCATGCCGTCGGCCAGGGTGAACATCCCACCGGGAATTGCGCTCGATGCCATACGGGCTCCTCTGCTCGTGGTCGGTCGTGCACGCGGCACCTCTGCATCGGCGTCGCAGCGATGACTACCCGGATCCTATGGATCGGATCTGGTCGATCGGACGGCACCTCGACGGGCCGCCATCGACCGTCAGGCCTTCAGGCCGACGACGGCGACGAGTCCGATGGGAAGCTCCGCGCCCCCGAACGAGGTCGAGACCGTGGCATCGACGCCGTGGCGGGCGAGGAGCGCCGGGACGGCCGACGTGTCGACCAGCACGTTGTCGTGGCGCTCGTCGTCCCTGCGCCACGAGCCGTCCGGCCGGCGGACGAACGTGGTCATCTCGCGGACGTACCGGGTCGGCGTCGGTACCGAGAACTCCGTCATGAGCGCCCAGTCGTCGGTCCTCCAGACCTTCGGGGCCTGGTCCTGCCGGGCCGCGCCCCACTCGAGGTCGCAGAGGTCGATGGCCAGGACACCCCCGGGGCGAAGTGCTTCCGCCATGGCCACCAGGGACCGCTCGAGCAGGGCCTCGTCATCGAGGTAGCTGATCGCGTGGCCCACCGACACGATGGCGTCGGCCTCCGGCAACGCGTCGTCGGGCAGTGTCAGGCGCCGGATCTCCCCGGCTCCGGGCACGTGGCCCCGCGCCAGGTCGAGCATGGCCTCCGAAGCGTCGGTGGCGACGACGTGGTGGCCGGCATCGACCAGGTGGCGGGTCAGCAACCCGCTTCCACAACCCACTTCGACCACCAGCCCGTCGCGCTTCCGGACGCCCTCCAGGACGGCCAGGATCCCGGGCGCGCAGAGGTCCGCGTGGAAACCGAAGCCGAGATGGTGGATGAGGGCCAGATCGGTCCGGTAGTAGGGGGTGCCGTCGCTCGAGCGCTCCATGGCTCCAGTATCGCCCGTCACGATCCTCTACCGGTTCGCCACCGACCAGCACATCCCCGACCTGGGCGTCGACGTCGGCGGGGCATTCGGCACCCGATAGGGAGCGGCGGCAACGGTCGCGGCCGTACGATGAAGCCATGGGCAACGCCCGGCACAGCGGCTTCGACCACGTGACCATCGCCGTCGAGGACCTCGACGGCGCGGTGGAGTTCTTCGGCCTCCTCGGCTTCACCAAGACGCATGCCGTCGTCGTCTGCGGCGAGGAGATGTCCCGCTACATGGGGATTCCCGATTGGGAAGCCGACCACGGCACCCTGGAGCTGCAGGGCGCGGTCACCCACCAGGAGGTCCAGCTCCTCCGGTTCCACCGTCCCGAGCCCCGGGCCGACCCCGATGAGGCCGACCTGGCCCGGCTCGGGTTCAACCACATCTGCTTTGCCGTCGAGGGCCTGGACGCCACCGTGGCCCGGCTCCTCGACGCCGGGCTGCACCTCCGCAACGACGTCCTCGAGTTCCACGACCGTCGCCTGGTGTTCGTGTCCGGGCCAGGCGACGTGACGATCGAGTTGGCCGAGTGGCAGGACCGATAGGTCTGGCCGGCCGAGACCGGGGCCGGGACCGATGACGACCAGCCCCGACGACGGCGCGTCGATCGCCTTCCAGCCGCTCACCAGGTCGGACTTTCCCCTCCTCGCGACCTGGTTCGCCGCGCCGCACGTCGAGCCCTGGTGGCAGGAGCCCTGGGGCCCCGACGACCTCGAGACCCGTTACGGGCCCGGTGTCGACGGCACCGACCCTACCGAGGCCTGCATTGTCACCCTCGGCGGCCGACCGATCGGCCTCGTCGTTCGCTACCGGATCGCCGACAACGACGACTGGCGCGCCACCCTGGCACCCACCGGCGCGCCGCTCGACGCCTTCGGCATCGACTACCTGATCGGCGACCCCGAGCGCATCGGCCGGGGCGTCGGCACCCGGGTCATCGCGTCGTTCGTGGCCGATTCGTGGGTCCGCTACGCCCGCTGTCCGACCTGCGTGGTGGCGGTCCACGAGCACAACCGCCGTTCGTGGCGGGCCCTCGAGCGGGCCGGATTCACCCGGACCTGGTCGGGCGCACTGGTATCCGAGGATCCGAGCGACGCCGGACCCCAGGTGGTCTACGTCCTCCACCGACCGACCACCTGACAGACCCCAAGACCATCCGGACAAGCCATGCACACGGATCGCAACATCCTGCCCCCGATCGGATGCGCCCGGTCACGGCCGCTGGTGTGGCACCCGTTCCGGTGATCGATGGAGGTGCTGAAGATGCTGTGTGTTGCTACAGCCGAAGCCGTCAGAGCCGCGGACCGCGCTACCCCCAGTCCGACACCGACGCCAGGCAGACAACGAGTCCAAGGACCCCCGACGATTCGAGTGCCATGCGCCGCTTGGCCACCGGTATCCGGCCGGGTGACGCCGAGCAGTGAGTCGAACACCGGTAGTGTCCATCTGCCACCGAGCGAAGTCACTGCTCACGCCGAATGGGCTTGACATCTGACCGACATGTGGTGACTCACAACATGTCCATACAACATCCGAGCTCTTGTCAGGGACCGACAGTCAGCTTCTCAAGATGGCGCCGCGCAATGATGTGGACGTCGATCTCGGCCTCGCCGGCCAGACGGGAGACCTTCCGCACGAACGACCCCCCGCCCATCCACTCCTGACGTCGGCTGCGCTGGCTCGACCCCACCACGATCTGCGTGATCTCCCGAGAGCGGGCGAAGTCGATGAGGGCTCCGGCAGGATCGTCGGAGCGAATCTCGTTCCACTCTGCGCCCACGTCGGCGCCCAGTTGGCGGAGGGCAATCCATTGTTCGCTGGCCCGTGGGCGAACGTTGTCACGAGTCACGATATGGAGCGTCTGAAGATCGGCCTTCATGCGGCTGGCCATCCTCGATGCGCGGCGAATCATGGCTTCAGTTCCGGGTGCGGCGGTCACCGCCACAAGTATCCGTTCCTTCGTCTCGAATCGATTCGCAGATGAACGTCCGCGGAGATAGTTCAGGAGCTCTACATCTGATTCATCGGCCAGGAACCGGAGTGCCAGCTCTCTCAAAGCAACGAGATTGTCCTTGCCGAAGTAATTGTTCAGTGCAAAGGGGATCTGTTCTGCCGGATAGACATTTCCGTGCAGAAGGCGGCGGAGCTGTTCGGGGGAGGAATCTACGAGTTCGATCTGGTCCGCCTTTCGGATGACCCAGTCGGGCACTCGCTCACGGACGGGAATATTCGTGATCTCCTCGACCGCGTCGGCAATGCCCTCGAGATGCTGAATGTTCACCGTGGTGATGACATCGATCCCGGCATGCAGGAGTTCCATGACATCCTGCCATCGCTTCTCATTGCGCCCCGCACCCGGCACGTTGGTGTGCGCCAACTCATCCACCAACGCCACTCCAGGATGCCGCGCAAGGGTCGCCTCGAGGTCCATTTCTTCGAAGCGCGTCCCCCGGTACTCCACGACTCGCCGCTCGACCATCTCGAGGCCTTCCATCAGATGCTCGGTGAGGGGTCGACCGTGGCACTCGACAAACCCGATGACCACATCAGTACCTCGCCGCTGACGCCGATGACCCTCATCCAGCATGGCGTAGGTCTTGCCAACTCCAGGGGCGGCGCCCAGGTAAATACGGAATCGGCCAGCAGCCTCCACGGCATCGGCTCCCTCTCGACCGACGTCAGCAGTCACGTCCGGGTCTTCCCTGTCGGCCATCGGCCTGGTCACGTCACCCGCGTCCGAGAGGTCGATAGCCGGTCACAATGCCCAGTGACGCCGTGCGTCAGACGGAGAGGGTCCGAGGTGTGGGATCCACCGGACCGAGCGGCGACCGGCCTCCAACGGGAAAGGGCCTCGGAACGGCGTCGCCGATCGCACGGGCCATGGATCGGCCGCATGCACGACCATCGATGGATTGCCAGCTTCTCAACGCAGCTGGGCGAGGGCCTCGTTCAGCTGCAACACGTTGATGTAGCTGGTGCCGAGGAAGCCCAACTGCGCGCCGCTGTTCTCACGGGCGATCAGAGCCTTGAGCGTCGAAGGGGAGAGCCCGGTGGCCTTGGAGACCATCGGTATCTGAGCTCGCGCATCGGCTGCTGAGATGTCGGGGTCATAGCCGCTCCCGGAGGTGGTGACCAGGTCGGGGGTGGGGTTGACGCCCCGTGCCTTCCAGTAGGCGACGAGGGTCTGGGTGTTGCTCACGAGGGTCTTGGACCGGGGTCCGAGATTGCTCGCACCTGACTCACCGCTGTTCAGTGTTCCGGGCTTGCCGGGGATGTTGTTGGCCTGCAGCGGGTTGTCTCCCCCGCCGGCGACCGGATTCAAGGAGCCGGCATAGGGACCGACGGCATCGGGACGGCCCTGGAACACACAGCTGCCCAAGGGATGACCGGGGCACTTGGTTTGAGACCAGTTCTGGCCGATCAACGACGATCCGTTCGAAGTGATCGAACCGTTGGCCTGAGACTTGAAGAGAACCTGGGAGACCCCGGTTCCGGCAAAAGCATAGGCAAACCCGAGGAAGATCAGGCAGAGCACCGCCATCACGAGTGACCGGCGTAGGTGGACGAGCATCAGATGGACTCCATCAGTAGGCGTGCAGCGCGACGAGCACGAGGTCGATGAGCTTGATGAAGATGAACGGGGCGACGATTCCGCCCACCCCGTAGATCCAGACGTTCCGACGGAGAATGGCCGCGGAGCCGGCGGCCCTGAACTTGACGCCGCGCAGCGCCAGTGGGATCAGGGCCACGATCACGAGAGCGTTGAAGATGACGGCCGACAGTACGGCGCTCTCCGGACTGTGCAGCTTCATGATGTTGAGCGGCGCCAGCTGTGGATAGGTGGCGATGAACAATGCGGGGACGATGGCGAAGTACTTGGCCACGTCGTTGGCGATGGAGAAGGTGGTCAGCGAGCCACGAGTGATGAGGAGCTGCTTGCCGATCTCCACCACGTCAATGAGTTTGGTCGGGTTGGAATCGAGGTCGACCATNNCCATGTTGCCGGCCTCTTTGGCAGCGGTTGTTCCCGTATTCATGGCCACCCCGACATCCGCCTGGGCCAGGGCGGGAGCGTCGTTCGTCCCGTCACCGGTCATGGCGACCAGCTTGCCGCCCTCCTGCTCGGCCTTGATCAGGGCCATCTTGGCCTCGGGGGTGGCCTCGGCGGGGAAGTCGTCGACACCTGCCTCCTGGGCGATTGCCGCAGCAGTGAGAGGGTTGTCGCCGGTGATCATGACCGTGCGGATGCCCATCTGGCGCATCTCGTCGAACTTCTCCCGGATGCCCTGCTTGACGACGTCCTTCAGTTCGGTGACACCCATGATGTCCCGCCCGTCGGTGACCACCAGCGTCAGCTCGCCACCCAACGCAGAAGCTCGGTCCACGCGCTGATGGTCGCGGCGTCGGGCCTCGACCAAGCCAACTCGGCCTCCGACAATGACCTGCCGACCCTTCGCCTGCCAAAGCACGTCACTGGAGCGTCGCCCCATCTGCATCCGTTTGTCATCGCCAACAGCTCGCCGCCTAGTCTGGAGCCAATCGGAAACTTGGGAGCGAACGTGCTGAATTCGAATCTCACCCTCGTCGCCGCGAGCCACGGAGGATGCTCGTTGCGTGACGTGACCCGGCGGATCCGGTAGGTCGACGTGATGAGAGGGAAGCTACGTCTCTATCTCGGTGCGGCCCCCGGGGTCGGCAAGACCTACGCCATGCTCAACGAGGGCTGGCGTCGCAAGGAGCGGGGCACCGACGTGGTCGTCGGCTGGGTCGAGGAGCACGGGCGGCCCCAGACCGACGCCCAGATCCGCGACCTTCAGATCTTCCCCCGCCGGACCGTCGAGTACCGGGGCCGAACCGCAGAGGAGATGGACGTCGAGGGCCTCCTGGCCAGGAAACCCGAACTGGTCCTGGTGGACGAACTGGCTCACACCAACACCCCGGGTGCCGGCCACGCCAAGCGGTGGGAGGACGTGTCCGACCTGCTCGACGCCGGCATCAACGTCATCTCCACGGTCAACCTCCAACACCTCGAGTCGCTCAACGACGTGGTCCAGCAGATCACCGGCGTCACCCAGAAGGAGACGGTGCCCGACAGGGTCGTGCGGGCCGCCGACCAGATCGAGTTGGTGGACATGGCCCCCGAGGCCCTGCGGCGGCGCCTGGCCCACGGCAACGTGTACCCGCCGGAGCGGATCGACGCCGCCCTCGGCAACTACTTCCGCACGGGCAATCTCACCGCGTTGCGCGAGCTGGCCCTGCTGTGGGTGGCCGATCGGGTGGACGAAGAGTTGAACGACTACCGGGAGCGCCACGACATCGCCGGGCCATGGGAGACCAAGGAGCGGGTCGTCGTCTCCATCACCGGCTCACCGGGCAGCGCCGTGCTCGTCCGACGGGCCGCCCGGATGGCCATGCGCTCCAAGGCGGAACTGGTCGGCGTGCACGTGCGCACCGACGACGGCCTGTCCGGCACCGGCATGGAGGACGTCAGCCGCAACCGGGCCCTGCTCGACGATCTCGGTGGCCGTTACGTCGAAGTCGTCGGCGCCGACGTGGCGCCCGCCCTGGTCCAGGTGGCCCGGTCCGAGAACGCCACCCAGCTGGTACTCGGAGCCACCCACCGGAGCCGCCTGGCCGAGTACGTCCGAGGTTCGGTCATCAACTCGGTCATCCGGGCAGCGGGCGGCGCGCTCGACGTCCACGTGATCGCCACCGACGCCGTGGAGGACGGGGACCATCCCGGTGGCGACGGCCTCCGCCCGGCCCCTGCTGCCAGGCGTCGCAAGCGCCTCCTGTCACCGCTCCCGGCCCGGCGCCGCCTGGCCGCGGTTCTGCTCGCCGTGATCGGCTTCCCCCTCCTGACCGTGGTCCTCACCTCGAGCCGAGGTCATGTCGACCTGTCGACCGCCCTCAGCTCCTACCTGGTGCTGGTGATCGCCGTAGCCGCCACCGGCGGGGTCTGGCCGGCGATACCGGCCGCGGCCGCCGGGTTCTTGTTGTCGAATTACTACTTCGCCCCTCCGATCCACACGTTCACCATCGCCGACGCGCGGGACGTGCTGGCCCTGACCATGTTCCTGGTTACGGCCGGCGTGGTCAGCATCCTGGTCGACCTGGCCGCCCGACGGACGGCGGCCGCCGTCCAGGCCCGTTCCGACGCCCGCATGCTGGCCCGGGTGGCCGGCCGGCTGGTCTCCCCCGAAGGCAACCCGATGCCCGCCCTGCTCGACGAGCTCGTGGTCGCCTTCCGCCTCGAGTCGGCCGCCATCCTCCACTCCGAGCCGGCCGGTTCGACCCCGCGGTGGACGACCGTGGCCTCCGCCGGCTCCGCCCCGTTGACCTCGCCGGACGATGCGTCGCTCATGCTCCCGTTGACCGACCTCGACGTCTTGGCCCTCCAAGGCCCGGGACTGACGGCCGAGGACCGCGACATATTGGCCGCATTCGCCGCCCAGCTGGCCACCGCTCTGGAGAGCGACCGGCTGCACGCCGGGGCGGCCGAGGCCGACTCGCTGGCCCGGGCCAACCAGCTGCGCTCGGCCCTGCTGGCCGCAGTCAGCCACGATCTCCGGACACCGCTGGCATCGATCAAGGCGGCCTCGTCGAGCCTCTTGTCCGAGCAGCTGTCCTTCGGGCCCGACGAGACGGCAATCCTGCTCCACACCATCGACGACGAGGCCGACCGGCTGAACGCCCTGGTGGAGAACCTGCTCGACATGAGCCGCCTGGAGACCGGGGCCATGGAAATCCTGTCCCGGACGACCGATGTGGCCGAACTCGTCGCTGCCGCGCTGGCCAGCCTCGGCCCGCGGGCCGAGGGCGTGGTGGTGGCCGTCGACGCCTCGGTGCCCGGGCTCGAAACCGACCCGGTGCTCCTGGAGCGGGTGGTGGCCAACCTGGTCGACAACGCGCTCGTGCACGGTGCCGGCACGTCGGTCCGGGTGGAGGCCGGAGCGGTGGCCGGTCGGGTGGACATCCGGGTTATCGACCACGGCCCAGGCATCCGACCTGCCGACCGCGACCTGGTCTTCCGTCCGTTCCATCGACTGGGTGACACGTCCAACCGGGTCGGGGTGGGACTGGGCCTGGCCGTGTCCCGCGGATTCGTCGAGGCGGTGGGCGGCGAACTCGACCTCGAGGACACCCCCGGCGGCGGCGGCACCCTGGTGGTCCGGCTACCGGCCCCGGAGGAGCCCACGCCGACCATCATCGACGCCGATCTGGACGACGACGTGATCGTGCCCGACGGGATCGGTGTCGACGCCGGCGTGGTCGCCACCGGTGACGCCGAGGCGACGCCGTGAACGAATCCGGCGAAGGTCCGGCGGATGCGCGGGTCCTGGTCGTCGACGACGACCCGTCGTTGCTCCGCGCCCTCACCATCAGCCTGGGTGCCCGCGGCTACGAAGTGGCCGCGGCACAATCCGGCGAGGAGGGCCTCGACCGTGTAGCCCACTGGCACCCGGATGCCGTCCTGGTCGACCTCGGGCTCCCGGGCATCGACGGTGTCGAGGTGATCCGCGGCGTGCGCGGGTGGAGCGACGTCCCGATCATCGTGCTGTCGGCACGCCACCAGTCGATGAGCAAGGTGGAGGCGCTCGACCTGGGGGCGGACGACTACGTCACCAAGCCCTTCGGCATGGACGAACTGCTGGCCCGGATCCGGGCCGCCCTCCGGCGGGCGCCAGGGGCGGACCAGGACCCCCACATCGAGGCGGAGGGATTTACCGTCGACCTCGACGTCCGCAGGGTGGTGCGGGACGGCGCCGCGGTCCACCTGACCCCGAAGGAGTGGGATCTGGTCGAGGTGCTGGTGCGCAACCCCGGTCGGCTGGTGTCCCAACGCCAGCTGCTCCAGGAGGTGTGGGGTCCCCAGTACGGGACGGAGACCGAGTACCTCCGGGTCCTGATGGGCCGGATCCGGCGCAAGCTCGAGGTCGACCACTCCCGCCCCCGCCACTTCATCACCGAGCCCGGCATGGGATACCGCTTCGAGCCCTGAGGACCGTCGACGCCAGCCGCGGCATCGGCTCCCGACGATCACCCGGTCGGCAGTGTCGGCGACTCCCAGCCCGCGCCACCCCGGGGGTAGTGTCGTCGTCAGGCGGAGGGCCCGTCGATCGTCGACGTGGCCCGTCGCCGTCCGGCTGCCCGCAGCCACAACACCATGACGGAGATCTTCCCCACACCGGCCCGCCCGTCCCGATCGGTTGACGGGGCGTGGATGACCATGGCCATCGTGGCCGGCGGGGTAGTCCCCGGATTCGCCGCCCCGACCCACCGGTTCGACGTGCCGGACGGCGCCACCCGATGACCGACACCCCCGGGACACCGTCGGACGCCCCGCCGGAGGGCGGTTCAGTCCAGGCCCCACTCTCCGAGGCGGAGCGAGCCGCTGCGCTGGCCGGGCACCGCCCGGCGGTCGACCGAAGTGCCGCGCTCCGAGCCGGACGGGCCCCGGTGCCCCGGAAAGTGATCGTGGGCATGATCGCCGCCTTCGCGGTGATCGGCCTCGGTGGCGTGGTCGCCGAGCACTACGTCGGCAACGTCGGCGCGGTCACCTCGATACCTACCACCACCTTGCCGACCATCGGCGCCCCGCCCACCCCTACACCCCCGGTCACGCCCCAGCTCGGCGCGCCGCTCGACGCCTTCATCGGGCTGAAGTCGCTCGGTACGGCATCCGCCCCGGACCTCGTCCTCCAGGATCAGGCCGGCCGTCAGTGGAGCCTCCAGGACCAGACCGGCAAGGTCGTCGTGGTCACGTTCTTCAACACCGGCTGCAACGACATCTGCCCGGTCCTGGGCGCCGAGCTGCGCCAGGCTGGGAACCTGCTCGGTCCGGCCGCACCCGACGTCGAGTTCGTCGTGGTGAATACCGATCCAAACCACACGTCGGTCACGGCCGACCCCCAGGCACTGTCCATCACCGGGCTGGCGAGCGATCCGTCGGTCCACTTCCTGACCGGGACGCTCCGCCAACTCGACGCCATCTGGGCGGCCTACGGCGTGCAGGTCACCGTGAGCCAGACGTCCACCCAGCTGGCCCACAACGACATCCTCTACTTCGTCGACCCCCAGGGGCGCCTGCGGTCGGAGGCGGTGCCGTTCGCCAACGAGAACCAGCGGGGCGGCTACCTGCTGCCGGCGGCCGACGTCACCCGGTTCGCCCAGGGGATCGCCCGGACAGCCGATAGCCTGACACCGAGCCGATGACCTCCACCGACCCACCAGCAGCCACCGGGCCCGATCCGGCCGACGGGCGGACGATCTGGTACAAGCGGACCTGGGTGCTCGTGGTCACGGCCATCGTCGTCGTGGTCGGGGCGTCGATCCTGATCGACCTGCCCCGGCCGATCAGCAACGCCGAGGATGTGGCCAGCCAGACGGCGTCTCTCAAGGAGATCAACCAGGACCTGGCCCCGTGCGGCTACGCCATCAAGGAGACCTTCCTCATCCATCAGGACCAGCTGGCGGGGACTCTGACCCCGTCGGACCGCGCGTCGGCCACCAAGATGATGGTCGACGACCAGTCCACCTGCTCGTTCACCAACTCATCGGTCTACGACCTGACGAACAACATCCAGGTCCAGGACACCGCGGCCGGCAAGTTCGTCGACCGGATGCTGAGCGTGGCCACCACGTGGGTGACCTCCGATGCCCTCGCCGCCGTGGAGGACATCCAGTTCCTCTATCTCCACCCGGGCGACCCGGCCAAGACCCGCGACCTCCCGGCACAGGAGAAGCTGCTTGCCGCCGACCGGAACCAGGCCATCATCGACGTCCAGGAGGCGGACGCCATCCTGCACACCCGTCTGGCACCGCCCAACCTCCCGGCCCTGCCCGGCGGGAACTGAGCCCCGAAGGGCCCCGTCACACGGAATCGACCGGCTCAGGCCGGCCCAGCCCCGTGGTCGACCGTCCGGCCCCGGGCGCGCTCCTCGCGGAACAGGCGGTTCAGTTCGTCGTCGGGGTCCTCTTCGGACTGGAGCCAGTAGATCAAGTTCCAGAACACCACCGGCACGAAGGCCAGCCCGGACACCATCCAGATAATCCCGGTGGTCAGCTGCTGGTCGGCCGAGACGCTCATGCCGGTGGCCACGGTGTGGTCGAAGCCGTCGTACCAGGCACCGTGGGCCATGCCGACCAGGTAGGCGAGCACCCAGATGACCCACATCACCACGGCGGCCATCCCCACCCGGTGCGGCCGGGTCAGGCGGGGCGACACCGGGGGCGACTCGACAAGCTCCAGCCACACCGCCACGGCGGCTGGCACCAGAGTGGCGGCCTCGACCAGGGCGAGCCACCCGTGGCGGGCCAGTGCGTCCACGGTCAGCGGAATCCGCCACAGCACCACCACGCCCAGGTAGGCGCCGGCCACCACCACGGCCCGCCAGGGCTCGGTGTGGTGTCGGCGCCCGAGGGCCAGCCGGTCGATGGGGCGCAGGCCGGCCGGGGCCACCACATCTCCGTCCTCGGTGATTCCGGGAGGCTCGGCGGCCGCCAGGCCCAGGTGGCGCCAGGGGGCGCCGCAGGCCACACAGACGGGGACGACGATGCCCAGGAGGCAGAACTGCAGGGCTTCGACGAACTCGAAGCGTCGGGCGTAGGAGGCGAGTGGCGGCACCACACTCAGGATGAGCAGGGTGAGGGCCAGGAGACAGAGGGTGAGCCGGATCGCGGCCACTGCACCGCTCGACCGCATGCCACCGTGGGGCCGCACGTCGGCGGCCCGATCGGTCACTGGGAGGAGCGGCGCTGGAAGAAGCCCCAGAGTAGGACCACGAAGAGCGTGCCCAACGGGATCGCCAAGGTGAGGACTTGCGGTCCGATCCAAATGTCGGTTGCGAGATTCATGTGTGGACCAACCTTGCTCTCGGTGCCTCTAACCAATCGTACCCCTGGCCCCGCAGCGGGACAACGGTACCGGGCGGGTTCGGGCGGGTCAGATCAGGTAGAACATCACCCAGAACAGGGTGCTCCCGACCGCCATGAAGCCCCAGAAGTAGGTGCAGGCCGAGACGTTGGCCCGGAAGATCTGGCCCGACGGGGTCGACGACAGCTGATCGGGCCCGTCACCGGTGGTGATCGACCGCATGCGCAGCGATCGGGCCACCACCAGCTGATCGGGCCCGTCACCGGTGGTGATCGACTGCATGCGCAGCGATCGGGCCACCACCAGCTGATCGGGCCCGTCACCGGTGGTGATCGACCGCATGCGCAGCGATCGGGCCACCGCCGTCTCCATCCAGTAGGTGCCGCCGAGGATCATGACGATGTTCATGACCGCCCAGCCGATGAAGCACGAGGCGTAGCCACTGGACCCCGGGAAGAAGGGCAGCTCGGTGAGCTGCCAGATCTGCAGGCCGATGGCCAGCAGGCCGCCGAGGACGGCGGTCCATCCGGCCACCTCCCAGTCGAGCACGTAGCCCTTGCGTAGGCGCGTCTGACCGAAGATGGCGATCACCGCCGATGCGAGGACCACGGAATAGATGGCCCAGCCGATGCCGGTGGGCGCCGTCACATTGCCGGGTCTCCACAGTTGTCCGTTGTTGCTCGACCGCAAGTAGAAGTAGGCGAACGCCTCCGAGGCCAGCAGGAAGGTGAACATCCCGATGAACAGGCGGCCGCCCGTCCAGTAGGAGCCCACGGCGGCCCGCAGCTCGAACTCCCGTTCCTCCGGGGTGTCCGAAAAGTCGGTGACTGGCCTGGCGGATGTGATGTCGGTCACGGTCTCGTCTCCACTCACTCGGCCGGGGTCACGGGGTCGTCGCCGGTGGTGTCGCCACCACCGTCACCTGTCGGGGCGACCGCCCCCACCAGCACCGGGTCGCCCATGTCAGCCACGGCCGCGGCATCGTGCTCGCTGTAGTGGTACGGGTCGTTGAGCACCACCGGGATGCGCTCGAAGTTGTAGTACGGCACCGGGTTGGCCGTCTGCCACTCGAGGCCGAGCGAGTCCCACGGGTTGGCCGGCGACGGGGTCGGCTTGATGAAGATCGACCATACGAAGTTGGCGATGAAGACCAGGAACGAGGCACCGAGGATGAAGGCGCTGATCGACGAGATGTCGTTGAGCGTCTGCAGGTTCTGCGCGTACTCGAACACCCGGCGGGGCTGGCCGAGCAGGCCGATCAGGAACATGGGAAAGAAGGTGAAGTTGAAGAAGATGAACATGAACCAGAAGTGGATCTGGCCCAGCTTCTTGTTCATGGTCTTGCCGGTCATCTTCGGGAGCCAGAAGTAGAGCCCACCGAAGAAGGCGAAGATCAGCCCCCCCATGATCGTGTAGTGGAAGTGGGACAGCACGAAGAAGCTGCCGTGGACCGTCACGTTGACCGGCACGTCGGACAGGAACACCCCCGTCACCCCGCCGATCAGGAAGTTGAAGAAGACGGCCAGGGCGAAGAGCATGGGGACCTCGAACCGGATCTTGGCCTTGTAGAGCGTTCCCATCCCCACCAAGAAGATGAACCCCGTCGGAATGGAGATCAGTTCCGTGGTCAGCATGAACAGCGGGCGCATGTCCGGGTTGATGCCACTCTGGAACAGGTGGTGCTGCCACACGAAGAACGACAGCAGGGCCACTCCGAGCATGCCGGCCGCCGCCACCTTGTACGCGAAGAGCGGTTTGCGGGTGAAGACGGGCAGGATCTCGGCGACGATGCCGAATCCGGGCAGAGCCATGATGTAGACCTCGGGGTGGCCGAAGAACCAGAAGAGGTTCTGCCACAGGTACGAGCTGCCGCCGTGCTCGGTGACGAAGAAGGCGGTCTGGGCGGTGTGGTCGAGGATCCCGAAGAGGCCGGCGGCCACCAGTGTCGGGGTGGCCAGCGTGAGCAAGGCGCACGTGGACAGGATGGCCCAGACGAAGATCGGCACCCGGCTCCAGGTCATGCCTGGGGCCCGGTAGTTGATGATGGTGACGCCCAGATTGAACCCGGCGGCCATCATTCCCAACCCGATGAGGGCGAAGCCGGCCAGGTAGGAGATCATGCCCCCGCCCGCCTGGGTCTGGAGGGGGGCGTATCCGGTCCAACCGGTCGGGAACCCGCCGTAGGGGAGGGCGGTCAGGATGGTCAGATAGCCGGCACTGAAGATCCAGAAGCTGAAAGCCTCGACGCGGGGGAAGGCGGTGCGCCGGGCGCCGATCATCAGCGGGATCAGCCAGTTGCCCAACGGGCCGACGACCACCGAGGTCGCCATCATCATCATCATCGTGCCGTGCTCGCTCACGATGGAGATGTAGGTGCCGGGACCGAAGACGTGGCTGCTCGGCGACAGCAGTTCCGTGCGGATGGCCATGGCCAGCAGCCCGGCCGTGAACAGGAACGTCAGCACGCCGATCACGTACTGCATGCCGACCACCTTGTGGTCGGCGGTGTACCGGAAGTACCTGGACCAGCTGGTGGTCTCGAACTCCGGCGCCGGCTCTTTGCCGATGATCTTGGCCAGCGGGTAGTTGATCGCCCCGATGCCCGCCAGCCAGCCCAGCGCGCCGAGGGCGATGCCGCCGGTGTTGGCGATGGCGTTGACCCCGGAGTTGGCGACGTTGGTGTAACCGCTGGCCACCACGTTGCCGAGCCAGTGGCCGAGGAGGTACCCGAGGACGGCGCCGATGATGGCTGTCCCCAGGTGCTGGCTCAACCAGCCGGGCCGGGCCGGGAGGCCCTGGAACCAGCCGACGGACGGCGGGGTCGGGTCGGGGTAGGCGACCTCTCTCTCGCGCTCGGCGCTGATGGTCATCGAGCGACCTCCGCTGTTCGGGTCGGTGTGGCGGGCGTCTGCATCAGGTGGGTGCTCACGAGGCCGGTTGCTTCGCGCCATAGACCTCGGAGGGGCTGTAGGGGTCGACGTTGTCCGGGTAGTACCCGCCGGCGGCCCCATTGGCGTCGGGGGTGTAGGTCAAGGCGAACGGCGGTAGCAGCTTGGTGTTGGCCGCGGTGGCGATCCGGGTGGCCGTGGCCCAGGCCTCGAATTGGTTCTTCGAGACCACCCGGCCGTAGTCGAACATGGCGCCGTGCCAGAGGCCGCAGAGCTCGCTGCACCGCACCGTGACGCTGCCCGTATGGTTCGTCGTGGTGAAGGCCACGTTGTCGACCTGAGGGTTGGCGTCCGCCTTGATGCTCAGCTGGTACGCCCAGAAGCTGTGGATCACGTCGAGCGAGGTGACGTGGAACGCGATGGTGGTGTCGACCGGGAGCACCAGGTCCGACGACTCGAAGCCGCCGAAGGTCGGGTAGCGGTAGGTGAACTTCCACTGCTGACCGATGACCTGGACGGGCAGGACGTGGGCCGAGGTCGGCGTCCACACCGGGTTCGGGCCCTCGCCACCGCCGGCACCGTTGGTGGTGATCAGCGCATAGGTGCCGAAGATGGCCAGTCCGAGGACGAAGACCGTGGTGATGCCGATCCATCCGGTCTGTACGCCCATGTGCCCCCGGGCGAGCTCGCCGCCTACCGGATCGGCGGCCTTCGAGCCCCGCCAGGTGATCAGCGAGTAGCCGATGTAGATCCAGACGCCGAACAGCACAGGGATGGCGAGGACCATCAGGATGTTGAAGTCGAACTGGTTCTCCTCGGCCGTCGAGGTCATGACGCCCGGCGGCACGTGCGGGCCCACCAGGAAGTAGAAGAGCGGCATGGCGATGGCACATGCCACCAGCCAGATGACGACCATGCGGACGAAGTGGCGTGGCTCCCGGTGGGCATGCCTCGGACCGTCGGCTGGAGCGTCGGTCTGCTCGGCGACGTCGCTCATGCGACGACGTCCAGGAATCCACCCATGTAGTTCGAGTTGCTCATCGGTCCCCCGTTTCCGTACAGGTAGCCCAGCCCGCAGGGCACGAAGCACTGCCAGCTGTACTCACCCGGACCGGGAGTGACGAAGGACACCTTGATGGTGTTGCTCACACTGTCCGACCCGCACGGCGCCTGACTGCAGATGTTGCTGGCATTGGAGTTCACGCCCACGAGAGGGACGTTGATCCCGAGGGCCGGGACGGCGAAGGTGTGGCCGACCCCGTTGCCGCTGTTGGAGTCGTAGAACGATATCGGCTTCCCGTTCAGGATCTCGACGTTGCCGGCAACGCCCTGCACCCGGCCCCAGTTCTGGTTGCGCAGCGGGCTACCCGAGTCGAACTGGTGGATCGTCAAGTTGATGCGGGTGTGGGCCGGCACCTCCCACGTCGTGTCGTGCAGCCACTGGCCGCCCGGGTTCTGGACCATGTAGGTGACCCATGTCGGGTGGGGACCGAAGCCGATGGAACCGACCGTCTGCACGGACAGGTTGACGGGCGCCCCGGCGGGTTGGGCCGAGGTGAAGTCGACAACGCCCGACTGAGGTGTGAGATACGTGATCACGACGTAGACGACCAGCGCCACGGCCGCTGCCAGCATCACGAGGAACGTTGTCAATCGTGCTCCGAATGACATGCTGACCTCCTCTGACCCTCGTCATGCGGGGGATGGCACGCTACGACGACTCCGCCGCACCGTACCGCGACCCCGCTGCTTCGTCACGCATCCGAGTCCCAGCAGCGCGGACTCCCCCTTGATGAAGACGAACGTAGGCCGGACTTCTCAGTTGGTCAAGTACCTCGACGGGAACGGTATCCGCGCCACCGAAACCGGCCCACCCCGGATCACACCCCGCCGCCCGCCTCGGCCTTCGGGTTGCGGAACTCCTCGGGTGTGGGGGCCGGCCCGCGCCCGGTCAGGCGGTCGATCGACGCCGACACGGACCCGTCGGCGTCGATGGCCCGCTTGAATACGACCACGAGGGCCGGAACGGCCCAGAAGTCGCCGCACACCCAGAGGATCGCCGCCCCGATCTGCTGGTCGTCGAAGGGCGGCAGGGTCACGCCCGGGATGTGGGCGTATCCCGGGTACCAGCTCGTCGTGGTGAGGATGCTGAGGGACATGGCGAGCAGGAACATGACCACGTTGGTGGAGATGATGGCCCCGGCCTGCCAGATCGGGCTGGCCTTCGGGCGCATCGGGTGGGAGGGGATGATCTGGAGCCAGAACAGGACCCCGGTGACGAAGAAGCTCCCGTGCATGAGCCAGATGTGTCCCACCTGGTTCCGCTCCGACCAGTCGAAGAGGGCGGGTGCGTGCCAGACGAGCATCACCGCGTTGAACGACAGCAGGGCGAACCACTGGTCGCGCAGGATCCGACCGACGCCCCGGAAAAACCGTGACCACGGGCCGAGGAGGAAGAACCGTCCCACCGTTCGACGGATCCCCACCGGCAGGGCGAACAGGAGTGGGATCCAGGGGGCGCCCACCACGATGAGGATGGGCGCGTAGAAGGCGATCAGGAGATGTTCGACCATGTGGACGAAGAAGTAGTCGCTCGACCAGTAGTCGATGGGCGACTCGACGGCGAGCAGGAGGAGGGCCAGGCCACCGTAGAAGGCGAGGGAGTTGAGCCGGCGACGCCGGGTCCTGGCGGGCACCGACCGTGCCCGAAGTCGCGCCAGTCCGACCTCGTGGGCGGCCACCAGTACCGCCACGACCACGAGGAACGGGTCGAAGGACCAGTTGTCGGTGAGGTAGTGCACGGGCGGTCTCCAGTGCCCACGGCGCGCAGGTGGACGCTGTGACGTTACCTCCGGACGCCCCGCCGGCCGCAGGTCAGGTCGGCCCGCCCCCGCCGGCCCCTGTGCTCCCGTACTGGATGGGGACGGCGAGGAGCTGGTTCCGGATCCAGGACCCGCCCGACAGCACGTCCACCGTGACCGTCGAACCCGATGGGATCAGCGCACTGAAGACGGCGCCCGGTCCGCCGGCGACGATCGAGGTGCCGGCCGGCAACCCCGGCAGCGTCGTCCACGGACCTCCCCGAGCCGCGGTTGCCGCCGTTCGGTGCCCGCCGGTGTCGAGGACGACGACCATCCCACCGGTCGGATCCACCGAGGACGCCACCACCGCCCCTGACGTCGCAAAGGGGGCGGACACCGTCCACGTCGCCGTGTCGTCGTCGCTGGTGGCGAGGTACAGCCGGCGGGAGCGTCCGGAGCCGGCAACCACCAGCGCGGTCACCCCGGCCGGTGTGGTGACCAGTCGCCCCACCCGTACCGGCGCAGTGACGGGACCGGGCAGGACGGGGCCGACGGGAGTGACGGCCGCGGCCGTGCCCCCGGAGCCGACTCTGAAGATTCCCGCCCGACGGCCGGACCCGCAGGTGGCCGCCACCAGGTCCACGCCCGACGGGGCGATGGCCACCGCGGTGAGCGGTCCGGCGACGCACCCAGACGCGGCGGCCGCCGACGCTACCGCTGCCCGTCGCGCCATCACGGCCCAGGTGGACAGGTCGCCGCTCGAAGACAGGACCTGTCCCCCGCCGGTGGACACCAGGGCCAGACGGGCCGGCGCACCTGGCGCGCCCGACGCGGCGAGCGCGTCGGTCACCGGGACCAGTCCGGCGGACAGCACCCCTGTCGACCAGGCGGCACCCTGGTCCGCCGTCTCGGCCAGCGGCGAGAAGGTCAGGTCGAGGGACACGCCGAACCCGACGGTCAAGGTGCCGCCCGTTGCCAGGGTGGCGAACAGGCCGCCGTTGGAGGCCACGCCCGCCGGCGTGGCCAGCGTCCACGCGGGCGGCACGCAGGGGACGAGGCCCAGGCAGTCCGGTCCGCCCGGACGGTAGAGCAGCTCGCCGAACGTGTTGAGGGGATCGTCGAGGTGGCCCATGACCACCGTGGCCCAGGACCCCGTGGCCCCGGAGACGACCTGGGCCGGGGGGAGGACGGAGGATGTTCCGGAGCCGGTGGCCGACGGGCTCGACGAGCAGGCGGCCAGCGTGACGGCCAGCACCCCGAGGGCGGCGAGACGCGCCGCGGCCCGCCCGGTCACGGGTGGACGAGCCGTTGGAGCTGGGACGTCAGGATGGCGGCGAAGGAGGAGTGGAGTGCGCTGTCGCCTTGTGAGCCCGGGTCGGAGGTGAGCACGACGCGGAGGTGGCCGCGCCCGTCGATCACGTAGACGAGATCGGAGTGGGCGATCATGCCACCGGCCGGTGTCACCTGGGTCTCCACGCCGTAGGTGTTCCACACCTGGTGCAGCTGGGCGAGCGGGCCCGTCACGAAGTGCCAGTTGGGCACGTGGCCCATGCCCTCCTGGCGGTCGAAGGCGGCTGTTGCCGCAGGTGACGTGTAGAGCGGGTTGTTCACGACCGCCACCAACTCGACGTGGGCCGCGTCGGCCCCGAGGAGCTGGTCGGTGACCCGCAGCTCCTGGGCGATGAGCGGGCAGTCGGACGTGCAGGTCGGGTCGAGGAAGGTGAGGGCGACGGTGTGGCCGGCCAGCGAGGCGAGAGAGACCGTGGCCCCGTTCTGGTCGGTGAGCGAGAAGGGCGGCGCCGGCGAGTCGACGTAGTTCGGCGTGCCGTTCACCGCTTCGTTGAGGATGGGATCGGCCGTGGAGTTGGTGGCGGCCAGAGCCATCGGGGCGGCGCCCACCAGGACCACGCCAAGGGCGCCGATGGCCGCCAGGCTGCGCAGCAGGTACGACGGTTGCAGTCCCGTGAGCCGGCCTCGGCGGGCCGGGTCCGGCCGGGGGGCCGACTGCCCCGGCGATCCGGGCGGCGGGACGGCCACTTCCGGTGCGCCGTCGGCCGCCGCCGCTGGCGTCGTCGCCGGCAGGCGGACCGGGAGCTTCACCATGGCCAGGTAGCCGGAGGTGAACACCAGGGCCATCGGGATCATCGAGTTCGGGTCGGTACCGACCCCGCCGAGGAAGCCGAAGTCCTGGACCAGCACCCAGGCGGCCAGGCACAGCACGCCTCCGGCCACTACGCCCACCCGGACCACGCGGGGCCGCGCTGTGAGGAAGCAGGCACCGATCCCGAGGAGGAGCACCACGACCACGAAGTTGACCGCCCAGCCGTGGTCGCCGTCGAAGGAGCCGAACGCCCGCACCCACGACGACGTCACGGACGGTTGGGACTGCTGCGACATCTGGGTGGCCATGGCCGTCAACGTCCCCTGGGTCCCGCCGCCGGCCGGCGTGCCCGACCAGAAGCCGCGGCCCGGCCACGCCTCCAGGATGCCCATCCCGATGAAGAAGACCCCCGTGATCCGGCTGACGGCCCGGCCGAGCCGGGGCGTCTCCCAGGCCTGGTCGGCGAGGGCAATCAGGCCACCGGCCGCCACATAGAACAGCACGGCGCCGGGCGAACCGAACAGCCAGCTGCTCCCTTGCCCGAAGACCCCGCCGAACCCCTCTCCGAACACCCACACCACCAGTCCCCAACCGGCGCCCACCAGGCCGGCGGCGCGGGACCAACGGCCGCGGGGCGCCATCAGCAGGAACAGCCCGATGCCCAGCTGGATCCACACCGTGGCGGCGGCGGCCGACACCGGATGGTCATTCCAGATCGTGACACCCGAGGCGACGACGTGCTGGACCCAGGAGGGCGACGAGCTGGCGGACGGGGTGATGACTCCGGAGGTGAGGCCCAGCGGCATCGAGCTCTGTGTCTGCAGCAGGCCGTCGAGGATCCACAGGAGTCCGAACGAGATGCGCAGCAGGCGACGGGCGGCGGGCTCGGGGTAGGGCCAGGGCGCAGCGGACACCGGCTCGGTGCCGCCGGCAAGAACCATCCTCCGGTAGCGGACGGTGCGGATGGAGTTCCACACGATGGCCAGGACGGCGGCCAGGAACAGGATCACCAGGAACTGATGGACCAGGGCGGTGCGGAACGCCGCGGTGACCGTCGGGTCGTTGGACGACAGTCCATGCCCCATGTTCATCGGCGAACCACGTCTCCTCCACAGTCCTGGGCGGGGCGCATAACCGGGAAGCCCCGCCGCCGCAGGGCGTCAGAGGCGCGAGCACCGCCGAACACTGTAGATCGGGTCGACCGCCAGGTAGTAGGCAGCCCCGGCCACTGTGGCGGCCAGGCGGCGTCCGTCGGGCCGTGCCCGTCGGGCCGCGTCCCTCAGACCTTGGTGGTGCCCGCGCCGGGAGGCTCCCGGCCTTCGGCTTCCGCCTGGGCGGCCTGGAGTTCGCGCTGGTGGCTCTGCCAGGCCTCCAGCATGCCGGCGTACTTCGGGTCGACGGCCGGCGCGACGACGCGGCCTCGGCGGGAGCGCCTCCGCCCGCGTTGCCCGCCGTGGAGGATGCTCCACCACATGTACACGCCGAAGACGGCGAACAGCGGCCACTCGAAGACGTAAGCCCAGCTCAGGCCGTTGCCGCCCAGAGCCCGACCGAGCTCGAACCGGAAGGCCACCGCACACAGGAGGAGGGCGGCCACCAGGGTGGCGTGCACCTTGACCGCCTCCACCCCGGTCAGTCGGGCCGCCGGCTCGTCGCCTGTACCGCCATCCGCCGGGCCGTCCGGACCCGGCGGGGGCCTGGTGCTAGGTGGGACCTCCACGCGAGTCACCCTACCGGTGCCCGGCCGGCCCGGACCGGTCGCAGGGCACTCAGCTGACGGTCAGTCCGCCCTGTCCATCAGCCGAAGAGCAGCCCGTAGTTGGCCCCCCGGCGCAGGTGGTGGCCCCCGTCGACCGCCAGGCTCTCCCCGGTGATCCACCCCGACTCAGGTCCCCCGAGGAACCGCACGGCGGCCGCGATGTCCTCCACCGTGCCGATCCGGCTGACGGGCATTTCGGCCAGGTAGTCGTCGAGGAGCGGCCCACCGGCGGTGATGGGCGCCATCAGCTCGTCATCGACGATCCCGGGCTGGACCGAGTTGACCCGGACTCCGGCGGACCCGAGTTCCTCGGCGGCGCACCGGCAGAGCATGTCGATACCGGCCTTGGCGGAGCCGTAGGCCCACAGGTAGCGGTGGGGAAAGCCGCCGGCGCCCGACGACATGCCGATGATCGAGCCACCGCGGGCGGCGTCCCCGTCGACGCCCGCGCCGACACCGGCCGACATGAGCGGCGCACCGTGCTTGATGCATAGGAACGTCCCCACCATATTGAGGTCGATGGTGGACCGGACCGCCTCGACATCTGCCTCGGTGATCGGGCCCATGGTGAACGAGCCGCCGGCATTGGCGAACAGGATGTCCAGGTGCCCACGGGTCGACGCCGCCTCGCCCACGGCCGCGGCGATCTGTTCCTCGACCGTCACGTCGGCCACGACGTACCGGGCCGACCCCACCGGGTCGCCGGCCGCCGCGGCGTCGGCCGCCGCCTGCTCGAGCGTGGCGAGGGCAGCGGCCAGCCGCTCCTCGGTGCGACCGCAGATGGTCACGTGCGCCCCGTCGCGCACCAGTCGGACCGCAGTCCCGAGGCCGATGCCGCTGCCGCCGCCGGTCACCAGCGCGGTGTATCCAGCGATGCCCGTTGTGGTTCCGGTTGCGTCGGTCACTGGTTCTCTCCCTTGGTCGGTCAGTTGCGGCCCGGTCAAAAGTGGCAAGGCCGGTCAATAGTGGCAAGGCCGGCGAGGTGGGGTTCCCGACCAGGTGCCGGGCGGGCGGAGTGGCTACCGCTCCGGATTCCGGAGCAGCATGCTACGGACGGCGCTGCGCGGCAATCCCGGACCGACGCCGCCGCCGCTCCTGCTCCCGCATCGGCCGATCCCCAACGGTACCGATGGCGGGAAGGTGCTGTCTGACCTCGCCGCCAACTCCGGGGTCCGGTGGTCGCCGTCAGGCGACGACAGACTCCGGTAGCGCACACCGGATATCGGCGGTGACGGCCACGGCGTCCACCACCCGGTCTGCGGCACCGACCAGCGACTCCTCGTCGACCTCGACGGCCAGCCGGATGGCGGCTTCCGGCCATAGCCCGACCACCCGTGCCGCCACCGGCACGTCGGGCGAGGCGAGCGCGGCCACCAGGGCCAGATAGGCGAGCTCCTGGCGCCAGCCGTCACCCGGTCGACCCCACACCACCGACACCAGGGACGGGCGGACGTCGGAGGGGTGGACGCGTGCCTCGACCCGCCCCCGCAGGTGGACGGGTCCGGCCGCGGCACTCGACCAACGGTCGTCCGGGCCGCCGAAGACGGTGGAGGCGACCAGCGACGGCCAGTCGAATGTGGCCCACAGCGGGGTGGCCCACGTGACCGCCTCGGCCAGCACCACCGACCGGGCGCCGGCACCGAGCCCGGCGAGCCACGGCTCCCAATGGAACGTGCGCCATCCTGTGCGACGCCAGGCGTCGACGGCGCGGTCGGCCACTGGGCCGACGGCTGCTGCCGGACCCCGGAACCAGCCCTGCGCACACGCCCGCACGACCTCGAGTCCGAGCGACCGACGGACGAACGCCGGCTTCCACGCGAATGCCTCGTCGGCGAGACTCAGCGACTCCGGTCGGTAGCGGGCCTGCCGGAGGTAGGGCAGCCCTACCTCGATCGGCGCTCCGGTCGCCGGACCCATGGCGTCGGCGATGCCCGACACCAGGCGCGCCCGCACCCGGGTCACCGTCCCGTCGGCGAGGTCGTGGGACGGCCGTGCCAGAAGGCCCGCGGTAGCGGCCAGCGAACGATCGGTCACGCGGCCCGGACCTCGGGGAGAACGAGCACTGCCGGTGCAGCCCGGTCGGCGGTTCCCGAGATCGGCGCACGACCGGAATGGGCTGTGCACGACGGGCACCAGGTGAGGTCGTCCACGTCGGTCGCCGCTCCGGCCAGGAGCCGCGTCCCGGCCACACAACGCCTGGCCGCCTCGACCAACCCGTCATGGGTCACCGGCAAGACGTCCAGTTCGCCGGTCCGTGAGTAGTAGGTGGCCACGGCAAAAGGGGGCGCCGGATTCCTCAGCGCCTCGATCAGCGCGTAGAACCTGAGATCGTCGCGGTGGCCCGGCCGACGGACCCCGGACTTCAACTCGACGACGGCCACGGTGGCCTCGTCCCCTGCCGGCCGCCCGACGGCCAGGTCCACCCGAGCCGACAGCTCGACCAGGCCGCCCACCAGCGACGCCCGCACCGACTCCTGGGTGCGGGGAAGCCAGGCGGGCTCGAGTGCAGGCCACCGCTCCGCCAACCTGTGGGCCTGTCGGTCGACCTCGGACCGGAGCTCGGCCAGGTCGGCGGGGGGTAGTCCATCGATCCACGCCTTCAACGGCGACTGGTGTCCCTCCATCCCCAACCCCTCCAGCGCCTCACCCATGGGGTCGCCCACCGCGCCGACCGTCACGATCTGACGGAACAGAACGTCGACCAGCGCTCCACAGGCCAGCGGGAGGGAGAAATCCCGCTGACCGAAGCGGTCGACGTTGCGGTGGACCGGACAGCGAAGGGCCCGGGTCAGTCGGTCCTTCGTGACGACGAGCCGGCCGCCGTCTGCAGCGGCACCGTCCGGCGAAAGGTCCGCGAGGCGGGACTCGAGCACGTCCCGGAGCTCGGCGGCCCACGCCCGATCAGCGACCGGACGGGGCCGACCCGTAGCCCGGAGCCGCTCGAGCAGGCCCGCTCCGGCCAGTGGGCGCCACGCCGGACCCCACGGCAAGGTGGCGTCCGCACCCGCCCGCTCTTTCGTCGGACGTCCCCAACCGTTGCCCGTCTCACGATCGCCACACGGCGCCGGGCCCTGTCCCGGTCGATCCCCACCTGTTCGATCCCCACCTGTTCGCTGCTCCCCCCTCCGGATCGTTCGCATGCCCACAGTGTGGTCGCGGGGTGTCACACGACCCGTTCCCGGCCGACGCTCCCGGTAGCCTTTGGCCGATGACCGTCGCGGCCTCGATCTCCCCGTTCGCCGTCGTCTTCGGTCTGTTCGTCGTGGCCGCCATGGTCCTGATCGTCCTCACCGTCCGCTTCATCGTCGGCCGGGCAAAGGTGGCGAAGGCCGAATGGCTGGCGTCCCAGACCGCAGCGGCGGACGCAGCCGCGGACGAAGAGGCCGGGTACGAGGACGATGGGATGACCGCACTGGTGCTGGGCGGGGGCAGCACCAGGGGCGCCATCCAGATCGGGATGCTCCAGGTCCTGACGGAGCACGGGTTCGTCCCCGACCGCGTCTACGGCGCGTCGGTGGGGGCCATCAACGGCGCCGGGTTCGCTGCCGATCCGACCCGCCAGGGGGTCGAGCGGATGGCCCAGATCTGGCTCCAGCTCAAACGCGAGGACGTCTACCGCGCCGGCCGCCTGCACGGGCCGTGGCTCTACCTCCAGCAACGGGACGCCGTCTACGCCAACTCGGGGCTACGCGAGGTGGTCGCCGCCGGATTCCCGTTCGAGCGCCTCGAGGAGTCGGCCATCCCGCTCGAGGTGGTGGCCACGTCGTTGACCGACGGCGGCGAGCGCTGGTTCACCCACGGACCCGCCGTCGAGGCCATCCTGGCGTCAGCGGCCATGCCGGCCATCTTCCCGCCCGTGGAGATCGACGGCGAGAAGTACATCGACGGCGGCATCGTCGACAACGTCCCGATACAGCGGGCCCTCGACGCCGGGGCGACCCGCATCGTGATCCTCCTGTGCTCACCGCCGGTGATGGCGCCGGCCCTGTCCCGCCGGCCGGTGGAGGGCATGGTCAACGCGCTGCTCATCGCCATCCACGCCCGCTTCGTGCGGGAAATGGCCCGCCTGCCCGAGGGGGTCGAGGTGATCCTGTGCGCCGGCCCCGAAGGCGCCACCCGGGACTTCGACGACTTCTCGACCACCGAGCACCTCATCGGCATGGGCCGGGCCGAGGCCTCCGAGATCGTCCGCCGCTACGGGCTCGGGACCATCCCCTATCCCGCCCGGCCGTTCCCCGTCCCGTCCCTGGACGACGTCCCCCGCGGGGACGAAGGTGCCGGCCCCCATGACGCGGCGCCGACCGACGCGGCGTCCGACGAGCCGTTTCCGGTCCCCGACCTCGGCGCCGGCCCGGGGGGGTCCGCTCAGTCCGGCGAGCCGGTCACCTCGGGCGCGCCCGCCGCCGAGCCCGCCACCCATCCCGAACCCGGGACGTAGCGCCGGACGACCTTGGCCGGCACCCCGGCGAGCACGCAGTGGTCCGGGAAGGTGCCGCGCACCACGGCCCCGGCGGCCACCACCGTGTTCCGACCGAGTTCGGTGCCGGGCAGGATCACCACACCGGTGCCGATCCAGCTGCCGTCGCCGACGATCACGGGCACGTCGTTCGGCCACTGGACGTGGACGACCTCGTCGGGGTTCTCGTAGCCGTGGTTCTGGTCGGTGATGTACACGTACGGGCCGGTCTGGACGTCACTGCCGATGTCGATCGAGAAGTGGCCGACGATATGGCTGCCCCGGCCGATCATGGTCCGGTCACCGATCCGGACCACCGGGTAGGTGACCATCTCCTGTCCGGGCACCATGCCGGCCGACAGGCTCACGTAGGGGCCGACCAGGGTGTCCTCTCCGATGCTGATCCACTGCTCGCCGAAGACGGCCCCGGTCGGGAAGGCGAGGCAGCTCCCCTTCCCGAAGGCGCCGAACCGGTCGGCCAACCGATCGCCGGGGCCGGTGGCACCGTGACGGGTCATCCAGTCCCACCCCGTGTGGATGAGCAAGTGGAGCCAGCGGTGGCCCAGCCTGCGGAGGTCGCGTCCGGACGTGACGGCCGGGTGGGGCAGCAGTCCGGCCGTCGCCCGCCCGTTCCCGCCGGTCTCGGGGGCGTCCGCCCCGTGGCCGGGCTCTTGTTCTGCTGCGCTCACCCTGCGACCGTATCTGACTGACTCCGCGCCGGGCGATCCGGGCGCCGACCTTCCCTACGATGGCGCGATGGGCGACACGGCACACCACTCTTCCGACATGGCGGCCACGGGCGTGGAGGCGGACGACGTGGACCGGGTCCTGGCCGACAAGGCTCTCCTCGGGCGGTCGGGCTTCGCGTCGGGCTCCGAGCTCTACGAGCGGGCGCGGCCCGGGTATCCGGACGACGCGGTGGCCCACCTGCTGACGTCGCTCGCCCTCGCTCCGTCGTCGCGCGTGCTGGACATGGCCGCCGGAACCGGCAAGCTGACCCGCGCCCTCGTGGCGACGGGGGCGTCGGTGGTGGCCTCCGAACCCTCGGCCTCCATGCGGGCCGTCTTCGCCTCGGTCCTGCCCGGCACGCCCCAGGTAGGAGCCACTGCCGAACTTCTACCCTTTGCCGACTCGACGTTCGACGCCGTCACCGTGGCACAGGCCTTCCACTGGTTCGACGCACCGGTGGCCCTGGCCGAGTGCGCGCGCGTCCTGCGCGCCGGCGGGGGTCTCGCCATGGTCTGGAACGAGCGGGACGAGGAGGACCCGGTCGTGGCCGAACTGACCCGTGTCAGCAAGTGGGACGTCCACCAGCCCTACCCGGTGGGCATGGACTTCGCCGCGGTCATCGAAGCCAGCGGGTACTTCGGCCCGGTAACCCGCACCAAGTTCCGGTTCACCCAGGAACTGGACCGGGACGCATTCGTCGAGCAGGTCGCGTCCCGGAGCTACATCGCCATCCTTTCCGAGGACCGGCGCCAGGCGATCCTCGCCGATGTGGCCGCCCTGGCGGCGCGGCTCGACGAGCCCATCCCCCTGCCTTACCTCGTCGACACCTTCTGCGCCCGGGTCGGCTGACCGCCGTCCCCGGCTTGCCTGCGGGGACCCGCGAGGTGCAGCCTCTGTACCGAGGGTCCGCGGTCGCGCCGCCTCGGCCGACGCGCACCACCGCCCGAGGAGGGTTCCGACCATGATCAAGCTGACCTGTCTGCTGCGGCGCAAGGAGGGGCTGACCCCCGCCGAATTCCACGCCTACTGGCGGGAGCACCACGGTCCGCTGATCGCCAACAGCAGCGCGGCCAAGTACGTCCTCCGCTACGAGCAGAACCCCCGGCCGCTCGACGACTACCGGGACGATGACGACCGGTCGGGCTACGACGGGGTGACCGTCCAGTGGTTCGACTCCATGGAGGCGTACTACGCCCACATGGGCGAGGACGACTTTCCCGCCATGATGGAGGACATCGCCCGATTCCTCGACACCGACCGCCTCGAGGTCGTCCTGACCGAGGAGCCGCGGATCATCATCGACGGCCGGGTCGACTGGTAGTCGGACACCCCGCGGGGCACCGTGCGCCTTGCCGGCGCGTGGGTCCCGCCCGCGCCATGCGTTGACACCGGGGTACGCCGGACGTACGATCTCCCATCAATCGGACAGAGTGTCCGATTGATGGGAGGGGGCGTCCGACATGAGCCAGACGGAATTGGACATCAGCGGGATCGACTTCTCGGACATCAACCTGCTCGACTCGACGGTCTTCGCCGAGCGGGTGCCCCACGAGTGGTTCGCCTACCTGCGCCAGAACGCGCCGGTGTGGTGGCAAGCAGAGCAGGACGGTCCCGGGTTCTGGGCGGTCACCACCCTGGCCGAGGCCACCCAGGTCAACCGGGACTACGAGCACTTCTCGTCGGCCCGCAAGGCGACCTACCTCTGGGACCTGGCCGAGGACGAACTGGCCCAGCAGCAGCTGATCATGCTGAACATGGACCCGCCACTGCACACCCGCTACCGGCGGCTGGTCAACAAGGGCTTCACGCCCCGCATGATCAATCAGCTCCACGAGCGGATCCACGCCACCACCGACGACATCATCGACTCCGTGATCGAGACCGGGTCCGCCGACTTCGTGACCGACATCGCCGCCGAGCTGCCCTTGGTGGTCATCGCCGAGCTCCTCGGCGTGCCCAACGAGGACCGGCACCGTATGTTCGACTGGTCCAACCGGATGATCGGTAGCAGCGACCCCGAGTACCAGTCGGCCGGCGAGGCGGCCCAGATGGCCTCCATGGAGCTCTACGCCTATGCCTCCGAGCTCTTCGGCAAGAAGCGGATCGACCCCCACGAGGACCTGATGAGCGTCCTCACCCAGGTCGAGATGGAGGGCGAGCAGCTGTCGTCCCTCGAGCTCGAACTGTTCTTCTTGCTGCTCACCGTGGCCGGCAACGAAACGACGCGGAACCTCATCTCGGGCGCCATGGCCACGTTCTTCGATCACCCCGACCAGTGGGAGCTCTTGCGCAACGACCGGTCCCTCCTGCCCGGCGCGGTGGAGGAGATGCTCCGGTACGTCACCCCGGTGATGAACTTCCGCCGCCAGACCACCCAGGAGTTCGTCCTCGGCGACCAGAAGATCGAGGCCGACTCGAAGGTCGTCTTCTTCCACATCTCCGCCAACCGGGACGAGAAGGCCTTCACCAATCCGCAGACCTTCGACATCACCAGGAACCCCAATCCGCACATGGCCTTCGGCGCCGGCGGCCCCCACTTCTGTCTGGGCGCCAATCTGGCCCGGATGGAGATCCGCGTGATGTTCGAGCACCTGCTCGACCGGATGCCCGAGATGGAGCTCGCCGGCCAGGTGCAGCGCCTCCAGTCAGCCTTCATCAGCGGGGTCAAGCACATCCCGATCTCGTTCCCCACCGGCCCACGCGTCGACGCGGGCTAGGTGCCCGGCCGAAGGACCTCCGACGATCTGAAGGAGGTCATCCGGGACTTCCGCCGGGACCAGGTGATCGACGTGGCCCGACGCCTGTTCGGCGAACGGGGCACCACCGATGTGTCCATGGATGAGATCGCCTCCGAGGCGGGTGTGGCCCGGTCCACCGTCTACGTGTACTTCGCCAACCGCGATGAGCTGCTGCGGGCCTGCCTCCAACGCATGCACAGCCAACTGACCGAAGGCATCGCCATCACCTGGGAGCAGGAGGCCGCGCCGGCCCAACGGCTCGAGCGCCTGTTCGAGGAGATGCTGGCCAGAGTCGACGACAACCCGGCCTTCTTCCGCCTGGCGCTGGTCACCCAAGGCACGCCGGCCCGGGGAGGAGAGGCGGTGGGGACGGAACTGGCCCTGATCGGATTGTCGATCGCCCATCTCATCCGCGACCTCTTCGTCGAAGGGGTGGAGCGGGGGGAGTTCCGGCCGATGGACCCTGACCTGGCCACGACCATGGTGGGTCAGCAGGTCTACGGGGCGATGGCCGTACGGGCCGAGGACCCCGCCCCCCTACCCCGATCCCATGTGGCGGCCGACACCGTCCAGTTCATCCTGCACGGCCTGGCTGTCTGAGTAGGCGCGGCCGGACAGTGCCCTCCGTAGGGGGTCGTGTTCGGAGTGCGGGAATTGCCCGCGGTGATCACGGCTGTCGACCGAGAAACGCCACCAGCATCGTCGTGGGAGACGCATCGTCGCCGACGGGCACGGCGGCGTCGAACCCGACGACGGTCCGGAGTTCGTCCGACACGAACCCGCGGCCGATGCCGAGGATCGGCACGGCGATCTCCTCGGGAAGCTCCTCGACCTGGCCCGTGGCGCGCGCCAGATCCCACGAGTGCGTCGCCGTGTCGACGAGATTGATGCCGATGGCCGTCCGGACGGGCATCGGTCCCCCACCGACGTCGACCGATCCATGCAGCCCCGGGGTCGACCAGGCCGCAAGCGTCCGGTCGGCCTCCGTGCGGAACTGTCGCGCACGATCGGCACCGAGCCGGTAGTAGGCAACCGCCGGTAGTTCTTCGCCGGACGCGCCGCGCCCCATGTTGACCACCACTCCGGTCATGTGACCGAGGAGGGTCGCTACGTCCCACCCGCGACACGGCGTCGGATCGGTGAGCTGGTCGTCGGTGACGCCCGCCACGATCGACGCCGCGTGATCGAACGTCCAGGCGAGCGAGTCGAGCAACGCCGCATCCGGCTCCGCAACCGGCTCCGTTCCCACGCCGACGCTCACTTCCCTGCGGACATGATCGTGGTGGCCAACTTGGCCAGGGCGAGGTCCCAACCCACACCCACCTGCTCGGCCACCTGCGGCATGGCTGCCCGGAGCTGTTCCAACTGCTCGTGCAACAGAGTGAGACGCGTGGCGCCCGCCGGCGCCTCGGCCAACGTGATGGTCAACAGTGAGTCGAACCTGGGTCCGTCGCTCCTCTCGGGGCCGACAAAGCCCCACCGGTACACGAGGCGCCGGTCCGCGACCAGCTCGATGAGCTCGCAGTCGAATCCTCCCGCAGCCGACCCCGCTTCCGTCTGCCAGATGCGGAAGTGCCCGCCTACCCGCTCATCGACGTCGACGCGATCCACCTCCAGGCCGCCGGGAGCCAGCCAACGGCACAGCAGGTCTGGTTTGAGCCAGGCCCGGTATACCTGGTCGGGAGGAGCAGGAATGATGCGCTCGAGTCGGACAGTGGCGTTGGCTTCGGTCATGGGGGTCATCCGTCCTTCGCTGCCGATTCAGGTTCGGTTCGGTAGAGGGTCTCCAGGGCATCGAGGCGTCGGTTCCAGTGCCGCTCGTAGAACCGCAGCCAGGCGTCGGCCGAGGCGAGGGCGGCGGGATCCAGCCGGCAGACGTGTTGGCGCCCCCGAGCCGACTTGCGGATCAGGCCCGCCCGCTCCAGGACCGTCACGTGCTTGGCCGCCGCGGCCAAGGACATCTCCAACGGCTCGGCGAGCTCGCCGACCGTCAGCTGATGTTCCGCCAGTCGCTCGAGCATCGTGCGCCGGGTGTCGTTCGCCAGGGCGTGGAATACCGCATCCATCACCGCCACATCCACCGTCGCATCCTCAACCATATGGTTGAGGATAACGGGACGTGGGACGATTGTCAACCAAACGGTTGAACGTTATGCGAGGCGCGCCCTGGAGCGGCTAGTTGCGACCGCCGAAGATCCGCAGCAGGGCCAGGTAGACCATCATCGACGACTGCAGGAGCATGAAGGCGGAGAACCACTCGGCATCGGCGTCGAGCCCGGCAGCCTCGGCCCGGTCCACGAAGCTGAAGTCGACGAACAGGTTCATCACCGCCAGGATCAGGTAGAGGACCCCGAAGATCAGCAGGCCGCCGATGCCGCTGAGGCCCCACCCGGTCAGGATGGCGGTCAGCATCACGACGATCATGCCGAGCCCGGCCACCAGGGTGGTCCGCAGGAACCGGGGCCCGACCCGGACCAGGCCGGTGCGGTAGACGCCCCAGACGCCGGCCACCACGGCCACGGTCCCGACGATGGCCAGGGTGACCGCATGGCTGCTCTGGTCGGCATAGAAGCGCGAGATGACCCCGAGGACGAACCCTTCGACCACGGCGAAGATCGGCGCCAGCACGGGAGCCCGGCGGGGCGAGAAGGCGCACCACAGTCCGACGCCCAAGGCGACGAACATGCCCGCCCAGGCGAGGCCGACAGGGGCGTTGGCGATGTATGCGACGGCTCCCACGATGATGGCCACCAGGCCCAGGAGCCCGGCCTTGTTGAGCGCGCCGTCGGCGGAGAATCGAGCGGCGTCACCCGCCACCGGCGGAGCGGGGGGCGGTCCCTGAGGCTGGAGGTGCCACGTCGCACCGTCCCACAGCCACCAGTTTCCGTCGGGCTGCTGCTTCCAGTTCGCGGGAGCCGTTGGCGGCGCCCCGCGGAAGGTGGTGGCCATCCGGTCGAAGTTGGAGGCCGTCCCGAAGGATGCGCCGACCGTGCGGGTCTTCGTGGCCGTGCCGCCGCCTGTCGTCCAACCCGAGGGGGTGCCGGGGGTGGGTCCTTGCGTCGGGGTCATGGCCGCTCCTGAATGGTCCGTTGGACCACCCAGTCTACCGGCGGGGTGTCCCCACGGGCCGTCAGGCTGGGCAGACCGGCCATGCCGCCGGTGCCGGGGCGATCGGTCGCCGGGCGTTCAGCCCCCGGCGACGGCCGGGACGATCGACAAGGTCTGCCCCGAGGTGACCGGGGTGGCCAGACCGTCGAGGAACCGGACGTCCTCCTCGTCGAGGAAGACGTTCACGAAGCGGCGGAGGCCGCCCTCGTCGTCGAAGATGCGTTCGCCGAAGCCGGGGTGGGCGGCGTCGAGGCCCTCCAGGACCTCGCCTACGGACGAGCCGTCGATGGTGACCTCACCGGCCCCTCCCGTCAATGTGCGCAGCTGGGCGGGAATGCGGACCTTGATCACTGGGGACTCCTCTGGATGGATGCGGTGTCGGCCGCCATGGCCTCGGCGAACGAGTCGAGGGTGGGCGCGATGGTGGCGGTGGGGCCGACCACGTCGGTCAGGGCCTCGACGGTCTTCAGCCCGTGCCCTGTGACCATGGCCACCACCCGCTCGTCCGGGCGGATCACGCCCTGAGCGGCCAGCTTGGCCAGGGTGGCGATGGTGACCCCGCCGGCCGTCTCGGCGAAGATCCCCTCGGTGCGGGCCAGTAGGCGGATCCCGTCGAGCACCTCGTCGTCGGTCACCGCGGCGCAGGCCCCCCCGGACCGCCTGATGGTGTCCAGTGCGTACCAGCCGTCGGCCGGGTTGCCGATGGCCAGCGACTTGGCGATGGTGTCCGGCTTGACCGGCCGGATGACGTCAGTCCCCTCGGCAAAGGCGGTCGCCACCGGCGAGCACCCTTCGGCCTGGGCGCCCGACACCCGGACCGACGGCTCCTCGTCGAGGAGGCCGACCTGGAACAGTTCGTGGAACCCCTTGGCCACCTTGGTGAGCTGGCTCCCCGAGCCGATGGGCACGACGACGTGGTCGGGCGCCCGCCAGCCGAGCTGTTCGGCCACCTCGAAGGCCAGGGTCTTCGACCCCTCGGCGTAGTAGGTGCGCACGTTGACGTTGACGAAGGCCCACTCGGGCTGCTCACTGGTCAGCTCGGCGCACAGGCGGTTGACGTCGTCGTAGCTGCCCCGGACCGCGAAGACCCGGCCGCCGTAGACCGAGGTCATGGTGACCTTGGCCCGCTCGAGGTCGTGGGGGATGAGTACCACCGAATCCATGCCGGCCCGGGCGGCATGGGCGGCCACCGAGTTGGCCAGGTTGCCGGTCGAGGCGCAGGCGGCGATCTTGAAGCCCAGCTGCCGGGCCTTGGTCAGGGCGACCGACACCACCCGGTCCTTGAACGAGCCGGTCGGATTGGCGGTGTCGTCTTTGATCCACAGCTCCCCGAGCCCGAGCTCGGCGGCCAGCCGTTCGGCCCGCACCAGCGGGGTGAACCCGGCACCGAGGTCCACCGGCGAGGGGTCCGATACCGGGAGCAGGTCGGCGTACCGCCAGATCGTCCGGGGACCCGCGGCGATCCGCTCCCGGCTGATGGTGGCGGCCACCCGCTCGTAGTCGTAGGTGACCTCGAGCGGCCCGAAGCAGAAGTCACACACATGGAGCGCCTCGGCCGGATAGGTACGGCCACATTCACGACAGCGCAAGCCAGAAACGAAGTCCACAGCAGTCTCCTCATCGCTCGGGCATTGGCACCTGGCACACTGTCCGGCCCCGTCGTGGGTGACCATCGGCGTTCAGGTTGCCGCAGCTTCATCGGGCCCGGTCCCTCAGCTGCTCTGGATGATGGCCTCTATTCTTGCCGAATCGGAGGCTGCCGTCAACGCACGCCCCGTCGGCCTCGTCGGCCCCGGCGGTGCCTCCCCCTACGCTCGTCCGCATGAACGGCCCGCCACGCACGGTTGTCCCGTGAGGGAAGATGGGGCCATGCCCGCACCGGCACCGCAGGAGTACGAGGCGCCGATGTCGTCCCACGCCGATGTCGTCCCCGCACAGCTGGTGGCGGCCAAGGCCGCCACGGTGGTGTCGGTCTGCATTCCGGCCCGCAACGAGGCCGCCACCATCGGACCCATCGTCCGGTCGATCGTGTCGGCTCTGACCGTTGCCGGCGGCGGGATCCCACTGGTCGACGAGGTGCTGGTGGTCGACGACGGTTCGACCGACGGCACCGGGGCCATCGCCGCCCGGGCCGGCGCCCGGGTCGTCACCGGGGAGTCGGCCAGCGGGGGCAAGGGCCAGGCCATGCGGGTCGCCCTGCGCGAAGCCGAGGGCGACCTGATCGCCTTCATCGACGGGGACGTGACCAACTTCAGCCCCCACTTCGTGACCGGCCTGCTCGGCCCGCTTCTCACCGACGACGTCACGACGGTGGTCAAAGGCTTCTACCAGCGCCCCCTCCACGGGGAGCCCGACGGCGGCGGCCGGGTCACCGAGCTGATGGCCCGCCCTGTCATCGACCTGCTGTTCCCCGCCCTGGCCGGCATCCGCCAGCCCCTGGCCGGCGAGACCGCCGGACCGAGGTGGGTGTTCGAGAAGTGCACCCTGGCCGACGGCTACGCGGTGGAGCTGGCTCTGCTCATCGACGTGGTGTCGCACTTCGGCGTCGAGACGATCGCCCAGGTCGACCTCGGGGTCCGGGCCCACCGGAACCGGCCGCTGTCCGAGCTCCGGATCCAGGCCACCGACATTCTGGCCGCCGCCCTGGCCCGCTCGCCGCTCCTGCCCGACGCCTGAGGGAACCGGGCGCCGGGCACGTCCGGGCGACACGCGCGTCGCGACCGGGCGGCCTAGCGGAACGCGGGCTCGGGGGGCGAGTCGACCAGGACCGGGACGTCGGAGGCGTCGATCCCCGTCCGCAGCTTCCGCCGGCGGGGCAGAGCGAGGGCGCAGAGCCCACCGACGGCCACCACGGCGGCACCGACGGCCACCGCCGGGACCAGGCCCGACACGTAGTCCTGGGCCGATGCGTAGCCGCCGCTCGAGCTGAACACCGCACCCAGCACGGCGATCCCGAGGACCCCGCCCAACTCCCGGAAGGCGGCGTTGGCCCCTGAGGCCACACCTTCCAATGCCTTCGGGAGGGTGCCCAGCACCACCGAGGCCAGGGGTACGAAGAAGAGGGTCATCCCCACGCCGCACAACACGAAGGGGGCGATCATGTCGCTGTAAGGAGTGGTGGGCGTCAGGATGGAGGCCAGCCAGGCCAGGCCGGTGGCCTGGAGGGCGAGCCCGGTGATGACCAGGGGCCTGCCGCCCCACCGCTCGGCCAGTAGGCCCACGAACGGAGCCAGGACCATGATCATGGCTGTCCACGGCAGGACCCGGATACCGGCCTGCAGCGGCGAGTAGCCCTGGACGGTCTGGAGGAACTGGGACAGGAAGAAGATGGCCCCGAACATCCCGAAGCTGAACAGCATGGCCGTCACGTTGACGGCCGCGAAGCCCCGGTGGGCGAAGAGGCGGATGTCGAGCATGGGGTGGTCGGACCGGAGCTCCCAGGCCACGAAGGCGGCCAGCGCCACGATGCCGACGGCAAATGAGGCCAGCACCGATGTCGACGTCCAGCCGTGGGCGTTGCCCCGGACGAGGCCGAAGACCACTCCGAACAGCCCGACGCTGACCAGCCCGACGCCGGCCAGGTCGAGGGGGGCGGACGACCCACGGGACTCGGCCAGGCGCCAGCGGGCCAGCGGCACCAGGACGAGGCCGACGGGCACGTTCAGCCAGAAGATGTACTGCCAGGCCCAGCCACTGGTCACCGCACCTCCGACCAGCGGGCCGATGGCGATGGCCACCCCGCCGATGGCGCCCCACATGCCGAGGGCGGCGTTGCGCCGTTCCGGTCGGACCGACGCGCTCAACAGGGTCAGCGACAACGGCATGATCATGGCCCCGCCCGCTCCCTGCACGGCCCGGGCGGCGATCAGCACGGTGATGCTCGGGGCCATGGCGGCCACCGCCGACGCCGCGGTGAACAGGGCGATCCCGGTGACGAAGATCCGCCGGCGCCCGAAGCGCTCGCCGAGGGTGGCAGCCGTGAGCAACAGGACGGCGAAGGTCAGGGTGTAGGCGTTGACCGTCCACTCCAGACCGGACAGCCCGGCGTGGAGGTGGACCCGGATGACCGGGAGGGCGGTCGACACCACCAGGTTGTCGAGGGACGCCATGAACAGCGCCAACCCGGTGATCACGACCGCCCACACGGCCCGAGACCCCGACGACCCGCTGTCGTCGGGGGCCGGCGGGGCCACATCGGGACGGCCGGGACCGGATCCGCCGGCCCGGGTGGGACGCTGCACCGTGGTCCAGGTACTCCGCCTGAACGGGACTGACGGCCACTCCCTCAGTTGTGAGTGGTCACTAACTCTGCGGGTCAAAAAAAGGGGAACGGCGGGCTGGTTCATGCGGGGACCTCCTCGGCAAGGACCAGTTCGGCGATGCGCTGGTCCTTGATGGCTCTACTGGCCGCCATGATGGCGGTGATCTTCTCGGGGTGGGGACAGAAGCTCTGGGCCCAGCGCTCGGGCACCGACAGGAGGTCGATGGCGGACATGACGTTCATCATCATCCCCATGGCGAAGAACTGGCGGATCTCCTCGTCGGAGATGCCGGTCCGCTCGTCGACCAGCTGCCACAGCACCTCGAAGGTGCGCCGGCACGTGGCGGCGACGTCGGCGTCGCCCGGGGCGGCGGCGAACCCGTGCAGCTGCACTTGCAGCAGCTCGGGGTCCTGGAGCAGTTCGGAGTAGGCGACACCCATGGCTTCCAGGGCATCTTCACCGTGCAAGCCGGTGGTGGCCCGGGTCATGGCGGCGATGATCCGGTCGGAGACGAGCCCATACGTGGCGATGAACAGTTCCTTTTTGGTGCCGAACAGGCGGAACAGGTAGGGCTGGGAGATTCCGGCGCGGGTGGCGATGGCGTCGGTGGACGTCCCGGCGTAGCCCGAACGGGCGAACTCGGTGATCGCCGCGGCCAGGACGGCGGTGCGGCGCTCGGAGGCGGTCATCCGGCTGGAAACCATCATACGGTTATTGTGAGTGCTTACTCACTACCTGTCAACCCCTTTCTTCGGGCACCCGGGTGCGGTGCCGCCCGAATGGCCGAGATCCCACAGGTCGGCGGGGTAGCGTCCGGGCATGGGACCCGACCCCCGCCCCGCCCCGGTGGACTCCCCGACGACCGCCGGCGACGGGTCCCTGTCCGACACCGTCCTCGTCTCGAACCGTGGGCCGCTGGCCTTCCGCGTCGAGGACGGCCGCCTCGAGTCCGTCCCCTCGGGGGGTGGCCTGGCCGGCTCGCTCCACCCTCTCGTCGAGGGCACCGGGGCCACCTGGGTGGCGTGCACCATGAACGAGGCCGACCGCAAGGCCGCCTCACAGGGGCTGATGACCGCCGACGGGCTGCGGGTCGAGCTGGTCGAGCCGGAGGCCAACGTCTACAACCTGGCCTACAACGTGGTGTCGAATGCCACCTTGTGGTTCTGCCACCACCATCTGTTCGACTCGGCCCGCCGGCCGCGCACCGACCGGCGGTGGATGGAGGCGTGGGACGCCTATCGCACCTTCAACAGGTTGATAGCCGAGCGGGTGGCCGAGGTGGCCCCGCCCGGGGGGCGCGTCCTGGTCCAGGACTACCACCTCTCCCTGCTCGCCCCCACGTTGTCCGACCTGCGTCCCGACCTGGCGACCGTGCACTTCACCCACACGCCGTTCGCCGACCCGTCGGTGCTGCGGATGCTGCCGACCTCCGTGGGCGACGAGCTGATGGCCGCCATGGCCCGCTTCGGCGCGTGCGGGTTCCACTCCGAGCGCTGGGCGGCCGCCTTCCGGGCCGGGCTGGCCTCCTCCGGGATCGACGCCTCGACCACGGCCACGTTCGTCTCCCCCTTGTCGACGGACGCCGGCCGTCTGCGGGCCTCCGCCGCCGGGCCGGGGGTGGCCGCCGCCCTGGCCCGCATCGAGGATTCGGTGGGCGGGAGCGACCGGGCGGTCATCGTCCGGGTCGACCGCATGGAACTGTCGAAGAACCTGCTGCGCGGGTTCTGGGCCTACGAGGAGCTGCTCGAGCAGGTGCCGGCCCACCGGGAGCGGGTGGTGTTCGTGGCCCTCGCCTACCCGACCCGCCAGGCGCTGGCGGAGTACCTCGCCTACCAGGACGAGGTGGCGACGACCGTGGCCCGCATCAACGAGCGGTGGGGCACACCCGGGTGGACGCCGATCGTGCTGGAAGTGCAGGACGATTACACCCGATCGCTGGCCGCACTCACCCGCTACGACGTGCTCCTGGTGAACCCGGTACGCGACGGACTCAACCTGGTGGCCACAGAGGGTCCCATCATCAACACCCGCGACGGGGTGCTGGCCCTGTCCCGCGAGGCCGGTGCCTTCGACCAGTTGGCCGGGGGAGCCCTCGAGGTCAACCCCTTCGACGTCACCGGGACGGCCGCCGTGCTGGCCCACGCCCTGGCCGCCGGCCCCGAGGAGCGGGCCGCCCGGGCCGCCGCCCTGCGGACCGCCGTCCGGGCCCGCCGGCCCAGGGACTGGCTGGACGACCAGTTGGCAGCCGCCCGCTAGGCCGACCGGCGGTCCAGCCACTCGAGCACGGTCCGGGCTCCTTCGGGCCCGTCCACCTCGAGGTCGGCGGCATCAACCACCTCGATGGCCGTCTCGGCGTCGCGTACCGCCACTCCCACCCTGGCCGTACCGTCCTCCGCTGCCCGACGGTCGAGGGCGGCGAAGGCCGGCAGGTCGCCGAGGTCGTCGCCCAGGAAGCACGCCGCCGTGCAGCCCTCGGTCAGATCCCGGACCACCGTCCCCTTGTCGACCCCGATCGGGGGTCGCAGCTCGATCGAGGCACGACCCGGGTACGGGATGAGGCCGCTGAGGGCCGCCTCCTCGGCGACCATGCCCACCACCCGATCCTCCGCCATCGGGACCTGTCGCCAGTGGACGGTCACCGCCGGGCCCTTCAACTCGACCAGGACGCCGGAGGGGGCGGCGGCCTGGAGACGGGCCGCCACCCCGGCCACCACCGGGAGCCACGGCGCGGCGGCCTCGGTCAAGTGGACCGCACCGTCGGGGGCCGCCTTCTCCATCCCGTAGAGACCGACCAGGTGGACGCGGGACGGGCCCGGCAGGGCCCGGTGGCCGAGGCGCTCGACCAGGAAGGCCGCCGGCCGGCCGGAGACGACCGCCACCGTGGCGAAGCGTTGCGACAGGCGGTCCAGGAGGTCGGGCACGCCGTCGAGGGCCCGGGCCGCCGCCGGATCCTCCACGATGGGGGACAGCGTGCCGTCGAAGTCGGTGATCAGCGCGGTGGCGGACGGATCGACCAGCAGCGGGGCCAGCAGGGCCTCGGCTCCGGGGGGCAGCGGGTCAGGTCCCGACCCGCCGGTGACGTCCAGGTCGCTCAGGTGCCCGGGGCGACGGTGGTCGTGGTCCCGGCTCCGGCCAGGTCCGGCGCCACCACCACCAGGACCTCGGCGGTGCCCATGGTGGTGACCGGCGCGGCGGTGGTGTACGGCAGCACGGCGGAGGACGGGAGATGGAGGGTGGCCGCCACCCCGGTGGCCGCCACCTTCTGGCCGCTCACGTAGTAGACGCTCGAGGTGGCCACATGGGCGGTGGCGTTGATCGGGGCCTGCACGTTCCAGCCCGCCAGCTGGAGCTCATTGGTGATGGCGGCGGCGGCGCCGGTCTTGCCCGAGGCGTTGGCCACGAGGACCGGGACGTTGCTCTTGGCCTTGGCCACCGGCGAGGTGGTGGTGGTCGTGGTGGTGGTCGCATGGCCCGGATGCGTCGTGGTCGGCGTACCCGCAACGGTGGTGGTGGTCTCGGCGGCGGCCGAACCCGAGGCGGCCGGGGTGGGCGTCTTGAGCTGCCCGAGGAGCAGGACCGCGGCCAGGACGAACAACCCCAGGAGGATGACCGCCCGGTCGACAGGGACTCTGGGTCCCGAACGCTCCGGGGGATGTGGGTCGGGCGCCGAGGGATCGTCCACTCCCGTCAGCCTGCCAACCGCCGGGTGCAGAAGCAAGCACTCCTTCCGGGGGTACGGCGGACCGTACACTGGGGCGGGCTCCCGCAGGTCGGGGGCAGCGCCGGTGTAGCTCAGTTGGCAGAGCAGACGATTTGTAATCGTCAGGTCGTGGGTTCAATTCCCACCGCCGGCTCCCAGGAGGGAGGCCCCCGGTCGACGGGGGCGGGGACCCGGCCGGCGTACGGCGGAGCGGTTCCGGGTAAGTTCTGGGCGTGGTTCTGCGACGGTGTGCCCGTGTGGTCCCCGACGATCTCCTGTCGGTCCGGAAGGAGCGGGGATGGCCGACCTCCTGACGACGGTGGACGACCAGGAGCTGGTCGGCCGGTTCGGTACGACCCGTCACCTCACCGAACGGCTGGCGTTCCCGCTCTCCGCCGAGGACCAGACCGTGCAGTCGATGCCCGACGTGAGTCCCACCAAGTGGCACCGGGCCCACACCTCGTGGTTCTTCGAGACGTTCCTCCTCCTCCCCTCGCTCGACGGCTACGAGGCCTTCCACCCCGAGTTCGGCTTCCTCTTCAACTCGTACTACGTCGGTGTCGGCGACCGGTACCCGCGCCAGGACCGGGGGCTCCTGTCCCGACCCGGGATCATCGAGGTGGGCAACTACCGGCGCCACGTCGACACCTGGATGGGGACGCTCCTGGCCGAAGGGCTCGACCCCGGAGCCGCCTTCCTGGTCGAGTTGGGCATCCAGCACGAGCATCAGCACCAGGAGCTGTTGCTGATGGATATCAAGCACGTCCTGTCGCGGAACCCGCTGCTGCCCGCCTACCTGCCGCTGACGCTCCCGGGGCCGGGCACGTGCGCGCCGGCCACCTGGACCTCCCACCCCGGCGGGACCGTCGAGATCGGCCACGGCGGCGACGGGTTCGGGTTCGACAACGAGTTCCCCCGCCACCCGGTGCACGTCGAGCCCTTCGCCCTCGCCGACCGCACCGTCACCAGCGGCGAGTGGCTGGAGTTCATCGAGGACGGCGGCTACCGGTGCCCCGAGCTGTGGCTGTCCGACGGTTGGGCCACCGTGCAGTCCGAGGGCTGGGAGGCACCTCTGTACTGGGCCCGGCACGACGACGGCTGGCGGGAGTTCACCCTGGCCGGCGACGTACCGGTCGACCCCACCCGTCCGGTCTGCCACGTGAGCTACTACGAGGCCGACGCCTACGCCCGCTGGGCCGGCTGCCGCCTGCCGACCGAGGCCGAGTGGGAGGTGGTCAGCGCCCGCCGGGCCGACCACGCTCCCGCCGGACACCTCCTCGACACCCTGGTCCTCCACCCGTCCCCCGTCACGGGCGGGGCGTCGTCGCCGCTCGGCGACGTCTGGCAGTGGACCTCCTCGGCCTACTGCCCCTACCCGGGGTTCGCACCGGAGCCCGGCGCTGTCGGCGAGTACAACGGCAAATTCATGGTCAACCAGTACGTGCTGCGCGGCGGTTCATGCGTCACGCCGGTCGACCATGTCCGTCCCACCTACCGGAACTTCTTCCCCCCATCGGCCCGCTGGGCCTTCAGCGGACTGCGGCTGGCGCGTAACGCCTGACACGGAACGGGGGACTCTTCCCCGCCACCCCGACGTCCCCCGACCACACCGGAGCCCATGGACACCCTGATCCCCCCCACCATCGACGTGCACCTCACCTCGGGCGACCTGCGGGCCGCCATGGAGGCGGACGTCCGCGCCGGCCTGACGGCGACGCCCAAGCAGCTCCCCCCCGTCTACTTCTACGACGACCGGGGCAGCCGCCTGTTCGACCAGATCACCCGACTGCCCGAGTACTACCCCACCCGCGCCGAGCGGTCGATCCTGGAGGCCCACGCCGGGGACATGGTGCGGGCGGCCGGTGCCGACGTGCTCGTCGAGCTGGGTGCCGGCACCTGCGACAAGTCGCGGGTCCTGCTCGACGCCATGCGGGACAACGGGTGCCTGCACGCCTATGTGCCCCTCGACGTCAGCGACACCACGCTCTGGGAGGCCGCCACGTCGTTGTCGGAGTCCTACCCCGGCCTGAGCGTCCGTGCCGTCGTCGGCGACTTCCACCACCACCTCGACCGACTGGACGCGCCCGGACGCCGGCTGTTCGCCTTCCTGGGCGGGACCATCGGCAACTTCGACCCCGCCCAGCGGGCCGCCTTCCTCTCGGGACTGGTCGAGGTCATGTGCCCCGGCGACCGCTTCCTGCTGGGCACCGACGTGGTCAAGGACCGGGGACGCCTCGTCGCCGCCTACGACGACGCGGCCGGGGTCACCGCCGAGTTCAACCGCAACGTGCTCCACGTCCTCAACCGCGAGCTCGGGGCCGACTTCGTGCCCGCTCGCTTCGCCCACGTGGCCCGGTGGAACGAGCGTGACCACCGCATCGAGATGTGGCTCCGGTCGCTCGACACCTGCACCGTCCACGTGGCCGACCTGGGCCTGGATGTCGGGTTCGGGGCCGGCGAGGAGATGCTCACCGAGATCAGCACCAAGTTCTCGCTCGACGCGTTGGGGGACGAACTCGAGGCCTGCGGGCTGGTGGTCGACGCCTCGTGGGTGGCCGACGATGACGAGTTCGTGCTCACCATGGCCCGTCGCCCCTGAGCGCCCATTCGGGAGCGGTTCGGCTGATGGGGCCCTGCCCGTCAGTCGCGCAGCTCCAGTTCGAGCTCGGCCCGGGTCTTCGGCTCGTGCCAGGTCCGCCCGCAGTCCTCGCACCGGTGCGGCGGCGAGTGGCCCGGTGGCAGGTCGCACTCACACTGGTCCAGTTTGCGGGCGTCGGCAGCCCCGCATCCGCTCATGGTCGGTCCTCCCTGGGCACGGCGCGTTCCATCGCCACAGCGTACGGTGGCCGGGCCTGATCCGTGACGCGCTCCTATGCCTGTCGGCCGCCTCCGTCCCACCGGGGATCGGACCCCAACCATCTCCGCAGAGCCGGAGATCAGTTGCCGGCGGCCGACCGTTGCCGGGACACGTCGAAGCAGGCGATGGCGCCGGCCGTCGCCACGTTGAGCGACGACAGCGTCCCGTGCTGGGGGATGGCGGCCAGCTCGTCGCACCGCCGGCGGGTCAGCGCAGCCAGGCCCGAGCCCTCCGAGCCCAGGACCAGCGCCACCGGCTGGTCGCCGAGGGGCAGGTCGTAGAGCGACGCCGGGGCTTCGCCCACCAGGCCCACCGTCACCAGGCCCAGGGTGGCCAGCTGCTGGAGCGCGGTGGGCACCCCGGCCACCAGGGCCATGGGCAGGTATTCGATGGCCCCCGCCGCCACCTTGGCCACCGTCGGTGACAGGTGCGCCGACCGGTGACGGGGCAGGACGATGCCGGTCACCCCGGCGCACTCGGCGCTGCGCAGGACCGCCCCGAGGTTGCGCGGGTCGGTGATCCCGTCGAGTACCAAGAGGAACGGCAGGCGACCGCGCTTGGTGGGTTGGCACAGGTCTTCGAGCGGGGTGTCCGGGATCGGCCTGGCCAGGGCTACGACACCCTGGGAACCGTCGGTACGGGCGGCGGCGTCGAGCCGCTTGCGGGAGACGTACTCCACCTTGACCCGGCGTCGGGTGGCCAGGGCCTCGATGTCGTCGAGGATGTCGGCGGCGTCCATCCCCTCGGCCACCAACAAGGTGGTGACCGGCCGGCGGCCGGCGCTCAGGAGCTCGCGGACGGCCTGTCGGCCTTCGACCTGGTCACCGCCGAGGCCCACCGTCTTCGGGCCGCGCCGGACGGGGCCGTCCGCCTTTCCCCCGGGACCCCGACCGCGGTCGTTGACCGGTGACCGCCCGGCACCCTTGTGGGCACCGGCCGAGCCCCGTGTCGAGGCAGCAACGCGTGCCCCGCGTCCGCCCGAGGCATCCTTCGCCTTCATCCAGGCCGCCTTGGCCTCACGGCCCTTGGCCGTGGGGGCGCCCCGGGCTCCGCCCTTGGGCGCCGGTGCCCGCGACCGCTTCCCCCGTCCCCCTCCCGCAGGTGCCGGGCTCACGGGGACTCCCCGTCCCCAGTGGGCGCGCCCTCCGTCGTCGAGTCGGCAGCGGCCAGCAGAACGACGGCCGTGCAGGCGATCCCTTCGGCCCGCCCGAGGGCACCCAGTCCCTCGGCCCGGGTGGCCTTCACGTTCACCGGCGCGCCGAGCACCCCGGACAGCAGTTCGGCCATCCGGCCGACGTGCGGCGCCAGCTTCGGCTGTTCGGCCACCACCGTGCAGTCAGCGTTGACCGGTACCCAGCCGACGTCGGCGGCGAGGGCCACGACCCGGCCCAGGAGGTCGAGTGAGTCGGCGTCGCGCAGCGCTGGGTCGGTGTCGGGCAGGTGCGTCCCCAGATCGCCGAGGCCGGCGGCGCCGAGCACCGCATCGGCGATGGCGTGGGCGACGGCGTCGGCGTCGCTGTGCCCGTCGAGGCCGGGGACGCCCTGGCCCGACAGGTCGACCCCTCCCAGTACCAACCGGCGTGCCGGGTCCTCGCTGAAGGCGTGGACGTCGATGCCCTGGCCCACCCGCAGGCGGGGCTGTCCGCTCATGTGCCCACACCGGCGAGCAGCGCCTCGGCGAGGGCCAGGTCCTCAGGTCGGGTCAGCTTCAGATTCCGCGGATCGCCCGCTACGGTGGCCACCGCCAGGCCGGCCGCCTCGAGCAGCGCGGCGTCGTCGGTGGCATCGCCGCCGGCTGTGTGCGCGGCCCGCAGGGCTGCAGCGGCGAATGCCTGGGGTGTCTGCACGGCCCAGAGGCCGTCCCGGTCGACGGTGGCCGCCACCCGTCCGTCCTCGACCCGCTTCAGCGTGTCGGTCACCGGGACCACCGGGATCGCCCCGTCCACACCGTCCCTGCGGACGGCGGTGACGACGGCGGCGAACAGGTCGGGTCCGGCCAGAGGACGGGCCGCGTCGTGCACGACGATGACCTCGGCCTCGGCTGGCACCTCGGCCAGTCCCGCCCGCACCGAGTCGGCCCGGGTGGTCCCTCCGGTCACCACGCAGGTGGCGCCGAGGGCGTCGGCACCGGTGGCCCCGGCCACAGGCAGCGACCCGACATCGTCGTCCGGACCGCATTCCGGCACCACCAGGACGACGCCGTCGGCCACCGAGCGGGCGGCGCGCACCGACCAGGCGGCGACCGGTATCCCGGCCAGGGGGAGGAACTGCTTGCGTCCGCCGAACCGTCGGCCCGAGCCGGCGGCCACCACGATGGCCCAGACGGGCCCCGTTCGGCTCAGGGCAGCGCCTCGTTGAGGCGGACCTCGGCGGTCTCCTCGTCGACCCCGAGGGCGAAGGTCAGCTCGGACACCAGGATCTGGCGGGCCCGGCTCAGCATGCGCTTCTCGCCGGCGGACAGGCCCTTGTCCTTGTCGCGGATCGAGAGGTTCCGGACCACTTCGGCCACCTGGTAGATGTCGCCGGAGCGGAGCTTCTCCGAGTGGTTCTTGTACCGACGGGACCAGTTGGTCGGCATCCGCGCCTCCTTCTTGCGGAGCACGGCGAAGACCTCCTCGACCTCCTCGTCGTTGATCACCTCGCGCAGGCCGACACCATCCGTGTTGTCGGCCGGCACCATGAGCGTGAGGTCGCCGTAGGCGAGCCGGAGCACGAGGTACTCCTGCTTCTTGCCGAAGGCCTCTTTGGTCTCGCGTCGTTCGACTACTGCCGCGCCGTGGTGCGGGTAGACGACCTTGTCACCGATGTCGAACACCGTTCCTCCTGGCGTTGCGGAGCGGAACCGGGGCGGGTGGGCGACATCCGGTCTGCGTGGGGAAAGCACGCCATTCTACCAGGCCCGGCGGGGATCCCCCGCCCGCCCGAATGCGGCCGCGACCCCTACTGGTAGCGCTCGAAGATGCTGGCCTCGGCCAGGCGGGCCAGGCCCTCCTTGACCGACGTGGCCCGGCTCTGCCCGACCCCCTCCACCTGCTCCAGCTCGGACAGCGACGCCCGCATGATGTGCTGGAGGTCGACGAACCGGTCCACGATCCGCTCGATGATGGTCTCGGACAGGCGCGGCAGGTGGTGGAGCAGCCGGTAGCCGCGGGGCTCGATCCCGGACTCGGCATCGTGGGACGGGCCGGGCAACCGCAGGATGGACGCCACCCGGAGGGGGTTCCGCAGCTCGTCGGACGACAGATTGGCCAACTGCTCGACGACCCACTCCTCGAAGGCCAGGCGGTCGGCGGTCTCGTCGGCGGTCATCACGCAGTAGTCACGGATCACCAGGTCCAGGGCTCGGGCCACGCCGTCGACCAGCTCGGCCGACTGCAGGCCGACCAGTCGTCCGTCCTCGCCCAGCTCGACGAGGTAGCCGTCGACCTCCTCGCCGATGCGCAGGACCATCTCGGCGGCCTGGATCACGTGCACGACGTCGCCCACCGACACCGTGTCCTCCACCTCGAGGATGGACAGGTTGCCGAGCGCCACGTCGAACCGGCTCCGGAAGCGCTGCATGGTGGCCAGCGCCTGGTCGGTCCGGTCGTGGAGCCACCCGGTGGGCTGGACGGTGTGCTTGAGGTCGTGGCGGTAGACGGCGATCACGGACATGGCGGCCGACACCGACAGGACCGGGACGTCGATGGAGCGGGCCACCCGCTCGGCCGTGCGGTGGCGGGTGCCCGTCTCGGTGGTGGGGATCGTGGCGTCGGGCATCAGATGGACGTTGGCCCTTGCGATCCGCGACGCGTTGGCGGCGACGATGATGGCGCCGTCCATCTTGGCCAGCTCCGAGAGACGCTGGGGGCTGAACTCCGAGTCGAGCAGGAACCCGCCCGAGCAGATGGAGAGCACGTCGGGGCCGTCGCCGACCACCACCAATCCGCCCCGCTTGGCCCGCAGGATCCGGTCCAGGCCGTCACGCAGGGGCTGCCCGGGGGCCACCATCGCCAGGGCCTCGCTCATGGCGGCGCTCTGGCGGGTGGTCACCCCGGAATCGTACCCGTCACCGTCCGGGCACACCTGGGGTTGCGGGTCACCGTCCGGGTGCGTCGAGGCAGCCGAACCGACCCACGGCATCGGCCACGGTGTCCGCCCGGATCAGCTCCACGCCGGCCGGTCCGCCGGGCGCCGACGCCGGTACGACCACCCGGGTGAACCCCAGACGGGCCGCCTCCTCGAGGCGCCGGGGCAGGTTGGTCACCTGGCGGACCTCGCCGGCCAGGCCGACTTCGCCCACCGCGGCCAGATCGGCCGGCAGGGCCACCCCGGTGGACGCGGAGGCCACGGCGAGGGCCACGGCCAGGTCGGCCGCCGGCTCGGTGACCCGGATGCCCCCCGCCACCGAGGTGAAGACGTCGACGGCGTGCATGGGGAGTCCGGCGTGGCGGGCCAGCACGGCCAGGGTCATCACCAGGCGGCCGCTGTCGAGCCCGACCACCGAGCGCTTGGGCTGGGCCTGGCCCATGGGGGCCACCAGGGCCTGGAGCTCGACCATCAGGGTCCGGCGCCCCTGAAGCGTCGGAAGCACGACCCCACCCGGTACCCCGGTCAACCGGTCCCCGAGGAGGAGCCGCCCCGGATCGTCCACCCGGTTGAGCCCCTGGTCGCCCATCTCGAACAGGCCGAGCTCGCCGGTCGGCCCGAAGCGGTGCTTGACGGCCAGCAGCAGCCGCAGCGCGTGGTGCCGGTCCCCTTCGAAGCTGAGCACGGTGTCGACCATGTGCTCGAGTGCCCGGGGCCCGGCGAGTGATCCGTCCTTGGTGACATGGCCCACCAGGACGGTGGCGACCTGGCGGGCCTTGGCTAGGCCGACCAGCTGGTCGGCACACTCCCGCACCTGGCCGATGGAGCCGGGCACCCCCGTGGCCCGTCGCTCGCCCGGGGTCGCCGGCCCGAGGGCCACGGCCTGGATGGAGTCGATGACGAGGAGTTCGGGCTGGCACTCGACCACCGCGGCGATCACCTGGCCGACGTCGGTGGCGGACAGGATCAACAGGCCGGGCGGGACCGGGCCGAGCCGCTCGGCCCGGAGCCGGACCTGGTGGGCCGACTCCTCCGCGGACACCAGCAGGACCCGGTGCCCCGACGCGGCACGGGCGGCCAGTACCTGGAGGAGGAGCGTCGACTTCCCGATGCCGGGCTCGCCACCCAGGAGGGTGACCGAGCCGGGAACGAGCCCTCCTGACAGCACCCGGTCGAACTCCTCGACCCCGGTCGGGACGGCGGCGGCCTCCGACACGTCCACCGACGACAGCGGGACGGGCATGCCCGACAGATCCAGCTCGTCCACGGCCCGCACCAGCGGTCCGAGGGCCGCCTCTTCGACCAGGGTGTTCCACTCACCGCAGGTGGGGCACCGTCCGGCCCACCGGGCTGTCGTCGAACCGCAGTCGATGCAGCGGTGGCGCTTGGCCGTCTTTGCCATTCCCTGATGGTAGGGAAGGGGTGTGCCATCCGGTGCGACCTCCGATGGCGGGGGATGGCACTCAGGGCGCGCCCTGCCCTCCGGGGGACGGAAGGGGGGCGCACGGGCCCGGGTCGGACCGTAGGGGCCCGGTCCGCTCGGGCGGAGGGTCCCCCCCGTTGCGGGCCGAAGGACCCGCTCCGGGGGGAGGAATCCCCACCGCTTTAGTAGAACCCGGGTCGCCCCTCCCGGGACAGAGCCGAAGGTCCCAATCACCGGCCGGAGCGCGGCCAGGAGGCGTCACGCGCCGAGGCCCCACCGGTGAGGTGGGGCCTCTGGGCGCTCCTTCGTGCTCCGAACCCCTAGGCCCGTTCGTGGCGTCAGTCGGCCGACGAGTCGGCTCCGGCCAGCTCCATCGGCGGGGGTTCGACGCCCTCGATAGCCGTGAAGGAGAGCTGCTGCTCGCCCGCCACCAGGGGCGGGGCGCCCTTCACGTCGAAGGCCTCGGCCATCTCGGGAGTGATCGTCTCGACATCGACGAGGATCGTCTGACCGACCCGGAATTCCTTCCACAAGATCCGCTCGGAGAGCGGGTCCTCGATCATCTGTTGGATGGCCCGGCGGAGCGGGCGGGCGCCCAACTGCGGGTCGTAGCCCTTGTCGGCCAGCAGTGTCTTGGCCTCAGGGGTGAGGGCCAGGCTCAGACCCTGGAGCTCGAGCTGGTTGGAAACCCGCTGGATCATCAGGTCGACGATCTCGATGACCTCCGCCTTGGACAGTTCGTGGAAGACCACGACCTCGTCGATCCGGTTGAGGAATTCGGGACGGAAGTGGGCCTTCAGCGCCTCGTGAACCTTGGCCTTCATCCGCTCGTAGGTGACGGCACCCGACGACTGGGCGAAGCCCACCGACGACTTGCGGAGGTCAGCCGTGCCCAGGTTGGACGTCATGATGAGGACGGTGTTCTTGAAGTCGACCGACCGGCCCTGGGCGTCGGTCAGGCGACCGTCCTCCAGGATCTGGAGCAGCGTGTTGAACACGTCGGCGTGGGCCTTCTCGACTTCGTCGAAGAGGACCACAGAAAACGGCTTGCGCCGCACGGCCTCGGTCAGCTGACCGCCCTCCTCGTACCCGACGTACCCGGGGGGCGAGCCGACGAGACGGCTCACCGTGTGCTTCTCCATGTACTCGGACATGTCGAGCTGGATCAGGGCGTCCTCGTCGTCGAACAGGAATTCGGCGAGTGTCTTGGCCAGCTCGGTCTTCCCCACGCCGGTCGGGCCGAGGAAGATGAACGAGCCGCTCGGGCGCTTGGGGTCCTTGAGGCCGGCACGCGTGCGGCGGATCGAACGGGCCAGCGCGGCGATGGCCGGCTCCTGGCCGATCACCCGCTTGTGGAGCTCGTCCTCCATGCGCAGCAGCTTGGCCGTCTCCTCCTCGGTGAGGCGGTACACCGGGATACCGGTCCAGTTGGCCAGCACCTCGGCGATGACCTCCTCGTCGACGACGTCGAACAAGTCGACGCCATCGGCGCGCCACTCAGCCTCCATGGCCTCTTTGGCGTCCAGCCGGTCCTTCTCCTGCTCCGCCAGTTTCTTGGCCTGGTCGAAGGCCTGCTTCTCGATGGCGGCCTCCTTGTCGGCCCGGAGGCGGGTGATCTCCTCCTCCAACTTCTTGTAGGCCGGCGGGGTGGTCATCCGACGGATGCGCAGCCGGCTGCCGGCCTCGTCGATGAGGTCGATGGCCTTGTCCGGGAGGTAGCGGTCGGCCAGGTAGCGGTCGGCCAGGTTCGCCGCGGCCACCAGGGCCTGGTCGGTGATCGTCACCGCATGGTGCGACTCGTAGCGGTCGCGGAGGCCCTTCAGGATCTCGATGGTCAAGGCCACGTTCGGCTGCTCCACCTTGATGGGCTGGAACCGCCGCTCGAGGGCGGCGTCCTTCTCCAGGTGCTTGCGGTACTCGTCGATCGTGGTGGCACCGATGGTCTGCAGCTCGCCCCGAGCCAGCATGGGCTTGAGGATCGAGGCGGCGTCGATGGCACCCTCGGCCGCTCCCGCACCCACCAGGGTGTGGAGCTCGTCGATGAAGAGCACGATGTCGCCGCGGGTGCGGATCTCCTTCAGGACCTTCTTCAGGCGCTCCTCGAAGTCACCGCGGTACCGGCTGCCGGCGACGAGTGCTCCGAGGTCGAGTGTGTACAACTGCTTGCCGGTCAGCGTCTCGGGGACGTCGTCGGCCACGATGCGCTGGGCGAGGCCCTCGACGATGGCGGTCTTGCCNNACCCGCTCGATCTCCTTCTCGCGGCCGATGACCGGGTCGAGCTTGTGATCACGGGCAAGCGCGGTCAGATTGCGGCCGAACTGGTCGAGCACGGCGGACCCGGTCGGAGCATCGGTCTGCTGGCTGCCGGACTGGCCACCGCCGACGGCCTCCTTGCCCTGGTAGCCGGAGAGCAGCTGGATGACCTGCTGGCGCACCCGGGGAAGATCGGCCCCCAGGCTCTGGAGGACCTGGGCGGCGACGCCCTCACCCTCGCGCACGAGGCCGAGCAGCATGTGCTCCGTGCCGATGTAGCTGTGGCCCAGCTGCAGCGCCTCGCGCAACGACAGCTCCAGGACCTTCTTGGCCCGGGGGGTGAACGGCGGGGAGCCCGTCGGAGCGGTTCCCGCGAGACCGATGGTCTCCTCCACCTTCTCGCGCACGGCCTCCAGGGAGACGCCCAAGGACTCCAGTGCCTTGGCCGCGACCCCCTCACCCTCGTGGATCAGGCCCAGGAGGATGTGCTCGGTGCCGATGAAACTGTGGTTGAGCAGCCGCGCCTCCTCCTGTGCCAACACCAGGACTCGTCGAGCTCGGTCTGTAAATCGTTCGAACACTCCACCGCCTCCATCCGCGGTCAGTAACTGAAACCCAAGTCTACAGGAGCCGGTGTGACCCGCACCCGCAGCCCCCGATCGCACTGGCCATGTACCGGTCATCGGCAGTCTGCTCTATCGTCTGTAGCCAGTGAACGTCGTCGACCTCCTGGGACTCCCCGCACTCGAAGTTCAGCTGGCCCGTCTCGAGCCCCTGCTCGTGGAGTCCGTCGTCACCGGCGACGCCTTCCTCGACGAGGTCACGACCCACCTCCTGTCGGCGGGGGGGAAGCGGCTTCGACCCGTCCTGGCGCTGGCGACGGCCACCTCAGGCCGCGGCGATGCCACCCAGGAGGACCTGCTCGGTGCCGTGGCCGTCGAACTCGTCCACCTCGCCTCGCTCTACCACGACGACGTGATGGACGAGGCCACCGTGCGGCGGAATGTCGAGAGCGTCAACTCCCGATTCGGCAATCTGGTGGCCATCGTGGCCGGCGACTTCCTCCTGGCCCGGTCGGCCGAGATCGCCGCCGGACTCGGCGTCGAGATCGCCGCGCTGTTGGCCGCCACCCTCGGCGAGCTGTGCCAGGGCCAGGTGGCTGAAGTACGGGCTGCCTTCCGGATCGACCGGAGCCGCCAGGACTACTCGACGGCCATCGCCGGCAAGACGGCATCGTTGATGGCCACGTCGTGCCGGATCGGGGCCTTGACCGGCGGCCTAGCCGGTGCCGAGGTCGACGCCTTCACCGACTTCGGCCGCTGCTTCGGCATGATCTTCCAGGTCCGGGACGACATCCTGGACGTGGTCGGCTCCGAGGCCGAACTCGGCAAGCCCGGCGGTCAGGATCTGGCCGAGGGGATCTACACCCTTCCCGTGCTGCTGACCCTGGCCGATCCGGTCCACGGGCCGGAGCTGCGCGACCTGCTCGGCCAACCGCTCGGCCTGCCAGAACAGGACAAGGCCCGGTCGATCGTGACCGGATCCGGTGCCATCGCCGACTCGGTGCAGGTCGCCCGTGGCTATGCCGACGATGCCGCCGCCGCCGCCTTCGCCGGATCGTCGAAGGAGCTGGCCGAGGCGTTCGCCCGGCTCGCACACTCGCTGGTCGACGGCCTCCCGACCGCCTGAGACCGCAACACGCCCGCTGCTCGGTCAACCAGCTCAGACGGCGCGGAATCAGTCCCGTGGGATCAGGACGTCATGCCGCCGAGGCCCACGAGGCCCCGGGCCAGCTCGATCTCGCCCATGTGACGCAGGCCGTGCTGGTAGATCCAGCATTCAGTGGCGTCGAGCAGGGTGATGCCGTCGGGGCCGGCCACCCGGGCGCTGTAGGTGCTGGCGACCTGGTCGGGAAACGGCCGGGCGATGACCACTCGGGTGAGCTCCGACGGGTCGAGGTCGGCCAGCCAGACCTCCACGCGGTCGAACACGACCCGCATGTACTCCTGGAACTGCGCGTAGTCGCCGATCCGCTGGTCCACCATCTCCTCCACGGTCCGGTGCTTACCGTGGTCGGGGATGGCCGGATGGACCCGCTCCTCCCACGAATCGTCCCAGATCGGGGGGGTGCCGGTCATCAGCAGGAATGAGGCGTCGATCATGTTCACGATGTGGAACAGGCTGAAGGCGATCGGCAGCACGCCGGCCCGTTCGAAGTGGTTGACCTGGTCGACGTCCATGGTCGCCACCGCGTCGTAGTACAGCGAGAAGAGGGCGTGCATCCGGCGCCGTAGCGAGTCGAGCAACAGGCCGCCCGGGATCCCGTCCGTACCCTGCACAACCGACTCCGCCGCCTTGGCCACGGTGGCTCCCTCCCGGCGACCCGACGTCCAGGTCCCCGATCATGTAAACACTTGTCACAATTACTGTCAACTGTTACCCTGACGGCCTGATACCCGGCCCGGGTACGCCGGCGCCGAACCCGGATCGGGGTGGCCGTCCCGATCCCCGTTCAGGTCCTGTCGGGCTCCACCCACCGGGTGCCGGACCCGGGTCGACCGGGCGAAGGAAGCGAGCACAGATGCACCTCGAAGTCGACCGGTCCGATCTCCACCACGTCAGGGCGGTCGCCCACCCGCCGGCGGCCCTCGGGCCCGGCGAGGCGCGGATCCACGTCGACGCCTTCGGGCTGTCGGCCAACAACATCACCTATGCCGTCTACGGCGACCTCATGCGGTACTGGGAGTGCTTCCCGGGTCCTGAGGAAGATGGCGTGCAGTGGGGACGGGTGCCGGTGTGGGGCTTCGGGGACATCGTCGAGTCGACCGTCGGCGGCGTGGCCGAGGGCACCCGTGTCTACGGATACTTTCCCCTGGCCGACGAGCTCGTGGTGGCGCCCGGCCGCATCGACGACCGCGGCTTCTCCGACCTGGCACCCCACCGCGAGGCGGTGCCCTCCGTCTACAGCCGCTACTCGGTGACCACGGCCGACCGGGTCTACCGCCCCGAGCGCGAGGACCAGCACATGCTGCTGTGGCCCCTGTTCGTGACCTCGTTCGTGGTCGACGACTTCCTCGGCGACCACGACCTGTTCGACTCGCGCACCGCCGTGCTCTCGAGCGCATCGTCGAAGACGGCCATCGGCGCCGCTTTCCTTCTGGCCGAGCGGGAGGGGGTCGACGTCGTGGGGCTGACTTCGCCGGGCAACCTGGACTTCGTCCGGTCGCTGGGCTGCTACGACACCGTCCTCTCCTATGACGACATCGACGGCCTGGCCGGATCCCCCTCGTGCTACATCGACGTGGCCGGCCGCAAGGACGTGACCCATGCCGTCCACACCCGGCTCGGAGCGGACCTCCGCTACTCGATGGTGGTGGGCGACACCCACTGGGACGATGCCACCACCGGGGAGGGCGACCTGCCCGGCCCGCGGCCCGAGTTCCTCTTCGCTCCCGTCCAGATCGCCAAACGGCGCACCGACTGGGGGCGCGACGGCTTCGAGGGGGCGGTGGCCGAGGCCTGGGACCGCTTCATCCCATGGACAGACGGATGGCTGTCGATCCGACACGTCGCCGGAGCCGCGGCCACCGAGGCCGCCTACCGCAAGGTGCTCGACGGCCGGGTGGACCCCCGCACGGGCGACATCTGCACGTTGGCCCGATCGTAGGATCCGGACATGCCCGACACCCGCCGCCGCCCCGTACCGTCACGTCCCGTCGCCGCCGAAGCGCCCGACGCCATCTGGCCGGCCGACCCGGGTGCATTGGACGCCACGATCGGCGGCGACGCCCCCCGCGAGACCGACGGACGCCGCCTCCGCCGCGCCCTCAACCGCGAAGCCGTGGTCGACGCCTTGCTCGACCTGTACTCCGAGGGCAGCCTCCGCCCGAGTACCGACGAGATCGCCGAACGGGCGGGCATCTCCCCCCGGTCCCTGTTCCGCTACTTCGAGGACAGCGACGACCTGGCCGGCGAAGCGGTCAGCCGCCAACTCGAGCGGGTCATGCCGCTCCTGCCGCTCGGGGTCGCCGCCGACGCCCCGTTCGACGACCGGGTGGCCGCCTTGGTCGACCAGCGCCTCCGGCTCTTCTCCACCCTCGGCCAGGCCGCCCACGTGTCCCGCCTGCGAGCGCCGTTCCAGCCCCGCCTGGCCGAGAGCCTGGTGGCGGCGCGCCGCTTCCTGCGTGGGCAGGTGCGCTCCTCGTTCGCCGCCGAGCTGGTGACCATGGCCGACGACGCGGCCGAAGCCGCCCTGGCCGCCGCCGACGTGCTGACCAGCTTCGAGTCGTTCCAGCTCCTGACCGGTGACCAGGGGCTCGATATGACCGAGGCACGGTCGGTCCTAATCGCCACGCTGTCCGCGCTGCTCGCCCCCGGACGCGACCATTGACGGCCCGGCGCGGCAGTATGCGCCACTCGATCCGGCTGCGCTGTGCGCCGGACGCCGTCTGGGACGTGGTCGGCACACCTGGTCGCTTGCCCGAGTGGTGGCTGGGCGTCGAGTCGTGCGAGGTCGACGGCGACACCCGGACGATCATGACCCGCGCCGGCTTGCCCATGCCCGAGCGGCTCTTGACCGTCGACCCCGACCTCCGGCGCTTCCAATACCGCATCACCTCCCCGCTGTTCGTCGAGCACCTCAGCACCATCGACGTGCACGACCTCGGCGACGACACCTGTCTGACCGTCTACAGCGTCGATGCCGAGCCGGCCGTGCTGGCCCTGGTGATCGGCGGTGCGGCCCGTGCGGCCCTCGCCCATCTGCCCGAGTTGCTGGGAGTCGAGCCCGTGCACTGAGGACCTCGCCACGACGCACCCCGTCCCGCTCCCCGCGCCGCAGCATTCCGAAAGGAGCCCGTCCATGGGCCGCAAGATCCTCCTGGTGACCACCGACCAACAGCGCTACGACACCTTGGCCTGCAACGGCGGCACCCTGTCCCGCACCCCCGTGGTGGACGGCCTGGCCGCCGGGGGCCTCCGCTTCGAGCGGGCCCACCCCCAGTCGGTGGTGTGCATGCCGTCGCGGTCGACGATCCTGACCGGGCAGCACCCGAGCACCCACGGGGTGTTCATGAACGGCGTGCCCCTGCCCGTGGATGCACCGTCGGTGGCCGAGGTCCTGCGTGACTCCGGCTACCGCACCGCCCTGGTGGGCAAGGCCCACTTCGAGCCCTACTTCGACCCGTTCCTCCGCTTCGAGGAGAACGCCATGTCGATCAACGGCACCACGCCCCACGGAGGCTCGCGCCGGGGCTTCGAGCACCTCGAGACCGCTTCCCACGGAGCCATGGGTCCTCTCCACTATTCGCAGTGGCTGATGGCCAACCACCCTGAGGCCCTCGGCATGTACTGCCGGGCCATCGACGACTCGCTCCAGGTCAGCGCGGCGGGCGGCGGCGACACCGGGGCGCCCCAGGTCAAGGTCAACCCGATCGACCGCGGGATCTACCACACCGACTGGGTGGCCGACCGGACGGTCGCCTGGCTCGACTCGCTCGACGCCGACGAGGACTGGTTCTGCTGGATGAGCTTCCCCGATCCGCACCATCCGTGGGACCCACCGGAGTCGGAGATGGGACGGATCGACTGGCGCGACGTGCCGCTCCCGGCCGGCTACCCCGAGGACCGGACCACGCGGGAGGCCATCATCGACGGCAAGCCCCGCCACTGGCGGGCCTGGTACGACGGGACTCTGGTGTCCAACTACGAGGCGCCGGCCGACTGGATCCCGGCCACCCTCACCCCGGACCAGGTGCGCGAGGTCAACGCCCGCAACGCCGTGGAGGTCGAGCTCATCGACGAGGCCCTGGGGCGGGTGCTGGCCCGGGTGGCCGAGCGCGGCTGGGCGGACGACGTCGACGTGGTGGTCACCACCGACCACGGCGAGCTCCAGGGCGACTTCGGACTGCTGTTCAAGGGCCCCTACCACGTCGATGCGCTGATGCGGATCCCCCTCATCTGGCGTCCCGCCCCCTCGACCCGGGCCGAGGGGAGCACCCCGACGGTGGTCACCCGGCCCGTCGGACTCGTCGACCTGGCGCCGACCTTCTGTGCCATCGCCGGGATCCACCCCCCGGAGTGGATGCAGGGCAAGCCCCTGCCCGTCGACGACACCGACGCCGAGTCCCGGGGCTTCGACAAGGTGCTGACCGAGTGGGACAGCGAGCTGTTCGGCATCAGCGTCCACCTCCGCACCATGATGCGGGACCGGTGGGTGGTCACCGCCTACCGACCCGGCACCAGCCACGACGGCACCGAGGGCGAGCTGTACGACCTGGTCGACGACCCCCTGCAGCAGGTCAACCGCTGGGACGACGTGTCGGTGCGGCCGCTCCGCGACGACCTGGTCGCCGACCTGCGGGAGTCCCAGCCCGAGGTGCGGCCCGAGCGCCTGTTCCTCGAGGCCCCCGTGTGACCGACCGTGGCGACACCGGCCCTGAGGCAGGACCGGACGCCGGCGACGCCGACGCCGGCTACTGGTCCGGGCCCTGGCCGGGCGAGGACGGAGGTCCCCGACGGCTCGGCGTGCCGGCGGATGCCAGCCCGACGCCCGCCATCGGGGCCGGCGCGGCCGTCGACGTCGTGTCCCGCACCGACCCGCTCGTCACCATGGTGGTCACCCGCGACCCGGGCCAGGTCTACCTGCTCCGCAACGGGATGGGGGCCGACGTCACCTGCTCGGTGGAGCAGATCGACCCCGACACCCTGGCCACGGTGGCCGACTCCGGTCCGTTGGCCGGCGGCCCGATGTGGCCGGGAGGACTGGCCGCCCACGCCAACGGCTCGCTGTACGTCGTGTTCGGCAACCACGCCCACCGCCTCGACGCCGAACTCCGCGTCCTGGCCTCCGCCGAGCTGCCGCGCCACCGTCCCTACAACAGCTTCGTGATCCTGCCGGACGGCACCCTCGTCACCAAGGACTTCGCCGGCTCATTGCCCGGGGCGCCGGTCGCCCCCGAGGCGCGGGTGCCCTGCGAGCTGGTGGCCCTCGAACCCGACGCCCTCACCATCGTCGACCGGATCGCGCTGGCCGAGCCGTCCATCGCCAGAATCTCCTCGGACGGGGCCCACGTGTACGTGGTGGGCGATACCAGTCTGTTGCGGGTGGGTTGGAGCAGAGGGTTCGTAGCCGACCCGGGGTTCCGGTCCCCCTACCGGACCGAGGAGGGCCAGACCTACGGGTGGGACTGCGTCCTGGCCCTCGGGGCGGCCTGGTTCCTCGACAACGGCGACGGCTCGACCAACTTCGACGGAACGTTCCGGGGCAAGGGCGTGTCCACCACGCCGCTGCAGGTGATCCGGGTGGACCTGGCCGACGGCTCGGTGTCGACCACCGCCGTCTGCGACGCCGCCGGCGGACTCATCACCAATCCGCCGATGGTGGACGTCGAGCGTCGGATCGTCGTCGGCTACGACAGCGGCAACGGGGTCATGGCCGCGTTCGACATCGCCGACGACGGGGCTCTCACCCCCCGCTGGCGGCGCGACCACGACCACGCCGCCCACCTCCTCCTGCTGCCTGGCGCCGGTGCCCTCGTCACGGGGGACCACGACAGGGAGCGGATGGTCGAACAGGTCGTGGTGGTCGACATCGCCACCGGTTTCGAACTGGCCCGGGCCGACACGGAAGGACCGCTGCAGTCGGCGGTGTTTCCGGCGCTCGGGTGGGACGCCACCGTCTACTGGTGCTCGCTGTCGACGGTCAGCAGATTGCGCTTCGGCTGAACCCGCTCACCCCGACCCCACGTTCCGCTCGAAGATGATCCGCAGCCCGTGCAGCGTGAGCCACGGCTCGACGTACTCGATCTCGTCGGAGTAGGGCGAGATCAGCTCGGACAGACCGCCGGTGGCCACGACCGTCGACTCGCCGAGCACGGCGGCGAACCGTCGGCACAGTCCGTCCACCTGGCCGGCGAACCCGTAGAGGGCACCCGACTGGATCGATTCGACCGTCGACTTGCCGATGACGCTGCGGGGCTCGATCAGCTCCACCCGGCGCAAGGCGGCGGCGTGGGCGAACAGGGCGTCCAGGCTGATGGCCACCCCCGGGGTGATGGCCCCGCCCAGGTATTCGCCGGCCGGCGAGATGGCGTCGAACGTGGTGGCCGTCCCGAGGTCGACCACGATGCACGGCCCGCCGAACAGGTCGTAGGCGCCCACCGCGTTGGCGATGCGGTCGGCCCCGACCTCCTTCGGGTTGTCGTAGAGGATGGGCATGCCGCTCTTCACCCCGGGCTCGAGCACCACGGCGGGCACGTCGAACCACCGGGTGGCCATCTGGCGGAGGTTGGCGGTCACCAGTGGCACCGACGACGTCACGGCGATGCCGGTCACGGCGTCGTCGATGTCCAGTCCGTTGAGGTCGAGCAACTGCGTGAGCAGCAGCGCGTGCTCGTCCGCCGTTCGGACATCGACCGTGGACAGGCGCCAATGGTGGGCCAGACCCGCCGGCTCGGTGCCGTCCCGCGGCACGCTCTCGTCGACTGGTGCCGCCGGGTCGTCGGCAAAGAGCCCGACGACCGTGTCGGTGTTCCCCACGTCGATGGCAAGCAGCATGGCGTTCCTTTCAGAATCGACAGCGGTGATGGCCCCGGGCCGGTCAGCGCCGGAGGTCGAGGCCGAGGTCGAGGGCCGGCGCGGAGTGGGTGAGGGCGCCGGCCGACAGCACGTCCGCGCCGGCGGCGGCCAGCGCCGGGGCGGTCGCCAGGGTCACGCCGCCCGAGACCTCGACCAGCGAGTGCGAGCCGGCCGCCCGTACCCGGGCCACGGCTTCGGCCACCAGGTCGGGGCCCATGTTGTCCAGCATGACCACGGTGGCGCCGGCCGCCACCGCCTCGTCCACCTGGTCCAGGCGGTCGCACTCCACCTCCACCATCCGGCCAGGCCACAGTTGACGGGCACGCCCCACGGCCTCGGTGATCGTGGCCCCGCCCAGGTGGTTGTCCTTGACCAGGACCGCCTCGGAGAGGCTGCCCCGGTGGTTGTGGCCGCCGCCGGCCCGGACGGCCGCCTTCTCCAGGGCCCGGAGTCCGGGTGTGGTCTTGCGGGTGTCGAGGACCCGGGTGCCCGGGTTGGCCGCCCGCACGGCTTCGACATAGGCCCGCGTGAGGGTGGCCACCCCCGACAGGTGGCCGAGGAAGTTGAGGGCGGTGCGCTCGGCCGTCAGGATCGAGCGCAGCGGGCCCTCGACGGTCGCCACCACGTCGCCCGGTCCGACCGCGGACCCGTCCACGCGCTTCCAGGCGACGGTCACGCCGGGGTCGATCTGGGCGAAGGTCTCGACGGCGCAGGCCTGTCCGGCCACCACACCAGTGCTCCGGCACACCACGTCGACCGTGGCCCGGCGATCGGCGGCCACCAGTCCCGCGGTCAGGTCCCCGAGGGGCAGGACGTCCTCGGCGATGGCCCCGGTGACGGCAACCACCACCGCGGCCCGCGGCGGGTCGAGGACCGGTGCCCACCCGTCCGGCGGGCCACCGGCGTCCCCGGTCAAGGACGCCACACCGGCGGGACCGGGGGGATGCGGGCCAGCACCGTCGTCCCGTCCGGTCGGCAGTGGACGATGCGGCACCGCCAGGCGTCGGTCGAATGGGGGAAATCGCTACGGGCGTGGGCGCCCCGGGTCTCGGTCCGGAGGGTGGCCGAGGCCAGGACACTGTTCGCCGCGGTGACCAGGTTGGCAAGCTCGCCCCGGGCGCGGTCGACGGGAAGGGCCCCGAGGGCGACGGCCACGGCCGCCACCGTCCCCCCGGCCCGGGCCAGCGATGCGGCGCTGCGGACCACGCCGGCGCCGTCGGTCATGGCCCGTTGAAGCTGATGCCGGGCCTTGGCCACGTCGAGGGCGGCGCCGCCCGACGACCCGCCCGGACCGGTCGTGTCGGGACCCGGCACCGGCGGCGGTTCCACGGGCTCGGTCCGACCCTCGAGGAGGGGGACGAGGACCCCGGTGGCGGTCGGTCCGTCGCCTCCGGCGAGGATCGTCTCGGCCAGACGGGCCCCGAACACCATGCCCTCGAGCAAGGAGTTGGACGCCAGACGGTTGGCGCCGTGGACCCCGGTGCAGGCCACCTCGCCCGCCGCCCACAGACCGGGCAGTGCCGTCGCTCCCCACAGATCGGTCAGGACGCCTCCGGACAGGTAGTGGGCGGCCGGGGCGATGGGCAGCCAGTCGGTGGTCGGGTCGAGCCCGATGGCGGCCAGCGAGGCGCTGATGGTCGGGAACCGGGCGTCGAACGACTCCAGGGCGGTGGCGTCCAGCCACAGATTGTCCACCCCCTGCTCGTGCATCCGCTCGGACATGGCCCGGCTGACGACGTCCCGCGGGGCCAGTTCGTCGACGAAGCGGTCCCCCCGGGCGTCCCGCAGCAGGGCCCCGTGGCCCCGGAGTGCCTCGGACAGCAACGGTCGGGGCATGGCCGGGTGGTGCAGAGCCGTCGGGTGGAACTGCATGAACTCGACGTCGGCCACCGGCACCCCGGCCCGCAAGGCCATGGCCAGGCCGTCACCGGTGGCCTCGGCCGGGTTGGTCGTCACCGAGAAGACCTGGCCGGCACCGCCGGTGGCCAGGACGGTATGGGTGGCCCGCACTTCGATTCGACGACCGTCGTCGCTGAGGGCCACGACGCCGCGGCACCGACCCCCTTCGACCAGGAGATCGAGGGCGAACCACTCCTCCATCACGGCCGCCGCGGAGGCGCGGGTGGCGTCGACCAGTGCCCGCTCGACCTCGGCCCCGGTGGCCGCCCCGCCGGCGTGGACCACGCGTGCCGTCGAATGGCCGCCCTCGCGGGCGAGCGCCAGGGCCCCGCCCGGTTGCCGGTCGAAGACGGCGCCCATGGCGATCAGCTCGTGGACCCGCGACGGCCCTTCGTCGACCAGGACCCGCACGGCTTCGGTCTCGCACAGTCCGGCTCCGGCGGCCAGGGTGTCGGCCAGGTGGAGGTCGGTGGAGTCTTCGTCGCCCCCGAGCACTGCCGCCACCCCGCCCTGGGCCCATCGGGTGGCCGACTGCGACAGCTCGGCCTTGGTCAGCACCCCGACGCGCAGCCCGCCGCCCCTGCCGCTCCCCGCGCCGGTGGCACCGAGGGGCGCGGCCAGCCGGACGGCGGCCGACAGACCGGCCACCCCGCTGCCCAGGACCAGGACGTCGAGCGGTGTCGCGGCCGGAGCAGGTGCGGTCACCGGCCGGCCCGCGGATCGAGGTTGTCGATCAGGCGGACCGGTCCGACCCGGGCGGCGACGAGCAGGCGGACCGGACGGTCGGGCGTCACCGACTCCGCCGGCTCGAGATCGTCGGCGTCGACGAGCACGGCGTAGTCGAGTGTCGCCAACCGCTCGTCGGCCACGACCCCGGCCATGGTGGCCTCGACGGCGGCCCGGTCGCCCCCGGCGATGAATGCGGCGGCTCCGGCGGCCAGGGCCCGGGACAGACAGACGGCGGCGCTCCGCTCTGCCGGGCTGAGTCGCTGGTTGCGGCTCGACATGGCCAGTCCGTCCGGCTCCCGGACAGTGGGACAGCCCACCACCTCGACCGGCAGCGAGAGGTCGCGCACCACCCGCCTGACGATGGCCAGCTGCTGGAAGTCCTTCTCGCCGAAGTACGTGCGGCAACGACCCGCCATCGCAAGCAGCTTGACCACGACCGTGGCCACCCCGTCGAAGTGCCCGGGCCGGGACCGGCCCTCCCAACGATCGGCCAGAGCGGACACGCGCACCTGGGTGGCGGCGGGCACCGGCCAGTCCGGGTACACCTCGGTGACCGACGGGACGAACACCAGGTCGGCACCGGCCCGACCGGCGACCTCGAGGTCGGACTCGAGCGTCCGCGGGTAGTTGGTCAGGTCACCCGGGTCGGCGAACTGGGTCGGATTCACGAAGACCGACACCACCACCACGTCGCACTCGGCGACGGCGCGACCGATCAGCGACGCGTGCCCGTCGTGCAACGCGCCCATGGTCAACACGACGCCCACGCTCCGGCCCGCCCGGCGCTCCGCGTCGAGGCGGTACCCGAGGTCGGCGACGGTCCCGGTGACGACGGCAAAGGTGGAGGTGGGGGTCACGCCACCTGCTCGGCGGGGGCCACCGGGGCCTCGCCGAAGGACAGCTGGCCGGCGAGCTCGCCCGACGTGGAGTCGATGTCTGCGGCCGTGTCCAGGGAGAGCCTGCGGGCCAGCGCCACCATGGCGTCGTATCCGGCGAGCTCGGTGCGGTGCGCCGGCATCCCGGCGATGGCGGTCCGGTGCCGCTCCACGGTCTCCCAGTCGCCGCGGGCGGCGGGGCCGGTGAGGGCTTGACGGGGGCCGAGGGCGAAGGCGTCCTCGCTGGCCGCCCGCATCAGCCCGGCGAATGCCTCCAGCGGCAGTCCGGCGGTGGCGGCCACCCGCTCCACCTGGCCCATGAGGGCCACCAGGTGATTGGCGGCGATCACCGCGGCGGCGTGGTAGGCCGCCCGGTCGGCGTCGTCGACCTCGACGACGTGGCCCCCCAGCGCCTCGGCCACCGTCCGGGTCACCGGGTCACCGGCCACGGTCAGGGTCACCCCCGAGCGCAGCCGTTCGGCGCCGATGGCCGGGGTCGGGAGCGGGACCAACGGGTGCAGCGAGCCGCGGCGGGCGTGCCCGGCCAGGACGTCCAGCCCGAGGGAGCCCGACAGGTGGATGACGGCGGTGGTGGCCACCGGTCGGACCTGGGCCGCCACCTCGGCCACCACGTCGTCGGGGGTGGCGATGAAGAGGATGTCGACGCCGCGGGCGGCATCGACCGGCGAGCGGTCCCTCCCCCAGGCGCCAAGCGATCGGTAGCCCCCGACAGCTTCGAGGGCTGCCATCAACGACCGGCCTGCACGGCCCGGTCCGAGTACACGGAATGTGGTCACGAGACCCCTTTCGACGTTCCGGCCCCGAGAGGGTGCCGTTCGCTACAGGAAATCCAGGAACTTCTGCTCAGACACTACCCACGACGCGGACCTCGCCGCCAGCGCGGGCGATGTCGTCGTCGCCCACGAGGTCGGGGGCCACGTCGGCCAGCGGGGCCAGCACGAACCGGCGCTCCCGCCAGCGGGGGTGGGGCAGGGTCAGGTCGGGGTCGTCGAGGGTGATCCCGTCGATCCAGATCACGTCGGCGTCGAGCGTGCGGGGGCCCCACCGGACGGTGCGGACCCGGCCGGCGGCCGCCTCCAGCCGGTGGCACTGCTCCAGGATCCGGTACGGGTCGACCGCCTCCGGCACCGCCAGTTCGACGACCAGGTTGAGGAAGGCCCCCTGGTCATCGGGACCGCCCACCGGCTCCGTCTCGTAGACGGGGGAGACGGCGGTGACCGACGGGGAGCTGCCGGCCCGCAGCTGGTCGACGGCCCGGCGGAGGTGGGCCCGGCGGTCGCCGAGATTGGACCCGAGCGAGAGGAACGCACGCCGGGTGGGTACCTCGGTCGACGGGTGCGTCACCGGGTGCGGACCACCCGGACACCCACCGTGTCGATGTCCACGGCCACGGGGGGCCGGAGCTTGCGGAGGACGACCGTCACCCCGGTGATCCGGTGGTCGACCCCGAGCACGGCGTCGGCCACGTGCCAGGCCAGGGCCTCGAGGAGGGCGAACGACCGGGTCCCGGATACGGTGGCCGCCACCACGTCGGCCACGGCCCCGTAGTCGACGGTGTCGGCCAGGGAGTCCGACACCCCGGCCGGGCGCAGGTCGACGGCCAGGTCGAGGTCGACCTCGAAGGGCTGGGCCCGCTCCTGTTCCTCGACAAGCACGCCGTGGGTCCCCACACTGCGCAGGCCGCGCAGCTCGATGCGGTCGCCGGAGGGCACGCCGGGCATCAGGCCGACTGGGAGGTACCCGTGCCGGGCGGAGCGGCGACCGGGGTCAGCTGCCCGGCGACGGCCACCAGCTCCCGACCCGACGGCCCCATGGGGTGGCCGGTCAGGTGTTCGACCACGGTGACGGCCTGGGGACCGGACGGCAGGCGGGACGACCACAACAGGTAGCCGGCGATGACGCCGGACACCCGGTCGCCCAACTCCTCCTGGTGGATCAGGATCCGCTCGCCGGCGGTCAGGCGGCCGTGGACGTCCCGGTACACCTCGGCCAGGACCCCGCGGACGTCGCCCGAGGCCGGCAACGGGTAGTGCACGCTGGCCAGGGACTTCTCCTCATAGGCCTGCAGATTGTGCGAGGACGGGAGCAGGGACACCACCCGGTTGAACCCCTGGACCTGAAGCCAGATGATCTCCTCCTGGCGCCGGACCTTGCGGTGGTTGGGGGCGAACCCGCCCGGGCGTTCGCTCATGGCCAGGCGGTCCTTGATCACCCAGGTGAAGTTCCGCGGCGGGATCCCCGCTGCCCACTTGCCCTTCACGTCGTGACCTCCGTCTCCAGCATCGATCCTGCGTCCCCGGCCCCGTCCGCCGGGCGGCCGACCAGGAGCGCGGCCTGCACGGTGGCGGCCACGTCATGGACACGGACCATACCCGCGCCCCGGGCGAGGGCGTAGGTGGCGGTGGCCAGCGAGCCCGGGAGCCGGTCCGCGACCGGGGCCGGCACCCCGTCGGGCCCGGCGGCCAGCATGCCGAGGAACCCCTTGCGGCTGGTGCCGACCAGGACCGGGTAGCCCGTGGCCACCAGGGCGCCGAGGCCGGCCAGGAGCTCGAGGTTGTGGTGCACCGTCTTGCCGAACCCGATGCCCGGGTCGATCCAGATCTCCCCCACCCCCGCGGCAGCGGCCACGGCGGCCCGCTCGGCCAGCAGATCGCGCACCTCGGCCACCACGTCGTCGTAGCGGGGATCGGCCTGCATGGTGGCCGGGGTCCCCACCCGGTGCATGGCCACCCAACCCACCCGGCAGCGGGCGGCCACCGGCCACAGTGAGGCGGACACGTCGTTGATCAGGGTGGCCCCGGCGGCGACCGCCGCCTCGGCGACGGTCTCCTTGGTGGTGTCGACGGACACCCGGACGTACGCAGAAAGGGCCTCGACCACGGGCAGGACCCGCCGCAGTTCCTCGTCGACCGGCACCACGGCTGCGCCCGGACGGGTGGACTCGCCCCCGACGTCGACGATGTCGGCCCCCTCGGCGATCATCTCGAGTCCCCGGTCGACGGCCCGATCCGGAGCGAACCAGCTGCCGCCATCGGAGAAGGAGTCCGGGGTGACGTTGAGGATCCCCATGACCAGGGCGCGGTCCTCTGCGGTGGCTTCCGACATCGTGCCCCAGCGTAAACCAGGGTGGCCGGGACCGCGACCGGTCCCGGAGCGGGTCCTAGCGTCCCTGGACGAACTGCATGGCCTCGAACCGGGTGGAGGTATCGGTCCGGAACAGGCCCCGCACCGCCGAGGTGATGGTCGAGGTGCCCGACTTCTTCACGCCCCGCATGGACATGCAGAGGTGTTCGGCATCGACCACCACCAGGACGCCTTTGGGCTCGAGGGCGGTCTCGATGGCATCGGCGATCTGCGAGGTCATCCGCTCCTGGACCTGGAGCCGTTTGGCGTACCCGTCGACCAGGCGGGCCAACTTGGAGAGCCCGGTGATCCGCCCGTCCGACCCCGGGATGTAGGCGACGTGGGCCCGACCCATGAACGGGACCATGTGGTGCTCGCACAGCGAGGCGAACGGGATGTCCCGGACCATCACCATCTCGTCGTGCTCGGCGGCGAAGGTGACCTCGAGGTGGTCGGCCGGGTTCTCCTCCAATCCGGCGAACAGCTCCGCGTACATGCGGGCCACCCGGCCCGGTGTCCTGACCAGCCCGTCCCGGTGCGGATCCTCGCCCACAGCCGAGAGGATCTCGGTGACCGCGGCTTCGATCCGCTCTATGTCGACGCTCATCGTCCTGTCACCTCTCCACTCGTCCGTCGCCCGGTCGTCGGGGTCCGGCCACCCGTTCTACCGTGCCGGGCTCAGCAATGGTCCAGCCAGCAATGGTCCCACCCGCGCCGCACCGCTCCCGTTCGGACGCGCACCGTCAGAGGCGCGGTCCGTCATAGGCATGGATGGCCGGCAGGTTCCGATACCGCTCCGCCACGTCGAGCCCGTAGCCGATCACGAAGTCGGCCGGGATGGTGAAGCCCACGTACCGCAGGTCGAGGGCCGTCCGCTGCTGGCCCTCCTTCACCAGGAGGGCGCACACCTCGAGGCTGGCCGGCTGGCGGGCCCACAGGTAGCGCTGCAGGTAGCTGAGGGTGAGGCCGCTGTCGACGATGTCCTCGACCACCAGCACATGGCGGTCGAGGAGGTCGAGGTCGAGGTCCTTCACGATGCGCACCACGCCCGAGGTCCGGGTGGCGCTCCCGTAGGACGAGATGGCCATGAAGTCGACCTCGCAGGCCAGGGCGATGGCCTGGGAGAGGTCGCTCATGAACATGAAGGCGCCCTTCAACACCCCGACCAGCAGTGGCGGCCGCCCCTCGTAGTCGGCGGTGATGGCCGCACCGAGCTCGGCGATACGGGACCGGAGGTCCGCCTCCGACACGATCACCCGACCGACCTCGTCGTCGTCGGCGAGGCGCGCGGCGTCGGCGGGACGGTCGATGCCCGGGTCAGTCACGCCATGACTGTACTGGAGCGCCGGGACCCCCGATCTTCCGCTGGGACAGGCGCCCGTGCGAGCGGTCCACCCGCACCCCGCCCGGGACCTCGGTGGCCCGGGTCACGAGTCGCGCCACGTCGAGCACGCGGTCGACGGCGTCCGCCGGTGGCGGGTAGGGACCGTCCCCGGCCAGCCACCCCCGCACCGCCCGGCGCGCCTGGGCCGGAGGGGCGGCGGCCAGCGCGGCGGCGTCGGTCGGGTCGAGGAGGTCGGCCACCGAGTCGAGGAGGTCGGCATCGCCGGCCAGGAGCCCGGCCTGGCGGGCCAGCACCGGGACCACGTCCCGGCCGGCCACCTCCGAGCAGAGCGGGAGCAGTTCGGCCCGCACCCGGTTGCGCAGGAAGCGTGGGTCCTCGTTGCTCGGGTCGCGCACCGGTGTCAGCTCCAGATGGCGGCAGAGCGCCACCGTTTCGCGGCGACGGAGCCCCAGGATGGGGTGGGTGGGCCCCGACCGCATCCCGGCCAGCCCGTGGACGCCCGCGCCACGCAGGAGGTTGGCCAGTACCGTCTCGGCCTGGTCGTCGGCCGTGTGCCCGGTGGCCGCACCCGGGCCGAGGGCGCCGAGCCGGGCCGCCCGGGCCCGGGCCTCCAGGTTGGGTCCCTCGGCCACCACCACCCGCACCGCACGGAACCTGGCCCCGAACCGCCGCGCCGCGGCGGCAACGGTGTCGGTCTCGCCGGCCGACCCCGGACGCAGACCGTGGTCCACGTGCACGGCGGTCACCGCACAATCGGCGGCCCTGGCCAGAACCAGCAGGGCGAGGGAGTCGGGCCCGCCGGACACCCCGCAGACCAGGGTGTCACCCGGGGGCGGGAACGTGCAGCGGTCCAGGAGGTCGGCCACCAGTGGGTCGCCCTTCTGATCCACCGCCCCCGTGGTCATCGGCTCAGGCGAGCAGGGACGGTGTGGCATCGACCCGGGCGATCCAGGCCGACGGGTCGCGGATCTCCTCGAGGGACGGGAGCCACTCGGGGCCGCGCCAGGCGTAGTCGAGCAGGGCCGTTCCGCCCGACTCCTCGACGGCGGCGATGAACCGCTCCCCCTCCTCGTACTGGCGGAGCTTCGCCTCGATCCCGATCAGCTGCTGGAGGATCCGCGACAGTCCGTGCGCCTGCTTGCGGCGGGCCCGGAGCACCTTGGAGAAGTGGGCGGCGCTCGGGATGTCGGCGGCGCCGGCCCGGTCCATGGTCACGTCGCCGTGACCTTCGAGCAGGCTCATCAGGGCCTGGATCCGGTGCAGCCCCTCGAGCTGCTCGGGGGTGGCCACCAGCCCGAGGGCGCCGTTGTCGTCGAGCGGGTTGCGCCCGGCCCGGATCTCCTCGGACATCCGCCGCAGCGACGAGGCGAGGCGGCTCGGATCGGGCTCGAGGGAGCCGATCCCCTCCTCCACCAGGGACACGAAGTAGTCGCGCATCCAGGGGATGGCGGTGAACTGGCACCGGTGGGTGACCTCGTGGAGGGCCAGCCACAGCCGGAACTCCCGTGGCTCGAAGCCGTGCTGGCGCTCGAGGGCGACCACGTTCGGTCCCACGAAGTAGACGAGGTCCTGTTCGTCGGCGGCCTCCTCGGTGAGCAGGAGGTCGTACTGGCCGAGGACCCGGGTGGAGAGCCAGCCGAGCACAACGCCCATCTGGGCCCCGGTGACGGCCCGGCCGGCGGAGGCCATCGGGCCGGCCAGTCGGGCCAGCACGGCGTTGGAGCCGGACAGGCGCGTCGGATCGAGCCGGTCGAAGTGGGGGCCGAGGAGCCGCTGGAAGCTGGCCACGTTGGCGCTGACCCAGCCGGCCCGGTCGGTCACCCGGGCCCGGGCCGGGCCTGCGGCTGAGCGCAGCCCGGTCGACGCGGCGACGAGCTCCTCGGCCTGGGCCGTGAGCTCGGAGAACTCGGCCTGGAGGAGGTCGGGCCGGTACGGGGCGGGGACGCGGGTCCGGCTCCCCACCCAGGCGGCCACCCGCTCGGCCGTGTCCCACCCGACGGCGCCCGAGGACGGCGCCACGTCGGCGGCGGGTGGGAAGGCATCGGTAAGGGTCACGGTGACCAGTGTAGGGAGGGGAAGGCACGCCGGGGGTGCCGGGGTCCCGGACCGTCAGTCGGCGGTGGCGCCGCTCTCTTCGCGCAGTGCGCGCGCCACCCGTTCCCGCAGGGCGTCGGGCACCCGGTCCTGGCAGCGGTTGGCCACCAGCTTGCGGAGTTCCTGCTCGAAGCCGTAGGCGCCCACGCACGGTCCGCAGAGGTCGAGATGGCGGGCGATCTCGATGCGGCGCTGCTCGGTCAGCTCGCCGTCGAGGTACACGTAGAGCCGCTCGATCGTCTCGTCGCAGCCGACGAAACCCGCCGGTGGCTCGACGGCGCCCGCGTGACTGCCCGGGCCCGCTACACCGTCTCCATCGTGTCCCATCGGCAGTCTCCCCACTACCTCGCCTCGTCCGAAGCCCCGACGAGGCCGCGTGCTCTTCCGACATCGACCAACGCCTTCTGCAGGGCTTTTCTTCCGCGGTGGATCCTGCTCATGACCGTGCCGATCGGCACGTCGGTGATCTCGGCGATCTCCTTGTACGAGAATCCCTCGACGTCGGCCAGCAGTACGGCGATCCGGAAGGTGTCCGGGAGCGACTCGATGGCGGCCTTGACGTCGGTGTCGGTAAACCTGTCGAGGGCCTCGTCCTCGGCGCTCCGACCGAGCCCCGCCGAAGGGTCACCGGCCAGGTGGTGGTAGAGGTACAGGTCCTCCACGTCCTCGACGTCGGCGATCTCCGGCCGGCGTTTCTTGGCCCGGTACGTGTTGATGTAGGTGTTGGTCAGGATCCGGTAGAGCCAGGCCTTGAGGTTGGTCCCCGCCTCGAAGGAGCCGAAGGCCCGGTAGGCCTTGAGGTAGGTCTCCTGGACGAGGTCTTCGGCATCGGCCGGGTTGCGGGTCATGCGCAGGGCCGCCGTGTACAACGCGGGCATGAACTCCATGGCGAGGTCGGAGAACTGCCCCTGGTCGGCCATGGGGCCACCCTACACAGCCGCCGAGACGACGGGAACGGGGCCGGCGGCACCGTCGGTCCGTTGCGGGACCGACCGGGAGCGCCGGTGGGCCCGACACGGCGGTCAGCCCCCGTTCTGGGCCGTGACGTAGGTCCGGCACGGCTGGCCCCGGAGCGACGGGCAGGCCGGCTGGGCATCGGGCGGCGTGATGCCGGGCACCACCGACAGGACGAGGGCCGACGGCGTCGGGCCGCCGATGCCCACCGTGTCGGTCACCGTGCCGCCGGTGGGTGGGGTGGCGAACACCCAGACCGGACGGTCACCACCGGGGGCCGTCACCGTGACACGCAGGCGCGACCCGGTCCGGAACGAGTACGCGAAGGGCAGGATCGGGATCCTCACCTCGGTGTACCTGCCCCGCGGCAGGGGCCTGGCTGCAGACGCCAGGTAGGTGGGGACCGGATGGGTGGCGGTGGAGGCCGCCGAGTCGAGGGCACGGTCGCTGGCCCGTAGGTCGCCGCTCTGGACGAACAGCTCCGAGCCGTCGGGACGGACCTCGGACACGGTCGCCTGCAGGTCGGTGTCCGGGGCCGTGCTCGTCACCCACAGGTCGAGGGCGGCGGGCCCGATGACGGTCAGGTCGCGGGTCAGCGGTGCCGACGTGAACCCGAGCCCGATCGGACCTGTGACCGGCGCCCACGCATACGGCGGGAGCGCCGACCAGGGGTTGCCGGTCGGCAGGTCGACGGCCGGCCGGGCCTCCGGGTCGGGGCGGAACGAGACCGAGGTGGACGATGGTGTGGCCGCCTCCAACTTGCCCGTAGGAGCCAGGTGGAAGGTGGTGGCCATGGCCTTCGGCGGCGGCCACGAGGGGAACTGCGCCTGCCACACCGGCTGGAGTGCGCCAGGCCCCTTGCTCCCGGACCCGTTGTCCATCAGGACCCGGACCCGGGGCTGCGCCTCGAAGGCCGCCCGGGCGGCGGCCAGGTTCGGCTCGCCGGTGAACTGAAGCGGCGGCGGCGCCGAGGGGGCGCTGGCCAGCTGTGTGTAGAGCAGGGGGGCCAGCGGGGAGAGCAGCGGCACCGGCTTCGGGACCTCCTGGGCCACGAAGATGTCGAGGAACTCGAGCCACCGGCTGATGGTCCCGGGGCCGAGCGAGTCGGCGTGGGTGCCGTTGACCATGGTGACCCAGACGTGGGGATCGCCGGACAGAGCGGGCACGATGGCCGGCCACTGCCCGCCTGTCTGCTCGTCCTGGAACGCCCCCGACAAGAACACCGGAACACGGGTCCGGGCCGCCCACGTCACCGGGGCCCGTTGGTCGTAGAGGGCCGGGACCCGGTGGGAGGCCTGGTGGAGCAGCGACTGGAGGTCCAGGGTCTGGCCGTGGAGGTCCTGGTTGGCCAGGCACGTGGCGTCGCCCTGGGCGATGAGCACCTTGGCGTAGGTCTGGCCCCCCGCCGGGGCCGGCTTGGCGTCGGCCACCCGGTCGGCCAACCACGAGCCGGCGAACCCGCTGTTGAACATCCCGCCGGGGAACCCCGTCGAGTAGAGGTCGTCGGTCAAGCTCATGGGCGCCACCGCGGCCAGGCCCGGCGGCCGGGTACCGGCCACGAACAGCTGCGAGATTCCCGAGAACGAGATCCCCACCAGGCCCACCTTGTGGTGGGCCACCCACGGCTGGGCGGCGGCGATCTGCACGGCGTCGTAGCCGTCGTAGGTGGTCGGCAGACCGAACAGGTCGAATGCGCCTCCCGAGCACCCCGTCCCGCGCATCTGGACGCTGACGGTGGCGAACCCCAGGAGCGGGGCGACCAGCGACCCCACCGCCGTCGACGTCGAGGGGAGCAAGGGGTCCGAGAGGGTCTCGCCGTTCCGGCCGAGCACGGCGTCGACGAGGCTGTGGGGCCCGGCGATCGGATAGCCGGAGATCTCCATGACCGTCGGGAACGGGGCGTCGGCCATGGTCGCCCCGAGGGGCAGGCGCACCGTCGCCGCCAGCCGGACGCCGTCACGCATGGTGAGGTAGTTGAGGCCGGCGTGGAGGTGCTGGGAAGCGTAGAAGGCGGCGGACGGGTTGTCGGCCGGCGCCAGGACCCGGAAGGGCGCGGTGGCCGCCCGCTTCCCGTCGACCGTCACCCGGAAGGTGTAGCCGGGCCCCGGGGCCACGTTGCGGACGACCAGACTGCCCAGCGCATCGGTGGTCCCCCGGCCCACCTGGTGGTCGGAGGCGTCGGCCAGCACGAGGGACATGCCCGGCGTGGCTCCGGCCACGTAGGCCTGACCGATCGAGCCGTGGCCGTGGAACGGGGCGACCGCGGTCGGCGCGGGCAGGGTCGTCCCGCCGGCATCAGCTGCCGCCGGCACCACCACGGCGCCGGTCACCGCGCACAGCGCAGCCAGGACGGGAAGCAACCGACGACGCCACACGGGATCCCCCACGAACTCGATGGACGGTGCGGCCGGACGGTCACCTCGACCACGACGGCACCTGTGTCCGGCTCACGCTAGCCGAGGGTCCCCACCGCCCATCGGTACATCGACCGTCCGACCCGACCGGGACGGCCGGGTCCGGTCAGTCGGCCGCGATCGCCTCCAGGATGTCGAGCTTGGCGGCCCGGCGGGCCGGCCAACTGGCGGCGGCCAGTCCGAGCAGGGCGGCGATCACCAGGAAGACCACCAGTCTGGAGAAGGGGACCACGACGTCGGTGATCCCCTGCTTCTTCAGCGACTCCGACAACGCCACACCGAGGCCGGTCCCGAGGATGATGCCGATCACCGCGCCGAAGATCGACAGGATCACCGCCTCNNACCGAGAGCATCAAGGTGTTGACGATGCCGATGAGGGCGATCAGCACGGCCAGTGCCAACAACACGTAGATGATGCCGAGCAGCTGGTTGACCTGGGACCGCTGGGTCTGCTTGAACTCGGCCTGCGTCTGGACCTTCACGTTCGGGTAGGCCGCCAGCCCGTCGACCACGGCGGCGTGGGCGGACGGGCTGGTGCCCCCTGACGAGGTGACGAGCACCGCCGTCGTGAGCGGCGTGTCGAAGTGGTCGAGGAAGAACCGGCCGCCGACCAGGTAGCTGCCGAACACGACGTTGGGCTCGTAGATCCCGCCGATCCGGATGGTGGCGGGCCCAGTCCTGGCGAACGTCACCCGCTCGGTGTCGCCGACGGCCAGCTGTTTGGCGTCGGCGGTCGTGGTGTCGATCAGGAGCTCGCCCGCGGCCAGCGCCGGCTCGCCCGATCCCGATGCCATCCGGAGGTTGATGGTCTGCGACAGCCCCGGCGTGGTCACGCCGCCGATGCTCGCCACCGAACCGCCGATCAGGAACTGACCGGCGTACACGGAGGTGACGGCGGTGACACCCGGGATCGACGCCGCCGTGGTCGCCACCGATGCACTGAAGCCGGAGGAAGGTCCGCCATTCCCCCCGCTGGACACGATGTAGTCGGACCGCAGGGCCTGGTCGATGCTGGCGGTGGCCGACTGCGACAACGAAGCGCCGAAGACGGCGATGGTGGACACCAGGGCCAGGCCGACCATGAGGGCGGCCGCGGTCTGGGCGGTGCGCCTCGGGCTGCGCATGGAGTTCTCGCGCCCGAGTCTCCCCGACGGGCCGAGCAGGGCGGCCAGGGGCCGGCCGATGACCCCGGACATCGGCCGGGCCACCAGGGGGGACAGCATGCCGACGCCGAGGAAGACGGCCACCGCGCCGATCCCGACGAGTTGGATGGCCGGGACGGCGAGCCCGATCGCCAACAGGACCGCGCCCGCCACCAGGAGGACCGACCCGACGACTGAACGGCGTCCCGACGACCGTTCGGACTCGACCGCCTGGTCCGAGATGGCGGCCATCGGCGAGATCCGCACGGCCCGGCGGGCCGGGCTCACGGCGGACACCACGGTGACGCCCACCCCGATGACCAGTGCGGCGACCACGGTGCGGGCGTGGAAGACCAGACCGCTCGACGGCAGGGTGATCCCGAACCCGCGGAGGAGCGCCTGGAGGCCCAAGGCGGCCAACACCCCGAGCCCGAGGCCCACCACCGAGGCGATCAGGCCGACGACGGCCGCCTCGGCCAGCACCGAACGGAACACCTGGCGCCGGCTGGCGCCCAGCACCCGGAGCAGGGCCAGCTCGCGGGTGCGCTGGCCCACGATGATCGAGAAGGTGTTGAAGATGGTGAACGCGCCGACGAACAACGAGATGAAGGCGAAGATCAGCAGTGCGGTCGAGAAGAACCCGAGCGCCCGGTTGATGTCGCCCGACTGCTCGTCGGCCACCGTCTGGCCGGTCACCACCTGGACCCCCGCGGGGAGCGTGGCGGCGATGGCCCGCTCGACCTGGGCCTTGTCGGCCCCGGGTGCGGCCAGGACGTTGACCGAGTCGTACTGCCCCACCCGGTCGAACAGCTGCTGGGCGGTGGGCAGCCAGAAGGCGGCGATGGTGGCTCCGGCCAGATTGTTGGCCGTCCCGAACTGGGCGATGCCCGACACGGTGAACGTCTGCGGCGGCCCGACCAGCAGGATCCGGACGTGTTCCCCGACATGGAAGCGGTACTTGTCCGCCGTCCCGGCGTCCACGACGACCTGGTGGTCGTTGCCGGGAGCCGATCCCTGGCGGAGCTTGAGCGACGACAGCGTGGGATTCGGATCGAACGAGGTGCCGACGGTCGGGGCGCCTCCGGTGGTGACGGCCTTGCCGTCGGGGGCTACGAACTGTGCATACCCCCCGACGGTCCCGTTGGCCGCAGCCACCCCCGGCACGGCCCGGACGGACGTCGCCACCGACTCGGGGATGGGGTGACGGACGGCACCGAAGTTCCCGGTGAACACCGCGTCGCCCCGCACCACGAAGGTCACGTTCCGGTACACGTTGGTAAACAGATTGTTGAACGTGGCCTGCAGCGTGTCGGTCAGCACCAGGGTGCCCGACACGAACATGACCCCGAGCACGATGGCCAGGGCGGTCAGCGACAGCCGGAGCTTGTGGGCCAGGATCCCCTTGAGCGTGGCCCGCCACATGTCAGCTGCTCAGCGCCTTCATCTGCTCGAGGACGGCGTCGGGCGTCGGCGACACCAGGTCGGCGACCACCTTGCCGTCGGCCAGGAATACCACCCGATCGGCCTGGGCTGCCCCCCGGGGGTCGTGGGTGACCATGGCGATGGTCTGGCCGAAGTCGTCGACCGAGCGCCGCAGGAAGCCGAGCAGCTCGGCCGACGCGTTGGAGTCGAGGTTGCCGGTGGGCTCGTCGGCGAAGACCAGGTCGGGCCGTCCGACAAGTGCCCGGGCGCAGGCGATGCGCTGCTGCTGCCCGCCGGACATCTCCTTCGGGAGGTGGCCCAGGCGGTCGCGGATGCCGAGCTGGTCGACCAGATAGTCGAACCAGGCGCCGTCGACCTGATGGCCGGCCAGGTCGGCCGGCAGGAGGATGTTCTCCTTGGCCGTCAACGTGGGCACCAGGTTGAACGACTGGAAGACGAAGCCGATCCGGTCGCGTCGGAGCTTGGTCAGCCCGGTGTCGTCGAGCCCCTGGATCTCCTCGTCGGCGACGAACACCTGGCCCGAGGTCGGTTGGTCCAATCCGGCCATGCAGTGCATCAAGGTGGACTTGCCCGAACCCGACGGGCCCATCACCGCGGTGAAGCGGGCCCGCTCGAACGCCACGCTCACACCGGCCAGCGCGTCGACCCGGGCGTCTCCCGTGCCGTAGGTCTTGACGAGGTCGACGGTCCGGGCCGCGGGGCCCGTCGCCGGTGGGGTCGCCGCGGATTCGCTCGCGTCGGTCATCGCCATGGGGAGGTACCTTCCGTCAGCGGGAGCGGGTGGGGGCGCCCGACGCACCCACGACCGGGGACGCACGACCGGGGACGCACGGCCGGGGACGCACGGCCGAGAACCCGGTCGGGCCAGGGCAGCACCTGGTATGCCCCAGACTACGGCACCGCGCCATCGGCCGGCGGACCCCCGGGACGCGCTGGCGGCCGGAGTCAGACGGTGACGACGACCTTGCCCGTGTTGCCTCCGCTGAACAGCAGGTTGAGGGCCTCGCCCGCCCGGTCGAGTCCCTCGACCACGTGCTCGCGGTGGTGGATCCGCCCCTCCATCACCCAGCCCGCCATCTCGAGTTGCGCGGCCGGGAAGCGGTCGAGGTAGTCGAGGATGAGGAAGCCCTCCATCCGGGCCCGTTTGATGATGAGCTGCAGATAGTTGCGCGGGCCCACCGGACGGTCTTCGTTGTACTGGGAGATCGCGCCACAGAGCACCACCCGGGCCCGCATGGCCAGATTGGCCAGGCAAGCATCGAGGATGTCGCCGCCCACGTTGTCGAAGTACACGTCGATGCCGTCGGGGCAGGTGGCCCTGATCCGGGCAGCGACGTCCTCGGTCCGGTAGTTGACGGCGTGGTCGAAGCCGAGCTCGTCGACCAACCAGGTGCACTTATCGTCCGAGCCGGCGATGCCGACCACCGTGCCCGCCCCCTCGATCCGCGCCAGCTGGCCGACCACCGAGCCGGTGGCGCCCGCTGCTCCCGAGACCACCACGGTGTCCCCCGGGCGCGGCTGGCCGATGTCCTTGAGTCCGAAGTAGGCGGTCATGCCGGTCACCCCGAGGACGCCGAGGACCACCGCCGGTTCGATCCCCGGTGGCACCACGGTCATGGCGCCTTCGGCGCCGTCGGCCAGCGCGTACTCCTGCCAGCCCAGCATGCCGAAGACGGTGGTGCCGACGGGGAGGGCGTCGCTGCGACTGGCCACCACCTCGCCGATGCCGCCGCTCCGGACGACCTCACCGATGCCGATGGGCGGGAGATACCCGGGGGCGTCGTCCATCCAGGTGCGGATGGTCGGGTCGATGGAGAGGTGCTGCACCTTGACCAGGGCCTGGCCGTCGGCAGGCTCGGGCACCGCGGCCGTGTCGTCCACCGTCAGATTGGCCCCGTCGACCAGGCCGTGGGGGCGGCTGGCGAGCAGGATGCGGCGGTAGGTGTCGGTCACACGGTCAGTCAAGCAGAGCCGACACGACCGTGCCCGGGCCACCGCCGAACTGTCGGAGGCAGAAGACGCCACCGACCTGGAGCCTGGGAGGAGAATCGAACTCCTGACCTACGCATTACGAGTGCGTTGCTCTACCGACTGAGCTACCCAGGCGAAGTCACCAAACTATCGGACGCGGCGGGCCACCCTCACTCGGCCATCCCGGACAGCTCGACCATGAGCGACTCGAGCAGCAGGTCCTCGCGCACGTTGCGCGACAGCGCGGCGGACGCCTCACCGACGGCGTCGACGTGCGCGGCCGCCCGTCGACGCTCGGCGCCCGCACCCGGTGATCCGGGCAGGGTCCCGCGGGCCACCAGTGCCACCATCCGATCCCGGTAGGCGTCGGCCAGGGCGGCCAGGCCCATTCTCAGGTCGTCGGTGCGCCACCGCCGTTCCTCCCGCTTGTGGCGTTCCTCCACGCCCTTGCGTCCGGGGACTCCCCTGGCCCCCGTCGCCTCAGCCTGCTCCTCCAACGCGGCGAGCTCGCGGGCGTGCTCGTCGCGCAGGGGTGCCATCGCCCCGTCGGCCATCCCCAGCAGCTCGTCGGCCACGATCACCGCGGCCGCCCCCGTCCCGTCCAGTCGACCCGGCACCGAATGCCAGTGCTCCCGTCGCTCGTTGAACCCGGGGTCGTCGGCGAGGAGCCGGGCCCGGTCGAGGTTCCCGCCCGACGCGGCGGCCACCGACGCGGCGACCGTGCCGTCGACGCCGCGACCCACCAGCCACTCCTCCACCACCGTCGGGGCCACGGCGGCGAACGGGACCTGAACGCACCGGCTGACGATGGTGGCGAGGCCCGGCGACAGGTCGTCGGCCAGCAGGACGAACACGGTGGACGGCGGTGGCTCCTCCACCGTCTTGAGCAGGGCCGGAGCGGCCTTCAACGCGAGGTGGACGTCGGGCACGAGCAGCACCTGGCGGGAGGACTCGAGCGGGCGACGTTGGGCACGCGCCGTGATCTGGCGGGCGTCGTCCACGTCGAGCGAGGCACCTGAGCGCTCGACGACGACCAGGTCGGGATGGGTGCCGGCCAACGCCCGGCGGCACGAGTTGCAGATGCCACACCCGCCGTCCGGGCAGAGCAGGGCGGCGGCCAGGCCACGGGCGGCCGCCCGCTTGCCCGAGCCGGGTGGACCGTGGAAGAGGTAGGCGTGGACAGGGTGACGGGCCGCCGCCTCGAGGCGGGCCACCGCCCGCTCCTGTCCCACGACCCCGGCGAAGAGCCGGGGGTCGGGCAGCACGGCGGCACCGTGGGTGGTCACCGGATGCCTCCGGGACCGGCGAGCACTTCGACGGCCTCCCACACCGCGGCGGCCACGGACTCGACCGGTTCGGTGGCGTCCACGACCAGCCAGGGGTCGCGTCCCTCGGCCGCCAGGGTCAGGTACCCGTCGGCAACCCGCTGTTGGAAAGCCAGTCCCTCGGCCTCCATGCGGTCGACCCCGGCACCGGAGCGGCGGGCGGCGGCCACCGACACCGGCAGGTCGAAGAGGACGGTGAGGTCGGGGCGCAGACCGCCGGTCGCCCACCCGACCATCGCCTCCAGCTCGCCCTGATCCAGGCCGCGCCCGAATCCCTGGTAGGCGAGCGTCGAGGTCGAGTACCGGTCGGTGACCACCCAGTGGCCGGCGTCGAGGGCGGGGGCGATCACGTCGGCCACGTGCTGGGCCCGGTCGGCCGCCATCATCAAGGCCTCGGCCCGCACCGCCACCGGGGCGCCGTCACGTCCGAGCAACAGGTGACGCAGCGCGGCGCCCAGCGGGGTGGCCCCGGGCTCGAACGTGGACACGGCGTCGAGTCGCGCGGCCAGGATCAGGGCCTGGGTCGACTTCCCGCAGCCGTCGATCCCCTCCAGGGCGACCAGGCGACCCCGGGTACCGGTCACCCGTCGTCGCTGGTGCTCGGGACGGCCACGACCGGGGCGGCCGCCGGTCCGGCCGCCGCCGCCTTCGTCGTGCCGGCCGCCTTCTTCTTGGCCGCGGCCTTGGTGGCCGTCGCCTTCTTCTTGGCCGGGGACTTCTTGGCTGTGGCCTTCTTCTTGGCCGGTGCCTTCTTCGTGACGGTCCGCTTCTTGGTGGGGCCGGCGGCCCGGCGCTCGGCCAGCAGCTCGGCGGCCCGCACGACGGTCAGGCTCTCGACGTCGTCGCCCCGGCGGAGCGAGGCGTTGGTCGTGCCATCGGTGACGTAGGGCCCGAACCGGCCGTCCTTGACGACCATGTCCAGCCCGGTGTCGGGGTCGGGGCCCATCTCGCGGAGCGGGCCCTTGGCGTTGCGGCCCCGCGTCTTGGGTTGGGCGAACAGGGCCAGGGCCTCGTCGACGCCGACAGTCAGGAGCTGTTCCTCGGAGGCCAGGCTCCGGGAGTCGGTCCCCTTCTTGATATAGGGGCCGAACTTCCCGTTGTGGGCCACGATCTCCACCCCGTCGGCCGGGTCGGTGCCCACCACCCGCGGGATGCGCAGCAGCTCGAGGGCCTGGTCGAACGTGATGGTGGCCGGGGACATCGAGGCGAACAGCGACGAGGTCCGCGGCTTGGGCCCGCCGTCGGTCAGCTCGCCGACCTGCACGTAGGGGCCGAAGCGCCCGGCCTTCACCTGGACCTCGAGCCCGGTCCCGGGCTCGGTGCCCAGCACCCGGTCCGACGACGGTGCGGCCAGGAGCTCCTCGGCCTTCTCCACGGTGAGCTCGTCCGGCGCCAGGTCGTCGGGGATCGAGACCGTCTCGTCACCCTTCTTCAGGTACGGGCCGTACTTCCCCGACCGGGCCACGATCTCCTGGCCGTCCCCCGCCGTCCCGATGGGCACGGCGTTGACGGCGGCGGCGTCGATGAGGTCCAGGTTCTGGGCCAGCTGATCGCGCAGCCCCCCGTGGCCGCCGGGGCCGAAATAGAACTCGCCCAGCCACCGCACCATGTCCTGGTCGCCCCCGGCGATCTCGTCGAGGTCGTCTTCCATGGAAGCGGTCAGCCCGTAGTCGACCAGGTCGGCGAAGTGCTGCTCCAGCAGGCCCACGACGCCGAAGGCCGTGAGGGAGGGGACCATGGCCGTCCCCTTCTTCCAGACATAGCCGCGGTCGAGAATGGTGGAGACGATGCTGGCGTAGGTCGAGGGACGGCCCACGCCGATCTCCTCCATGGCCTTGACCAGCGAGGCCTCGGTGTAGCGGGCCGGCGGCTGGGTGGCGTGGCCCCCCGGGTCGACCGCCGACAGCGAGGCCGGGTCGCCCTCGGCCATCGGGGGCAGGTGGACCTCACGGTCGGCCAACTCGGCCTCCGGGTCGTCCTCGCCCTCGACGTAGGCACGCTGGAAGCCCGGAAACTCGATCACGGTGCCGGAGGCGCCGAACTCCACGGTCCGCGCCCCGGCGTCGACGGCTGCGGTGCCGGTCAGGCGGACTTGTGCGCTGGTGCCGGTGGCGTCCGCCATCTGGGAGGCGACGGTGCGCTTCCAGATCAGGTCGTAGAGGCGGAATTCGTCGCCCGACAGCGACCGGGACGCCTCGTCCGGCGTGCGGAAGGTCTCCCCCGCCGGTCGGATGGCTTCGTGGGCCTCCTGGGCGTTCTTGACCTTCTTGTTGTAGAGCCGGGGGCCGGCGGGCACGTACGCGCTCCCGTACATGGCCGTGGCCTGGGCCCGGGCCGCGGCCAACGCCTGGTCCGACAAGGTGGTCGAGTCGGTCCGCATGTAGGTGATCCAGCCCTCCTCGTACAGGTGCTGGGCGACCTGCATGGTCCGCTTGGAGCTGAAGCGGAGCTTGCGGCCGGCCTCCTGCTGGAGGGTCGAGGTGATGAACGGCGCCCGGGGAGAGCGACGGTAGGGCTTGTGGGTCATCGACGAGACCGTCAACGCCGCGCCGTCCAGCCCGGCGGCCAGCGCCCGGGCCGCTCCCTCGTCCAGCACCACGACCTTGCCCGGGTCGGCCAGCCGGCCCGAGTCGTCGAAGTCCTTGCCACCGGCCAGCGGCGTGCCGTCGACGGCCACCAGGGAGGCGGTGAAGCTGCGTGGCACCTCGGCCTCGGCGGCCCGGGCGGCCTCGCCCTCGGCGGTCACGGCGGCGTCGATCCCCCACCAGTCGGCGGACCGGAAGGCCATCCGGTCGCGCTCGCGGTCGACCACCATCCTCGTGGCCACGCTCTGGACCCGGCCGGCCGAGCGGCCGTTGGTCTTGCGTCGCATGACGTCGGACAGCTTGAAGCCGTAGATGCGGTCGAAGATGCGCCGGGCCTCCTGGGCCTCGACCAGGTGGGAGTCGATCGTGCGGCACTCGTCCACCGCCCGCTGGATGGCCTGGGGCGTGATCTCGTGGAAGACCATCCGTGGAGTGCCCTCGGGGAGGTCGAGGACCTGGCTCAGGTGCCAGGCGATCGACTCCCCCTCCCGGTCCTCGTCCGTCGCCAGGTACACCTCGCCCGCCTCGCGGGCGAGCTTCTTCAGCTTGGTCACCTGCGCCTTCTTCTCGGGGGACACGATGTACACGGGCTTGAAGCCGTTGTCGACATCCACCGCCAGGTCGGCCCACGACTCGTGCTTGAACGCGGCGGGCAGGTCCTTCCTCGTCGCCAGGTCACGGATGTGGCCGATCGACGACTCCACCACGTACTCCGGTCCCAAGAGACCGGCGATGGTCTTGGCCTTGGCGGGCGATTCGACGATCACCAGCTTCCGCCGGCCCCGGCCGTTGCCGCGCGCCGCCGGGGCGTCGTCGTGCTCGGCTCCGGATGTCGTCTGTGTCAGGTCGGTGGGTGGCATCGCTGTGGGCAAGGGTTAACGGTAGGCGCCGGGGTTGTCAACCCCGGTCACGCGCCACCGGGGCCCTACGGCCCCGGTGGGAAATGTTCTCGGAACCGGCTCACGGACCCCCTCCGGTGCTGAAGCGGCGGGGTCCGGGGCATGGCCCGCAGACGGCCGACCCGCGGGCGACCAGGGGTCAGTGGGCGGTTGCCGGTGCGGCCTGGGGGGTCGGCACGTCGTCGTCCATGCTCTCCGTCTTCCGCTTGGAGAAGGCGATGGAGATGAGCAGGACCACCAGGGAGACCCCGGCGATCGACAGGCGGGCCGCCGTGTGGTGCGACAGCGAGATGACGGCCGGCAGGATCAGCAGCGACACCAGGTTCATGACCTTGATGAGCGGGTTGAGCGCCGGCCCGGCGGTGTCCTTGAAGGGGTCGCCGATGGTGTCGCCGATGACGGCGGCCTTGTGGGCCTCGGAGCCTTTACCGCCTTCGTGGCCGTCCTCGATGTACTTCTTGGCGTTGTCCCAGGCACCACCCGAGTTGGACAGGAAGTTGGCCATCAGCTGACCGGTGAGGATGGCGCCCACCAGGAACGCCCCGAGGGCGAAGTAGTTGATGCCGAAGCCCACGATGACCGGGGTCAGCACGGCCAGCAGTGCGGGCGTGGCCAACTCACGTTGGCTGGCCGCCGTGCAGATGGCAATCACCTTTCCGTACTCAGGTTTCTCGGTGTAGTCCATGATCCCGGGGTGCTCGCGGAACTGGCGGCGCACCTCGACGACCACGGTGCCGGCCGAGCGACCCACGGCCCGGATGGCCAGAGCCGAGAAGATGAAGGCGATCGATCCACCGATCAGGATGCCGATGAACGTCGTCGGGTGCGAGACGTTGATCGCCGTCTGCGGCAGGTTGAACAGCGCGTTGCCGATCTGCGGGAGCTTGAGCTGCTGGCCGATTGTCTCGATGAACGAGGCGAAGAGCGCGACCGAGGCGATGACGGCGGAACCGATGGCCACACCCTTGGTCACGGCCTTGGTGGTGTTGCCCACCGCGTCGAGGCTGACCATGACCCGCTCGGCCTCACCGGTGAACTCGCCCGACATCTCGGCGATCCCGGCGGCGTTGTCGGACACCGGGCCGAAGCTGTCCTCGGACACGATCATGCCGGCGGTGGACAGCAGGCCGATGCCGGTCAGGGCCACGAGGTAGAGGGTGAGCTCGATGTTGCCCCCGCCCAGCCCGATGCTGACTCCGATGGCCAGGACGATGGCGATGATGGCCCACACCGACGACTCGAGCCCGAGCGCAAGGCCCGAGAGCGTGAGGGTGGCCGGGCCCGTCCGCGCCGTCTCGGCGACCTCTCTGACCGGTCCACGCTCGGTCGAGGTGAAGTGCTCGGTGATCTGGCTGGCCACGAGCATCAGGACCACTCCGGTCAGCACAGCGTAGAAGGCCTTCCAGTAGTGGAGGTAGGCCCCGGCTACGACGGCGGCACCGGCGACGGTCAGGATTGCTGCCGTCCACACGCCCCGGTTGATCGGGGCCATGGCGTTCTTGTCGTTCTTGGAGGCCCGGACCACGAAGACGCCCACGATGGTGGCGAGGATGCCGATGGCCGGGATGGCAATCGGGAAGATGACCGACTTACCGGCCAGCATCTGATTCGGATGCAGCGGGTGCGCAGAGATCGACGAGAACGCCGTCACGCCGAGAATGATGGCGGCGATGATGGTGATGACGTACGACTCGAAGAGGTCGGCGGCCATGCCGGCGCAGTCCCCCACATTGTCGCCCACGTTGTCGGCGATCGTGGCGGCGTTGCGGGGGTCGTCCTCGGGGATNNAGGTCGGCGCCGACGTCGGCGGCCTTGGTGAAGATGCCGCCGCCGACCCGCATGAACAGGGCGAGGAGCGACGCACCGAAGCCGAAGCCGATCAGCACGGCGGTGGCCGTGTTCTGGAAGATCAACACGATGGTCGTGGCACCCAGCAGGCCGAGGCCCACGCACAGCAGGCCGGTGATGGCGCCGGTGCGGTAGGCGACCTTGAGGGCCGGGGCCATCTTGCCGTCACGGGCGGCGGCGGCGGTGCGCACATTGCCCCGCACGGCCAGGCTCATGCCGATGAATCCGGTAAGGCCCGAGCAGATGGCGCCGGCCAGGAAGCAGATGACCCGGTAGATGCCGGCCTGGGAACGCGACAGGTCGGTGACCTGATGGGGAATACATCCGAGGTGGACGGATGAGTACGTCAGCCCTCCCACGCACACCCACGCGGTGTGGGTGACCGACGTCGCGGTGAAGAAGATGAGGACGGCCAGCGGGACGATGATGATGCCGATCGTCTTGAACTGCCGGGAGAGGAACGCCTCGGCCCCTTCTTGGATGGCCTTGGCGATGTCCTGCATGGACGCCGTGCCGGTGTCGGCGGCGAGTACGCCCCGCACCAGCAGCAAGGCGACCACGATGGCGACGACGGCGCAGGCCATTGCAAAGTAGAGCCAGAGCTTGGTGTTGCTGGTCAGCAAGAAGCTCTGGTAACCCCCTTCAGCCAGGAGGTGGGTCATCGGTGGAGCTCCCTTCGGTGTACTGCACGGTTAGATTCGATCGTGTTGCATCCGGCGCGGCGCGGCGCATCGCGTACGTCGAGGGACCAGGTCCCCCTCTTGCGAGGCCACGGCCGGACGGCCGAGTACCGGGGCTCGCCACGGGGCGCGCCGTTCCCGGCAATCGGGGAGAACATACTTACAACCGGGAGCAGGGGCAAGAATCGCCCGGGCCAGGGCGGTATCAGGACGGCTCGAGAGCCGCCTCGGGACCGGCGATGAGCTCGTAGTCGGGGTTGAGAATGGCCTGGCGGCGGGCCCAGTCACCGACCATCCCCTCGACCACCAACCGGGCGCCGGGCTGGATGCCCGGGATGCGCCGCCGCCCCTGGAACACCAGGAGGAGCATGCCGCTGTCGTCAGCCAGCTGGCACTCCAGGTTGGAGGTGCCGGCCCGGGGCTGTACCCGGACCGAGCGGACCTTGCCGGCCACCCGGACCCGTTGACGCCACTGGACGTCACCGATCGGGATCGCTCCCCGGGCCCGATCCCCGAACGCCTCGCGGTGGGACAGGGCCCGAGCGGCCCGATCGCGGTCGGCGGCCTTGTCGGCGGAGCGCTGCCCGTGGGGCGAGGGCGAAATGAGCTCGCTCTTGCGGCGCCACTCCCGGCGGTTGGACCACCAGCCACCCGACAATTGATAGGGCACGACGGTGGCGTTGACGTGCTCGATGTGCCCCACGGCGGTGGCGATCGTCTCGGCCGTATTGTCGTGGAGCACCCGCTGCCAGCCCGAGGCGAAGATGCGACGGGGCAGGAGGATGGTCAACTCGGTCTTCCGGTCGGCCACCGTCTCGGCCGCCAGCTCGAGCGCGGCGCGGGTCAGCCGGCGGTCCTCGCACTCCTGGATGTCGAGGGGCAGGTCGGACAAGCCGAGGCGGCGCCACTCCTCCTCCAACTGCTGTGACGCCTGGGGGTCGAGGGCGAAGTGGACGGCCCGCAGCTCATCGGGGTGGAGGGTCCGCGCGTACTGCAGGGCGCGGGCCGTCGCCATGTCCAGGCGGTCGACCAACACGATGACGGTGTGCCGGGTCAGGACCGGGGCCTCGGCCGCCTCGGCGGCTCCCTCCTCGAGCTGTTCGTCCTCCACCGTGTACTGGCGGTGCAGCCGGATGAGCCCGAAGTACATGAGCGGTCCGACGATCACCACCACCCAGGCCCCCTCGTTGAACTTGACAGTGGCGAAGATTAGAACGATGAGGGCGGTCAGGAAGGCGGAGATGGCATTGACCACCACGCCGCGTCGCCACTTGGGACCCCGCGCCGTGAGATGGTGCTTGATCATCCCCGATCCAGCCATGGCGAAGCCGGTGAACACCCCGATGGCGTAGAGCGCCACCAGGGCGGACAGCCGGGCGCCGGTGGCGAGGATCAAGCCCAGGGCGACCACGGTGAGCACGATGATCCCGTTGGAGAAGGCCAGCCGGTGGCCCCGGCGGGTCAGCTGCTTGGGCAGGTACGAGTCCTCGGCCACGAAGTTGGCCAGGAACGGGAAGCCGTTGAAGCTGGTGTTGCCCCCGGTGTAGAGGATCAGCATGGTGGCGAACTGGACCACGTAGAAGAGGAACTTGCCGGCCGGCCCGGTGCCCAACACGTAGGTGACCTCCTGGGAGACCACGGTGGGCGAACCGGACTCGAAGGGCACGGCATGGGTCCAGTGGGCGAGGAGCGTGACCCCGAGGACCAGGAACCCGAGGACGCTCGACATGATGACCAGGGTCTGGCGGGCGTTCTGGCTGGTCGGCTCGCGGAAGGCGCCGACCCCGTTGGAGATGGCCTCGAGCCCGGTCAGGGACGAACCGCCGTTGGCGAACGACTTGAGCAGGATGATGAAGGCGGCCCCGTAGAGGTAGCCCGACGGGTGCGTGCCGATGGCCACCGGCGGGTTCGCCGCCGTATGGGCGGGGATGGCGTGCACGTTGAGCGTGCCCATGATCTTCTTGGCGTACCCGGTGACCACGACGAGGCCCAGGCTGGCGATGAAGAAGTAGGTGGGGAAGGCGAAGAACTTGCCCGCCTCCCGGATGCCCCGCAGGTTGCCATAGCAGAGGAGCAGGATCACGCCGATGGTGATGGGCACCGTGTACGGCAGCAGGCGGGGTGCGGCGCTGGTCAGCGCGGCCGTGCCGGCCGCCGTCTGGACCGCCACCGTCACCGTGTAGTCGATGAGCAGGGCCACCGCAGCCACCTGGGCCACCCTGGCCCCGAAGTTCTCGCGGGCCACCACGTAGGCACCGCCGGCCTTGGTGTAGAAGGCGATGACGTCGAGGTAGGACAGGGTGACGAAGAACAGCACCCCGAGGATGGCCATGGTGATGGGCACGACCAGTACGAACCCGGCCAGCCCGAAGAACGGGATCAGCACCGTCAGCATCTCCTCGGTGCCGTACGCCGACGACGAGATGCAGTCGGGCGCCAGGACGCCGAGTGCCGACGGGCGGCCGAGGCGCTCGTCGCTGAGACGCTCGTTCACGAGCGGGGGACCGAGCAGGGAGTTCTTCAGGCGGTACCGGAGGGTCTCGGGCAGGTCGACCTTGACCACGGCAGAGGCGGTGGGCCGGTGGAGCGGGGCCGTCACCCGACGCGGCGCCTCGCCCGGCATGGATGGGCCCCCCGCACCGGCGACGGCGTCACCGGCCGCCGCTCCCTCGAGGTCCATGCCCTCATTAGAGCATGCCGTGCCCCGGCCCCCGGTGCCTGGACAGGTGTGTGCCGCACATGGAAATGGGCGGGCGGCGGGGTCCCCGTAGGTCCGGACCTCAATGAGTTGTGCCGAGGTGACGATGCGTGTTGCATGGTGCCCGTGCACATCGTCATCGTCGGCTGCGGCCGCGTCGGCTCCGGCCTCGGCATGGAGCTCACGGACCAGGGTCACTCGGTGGCCATCATCGACCGCAACGCCAAGGCCTTCCGACGGCTTCCTGACGACTGGCCGGGGGACACCATCGTGGGGTCCGGCTTCGACCGCGACGACCTCGACGAGGCCCGGGCTCCCGAGGCGTCGGCCCTGGCCGCCGTCACCAGCGGCGACAACTCCAACATCCTGACCGCCCGCATCGCCCGCGAGACCTACGGGATCGCCCACGTGGTGGCGCGCATCTACGACCCCCGGCGGGCGCAGATCTACCTCCGCCTGGGCATCGCCACCGTGGCCACCGTGTCGTGGACCATCGACCAGGTCCGCCACCAGCTCCTGCCGACGGGGGTCGACATCGAGTGGTCGGATCCGACCGGCAGCCTGTCCCTGGTCGAGCGCCGCCTGCCCGAGCGGTGGGCCGGCAAGCGTCTGGCCGACCTGACCGTCCCGGGGGAGGTCACCCTGGTGTCGGTCACCCGGGCCGGCGCCGTGCGTCTCGACTTCTCCGACCTGGTCGGCCAAGACGGGGACATCCTCCACATCATGGCCACCAACGACGCGCTGGCGCGATTCCAGGCCCGCCTCATCGGCTCGGGTGCGACCGTCGGGGGTTCGGCATGAAGGTGGCCATCGCCGGAGCGGGCAGCGTGGGGACAGCCATCGCCGGCGACCTGCACGCCGCCGGGCACGAGGTCCTGTTGATCGAGCGGGATCCCGACCTGGTGGCCCGCCAACGCCACGACCTCGACGTCACCTGGGTGGTGGCCGACGCCTGCGAGGTGGCCTCGCTCGACGCCGCCGGGCTGGCCACCGTCGACGTGGTGGTGGCCGCCACCGGTGACGACGAGGACAACCTGGTGGTGTCGCTCCTGGCCAAGCAGGAGTTCGCCGTCCCGCGGGTCGTCGCCAGGGTCAACCATCCGAAGAACCAGTGGCTCTTCACCGAGTCCTGGGGCGTGGACGTCTCGGTCTCCACCCCGCAGCTGCTGACCGCGCTGGTCGAGGAGGCCGTCTCGGTGGGCAGCCTCGTCCGGCTGCTCCGCTTCGAGGGCGGCAACGCCCACCTGGTGGAGGTGACGCTGGCCGACGACTCGCCGGCCGACGGCGTGTCGGTGGTCGACCTCGGGGTCCCCCGCGACGCCACCATCGTGGCCGTGGTCCGCAACGACCACCTGATCGTGCCCCGCGGCGACACCCGGCTGGCCGCGGGGGACGAGGTGCTCGTCCTGATCACCGCCGACGCCGAGGACGAGGTGCAGCGCCTGCTGGTTGGGCCGTGACCGCGATGAAGGCAGCCTTCTTCGACCTGGACAAGACGGTGATCGCCAAGGCATCGATCGCCGCGTTCGGGCGACCCTTCTACAAGGGCGGGCTCATCAACCGGCGGCTCATCGCACGGTCCGTCGTCTCCCAGATCATCTACCTCCACCTCGGGGCGAGCGAGCAGAAGTTGGCGCGCGTGCGCGAGTCGATGCTGGCCCTGACCAAGGGCTGGGACCGCGACCTGATCCGGGAGATCGTGCGCGAGGCACTCGAGGAAACGGTCGAGCCCATCATCTACGCCGAGGCGCTGGACCTGATCGAAGCCCACCGGGCGGCCGGCCACAAGGTCTACCTGGTGTCGGCCTCGCCCGAGGAGATCGTCGAGCCCCTGGCCGAGCACCTCGGCGTGGACGGATGCATCGCCACCCGCGCCGTGGTCGACGACCAAGGCCGGTACGCCGGCGAGATGGAGTTCTACGCGTACGGACCGTTCAAAGCCGAGGCCATGCGCGCCCTGGCCGACGCCGAGGGGCTGGACCTGGCCGCGTCATCGGCCTACTCGGACTCCTACACCGACCTCCCGATGCTCGAGGCGGTCGGTCATCCGGTGGCCGTCAATCCCGATCGCGTGCTGGCCAAGGTGGCCAAAGAGCGCGAGTGGGAGGTCATGCAGTTCACCAAACCGGTCAGGCTGCGCGACCGGGTGAGCGTGCCCAGCTGGTCGACCACGGCCGCAGCGGCAGGGGTCACGGCGGTGGCCACGGCCGGCGCCCTGGTGGCCTGGCGGATGGCCCGTCGCGTCAACGCCTGACACCGGCACGGGCACATCGGCGCGGGACGTCCGGACGCGGCAGACGCACCCACCACCTGGGGGCGGTCGGACTCCCTACCGGATCGGTGTCAGGTCAGGGTGGCTCAGGCCGAGCGCAGCCGCTGGGCGGCGATGGCACCGAGGGCGATGATGACGATGAGGATCACGAGCTTCTTCATGGGCGGTGATCTTACCCTCTCCCCGGAGGCCGCGATCCAGGCGACGGCGCCACCGGGTACGGCACCCGGCCGGTCAGACGGTGAGGAGGTCGCGGGCCCCCGTATCGGAGGACGGGTGGCGCAGCTTGGACATGGCCCGGGCCTCGATCTGCCGGATCCGCTCACGGGTCAGGTTGAAGTGCTCTCCGACCTCTTCGAGCGTCCGGGGCTCGCCGCGGTCGAGGCCGAAGCGGAGCCGGAGGATCTCCCGCTCCCGCTCGTCGAGCGGCGACAGCAGACGCCCGATCTCCTCGGGCAGCAGTGACACGGCGGCCACCTCGAAGGGTGACTCGGCCGAACGGTCCTCCACCACGTCGCCGAGCTCCGCATCACCGTCCTCGCGGAGGGGCTCGGACAGCGACAGGGGCTCGGCCCGGAAGCGCAGGGCCTCGACCAGCTTGTCCTCCGGCATCTCGACCTCGGCGCCCAGCTCGGCCAACGTGGCCGGACGGCCGTACTTGAGCTCCAGGCGGGCCTGGGCCTTCTGGACACGCGCCAAGGTGTCTCCGGCGTGCACGGGCAGGCGGATGGTGCGCCCAGTGTTGGCGATGCCACGGGTGATGGCCTGGCGGATCCACCACGTGGCATAGGTCGAGAACTTGAAGCCCTT
>PLZW01000015.1 GCA_003153575.1 Acidimicrobiaceae bacterium | reverse complement strand
ACGATCTCCGGGTCGACGGTCACCTACACCGGGGCCGGCAACTGCATCGTCGACGCCAACCAGGCCGGCAACGCCAACTACTCCGCCGCTCCCCAGGTGACTGGCACCGTGGCGGTGGGCAAGGGTGCCCAGGTGATCACGTTCACCCCACCGGCTTCCGGCAAGGTGGGTGTGCCCGCCACCCTGTCGGCCACCGGTGGCGCGTCCGGTCAGCCGGTCACCTTCACGGTGGACCCGAGTTCCACCGCCGGTGCGTGCACGATCTCCGGGTCGACGGTCACCTTCACAGGAGTCGGGAACTGCATCGTCGACGCCAACCAGGCCGGCAACGCCAACTTCACCGCCGCCCCCCAGGTGACCGGCACGGTGGTCGTGGGCATGGGCACCCAGACCATCATCTTCTCCCCGCCGCACTCGGGACCGGTGGGCGGCGGTGCCGCACTGTCCGCCACCGGGGGCGCGTCCGGTAAGCCGGTGACCTTCACGATGGGCCCGGGCTCCACCGCCGGTACCTGTTCCGTCGGCGGGTCCACCGTCACCTACACGGGAGCCGGCTATTGCGTCGTCGACGCCAACCAGGCCGGTAACGCCAACTACACGGCGGCACCCCAGGTGTCGGGCACCATCGTGGTCTCCAAGCTGGCACCGCACATCCCTGTGGGCTACCGGCTGACGGCCGGCGACGGCGGGGTGTTCGCCTTCGGCTCCGACTCCTTCCTCGGCTCGCTCGTGTCGCGCCAGGTGCAACCGACCGCGCCGATCACGGGCATGTCAGCCACAGCCGACGGCAACGGGTACTGGTTGGTGGGCTCCGACGGCAATGTGTACACGTTCGGGGACGCGCAGTCCTTCGGGACCCCGGCCTTCTACCACATCCCGCTGTACGCGCCCATCATCGGGATCGCCGGGACGCCGGATGCCAAGGGCTACTGGATGGTGGCCAGTGATGGGGGCGTGTTCGCCTTCGGAGACGCCATCTTTGCCGGCAACACGTACACCATCGGGATCGAGCACCAGCTGGACAAGCCGGTCGTCGGGATGGCGCCCACCCCCAGCGGCAAGGGCTACTGGCTGGTGGCCAGTGACGGAGGTGTCTTCGCCTTCGGGGATGCCACCTTTGCCGGCAACACCTACACCATCGGGATCGAGAACCAGCTGGACAAGCCGGTCGTCGGGATGGCGTCCACCCCCGACGGCAAGGGCTACTGGCTGACGGCCGGCGACGGGGGCGTGTTCGCCTTCGGAGACGCCACATTCGCCGGCAACACGTACACCATCGGGATCGAGCACCAGCTGGTCAAGCCGATGGTGGGCATGGCGTCCAGCCCGGACGGCAAGGGCTACTGGCTCGTGGCGGCCGACGGCGGGGTGTTCGCCTTCGGCGACGCGCAGTTTGCCGGCAATACGTACACAATCGGGATCGAGAACCAGCTCGATCGTCCCATGACGACGCTGACCGAAGCGCCCTGAGGCAGCTCCACCCTCGACGCCCCGACAGCCCCCAGCACGGCGACCGGACGGCCGGACAAGCGTGGTACCCGGCTCAAGGTCCTCAATCCAGGTGCCGATAGACAGAGTGGCCCGTCGTCCGGGTGTCAACGGGCGGTGGGCGTCGACCTGCGAGGCGGACGCACATGCGAACGATCACGAGCAGACCATGGTGACGATCGACACCCTGTGGGGACCGGCCACGGCCCCCGGCCTCGACGAGCGCGGCGCCGACCTTGCCCAGATCATCGCCCTGCCGACCTGGTCCACCCTGCAATTCAACGGCGGCACCCCTGGCATCACCCGGGCCGATGCGCTCCTGATGGAGCGCCTCGAGCTGATCCGGGTGACCATCGCCCGGCGGTCCCTCGAGGTCTACTTCCAACCCATCGTCAGCCTGCGGTCGGGAGACGCCATCGGTGTCGAGGCGCTCGCACGGTTCGCCCCGTTGCCTGTCCGATCACCCGACCTCTGGTTCACCGAAGCGGCGTCCCTCGGACTCGGTGTCGATCTGGAGGTCCTCGCCCTCGAACTTGCCCTGTCCCAGCTCACGAGACTCCCGGCCCATCTCTACCTGTCGCTCAACGCATCGGTCGAGGCGATCCTCTCCGAGGAGTTCCGGGCCACGATGGCCGACGTACCCGCCGAGCGCATCGTGCTCGAGCTCACCGAGCACACGCCGGTCGAGGACTACACCAGACTCTCGCTCGTCATCGACGAGTTGCGCTCACGGGGCGTCCGCCTGGCGATCGATGACGCCGGAGCGGGGTTCTCCAGCCTCCGTCACATCCTCGACCTCCAGCCGGACGTCATCAAGCTCGACATCGGTCTCATCAGAGGGATCGACAGCGACCCGGCCCGACAGTCGCTCGGGAGGGCCCTGCTGGCGTTCGCCCTGGACGCGTTCGACGCCTCGGTCGTGGCCGAGGGCATCGAGACGCCGGGTGAGCTGGCGGCCTTGCGCGAGCTCGGATGTCCATGCGGCCAGGGTTTCCTCCTCGGCCGGCCGGTGCGACTCCGGGAACTGCCCGCCGTGGTGACCTATGCCGGACAATGGGACCCGAGCCCGTCGAGGCCCGTCGCCCCCTGAGCTCCCCGGTCGTGTGACCGGTCAGGCCGCCTCATCGCCCAGCTCGAGGTCGAATGCGGCGACCGGGGCAGCGGCGGTCGCCGGCCGCCACATCACGGTGACCACCACGATCAGGCCCAGGGCGAGGAACAGGGCCGACCCCCGTAGGGCGGTGGCCACCCCGTGGGCGAGCTCTTGGCGGGCCAGCACGTTGGCCGACGCCGTCCGCGCCGGATGGGCCGGAGCATGGCTGGCCGCCGCGAACACCGTGACCAGGATGCCGAGCCCCAGCGAGGCGCCGAGCTGCTGGGCCACGTTGACCAGACCCGACGCGGCACCGGCATCACCGGGGGCGACGCCGGCCACCCCGTACGACGTGAGCGGGGTGAGGGCGGTCCCGATGCCGACGCCGAGCAGGAGCATCGGGATGGCGATCATCGGGAAGTAGTGGGTGTCGGACGTGATCCGACTGAGCAACACCATGCCGACGAGGGCCACGGCCACGCCGCCGGCCAGCAACCGGATGTTGCCCATCCGGGGCCCGATCCGGGGCGCCAGTCGGGCCGCCGCGAACATGACCGCGGTGACCGGCAGGAAGGCGACCCCCGCGCCGAGGGCGCTGTAGCCGAGCACGCCCTGGAAGAACTGGGTCAGGAAGAAGAACATGGCGAACATGCCGCTGACCACCAGCATCCGCACCGCGTAGGAGCCGGAGCGCTCCCGGCTGGCGAACAGGTGCAGCGGCGTGATCGGCTGCTCCGCCCGCCGCTCGTTCACGACGAAGGCCGCGAGCAGCAGGACCCCGATCACGAACGAGGTGACGGTGGCCGGGTCGGACCAGCCGGACGAGGCGGCCCGGACGAAACCGAAGACGAGAGCGGCCATGCCGAGGGTCGACGTGGCCGCGCCGGCCAGGTCGAAGTGCCCGTGCTTGGGTTCTGACTCGGGCAGGTAGCGGGGGGCGAGCGTCATCAGGAGCACCCCGATGGGGACGTTGATGAACAGCGCCCAGCGCCACGAGACCCAGGTGGTCAGCATGCCGCCGAGCACGAGGCCGATGCTGCCGCCCCCTCCGGCCACCGCGCTGTAGGCGCCGATGGCCCGGGCCCGCTCGGGACCCTCGCGGAAGCTGATCTGGAGCAGGGCCAGGGTGGACGGGGCGGCGATGGCGGCGCCGATCCCCTGCAGTGCCCGCGCCGCCAGCAGCCAGGTGGAGGACTGGGCCAGCCCGCCGAGCAGGGAGGCGAAGGTGAAGACGGCGATCCCGGCCACGAACACCCGGCGGCGGCCGAGGAGGTCTCCGGCCCGGGCGCCGAGCAGGAGGAATCCCCCGAAGGTCAAGGTGTAGGCGCTCTGCACCCAGGACAGGCCGGTGGCCGAGAATCCGAGGGTGTGGCGGATCTTGGGGAGGGCGGTGATGATGATCGTGGCGTCAAGGATGATCATCAGGTACGTGGCCAGGATGACGGCCAGGACGACCTTCGGGTGGGGGACCCGACGGGTGCTCGCGGCGCTCTGGTCCGGCTGAGGGGCGCGTTCGGTCAGGGAGGTGGGCATTGGCAGATCTCCGGTCGACTTCGGTGGGGAGGGGTACTAAAGTGGAGGCATCCTCCAGAACTATCTGGAGGGGCTCTCCGGATAGTATACGGAGGGGCCCTCCACTTTGCAACCCGTCGATGGGAATTCCTCCGTGACCAGCACTGCGACCATGACCGATCTGACCGCCAACCGGCCGAAGCGGGTCGACGCGCGCCGCAACTACGACAAGCTCATCGCCGCGGCACGCGAGGCGTTCACCGAGGAGGGGGGGTCGGCCTCGCTCGAGGAGATCGCCCGTCGGGCCGGGGTCGGCATCGCCACCCTCTACCGGAACTTCCCCACCCGCCAGGACCTGCTCGAGGCCGTCTACGTCGAAGAGGTCGAGGCGGTGTGCCGGACCGCCGAGGAGCTCCTCGGGGATCCTCCGTGGGACGCCCTGGTCGCCTGGCTGCACCGGTTCCTGGACTACGTCGCCACCAAGCAGGCCCTGTCCCAGGAGCTGTTCAGCCGCCTGGGCCGGGACTCCGTCGTCTTCACGGGCTGTCGGACGTTGTTCTACGCGGCAGGGGAGAAGCTGCTGCTGCGGGCCCAGGACGCCGGTGTGGTCCGCACTGACGTCGGGATCGACGACGTGGTGATGCTGGTGGCCGGCATCTCGAAGGTACCGTCGGCGAGCCCCGAGCAGATTCCCCGACTTCTCGACATCGCCCTCGAGGGCCTGCGTCCGAGGGCGGCCGGGGACGACGGCCTCGGGGCGGCATCAGGCTGACGCTCGCGGCCGGCGTCCCGACAGCGCACTACCGTTCGGTGGCGGACCGGTGATCGGGGGAGGTGGACATGTCGGCACTCGTGCTGTTGGCCAGCAACGGTGGACTGTATATCGGTGGCCTGCTCGGCTTCGTCCTCTGGGTCGTGGTCATGGCCTGGATCTACAACATCGCCAAGCGCAAGGGCCGCCACGCCGTGGGCTGGCTGATCCTCGGGTGCTTCTTCACCGTGCTGTCCCTCATCGTCCTGCTGCTGCTGCCCTCGAAACGGACCACGGACGCACGGACCTGAACCGAGTGTCAGGCCGGCGACCGTCCGACTGACGCTGCCGGTTCAGACGGTGGTCGGGATGCGGAGCGTCGCCCCGGTCGCCTTCAGGTAGGCGAACACGTCGCGGTAGGCGCGCCAGGCGGTCGCCTCGGTGTAGTCGATCGACTCGTCGGCGCAGAACGAACGGACCAGTGCCCGCGCCCGGCGCAGGTTGGCCCGGGGCATGGTCGGGAAGAGGTGGTGTTCGATCTGGGCGTCGAGCCCCCCCACCATGAAGCCGGTCACCAGGCGCCCGCGCAGGTTCCGCGACGTCAGGACCTGGCGACGCATGTAGTCGAGTCCGTCGGTGGTCAACGGCACCGGCATCCCGACGTGGTTGGTGAGGAAGCTCGCCCCCAGGTAGAAGCCGAACGCCGTCTGGGTCACCACGACGAAGGCGACCGCCTGCCACACGCCCATCAACAGGAACGGTGCTACGAAGAAAACGGCGCCGTGGACGGCCATCAGCGCGGCCTCCCCGATGGTGCTCCGGTCGTGCCGGCGGATGAGGGAGACGATGCTGGCCACGTGGAGGTTGATGGCCTCCAGGAAGAGGAGCGGCACCAGGAGGAAGACCTGGATGCGGGCGAACCACCGGGGCAGGCCGCGACGGGCCTCCACCTGGTCACGCGTATAGGCGAGGGCCCCGGGCTCGAGGTCGGGGTCGCGGCCGGGTTGGTTGGTGTGGGCGTGATGGCGGTTGTGCTTGTCGAGCCACCAGCTGAAGCTGACTCCCGCGCACAGATTGGAGATCAGCAGGCCGATGAGATGGTTCCACCGCCGGTCGCTGCTGACCTGACGGTGTCCGGCGTCGTGCGCGATGAAGCTCAGCTGGGCCAATGTGAAGGCCATCCCGAGGGCCACGGCGATGATCCACCAGCTGCTCGCCAGGAGGACCCCCAAAGCGGCCAGGGCGATCAGGGCGGTGGCGGTGGCGCTGATCTTGATCGAGTAGTAGCCGGTGCGCTTCCCCATGAGGCCGGCGTCGCGGACCCGCTGGGCGAGGTGGGCGAACTCCTGTCTGGGCAGGGTCGGCCCCGGACCCGCAGGTTCGGGGGTGATCGTGGCGGTCATGGTGGCTCTCGGCTCCTGCGCTCGTCGGATGTCGCTTGGAGTCGCCGGGTGTGCCGGGACCCCGCCACGGTGAGCCTCAGGTCGACGGACGCACGGGACCCGATCGGTGGGCGACGGGTGGACCGGGCGGCCAGGGAGCGCCAAAGCCGCTATGACCCGACCAGTCTACGGCGCACAGCGTCACCGGACGGCGCGGCTGCGCGGCCCGGGGTCCCGGCGCCGGTCAGGCGTCCGGGAGGGGAGCGTCCAGGGCCAGGCGGCTGTCGCTGGCCGTGGCCACCGCCAGGGTCGGTGGAGCAACGACCCTGGCGTCCTGCAGCTCGCTCACGACGGCCGGGGCGGCTGCCCGCTTTGCCCCGAGGAACATGCACACCACCCCCGAGGCCATCGCCATGGCCACGGCAAACCACCACAGATGGTGGAAGTCGGCCAGGGCTCGGGCGAGGGATGTCGGGGCCCCGAGGATCACCACCAGCACGGCCACCCCCAGCGCCCCGCCCACCTGGCGGGCCGTCTGGTTGACGGCGCTCCCGACGGCGAAGCGTTCGGGATGCAGGCTCGACACCGCGGCCGCGCTGAGGATCGGGAACGTGAGGCCGATCCCCAGGCCGACCACCAGCGTGCCGGGCAGCCAGACCGACAGGTACTCGCGCTGGATGCCGACCCGCAGCGCGAACCAGGCCAGGCCGCTGGCGAAGACGGCGAACCCCACCAGCAGCACCGGGCGGAAGCCCATCCGTCCGGCCACCTTGCCGGCCGGTCCCGAGACGAGGGCCACCACCAGCGGCCCCGGCGTCACCGCCAGGCCGGCGGTCAGGATCGAGTACCTCCAGACGCTGGTGAGGAAGAGGATGTTGCCGAGCAGCATGGCGAAGAAGCCCATGGCGTAGAGCAGGGTGGCGAGATTGGCCACGCTGAACGACCGGGACCGGAACATTTGGAGGTCGAGCACCGGCTCCTGGTGGCGTGCCGACCGGAGGAGGAAGACCGTGCCCAGCACCGCGGATCCGCCGAGGGCGCCGAGGACGGCCGGACTCGTCCATCCCCAGTCCGGACCCTCGGAGATGGCCAGGACCAGCGCGGCGAGCGCTCCCCCGAGGAGTAGGACGCCGAAGTAGTCGGGCGCGGCCCGTGCGGCGGTCGGCGACTCGTCGAGCACCCGCCGTCCGACCAGCCAGGCCACGAGGCCGATGGGCAGGTTCACGAAGAAGGCGGCCCGCCAGCCGAACCCGGTGATCAGGACGGCGCCGAGCGACGGACCGGTAGCTACGGCGAGCGCCCCGATGCCACCCCACATCGCCACCGTCTGGGCGCGGCGCTCGGTGGGGAAGGCACCGAGTAGCAGCGCCAACGACGACGGGAGCAGCGCCGCCGCGCCGAGTCCCTGGACGATGCGACCGGACACCAGGAAGCCGACCGACGGTGCCACGCCGCACATCAGGGATCCCAGGCAGAACACGCCCATTCCCGCGAAGAAGACCCGGCGGCTGCCCAGTCGGTCGGCCGTCCGTCCGGCCACGACCAGGAGCGCGCCGAACACGATGCTGTACCCGGTGATGACCCAGGCCAGCGTGGCCCGCGAGCCTCCGGGGAACGACCGCTCGAGGGCCGGGAAGGCCACGTTGACGATGGAGAGGTCGAGGGAGGCCATGAACGCGCCCATGGCCGTGACGACGAACACCGTCTTCGTCGACGCCCTCGGTCGTGCCGCCCGCCCCGTGGTGTCCAGCGCCGTGGTCTCCGGCCCCGTGGTGTCCAGCTCGCCAAGTTGTGTCATAGAACGGACTATAGGGGATTGCGTTGTGTGATGCAACTGACTAATCTGGGCCCATGGAACGGAAGAGCTTCGCCGACATGGACTGCTCGGTCGCCCAGTGCCTGGAGGTCGTGGGCGAGTGGTGGACCATGCTGATCGTGCGCGACGCGTTCCTCGGCGTCACCCGGTTCGAGGACTTCCAGCGTCGCCTCGGCATCTCGCGCAACATCCTCCAGCAGCGGCTCGGCAAGCTGGTCGACACCGGGATCCTGCGGCGGGTCCCGTACTCGGAGCACCCCCCGCGGGACGACTACCGGCTGACCCGGAAAGGACGGGACCTGTGGCCGGTCCTGACGGCCATGCGCCAGTGGGGCGACGCCTATGCCGCACCGGACGGACCCCCGCTCGAGATCGTCCACGACGCCTGTGGTGAGGCCGGCGCCCAGATCCTCGTGTGCGGTGCGTGCGGGGAGCCGGTCGGTCCCCGCGACGTGCACGCCGTCCCCGGCCACGGCCGCGCCGCCGGGCTGATCCCGGAGCGTCGGGTCGCTACCGGCCAGTCCTGAGCCGGGCCGGGCTCCTACCGGTTCGCGTCGGGCCGAAAACCGACCGACCGGAGCGGGAGGCGATGGATGTCCGCCCCCGGACGGGCCACCTCGTCGGCCAGTCCGTAGGCGACGGCCTGGTCGGTCGTCAGGTAGATCCCGGCGGCCGCATCGGCGGCAACCTTGTCAGTGGTCTGGCCCGTGGCCCGGGCCAGGCAGGCGCAGAACGCCGCCCATTCGTCACGGTGGGCGGCCGCCTGCTGCTCGAGCTGCCTGGCGCTGCCCCGGAAGTCGGCGTCGGGCTCGACCATGCGGATCGACGTGTGGTCGCCCAATAGCCGTCGGTCGCACACGGCCAGCACGGCGAGGGCCGGTCCGTGGACCCGTCCGAGTGCCGTGGCATGCACCGGCACTCCGAGGAGGTCGATCACGTCGACGAGGGCGAGCGCGGCCGATGTGTGGCCCGTGTCGCTGGTGACCCGGAGCTCGACCGGGTCGTCACCGAGTGCGTCCAGGGTCATCAGCTGGGCGGCCACCTGATTGGCCGTCCCGTGGTCGAGGGGACCCGACAGCTGGACGATGCGCTTGGCGAACAGGCTCTCGGCCAACCAGTCCTGTCCGCGCCCGTCGGACCACGTCCCGTCCCCGGTCACCGGTCGGCCTCGTCGAGCCCGTCGGCCAAGTTCCACACGAGGCGCTGTCCGAGTGCGGTGGCATAGCGGTCGACGGTGGACAGCAGGACGTCGGCGCTGCCGGTCTCGATGCGGGCCACGGCCGATTGCGACGTGCCCATGCGTGCGGCCACCTGGGTCTGCGACAGGCCCAGGATGCGCCGTCGTTCGGCCAGCTCGTCGCTGAGGGCGTGGCGGCGGGCGGACAGCTCGCGGAATCCCGGGAACACCGACTCGCGCCGCTCGGTCATGGCGTCCCTCCGTCCGGTCGGTCTCGTGGCCGGTGCCGCACCGGCCGAGCCAAGCATATGCCGGCCATGATATCTCATCTATGAGATATCATGGCCGATGTAGCCCTGCCGGACGGACCGCCCGGGGGCGCCGAGGAGGTAGTTATGCAGTCACGTCAGTCCCTGATCCCGACCGTGGTCGACGAGTCCGGCCGTGGGGAGCGCGCCTTCGACATCTACTCGCTGCTGTTGCGCGAGCGGATCGTCTTCCTGGGCCAGGAGGTGGACGACCAGGTGGCCAACCTGATCATCTCGCAGATGCTGTACCTGGAGGCCCAGGACCCGGACAAGGACATCTCGCTCTACGTCAACTCGCCCGGGGGCATGGCCTACGCCGGCATGGCCATCTACGACGTCATCCAGCACGTCCAGCCCGACGTCTCCACCATCTGCGTGGGCATGGGGATGTCGGCGGCCGCCATGGTCCTGTGCGGCGGGGCGCCGGGCAAGCGTCTCGCCCTGCCCAACGCCAGGATCATGATCCACCAGGGCAGCGCCGGTACCCGGGGCGCCCCGACGGACATGGAGATCCAGCTGCGCGAGGTCCTCGCCCTCACCCACCGGATGGCCGAGATCATCGCCCACCACTGCGGTCGGTCGGTCGAGGAGGTCACCCGGGACATCGACCGCGACTACTTCATGACACCTGACGAAGCCATCGCTTACGGGCTCATCGACGGGGTGATCACACCGAAGAGCGGCCTGCTGGCCACGGCCGGCGCCGCCGCATAGCCGCCGGGTGAGGCCGCCGGCGGCCGGCTCAGCCGGTGGTCGACGTCCCGATGATGTGGCCCGACCCGTCCCTCGGCCCGCCCGGTTCGTCGGTTCCGAACGGGATCCCGCCTCGCTGGAGGAATTTCGTCATGTCCCCGACTCCCATCGGACGGGCGAAGGGGAAGCCCTGCGCACCGTCCACGTGGTCAGCTCGCAGGTAGGCGATCTGATCCGCCGTCTCCACGCCCTGTGCCACCGTGTCGATGCCCAGGACCCTCCCCAGCTGCACCACGGTGTGGATCAGTGCCGACGTTTCGGCCGAGTCGGTGACACCCGTCAAGAACGACCGGTCGAACTTCAAGATGTCGATCGGGAACTGCCTCAGGTGGGCCAGCGATGAGTAGCCCGTACCGAAGTCGTCAACGGCGATACGCACCCCGAGGGCCTTCAGGGCCTCGAGCCGGGCGACGGTGGCCACGGTGTCGTCCGACAGTGCCGTCTCGGTGAATTCGAGGACGAGTCGCCGCGGCTCGAGGCCGCTCATCGCCAGCGCGTCCTGGACGTCGTCCACGAGGCGGTCCTGTTCGAGTTGGCGCATCGAGACGTTCACCGAGACATCCAGCCGGTGGCCGTGCCGGGCCCAGGATGCACCCTGGCGGGTCACCTCGTGCAGGACCCAGGCGCCGACCGGCACGATCAGGGCGGTCGACTCCAGGGAGGCCAGGAACTCGTCGGGCTGCACCTCACCGCGCTCGGGATGACGCCAGCGCAGGAGGGACTCGACGCCGGTGAACGCACCCGTGGAGAGATCGAACATGGGTTGGTAGACGACGAAGAACTGCCCGTCCTCGAGTGCATGGTGCAGGTCCACCTCGAGGTGGTGGTGATGGTCGACGGCGTCCTGCATCGACGTCGAGAACCGCACGGCGCAGTGCTTGCCGCGGGCCTTCGCCTCGTAGAGTGCGATGTCCGCATCCTGGAGCAGCTCCTCGGGTGAACCACGGTCGCCCTCCGCGAATCCGATGCTGGCGCTCACCACCAGTGGGACGTCGCTGGCGGCCAGGGTCAGTGGGCTCGACAGCACGTCGAGGATCCGGGCGGCGACCATGGCTGCATCGGTGTCGGGGGTGGATCCCTCGGTCAGGACCACGAACTCGTCGCCGCCGAGGCGCCCCACCGTGTCCCCCTCGCGCACCGCGATCTCCAGACGGGCCGCCACGGCGACCAGCAGCTCGTCACCAGCTCGGTGTCCGAGCGTGTCGTTGATGTCCTTGAAGTTGTCGAGATCGATGAAGAGGACGGCGACCGGGGTGGCCCGTCGGCGGCTCTGGGCCAGCATCTGCCCGATCCGGTCGAGGATCAGGGCCCGATTGGGGAGTCCGGTGAGCGCGTCGTGGAGGGCCTGGTGGCGCAGCTGGTCGGTGCGCTCGTCGACCAGGAGCAGTGCCCGCGACCGTCCTGTCCCCAGCACGAAGACCAGCGTGGCGAGCAACAGGATGATGGCGATGCCGCTCAGCAGGATCGCCAATGCCGCCGGATCGGCGAGCACCCCTTCGGCGACGGGCACCGTCAACACCTCGACCTTCCATCCGTTGTGGAGGTCGATCGTCGTCGACTGGGCGTGGGCGGGGACCTTCCCGGCCCCGATGGTGGCGGTGGATGCGCCTTGGTGGTAGTGGAGGACGACGGCCGTGGTGGGATGGTTCTGCAGGGCGGCCCGCAGGACGAGCCCCGGATCGATCTGGGTGCCCGTCCATCCGAGGAAGGCGGCGCGGCGACCCTGCACGGTGGTCGACGCTGTCCCGTCGCTGTAGACGGGGGTACCTATGACGAGTTGGGTCGCAGCTCCCGAGCCATAGGGGGCATAGGCACCCTGACCCGAATCGCGGGACGCCAGCAGCGCCGGTCCGAGGGCGGTGTCGCACAGATCGAGGCCGGCCGGCGTGTTGAGCAGGCCGCTCCGGGACTGGCTCACCGACTCGAAGCAGTAGTACGGGCGCGACCCGGACGGCGTCACCTGGAAGGACCCGCCGGCTCCCAGCGTGCCGGCCGGGTCGGCTTCCGACCGTGCGGTGAACGCGGGGAGCTGGGCGGCCGGAACGATGACGACTTCGCCCAACCCCTGGATCTCGGGGAACCGCTCGAAGATGCGGTCCGTTGCCACCCATGCGGCGAACTGGGGCATGGTGACGTCCGGATTGCCGATGAGGAACGTCCCGGTGCTGACGGCCAGGTCCTCCTCCCGTTGGATGGCCAGCTGCAGGATGGAAGCGATCTCGACCGACGACGTCACCGTGGACTGCCGGGACTGCTGGGTCGCCCCGTGGGCCATGGCCCGCGCACCCAGCACCGACCCCGTGACGCCGACGAGCACCACCAGGACGGCCACCGCCACCCAGGTGGTGCGGCGCGCCCTCACCGGAGGGGACCTGGTGGGATCCGTACTGGCGACCCGATCTGCATCTTCGTTCCTTCCACGACCTCCCGTCGGTCCGGACGAATCCGCTCCTTCCGGGCGCGGGACGGTGCCCAAGGGGCGAAGCCGACCCGGGTCGCACCCGGAGCATCGTCCCGTTGGCCGGCCAACTTGACCGGTATCGGTGCCCTGGCGGTCCCCGGCCCGACGATCACGACTCCTCGAATCGTCCGTCACCCATGGCCGCTCCAGGTGCGGCCCGATCCCCCGACTTAAAGCCCCGGCGGTCGGCATCGGACCGACGGGACCGGTGATGACGGTCAGGCTGGAGCCGTCGGGTGGGCCGAGTTCCAGAACTTCCCGAGTTCCACGATGTCGTCGCGGGCCTGACGGATCCCCAGCCGGAACGCCTCGGGCACCTTGGTCGGATCCATGAGCATCTCCGGAGGCATTCCGGCGTGGTCGGGGGCACGGAAGAAGACCTTGGTGCCGCTGTGTTCGAGGGCATCGAGGTCGCGGGTGAGGTCACCGACCTGCAACGTCAGCATGCCCTTGCGACCGTCGAGCATCTTCTCGAGGGCGGCGTCGGCGTACAACGAGAGCACGACGGCCCTCCCGGCGCCGGCGAGCAGGTCGAGGTGGACGCCGGTGCCGCAGGCCCCCCCGTCCATGCAGGCGCGTCCCTCGATCACCTGGGGCTCGAAGATACCGGGTACGGCGCTGCTGGCCGCGGCCCCCGTCGAGGCGTGGACCCCGGTGGCCCGGGTGGAGATGCAACGCTCGCCCGAATCGGTGTCGACGCACGTCATCCACACCGCATCCGAGGGCCACGCCATCCCGAGGAGGAGGGCGAAGTCCCGGAGGACCATCCGCCCACTATGGGCATGCGCGTCCCGAGCAGCCCGCCCGATGTCCTTGATGGTGGCGGGCTCGGCGTCGGCCGCGTCGACGTACGTGCGGAACGCGCGGGCTTGGGTGGCTGTCGACGGCGTGGACGGCAACACGATGTTGGTCACGCGGCCCATGAGCCTCGGGCTGAGCTCCGCCAACTTGGCCTGTACGTACATCCACCGGAGCCGGCCCCGGGTCAGGGCGGCCGCCACGACCGAGCCGGCCGATGTGCCGACGATGCGGTCGGCTCCCGAGAGGTGGATGCCCGCTCGGGCCAGGGTGTGGAGGTAGCCGACCTGCCAGGCCACGAACCAGGTGCCGCCACCGCCGAGGGTGAGGCCGCGCCCGACGCCCGCTCCGAGGCCCTTGGCGAACGACACCGGCACGGCGAAGCCGGCCGGGACGGCAGCGGTACCGTCCGTCGTCCTGGACATCTCGTCATCGTAGGGAGTCGCAGGACCATGCGCAGGGGTTGCGCGTCACCCGGGTGCAACCTACGGTTCGATCCGAGGGCGGACGTCGGACGGAGCGCACCGCGTGAGCGATTGCGGGACATCGGTGGACTGGACGAAGCAGCAGGCGATGGACCATGTCGTCCTGGTGCTGTTCGAGAACCGTTCCTTCGACAATCTTCTCGGCCACCTCTATACGGAGCAGGAGAAGCCCGGATTCGAAGGTGTCCTCGGCAAGACACTGTCGAATCCCGTGCCGGAGTGGGAGGGCCTCGAGCGGGTGCCCACGGGCGAGCCCGGGTGCGAGGAGAACCGGGTCCGGTACGGGCCGGTGGACGCCGACAACGTCAATGTCCCGAATCCGGACCCCGGTGAGGAGTACCCGCACACCAACACCCAGATCTACAACGTGCTCCGCCCGGAGAACCGGTTCGAGGGCGCCCACAAGATGATGCTGGACCCGAATATGCCCCGACCCGAGGACGAGCACGACATCGAATTGATGGGGGGGTTCGTCACCGACTATGTCAGCCAGTTCAAATCCCTGCGGGGGATGCTGCCCACCTACGCCGAGTACAAGCAGATCATGCGGGGCTTGACGCCGGAACACGTTCCGGTGCTGAGCGAGATCGCCAGGAATTTCGTCGTGTTCGACCATTGGTTCAGCGAAGTCCCGTCTCAGACGTTCCCGAACCGCTCGTACTGGACCGCCGCCTCGTCGGCCGGCTTCGTCATCAATTCGCCGGTGTGGAACTGGTACCACCGCAACCTGGCGCCGACGATCTTCGAGCGGTTGGAGGAGTGCGGCCGGACCTGGAAGGTCTATGTCCTCGATTCCCCGTTGTCCGTGACCGGCGCCATCCACCACCCCCGGCTGGCGGACAGGTTTGCCGACAATTTCGTCCCCTACGACCAGTTCGAGATCGACGTGCGCGACGGGACCCTCCCGGACTTCGCGGTCATCGAGCCGAACCTGCTGGCGGGCCATGGCGACTACCACCCGCCCATGGGAGAGGCCATGGCCGGCGGCATCGAGCTTCCGGTCGACTGGGTCAAGCCCATCGACGCCGGCGAGCGCTTTCTTGCCACCGTGTACAACGCCGTCAAGGGAGCGCCACGGGAGGTGTCTCCGGCCGACCGGAGGTCGTGCTTCTGGAACACCGCGCTCTTCATCGGTTGGGACGAGCCCGGCGGGACCTACGACCACGTCCCACCGGCCGCTGCGGTGCCTCCGGGCGACGTCGAGGACCGGCAGGGATTCGACTTCACCCGGTCGGGATACCGGGTCCCGGCGATCCTGGTGTCGCCCTGGGTGGAGGCCGGGGCGGTCGAGGGTGCCCCCGAGGGTGGCCCGGACACCCTGCAGTACCGCCACACGTCGATGATCAACACGTTGCGGCACCGGTGGGACCTGGGCTCACCGTTGACCAGGCGCGACGCCGACGACTCCGCTGCCCGGTTCGACCACCTGTTCTCGCTGCCCGAGCCCCGGTCCCAGTGGCCCGACATCCCGATTCCCGATGCACCCGTGGTGATCGCGGGATCCGGCTCCACTGGCCAGTTCGTCGGCGCCCTCGGCCGCCACCTGGTCCATGGACTCTCCCAACTGGCCCATGTCGGCGGCCACCAACTCGAAGGCGACGACGTCGATCCCGACCGATACGATCCGCGTAAGTTCGCCCCTTACGGCAAGCTCACCTTCCCGACCAAGGACTTTCTGGAGATCGTCCGGGCCTTTGGGGGGATCTACTTCCCGCGGCTGCAGGCCGCCCGCCCGTCGGATCCGATCGACGGTTGAAGCGCCCATGAGCGATCCCGACGTCCAGGACATCCCCATCGGGTGGGGGTTCTCCGCCCGCTACACGTACCCGGACTGGCACCGGGTGACGATGGCCTTCAGGTTCCGGAACCGGGAGCTCTTCGAGCACACGCTCGACGCCGACGCCGAGGTGGAGCAGCACACCCTCGACCTCGGATTCGCGGTGGTCGTCCTAGTCGTGGAGAGCGATCTCGGCGCCGGAACGGTCGGATGGCGCATGGGGATCGCCCGGGGACGGTGGCTCGGCGGCCAAGGGGGGATGGGCCGTCACGTCCGCAGCGCCACCATCCTCCGATTCGACCCCTGCATCGGGCGGATCGGTGGGGAAACCGATGTCCATCCGCCGGCGGTGGACCTCGAGGACTATGGGGCGGCCTGCCGGGCCCACGGGACGGGCCCGCCCGACTACGGGAAGAGTCGCAACTCCACGGGCTTCCCCCTGCGGTTGCACATCGACGACTCGGTCGAGCGGCACATCGACGACGTGGGCTGGCGGGTGAAGCGGCGGATGTTCCCCCACCGCCCGCCGTTCGTCTTCAACGCGGTGGCGTGCGTGGGCGACTTCGACCGCGACGGCCCGCAGAAGTACACCAATCCGGACTCGCCCTGGTTCAACGTGTTCCTCGGCTACTACCAGCTCGACTGCCGGAAACAGCTCTGGGGCCGGCCCTTCGGCTTCGAATCGGCCTCGCTCGCCGCCTCACAGCCCTGCATCGACGATCTGGTCCGCCTGGGCAAGGCCGACTGGAACTACTTCTCGGCCTGGGACTGCGGGGTACCGGAGGACGTGGTCGATCGCTACTGCGGTCACGACATCGACCCCTCCGACGTGGTGGACCACGGACTGGTCGTGATCGGCGGCGGGAGATGGCGCCACCTGGAACTGCTCGACCTCACCGTGGCGAGCGCCTACATCGCCCCGCCGCCGGCGCAGCAGCCGGTGGAGAACAACGCGATCTGCAGCCTCTTCCGGGACAGCTACGGCTACGCGGTCCCGGTGGATGGCTACGACGAGAGCTTCATTCCGGCGACGCTCGACTCCTTCCAGTACATGGCGTACCACGAGACCGGCGACGCGGGCGACGAGTGGTATCACACCCTGATCTTCGGGGGCACGGTGCACCATGACGCCGATCGGCCCCTCCTGGACGCCCAGAAGGTGGCGGACCGGTTGGTCATCGCCGAGCACTACGCGGCGTTCGGGTTCCCGATCGACGATTGAGCGCCGTCGTGTCCATCCGCCGAGTGATCGGTCACCACGTCAGCAATGGGCCCGGCGACCGCACCGCGATGGCGTCACGCCCGGCCCGCTTGACCTGATCGAGCGCCATGTCGGCCTCGGCGACGAGGCGCTCGGCCGTCGGCATCGAAGGGTTGAGGCCGCTCACCCCGATGCTCAGCGTCACCCGGACCTCCCCGGAGCCGGCCAGGTCCCGGCAGATCCGCTCGGCCACGATCACCGCGCCGGACGTGTCGATTTCGGGCAGCAGCAGGGCGAACTCGTCGCCGCCGAGCCGGCTGGCGACGTCGAACGACCGGACGTTGGCCAGCAGGATCGCCCCGATGGACATCAGGACCCGGTCGCCGACGACGTGGCCGTACTCGTCGTTGACCGTCTTGAACTCGTCGACGTCGATCATCAGCAGGCTCAACGGTCGGCCCGTGCGCAGGGCACGCTCGATCTCCTGGTCCATGTGCTGGCCCAGGACGCGCCGGACCGAACAACCGGTCAGCTCGTCGGTCCCGGCCAGCCCGGCCAGCTCGGCCAGCAGACTCTGCTCGTGCTCCTCGATGTGGGTCCAGTGGATGGAGGCGGCGACCGACAGCGTGGCGGCGCCGGCGAGCGCTGCGGACAGCACGTAGGTGCGGCCCTGCATGGCGACCAGGTGCCGGTCCACGACGACCACCAGGACGACGGACAGCAGGGCTGAGGCACCGCATGCGGTCGCCTCCCGCGGGGTGGACATCAGCGTGCCGTAGACGAGCGGGAGGAAGAGCAGCAGGAGGAGCGGGCTGGCCATGCCGCCGTCGAGGACGGCGACCAGACCGACGGCGTACGTGGAGGCCACCGTCCAGGTGACCGAGTAGGTCGACCGCCACGATCGACGGGCGATCACCGGGGCCAGGCACACGCCGGTGGCGGCGCCGACGAACCAGATGGCGACCGTCACCCACAGCATCGGACGGTGGGGGCCGGCGGGCGTGAGGACGAGGTACACCATGGCGACCAACGTCTCCAGCAACAAGATCCCGAACCCGATCTGCATGTGGGCCAGCCAGAACTTCGGACGCGCCTCGGTGTCGGCCTGCGTGCCGATCGTGTCGGCGATGACGCCCTGTTTGGTGGTGTACACGGGACCAGCCGCCCCTGTCCAGATCGGTTCTCCCCTGTATCGACCGGATCGGGTGTGACCTTGACAGAGCCCCCGTCACCTAGCGTCGTGCCGATGACCCGGCGTGTACTCCTCCCTGTGCCCGACCGCGATTTCGATGTCACCGAGGTCGCCGTACCGTGGCACTACCTGAAGGAACGGGGCTATGACGTCGTGGTCGCCACCGAGACAGGAGCGACCGCCCCGGCAACCGACCCACGGCTCCTCGACGGGGTCATCTTCGGACGGCTCGGCGCCGCCGACGGTCCCAAAGCGCTCTACCGGCGACTCGAGGAGGACCAGGCTTTCAACCATCCGGTCGCCTGGGGCGACGTCGACCCGACGTCGTTCGACGCGCTCCTCCTGCCCGGTGGCCACGCTCCCGGGATGCGCCAGTATCTGGGCTCGAAGACCCTCCAGGACCAGGTCGGCGCGTTCTGGCGGCTCGATCGGCCGGTCGGAGCCATCTGCCACGGCGTGTTGGTGCTGGCTCGGACCACGGACCCCCGCACGGGTCGCAGCGTCCTCGCCGACAGACGGACGACGAGTCTCACGAAATCCATGGAACGCAGCGCCTTCCTGGCCACCGCATGGCGCCTCGGGCGCTACTACCGGACGTACCCCGCGTACGTGGAGGACGAAGTCGTGGCGGCCCTCGATGCGCCCTGGCAGTTCGCCCGCGGACCGCGCGGACTGCGGCGCGACGATGCGGACTCCGACACGACGGGCTTCACGGTGACCGACGGCAACTACATCTCGGCCCGGTGGCCTGGCGATGCCTACACGTTCGCCCGCCGGTTCTGCGAGCTCCTCGGATGAGTCAGCCGCCGAGCGTTTCCAGGTGGACCCGGATGGCGGTCAGCGTCGGCGTGTCCCGGCCCTCGGTGCACCGCCCGTACCAGTCGGCCAGCAACCGTCGGCCCTCGGCGGCCCGGCCCACCCGCTGGAGCAGTCGGGCGTAACCCGAGGCCGCCCGGGCGCCGTGCACCGGGAAGCCGAACCGTTCTGCCGTCTCCAGCGAGGTGCACCAGGACGCCGCGGCGCGGGCCCACGGATGGTCCGGGTCGTCCAGGTCCGCTGACGTGCCCGTCGTGGACTCGTCGGCGTCGAGCTCGGCCCGCATCCGCAGGAGTGCCGAATCCCACCAGGGTTGGCCCGTCTCGGCCGACTCGGCCAGGGCCATGTCGATCACCGCCCGGGTGGTCTCGCGGTCGCCGGCGGCCCGGGTGGCCTCGGCGACCCGGGCCAGAACCGTCCCGCTGCCGGCCCGGTTGCCGGTTGCTCCGGCTGCCATGCCCGCTTCGAGCACCGCGGCCACGGCACTGTGGTCGCCCAGGCTCACCACCCGCTCCGCGCCTTCCCACACGCCACTGATCCCGGTCCAGAACACGAATCCCTGCTCCTCGCCCAACCACCGCGCCTGCTCCGCCATGCGCAGCGTCTCCTCCGATTCGCCACGCTCCCAATGGGCGGTGGCCAGGAAGAAGAGGGCGAACACACGGTTGAAGGGCTGGCCCAGGGCGTCGGCCAGGTCGACGGCATCGACCATGTGGCCGAGGCCGCGGTCGAGATGTCCGAGCACGAGCTGGCACCATCCGGCGAACACGTGGGCGGCCACCCCCTGATCGGTCCCGAACCGGTGACCCAGCACGTGGTGGCGTTCAGGGTGGTAGATGGCGATCGCCCGCCGGGCGTGGTCCAGTCCTTCCACCACCCGGCCCTGATAGGTGCGGGCCAGGCTGAGCTGCACGTTGCCCAGCACCTCCAGCAGGCCGTCGCCGTGGATGTCGGCGATGGCCAGCACCCGCTCGGCGATCCGGGCCCCGACCTCGATCTCCCCGCGGTTGATGTAGAACACCGAGAGCCCGCCGAGGGTCTGGCCCACCCGGGCGTCGTTGCCGATCAGCTCACACAGCTCGCGGGCCCGGTCGTAGGCGGCGGCGAGCTCGGGGTCGGCGTAGTTGCGGGTGGCGAGCGACGAGCCCATGGCCAGTTGCATCTCGACCTCGACCTCGCGGGCCTCCAGTTCATCGGGGAGCTGGCGGGCCAGGCCGATGCCGTGGCGGAGGAAGGCGATGGCCTCGCGGTGACCGGACCGCTCGGCGGCGATCCTCGCCGCCCGTTGGAAGTGGACGGTCGCTTCCTTCATCAGGCCTGCCGCCTCGTAGTGCCGGGCCACCTCCTCGGGGGCGATGGTCGATCCGGCCGCCGTGCGGCCGTCGAGCTCGCGTGCCACCCGCTCGTGGATGGTGCGCCGGTTCCGGCGGAGCAGTGACTCGTAGGCGGCCTCCTGGACGAGCACGTGCTTGAAGACGTACTCGCCGCTCTGCCGGGGTCCCTCGTGGACGAGGAGGCCGCTCTCCACCACCCGGTCGAGGTGGCCCGCCAGGACTTCCGGGTCCATGCCCGACACGTCGACCAGGAGGTCGAAGTCGAAGGACCGTCCCAGCACGGAGGCCAGCTGGGCCAATGAGCGGGCCGGCCCGAGGCTGTCCAGCCGGGCCTGCAACGACGCCTGGAGAGTCCTCGGGATCTCCAGGTCGACCACCGGGCCGACGGTGTCCCCCCGGCCCCGACCGATGAGGAGGAGCGGTGATTCGAGGAGGGTCCGGCCGACCTCTTCGACGAACAACGGGATGCCGCCGGCCGACGCCACGACCTGGTCGACGACGTCTTCGGGAAGGGCGTTGGAACCGCCGAGGGTGGCGATGAGCTCCCGGACCGCGGCGTCGCCCAGGGGCTCCAGTGCCACGGTGGTGACGACCGACGAGTCCTCCCACGGTGTCCCGAACTCCGAACGGGCGGTGAGGAGCACGAGGATGGGCGCGTCGGCCAGTCGGCCGACCAGTCGGTCGAGCGCGTCCATGGTCGTGGGGTCGCACCAGTGGAGGTCCTCGATCATGAGGACCAGTGGTCGGAGGCGGCTGAGGGCGAGCACCCAGGCCACCAGGGCCTCGATGGTGCGCTCCAACCGCAGCTCGGCACTGATCGGGGGGTCGGTCGGTGTGGGGATGCCGAGGAGGGAGGCAACCAGTCCGTCGCCGTCGGGAATGTCGACCCCGTCTTCGGCCATACGGCTCCGGACCTGTTGGAGCCGCCAGACCGGATCCGTGTCCTCGGCGAAGTCGAGCTCGCCCTCGACCAGGTCGATCACCGGGCGCAGGACGCTCATCCGGGTGTAGGGCGAGCAGCCGCTCATGAGCCAGCCATGGTCGTCGCCCTGCACCAGGTCGTGGACCTGGAAGGCNNCCGCCCGCACCCGGTCCCAGACCGTCCGCAGGATCTCGAGCTCGGGGTCGCGTCCGACGATGGGGGACTGGCGGGTGAAGGCCTGCGACCGCAGGCCGCCGCCATGGCGGCCGACGACCCGGTAGGCCTCGATCGGTTCCGGCACGCCCCGCAGCTGCAGGGCACCGAGCGGTACGAGCTCGAACCGCCCGTCGACCTGGTCCACCGTGGCGATGCTGGCCACCACGGTGCCCGGCTCCGCCGCGCCCTGCAGCCGGGCCGAGACGTTGAGCGTCTCGCCCACCGCCATCGTCGCCTTGCGGTCGGTGCCGCCGAGCTCGCCGACCACGACCGGGCCGCTGTGGATCCCGATGCGGATGGCGAGCCGCCGGTGCTCATCGAGACCGTTGACGGCATCGACGATGTCGAGTGCGGCGTGGACAGCCTGGGCGGCGTCGTCGTCGTGGGCGTGTGGCCACCCGAAGCGGAAGAGGATGCCGTCGCCGCTGTACCCCTCGACGTCACCCCCGTACGAGCGGGCGACGGACACCGCCCGCTGCTGGTACGACTGGATCAGGTCGCTGTACTCCTCGAGATCCGTGGTGGCGGACAGTTCGGTCGAGCCGACCAGGTCGCAGAAGACCACGGTCAGGTGGCGCAGCTCGGTGCCGAGAGCCTGCTCGATCGAGCGGTCGAGGGTGCCGGCGTCAGGCGACTGGACCACGGGCGCACCACAGGCGGGGCAGAAGCGGGCCAGCTCGGGCAGCACGGCCGTGCAGGCTGTGCACGTGGCGGTCAGTTCCATGTGGGACAGCCGGTCGGGTCCGGGCCGGCTCCGGTCCGCCCGAGACATTCGGCCATCGCCTCGTGCACGAAACGGGGCAGGGGACGGGAGTCCGCACCGAGCAGCTGGTCGGCGATGTCCTGCACCGCGTCGAGGACGGCGTCGACGTGTGCTCCGGCGAGGCCGGTGAAGACCCGGCCCGACTCGTCCCGACCGGCGGGGGTGGACCCGACGGGGGCGTACGTGCGCGCGGTGATGTGGCCGGCTAGGCGGACCTGGGCCGCCGACAGCGTGCGTCGGTGGGTGGCGGCGGCCAGGCGGTAGTAGCCGAGGTGGGCGGCCTCCTGGCGGCGGATGGGCTCGGTGACGGTGCGGACCAGCGCATGCTCGCCGAGGGAGTCGAAGTGGTGCCCCAGGTACCGGTAGCAGTCGTAGGTCATGTGCTCGTTCATGGCCCCCCGGGCCAGGTAGACGAGCTTGAAGACGTCCTGGAGCCAGGTGACCTTGGCCAGGGCGCCGAAGGCCATGAACGAACGCCTCGGTCGCGTGGGCGGTGCCGGGCGGTCGATCCCGTTCCGTTCGGGCAGTTCCAGCCGGGCCCGGAGGGCGTCGAAGATGGCCGAGTGGGCGAGCTCGTGGCCCTCCCACAGGACCAGGAATCGACGGTCCAACGGGCCGAGGTCGGGGAGCAGGGTCGTGATGTCGGCGATGTTCTGCGGGACCGCACCCTCGACGGTGGCGATGTACGTGAAGATCTCCGCGAACCGCCGCCTCAGTGCCGTCGGATCGACCACGGTGAAGTCCACCGCCTCGAGTGCGATCGGTGGGTCGTCCTCGAGGCGACCCACCCGTGCCTCCAGTGACATCTGCTCCACGTGCCGAGCTCTCCCCGCTGGTCAGCCGTGGGAATGCTACCTAACGCGACTTGGCGTTGCATGGGACGATTTTGTATTGCGTGGGCGCGGCCCTGGCCAGCCCGTTCGTGTCGAGCGTCGGTCCCGTCCGTGCCCGTGGCGGCGTCGGTTGGTGGACGGGACCGGTGCGCCGGTAGTTTGCCGCCATCATGCGGGTCCTGTTGATGAGCCCAGTCGCCGGTCACGATGTGCCCGGGGGCGACGTCGCCTACACCGAGGCCTTGCTCGCCCGACCGCCCACGGGGGTGACCTACACCTCCTACGTCGACGCGCTGGCCGAGGGCTCGCTCGTCGAGCGTGGACGCAGGCCGAGGCACGGTTCGATCAGCGGGACCGATGTCGTCGTCCTCGGTGCCCGGGCCGTCGAGCTCGGCCTGCGCGCCTCCGGGCTGATGTTCCGGGAGTCGTACCGCTACCTGACGGTCGACCCCGACGCCTTCGACCTGATGCACGCCCACATCTTTGCCATACGTCTGATCGCGTCCGACCTCCCGCTGGTCACGAGCTCGGGGTTCCCCCTGAGCGTCCTCTATGAGGACCGGTTCTACTGGACCCATCGCCGGGTCATCGTTGCTGCCGCGGCCGACCGCGTGATGTCCCGGGTGGTGGGCGCCGAGATCCCGTGGCTCCCGCCCCGCCGGGCCTCCCGGACCATGGTCCAGTCCGCCCACTACCGGAACCGGCTGATCGAGGGCGGCGCCGGCCCTGACCGGGTGGCCGTGAGGACGCTCGGGATCGAGGGCCGAGGGAGCACTCCCCGCAACCGCAGACCCACGACGGTGGGCTTCGTCACCACCACGTTCGAGCAGAAGGGCGGGTCGACGGTGCTGGAGGCGTTCCGACGATTGCTGGCCGAGCGCCCGGACGCCCGCCTGGTGATCGTCGGGAGCGAGCGGGGTCCCTCGCCGGACGGGCTCCCCGCGGAGTCGGTGACGTGGATGGGGATGGTGCCGCGCCGACGCCTGCTCGAGGAGATCCTGCCGGCGGTGGACGTGATGGTCCTCCCGACCCACTGCGACTCCGGCCCACCGTTCGCGATCCTCGAGGCCCTGCAACGGGGCATTCCGGTGGTGACCAGCGACCTGGTCTGGATCGACGAGGAGCTCGCCGGCCCGGGCGTGCGGCGGGTCCCGGTGGACCCGACCCTGGTCGCCGCGGCGTTGATCGACCTGCTCGACGAGGACACCTATCGACGTGCCTCTGCCGCCGCCGTTGCCCTGTGGGAAGCTCGCTACACGATGGACGCCGTGGCCGAGCAGGTCGGCGCCACCTACCGGGAGGCGCTCGCCGCCGGCCCGTCCTGAACGGGGCTGCCCACCCGTGGCGGTGACGGCCGACAGATAGGCTCGAGCGACGTGGGACTGCACGAGGTCATCGCCGCCAATCTGGGTTCCGGCTGCAACCACGAGCCGGTGTGCCTGGCGACCCACCTGTTCCTAGAGCCCAGCTCACCGACCTCGGACCATTACTGCTGCCGCGCCACCGGCTCGCTGTGCGAGGCGATCTACGACGGGTACTACGACGGCATCCGGACGGGGGACCAGGTGGGTGCGATCCAGCGGTCGGTCGAAGTGTGGGCGGCTAGGACCGCGGCGCCACGAGCTCCACGGCCGTTCCGTCGGGATCGCGGAGCTGCAGCGACGGGTTGCCGTTCTCCAACGTGACGCCGGGGTGGTCGATGCCGACGGCGGTGAGGTGGGCGGCCCAGGCGTCGAGCGTGGAACCGTCGGTCACCGCGAAGGCGAGATGGTCGAGTGCACCTCCGTCGTGACGCCACGACCCGGAGGCGTCGGCGCTCAACACGATCACGATGCCGGCGGAGCGGTGCCGGAGGGCCGCGTACCCGATGCCGGGGTCGGCCTGGAAAGGCTCGAGACCGAGGGCCGCCGTGTACCAACGCGCACTGGCGTCCACGTCGGTCACCCGCAGCTGGACGTGCGACAGCCCGGTCATCGGACCGATGCGTGCGGGGCCGGCGTCGGTCATGGCCCGGTCCCGTCGGCCCGGGTCGGCTGCAGGCCGGGGCCGGGGACCACGATGGCCGGCGCCTCGGTTCCGCCGTCGATCTCGAAGACCTTGCCGGTCACCCAGGAGGAGGCGTCGGACGCCAGGTAGAGCACCGCGCAGGCGATGTCCTCGGGCTCACCGGGTCGCCCCATCGGGGTTCCGGCCAGGAACTGTGCCCGCAGGGAGTCGTCGGTCAGCACGACATCGAGTGACCGGGTGGCCACCCCGCCCACGTCGAGAGCGTTCACCCGCACCCTCGGCGCCAACTCCGGCGCCAGGTTCCGGGTCATCCTGTCGAGGGCGGCCTTGGCCGCGCCGTAGGCGACGAACATCGGCTGGGTCATCGAGGCCGACCGCGACGAGATGTTGACGATCGATCCGCGGCCGACGGTGTCCACCATCCGGCGGGCGGCCAGCTTGGACAGCGTCAGGGGCGCGGTGACGTTGAAGGCGAAGGTCCGGGCCATGAATCCTTCACTGGTGTCGAGTGCGGCGCGGGGCATCGCCCCTCCGGCGTTGTTGACCAGGATGTCGAGCCGACCGAACTCCTCGACCGCCCGGGCCACGAGTCGCCCGCACTCGGCCTCGACGGTCACATCGGTGGGGACCACTAGTGCCCGGTGCCCGAGGCTCCGGACCTGCCCGGCCACCTCGTCGAGGTCCGACTCGGTACGGGCCGCCACCACCACGTCGGCACCGGCCTCGGCCAGGCCGATGGCGATGCCGCGGCCGATCCCGAGGCCGGCCCCGGTTACGATGGCTGTACGACCCGTGAGGTCGAATCGGTCGAGGATCACGATCGCTGGCCGGAGTGGTCGGGGGGTCGAGGAATGGGTCGGTCACTCATCTCGGGCATCCTGGCGTCCATGGATGTCAGCCATGCACTTCGGTGAAGCATGTCGGTCAGGCATCTTGCGGTGTCCTCGGTGTCGGTTCGTGCGGACGGGTCCGTCCGCATCCTGCCACCGACGGGAGCCACCGTGGCACGGGTCCGGGTCGGTACCGCGGGGTCAGCACCACGTGGTGCGCAGCGGGTTGCGATTTCCGCTCATCAGGTCCCCGCAAGTGTCGGGATCGTGAACATATACTCGCCACCAGGTACGCGGACCGGTTCAGACGGAGGCGGCGATTGGTGCCGCCGTCGGAACCGGGCGGGTGCCGGACGTACGCGACGCAGGGAGACACCTGACGTCGGACGGCGGTATCCGACCGGATGCCGCCACGGATAGGCCGGTCCAGCCGGTCGGAATGGGGGAACACCATGCGGATCACCAAGAGCCGGGCCCTGGTGCCCCTGTTGCTGGCGGGCGGCTTATTGGCCGCGGCCTGCGGGAGCAGCAACTCGTCGTCCACCACCACCACGACCTCCGGGGGCTCCTCGGGCGGCGCCACGGTGTCGGTCACGACCTTCAACAAGAACTTCTCGACCATGACCGATCTGAAGTCCGTGACCTCGGCTGGCCACGGCAAGGTCGCCGTCATCCTGCCGGACACCGTGTCATCGGCCCGCTACACCGAGTTCGACGCCCCCTACCTCACCCAGGCGTTCGCGGCCGCCGGGCTGAGCACGTCGGACACCATCATCCAGAATGCCCAGGGCAGCGACTCCACTCAGCTGACCGACGCCCAGTCGGACATCTCCTCGGGGGCCACCGTGCTGGTGGTCGACCCGCTCGACGCCGGTGTCGGCACCTCGATCGAGTCGTACGCCACCGCCCACGGCGTGCCGGTCGTCGACTACGACCGACTGGTGCTGGGCGGCAGCCGCAAGTACTACGTGAGCTTCGACAACGTGAAGGTCGGCACGCTCATCGGTAACGGCATGGTGTCCTGCGTCGCGTCGTGGAAGGTGGCCAAGCCCACCTTGGCGGTCATGGTCGGTTCACCGACGGACAACAACGCCACGCTCTTCGCCCAGGGCTACAACGCCGTGCTCAAGCCGCTCGTCACCGCGGGCTCTTACTCGGTGGTGGCCAACCCGGCCGGCACCTGGGACCCGCCGACCGCGCTCACCGAGTTCCAGCAGGCCTACACCGCCCATCCGACCATGAACGGGGTGCTGGTCCCGAACGACGAGAACGCCGCGCCGATCATCTCGTACCTCAAGACACTGAACATTCCGGCCAAGAAGTTCCCGGTGACCGGACAGGACGCCACCTTGATCGGTATCCAGAACGTGATCTCGGGCTACCAGTGCGGCACGGCCTACAAGCCCATCTACCTCGAGGCCCAGGCGGCCGCTTCTCTGGCCCTGTATCTGCGGGCCGGCAAGACGCCGCCGTCCGGCCTGGTGAACGGCTCGGTCAAGGACACCACGGCCAACGTGACCGTGCCCTCGTCGCTGCTGGTCCCCGAGTGGGTCACCCCGACCAACGTGCAGTCCACCGTCGTGGCCGACGGATTCATCCCCGTCTCGCAGCTGTGCACCGGTGCGTACACAGCCGACTGCACCACCTACGGGATCCACTAAACCGGGTGCGCACGCCGAACGTGACCGGTCCTCCGCGACGATGAGCGTCGTCACGGAGGGCCGGGCCACCGGCGGGCCCGACGGGTCCACCGGTCCCCTGCTGAGCCTGCGGGGCATCTCCAAGCACTTCGGTCCCGTGCATGCGCTCAACGACGTCGACCTCGACGTCCCCCCTGGCCAGATCACCGCGCTGGTGGGGGACAACGGGGCCGGCAAGTCGGTGCTGATCAAGACGATCGCCGGCATCTGGGCACCGACGTCAGGCACCATCAGCTGGGAGGGCCGGCCGGTGGAGATCCGGACGCCCAGAGAGGCGGACAACCTCGGGATCGCCACCGTGTACCAGGACCTCGCCCTGTGCGACAACCTGGACATCGTCCAGAACATGTTCCTCGGGCACGAGGACCTCACCCACCGGCTGCTCGACGAGACGCGCATGGAGCTCACCGCCAGACAGACGCTGACCGACCTCTCGGTGACCACCGTCCAGTCGGTCCGCCAGCTGGTCGGCTCCCTCTCGGGCGGCCAACGCCAATCGGTGGCGGTGGCCCGTGCCGTGATGCGCGACGCCCGGCTCGTCATCATGGACGAACCGACCGCCGCCCTCGGCGTGTCCCAGACCGCCCAGGTACTGGACCTGATCCACACCCTCGGCGCGCGCGGCATCACCGTCATCGTGATCTCCCACAACCTCAACGACGTCTTCGAGGTGGCCGACCGTCTGGCCGTGCTCTACCTCGGCCGCCTGGTGAGCAGCGGATCCATCGACGAGTACGACCGCCAGCGGGCCGTCGAACTCATCACGACCGGTCGCAGCGCCGACGACGAACCGGCCGGCCCCGCCACGACCGACAGGGAAGGCTGAATTCATGGCGACCGACGAGGAGCAGGGCACGGCCGAGAGCGCCCGCCCGCTGCAGACCGACATCCCGGGCACGGCATCGGTCGAGCCGGACGACGACACTCCGGTGACCCAGCCCGCACTTCCCGAACTGAGCGAATCGCTGGGCGAGTACATCCGGGTGGTCGCCAAGCGCATCCGCAGTGGCGAGAGCGGCGTGCTGCCCGTACTGGGCGGCCTCATCCTCCTGGTGATCATCTTCCAGGTCCAGGACTCGGTCTTCCTGTCCGCCGGCAACCTGGTCAACCTGCTGGTCCAGGGCTCGGTGTTCGTCCTGTTGGGCATGGCAGAGATCTGGGTGCTGGTGCTCGGGGAGATCGACCTGTCGGTCGGCTATGTGGCCGGCATCGGCGGCACCGTCATGGCCATCTTGTCGACCACTCACGGGCTGCCCTGGTGGGTCGCCATCCTCGGTGCTATCGCCTCCACCGCCGTGATCGGGGCGGTCTGGGGGACGCTGGTCATCCGGTTGCGCCTGCCCTCGTTCGTGGTCACCTTGGCCGGCCTGCTCGGCATGGAGGGCGTGTTGCTCTACCTGGTCAACGCCAATGGCACCGGTGGGACCATCCGGATCACCGATCCGGTGCTCATCGACATCGCCAACGGCAACCTGAGCACGGTGGCCGGCTGGATCGTCATGATCGTCTCGGTGGCGCTGGTCGGCGGGGTCATCTTCTTCCGGGACCGTCACCGCCGGATGAGCGGACTGGTCGCCCCACCGCTGGTCATCTCCGTGCTCAAGATCGTGGTCATCGCCGCCGCCGGCATCGCGCTGGTCCTGGTGTGCAACACCGACCGGGGGGCGCTCATCCCCGTGCAGGGCGTGCCCTACGTCGTGCTCGTGGTGCTCGGGGTCCTGGGGGTATGGACGTTCCTGCTGGGTCGGACCCGCTTCGGTCGCTACCTCTACGCCATCGGTAACAACGCCGAAGCGGCGCGACGGGCCGGCATCAGCCTGGGATGGAACAAGCAGTGGGCGTTCACCCTCACCGGACTGACGGCCGGTATCGCCGGCGTGGTGTACGCCTCGCGCCTCGGGTCGATCTCCAACAACATCGACGGCGGCACCCTCGTACTGTACGCCGTGGCCTCCGCGGTGATCGGCGGTGCCAGCCTCTTCGGGGGCCGGGGCAAGATGGTGTATGCCCTGTTGGGCGGCCTGGTGATCGCCACCATCTACAACGGCATGGGCCTGCTCGGCCTGGCCGCCTCGTACCAGTACATGGTCACCGCCCTGGTACTGGTGGCCGCGGTCACCATCGACTCGCTGGCCCGCAGGGGGCGCACGACGGGCGATTGAGCGGCATCGGGTACCTGGGCCGTAGGATCGGTTCGGCCGGAACGGCGGGACCCGGCGGCCGTCTCGAGGCGATGGACGTGGATGGGGGAGGAGGGAGATGACGACGCAACTGCCCGACCGGGCCGAGATCGATGCCACCTGCAAGGTGATCGAGGACCACTGCCCGAGCATCTACACGTGGCAGTACCAACGCACCCGGCCGCAACTGGTCACCCTCTACGACAAGGCCGCCCATTCCCAGTGGGTGGGCGCCACCGATCTCGACTGGTCCATCGATGTGGACCCGGAATCGCTCGTCGACCTCGAGTCCCCCAACCTCCGGCTGATGCGTGAGGTCACGAAGATGCCCGGGTCGCCGATCGCCTCGTGGGGCGATGCCGAGCTCGTGCAGCTCGGCATGGAGATGTTCGCCGCGCTGCTCAGCCAGTTCATGCACGGCGAGCAGGGGGCGATGATGACGGCGGCCAAGATCGTCGACAGCGTCCCGTGGATCGATGCCAAGTACTACGCCGCCACCCAGACCATGGACGAGGCCCGCCACACCGAGGTGTTTGCCCGCTACATCGAGGAGAAGGTGGGCGAGGCCTATCCGATGAACCCGAACCTCGAGGCCCAGATCACCGGCCTCCTCGAGGACAGCCGGTGGGACATCGCCTACCTCGGGATGCAGATCGTCATCGAGTCGCTGGCGCTCGCGGCATTCGGCGACATGGCCCGCAGGATCGAGGAGCCCCTGCTGAAGCGGCTCCTCCGCTACGTCATGGCCGACGAGGCCCGCCATGTCGCCTTCGGCATCCTCTCCCTCGGGGAGTACTACGAGCACCTGTCGGCCGCCGAGCTCAAGGACCGCCAGGACTTCCTTCTCGAGCACACCGTGCACGCCCGGGCCCGCTCGACCACTCCCGAGGTGTGGGACCGGATGGGCGTGCCGGTGGGTGCGGTGGTGCCCTACATCATGGAGGCGGCCGCCGCACTGGAGTCCTCCCCGTTCCAGAACTTCCAGAACGGGTTCTTCGCCAAGCTCGTCCCGAACGTCCGGCGCCTCGGCCTCCTCGACGCCAACGACGGCTACCTGCGCGAGCGGTGGGGGGCGGCCGGCCTGCTCGAGTTCGAATTCGCCGCGGACACCAGCGCCGACTACGCCACCTACGACGCCGTGGCCGCCGACCGGTCGGCCGGAGGCGACTGACTCCATCGTCCCACCGACCGCCGGTCCGGCCGGTGGCGGGTGGGTCCGGTGACGTACGGTGATCGTGCAGCCATGATCGGTGCCGCGGGCGCGACGGGCCCGGGGCCGGACCCCGGGGGTGACGTGGACGAGTCGAACGTAGCGGTGGAGCCGAGCCGTTTCACCCCCGACCTGTTGGCCGGCCGGGTCGCCCTGGTGACCGGTGGCGCCACCGGGATCGGCAAGGAGATCTGCCGGGTCCTCGGTGCCCACGGGAGCGCCGTCGTGATGGCCAGCCGCAAACAGGAGCAGCTCGAAGCCGCCGTCGCCGAACTGTCCGCCGAGGGGATCGACGCCTCGTTCGGCGTCTGCGACGTCCGTGACGCCGAGGCCGTGAGGGCAGTGGTCGACGGGGTCGTGGCCGAGCGCGGTGCGCTCGACATCGTGGTCAACAACGCGGCGGGCAACTTCCCCGCCCCCATGTCGGCGATCTCCCCCAACGGGTTCAAAGCGGTCGTCGACATCGACCTGCTCGGCACCTACAACGTCACCAAGGCGTCCTTCGAAGCCAGGATGCGGGAGCGTGGTGGATCGATCGTGAACATCAGCGCCCCCTTCGAGCAGCGGGGTGTCGTGTACCAGGCCCACGTGGCGGCGGCCAAGTCCGGGGTCGACTCGCTCACCCGTACCTGTGCGGTGGAGTGGGGCCCCTACGGCATCCGGGTCAATGCCATCGCCCCCGGCTCGATGCTCGGCACCGAGGGCTTGAAGCGGTTCGCCGAGGCGGTGCCGGGTGGTGTCCCGCAGAAGCCCTCCAACCCGCTGGGTCGACACGGGCACGGCTCGGACATCGCCTATCTGGCGCTCTTCCTGTGCAGCCCGATGGCCCGGTTCGTCTCGGGGCAGGTCATCGCCGTCGACGGCGCCGGATCCGTCGACATGCTCCGCCTGGGGGCCGGCCCGATCTGACGTTCCGGCCGGCGCGCGGCTCCGGTGCCCGGTCAGGGCAGGATGCCGAGCGCCCGGGGTCCGTGGCGCCCGCTGTCCCTACCCTCGGACAGGTCCAGGCCGGCCAGCAGCGCGTCGCGCAGGTCCCGGGGGTCGACGACATCGTCGTAGGAGAGCCGGGCGGCGGCCCGCACCGAGGCCTGCGACTGCTCGGCGGCCACCCGGGACCGCTCGTCGGGATCCTCGATCCGGCTGGCCGCGGAGGCCGCCGGCAGGGCGCCGAGGGTGACCGAGGGCAGCGCCAGGGTCACCGTCTGACTGTCGAACGGGTTCATGGCCATCACCGACGACCCGAACCCGAACGCCTTGCGCAGCGTGACGTGCAGCTTGGGCACCCGCATCCGGTGCTGCACGGCGAAGAGCCGGGCGGCGTGGCGGAGGATCCCGCTCCCCTCGGCCACCGTGCCGGCCAGTACGCCCGGGTTGTCGGCCAGGAAGACGCACGGCAGTCCGAAGGCGTCGGCCACGTCGAGGAAGTGGGCCGCTTTGTCGGCGGCGTCGCCGTCGATGGTGCCGGCCAGCACGCTCGGGTCGTTGGCCACGATGGCCACGCTCCGTCCGCCGAGGTGGGCGAGGGCGGTCACGATGGAGGCGCCGAAGCCCGGCTGCACGTCGAGTAGGGCGCCGTCGTCGACGAGTGCCTCGAGGACCGGGCGGATGGGGTAGGGGCGGCGGGAGTCCGGAGGGATCAGCGGGAGGAGGTCGACGGTGCGGACGCCGGCGTCCGGACCGGAGCGCAGGGGCGGCGCCTCCCAGGCATTGAGGGGGAAGTGGGACAGGTAGCGGCGGGCGAGGTCGATGGCCGCCCCGTCGTCGGCCACCACGTTGTGGACCACGCCGCCGGATTCGACGGCGACCGACGGACCGCCCAGTTCTTCTTTGGTGACGTCTTCGCCGGTGGCCGACCGCACCAGCGGAGGACCGGCGGCGAAGATCGATGCCGACTCCGTCATGGCCACGAAGTCGCACAGCGGGGCGGCCAACGCGCCGTGGCCCGCGGAGGCA
>PLZW01000010.1 GCA_003153575.1 Acidimicrobiaceae bacterium | reverse complement strand
CCTATCCGCGCGGCCTCTTAGCTTGGGGACGCCGCCACAAACGGAACGTCAACGTAATGTCACCAGACAGGACGGCGGCCCAAAGTTCCCGGCTGAACTCCCGGGTCGTCCGATGCTTAGGCCCGACTCGCAGGCCCCGACCCCTCTACCCGGTGCGCACCGGTACGGGGTGCACACGGACTGCTGATCAGCCCAAGCGTTCGATCACCGTGGCGTTGGCCTGCCCGCCGCCCTCGCACATCGTCTGGAAACCGTAGCGGCCGCCGGTGGCTTCGAGGTGGTTGATCAGCGTGGCCGCCAACCGCACCCCGCTGGCCCCCAGGGGGTGGCCCATGGCGATGGCACCGCCGCACGGATTCAACCGACCGGGGTCGATCGGGAAGGCCCGGAGCCACATGAGGGGGATGGCGGCGAAGGCCTCGTTGCACTCGACGGCGTCGAACTGGTCGACGGTCATCCCCGAACGGTCGAGCAGGCGCTGGGTCGCCGGCACCGGTGCCGACAGCACGATGGCGGCGTCGTCGGCGGCCACCGTTGCGTGGGCGAACCGGGCCCGCACGGGCAGCCCCAGCCGCTCGGCCACCGAACGCTCGACGATCAGCATGGCCGAAGCACCGTCGGTCATCTGCGACGAGTTGCCGGCCGTGATGTCCGGTGCCGTGTCCGGCTCCCACGACTGGGCCGGCGCCAAGCCGGACAAGGCCTCCATCGAGCCGTTCCGGCGGATGCCCTCGTCGGATTCGAGGAACCCGCCCGACACCTTGCCGTCCTCGCCTTTCAGCGGTACGGGCAGGGCCTCGGCGGCGAAGCGTCCGTCGTCCCAGGAGGCGGCGGCCCGACGGTGGCTCTCGAGCGCGTACTCGTCCATGTCCCGGCGACTGACGCCCCACCGGTCGGCCAGGACCTGAGCCACGCGGAACTGGGCCCAGAGTCGGCCGTCGATGCGGTCGAGGAACGAGGGGGGGAACGGTCCGGTCCCTCCCCGGGCATTCGCCGCCAGGGGCACCCGGCTCATCATCTCCACCCCGCAGGCCACCACCATGTCGTAATGGCCGGCTTTGACCCCGGCGGCCGCGAAGTGCATGGCCTGTTGGGACGACCCGCACTGGCGGTCGACCGTGGTCGCCGGCACCTGCTGGGGCAGCCCGGCCGCCACCCAGGCGTTGCGGGTCACGTTGGTGCCCTGCTCCCCCACCTGGGTCACGCAACCGCCGATGACGTCGTCCACCTGCTCCGGGTCCACCCCGGTGCGCTCCACCAACGACGAAAGGGCGAATCCGAGGAGATCGGCGGGGTGCCAGTGGGCCAGCGCCCCACCCCGCTTGCCCAGCGTGGTCCGCACGACATCCACCACCACCGCGTCGCGTCCGTCTTCACTCATGGCATCTCCTCATCGATCCGTCTCCCCTACTCCGAAGTGTCTGCATCCGGTGCACCGGTGCCGCCGGCCGCGGCGTCATCGCCCACCGTACGGCCCAGGCCGGGCACGCCGGCCACCGCCCGTTCGCCGCGTGAGGCCAGCACCGCCTCCACCGCGGACAACGCGCTGGCCGCCGGGCCGTCGTAGGCCACCGTGCCGTGCTCGAGCACCACCGCCGTCGACGCGATGTCCAGAACCCGGTCGACCTGCTGCTCGACCAGGAGGAGTGCCGTCCCGGCGTCGTTGATCTTGCGCAGGCCGTCGTAGATGGCGTCCATCATGATCGGCGCCAGGCCGAGGGAGATCTCGTCGGCCACCAGGAGCCGCGGCGGGGCCACCAGCACCTTGGCCAGCGACAGGATGCGCTGCTCGCCGCCCGACAGCGTCCCGCCGTGCTGGCGGCGGCGGCTGCCCAGGATCGGGAAATTCTCGTAAGCCCGCTCGAGGGCGTCGGGCACCTGGCGGCGTCCGAGCCTCTGGCGGAACAGGATCCTCAGGTTCTCCTCGACCGTGAGATCGGCGAACACCCCGCGGCCTTCGGGCACATGGGAGCACCCGAGCCGGGCGATCTTGTAGGTGGCCAACCCGGTCACGTCGGTTCCGTCCAGGTGGATGCTCCCCTCCGAGCTGGCCAGCAGCCCGGTGGCCACCCGGGCCACGGTCGACTTGCCGGCGCCGTTCGATCCGATCAGGGCGGTGATGCCCGAGGCGGGCACCGAGAAGGTCACGTCGAAGAGCGCCCGGTAGGGCCCGTAGGCGGCGGATACGTGGTCCATCCGAAACGCCGGCACAGCCTCGGCACCCGGCGCCGTCACCGCTGACCCCGGCCTGCTGCCGCGACTCCGACGAGCCGGGTCATGCCGTGACCCCGAGGTAGGCGTGGCGGACGGCGGGATCGGCCATCACGGTGTCGAAGGGGCCCTCGGCGATCACGTTCCCGAGGTTCATCACGATGGCCCGGTCGACCACCTCGCCCACCATGCCCAGGTCGTGTTCGACCAGCAGCAGGGCCAGTCCCCGCTCGTGTTGGAGGGTCCGCAGCACGTTGGCCAGCTCCGCCGTCTCACGGATGTCCAGACCCGAGGACGGCTCGTCGGCCAGCAACAGGACCGGCTCGGACACCAGGGCCCGGGCGAGCTCGACCAGCCGGCACGACCCGAGTCCGAGGCTGGCCACGGGCACCTCGGCCTGGTCGGCGATGCCCACCAGTTCGAGCACCTCGTCCACCCGCCCGGACTCGTCGGTCGTGACCGAGCTCAGATTGCACATGTCGCGCCACAGGCGGCCGGTGCTCTGCCGGGCACGGAGTGCGACCACCAGGTGCTCCCGCACCGTCATGTCCGGAAACACCTCGATCCGCTGATAGGTCCGGGAGACGCCCATCCGGGCACGCTTGTAAGTGGGGAGGTCGAGGAGGCTCACCCCGTCCAGCTCGACCGTCCCCCGCTCAGGGCGGAGCTGACCGCAGATGCAGTTGAACAGGGTGGTCTTCCCGGCGCCGTTCGGACCGACCAGGCCGATGCTCTCCCCGCGGTTGACGTTGATGGTCACGTCGCCCACCGCCAAGATCCCTCCGAAGATCTTGGTCACCCCGGCCACCTGGAGGAGCGGTGGGGTCCGCGGCTCAGCCATGGTCGCCCACCGCCGGTTCGACCACGGCGACCGGTGGCGCCCCGCCGGTCGGCCCTCCGGAGACGCCCGGGATCCGGCCTGCCGTCGCCGGGTCGGTGTGGAAGATCAGGCGCTCGAAGCGCAACGTCCACCGCCGCTTCTGGAACTCCACGATCCCTTCGGGGTGGGCGGCATACGTCAGGGCACCGAAGGCGAAGAACACCACCACCAAGCTGTTCCCCCCGAATCGGGCCGGGACGTAGGTGAGCAGCTGCTGCAGGACGACGAATCCGAAGCCGGCCTGCAGGGCACCTTCCACCGTTCCGGCCCCGGTGGTCACCACGACCACCACGAACACCAGGGACAGCTGGTAGTTGAAGAGGCCCGGGCTGACCTGGCCCTGCTGGATCGCCCCCATGGTGCCCCCGATGCCGGCCACCAGCCCGGACAGGGCGAAGATGAGCACGTGCTGCCAGGTCAGATTGATCCCGAGGCCGGTGGCCCCGGTCTCGCTCCCCCGGATGGCCCCGAGGAACCGGCCGGTGGTGCCCCGACGGACCAGTTGGACCCCGGCGATACAGATGAGTAGCACGACCATGGCCAGCACGAAGAAGGCGTGACCGTCGGGATTGGTGACGCCCAGGCCGACCCAGGTCGGGAGGACGCTGATCGACTGCCCGTGGCCACCCGACAGCGCTTGTGGGAAGACGGTGTTGTCGAAGAACAGGGCGGCGGCGATGGTCAGCAGGGACAGGCCCAGACCGCGCAGGCGAACGGATGCGAGGGCCAGGATCACTGCCACCGCGGAAGCGACCACTGCGCCGATGAGCCCACCCACCAGGAAGTTGAATCCGAAGTGGGTGGCCAACTGGGCCGCGGTGAAGGCCGCGACACCGGCCAGAGTGGCCTGGGCCAGGGACAGTTGACCGCCCATGCCGGTGATCAAGGTGATCGACAGGAAGAGGGTCGAGAACACCAGGCCGGCGTTGAACACGTTCTCCCAGGTGGTTGGCAGCCAGGTGAGCATCGACACGACGAATCCCCCCAGCAGCACGTACCAGAGGATGCGGATCACCCGGTCCATCTGGGGGGCCCGCAGGGAGCTGACCGACGGCGGGGTCGGGGGATCGACCGACGACAGCGGGTCCTTGGTGCGGTCGAGTCGGCGCAGGCCGGGCACGAACAGCAGAGCGGCCACCAGCACGATGAAGGGGAACGACGTGAATATGGCGGACGACCACACGCTGTTGACCGGCAGGTAGCCCTGGAGCGTGGTGGTGGCCACGCCCATCAGCACTCCGGCCAATGCGGCGATGGAGAGCGAGCGCAGCACGGCCCAGGCGGCGGCGGCAAAGGCGGCCACCATCAGGGCCGCATAGTCGTTGAACTGCAGCTCCCCGTAGGTCGGAGCCAGGAGCACCCCGGCCAGGCCGGCCAGAAATCCGGAGATGGCCCACGCCACGGCCACCACCCGGCCTGCGTTCACTCCGTCGAGCTCGGTGAGGCGCCGGCTCTCGACGGCACCCCGCATCTGCAGGCCGAGGTTGGAGAATCTGAGCACGAGTCCGAGCGCCACCAGGATCGCCACGGTGGCGAGCACTGCGGTGACGGCGCTCCCGTTGACCGGGGTGCCGTCCACATGGAGGTAGACGGTGCCCGGGTCGAACAGGATGCTGGGCGGGCTGTACTGGTTGGCGCTGCCGAATATGACCGAGAGCACGGCGGGGATGCCCACGAAGAGGCTGATCCCGGTGACGAGTTTGGCCGTGGTGTTGGTGGTGGCGATCTTGCGGAAGAGGAACCGGTCGAAGGCCAGGCCGATCACCGGGCCCAGGACCACCACCGACAACACGAAGGCCAGCCAGACCGGGAAATGATTGTTCTGGACCAGCCGGGTGAACAGGTAGGCCGAGACGTAGGCCTGGGCGCCGTAGGCGAAGTTGAACACTCCGGTGGCCTGGTAGGTCAGCACCAGCCCCACGGCCACGATGGCGTAGGTGCAGCCGAAGGGGACCCCGGGGATGGCGAAGCCCAGGAAGTGCTGCACTCCTGAACTCCCTAACGGGTCCGGATCAGGGCGGCGCTCACGCGCCCGGCGTGCCGACGGGCAGGGGCACCGGAACCGGGTTCTTGGCATTGGGACCGATGCACACGAAGACCTGCTTGCTGCCCGGGGCCAGGACGGGGACGAAGACCTTGCCCTGGACCTGGACGTTGGCGGTGCAGTTGGGCTCGGTGAACGAGGTGTGGCTCACCTTCCAGTTGACGGGCGTCGACACGCCGCCACCACTGAAATCGGTGATCTGGTTGGTGGCGTTCACGACCGAGGCCTGGGTGAAGTTGTTGCCGGCCGCCCTGATCCCTTGGACCAGGAGGGCGGCCGACTGCCAGCCCTGGAAGGCCACGCTGTTCTCGATGTACGTGGGCTCGTATTTTTTCATGGCGGCGAGATACTGCTGCATGCCCGGATACGTGTTCCCATACTTGGGAGCGGTCCCGGCCTCGAAGGGGACGTTCCCGTTGAGGTTGATGTAGACGCCCTGCATCACGCTGCTGTACTGGTTGAGTAGGTTCTGGTCGTAGCCGTTGAACCAGACCTGCTTGACCTTCAGGCCGTACTGCTGGATGTCGCGGGCCAGGGTGACGTTGTCCGAGCCCTGCATGCACGAGACGACCATGTCGGATCCGGCCTGCTGCATCCGCTGCACGTCCGAGGTGAAGGTGCCGGAGAGCTGCGCGCTCACGTCGACGAAGCTGACGTTGTACCCGGCGGACTTCAACTGCGTGGCGAAGGCGTTGCAGGCGTCGTAGGAGGAGGCGATGGCCTGGCCGTAGCTGATGAAGGCGATCGACTTCGACTTGGTCTGCTTGATGACGTACCCGAGCGAGGGGACGCCCGGCGAGTAGAACTGGGTCGAGCCGCCGGCGGCGAAGAGGTTGGGGGCGGTGTCCCAGTTGGAGCTCACGTTGTACCCGTAGGTCGGTGTCTTGGTGGCCACGAAGTAGTTGGGGGTGAACCACGCCGAGGCCACCCCGACCGCGAACACGTGGTCCTGGTCGATGGCCGTGTGGACCTGCTGGGTGAACTGGGTCGGCGAGCCACCGTCGTCGAGGTCGGCGGTGATGACGATCTTCCTGCCGTTGATGCCGCCCTGGGCGTTGATCATCCTGAAGTAGGCGTTCATGCCTGGGGCGAGCCCGCCGAAGAAGCCGGCCAACGGTCCCGTCTTCGACGAGATGGACGCCACGGCGATCTGGGTCGCCGTCACACCGGGAGCGCTGGACGAGGTCGAACCACCGGTCGTGGTCGACGTTGCGGCCGTCGTGGTCGTCGTGGCCGTACCGGACGACGACGAACATCCTGTGGCCACTCCGGCGACAACCGCCAATGATGCCGTCGCCAGCACCCAACTCCCCCGGGTACCACGCATCTGATCGTCCTCCTCGAGCCGGACCTGCCGCACCGGACCAGGACGATCGTCCTCCCCCCCGATGAACGACCAGTCGTGTGGCCTGTTCTTATTGCACGGACACTAGCCATGTCAATCGATAAGGAGACTAGCCATTCCGGCATGTCGGCACCTGGCATGACAGACGCCGCCCCCGCGCCGGACCGTCGCCAGACGTCACTCCGGGAGGATCACGTCCACTGCGATGCCTACCTCAGCCAGGTCCGCGCTGGCGTTGTCCTCGGCGTAGCGCCGCCCCTGGACGTTGAACAGGGTGACCGAATCCGACCCCACCGGATAGGGACCCCAGTGCCAGGTGCCCCGGTGCAACACGACGGAGTCGAGCGGTTCGATCAGGAACGCCCGGACCTCGTCGACGTCCGGAAGACCGGTCATGGCCAGTTCCGCCGGGGCGACCACGATGACGGCCACGGTATCCAGCGGCATCAGTACCTGGGTGTGGGTGGCGTGCCGGAAGAGCACCTCGCAACGCAGCCCGCCCGGCACCTCGGCCACCTCGTCGCGGCGATGGGCGATCCGGTTGACATGGGCGTCGCCCCAGGCGAACTCGAGCACGTGGGAGCCGTCCGACGGGTCGGTGTCGTCGACCGGCAGCCAGCCGAAGGGGCCCCACGTGTCTCGCCGCAACGGCTTCGGTACTATCTGGCGAACAGCACCACCCATCATCCGCACCGCCCGTGCACCATCGTGCGACGCCGACCACCGGCGCCGACTGTCGTCGAGCGGACCACCCACGGGTGCGGGCCGGGCCCGACGAACCAAGGAGACCATACCCACATGGACGTGCGCAACATCGAAGACGTCGCACCGGTCGTCGAGCACAACGGCACGGTGCCGGTGTGGTGGATGGTCAACTCACGCGAGATGAAGGACATGACCGACGGCGGGTTCCTCGAGCTCGTCAACGAGTTCGAGGTGGCCGGCGGGGGCTACGTCGACCCCCACTCGCATCCGACCCACGAGTTCTACTACGTGCTCCGGGGCCGGGGCACCATGACGATCGGCGACGAAGACCGGCTCATCGCCCAGGGCGACCTGGTCCACATCCCGCCGGACGTGGTCCATAGCCTGCGCCCGATCTCGGACCACGCGTCGATCCACTGCTTCTGCTTCGCCATCGGGGTCAAGGGCGCTGGGCCGATCGACTACACGCACCACTAGGACGGTCCGCCCGGGTGTCCCGGCTTCCACGGCCGGTGGGGCACTAGGAGGGCGGGGCGTCCGAATCGATCAGCGAGGCGTCGAGTCCGAGCAGTTCAACGGTCGTGGCTCCGGCCCGTAGGGCTTCGAAATAGCCCTGCTCCGCCGACTCGCGGGCACGCCCGGCGGCGATCACCCGGTCGACCTCGGCCCCCGGCACCACCACCACGCCGTCGACGTCGCCGACCACCCAGTCGCCGGCCGCCACCGGGACCCCGGCCACGCGCACGGGGAGGCCGGCCGTGCCCCGTGACTGCTTCGTTGCACCGGGTAGCACGATCCGGTGCGAGAACACCGGGAATCCCAGCCGTTCGAGGGCGGCCACGTCCCGCACCCCCCCGTCGATGATGAGACCGGCCAGGCCGCGGGCGAGCGCGGCGGTGGTCAGCACCTCGCCCCAGTAACCGCGGTCGTGGACGTCCCCCACGTCGACGACGAGGGCCGAGCCGGCCGGCGCCCGGGTCACCGCCACGTGCAGGGCCAGATTGTCGCCCGGTGTGCATCCGACCGGGTACGCCGGAGCGACCAGGGAGGCACCGGGCCAGGCCGGTCGTATCCGGGGCGGCAGGCCGCGCCCCCCCGTCTCGCCCAGTGTCGCCGCGCCGAGTCCGGCCAGGGCCTCGGTCCGCTCACGTTCGTCCATGGTCTCCTCTTCTCGCAATGGATCGTCACCGGGACCCGCACGGCGGGGCCCGCACAGCTGCGCCCTCAGGGGCGGACGGCCACCGTCACCTCGATCTCCACCGCTCCCCCACGGGGGAGCGCGGCCACCCCCACCGCCGAACGGGTGTGCCGTCCGGCGTCGCCGAACACCTGGTGGAGGATACGGCTCGCCCCGTCCACCACGGCGGGCTGGCGATGGAAGTCCGGGGTGCTGGCGACGTACCCGGTGACGGTCAGCACGCGCTCGACCCGGTCGAGCGAGCCGAGGGCCACTTCCAGCACGGCGAGCGCGTTCAACGCGCACACGGCGGCCGCCTCGGTGCCGTCCTCCACCGATACCGTGTCGCCCAGCCTGCCGCAGCACGTCAGCTCGCCGTCGATCCTCGGCAGCTGACCCGAGGTGCGGGCCTGCCCGCCGTGGACGACCACGGCGTCGAGGGGGTCGTGCGGCGGGTGGGGGCCGTGCAGGCGGAGCCCGAGCTCTGCCAGGCGGGCACGGACCCGACCTTCACCCGTCGGCGTCGCCCTCCCGTCCGGGGGGTACGCCGTCAATTCTGGCCCGTCCACTCGTCGACGACGGCCTCCGGGGCGTGCTCCACCGAACGGATCATGGGCGGGTCCTCCTGGGACGAGCCGGGCCGGGCCGGCGGGACGGGCCGATGCTACCCCCGCCCCCTGCGCGCACGATCCCGTGTCGATGGCGGGCGGTCGGATCCACCGACCAGTGCCGCACGACGCGCCTACAGTGACGCGGTGCGCCCGCTCGACAGCCGACAGAACCGGAGCAACGTTCTCCCTCTGGCATCGGCCGGGAACGGCTGAGCGGATGGAGCCGGGCGAGTTCGAAGGCACCATCCGGGACGACTTCGACGGGTCCGTCCCGTGGTGGCCGGAGCGCCGTCGACCGGCACCGGGCTCCCCGAACGTCGTGCTGGTGGTGCTCGACGACGTGGGGTTCGCCCAGCTCGGCTGCTTCGGTTCCGACATCCATACGCCGGTCCTCGACCGCCTGGCCGGCGCCGGGCTGCAGTTCACCAATTTCCACACCACCGCGCTGTGCTCACCGACCCGCTCGTGCCTGCTCACCGGGCGCAACCACCACAGCAACGGCATGGGCCGCGTGGTGGAGCTGGCCACCGGGTTTCCGGGCTACGACGCCACCATCGCCCGGGCCAACGGCTTCCTCAGCCAGATCCTCGTCGACCGCGGCTACGCCACCTGGGCGGTGGGGAAATGGCATCTCGCCCCCGAGGACGAGTGTCACCTGGCCGCCCCCCGGCACAACTGGCCACTGGGCCGGGGCTTCGAGCGCTTCTACGGATTCCTCGAGGGAGAGACCCACCAGTTCGTCCCCGCCCTGGTGTCCGACAATCACCAGGTCCTACCGCCGGGCACGTACGAGGATGGCTACCACCTGACCGAGGACCTGGTGGACACGGCGATCGGCTACGTATCGGACCTCCGTGCCGTCGACTGCGACAAGCCGTTCTTCCTCTACCTCTGTCCGGGCGCCTGCCACTCGCCCCACCAGGCACCGCGTTCGTGGATCGACCGGTACGCGGGCCGGTTCGACCGGGGATGGGACGCCTGGAGGGAGACCGCCTTCGCCCGGCAGCTGGCCGAGGGGATCCTTCCCGGGGGCACCGAGCTGTCGGCGCGTCCGGACTGGGTCCCGGCGTGGGACTCGCTGTCCGAGGACACCCGGCGCCTCTATGCCCGCTACATGGAGGCTTTCGCCGGATTCCTCTCCCACACCGACGACCAGCTCGGTCGCCTCGTCGACTTCCTCGACCGCACGGGCGACCTCGACAACACGATCCTCCTCGTACTGTCGGACAACGGAGCCAGCTCCGAGGGTGGGCCCACCGGCTCGGTCAACGACGTCCGGCCGTGGAACATGGCACCCCGGTCGGTCGAGGAGGCGCTCAGCCGGATCGACGAGATCGGCGGCCCCCTCTGCCACAACAACTACCCGTGGGGATGGACGGTGGCCGGCAACACGCCGTTCCGGCGATGGAAACGGGAGGTCCACGAAGGCGGGGTCGCCGACCCGCTGATCGTGCACTGGCCCGCCGGCACCCGGGGCGAGGACAGGAACCGGAACCAGTACATCCATGCCATCGACGTGTTCCCCACCGTGTTGGAGCTCCTCGGGATCGATGCCCCTGACACGTTGGCCGGCGTAGCACAGGCACCGGTGCACGGGACCTCGTTCGCCGAGGTGCTCGCCGACCCCGATGCTCCCGACCGCCACCTGGTCCAGTACTACGAGATGTTCGGGTGCCGGGCGCTGTACCTCGACGGGTGGAAGGCCGTCACCTACCACCCGGTCCAGGACACGTCGGTTGCATTCGTGGACGACGAGTGGGAGCTCTACCACGTTTCCGTCGACCCCTCGGAGTGCCACGACCTGGCCGCCGCCGAACCCGAGCGGCTGGCCGGCATGGTCGGACGCTGGTGGGATGAGGCCCGGACCTACGGGGTCCTCCCCCTCGACAACCGTCCCTTCTCCGATCTGGTCTTCGACCGGCCCCGGCCCGTGCCCGAACGGTCGCGCTACGTCTACTACCCGGGTGCGGCCGCCGTCCCCGAGATGGTGGCGGTCAACGTGCGCAACCGGTCCCACCGGATCGCCGCCACCGTCGACATCCCCGATCCGGCCGTCGGCGGTGCACCGGCCGAGGGCGTCCTGGTGGCCCTGGGCTCCGGGCTCGGCGGCTGGACGTTCTACCTGGCCGACGGACGTCCGGCCTACGTCCACAACTTCGTGTCGTTGGAGGAGCACCACATCGAGGCTGACGAACCGCTGCCGCCTGGCCGCCACGAGGTGGCGTTCCGGTTCGAGCGCACGGGGGAGCACCGCGGTGTCGGCCACCTGGAAGTCGACGGTGTCGAGGTCGCCCGGGGCGAGATCCCGCGGTTCACGCTCACCAAGTTCTCGGTGACGGGAGCCGGGCTCACATGCGGCTATAGCGACGGGCTGCCGGTGACCCGCCGCTACGAGGCGCCGTTCCGGTGCACCGGCACCATCGAGCGCATCGTGATCGACGTGGACGGCCCACCCTGGGTCGATCCCGAGACCGAGGCCGAGGAGGCGATGGCCCGCCAGTAGGCGCGCAGCTATGACGATGGCCCAACTCCCCCCCGAACAGCTCCACGGCATGGCCGAGGCCTTCGGCGACAACACCGCGTACCGCGTGGTCGGCCGGGGGTCGATGACCTTCTCCGGATGGGACACCGACGCCAGCCGTGCCGCCCGGGGCCTGCTCGCAGCCGGTGTGCAGCCCGGGGACCGCGTCACCATCCACCTGGAGGCGCCCAACGCACTGCGGTGGATGATCGCCTACGCGGCCATCCACCGGGCGGGCGGGGTGGCCGTGCCCCTCAACCCCCAGCTGACCCGTCCCGAGGTGGAACGCATGCTCGACCACAGCGGGGCGGTCGTGGCCCTGGTGGAGGAGTCGCTCGCCGACCGGTACCCGGACGACCGCCCCGTCGTGGTCGTGGCCGTGCCCCCTGCCGGTGACGCCGCTCAACCCGGTGGCGACCCCCTTCCGGGTCCCCTCTGGGACCAGCTCCTCGACCAGGATCCGGGCTACTTCCAGGTAGCGCGCGAGCCCGGCGACCTGGCCGACATCCTCTACACGTCGGGAACGACCGGCCACCCGAAGGCGGTGGCCGTGCGACACGACAACTCGTCGCTCGTCCCGTTCAAGAGGCCCCAGTGGAGTGGGGGCGGCTGGCTGCACGCCAGTCCGCCCTACACGTTCGCCGGACTCTCCTTCGTGTATACGCCCATGAAACTCGGACTCCAGGGCATCTACCTGCCGCGCTTCGACGCCGGAACGTGGCTCGACACGGTGGAGTCCGACCGGCCCGGGTTCGTCTTCCTCGTGCCCGCCATGGCCACCCTCCTCCTCGAGCACCCGCGGTTCGACACGGCCGACCTCGGCTCGGTGGTCCAGTGCACGGTGGGCAGCGCCCCGCTCTCCCCCCGGGTGCTCGAACGGCTGCAGGAGAAGATGCCGGATGCCCTGGTGTCCAACAACTACGGCATGACCGAAGCCGGGTCCGTCTACTGCCTGATGCCACCGGGCGAGGCTGTCAAACGACCGGGATCGGTGGGCAAGCCGCTGGCCCCGGCCGAGATCGTCTGCGTCGACGGGGACGGGGTGGGCGTTGCTCCCGACGAGGTCGGCCATGTCCGCATGCGCATCCCGGGTCGCCCCCGCGAGTACTACGGCGACCCCGAGGCCACGGCCCGGACCTGGGTGGACGGCTGGCTGGTGACGGGCGACCTGGGGAAGCTGGACCGGGACGGCTACCTGTACATCGTCGGTAGGAGCAAGGACGTCATCATCCGCGGGGGGAACAACATCCATCCGACCGACGTCGAGCACGCCGTAGCCGCCCACGCTGCGGTGCGCGAGGTATCGGTGCTCGGGGTGGACCACCCGGTGCTGGGCGAGGACGTCGTCGCCTTCGTGGTCCTGGCGCCGGGGTCGGTGGCCGACGCCGACGAGCTCCGTGACCACACCCTCGGTCTCGTGGCCCGGTACAAGGTCCCCCGCCAGTGGTACTTCGTGGACGAGCTGCCCCGCAACGCCACCGGCAAGGTGGTGAAGGACCGACTGCGCGACCTCCTCCCGCCGGCGGCCGTCGACCCGGGCGAAAGCTCCGCCACCGTGTCCGGCCCGTGATGGCCGACGGCGGCAGCGGGACCCGCAGTAGCCTCGCATCCATGCGAGCCGAATCCGGCATCGTCCGCATCGGGATCGTGGGGGCGGGAAACATTGCCTCGATGAACGTGGCCGGGTACCTGTCGGACCCGCGCTGCGCCGTCGTGGCCGTGTGCGACCCCCGCGAAGGACGGGCGGCGCAGATGGCGGCGGAGTGGGGCGTCCCCCGCGCCTACACCGCCCTCGGCGACGTGTTGGCCGACCCGGACATCGACGCCGTCGAGATCCTGACGCCCACCAACCTGCACTACGAACACGTGCTGGCCGCGTTGGCCGCCGGCAAGCACGTCTCGTGCCAGAAGCCCCTGGCCAACTCGGTGGGCCAGGCCCGCGAGATGGCGCGGGCGGCCGAGGAGGCCGGGCTCATCCTCAGGGTGAGCGAATGCTTCCGGCACTACCCGCCGTTGGAGTTGGCCAAGCGGCTCATCGACGCCGGGGCCATCGGCAAGCCGACCCACCTGCGTAGCCGGACCGTCGTCGGGCAGACCGAGTCGGCGTTCCAGTCCGGCCTCGACATCGACGGCTACATGTGGCGGATGACCGCCGAGAGCCCGGGGGGGCACCTCTTCGACGACATGATCCACAAGTACGCGGTGGCGCTCTGGCTCCTCGACCAGGACATCGTGTCGGTCCAGGCCGCCGTGCGCCGCCGCGACTACTACTTCGAACCCTGCGCGGCCATCTTCGAGTACGAGGACCCGGACGTCCTCGGCTCCATGGAGGTCTCCTACGCCCCGGACATGTGGCTCCGCAGCGCGTACTACGGGGCGGACGAGTTCTTCGAGATCCAGGGCGACTCGGGGAACCTGTGGGTCACGCGTTGCACGGGTCAGATGCTCGACCTGCCCGCCGTCGTCCTCTACGACGGGGCCAAGGGCAGTCAGACGACGACCACCTTCCCGCATGTCGACGACGACTGGGGTGCCGGTTTCCGTCGGGCCTCCACCCACTTCGTCGACGCGCTGGTCGACGGGGTGCCGGCCGAGATGAGCGCCGACGAGGCCGTCAAGGCGCTGCAGCTGTGCTTTGCCGTCTACGAGGCGGGCAACACCCGCCTGCCCGTCGACCCCCGTACCATCGACGACCGGGTGGTGCCGGACGGATGGCCGAAGCCGTGAAGGTCACCCGCACCCTGCACCACAGCTTCAACGTCGAGGGCGACCTCGACGCCACCGTGGCGTTCTACGCCGGGCTCATGGAGCTCTCCAGCGACGATCGCCCCGACATACCCGGGGTCGGGGGGCACTGGTTCGCCACCGACAACGCGCAGCTCCATCTCGTGGACGCCGACGCCGGCCACGGGGACATCCGACCCACCGGTCCCCATGTCTGCTTCGCGGTGACCGATCTCGACGCCGCCATCGCCGAACTCGAGGCGGCCGGCATCCCTTTCGCCCGCGGCGCCCAGGGGACGACCGTGCAGATCTGGTTCAACGATCCGGCCGGGAACACCGTGGAGATCCAGCAGGATCCCGACGTCGTAGCGGCCTCCTGACCCGGACGGCGATGCTCCCGTCGACGTCGGATCAGGGGATGCCCCCGTCGACCCGCAGCACCGCGCCCGTGGTGTAGCTCGAGGCGTCCGAGGCGAAGTAGAGGGCACTGCCCACGATCTCGTCGGGCTGGCCACCCCGGCCCAGGGCGTGGCGCTTGCGCACCTCCACGTCGAACGCCTCGAGGTCCCAGTCCTTGGTCACGTCGGTGAAGAACGGCCCGGCCATGATGCAGTTGACCCGAACCGTCGGGCCGTAGGCATGGGCGAAGCCGACGGTGAGGGCGTTGAGGCCGGCCTTGGCCGCGTCATAGGGGAGCATGAAGGGGGCGGGGCGGATGGAGCCGGTGCTCGACACGTTGATGATCGATCCCCCGTCGCCGGCCGCCATCCGCGGCCCGACCAGTGCCGTCAGGCGGAACGGCCCCTTCAAATTGATGCCGACCACCTTGTCCCACATGGCCTCCGTAACGTCACCCAGGGCGCCGTAGGTGAGGGACATGCCGGCGTTGTTGACCAGCACGTCGATCCGCCCGAAGTGGTCGTAGGCCGTATCCACCAGACCGTCCATCTCGTCCCAGTGGCTCATGTTCACGCCGATGGCCAGGGCCCGGCGCCCCATGGCCTCGACCTCCGCCACCGTGGCCTCGCACGCATCGAGCTTGCGGCTGGCCACGATCACGTCGGCACCGGCTTCGGCCAGCCCGAGGGCCATGGCGTGGCCCAGTCCCCGGCTCCCCCCGGTCACCATGGCCACCCGCCCGGTCAGGTCGAATCGCCCGGCAGTCATCGCCCCGGTTCCGGATCCCGCGGCAGACCGAGCAGGCGCTCGGCGATGACGTTGCGCTGCACCTCGCTCGTGCCGCCGGCGATGGTGAGGCAGCGGGTGGCGAGGACACCCGCGGTCCACCGGGCCGACCGGCCCTCCAGGGTCGCCCCCTCGGGTCCGAGGAGCGAGAGACCCATGAGCTGGACCCGCTGTTCGTGCTCGGCGCCGAGCAGCTTGCGCAAGCTGGCGGCCGGGCCGGGGTCCACCCCGGCCAGCGCCTGCAAGGTCGACCGGTGGGTCATCAGCCGGAGCGACTGGGCCTCGGCCAGCAGGGTGCCGAGATGGGACGGGGTCTCGGGCTCGTCGGGGTGCTCGCCCCGGGCGGCCAGCCGGAGCACCGACTCGACCCCGGTCCCGAACGTGCCGCCCGACGACATGGCCACCCGTTCGTTGGCCAGGGTCATCCGGGCCATCCCCCAGCCCCGGCCGACGTCGCCGATCACGCAGTCGTCGGGCACGAAGACCGAGTCGAAGAAGACCTCGTTGAACATGGCCGCCCCGGTGAGCTCGCGCAACGGGCGCACGTCGAGTCCGGGGCTCCGCATGTCGACGATCACATAGGTGATGCCCTCGTGCTTGGGGGCTTCGGGATCGGTGCGGACCAGGCAGATGCCCCAGTCGGCCACCTGGGCCATGGACGTCCACACCTTCTGCCCGGTCAGGCTCCAGCCCCCCTCGACCCGTTCGGCCCGGGTCGACAGGTTGGCCAGGTCCGAGCCGGCGCCCGGTTCGGAGAACAGCTGGCACCAGGAGATCTCCCCCATCAATGTGCGACGCACCCACCGGGCCCGCTGCCCGTCGTCGCCGCAGGCGATGATCACGGGCAGGGCCCAGGCCCCGATGCCGAGGTGGGGCCGGTCGAGGCCGGCCTCGGCCATCAGTTCGTCGATGACCACCTGCTCGACGGCCCGGGCGTCGCGCCCCCACGGCTTCGGCCAGTGCGGGGCCACCAGCCCGGCGTCCACCAGCCCGGCCCGTCGGTCGGCCACCGGGGCATCCCCGATCTCGGCCATGACCGGGGCCAGCACCCGGCGCCACCGGTCGGCCTCGGCGGGCAGGTCGGTCGCCAGGTCGCGCCGCACCCCGGCGCCGGCCACGGCCGCCACCCGCCGTCGATACCGGTCCGGTCCCCCGAGCAGTTGCCGGTCGGCGAGGGCCCGCTTCAGGTGGAGGTGGAGATCGTGCTCCCAGGTGAAGCCGATGCCGCCGAGCACCTGCAGGCACTCCTGGGCGCACCGGACGTAACCGTCGGCACACAGGGCACCGGCCGTGGCCGTGGCCAGCTCCGCCTCGTCGGCGTCGTCCCCTTCGACGGCCATGGCCGCGTCCCACGCCACGGCGGTCATCTGCTCGACCCGGACGGCCATGTCGGCCAACCGGTGCTTGACCGCCTGGAACTGCCCGATGGGCCGCCCGAACTGGACCCGGACCTTGGCGTAGGCGGTCGCCGTCTCGAGGCACCAGCGGGACCCGCCGACGTGCTCGGCCGCCATCAGGGCGACGACCGTCCGGCGCACGACAGCGCGGTCGACGCCGCGCAGCTGGCGGGCCGCGGGGACGATCGACCGCTCCACCTCGACCGCGGCCACCCGGCGGGTGGGGTCGAGGCTGGGCAGGGTGACCGCATGGGCCCCGCCCGCTCCGAGGTCGAGCACGCACCACACCTCCGACCCGTCGGCCAATCGGGCCGGGGCCACCAGCGCCGTCGCCGTCGACGCGCCGAGGACCGGTCGGAGCGTCCCCGTGACCTCGAGGTCGCCGTCCGGCCCGGCCGCCACGGCGTCCAGGTGACCGGAGTCGAATGCCACCGCGCCGACCGCCGTGCCCGCGGCCAGTCCGCGGGCGATCCCGCGGGCGGCGGCCCGGTCGAGTCCCGCGGCGACCAGCCACGCCGCCGCCGCCGTGGTGACCAGGGGGCCGGGGAACACGGACCATCCCGTCTCTTCGAGGATGACGGCCAACTCGAAGAGCCCGAAGCCCTGCCCCCCGAAGTCCTCGGCGAGGTGGACGCCCAGCCATCCCTGGTCGGCCATATCGCCCCAGACGGGCAGCAACTTCTCCTCGTCGACGTCGAGCAGTGACCGCGGCACCTCCGGCGGGCAGTGCGCGTCCAGCCAGCGCCTGGCCGACAGCCGCTGGGCCTCGTGTTCGTCAGTCAGAGCGATCGGCATCCGTACCCCCCGTTGTCCTCCGACGGCCGGCACCCGGTGTCGGCGCGTCTACTCCAGTCACCGAGATCGCCCGGGTCGGGCACCCCTCTGCCGCCACCATGATGCGCTCGGCGTCGTCACCGTACGGCTCCACGGGGACCGACACCCCGTCGTCGCCCAGCGTGAACGTGGCCGGCGCCCAGAACACGCAGTTGCCGGAGCCGACGCACCTGTCGCGGTCGATCGAGACGATCACCACTGCGGAACCCCGACTCGTCGTCGATCACTGCCCCGAGTCCGACGAGGTCCACTGCCCGTCACCATGGAGGTGCAGACTAGTGCGGAGGGTCGCCCCCGACCCGGTACCCGACCGCCCCCGACCCGGGGGCGCGGCACAGACCCTGACGGAGGTACGCAACCCATGGCCATGGCCACTCCCACGAGCCCGCACCCGCTGGACCCCCTCGACGCCGGGGAGATCCTCGCGGCGGTGGCGGCGGTGCGGGCGACCGGCCGGCTGGACGAGACCGCCCTGTTCGCCATGGTCACCCTGGTCGAGCCCGACCGCGGCCAGCTGTCGGGCTACGCCGAAGGACGGCCGGTGCCGCGGCGGGCCCGCCTGGTGGTCCTCCCCCGACCGGACGCCAGCCTGGTAGAGGCGACGGTGACGCTCCCCGACGGCGAGGTCGTGGAGTGGGTTGAACGTGACGGCGTGCGATCCGCGCTCCTGTTCGACGACTCCTACCGGTCCATCCTCGCCCTGAAGGCTGACCCCCGGTGGCAGGCGGCCATGCACGAACGGGGCATCACCGACCTCGACAAGGTCCAGATCGACCCGTGGCCCACCGGCAACTTCGAGAACCCCGACGAGGAAGGGCGACGCGTCACCCGCTGCATCTCCTACTACCGGGAGGACCCCACCGACAACGGCTACGCCCGGCCCATCGAGGGCGTCCTGGCCACGGTGGACGGGGCACGCGGCGTCGTCCTCGACGTCGCCGACTTCGGCGTGGTGCCCCTCCCCCCCGGACGCGGCACCTACCGTCCCGGCGACAACGGTCCGGACCGGGCCGACCTCCGCCCCCTCGAGATCGTCCAGCCCGACGGCGTCAGCTTCACCCTGGACGGTCACCGGCTCTCCTGGCAGCGGTGGTCGATGCGGCTCTCGATGCACCCGCTCGAAGGTCTGGTCCTCCACACCGTCGCCTACGACGACCACGGGACGGAGCGGCCGATCCTGCACCGGGCCTCGATTTCCGAGATGGTCGTCCCCTACGGCGACCCGGGGCCCACGCACGGGTGGAAGAACGCCTTCGACGTGGGCGAGTGGGGCCTCGGACGCATGGCCAACTCCCTCACGCTCGGCTGCGACTGCCTCGGCGAGATCACCTACCTCGACGCCACCTTCTCCAGCGAACACGGCAAGACCTACGTGGTGGAGAACGCCATCTGCATCCACGAGGAGGACTACGGGATCCTCTGGAAGCACCTGGACATGAACACCGGCCATGCCGAGGTGCGCCGCTCCCGGCGCCTGGTCGTCTCCTTCATCGCCACCGTCGGCAACTACGAGTACGGCTTCTACTGGTACTTCTACCTCGACGGCTCCCTCCAGCTCGAGGTGAAGCTCACCGGGATCATGTCCACCCAGGCCGTCACCGGGGGCCAGGAGACCCCCTGGGGGCCGATGGTGGCACCGGGTCTCGCCGCCCCGTTCCACCAGCACCTCTTCTGCGCCCGCCTCGACATGACGGTGGACGGTCCGGTGAACGAGGTGCACGAGGTGTCCTTCGAGTCCGTGCCCGAGGGACCCGACAACCCGATGGGCAACGCCATGCGCCAGACAGTCATCCGGCTCGAGTCCGAGTTGGCCGCCCGTCGGGACGTCGACCCCGGCTCGAGCCGCCACTGGCGGTTCGTGAACCCGGCCAGCCGGAACGGTCTGGGCCGACCGGTGGCCTTCAAACTGCTGGCGGGGACCACGCCCACCCTGCTCGCCCAGCCCACCTCGAGTGTGGGTCGCAGGGCCGGGTTCGCCCGGCACAACCTGTGGGTCACCCCGGACACCCCGGGCCAGGTCCGGGCGGCGGGTGACTATCCCAATCAGCACGCCGGAGGCGACGGTCTGCCCGCGTGGACGTCGGCCGACCGCCCGCTGGTCGACACCGGGATCGTGGCATGGCACACGTTCGGGGTCACCCACTCCCCCCGCCCCGAGGACTGGCCGGTCATGCCCGTCGAGTACTGCGGCTTCCATCTCGTGCCGGCCGGATTCTTCGACTCGAACCCGGCACTCGACGTGCCGCCACCTCCCGGTCACTGCCACTGACCGGACACCCGGTGCGGCCCCGGGTGCCGCCTCCCCTCCGGTTACCATGACCGCCATGGCCGACCTCGAGACCCTGCTCTACGACGAATCCGACGGCGTGGCCTGGGTCACCCTCAACCGCCCCGAGTCGCTGAACGCATTCGACCCGGTGATGCAGCGCGAGCTGCGCGAGCTGTGGTCGATGCTGCGCACCAACGACGACGTCCGCTGCATCGTCCTGACCGGCGCCGGCGACAAGGCGTTCTGCACCGGACTGGACCGGGAGGGTATCGGCTCGTTCGACGACCTCCCGCTGGGCAAGCTCCCCGGGTACAACACACCGTGGGACTTCGACGATCCGGGCAGGAGCGTCTGTCCCAAGACGAACCAGCTGTGGAAGCCGGTCATCGCCGCCGTCAACGGGATGGCCTGCGGCGGCGCCTTCTACATCCTCGGCGAGGTCGACTTCATCATCGCCGCCGACCACGCCACCTTCTTCGACCCCCACGTCACGTACGGCATGCCCGCCGCCTTCGAGCCCATCTTCCTGCTCCACAAGATGCCCTTCCAGGAGGTCATGCGCCTCTCGTTGCTGGGGGCCCACGAGCGGATGTCGGCCGAACGGGCGCGCGAGGTGGGGCTCGTCTCCGAGGTGGCCCCGGCGGCCGAGCTCGCCGCGCGGGCGCGTTGGGCCGCCGCCGCCATCGCCGATCAGCCCGCCCTCGCCATCCAGGGCACGCTCCGGGCCCTGTGGATGGGCCTCGAGGTCTCCCGCCGCCAAGCCCTCGATCACGCCTTCCTGTTCACCAACGTGGGCACCGACCCCGCCTCCCTGGCCGAAGGCCAGGAGCGCTTCACGTCGGGCAAGCGGATCGAGTGGCGGCTCCGCTGACGCCGTCGATGTCGGGCGTCGTCGTCCCGACCGCCAACGGCGCCCGCCGGGCAGTAGCTAGGGCTGCACCGCCAGTTCGGCGGCCAGCGCCCGCAAGGCACCCCGATCGGGCTTGCCCACACCGAGCACCGGAATCTCCTCGACCCGGAAGACCAGCTCGGGGGTCTTGAATCGGGCGACCCCCTGGTCGGCGAACCACTGCCGGCAGTGCTCGACATCGACGTCGGCGCCCGCCACGACGAAGGCGGCGACCCGCTCCCCCAGGCGCTCGTCGGGACAGCCGACGACCACGGCCTGGCGGACGTCGGGATGACGCTCCAGCACCCGTTCGACTTCCGCCGAGGCGATGTTCTCCCCTCCCCGGATGATCAGCTCCTTCAGCCGGCCCACGATGGTCAACCATCCATCGGGGTCGAGCGTCCCGAGGTCCCCGGTGGCGAACCAGCCCCGGCGCACCGCCTCCGCCGTCTGGGACGCCGTTCCGTACCCGATGAACAGCTCCGGTCCCCGCACCAGGACCTCGCCGCGCCGGCCCGGTGGCACCCGTCGGGTCGTGCCCGGTACGGCCACCAGGATCTCGGCGTCGCCCACCGAGTGGCCGTCGGTGTCACGGGCCTGCTCGGGCGTGTCCCGCCAGCTGCTGGTGGTGACGGTCGGCGCCTCGGTCGAGCCGTAGGTGCGCTTGACCATGGCCCCGAGCCCGGCGCGGGCGACATCGACGAACTCCGGAGTGACCCCCATCGAGCCGCACGACACCACTCGCAGCCGTTCCACCTGCTTCCGGTAGCCGGGAACCTCCATCATCCCGACGAACAGTGTCGGCGGGCCGATCATGAAGCTGGCCCCGTGCTCGCCGGCCAGGCGCACCCCCCGCCCGGCGTCCCACTTCTCCATCAACACGACGGTCATGGCCGCCTGACCGGGCACCAGCACCGAGTTGAGCAGTCCGGACACGTGGGCCAGCGGTGACGGCATGAGGGCCACGTCGTCCGCGGTCAGTCCGTGGGCCGCGACCATGCTGGACGCCTTGTAGGCGAGACCGCGGTGGGAGTGCAGGACCGCCTTGGGATAACCGGTCGAGCCGGACGTGAACAGGACCACGGCGACATCCGCGCCCCGGGGACGGACCCGGGTCGGCCTCCCGGTCAGCAGTGCGTCGAACCGGGGATCACCGGTCCGCACCCCGATGGCATCCACCAGGCCGGCCAGGGGCAGGCCGGGCGCGGACAGCGTGACTGCGGGGTCGAGGTCCACCACCATCTGGGCCACCTCGCTCGCCCCGACCTGGTGATGGATCGGCGCGGCCACGGCCCCGCTCCTCCAACAGGCGTGGAACAGCACGATCGCCTCCCACCAGTTGGGGAGCTGCCAGGCCACGACGTCCCCGCGGCGCACACCGAGCGACCGCAGTCCGCCGGCCGCGGTGGCGGCCGCCGCGTCCAGGGTGCCCGCATCGATCGTCACGTCTCCGTCGATCACGGCGGTGGCGCCGGGTCGGCGGGGGGAGGCGAGGAGCCCGTCGAGGGTCGGCACGTCCCACGCCCCTCCCGGTTGGGCGAACCGCGGGGCACCGGGTTGGCGGTAGGTGGTGGCCAGCCTCATGCGACCTCCCCCGCGCGATGGGGTCGGGCACCCCGACCCCATGCAGTCGCTTCTGGAATCGGTCCCGGCACGGCGCTCCTCAATTTCGAACCCACGACCCGGCGGCGGCCCCACTCTTGGGCGGGCCGTCGGGCGGGGCCACTCTAGGACGGGACGGAGCGCCTCAGGCCCGGCCGCCGACCGCCACGGTCCGGGTATCCGTACCCGAGCGCAGCACCGTACCGGGAAGGGCACCGGTCAGCGTGTCGTCGGTGACGACCTCGGTCCCGTTGACCAGCACGTGACCCATCCCGGTGGCCCCCGCGTAGAGCCGACCGGCTCCGCCCGGCAGATCGTGCCGGCTTCGCATCGGCTCGGGACCCACCCGCGCCGGGTCGAACACCACCAGGTCGGCGCAGTACCCCTCGGCCACCCTGCCCCGGTCGACCACGCCGTACAGGCGGGCCGGCACATCGGTCAACAACCGGACCGCCTCCTCCAGCGTGACCAGGCCGCGTCGGCGCACCCCTTCGGCGAGCAGGGTGGTGGAGTAGACGGCGCCGCACATGGTGTCGAGGTGGGCGCCGGCATCGGAGCCGCCGACCACGGCCCGGGCGTCCCGCCACGTGCGGGCCCGGGCCGCCCAGTCCGCATCGGTGACCGGAATGGGTACCGAGAACCCGGTGCGCAACTTGTCGGCCACCAGTATCCGGCAGATCGCCTCCCAGGAGTCCAGCCCCTGCTCGGCGGCCACCTCGCCCACGGTGCGGCCCTCGAAGGGCCGGTTCTCCGGGGCGTGGGTCTCGGCGATGACCAGTCGGCCCCAGTCGGCCAGGAACCGGAGGACCCCGGCCTCGTCGGACTGGGCCCGCTCGTCGAGCGCCCGGCGGCCCGCCGGGTTGGACAGGACGGCGATCCGATCCGGTACCGGGGAGCCGAAGAAGGCCCCCCACCCCGGCAGCCCGTCCAGGATGGCGCCGTGCTCGAAGGACAGGCGCAGGTCCATCGTGTGGGGCAGGGTCAGGGCGACCACCCGGCCCCCGGCCGACTCGGCCGCCGTGGAAGCGGCCAGCTGGGAAGCCGTCCCCTCCGGGTTGGCAGCGGTGGCGGCCAGCACGTTCCAGTTGACCGGTCGGCCCGACCGGACCGACATCGACGTCAGCAGGGCCACCTCGTCGTCGGTGAACCCGTTGAGGCATCCGGGCACGATCATCTCGACCGTGGTGCCCGGATGGTCGCCCACCACGGTGGCCAGGCGCTCGAGCTCGGAGCGGTCGGCGAACCGCGACGGCACCGGTCGACCGTCGCCGTCGTTGTGGGTGGGGGCCTGGGAGGTCGAGAACCCCATGGCCCCCTCGGCCAGCGCACCGTGGAGGGCATCTTGCAGACGGGTCACCTGGTCTTCGGTCGCCGGTCCGTCCGCCGCCTCCCCCATCACGGCCCGACGCAGGGTGGAGTGGCCGACCAGGAAGCCGGCGTTGACCCCGACCGCCCCGTCCAGGCGTCCCAGCCATTCGCCGAAGCTCGACCAGGTCCAGTCGATCCCGGACTGCAGGGCGACCAGCGGCATCCCCTCGACCCGCGCCAGCATCCGGAGCAGGTAGTCCGCGTGCTCGGGCCCGGCCGGGGCCAACGAGAACCCGCAGTTCCCCCCGAACACGGTGGTCACGCCGTGGAGGGGCGACGGGCTGGCCGTCGGATCCCAGAAGAGCTGGGCGTCGTAGTGGGTGTGGAGGTCGATGAACCCGGGGGCCACCACGCGCCCGTCGGCGTCGATGATACGCCGGGCGTCGTCCTCGACGGAGCCGACGGCCACCACCCGTCCGTCGTCGATCCCGACGTCGGCACGGCGCGGCAGAGCCCCCGTGCCGTCGACGACCAAACCGCCGCGAATGGTGAGATCGATCACCGTGCCCCCTTCCTCATGGTCCGGGGCCGGGTGAAGGCCGCCATCCCCTCGATACCCAGTTCCAGCCCCAGACCCGAGTCCCCCCATCCGCCCATGGGTGCCAGGTGGTCCATGGCGCCCATGCCGTGGGCGTTGGTCCACACCGTCCCGGCGTTCAGCCTGGCCGCCACGGTGTCGGCCAGATCGACGTCCCCGCTCCAGATCGACGCGCACAACCCGAATCGCGTGTCGTTGGCCTGGGCCACGGCGTCGTCGAGGTCGCGGTAGCCGAGGAGCGGGAGGGCCGGGCCGAACTGCTCGTCCACCACCAGATCGCACCCCGGATCGGGCCCGACCACCAACGCCGGCGGGACGAACCAGCCGGTCGGTCCCCCGACCACGGCCACCGGCCGCACCACCCGGCCTCCGGCGGCCTCCGCACCGGCGATCAGCGTCTCGATCCGCTCCCGGGAGGCTTCCGTGTGCACAGGGCCCATGGTCACCTCCGGGTCCAGTCCGTCGCCCACCACGGTGTCCGCCAGCGCGGCGGCCAGCGCGTCCCGCCACCGGTCGAGGCTCCCGTGCGGCACGTAGACGCGCTTGACGGCCATGCACACCTGGCCGGACGTCGTGAAGGCGGCGTCCAGGAGGCGGCGCGCCAGGTCGTCGTCGGGCTCGACATCGGGGGCCATGATGGCCGGGTCGTTGCCCCCCAGTTCGAGCACGGTCGGGCGGAGCCGCGGGGCGCAAGCGGCCAGGACGGCCCGACCGGTGGCCACCCCACCGGTAAAGGACACCATGTCGATGCCCGGGTGGGACACCAGCGCGGCGCCGAGGGACGGCCCTGGACCGTTCACCGCGCTGAGGACACCCTCCGGCAGCCCGGCGGCCAGCCGGCGGACCACCTCGAGCACGGCCCCCGGGCAGGTCGGCGGTGTCTTGACGACGACCGTGTTGCCGGCCAGCAGGGCGGGTAGGACCTTGTTGCCCATGACGGCGGCCGGCCAGTTGAACGGCAGCACGGCGGCCACCACCCCGTGGGGCACCCGCTCGACGATCGAGGTGCCGGCCGGTTCGGGGGCCATGGCGGCGGCCATCAAGGGGGCCAGTGCCGAGGTCATGGCCAGAGCGGCGGACAGGTCGAACAACGACTCGACCGCCGTCTTGCCGTGCTCCCGGGTGAGGAGGGCCGACAGCGTTTCGAAGTCGATGGCAACCGATGCCTGGTCGCAGGCCCGTTCGACGACGGCGGCCCGCTCTGCCAGGGTGCGCCCGGCCCACGCCGGCTGCGAACGACGTGCCGCCGACACCGCGGCGTCCAACTGGGCGGGCGACGCGCTGGGTGCCAGGAGCACCACCTCGGCGGGCGTGGCGGGATTCACCACGGGGTAGGTGCCGAGCCCGCCGGCGACGGCGATGCCGCCGATGACCAGCGGGACGCTGGGGGCCGACGTCACGGCACCGGCGACCAGTGCCTGCTCGTCCTGGATGCCCATCCCCACCGTGCCCATCCCTTCCCTGCCCACGCCACCCCGCGTCTCATATCCCCCGGTGAACCGACGCTAGCCTCGCCATCCATGGCGAGCACGCTGCTGGCGGATCCCGAACCCCGACCCATCCTCGTCCCCGTCATTTCGGTGGACGACCACTTGATCGAACCGCCGGACCTCTTCGAGGGGCGCATACCGGCCGCCCATGCGGCTGGTGCCCCCCGGATCCTCGAGCGCGGCAACGGTGACCAGTACTGGCAGTTCGAGGGTCGCGAGTATCCGAACGTCGGACTCAACGCCGTGGTCGGCCGGCCCCGCGAGGAGTGGAGCATGGAACCGGCCCGGTTCGACCAGATGCGACCCGGGTGTTACGACATCGACGCCCGGGTGGGCGACATGGACATCGCCGGTATCTGGGCGACGCTCTGCTTCCCCTCCCTCGTCGCCGGGTTCTGCGGTGCCGTCTTCTCCCAGGCGTCGGACAAGGAGCTCGGGCTGGCCTGCACCCGGGCCTGGAACCGGTGGCACCTCGAGGTGTGGGCCGGCACGCACCCGGCGCGGGTCATCCCCCTCCAGATCCCGTGGCTCGACGACGTGGCCACGGCGGCGGCCGAGGTCCGGGCCAACGCCGCGCTGGGGTTCAAGGCCGTCAGCTTCCCCGAGTTCCCGGCCCAGCTCGGTCTCCCCTCGATCTTCACCGACCACTGGGACCCGTTCTTCGCCACCTGCCAGGAGACCGGGACGGTCGTCTGCCTCCACACCGGGGCCTCGTCATGGGCCCCGCTGCCGTCGCCGGGACCGCCGTTCGAGCTGCTCCCCACGGTGTTTCCGGTCAACGCCCTCCTGGCGGCGGCGGAGTGGGTGTGGTCGGGTGTCCCCGTTCGCCATCCGGACCTGCGGGTGGCCCTCTCCGAGGGCGGCATCGGTTGGGTCCCGATGCTGATGGACCGCGTCGACTACGTGGTCGACCACTCCGCGTCGGGCACCGAGAGCGCCACGTGGACGTCGGACCTCCGCCCGAGCGAGGTGCTCGGCCGGAACTTCTGGTTCTGCACGATCGACGATCCGTCGATGACCCCCCTGCTGGACCGGATCGGCCTCGACCACGTGATGCTGGAATGCGACTACCCCCACGCCGACTCCACCTGGCCCGACACCCAGGCCGTCCTGGCCTCGTCATTCGGCCAGCTGGACGAGGCCGTGCTCCGCAAGGTGGCCGGGGGCAACGCCGCCGCCCTCTTCGACCATCCCCTGCCCCCGGTCGACGACTGGCGCACGCTCCGATAGCCCCTGGCCCACACCGCGCTGGCGATGCGTCATAGACTCGGCGGTGGCCGAGGTTCCGGGGGGAGCACGGCCGAACTCCCGAGCCGGACCGACGACCCGAGACGCCCCCGAGGAGAACCGATGGAACGTGCCGCACCAGTAGACGAGTCCGCCGAGGGGGCCGCCGAAGATCCGTTCGCCGGCATGGACCCCGAGATGGCGGCCCACCCGCAGCCGATGTTCAAGATGCTGCGGGACTCGATGCCGGTGATGCCGGTCGAACACGGCGTCGTCGTCACCCGGAAGGTGGACGTCGACGTCGTCCTGCGGGACCCGGTGATCTTCTCGTCCAACGTCGACGCCGTCGACCTGAGCAACATCCGACCCCTCATCCCGCTCCAGATCGACCCTCCCGAGCACAAGAAGTTCCGCAAGCTCCTCGACCCGATCTTCGCCCCCCGCGAGGTGGCCAAGCTCGAGGAGTCGCTCAACGCGGCCGCCGACGAACTGATCGACACCTTCATCGAGCGGGGCGAGGTGGACTTCTCCAAGGAGTTCTCGACCCTCTTCCCCACCCGGGTGTTCCTCGGACTCCTGGGACTGCCCGTCGAGGAGCTACCCACGTTCCTCAAGATGAAGGACGGGATCATCCGACCGCACATGGTCATCGGGAGCACCTATGCGAGTGCGGAGACGAAGGCCTACCAGCGGGCGACGGCCGACTCGATCTACGCCTACTTCGACAGCGTCCTCGACCAGCGGGAGGTGGAGCGCAAGGACGACATGCTGAGCCGGTTCCTCGACGCCACCGTCGACGGCGAGCGGCTCACCCGCGAGGACATCCTCGACATCTGCTTCCTCTTCCTCATCGCCGGCCTCGACACGGTGACGGCCACCCTCGACTGCGTCTTCGGCTACCTCTCGGCCCATCCCGAGCAGCGCCGAGCCATCGTCGAGGACCCCTCGATCATTCCCGCCGCCATCGAGGAGCTCCTCCGGTGGGAGACGCCGGTCATGGGTGTGGTCCGGATCGCCACCGAGGACACCGAGCTGGCCGGGTGCCCGGTCGCCCAGGGGCAGAGCGTCATGATCATGTTGGGCTCCGTCAATACCGACGAGGCCGACCTGCCTGACGCCGACGTCGTCCGCTTCGACCGCGACGTCAACCGCCACGTGGCCTTCGGCGGCGGTGTCCACCGGTGCCTGGGCTCACACCTCGCCCGCCTCGAGCTGCGGGTGGCGCTGCGCCGGTGGCACCTGCGCATCCCGGAGTACCACGTGCCCGAGGGACACACCCTCGTCTATACGCCGGCGATCCGCTCGATCGACCACTTCCCGATGGAGTTCACCGCGGCCCAGTGAGGGTCGGGGGCGACGTCGGCGTCCCGCCGGCCATCGCTCACAGGACGGCGCCGGACTCCTTGTGGGCGATGATGGCGTCCCAGTCGAGGCCGAGGCCGAGCAGGATCTCGTCGGTGTGCTCACCGTGTCCGGGGGCGGCCCGCAGCTCGTCCGCCTGCTCGTCCATCTGGACCGGGTTGGCCACCAGGTCGTACTCCTGTCCGTCCTCCCGACTGACCCGGGCCAGGTAGCCGTTGGCCGCCACCTGGGGATCGTCGACCAGCTCGCTGGCCAACTGCACCGGCGCCCACGCCCCGCTGAGTCCGGCCAGCGTCTCCTTCCACTCGGCATAGGTCCGGCCGGCGAACATCTCGTCGAAGATGGCGACGCACTCCTCCCGGTTGGCGAACCGGCTGGCCCCGTCGGCGAAGCGGGGATCGTCGATGAGCTCTGGACGTCCGACCAAGGTGCAGAACTCGGACCAGAAGCGGTCGGCCTGCAGCATCATCAAGGTGATGAACCGGTCGTCACTCGTCCGGTAGCTGCCGACCAGTGGGTTGGGCGATGCGCTCCGCCCGAATTTCGGCATCGGGTCCCCGCCGTACAGCCCCGAGGCGACGATGTCGGGCGACAGCTGCCACATGGCCAGGCCGAGGAGCGAGACGTCGACGATCGGTGCCTTGCCGCTGTTGGCCCGCTGCACCAGTGCGGCGGCGATACCGCCGGCAATGGCCATGCCGCCGGCCAGGTCGCCGAACGCCGGTCGACCACCGATCGGGTAGCGCGAGTCGGAGGGCATGAGGGCGCTGCCGACGCCGCCCCGACCCCAGTACACCGAGCCGTCGTAGCCCGGCTTGTCGCGGTCGTCACCGTGGGCCCCCTGACCGGTGCCCCGGGCATAGACGATGTCCGGATTGATGGCCCGGATGTGCTCGACGTCGACGCGGAGGCGCTGGCGGACCGACGGGAGGAAGCTGGTCAGGAAGACGTCCGACGTCTCGGCCAGCCGGTACAGGAGGTCGCGGCCGGCATCGGTGCTGATGTCGAGGCCGATGCTCCGCTTGCCGCGGTTCGGCTGCTCCATGATGTAGTTGACGGCGTTCGGGCCACCGGGGATGAGTCCCATGGCCACCAGGCCCCGCTGGGGGTCGCCGGTCTCGGGATGCTCCACCTTGATGACGTCGGCACCCCAGTCGGCCAGGACCGCCCCGGCGGCGGGGACGAACGTCCAGGCCGCCACCTCGAGGACTCGGACTCCGGACAGCGGGTTCGACATGGGTGCATCCTTCTTCTTCGGGGTGGATCGGAGGGCCGACGCGACGGCGGCGTGGGGCACCGGGCCGGCCCGGGGTGCCGGCACCGGAGGTGCGGCCCCGTCAGTCGCCTGAGGAGCCGCCCACCTTGAGCAGGTCGACGGCCAGCGTGCCCGACTTGGCGACGCCGGCGCGCAACTTCGACTGGATGGAGACGTCACGGCCCACCGCCCGGGCCCGCAGTGCGCCAACCGTGCACTGCTCCTTGCCACCCAGGATGGTGAAGGGGTCGTAGTTGAAGTGGCGCATGGCGTTCAGGTGGGTGACCCGGTCGAGGTCGTGGTCGGACATGCCGGCCAGGTTGGCCGACAGGGTCTCGGGGGCGGTCGGCCAGGTGGAGTCGGAGTGGGGGTAGTCGCACTCCCACATCACGTTGTCCATGTCGAGGAAGTCGCGGCTGGCCACGCCGAACTGGTCGTCGATGAAGCAGGTCAGCACGTGCTGGTTGAACACCTCGCTCGGCAACTGGTCGCCGAAGTCTTGACCGGTCCAGGCGTGGTGGCGGTCGTAGTTGTAGTCGACCCGCTCGAGGAAGTACGGGATCCAGCCGATGCCGCCCTCGGAGAGCGCCACCTTCAGATCGGGGAACGACCGCAGCACCGGCGACCACACCAGGTCGGTGGCGGCCTGGACGATGTTCATCGGCTGGAGGGTGATCAGACAGTCCATCGGGGCGTCGGAGGAGGTGATCACCAGGGCCGACGAGGACCCGATGTGCATGCACACGACGACCTCCTCCTCGCTGCACGCCTTCCACACCGGGTTCCAGTGGTCCGAGTGGATGGATGGCCAACCCAGCTTCGACGGGTTCTCCGAGAAGGTCACGGCGTGGGCACCCTTGGCCGCCGTCCGGCGGATCTCGGCGGCCATGATCTCCGGGTCCCAGACGGCCGGGATCGGGCAGGGCATGAAGCGGCCCGGGTAGGTCCCGCACCACTCGTCGATGTGCCAGTCGTTGTAGGCGCGGACCATGGCGAGGGCCACGTCCTTGTCCTCGGTCCGGGCGAAGAGCTGACCGCAGAACTGGGGGAAGGAGGGGAAACAGAGCGACCCGAGGACCCCGTTGGCGTCCATGTCCTTCACCCGCTCGTGGATGTCGAAACAACCGGGCCGAAGCTGGTCGAAGGAGGTGGGCTCGAGTCCGTACTCCTCGCGCGGCCGGCCGGCCACGGCGTTGAGGGCGACGTTGGGCAGGACCTGGCCCTCGTAGAGCCAGGAGTTGGTGCCGTCGTCGTTGGTGATGAACTTCGGGGCGAGGTCGACGTACTTGGCCGGCAGCCGGTCGTCGAACATGCCGGGAGGCTCCACCACGTGGTCGTCGACGCTGACCATGACCATGTCATTGATGTCCATCGGGCACTCCCCCTCCCAGGGCCTCCGCCCTGGTCACTGCGATTCTGGCAGACAACGCCGGGCCACGTGGCACCACCGCTCCATCCGACCCTGTGCCTCAGCCCCGGTGGACGACCCGTCCCCGGGCCACGGTCGCCATGACATGTCGGGCGTCGAGGTCCTCCAGCACCCTGGCCAAGGTGCAGTCGAGCACCACCAGGTCGGCGGTTCCGCCCACGACCACGGTGCGGGAGGGACCCCCCGGGGCGCCCGGATCGGACAGGAACAGCCCCAGTGCCCGTGCCCGGCCCACCCCCTCGTCGGGGCCGACACGCGAGCCGGAGCGGGTCCGCCGCGTCACCGCCGAACGCATGGCCAACCAGGGGTCGTCCGGACCGAACGGGGCGTCGGTGCTCCCACCGACGCCGACACCGGCGGCCTCGAGGGTGGCGCACCGGTAGAGGTGGGGCAGGTCGTCAGGCTCCACCTCGGCCAGGTACCGGTCCCCACGCTCGAAGAGGAACCCGGGCTGGGTGACGACGGTGATCCCCAGCCGGGCCAGCCGGGCCACCAGGTCGAAGGGGAGCACCGCCCCGTGCTCCATACGGTCGCCCGCCCGGGGGCCGGCCTGCTCCCAGGCAGCTACAGCCAGCACGGCGGCGATCCGGCTGGCGCAGTGCAGCGCCACGGCGCGTCCGCGGCCGTGCGCTTCGTCCATGGTGGCGGCCAATCCCTCGACCGACGGGTACGCCAGGTCGCCGACCATGACCTTGACCGGGCCGAGCTCCAACCCGGCAGGCGCCCCGGCCCCGGCCAGGTCGATGCTCCCGGTGGCCACGACCCGCTGGGCCAGGGCGCCGGAGCCGACGGCGGCGGCCAACGTCTCGAGGTCGGCCACGTCGTGCACCGGGGTGCAGTCGGTCACCCCGGTCACGCCGAGCGAGGCCAGCCGCCGGCTGACGGCGGCCAGATCCGGTGGGGCCCCATGCGGCACCCTCGATGCCAGCCAGTCGTCGGCGTCGACGATGCGGCCGGTGGCCACCCCGTCGACCCGCTCGACCCCGGGCTGCACGTCGCCCTCGAGGCCGACGAGCGCGCACGCCCGCGAGTTCAACACCCACAAGTGGCCCGAGCGGTGCTGGACCCGCACGGGACGGTCCGCCACCAACCGGTCGAGGACCCACCGATCGAGCTCCCCCCCGGTGGACGCGTCGTAGCCGACGGCCCGAATCCAGGACCCGGTCACAGCCGTGGGCGCACCGGCGGCGCCGGCCAGGATCCGGGCCAAGTCCCCCGGCGAGGCCACGCACTCCGGACCGAGGTCGACCGAGTCCCGGTAGGCGGCCATGGCCAGGAGGTGCAGGTGATGGTCGTGGAGCCCGGGCAGCACGGCGACCGCACCGGTCACCTCCTCCTCCCCCGCCTGCAACACCAGGCCGGTGCCGATCTCGGCGATCCGGCCCGCCGTACACCGAATGTCGCCCCGACCGCCGCCATAGGCCACGTCCCGCACCAGGACGCCGCTCATACCGACGCCGCTCATACCAGTGCGCCGGCGACGTCGGCCATGGAGGCGGTCACGACCCCCCTCCGCCCGGAGGCCAGGAGGTCGAGCACCGTGGCCGCTCCGGCCAGACCGGTGGCCGGATCGGCCAGGGCGTCGGCGCAGAAGCATGGCCCGTCGGGGTCCCACACCACCAGTCCCCCGGCGGCGGCGGCGTCGTCGCCGAACGCCACCCGGTCCGCCGAGCCGGGCCCACAGCCGTAGCCCGTCACGGCCAACCAGACCGCCGGGCCCCCGTCACCGACGGACGCCGCCGGGTCCAACCCGAGCTGCTCCAGGGCCCGGGGGCGGGCCGAGGTGATGACCACGTCGGAGCGGGACACCAGGTCGCGGAGCTCCCGCCTTCCCGACGTCGACCCGAAGTCGAGGGTGACCGACCCCTTGCCCGCGTTGAGCGACCGGAACAGGGAAGGGGGGCCGGCGCGGGCGGCGTCGGGCCGGGTGGCGGACTCGACCTTGACCACCCGTGCCCCGGTGCGCCGCAGTACCGATCCGGCCAGCGGGCCGGCCCACAGGGAGGACAGATCGACCACCTCAAGTTGCCGCGCATCCGCCACCGCGTCGCCGGGCCCGACTTCCCGGACGGCGACGCCCGGCGTCGCTCCTTCCGGGTCGGGAGGGCCGTGGTCGCCGGCCGCCCGCTCACCCACGACGGCCACCGCCATCCCGAGGAGCACGGCCCGCTCCACCAGCTCGTCCCCGGTGCACCCGCCCACATGTGCGGCCACCTGGTCCCACCGTCCGTCCTCGATCGGGGCGCCGATCTCGAGCCAGGCGGCGGTCGACTCCCAGTCCTCGGGGCGGGGCAGGTTCACCCCCACCCAGTGGTCCGCCGTCGCCAGCAGCCGGCACGCCCCACCGCAGCTGATATCGCCGTTCCTGGTCAGACCGGCGGCCACCGCCCGTTCGCACGCCACCGCCTCCGGGTCGAGCACCACCCGCTGACCGAGCTCGGCCGAGTGGCGACCGATGGCCTCGGCCATGCGGCGGAGACCGGGGAGGAGGCCGGCAGGGAGGTCGGGCACGGCTCCGTCACGGCGCCCGGTCAGCACGGCCAGTGGTGAGGTCCGGGCTGCCACGGCGTCGCCCGATGTCCTCAACTCAGCCGTCCACGTCGCTCATGGCCGTCGAACATTACCCTCGGAGGATGGACATCGAACCCGTGGCGGGCAAGGAGTTCGCCCGGGCCCTGACCCTGGACGAGGCCCATGACCGCTTCGCCCACCCGGACCGGCCGCTGGTCGTCGTGGACGCCGCAGGGTTCCCGTCGACACCGGACGACGCCCTGGTCGACCGGGTGGCCACCCTGCCCGCAGTCATCGTCGCCCTGGTCGACGAGCCGGGCGCCGCTGCGGCCTGGGCCGACCTGGTCCTCAGCCGAGACCGGTCGGGAGCCGCCGCCCTGGCCACGCTGGCCCGCACGGTCACCGCCCAGCCGCTCGCTGCCACCACGCTCGCCGTCCTCATCCGCAACGGGGCCGGTCGGTCGGTGGCCGACGGACTGGTGGCCGAGTCCACCGCCTACGGCCTGCTGCAGGGTGGTCCCGAGTTCAGTCGTTGGCGCAGCAGCCGGACCGTCAGGCGGCCGGCCGAGGGGCCCGGTCCGGCCGTCCTCGTCGACCGTCGGGACGGCGAGCTGCGTATCACCCTCAACCGACCCCATCGGCGCAACGCCCTCGACTCGTCCATGCGCGACGGCCTGGTCGAGGCGCTCCAGATCGCGGTGGTCGACCCCTCGATCAACTCCGTGCACCTCGACGGGGCCGGTCCCTCGTTCTGCAGTGGCGGCGACCTCGACGAGTTCGGTGCCCGGTCCGACCCGGTCTCCGCCCACCTGCTCCGTCTCGCCCGGAGCCCGGCACGCCTGCTCGCCGAGGTGGCCGACCGGGTCGTCGTCCACCTCCACGGGGACGCCGTCGGCTCCGGCATCGAGCTGGCCGCCTTCGCCCGCCGGGTGACGGCCGCACCCGGCACCCGCATCTCCCTCCCCGAGGTCCACCTCGGGCTCATTCCCGGCGCCGGCGGGACGGTGAGCATCCCGCGTCGCATCGGCCGCCACCGGACACTGTTCCTGGCCCTGGCCACCGAGTCCGTCGACGCGGCCACCGCCCTGGACTGGGGCCTCATCGACGCCCTCGACGGGTGACCGGGCCGATCAGTCCGGCATCGACCCGATGACCTCGGCGCCGAACGCCTCGATGGTGGCGGTCGGGGCGAAGTCGGCCAGCCACACGTAGAACCGGTCGGCGCCCCGGGCGCGCAGCCGGGCGAAGTCCACCACCAGTTCGTCGCCGCCCCCGGTCAGCATCTCTGTGGTCATCCCCCCGTAGCGCCGTTCGGCCAGGGCCAGCGTCGATCCCCGGTCGGCACCGCTCGGCACGAAAGCCACCAGGTGCTGGGTGGAGACCCGGGCCGTCCCCGCTGTCGGCCGCAGCTCCTCCAGTCGGTCCAATCCGTAGACGGGCACGTTCCACCAGTCGGCGTGCCGCCGCACCAGTTCGAGAGTTCGGGGTCCGACGCCACCCACAATGATCGGGATGGACGTGACCGGCGTGGGCCGCTGTCCGACACAGTCGACGTCGAAGTATGTACCGTGGTGCTCGACCGGCTCACCGCTCCACAGGGACCGGATGAGGGTCAGGCTCTCCTCCAGGCGCGCTACCCGCGCCGGCGGCGCATCGGCGGTCACCCCGTAGGCCGCCAGCTCATCGGCCACGGAGCCCCAACCCAGGGCCAGCTCGAACCGGCCGCCCGACGCGTGGTCGAGGGTGACGGCCTGGCGGGCCAGGACGGCGGGGTGCCGGAACGCGTCGCACAGCACCAGATGGCTGACGACGAGGTCGGTGGTGCAGGCGGCCACCCAGGTGGCGAGGGTCATCGCCTCGTACATGGGGGACGTCTCGGCCAGCGGCGGCGCCAGGTGGTCCATGAAGGCGATGCCGGTGAACCCGCTGCGCTCGGCGGCCAGCGCCCGCTCGCAGATGGCGCCGACGTCCATGCGCATCTGCGGGAGGTACAGGAAGAATTCCGGACGGTCCATGGGCACTCCCGCTCCGTCGACGCGATCCCCCGTCGGGATACGCTCGCCGGATGATAGCCATCGCCTCCTTCGCCGATGCCACCGCACTGGTCGGAACGCACCTCGGGTACAGCGACTACCTGGAGATCACCCAGCAACGGGTGAACCAGTTCGCCGAGGCCACGGGCGACCACCAGTGGATCCACGTCGACGCCGAGCGGGCGGCTTCCGGGCCGTTCGGGGGGACCATCGCCCACGGGTACCTGACCCTTTCCCTCGGGCCGATGCTCATCCACGACGTGGTCTCCTGGCAGAACATCCGCATGGGCGTCAACTATGGCCTCGGCAAGGTCCGCTTCCCCAGCCCGGTGCCGGTGGGTGCACGCCTGCGGCTCGGCGCCACCCTGCTCGAGGCCGAGGATCTGGGCGGCGGCGGGGTGCAGGCCAGGATGGAGCTGGTCTTCGAGACCGAGGGATCGGCCAAGCCGGCGTGCGTGGCCGAGCTGCTGCTCCGCTACTACTTCGAGCAGTGACGGCGCATTGCCGCGGGGCTCACATCACCCCGGTGCCGGCCTCCACGAGCGACCGGAGCCCGGCGGCCAGTGTCGTCCGGTGGTGGGCGGCGTCGCCGTAGGCCAGCTGGGAGTACTGGGCCCGCTTGATGAACAGGTGCAGGTCGTGCTCCCATGTGAACCCGATCCCCCCGTGGACCTGGAGGCCCGAGGACATCACCCGCTTGGAGGCGTCCGCGCACCAGACCTTGGCCGTGGACGCGGCCATGTCCCAGCCGGGCTCGACGGTCGAGGCGGCCCACGCCGCGTACCACGTGGCCGAACGCATGCCCTCGACATCGACCAGCATGTCCGCACAGCGGTGTTTGACGGCCTGGAAGCTCCCGATGGGCACCCCGAACTGGATCCGGTCCTTGGCGTACTCGGTGGCCAGCTCGAGCACCCGGCCGCTGCCGCCGAGCAGCTCGGCCGACATGGCCAGCGCGCCGAGACCACCGAGCCGCACCGACGCCGCCGCCCCGCCGATGCGGCGCGCCGGTGTGCCGTCGAGGTCCACCCACGCCAGGGTGCGGGTCAGGTCCATGGCCGGCTGGGCCGACGGCCGACCGACCGCATCCTGGTCGACCAGGTAGACGCCGTCGGGCACCACGACCACCATGAGATCGGCGACCGACGCGCCTTCGACGGGGCCGAGTCTCCCGGACAGGTTTGGCTTCTCGGGGTCGCCGTCGAGTCGCACCGCGTCAGGACGTGCGGACCAGGCCACCGCACCCAGTGCCGATCCGGACAGCAGACCGGCGCGGAGGTCGTCGACTCCGGACAGCCCGGACAGGGCGGCGAGCGTCACCAGCTGCGGGGCCAGCAGCACCGGGGCCACGTGGCGACCGACCTCTTCGAGCAGCACCGCCGCCTCCACCCAGCCGAGTCCCAGTCCCCCCTCGTCCTCGGGGACGGCGATGGCACACCACCCCTGGTCGGCCATGGACTCCCACAGCACCCGGTCGTAGGGATCCCCCGACGCCAGGTGGGCGCGCACCTGTGCCGACCCCGCCCGGTCGTCCAACAGATGCCGGGCCGCCTCCTGCAGTTCCTGCTGCTCGGCCGAGAGGTCGAAGTCCATGGCTGGATAGTATGACGCCGATGTCACCGAGCGAGTGGGCCACGTGGACCTGAGTCCGGCCCCGGCCGAGCGGGACCTCCGGGCGGACATCCGTTCCTGGCTCCACGCCCACCTGCCGTGGGAGTACGGCCAGGGACTGCCGCCGCGCTTCGACGACCTGGCCGACGAAGTGGACTTCGGCCGACGGTGGCAGGCTTCCCTGGCCGCCGACCGGTGGGTGGGCGTGACCTGGCCCGAGGCCTACGGCGGACGGGGCGCCGGCCCCACCGAGCACTTCATCGTCCAAGAGGAGTTGGCCCGGGCGAGGGCACCCGAGATGGTCGGGCGGATCGGGATCAACCTGGCCGGCCCGACGCTCCTGGCCCACGGTACCGAGGAGCAGAAGACCCGGTGGCTGCCGGGCATCCTGACCGCCGACGCCCTCTGGTGCCAGCTGTTCAGCGAGCCCGGTGCGGGCAGCGACCTGGCCGGGGTGTCCACCCGGGCCACGCCGGTCGAGGGCGGGTGGGTGCTCGACGGTCAGAAGGTGTGGACCTCCTACGCCCAGTTCGCCGACTGGGGCGTGTGCCTGGCCCGCACCGATCCCGAGGCCCCCAAGCACCGGGGGATCTCCTACCTGGTCGTCGACATGCACGCCCCCGGGGTCGAGGTCCGCCCCCTGGTGCAGCTGACCGGCGAGGCCGAGTTCAACGAGGTCTTCCTGTCCGGGGTGTTCGTACCCGCCGACCGCCTGATCGGACCCGAGCACGACGGCTGGCGGGTGGCCAACTCGACGCTGTCCCACGAGCGGGGCACCAACCCCCGCCAGCTGGTGATCCACATGCAGCTGCTGGAGGAGCTCCTCCGCCTGGCGGCGGCCAACGGGGGGCTGGACGACGTGCGCATGGGCCAGCGCCTGGCCCAGGCCTTCGTCGAGGTCAAGATCTTCCAGCTGCACAACCTCCGCAGCATCAGCCGGCTGTCCAAGGGACAGGACCCCGGACCCGAAGGCAGCGCCCTGAAGCTCTACTGGAGCGAGATGAGCAAGCGGTTCCACGACACGGCCATGGCCGTCCTGGGCGACGCGTCGTCCCTCGGAAAAGGGGCCGACGACAATCCGGGCGGCGGCCAGTGGCAGCGGTCGTGGCTCTACTACCAGGCCTCGTCGGTGTGGGCCGGCACCAACGAGATCCAGCGGACCATCCTGGGCGAGCGGGTGCTCGGCCTGCCCCGCCCGGCCCGGGACGAACCGACCCGGGCGGCCCCCCGGGATGGCGCCCGTCAGACGCCGGCCAAGACAGGAGCATGATCCCCCGTGGACGATGACCAGGTGGTCCTCTACAGCACCCGTGGCCATGTGGCCACCATCATGATGAACCGACCGGGCATGGCCAATGCCCAGGACACAGCACTGATCGACGGCATCGACCACGCGCTGGACCTGGCCGACGCCGACGACGAGGTGCGGGTGGTGATCCTGGCCGGCAAAGGCAAGCACTTCTCGTCCGGCCACGACCTGAAGGAGCTGGTGGGCGACACCGAAGCCGGCGAATGGCGCAAGATGCGTGAGACACCCGAAGGCAAGTTCCGCCACGAGCAGGTGATGTACGTCGACCGGTGCCGGCGGCTGTATGCGTTCCGCAAGCCGACCATCGCCGCCGTGCAGGGGGCGTGCGTGGCCGCAGGCATGATGCTGGCCTGCATGTGCGACCTGATCGTGGCCGCCGACGACGCCACCTTCCAGAACCCGGTGCTGCGGATGACCGGGGCCGGGGTGGAGCTGCTGGTCGAGCCGTGGGAGTTGGGCGTCCGCAAGGCGAAAGAGTTCCTCTTCACGGGGGAGAAGCTCGACGCCCAGGAGGCGTGGCGGCTGGGCCTGGTCAACCGGGTCGTGCCCCTCGCCGAGCTCACCGAGCGGGTCGAGGAGCTGGCCGACCGGGTGGCGCTGGTGCCCCCGGCCACCGCCCAGGTGGTCAAGGACTCCCTCAACCAGACGGCGACCTTCATGGGCAAGGACGCCTCGTGGAAGTACCACTTCATGGCCCACCACTGGATGCACAACACCGAGACGGCCCTGTCGGCGCTCGAGGCCCGCCAGGAGAAGCAGTCGATGTCCGAAGTCTTCGCCGAGCACCGCGACTGACCCGTTGGCGGCGCCCCGGGTGAGGAGGACGACAGCGTGACCGACGCCACGGCGGCCCACCGGCCCCCGCTGGCCGGCATCCGGGTCGTCGACGTCGGCACCCGGATCAGCGCGCCGTTCTGCGCAGGGCTGCTCGGCGACATGGGCGCCGAGATCATCAAGGTGGAGGACCCGCGGGGCGGCGACTTCATGCGCACCATCGGCCCCTTCGTGCCGACCGACGACGAGGGACCCGACTACTCCATGTGGTGGGCGGTCGAGGGGCGCGGGCGCAAGGGGATCACCCTCGACCTCCGTCAAGCTGCCGGACAGGAGCTGTTCCGCCGGCTGGCCGCCACCGCCGACGTGGTGTGCGAGAATTTCCGCCCCGGGGCCATGGAGGCCTGGGGCATCGGCCCCGCCGACTGCGATCCCCGGCTGGTATGGGCCCGCATCAGCGTCTTCGGCCAGGACGGGCCCTACTCCGGTCGCACGGGCCTCGACCGGATGGGCATCGCCTACGGCGGCCTCCTCCACCTGACCGGCTACCCCGACCGGCCGCCGGTGCGACCCGGTGTGTCGATCTCGGACTACCTGACCGGCACCTTCGCCGCCTCGGCCGTCAACGCCGCCCTCTACCGGCGCGACGGACCCGGGGGCACCGGCTCGGGCGGCGTGGTCGACGCCCCCCTGTACGGCTCGATCCTGCGCGTCCTCGAGTGGACCATAGCGGCCCAGGACCGGCTGGGCCTGACCCGGGAGCGGGAGGGCAACCGGATGGCCACCTCGGCCCCGCTCGACAACTACCCCACCGCGGACGGCACCTTCGTGTGCATCGTGGCCGGGTCGAACACCAATTTCCGGAGGCTGTGCGCGGCCATGGGCCGCCCCGGCCTGGCCGACGAACCGCAGTGGGCGACGTTGGCGCAACGGGCGGCACGCTCCGACGAGATAAACGACGAGGTGGCGGCGTGGACGTCGTCCCGCACGGCCGCCGAGGTCGAGGCGGCCTGCATCGCCCACGAGGTCCCGGTGGGGACGGCCTACTCGGCGGTCGACATCCTCGCCGATCCCCACTTCGCGGCCCGGGGCGACCTGGTGGAGGTCGACGACCCGGTGGCCGGACCGCACCTCCAACAGGCGCCGTTCCCCCGCCTGGACGGACGGAAGCCGACCCCGCCCCGCCCCGCGCCGCTCCTCGGTGAGCACAACGACGAGGTCTGGCGCCAGGTGGTGGGGCTGACGGACGACGAGCTCGAGGGCTACCGCGCCGACCGGGTCATCTGACCGCCCGGATCGGCCGGCCCTCAGGTATCGGGGTCGGCGAACTTCGGTGGCCGCTTCTCCTTGAACGCCGCCATCCCCTCGGCCATCTCCGGGGAGCACGCCGCCAACGACTGGGCCTGCCCCTCGCGCTCGAGCGCCACCGGCAGCGCCGTCTCGAAGGTGGTGTTGAGCAGCTGCTTCGACAACCCGAGGGAGCGGGTCGGGCCCCCGGCCAGACGGACGGCCAGGGCTTCGGCCTCGGTGGCCAGGGCCTCGACCGAGTCGGTACAGCGGTAGGCGAGGCCCAAGGTCACGGCGTCGGCGCCGACCACCTCGTCGCCGAGCATGACGAGGGCCTTGGCCCGGGGCAGCCCGACCAGGCGGGGCAGGAGGTAGGCCCCGCCGGCGTCGACCACCAATCCCCAGCGGGCGAACGACCAGATGAACCGGGTGGTCGGCTGGACGAGCACGAAGTCACAGGCCAGGGCCAGGTGGGCCCCGGGTCCGACGGCGGTGCCGTTGACGGCGGCCACCGTCGGCTTGTCCAGCTCCCACAGCTCCCGGATGAAGGTCTGCACGCCGATCCGGAGCGCCTCACTGGTGGTCCGGGGGTCGAAGCCGGCTCCCCCCGCCTGACTCACCGTGGAGGCCCGCAGGTCCATGCCTGCGCAGAACGAGTCGCCGGTGCCGGTCACCAGCAGCGACCGCACCCGGCTGTCGGCCCGGGCCGACCGCACGGCGGCCACCAGGTCGTCGCGCATCTCCACGGTCAGGGCGTTGCGGGCCTCGGGCCGGTCCAGGGTGATACGACCGACACGGTCGTCGCCGACCTCGTAGTTGATCATCGCCGGATGCTATCCGGCGCGGTCCGCTAGCTTCCTGGCCATGCCCGACAAGGTCTGCTCGCTCGACGAGGCCATCGTCCATGTCCGGGCCGGCGACGCCGTCCACGTCGTCACCAACCACACCCGGTGGACCGCCGGGGCCCGCCACCTGGTCCGCCACTGGTGGGGCCGGGACCCCGGCTTCACCCTGGTCATGCTCAGCCTGTCGAGCCTCGGCGCGCTGTTCTTCCGCGGGGGACTCGTCGCCAAGGTCGTCACCGGCTACTCGGGCGATGTGTTCCCCAACTTCTCGCCGAACCCCTGGTTCGCCTCCGCCTACCTCGACGGCTCGGTCGACATCGAGCACTGGTCGTTCCTCACCTTCCTCCAGCGGCTCGAGGCCGCGGCCCGCGGACTGCCCGCCGTCACCACTTCGTCGTTGGCCGGCTCGTCGATGGCCGACAACCCGGGCTACGCCCGGGTGGTGACGCCGTTCGGCGAGGTGGGGATGCTGGAGGCCTACGCCCCCGACATCACCCTGCTCCACGCGCCCATCGGCGACCGCCAGGGGAACCTCGCCTTCAACGCCCCCGGTCTGGAGGGCGTCTGGGGCGCGCTCGCCGCCCGGCGCGGCGTGGTCGCCACCGTCGACCGGGTGGTCGACGACATCCGGCCGTGGTCCCACCTGGTCCGCGTCCCTGGTCACCGGGTGCTGGCCGTGACCGAGACTCCGATGGGGGCCCACCCCGGCGGGCTGTTCGCCCGGGACACCCCGGTCGAACCCTACGGCGAGGACCTGGAGTTCTGGGCCGAGGCCCGGGCGGCCAGCCACGGCGACGGCTTCGACGACTGGATCGAGCAGTGGGTCCTCGGACCCTCCGATCAGGACCAGTACCTCGACCGGCTGGGCGCAGCGCGCATCGCGCGGCTCCGGCGGCGGGCCGAGCCGGACTCGTGGCGCGACGACGAGGCCGCCCACCCGCCGGACCTCGACGCCCCGGTGGTGGCCTGGGAGGCCGCCGCCGTGCACGGGGCCCGTTACCTGGCCGGGCGGGTCACCGCCCTCGGGGCCGACGCCGTGCTGGCCGGGGCCGGGGTGGCCAACCTGGCCGCCTGGCTAGCCGTCGAACTCGCCCGCGACCAGGGCTCTGACGTCGTGCTGACCGCCGAGCTCGGCCTGTGGGGCTACGAGCCGACGCCCGCCGACCCGTTCGTCTTCAACCACCGGAGCTTCCCCACGGCCACCATGCTGGGCGATGCCGACCAGGTGCTCGGCACTCTGGTCAGCGGACCGGGCACCACGCTGCTCGGCTGCCTGGGCGCCGCCCAGATCGACCGCCACGGCAACATCAACTCCACCATCGTCCCGGGCAAGGTCTTCCTGGTCGGTTCGGGCGGGGGGAACGATGTGGCCTCGAGCGCCGACGAGGTGGTGGTGATGACGACCCTGACCCACCGGCGCCTGGTCGCCGACGTCCCGTACGTGACCTCGGTGGGAGCGCGGGTCCGGGCCCTCGTCACCGACCTCGCCCTGTTCGAGAAGGACGACACCGGCGTACTGGCGCTCACCGCCGTGGCCCCCGGTGCCGACACCATCGATGCGCGGGTGGATGCCGTCCGCGCCCTGTGCCCGTGGGACCTCTCCGTCGGCCCCACGGTGGCCGAGCTGGACGTACCCGACCCGGCACTGGTGGAGCGGCTCCGCCGATGGGACCCGCAGGGACGCTTCCTCCGTCCCGGCGCATGATCCGGGACGGTCCGCTTCAGTCGGCCAACGGATCGACCCACCCGGGCGACACGGTGGATCGTCCGGCCACCACCGCCCCGCCGATGTAGTTGCGCTGCGCCTCCACCGTGCCGGCCCCGAAGCACAGGCCGCGGATGTCCCGGTAGGCGCGCTCGACCGGGTACTCGTGGCTGTAGCCGTAGCCGCCGTGGATCTGGATGGCCTCGTCGCACACGAACTTGGCGGCCAGATTGGCGGCCGCCTTGGCCATGGCCGTCTCCAGCGGAGGCGGTGTGCCCCCGGGTCCGGCCAGGTGGACGGCCCGCGTCAGCAGGAGCCGGGCCCCTTCCAGCTGCACGGCCATGTCGGCCGCCTTCCACCGGAGGCCCTGCAGGTCACCGATGGGCCGGCCGTCGACCTCGCGGTCGTGCATGTAGCGCACGGCGTGCTCGAGCGCGCCCTGGGCGGCGCCGACGCACATGGCGGCGTTCCCGCACCGCTCGTGGTTCAGGTGCCCGAGGAGCACCTTGAAGGCCTCGGTGGTATCGGGCACCCCGGCCACCAAGATGTCCTCCTCCCCGATGGCCACGCCGTCGAACGCCACCTCGGCCTCGGTCGCCGCGTGGATGCCCATGCCGTGGTGGCGGCCGGTGATGGCCACACCCTCCCGGTCCATGGGGACGATCACCGCGCCGATGCCCTTGGCGCCCTTGCCCCCGGGCCAGCGGCACCAGACCAGGATGCCCTGGGCCACGTCGCCGAGGGTCGAGTAGTTCTTGTACCCGTTGAGCCGGAACCGGCCGGGTCCGTCGTCCACCAGTGCACTGCGCATGTTCTGCACGGCCGACCCGGCGTCGGGCTCGGTGATGCCGATGCTCACGATGGCCTCGCCGTCGGCCACCCGCGGCAGCCACCGTTCCTTCAACGCGTCGCCGCCGAGGTGCTCGATGCCCCGGGACGGGCCGTTGAAGGCGAGCTGACAGCAGATGGCGGTGGACACGTCGTGGCGGGCGATCTCCTCCAGCACGATGGCCGCCTCCACGTCGCCGAGGCCGAGGCCGCCCCACTGTTCCCCGATGGTCACCCGGAACAGGTCGGCCTTGGCCAATGCGGTGATGGCCTCGGTCGGGAGCACCCCGGTCAGGTCGGCGTCCCGAGCCAGCGGTGCCACGGCCCGGTAGCCCACCTCGCGGGCCAGCTGGCGCAAGGCGGCCTGGTCCTCGGACTCCGCGTACGGGTCTGCACCCCTGGCACTCGACATCGCTGCCCATCCTCTCGCCGGTCGGCTACAGCGAGGATACGACAGCAGGGGCCGCTATCCGATGGCCGGCCCGAACGGCGTGCCGTAGGATGCGGATCCGCGGGCGCCGACGACGGGGTCCCAACCCGATCCCCACCTCCGAGGAGACGTACGCATGCTGCTGGACGACCGCGTGGCCATCGTGACCGGAGCCGGACGCGGCATCGGCCGCGAGTTCGCCCTCGAGCTGGCCCGCCAGGGTGCCGCCGTGGTGGTGAACGACCTCGGTGTCGGCCTCCGCGGCGAGGCGTCCGACGAGGACCCGGCCGCGTCCGTCTGCGCCGAGATCGCGGCCTTCGGCGGTCGGGCCGTGCCCAGTCACGAGTCGGTGACCGACTTCGAGGCCACCGGCCGGTGCGTCCAGACCGCGCTCGACGCCTTCGGACGCCTCGACATCCTGGTCAACAACGCCGGCATCGTCCGTGACCGGACCCTGGTCAAGATGACCGAGGACGACTTCGACGCCGTCGTCGCCACCCATCTGAAGGGGGCCTTCAACTGCACCCGGCACGCCGTGCCCGTCATGAAGGAGGCCGGGTACGGGCGGATCGTCAACGTGACGTCGTCGGCGGGGCTACGGGGCAACTTCGGGCAGACCAACTACGGGGCGGCCAAGGCCGGCATCATGGGCATGACCTTCGTCTGGGCCCTCGAGCTGGCCAGGGCCGGGATCACCGTGAACGCCATCGCCCCGGCCGGCGCCACCCGGATGACAGCGGCCCTGGCCGGCGACGGCGCCGAGCCCGACCCCCGCCTCGACCCGGCCATGAACGCCCCGTTGGTGGCCTATCTCGCCTCCGAGGCGGCCGCCCACGTGAACGGGCAGGTCTTCGGCCGGACGGACTTCAGCTACACCCTCTTCCAGCACCCGAAGCAGATCGCCTGGATGCACAGGGACGGCGGGTGGGACACCGAGTCGGTGGCCGCCGAGTTCGACGGCATGCTCGGGCAGCACCTCCAGACCGTCGGCATGGTGATGCCCAAGGGCCTGAGCCAGGACGCCGCCCGGTCGTGACCACGGGCGGGGCGGTCGGGCCGGGCCCGGCCACCGGGTCGCCCGCGGTCCACCCCATGCACCTCGGGCCCCGGGCCGCCGTCCACCCCGACCGTCCGGCCGTCATCATGACGGGTTCGGGCGAGGTCACCACCTACCGGGAGCTCGACGAGCGGTCCAACCGACTGGCCCGGGCCTTCCGGCGGGCCGGGCTCCGGCCCGGCGACCATGTGGCCCTCATGATGGAGAACAGCTCGGCCTTCCTGGAGGCGGCCTGGGGGGCCCAGCGGGCCGGGCTGTACTACACGGCCCTCAACAGCCACCTGCGACGGGACGAGGCCGAGTACATCCTGGAGGACTGCGGGGCCACGGCGCTGGTGATCACGGCGGGGCTGGCCGACGTGGCCGGCGCCCTCGACCTCGGGGGTGTGTCGCTGCGGATCGTGGCCGGGGGCACAGCCGACGGGTTCACCCCGTACCAGGAGGTCCTGGACGGCGAGCCCCCGATCCCGCTCGAGGACGAGGCGGAGGGACGAGAGATGCTCTACTCCTCCGGCACGACCGGGGTGCCGAAGGGGGTGGCCAAGCCGCTCGGCGTCACCGTCCCCGGCCACCCCGAGTCCCCGGCGGTGGTGATCGCCACCGGGATCTCGGCCATGGGGGTCGCCGAGGGCGCCGTGTACCTGTCCCCCGCCCCCCTCTACCACTCGGCCCCGCTCGTCTACTCCATGGCCGCGCACCGGCTCGGGGCCACGGCCGTGGTCATGGAGACGTTCGACCCCTCGGCCTGCTTGGCCGCCATCGCCCGTTTCCAGGTCACCCACGCCCAGTTCGTCCCGACCATGTTCACCCGAATCCTGCGCCTGCCCGCCGAGGAGCGGGCGGCGGCCGACGTGTCGAGCCTCCGCTACGTCGTGCACGCCGCCGCACCGTGCCCGGTGGAGGTCAAGCGGCGCATGCTCGAGTGGTGGGGGCCGATCATCTTCGAGTACTACGCGGGCACCGAGGACATCGGCTCCTCGTTCATCGGGCCGGCCGAGTGGCTCGAGCACCCGGGGTCGGTGGGGCGCCCCCTGGGCGAGATGCACATCGTGGGAGCCGGCGGCGAGGAGGTGCCGACGGGTCAGACCGGCACCGTCTACTTCGCCGGGGGACGTCCGTTCGAATACCACAACGACCCGGACAAGACGGCGTCCATCCAGGACAGCCACGGCTGGCGCACCCTGGGCGACGTCGGCCACGTGGACGAGGACGGATATCTCTACCTGACCGACCGCTCGGCCGACATGGTGGTGTCCGGCGGCGTGAACATCTACCCGCGCGAGGCCGAGCAGGTCCTGGCCGGACATCCGGCCGTCCTCGACGTCGCCGTCTTCGGCGTCCCGGACGAGGAGATGGGCGAGGCGGTCAAGGCCGTGGTCCAGTGGGCCGACCCCGCCGTCACCGTGCCGGCGGACGAGCTCCTGGCGTGGTGCCGGGAGCGGCTCGCCGCCTACAAGTGCCCGCGGTCCGTCGACGTGGTCGCCGAGATGCCCCGCGACCCGAACGGCAAGCTGTACAAGCGGCTGCTGCGCGATCCCTACTGGGAGGGCCGGGCCTCACGGATCGTCTGACCGTCCCGGGCACACCTGCCCCGGTCCGGCTCAGCGGGGCAGCCCGAGGATCCGGTCGCCGATGATCGTGCGCTGGATCTCGGACGTGCCGCCGGCGATGGACGAGGCCTTGGACCACAGCCACTGGCGCTGCCACCGGCCCCTTCCCGGGTCGCCGTCGGCGCCGGCCCACAAAGGGGATGCGTCGCCCACCACCGACAGGGCGGCGTCGGACAGCTGCTGGGTCATGTCGGTCCAGGCCAGCTTCACCACGCTCGACTCCGGCCCGGGCTCGATGCCCCGGGCCAGCCGGGTCATGGTCCGCCAATTGTGGAGACGGAGCACCCGCAGCTTCACGTAGGCGTCGACCAGCTGGTCCGCCACCAGCGGATCGTCGAACGACCCCCTGGCTGTGGCGAGGTGGAGGAGCTGGTCCAGGTAGACCTCGTGGACCACCTGCTCCTTGAAGGGGAAGGTGGTGCCCCGCTCGTGGGCCAGGGTCGTGTTGGCCACCGACCATCCGGCGTGGACCTCGCCGATCACCTGGTCGCCGGGGACGAAGACCTCGTCGAGGAAGACCTCGTTGAACTCGGCCTCCCCGGTCATCGTCACCAGCGGCCGCACCTCGATGCCGGGCGACTGCATGTCGACGGCCATGCACGAGATGCCGTGGTGACGGGGGGCGTCGGGGTCGCTCCGCACGAGGGCGATGCCCCACCGGGAGTGCTGGGCGTAGCTGGTCCACACTTTCTGGCCGTCGAGGACCCAGCCGTCGTCCGCCGGTGTCGCCCGGGTGGACAGCCCGGCCAGATCGGAACCGGCACCGGGCTCGCTGAACAGCTGACACCAGATCTCGTCGGCCGACAGGATGCCGGGCAGCCACCGGCGGCGCTGGGCGTCGTCGCCGTGGGTGAGCAGCGTCGGGCCGACCAGGTTCACCCCGGTCCGGTTGACCGGCTGGGGGGCCCGGGAACGGGCGTACTCCATGTTGAAGATGGCCACCTGGAGCGGGGTGGCCGCCCGGCCCCCGTACTCGACGGGCCAGTGGATGCCCACCCACCTGTCCTCGGCCAGTCGCGCCTGCCAACGCCGGCCCCAGGCGAACTCCTCGTCGAACGAGTCGAATTCGGGCGTGGGCTCCACGTGGGCGTCGAGCCACGCCCGGGCCTCCTCCCGGAACCGCTCCTCGTCGGCACCCAGGGTCAGGTTCACCGCGTCCGACATCCGACGGGGGCGTCCGACCGGAGCAGGAGGAGCGGACAGCCCGGGGCGCACGACATGGCCCCACGTTGTAGTCCATTGCGACCGGTACCGCCCACATCGCCCCGAGGAGTCCGCGGGAGCCCCCGGAACGGCGGCCGTGCCCGGGGCGGGGCGTACCCGGTTCCGGTCCGGCGCCGACAGGTGTCTTGACCGTCCGATCGGCCGGTCGTTACGATCCCCTCCACGAGGGGGACGACGTCATGAGTCGGCAGAGACCCACCATTCGGGTCACTCCGAGCGGCCCAGCCGGGGCGCCCGCCTCCTCCACCAAGCGCCGACGGCGCCGACACCGAGGAGCCGCGTCATGACGACCACCGATCCGACCGCCACCGAAGTCGCCCCCGGCGAGTTCCGCATGCTGATCGACGGGAAGCTGGTCGAGGCCGCCGGCGGCGGTGCCTTCGACAACATCAACCCGGCCACCGAAGAGGTGCTGGGCCAGACGGCGGACGCCACCGCGGCCGATATGGACCGGGCCATCGGCGCCGCCCGCCAGGCGTTCGACAACACGGGGTGGTCCACCGACCGGGCCCTGCGCCAGCGCTGCCTCCGCCAGCTCCAGGTCGCCATCGTCGGCGAGCAGGAGCTGCTGCGGGCCGAGCTCGTGGCCGAGGTCGGGACACCGGTGATGGTCACCTACATGGCCCAGCTCGACGCGCCGCTGGCCGAGTCGCTGCTGTGGCCGGCCGAGCTCATCGACACCTTCGCCTGGGAGCGCGAGCTCCCGGACAACCACGCCTTCGGCATGGAGAGCTGGCAGAAGGTCGTCAAGGAGCCGGTCGGTGTGGTGGGCGCCATCATCCCCTGGAACTACCCGGTCGAGATCCTCCTGGCCAAGCTGGGCCAGGCCCTGGCCACCGGCAACGCCATGGTGGTCAAGCCGGCACCGGACACCCCGTGGACGGCCACCCGGATCGGACGGCTCATCGCCGAGCAGACCGACATCCCCGACGGCGTCGTGAATGTCGTGCCGTCGTCCGACCACATGGTCGGCGAGCAGCTGGTCGTCGACCCCCGGGTCGACCTCATCTCGTTCACCGGGTCGACCGCCACCGGACGGCGGATCATGGCCGCCGGGGCGCCCACCCTGAAGCGGCTCTTCCTCGAGCTGGGCGGCAAGTCGGCCGACATCATCCTGGAGGACGGCGACCTCGAGACCAAGATGGCCTTCTTCGGCTTCATGTGCATGCACGCCGGCCAGGGCTGCGCCATGCTCACCCGGACCCTGGTGCACGAGTCCCGCTACGACGAGGCGGTGGCCCTGGCCGAGGCGGCCATGGGCACCGTGACCTACGGCGACCCGACCGATCCGGGCAACATCATGGGACCGGTGGTCAGCGCCCGCCAGCGCGACCGGGTCCTCGGGTACATCCAGACCGGCATCGACGAGGGCGCCCGCCTGGTCTGCGGGGGCGGCCGCCCGGCCCACCTCGACAAGGGCTACTTCGTCGAGCCGACGCTCTTCGCCGACGTCGACAACTCGATGCGGATCGCCCGCGAGGAGATCTTCGGTCCGGTCCTGGTCATCATCCCGTTCCGCGACGAGGAGGACGCCATCCGGATCGCCAACGACAGCGAGTACGGACTGTCCGGTGCGGTGACCTCGGCCTCCGAGGAGCGGGCGCTCGCCGTGGCCCGCCGCATCCGGTCGGGCACGGTCAGCGTCAACGGAGGCATCTACTACAGCGCCGCCTCCCCCTTCGGCGGCTACAAGGCGAGCGGCCTCGGCCGCCAGAACGGCTCCGAGGGCTTCGAGCAGTACCTCGAGACCAAGACCATCGCCGGGAGCCTGTGATCCGGGCCACAGCCGCCGAGCACGACGAGGTCATCGCCTCGGGCGAGCACCTGCTCCAACAGCTGCACATGCGCGACGTCGAGCACGAGGGCGTCGACCTGGCCATCGAGATGGACATCGACCACCGGGTGAAGAACCCGCGCGGCGCCCTCCAGGGCGGCCTGGTGGCCACCCTGGTCGACGTGGTGGCCGGCCGGGCGGTCATGGACACCGGTTCCCGCGAGACGGTGACCACCGCCGACCTCACCATCCACTACCTGCTGGGCCTCACCATCGGACCCGCCCTGGCCACCGCCAAGGTCGTCCGACGGGGCCGGACCCTCGCCGTGGTGTCCGTCGACGTGACCGATGCCGGCAGCGGCGAGCTGTGTGCCGTGGCCACGGTCGCCTTCTCCCTCTCGCAGCCCCGACCCGGCAACGGGACCGGGTCGGACAGCTCCCCCGCGTAGCAGCGGGGTTCCGGGATGGCGGCATGACGGACGACCTGGGCACACCGCACCTCCGACTGGAGCGCCAGGGCCCGATCGCCTGGTGCGTCATCGACCGCCCCGCCGCCAGGAACGCCTTCACCCCCGCCATGTACTACGGACTCAAGCGGGCCGTGACGCTCGTCAACACCGATCCCGACCTCCGTGCCCTCATCATCACCGGTGTCGGCGACGTCTTCGCACCGGGCGGCGACCTCGGCGGTCGACGGGAAGAGGGCGAGACGGTTCCCGACGCGATGGGCCAGGACGTCCTGCCGTTCCTGGCCATCAGGGACAGCCAGGCGCCGGTCATCGCCGCCGTGAACGGGATCTGCCAGGCCGGTGGACTGCTCGTCGCCATGGTGGCCGACATCGCCGTGGCGAGCGACCGGGCGACGTTCCGGGTCCCGGAACTGCTGCGCGGGATTCCGGACGCCACCTATGCGGCGGCCCTGCCGGCCCATGTCGGCCTGGCCATGGCCCGCGACCTCCTGCTCTCGGCCCGCCGCTTCGATGCGACCGAGGCGCTCGCCATGGGACTGCTGTCCCGCGTGGTCCCGCACGACGACCTGCGTGATGCGGCGTTGGAGGCCACCCGTCAGGTGCTGCAGACGGCGCCGAACGCCCGGGCCCAGGTGAAGCGGATGCTGAACGAGCGCTACGGGACCATCGACTACCCGGCCATGTTCTGGGCACTCGAGCACTCCGACGAACCGCGTGAGGGCATGCGGGCGTTCATGGAGAAGCGGCCGCCCGCCTGGGTGCACCCGGACGCGTGAAGCAGGTGCCGGGCCCCGGCACCAGGCACCGGAGCCAGGCAGTCGGAGCCGGGATGCGAGGGGGTGTCTGACGGGTCGGTGCTAACGTCGTTCTCGTACGGCGAGACGGAGCCTCCGCCCGCCGCCGCACACCGGGGACGGGGCTGCCCGCATGGGCCCTGCAGACTCCGGACGACGAAAAGGGGAACTTCGGATGCCATCCCGCACGCTCGACTATCCGGTCTTCGACGCCGACAACCACATGTACGAGACGAAGGAGGCGCTGACCAAGTTCCTCCCCGAGAAGTACGCCAAGGCCATCGACTACATCGACGTGCGGGGCCGGACCAAGATCGTGGTCCGGGGCGCCATCAGCGAGTACATCCCCAACCCGACGTTCGACGTGGTGGCGGCACCCGGCGCCCAGGAGAGCTTCTACCGGAACGGCAATCCCGAGGGGAAGTCCTACCGGGAGCTGATCGGCGACCCCATCAAGTGCCTCCCGGGCTTCCGTGCCCCCGAGCCCCGGATCGAGCTGATGGACGAGCTCGGCATCGACCGGGCCCTGATGTTCCCCACCTTGGCCAGCCTCATCGAGGAGCGCCTGAAGGACGACCCCGAACTCATCCAAGGCGTCATCCACGGGCTCAACGAGTGGATGTACGAGACGTGGAGGTTCGACTTCGAAGGCCGCATCTTCGCCACCCCGGTGATCGCCATGGGCATGGTCGACGAGGCCTTGGCCGAGCTGGAGCTCGTCATCGAGCGGGGCGCCCGCTGCGTGCTGATCCGGCCAGCCCCGGTGCCCGGGCTGCGCGGCACCCGCTCCCCCGGGCTGCCCATGTTCGACCCGATCTGGGAGCGCATCCAGGACGCCGGCCTGCTGGTCGGCATGCACGCGTCGGACAGCGGCTACAGCCAGATCGCCAACTGGTGGGAGGAGAGCTCGGAGTTCCTCCCCTTCCAGCCGTCGGCCTTCCGGGCCATCTCCCAGGGCAAGCGGCCCATCGCCGACACCATGGCGGCCATGGTGTGCCACGGCGCCTTCAGCCGGTTCCCGGACCTCAAGGTGGCGGCCGTGGAGAACGGGGCCAACTGGGTCCGTCACCTGCTCCACGACCTGTCCGACCTGTACGCCAAGATGCCGCAGCAGTTCGAGGAGGACCCGGCCGGGGCGTTCCTGCGCAACGTCTACGTCAATCCGTTCTGGGAGGACAACCTGCAGTCGCTGGTGGATCTGGTAGGCGCCGACCACGTGCTCTTCGGCAGCGACTACCCCCATCCCGAGGGCTTGGCCGATCCCATCAGCTACGTCGACGAGCTCGACGGCATGGCCGACGACACCAAAGCGAAGATCATGGGCGGCAACCTGGCCGGGCTGATGGGCGTGGGCGTTCCGGCCTGACGCCGACGCAAGAGAGGTCCCGGCGGCACGTCGGCGCCCCACCGGGACCGGGTCTCAGTCCGCCAGGTCGGGTCCCACGATGGACACGAAGCTCACGCACTCGCCGGGCGCGCCCCCGAGGTTGTGGGTCAGGCCCAGGGTGCGCCCCTCCGCCACCGTGGCGATCTGCCGTTCGGGCGGTGCCTCGCCACGCAGCTGGAGCCAGCACTCGAACAGCATGCGGAGCCCTGACGCCCCGATCGGATGGCCGAAGCTCTTGAGGCCCCCGTCAGGATTGACCGGCAGCTCGCCGTCGCGGTCGAAGGTGCCGGCCAGCACGTCCTTCCATCCGAGGCCCCGTTCGGAGAACCGCATGTCCTCCATGAGGACGAGCTCGGTGGGGGTGAAGCAGTCGTGGACCTCGGCCATGGCCAGCGACGCCCGGGGGTCGGTGATCCCGGCCTGCTGGTAGGCGTCCTCGGCCGAGCGCACCACCTCGGGGAAGGTGGTGTAGTCGTAGTCGGGGTCGATGAAGCCGCCTCCGGGTCCGGCCACGAAGCTCAGCGCCTTCACGTAGAGCGGATTGTCGGAGTAGCGATGGGCGTCCTCGGCCCGGCAGATAATGGCCGCCGCCGATCCGTCGCTCACACCGCTGCAGTCGTAGACCCCGAGGTTCCCGGCCACCAGCGGCGATCGGGTGATGGTCTCCATGGAGATCTCCTTGCGGAATTGGGCCCGGGGGTTGACCGCACCGTTGCGGTGGTTCTTCCAGGCGATCCGGCTCATCACCTGTTTCATCTCCTCGGGGTCGACCCCGTACCGATCGGCATACGACGGGGCCACGAAGGAGAAGGCGGCGGGGGACGACAGGGCGGCGTCGGTCCCGTCGCCCACCGGGCGGATGCCGGTGAGCCCGGAGTACCCGGTGTCCTTCAGCTTCTCCACCCCGATGGCCATGGCCAGGTCGTAGGCGCCCGACGCCACGGCGTAGCAGGCGTTGCGGAACGCCTCGGACCCGGTGGCACAGAAGTTCTCCACGCGGGTGACCGGCTTGTAGTCGATCTTCAGCGGCTTGGACAGGGTGATCCCCGACGTGCCCGAGGTCATGGTCCCGAGCCAGAAGGCGTCGATGTCGTCCAGGGTGACGCCGGCCGAGGCGATGGCCTCTTTGGCCGCGTCGATCAACAGGTCGTCGACTCCTTTGTCCCAACGCTCGCCGAACGGCGTGCATCCCATCCCCACGATGGCCACCCGGTCACGGATCCCGTTCGAGCTCATGCGTCCTCCCCTTCGTCGTCTGCGTCACCGGGCACGTCCACCGGACGCGCTTTCCAGAAGTAGTTGTGCACACCCTTGGCCGTGTTGAGCCGCCGGAAGACCATCTCCACCCGGGTGCCGATGGCCACGGCGTCCGGATCGGCATCGGTCATCTCGCAGCGGTAGCGGCCGCCGCCGTCGAAGTCGACGACGGCGCCGATGACGGGTGGAGACATGGAGAAGGCCAACCGGTCGACCGTGTAGGTGGCCACCCGGCCGCCCACGTCGGCCAGTCGGACCCGGTCCATCTCGTCGATGGTCCGGCACCGCAGGCACACCCGGGCCGGAGGAAGGTGCCGGAATCCGCAGGACCGGCAGTCGCTGGCCTCGAATCCGCCCTTCCACGGCGTGGAGCGCCATGTGGCCGGGGCGCCGGGTCGTTCGGGGTCGGGACGACGGGGCGGTTCCCGGAGCAGTGCGCCCCGCCACGTGAGGAACCGCGCGTAGGGCAGGTCACCGGGGCCCGATGCCGCCTGGTCGGCCACGTCGGCCAGACCGGCGGCGTGCCTCGCCTGCCGGGCGGCGGGAAGGGCGTCGGTGGCCCGCAGCAGCACAACGTCGGCACCGTCGGCCACCACCACCAGGGCCAGGAGTGCTCCGGGCTCGGCCCGCTCCAGCATGTCGGCCAGGGCCGCACCCGGTTCGGCCGCCCCCAGGTTCCCGACCGTCGCCGCCCGGTCGGCGACGACCGCCTCGGGGCGCACCCCGAGCGACGTCCGGACGGCGCCGACGGCCCGGGTGTGCAGGCCGACCACGGCGACGTGGTCGACCTCGGTGGCCGTCACGCCCGCCGACTTGAGCGCCTCGGACCAGGCCTGGTGGACCAGCGGGACGTAGACCTCCTGGCCGAACCGTTCCTCCCACACCTTGGAATCGGTCTCCCCCGGCGTCCGCCAGCGGTCCAGGAACTCGGCGGTGGTGCCGGCGTGGGCGATCCACTCGGCCACCACGGCGTCGTCGTCGTCGGCCCCGAAGACGAGGGCTACGGCCCCGTCGCCGCTATCGCGCTCCTCACTGCCACCGGCGAGCCCGGTCCGCAGATCGGACAACACGGCGACCGCTCGGTGGTCGCCGGCGACCCCCCGGGCCGCCCGCAGTGCCCCGACCGACGAGCGCACCGAGCCGATCATGTCGTAGGCACCGGCCCAGCCGGGTAGCTCCAGGGCCCCGTGGATCGCCGTGGCGTTGGTCTTGTCCAGGTAGGCCGGGGCCGGGGTGGCGAAGAACAGGTCCTCGGGGACGGGGCCGTCGAGTGCGGCCAGGGCGCGGCGCCCCGCTTCGAGCCCCATCGTCGTGGTGTCCTCGTCGTAGGAGGCCACCGACCGGCTGCCCCGCCCGGCGGGTCCCCCCAGGCTGGCGCCGATGGCGCTGCGCTGGAGGCGCCAGTACGGGAGGTAGGAACCCCAGGACACGATGCCGTCGGTCATGGTCGCCGGCCCCGGCCGAACAGGTGCGGAAGTAGGTTCTCGTGCACGGGCAAGAGCATACTTGTGGCGCTGGTGAACCTACACTGAGCGCCCCGGGGGCCAGGAGCCAGGAGGGCCATGCGACGGCAACTGTTCCACGACGAGCACGACGAGTTCCGGACGAGCTTCCGTCGCTTCGTCGAGTCCGACATGGTGCCCGAGTCGGCCCGGTGGGACGAGGCCGGAATCGTCGACCGATCGGCGTTCGAGCAGGCCGGAAAACACGGCTTCCTGGGCATGGCGATCCCCACCGAGTACGGCGGTGGCGGCAGTGACGACTTCCGCTTCAACCTGATCGTGGCCGAGGAGCTCCACCGGGTGGGGATGAACGGTGCCGCCCTCGGGTTCGCCCTCCACAACGACATCTGCCTCCCGTACTTCCTCCACTACGCCACGCCCGAGCAGCGCCGTCGGTGGCTCCCGGGCATCGCCGTGGGCGACCAGATCCTGGCTATCGCCATGACCGAGCCCGGAACCGGCTCCGACCTGGCCTCCATCGCCACCTCGGCGGTCCGGGACGGCGACGAGTTCGTGCTCAACGGGTCGAAGACGTTCATCACCAATGGGATCAACGCCGACCTGGTGGTGACGGCGGTCAAGACCGATCCGGCGCTCGCCCACAAGGGCATCAGCCTGGTCGTGGTCGAGCGGGACACGCCGGGGTTCACCCGGGGGCGCAATCTCGACAAGTTGGGTCTGCACGCCCAGGACACGGCCGAGCTGTACTTCTCCGACTGCCGCATCCCGGTGGGCAACCTGCTCGGGGTCGAGGGTCAAGGCTTCGCCCACCTGGTGTCCAACCTGCCCCAGGAGCGGCTCTCCCTGGCCGCCGGCGGGCTGGCCGGGGCCCGCGCCGCCCTCGACTGGACGACCGCCTACGTGCGGGAGCGCACCGCGTTCGGCGTGCCGGTCGGGTCGTTCCAGAACACCCGGTTCACCTTGGCCGAGGTGGCCACCGAGGTCGAATTGGGGCAGGTCTTCATCGACCGCTGCGTCGAGGCCCTCAACGCCGGCGAACTGACGGCCGAGGACGCCGCCATGGCCAAGTGGTGGTGCACCGAGATGCAGGGTCGGGTCGTCGACCGCTGCCTCCAGCTCCACGGGGGCTACGGCTACATGAACGAGTACCCCATCGCCAAGGCCTTCGTCGACGCCCGGGTCACCACCATCTACGGCGGGACCACCGAGATCATGAAGGAGATCATCGGCCGCTCGCTCGACCTGGGGTAGCAGAACCGGTCACCGGGACGAGCGTGCGGACACCCACGCAGGACTAGCAGCGGTAGACGGTCTCGGCATTGCCGGCAAACAGCTTCAGGCGGGACTCGGCATCGAGCCCGGCCGTCACCCCGCTGAACACCTCGAACAGCTCGTCGAAGGTGCCGTACATGGAGTCGACGGGAAAGTTGCTGGCGAACATGCAGCGATCGACACCGAAGGCTTCGATTGCGTACTCGAGCCACGGGGCGAAGGCGTCCACGCTCATCGAGGCCAACGGCATGGCCAGTCCCGAGAGCTTGCACACGACCCTGTCGCCGAGATCTGACAGCGCATCGATGCCGTCCTTCCAGAGGGCGCGCTCCTCGTCGGAGTCCGATCGGGGCCAGCCGGCATGTTCGACCACGACGACCAGCCGGTCGAAGCGGGCCAGCTGCTCGGCAGCCAAGCGGAGCCGGTCGGGATGGGCCATCAATTCGAACAGCAGATGCCGCTCTTGGAGCTCGAGGAGGACACCGGCGTCGGGAAGCGGTCCCTCATACCGTCCCATGGGGCGGACGCCACGGAACCGGGACGCCGTCATCTGCCGGTCGAGCAGACCGACGGCTTCGGCCACCGACTCGGTCGGCGGGATGCCTCCGACAATGGCGTCGGGACCACCCCGGGCCGGTGCCTCGCGGTCCAGCTCGATGGTCTCCTCGACCGAGTGGCCGCCGGTGGCCGCCGCCACGTTGACGAACTTGTCAACCTGCCACCCCGCCGTCTCCGACCGGTAGGTGGCCACATCGAACAGCCGGGACATCCGTGACGGGTCACCGGTGGGAGCAGCTTGGGGAACGGCGAGGTACGGATACCAGTCGGTCCGGGCAGGGTCCCACAGGTGTACGTGGGCATCGACGATGCGGGCGGGCCGATCGGTCATGGGGTGCCGTAGTCGTGGCGGCCGGGCGGAGAGATGATCTCGCGCAACGTCCCGTCCACCCAGTCGGGCACGGACGGACCGCCGTAGGTGATGCTGCCGGTCGGCCGGGGATGGCTGCGCAGCCCCAACCAGCCCTGGCCGACGACCAATTCCGAGCCGGCCAGCGCGGCCGCCTCCGGATGGCCGACCAGGTGGGCGGCGAGCTCGCTCGCCGAGCTGACCCCGTCCTCCCCGGGTGCTTCGAGGCTCACGGCGAAAGCCGCCACACGACCTTCCGTGGTGCCGGCGGCCCCCCGGGCGTGCTGAGCGGAGGCCTGGGCCCGGCTACGACCCCCCGTGTCGGTGGCGTCGGTGATCGTCACCAGCCGCAGTGGACGACCGGTCTGGGCGGAATAGCCTGCGGCGGCGCGCGCCGAGGCGGCATCGGTGAGGATGTCCGACACGATGTTGCGGTGTTCGGCGAGCAAGCGCTCCCAGCCTTCGGCCGGAGATGTGGAGCCTCGACGCGCCGCGGCGGCATTGACGACGGCGTCGATCGGACCCACGGCGTCGATGGCCGAGTCCAACGCCTTGGCGGCGTCGTCGAAGGTGTGGGTGGGCTCGACCGGGTGGCAACGGATGGAGCGGGCGGCGAGGGCCGACGTGAGCGACTCCCGCAGACCGCGATGGTCGGAGACGACGATGCAGGACCGAACATCCGGTGGCGTGCCCCCGGCGATGAACTCCTCGTCGAAGATCGGTCCGAACCGGGGGTTGCTGCCGCCCGTGCTGGCCTGACGGGCCTCGGCTTTGGCCAGCCCGGCGGGTACGAACTCGTCGAGCATCCGGGCCAGGGAGGCCACCCGATCGGTGCGCACGACCTCGATCAGGCGGGGTTCCTCGACGACGGCCACCTCCGGACCACCGGCGAAGAGCACCTGGCCCGTGCACCAGCCGAATCCCTCGCCGAGGACGTGGGCGCCGAACGGACCGATGTCCTCGGGCTCGGCGACGGAGAGGAAGGAGATGCCTCCCCCGCCGGACTGGCCCGCTTTTCTGGCCCGTTCGAGGGCGGAGGCCATCATTCGGGTGGCCGCGATCGGCGACAAGGCGTTGACGGTCACCCCCGGCGGGGCCAGACGTCCCAACTGCCAGGTGAGGGCGGCGACGGCCCGCTTGGCGCAGCTGTAGGCGCCCGCATCGGCGGCGCGCCAACCCGATCCTGAGGTGACGCCGACGATGCGACCGAACCCCGCCTCGGCCATCAGAGGCAGTGCGGCGTCGAGCACATTGAGGTAGCCCTCCAGGTGCACGGCGACGACCGCCCGCCAGTCCTCCTCGGTCCCCAGACCGAAGTAGGTCTGGCGAGTGATGCCGGCGACGTTGACGACGGCATCGAGACCGCCGTGTTCGTCCACGAGTTCACGGAACAGTGCATGCACCGCTTGGCCGTCGGTGACGGACACGGACGACGCACGGGCCGAACCACCAGCGGCCACGATCCGGCCCGCCGTCGTCTCCAGCGGTTCGGGAAGCCGTTCGGTCCCGTCGAGGGTCACCAGGGGGTCGACGGTGACGACGAACCACCCGTCCCGGCCGAGCTCTTCGGCGATCCCCGCGCCGATCCCCCCTCCACCGCCGGTGACGACCGCGACCCGCTGGCGGGCGGTCACGGCGCCGTCGGACAGACTTCGAGTTCCAGGCCCTCGAGATTGCCGGCCTCGAGCCACTGCTCGAGCAGCTCGCGGTAGCCGAACCAGTTGCCGAGCCCACTGCCGTAATTGCCGTTGCGTGGATTCATCGTCTCGGGGTGGCCCTCGTTGTTCAGGCGGGAGGGCGTACAGGCCGACATGATGGCGGAGGAATCGACGAAGCCGTCGACGATCTTCTGGGTCCAGGCTTCCTCTGCTTCGGCGCTGACGTCGAACGCCTCCACACCCTTCTGCAAGAGCTGCCCGACCGTGCGGCCGATGAACTCAGCGCCGAGGACGGCCAGCTGGGTGTAGTTGACGGTCACCACGGCCTGCTGCCCCGGCGCCGGCATGATGAACATGTTGGGGAACCCGTGGCTCATCATCCCGAACAGACTGGCGCCGCCATCCCCCCACTTCTCGGCCAGGGTGATGCCGCCGCGGCCGACGATCTCATGGCCGACACGGCGGAAGATCGGCGTGACCTCGGCTTCGAAGCCGGTTGCGTAGATGATGCAGTCCACCTCGTACTGCTGGCCGTCGACCACCGGACCCTGTTCGGTGACCCGCTCGACACCGCCCGGACAGTCGACGATGGTGAGGTTGTCGCAGTTCAGTGCCGGCAGGTACTCATCGTGGAAGCAGGGCCGCTTGCAGAGATACCGGTAGTAGGGCTTCACGATCTCCGCCTTGATGGGGTCGGACACGAACTCGTCGACCCGCTGCCGGTGAGCCTCCATGATCCGATAGTCGATCTCCTCGGAGGCCCGCTTGATCTCCTCGATGGTCATCTCCTTGCGGCCCGGGACGTTGCGGTTGGCGGCGTAATCGTGGGTCCACCCGTCGTCGACCAGGTCGACGTCGTAGTGCCGGCCCATGATGATCCCCTGGAAGTTGTCCATCCGCTCCCGTTGCCAGCCCGGCTCGAGCGTGGCTGCGAAGCCGGGGTCGGTCGGTCGGTTACCGCGCTCTCCGACGGCGGAGGGCGTGCGCTGGAACAGGTAGACGTGCTCGGACGCCTCGGCCAGGGGTGGCAGGGCCTGGATACCACTGGCTCCGTTGCCGATGAGCGCCACTTTCTTGTCGGCCAGGTTGGTGAGCGGTTGGCCTGGCCCCCCTCCGGTGTACCCGTAGTCCCACCGTGCCCCATGGAACGAGTGCCCGGCGAACTCCTCCATACCCGGAACGGCGGGGAGCTTCATGAGATTGAGAATGCCGACAGCCAGGACGTAGTACTGGCAGGTGAGCTGGTCACCCCGGTCGGTGGTGATCAACCAACGATCCGTCTCGTCCTGCCATTCGGCGCGGCTCACCCCGGTGTGGAAGAGCGCGTCGTCCGTCAGGGAGTAGCGATCGGCGACGGCCTGCAGGTGGCTGAGGATCTCGCCGCCCAGGGCGTACCGCTGGCTCGGGATGTAGTCGAGCTCCTCGAGCATGGGCATGTAGATATACGACTCGACGTCACACATGACGCCGGGATACCGGTTCCAGTACCAGGTCCCCCCGATGCCTCCCGCCTGGTCGACGATCCGGATGCGCTCGACCCCGGCTTCGCGGAGGCGGACGCCGGCGAGGGTCCCGGCGATTCCCCCGCCGACGACGACCACCCCGACGTCGTCGGCCAACGGGTCTCGCTCGATGAGTGGCGTGAACGGATCGGCGCGGTAACCGGCGAAATGCTCATCGCCCCGGAGGTCGCGGATCTCGGCCCGGTTCGGGACGAGCCGCCGGTCACGTTCGGAGAGGTACTTGGCGCGAACGGTCTCGGGGTCGTAGCTCGCGGGCGGATCCATTCCTGACATGGGGCAAATCTACGACAACGGCGATCCCGGGACACTGCCGCACGAGTTGGGGATACGGGCGGCTACCACACCGGGTGAACACGCATCCGACACGGGGTCGGACCTGAGCACGAGGTCGATCGGGTCAGATGGCACCCGAAGCTGAGGCGTAGACCAGCGCGGTGAGCTCATCCGTGGACGTGTCGACCAGTTCGATCTGGACCGGGGCGTCGATCCCGGAGCCGAGGAGTCTGCTCCGGGTGCGAACGGGTCCCGCCTCGGTCCGCCTGAGATAGCGGATGTCGAGGCTGGTCACCACGACCGGCACGCCGAACCGGGTGACCAGCATGTCTTCGGCGGCAGCCTCGGCCACCAGGGCGACCATCGCACCTTGCAACGTCCCCGCCGGGTTCTGCAGTTCCGGCGTCACCTCGACCTCGACGACGCCGTCGGCGGCATCGACCACCTCGATGCCCGCCTCCTCGCGCAGCGGGCGGGTGAGCCGGGCCGCATCGCGGAACATCAGCGGTATCTCACCGAGGGGCACGTTCGGCTTGGGAAGGTCGTCCTCTCGGCGCCGGACCTTCAAGAAGCCGATCGCGCCGGTGGCAAACGGCTGTCCCTCATCGGTCGTGAGCTCCACCAGGCACGTGGCCGAACGGGAGCCCTGGCGCAGGATCAGGTTTCTCGCCTCGACATATGCCGGAGCAGGCACCACGCGCATGCGGACCGACATGTCCGTGGTCAGCGTCCACACGTCGGGGTCCTGATCGAGCGGGATACCAGCCGCCACGTCGATGACAAAGGCCAGCACACTGGCTCGCACCATTCCGTGGTGCACCGTTTCCGGCTGCGGCCGCAGTTCGAGAACGAGCTCTCCCGCCTCGAGACGGGTCGATACCCCGAGTCGGCTGGGGACGGAGCCCCGGGCGCTGGAGAGATCTGTCATGTGGCCTCCGACATCGACATGGACGCAGAAGTCATAGCAGCCCCGCCGAGCCCATCTGGACGCCCGGCTGCTCGGAGGACGGTTTGCATCGGGACAGAGGGCCGTTCTCATCGCGTCCCGGCGCGCTACCATCCACCGCGTGCCAGCCATGACCGACCGCGACCGCGGGGACAGCGGACCGCGGAGGACCGCGGGGTGAGCGCCGTGGAGTCCGAGGCGGCCGCGGGCATCCCCTACGGAACCCGCCTCGGCCAGCTGGCCGCAGAGCTGGGCGGGGCCACCGCCGTCACCCTGGTGGCCGAAGACGGCAGTGAGCGGACGGTCGGGTGGGAGGAGCTGGAACGACGCTCCAATCAGCTGGCCCGGGTCTTCGCCTCCCATGGCCTCGGCGTGGGCGAGCCCCTCGCCATCTGCCTGAAGAACTCCGTCGAGCACTTGCTGGCCGGGTTCGCAGGCTGGAAGGTCGGGGCCGTCGTGGTCCCGATCCGCTGGGACCTGCCCGACTGGGAGCGCGACCGCCTGATGGCCGTGCTGCGTCCCGCCCTGGTCGTCGACGCCGGCACCCTCTCCCTGTTCGAGGAGAGTACCGACGAGTCGTCCGCTCCCCTGCCCGACGTGGTCTCCCCCCGCGGCTGGGGGGTGTGCAGTTCGGGCTCGACGGGAACGCCCAAGATCATCGTACAGACGGCCCCGGCGCTGTACGACTTGTCCACCGCGGTCACCTCTTCGGTGGTGGCCTCCTACGGGCCGATGGATCCGGACCAACGGGTCCTGTGCCCGGCGCCGATCTACCACACCAACGGCTTCACCGCCTTCCGCACCCTGCTGCACGGTGACGTGATCGTCCTGATGCAGCGCTTCGAGGCCGAGGTCGCCCTCGACCTCGTCGAGCGCCACCGCATCACGGGGTTCATCGCCGCCACACCCATGCTCCAGCGGATGGTCCAGACCGAGGGCATCGAGCGGCGGGACCTGTCCAGCCTGAGCTGGGTCCAACAGGGGGCGGCCCCCCTTCCCCGGTGGCTCGGCCAACGCTGGATCGACCTGGTGGGGCCCGAGCACTTCTACATGTCCTACGGGTCCTCCGAGCAGATCGGCCTCGTGGTGTGCCGTGGCGACGAGTGGTTGGCCCATCCGGGTACCCTCGGCCGCGGGATGAGCGAGACCGAGGTCCGCATCGTCGGTCCCGACGGCGACGTGCTCGCCCCGGGGGAGGTCGGCGGCATCTTCCTCCGCTCGCCCACCGGCCCGCAGGCCTCGTACGTCGGCGACGACGTCACGCCGATGGAGGAGACCGATGACGGCTTCCACTCGGTGGGCGATCTCGGCTGGTTGGACGAGGAGGGCTTCCTCTTCATGGCCGACCGTCGGGTGGACATGATCGTCACCGGTGCCGCCAACGTGTACCCGGCCGAGGTCGAGGCGGCATTGAGCGAGCATCCCGGCATCGTCGACGTGGTGATCATCGGCCTTCGGGACCCGGAGTGGGGACGTCGGGTCCACGCCATCGTCCAGCCCGTCGAGCCGTCGCTCGACCCGGAGTCGGTCATCGCCTACGCCAAGGAGCGCCTGGCGCCCTACAAGGCCCCGAAGTCGGTGGAGTTCGTCGAGTCGATCCCCCGCACCGAAGCCACGAAGTTCAATCGTGCCGCCTTGGTGGCCGAACGCGACGGTCCGGACGACGACGGCCGAGGCCCCCCGGTATAGCGTGGCCTGTTCACCCGGCACCCCGGGAGCCGGCCCTACCGGACAAGCGTCATGACCCCGCAGCACACGCAGGCGAACATCCAGAAAGGGAGTGATTCGGGCATGCCCGATACCTCAGAGAACGGCAAGTACATCACGTACGAGGAGTTGGACGACGGCGCCATCGTGCGCATCCTGCTCAACCGTGAGCGGACCCGCAACGCCCAGAACCGTGGCCTCCTGGTCGAACTGGACGAGGCCTTCCTAAGGGCCGAGGAGGACGACAAGGTCCGCGTGGTCATCCTCGGTGGCGTGGGACCCCTGTTCTCCTCCGGCCACGACATGGGGTCGAAGGAGTCGCAGGCCGAGCGCGCCCCCGGGCCCGACCAACACCCCTCGATGACGATCAACGGGGCGACACGCGAAGGTGCCGAGAGCCGGATGCTCCAGGAGTGGCACTACTACTTCCAGAACACGCTGCGGTGGCGCAACCTCCGCAAGATCACCGTGGCCCAGGTACAGGGGACGGTGTACGCCGCCGGCCTGATGCTGATGTGGGCCTGTGACCTCATCGTGGCCGCCGACGACGTGTACTTCGCCGATGTGGTGGGGACGCGGCTCGGCATGTGCGGGGTCGAGTACTTCGGCCATCCGTGGGAGTTCGGACCGCGGCGGACCAAGGAGCTCATGCTCACCGGTGACGCCATCGACGTCCACGAGGCCCACCGCCTGGGCATGGTGAGCAAGGTCTTCCCGGTGGACGACCTGTCCGAGCGCACGCTGGCCTACGCCCGGCGCATCGCGCTGCTGCCGACCATGTCAGCCCTCCTCATCAAGGAGTCGGTCAACCAGACGGTGGACAACATGGGCTTCTACAACTCGCTGCAGGCCTGCTTCACACTGCACCAGCTCAACCACTCGCACTGGGCGGAGATCCACGAGAGCAAGTACCCGGTGGCCGAGGAGCAGGACGGGGTCCCGAGCTGGCGGGTGGCACCGCCGGTGCTCCTATCGGTGAAGGACCAGGTGGAAGGACCCGTCGCCGGCGGCTGACGCGCCGCCGTCCGGGTGTCCCAGCGGGCAAGGAGATCCAAGACCATGAAATCGCAAGCAGCAGTGTTATGGGGCAGGGAACAGGACTGGCAGATCCTGGAGATCGACCTGGACCCGCCCACGGACCACGAGGTACTGGTCAGATGGGCGGCCGCCGGCCTGTGCCACTCCGACCAGCACCTCCGCACCAACGACATCGGCACGCCGAGGGCCCCGGGCGAGGGTCCTGATCCGAGGCTGTTCCCCTTGGTGGGGGGCCACGAGGGCGCCGGCATCATCGAGGCGGTGGGGCCGGGGGTCGACGGACTCCATCCGGGCGACCACGTGGCCGCCAGCTTCTTCCCCATCTGCGGCCGCTGCAAGATGTGCATCACCGGGCACACCAACCTCTGCGACCTCGGGGCCGAGACCTTCTCCCCCGGCCAGATCTCCGACGGGACGCCGCGCTACCACTACGACGGGAAGCCGCTCAACGTGATGTCCAAGCTGGGCACCTTCGCCGAGTACGGCGTCGTCCACGAGGCGTCGCTGGTGAAGGTGGGCCGCGAGTTCCCCCTGCCGGCCGTGGCCCTCGTCTCGTGCGGCGTCACCACCGGCTGGGGATCGGCCGTGTACCGGGCCGAGGTCGAACAAGGCGACACCGTCGTCGTGGTCGGCGTCGGGGGCGTCGGGATGAACGCGGTCCAGGGCGCCCACATGGCCGGGGCGAAGCACGTGGTCGCCGTCGATCCCGTGGAGTTCAAGCGGAAGTCAGCGCTCGACTTCGGTGCCACCCACACCGCCGGGTCGATGGAGGAAGCGCTGCCTCTCGTCATCGACCTGACGCGGGGCCAGTTGGCCGACGCCGTGATCCTGGTGCCGAGCGTGATGTACGGCGACCTCATGGGTCCAGCCATGGCGCTGACGGGCAAGAACGGCACCTGTGTGGTCACCGGTGTCGCCCCCCAGGGGCAGGCCGGGTGCAGCGTCAACCTCTTCGAGCTGGCCATGTGGCAGAAGGAGGTGCGAGGGGTCGTCTTCGGCGCCGCCAACCCGCGCTTCGACATCCCCAATCTGCTGGCGCTCTACCAGGCCGGGCGCCTCAAGCTGGACGAACTGGTCACCCGGACCTACCGGCTCGACCAGATCAACGAGGGCTACCAGGACATGCTCGACGGGGTGAACATCCGTGGCGTCCTGGTCTTCGACTAGGCCCGCGGCCATCGTGATCGGCCAGCACCATCTACGTTGACCTCCCCGTCGCCGGCGGCACGTCGTTGAGCCGTGCGGACCGGGACGGGGCCGGGCCGTTCTCAGGTAGCTTGACGCTCCGGCGCACCGGCACCGCTCCGTGGACGACCGTGCCGATGGGCGCCGAGGGGCGCCGGGCCATCAGGAGGGGATCGAGACATGACGACCACCGACAACTATACGAAGATCACCGTCACCGGATCCGGCGGCATCGCCGTCCTCACCCTGGCCAGCGACAAGGTGAACGCCCTGGACGTGGCGACACTCAGCGAGATCGCCCTCTACCTGGACCGTGCCGCACCCGATCCCGCCGTGCGCGCCCTCGTGGTCACCGGCGCCGGCTCGATCTTCTCCGCCGGGCTGAACGTGAGCGAGGTCCTGGACCACGAGAAGGACCGGACCGGGGTGCTCCTCGACGCACTGCGCGACGCGCTCGTCGGTCTGTTCCGGTTCCCGAAGCCGACGGTGGCGGCCATCAACGGTCCGGCGATCGCCGGGGGATGCATCCTGGCCTGCGCCTGCGACAAGCGACTGATCGCCGAAGGCGCCCGGATCGGGGCGACCGAGCTCAAGGTGGGCGTGTCGTTCCCCGTCTTCGCCGTAGAGCTTTTGCGGCACGCCTGCGGATCGGCGGCGGAGCAGCTCATGTTCGACGCCGCCCTGCTGAACGCCGAAGAGGCGTGCGCCTGCGGTCTGGTCCATCAGGTCGTCACTGCGGACGCGCTGGCTGCCACCGCCACCGATCTGGCCGCACAGCTGGCCGGCTTGGACGCCCCCGCCTACGCACTGGCGAAGGCCTCGTCGAGACGGGTCGCCCTTGCGGTGCTCGACGACGACGCCTGCCGCCGGCTCGACAGCCAGGTGCTCGACCACTGGCAGGACGATCAGACGCGGGCCAGTCTGGACCGTCTCCGCAAGCCGAAGGCCTGACATGGGCCGGGGTCGACGCCCGCACCCGGTGCCGCTCAGCGCACCGTCCGGAAGAACGCCTGCAGGTCGTCGGCGAAGAGCTCGGGCTGCTCCATGGCGGCGAAGTGCCCGCCCCTGGTCATGCTGGCCCAGTGGGTGACGTTGTACTGCTGCTCGACCCACGACCGCGGCCAGCGCAGCACCTCCTTCGGATACCGCCCCACGCCCGTGGGTACCTCGATGAACGGCAGCCGTTCGGTCAGCACGCCGCTCTGGTTCGTCTCCCAGTAGAGCTGGGCCGAGGACGTGGCCGTCTGGGTCATCCAGTACAGCATCACGTTGGTGAGGAGCTGGTCCCGTGAGAAGCAATTCTCAGGATGGCCGTCGCAGTCGCTCCAGGCGCGGAACTTCTCGACGATCCAGGCCAGGAGCCCGGCCGGCGAGTCGTTGAGGCCGACACCCAGCGTCTGGGGCTTGGTCCCCTGCTCGTTGGCGTAGGCGGCCTCATGGCGGGTGAACTGCGCCATGTCGGCCAGGTCGGCCTGCTCCTCGTCGGTGAGCGGACCGGGCTCGGCCGGTCTGGTCCCGACCGGCATGTTGAGATGGATGGCGGCGCAGTGCTCCGGATCGAGCGCGGCGATGCGCGTCGTCACCTGGGCACCCCAGTCGCCGCCCTGCGCGCCGTAGCGCGGGTGGCCGAGGCGGTTCATCAGCCCGATGAACGCCACGGCGATGCGCCGCACGTCCCACCCCGGGGTACGCGGTGGCTCCGAGAAACCGTATCCGGGCAGCGACGGCACCACCAGGTGGAAGGCATCAGCAGCGCGGCCGCCGAACGCCGGAGGATCGACGAGGCGGGGGATGACGTCGAGGAACTCGACGAACGAACCCGGCCAGCCGTGGGTCAGCAGCAGAGGCATGGCGTCCGGATGGGGCGACCGGGCGTGCACGAAGTGGATCGACTGGCCGTCGATCCGGGTGCGGAAGTGATCGAGCTCGTTGAGGCGGGCCTCCTGACGACGCCAGTCGTACCCGTCCATCCAGTAACCGACCAGTTCCCGCAGGTAGTCCATCGGGAAGCCGGCCTCCCACACGGTCGCCGCGATCTGGTCCGGGAAACGGGTGCGGGCGAGCCGGCTCCGCAGGTCCTCGAGATCCGCGTCGTCCATGTGGATGTGGAACGGCTCGATCACGACACTCATCGATTGCGCACTCCCGATCCCGTCCTCGGACTTCGCCGGTGGGCCTCCGGCTCGCGTGATCAAGTACTCTCGGCCCACCCGGCCAAGCTGCGGTGGACCTCGATCATGGATCTGAACCTTACAGACGAACAGCATGAGGTGGTCTCGGCCGTCAGAGCATTCCTCACCGATCACTGCCCGCCCGATGTCGTCCGGGCCAGCGAGCCCGGCGGCTTCGATCCGGATCTGTGGAGGGCATTCTGCGAGTTGGCCGGTCCCACCATCGGCGTGTCCGAGAAGCTGGGCGGAGGAGGAGCGTCGCTGCTGGACCTGGAGCTCGTCTGCGAGCAGGTCGGCAGCTTCCTCGCTCCCGTCCCCTTCATCGACGGCGCCGTGGCCGCCCGTCTCCTGGCGTCGTCCGGCAGCTCCGGAGCCGCCGGCCTGGACCTGCTCATCGCCGAGCCGTCCGCCGTGGGCACGGTCGCCCTCCGCCCCGCCGTCGACGGGACGGCCACGTTGGTCCCTTCCGGCTCCGTCGCCGGCGTCGTGGTGGCCATGGACGCCGACGAGCTGGTGGTCGTCACCGGAGATGGCGACGGGCCGGCCCCGAGCAATCTCGGCTCCTCACCCGTGGCCGACCGGGCCATCCGGGTCCCGGGGCGCACCGTGCTCGGCACCGGGGACATGGCCCGGGCGGCCCACGGGCAGGCGATCGACGAATGGCGCACGCTCATGAGCGGTGCGTTGGTCGGCCTCGGCGAAGCGGCCCTGGCCATCGGGGTCGAGTACGCCAAGAACCGCCACCAGTTCGGCGCGCCGATCGGATCGTTCCAGTCGATCGCCCGCGACCTGGCCGATGCCGCCACCCTGGTGGACGGTGCCCGTCTCCTCGCCCGCGAGGCGGCGTGGGCGCAGACCGATGACGACGAGCAGTTCGCCCCCCTCGCCTCCATGGCGTTCCTCTTCGCGACCCGGGCGGCCCGCCGGGCCAGCAATGTGGCGCTGCACGTGCACGGCGGCTACGGATTCACCCTCGAGTACGACATCCAGCTCTACTACCGCAGGGCCGAGGCCTGGCCGCTCGCGCTCGGTGACCCGAGGCAGGGCGCGGCACACCTCGCCGACGCGCTGTTCGGTCCGATCGAGGCCCCGTGATGGACTTCCGCCTCGGCCCGAAGAGCGACGCCTTCCGCGCCGAGGTGCGCGCCTTCCTCGACGAGCACCTCGACGAGGAGACGATCGAGCGCGCCCACCAGACCGGCACCATGCACTCCAGGGAGTTCCACCGGGCCATCGGCCGGCAGGGCTGGCTGGCGGCCACGTGGCCAGCCGAGTACGGCGGCCAGGAGCGGGATCCCTTCGAGATGACCGCCCTGCGCGACGAACTCCGGCTGGCCGGAGCGCCGACCGACGGCATGGGCCTGTCCGTCATCGTGTGCCAGACGATCCGCCGGGTCGCCACCGAGGAGCAGAAGGCGGACTTCCTGCCCCGGGCCCTGGCCGGCGAGATCTGCATGTCGCTGGGCTACAGCGAGCCCGACTCCGGCTCGGACGTGGCCTCCATCAAGACCACGGCCACGCGCGACGGCGACGAATGGGTCATCAACGGGCAGAAGATGTTCACCACGCTCGCCCACGTGGCGGACTACGTCTTCCTCCTGGCCCGCACCAACCACGACGTGCCGAAACACAAGGGCCTCACCATGTTCCTCGTGCCGCTCGACTCGCCGGGGATCGAGATCCACCCGGTCCACACCGTGGGCGGCGAGCGGACGAACGCCACGTTCTACACCGACGTCCGCGTCAGCGACCACTTCCGGATCGGCGATGTCGACCGGGGTTGGGACGTCATGACCGTCGCCCTCACCTTCGAGCGCGGCGGCTTCGGCCTCAGCGAGGCCGATCGGGTGTGGGAGCAGGCCGTGGCGTGGGCGAAGGAGACCCGGCGGCCCGACGGGAGCCGGGTCATCGACGACCCCTTCGTCCGCGAACGGCTCGCCACCATGCGCACCAACAACGAGGTCGCCCGGCTGCTGGCCTACCGCACCTCCTTCGTGGCGGCCACCGGCGGACTCCCCGGGGTCGAGGGGTCGATGCACAAGCTGTTCTACGCCGAGTCGATGACGTCGGACGCCGCCGAGCTCGTCGACATGCTGGGCGCCGAGGGTGTGGTCCAGCGGGGCGAGGACGGGGCCCCGGTCGACGGGTGGGTCGAGCACCTGTTCCGGCACGCGGCGGTCACCACCATCTACGGGGGCACCAGCGAGATGCAGCGTTCCATCATCGCCGAACGGGGCCTCGGACTCCCGAGATCCGGCCGCTGACCCGGAGTCCCACGAGAGGGGCCCCTGAGCCCTTCTCCGCCCCTCCCGGAAGCCTCCCGGTGCTATCGTCGAAGCATGGTCCCCCGGGGCGAGAACGGCATTTCCAGCATGGAGATCATCGATCGTGAGGCCTGCATGGGTTCGGGGAACTGCCTGCACTGGGCGCCCGGGGTCTTCGGCCTCGACGACGACGGGGTGGCCATCGTCTCCGGCGACTTGCTCGGCAACGAGGAGAACGTCCGTCTCGCTGCCAAGAATTGCCCTACGCGAGCCATCCGGATCGAGGAGTTCTACGGGTGAGCCCGCCCACTCCACCCGCCGGAACGACTGGCCCACACGAATCGGAATCGAGGGTTCATGCCCACCTATGAAGGTCCCATCTTCGACGCCGACAACCATCTGTACGAGACCGGCGACGCGCTCACCCGCTACCTCCCGAAGCAGTACGAGGGCTTCATCAAGTACGTCGAGGTGCACGGTCGCACCAAGATCGCCATCAACAACGTGATCAGCGAGTCCATCCCCAATCCCACCTTCGAGGTCGTGGCCCCGCCGGGATCGTTCGCCGACTACTTCTCCGGCCGGAACCCGGAGGGCAAGACCCTCCGCGAGATGGCCGGCACGCCCATCCACGCCATCGACGCCTTCCGCTCCGCCGAGTTCCGGCTCAAGCTGCTCGACGAGACCGGCGTCGACGCCGCCCTGATGTTCCCCACCTTGGCCAGCCTTATCGAGGTCAATCTCCTGGACGACCCCGAGATGACCTGCGCGGTCATCCACGCCTACAACCAGTGGCTGTTCGACGAGTGGCCCTTCGACTACGAGCAACGGATCTTCACCACGCCGGTGGTCAACCCGTGCCTTCCCGAGCGCGGCATCGCCGAGCTCGATTGGGTGCTGGAGCGCGGCGCCAAGGTGGTCCTGCTCCGACCGGGTCCGGTGGCCGGCACCCGGGGCACCCGGTCCCCCTTCCTCCCCGAGTTCGACACCTTCTGGCGGAGGATCGAGGAGTCAGGCGTCCTCGTGGCCATGCACGCCTCCGACTCCGGCTATCAGCGCCACGCCAACGAGTGGGAGGGCGACGGTCGGGACATGACGCCGTTCGCCCCCCGGCCGTTCACCGACGCCGTCAACACGGGACGGCCGATCAGCGACACCATCACCTCGGCGATCTGCCACGGGATGCTGAGCCGGTTCCCCGCCGTCCGCCTGCTGAGCGTGGAGAACGGCGGCAGCTGGGCCCTGCACTGCCTGAAGGCCATGGAGAAGACCTACGGGAAGATGCCCAAGGCCTTCGCCGAGCCGCCGCGGGAGGTCTTCCTCCGGAACATCTACATCAACCCGTTCTGGGAGGACTCGCTCGAGGCGCTCATCGATGTGATGACACCGGAGCACATCCTCTTCGGCTCCGACTACCCGCACCCCGAGGGGCTGGCCGAGCCCTTCGAGTGGGCCGCCGAAGTGTCGGCGCTCTACCCCGAGCCGGACGTGCGCAAGATCATGGGCGGCAACATGTTCGAGCTCCTGGGCATGCCGGTGCCAGCCTGACGGCAGTGCGTCCAGCCCGCCGCCCCTTAGGCGGGAGGTGCGGCCTGGTCGGGCCAGGGCGGCCACATGGCCCGGAAGCCGAAGGTGGTGAGCTCGACGAGCTGCCCGTCGGGGTCCCGGACCATGATGGCCCGGCCCCCCATGTCGGTGTCCTCCAGGATCTCGCCCCCGGCGGGTCGGACCTTGGCGACGGTGGCGCTGATGTCGGCGACGGCCACCGAGAGGTGGGTGAAGCCGAGGTCGTTCATGACCCGCCGCGGGGCCGGGTGGATCCCGGCACCGGCAAAGTGGAGCAGCTCGAGCACGAAGCGCCCGTTGACCAGGTAGACCGCCTTGGACCCGACCGGTGGAGGTATCTGCATCAGTGGGCCCGATGCCTCGTCGGGCACGTCGAGCTCCCACCAGTAGTGGAATCCCAGGACCTCCTCGTAGAAGCGCCGTGAGCGGTCGAGGTCGCCCACGCAGATCCCGATGTGGTTGAACGAGACGGACTCGGTGTCTCCCGGCTCAGCGCCCATCGGCGTCCTTCCGTGTCGTTCTCGTCATCGGGGACCGGAGGGCGGACGCTCCTCCAGGATGACCGTCTTCGTCTCCAGGAACGGCAGCAGGCCCTCGGTCCCGCCCTCCCGTCCGATACCCGACTGCTTGAAGCCGCCGAAGGCGATGCCGAAGTCGGTGCGGAACGAGTTGTGCCCGACGGTGCCCGCCCGCAGCTGGCCGGCCACCTCGCGGGCCCGGTCCACGTCGGTGGTGAACACGGAGGCGTTGAGCCCGTAGATGGTGTCGTTGGCGATGGCCACGGCGTCGTGCTCGTCCTGCGCCGGGATGACGCTGAGGACCGGCCCGAAGATCTCGTCCCGGGCGATGGTCGACGAATTGTCGACGTTGCCGAAGACGGTCGGCTCCACGAACCATCCTTTGTCGAGATGGGCCGGTCGTCCCCCGCCGGTGGCCAACGTGGCCCCCTCGGCCACCCCCTTCGCGATGTAGCCGAGGACCCGGTCGCGTTGGCGGCTGACGGCCAAGGGTCCCATCTGGGATTCGGGGTCGAACTGGTTTCCGACCTTGACCTGGGAGAACGCGCTGGCGAGGGCGTCGACGAGTTCGTCGTGACGGTGCTCCGACACGACGATGCGGGTCAACGAGGAGCACACCTGGCCGGTCATCATGCACTCGGCCTGGGCGAGCCGGGCGGCGGTGACGCCGAGGTCGGCATCGTCGAGGACGACGGCGGCGGACTTGCCGCCGAGTTCGAGGGTGACCCGGGCGATCCGTTCGCCGCACAGCGAGGCGATCCGCCGGCCGGCCGCCGTCGATCCGGTGAAGGTGATCTTGTCGACCCGCGGGTCGCGCACCAGCAGCTCGGACACCTCGCGGTCGGCGGTGACCACGTTGAGGACGCCGGGCGGCAGCCCGATCTCCTCGGCGACTTCAGCCACCAGGTAGCCCTCGCCCGGTGCCTCCGGTGACGATTTGAGCACCACCGTGCATCCGGCGATGAGGGCGGGGGCGATCTTGTAGCTGATCAGGGCCATCGGGCCGTTCCACGGGATGATGGCGCCCACCACCCCGACGGGCTCCCGGACCAGCAGGCCGAAGCCGGGTTGGCTGGGCTCCGCCTCGCGCTCCCACTCGAACGTGTCGGCCAGTCCCGCGTAGAAGTCGAACGTGCCGGCCGCCCCGGGACCCGCGTAGCCGGCTATCCGGTGCAGTACCCCGGATTCGCGGGGCCAGATCTGCCCGATCTCCTCCGCACGCGCCGCCAGCCCGGCGCCCAGCGCCCGCAGGTACTCCGCCCGTTGGGCGTGCGTCATCCGGGGCCAGGGCCCCTCGTCGAACGCCTGACGGGCGGCGGACACGGCGCGGTCCATGTCGGCCTCCCGGGCCTCGGCCACGCTGAAGTAGTGCTCCTCGGTCCCCGAGTCGATCACGTCGATGGTGGCGTCCGAGCTCGGCGTCACCCACTCGCCGCCGATGTAGAACCGGTCGGCGTGACGGATGGGTGCGGTGGTGTCGTCCTTCAGTGCCATGGTGGTCTCCTCCTCGGGTGGCGTGCCGCAGCCGCATCTGCGGCCGCGGCGCCGTCGGCGCCCAATCTACAAGCGGCCGATCACATGCTCGCCGTAGCGGGCGAGCGCGCCTGGGGTGTCGTCTCGGAACAGGGCGGCCGGGATGACCACCCGGGTCGCCCCCAGGTCGGCGGCCTCGGCCACGTCGCCGACGGCGGCGGTGCCGTCGGCGACGGCGAAGCTGCTCACGGTGACCTCGATGGCCGAAGGGTCCCGACCCCCCTCCTCGGCGGCGGCCCGCATGGTCCGGAGGAGGCCCGGGAGCTGGCCCCGGTCGACGCCGAAGGGGAAGAAGCCGTCGCCGATGCGTCCCGCCCGCCGGGCGGCGATCTCGGTGTGGCCGCCGATGTGGATCGGGATGGTCCCAGCCCGGGGCTGGGGTCGCAGGTAGACGTCCCGGAAGCGGACCGTCCGGCCTTCGTAGGTGGCGCACTCCTGGCTCCACAGGGCCCGCATGGCACCGACGCTCTCCTCCAGCCGCTCGCCACGCCGGTCGTAGGGGACGCCGATGGCCTCGAACTCCTCCCTCAGCCAGCCGATGCCGACGCCGAGGGTGACCCGGCCGGACGACAGGTAGTCGAGGGTCGCCAGTTCCTTCGCCAGAACCACGGGATTGCGCTCGGGGAGGATCAGGATGCCGGTGGCCAGCCGGATGGTCGAAGTCGCCCGGGCCACGTAGGCGAGCCAGATCAGCGACTCGGGGAACGGTGCGTCCTCACCGGACGGGAGCCGTCCCGACGGATCGTAGGGATACGTCGACCGGTAGCCGGCGGGCACCACGATGTGGTCCGCCGTCCAGATCGACTCGAATCCCGACTCCTCGGCCGACCGGGCGAGCTCGCAGGCCCGTTCCGGTTCGATGTTCGGGCCGATGTTGGCGAAGGCGATACCGAACTTCATGGTGTCCACGGAACGGCTTCCCCCCTGGTGTGTCTCGTCGGTCGGACTGTGGTGCGCTAGTGGTCCGTCGCGGATTTGACTGAAGCCAACGCCGCTCGGCCCCGCTTGACCTTGGCGATGATCTCGTCGACGGGCTTCTTCCAGACGAAGGGGGTGGGGTCGTCGTTCCAGTGCTCGGC
>PLZW01000043.1 GCA_003153575.1 Acidimicrobiaceae bacterium | reverse complement strand
TTGCCCTCCTGGATGAGGTCGAGGAGGGGCAGTCCCGACGCCTGGTACTTCTTGGCGATGGACACGACCAGACGCAGGTTCGACTGGACGAACGTCTGCTGCGCGGACTCGCCCTGGAGGACGGTGCGCCGCAGCTCGCGCTTCTTGGCCGGAGTCAGGCCCTTGGGCGCCGACTGGATCTGGGCGTCCGCCTCACGTCCCGCTTCGATGGCCTGGGCCAGGCGCACCTCGTCGTCCTTGGTGAGCAGCGGGTACTGACCGATATCGGTCAGGTACAGCCGGACCAGGTCTTCGTCGTCTCGCTCGAGCCGCTCCTTTGCCAACGTCACCAGGTCCTTTGGTTTCCCACCTGCGTGGGGGTCGCTCCGCCCACCGGTCCGGGACCCACTGGAGGGGTTCGACGACGGTGGCTGAGCGAATTCGGGCGCAACGATCGCTGCGTCTGACAGTTTACCGGACGCGTCAACCCCTCCGAACGTCATGCCGGCCGCCCCGCCAGCAGGAAGTCAGTCGGCCGGGACCCATTCCGGCAACGTCACGAGGCCCGAGTGGGCCCCGGCGGCCACCGCCACCGACTCGAGGTGCTCCTGGAATCCGTACAGGGCGGCGACGTCGTGCGTTCGGGTGACCAGCCGCTGGACGAGGCGCTCGCCGGACAGCCAGTCCTCCACCTCGTCGCGGAGCACCAGCTGCAGGGCGCGGCGCAGCGGTCCGTCGGCCACCGGCGCCACCACCCGGAGGTGACGGGTGTAGGACGTGACGAGCCGGGGCAGCACCACGCGGTAGAGACCGGCCAGCCGGGGCAGGGCCCCCGGTCGGGGGGCGGACTCCTGGTCGGCGGGTGGCCACGTCGAACCCGGACCCTCGGCCGGCACCTCGATCCCGTCCAATGCGGCGAGGAGCGCGCTGGCGGCCGGCGACGGCCGGGTCGACGCGTCGGGGTCGAATCCGGCGCACACCGGGAGGCGGTCGGCGAACAGCTCGGCATGCCAGGCGTGGCGCATGCTCTGGGCGTCCAGGTGGACCTGGACGCCGGCGATGGGCATCTCCCCCACCCAGGAGCCGAGGGTGGCGAAGAGCGCGGTCTCGATCCAGCGGTACTCGCCGACGAGGCCGGCCGTCACCTCCCAGGGGAGCGAGGCCGCGCCCGCCACGGTGGGCACGTCGGCCACAGGGTCGTACAGGTGGTCAGACAATGGAGGCGGCACCGTCGGTCGGAGGAACAGCGGCGGCCACCGAACGGTAGTGGTTGGTGATGGGCATGCGACGATCCTTGCCGAAGGCCTTGCCCGAGATCCGGACCCCGGGCGGCATCTGGCGCCTCTTGTACTCGGCGCGGTCGACGAGCCCGACCACACGGGCCACAGCTACGGGGTCGAACCCTTCGGCGACCAGGTCGTCGGCGGACCGGTCGCCCTCGACGTAGCCGGCCATCACCGGGTCGAGCACCGAGTACGGCGGGAGCGACTCGTCGTCCCGCTGATCGGGGCGGAGCTCGGCCGACGGCGCCTTGGTCAGCACCGCCTCGGGGATCACGTCGGTCCCGGCGCGGGCGTTGCGGTAGCGGCACAACTCGTAGACGAGGGTCTTCGACACGTCCTTGATGACGGCGAACCCCCCGGCCGAGTCCCCGTACAGCGTCGAGTACCCGGTGGCCATCTCGCTCTTGTTCCCGGTGGTCAGCACGATCCACCCGTGGGCGTTCGACAACGCCATCAGCAGCACCCCCCGGATGCGGCTCTGGAGGTTCTCGTCGGTGAGCCCCTCGGGCGCGCCACCTAACAGGGGTGTGAGCGTGTCGGCCAGGGCCCGGTGGGCCGCCTCGATCGGGGTCCGTTCGAGGACGATGCCCAGGCTGGCGGCCAACGCCTCGGCGTCGGACACCGAACCGTCGCTCGAGTAGCGCGACGGCATGGCCACACCGTGGACGTGGTCGGCACCCACCGCGTCGACGGCCACGGCGGCCACCAGCGACGAGTCGACCCCGCCGGACAGTCCGATCACGGCGTCGGTGAAGCCGTTCTTGGCCACGTAGTCCCGGGTCCCGAGCACCAGGGCCTCGTAGACCTCGGCCACGGGGTCGAGCGGCTCGGCCGTCGGCCGTGGCGCGGCAGCCGATGGCGCCCGGGTGGCCGTGGACACCGCGACCCGGCGCGATCCCCCGCGGTCCGGGTCCGCGGGCAGGTCGAGATCGCAGATCAGGACCTCCTCGGCGAACTGGCGGGCCGAGGCCGTCACCCCGTGGCCGTCGACCACCAGCGACGCGCCGTCGAAGACCAGTTCGTCCTGGCCACCCACCTGGTTCACATAGACCACGGTGCACCCGGTTTCGGCCGTCCGGTCGGCCAGGACGGCGAGTCGCTCCTCGCGGCGACCCCGTGAGTACGGGGAGGCGTTGAGGTTGACCAGCAGCCGGGCACCGGCCGCCGCCTGGTCGGCCATGGGACCGGCCGGGAACCACATGTCCTCGCAGACCGACAGGCCGACCGGCACCCCGGCCACCTCGAAGAGCGTCGCCGGTCCCGAGCCCGGGGCGAACCACCGCTGCTCGTCGAACACCCCGTAGTTGGGCAGGATCCGCTTGACGTAGCGACCGAGGACCTGGCCGTCCCGGCACAGGGCGGCGGAGTTCAGCAGCCGCCCCTCGAGCCCGATGTCGACGTAGCCGACGACAGCGGCGCACGGACCGGTGCCGGCCACCACGGAGGCGAAAGCGGCCAGATTGTCGGCGACGAAGGCGGGGCGGCCGAGCAGGTCCTCGGGCGGGTAGCCGGTCACCGTCAGTTCGGGGAAGGCGGCCAGGTCGGCGCCGTCGCCCTCGGCTTCGGCCAGGGCCGCCAGGATGCGCTCCACGTTGCCGGCCAGGTCGCCGACCACCGTATTGATCTGGCACGCGGCCACCCGGATCCGAGCCATCGGCCCAGACTATCGGGGGCGTCCCGGGGCCTTTCCGGGGCGGAGGCTTCACCCCCACCGATCTCCCTGGTCGGGGCCGGTGCGGGCCTGTTCATGCTCCGTTCACAATCGGGTAACCGCGGGGAAACGCCCTGCTGCAATAGTCGGTACGTCCCTGAAGGGGCCGGTTCCCGCCGGCCGTCCGGACGGGTGCCGCCGGTATTCCGGACGGGCGCCGGTGGTATTTTCCGGCACAGGGCAGTGGAGTAGCAGAGCAACCGAGCAATAGAGGAGTGCACGTGCCGTATCAAGCTGAGTACATCTGGATCGACGGGACCGAGCCGTCCCCGCTCATCCGGAGCAAGACCCGGGTCGTCCCCGACGGCGAGGAGCTGGGCATCTGGGGCTTCGACGGATCGAGCACCAACCAGGCCCTCGGCCATGACTCGGACTGCGTGCTGCGTCCCGTCTGGTCCTGCCCCGACCCGTTGCGCGGCCCCACCGACAAGCTGGTCATGTGCGAGGTCGAGCTCACCGATTACACACCGCACCCGACCAACACCCGCGCCCCGCTGCGCGCCATTGTCGACCTCTACGGCGACCAGGAGCCGATGTTCGGCATCGAACAGGAGTACACCTTCATGAAGGACGGCCGCCCGCTGGGCTGGCCGATCCTCGGCTACCCCGCACCCCAGGGCCCCTACTACTGCGGCGTGGGCGGCGACAAGATGCCTGGCCGCGAGATCGTCGAGCTGCACACAGCGGCCTGCATCGACGCCGGCATCGGCATCGAGGGCACCAACGCCGAGGTGATGATGGGCCAGTGGGAGTTCCAGCTCGGCGTCCTTTCACCGCTCGAGATGGGCGACCAGCTGTGGGTGGCCCGTTGGCTGCTCTTCCGCATCGCCGAAGATTTCGGCGTGTTCGCCACCCTCGAGCCCAAGCCCATCCTGGGTGACTGGAACGGTGCCGGCGCCCACACCAACTTCTCGACCAAGGCCATGCGCGAGGAGGGCGGCTGGGACGCCATCATCGCCGGCTGCGAAGCCATCGGGAAGCGGATCGACGAGCACATCGCCGTGTACGGGGTGGGCATCGAGAGCCGGCTGACCGGCGCCCACGAGACCGCCCACTACACCAAGTTCAGCTATGGCACTTCCGACCGTGGCGCCTCGATCCGCATCCCGTGGAAGGTGGCCAAGGACAAGAAGGGCTGGCTCGAGGACCGGCGGCCGAACGCCAACATGGATCCCTACCAGGTCACGGCCGTCATGGTGGAGACGGTCTGCAGCGACGCCGCCGCGAAGTGACCGCAGGCGGGCCGCCTCGGCCCGCCGGAACGTCGGACATCCACAGAACCGGGTCCCGCGGGACCCGGTTCTGTGCGCTCGGCGACCCTCCCTTCGACCGACCTATCCGCCACCTGCGACAATGAGTGGATCGAACCCCACGATCCCACCCAGCGCGCCCCGTCTCCGGAGGTGCAGGACCCCATGAGGAGTCAAGAGGAGTACGTCCTCCGGACGGTGGAGGAGCGCGGCATCCGCTTCGTCCAGCTCTGGTTCACCGACGTCCTCGGCACACCGAAGACGTTCAGCATCACGCCGGCCGAGCTCGAGAACGCCCTCGACGAGGGCATGACCTTCGACGGCTCGGCCATCGACGGCTTCAGCCGGGTCCAGGAGAGCGACGTCCTCGCCCGCCCGGACGCCAACACCTTCCAGCTCCTCCCGTGGCACGGCCACGGTCAGGGAGACGTCCACCGGGCGGGCGCCGACCCCCAGGTCGCCCGCGTCTTCTGCGACATCGTGGACCTGGACGGCACGCCCTTCCAGGGATGCCCCCGCCACGTGCTGAAGCGCACCCTCGATCGGGCACGCGCCCAGGACTTCACCTTCTACGCCGCCCCCGAGATCGAGTTCTTCTACTTTGCCGACGGTGACCCGACCCACCCGCCGACCACCCTCGACACCGGCTCCTACTTCGAGCTGACGGTGGCCGATCGGGCCAGCGACATCCGCCAGCGCACCGTGCTCACCCTCGAGGAGATGGGCATCCCGGTCGAGCACGCCCAGCACGAGGACGCCCCCAGTCAGCACGAGATCGACCTGCGCTACACCGACGCCCTGACCATGGCCGACACGGTCATGACGGTCCGCCTGGTGGTCAAGGAGATGGCACGCGAGCAGGGCGTCTTCGCCAGCTTCATGCCCAAGCCCCTGGCCGGCGTGCAGGGGTCGGGGATGCACACCCACATGTCCCTCTTCCGGGGCGACGAGAATGCCTTCGTGGACCTCGACCGCCCCGGTGGGCTGTCCGAGGTGGCCGAGGGGTTCATCGCCGGGCTCCTGCGCCATGCCGGCGAGATCACCGCCGTCACCAATCAGTGGGTGAATTCCTACAAACGCCTGGTGTCCGGCTACGAGGCCCCCATCCACGTGTCGTGGGCCCGCAACAACCGGTCGGCGCTGGTCCGGGTCCCGGTGGTCAAGCCGGGCAAGACCGAGTCGACCCGCATCGAGTACCGGTCGCCCGACAGCGCCTGCAACCCGTACCTCGCCTTCGCCGTCATCCTGGCCGCCGGTCTGCAGGGCATCGAAAAGGGTTACGAGCTGCCACCCGAGGCCGACGCCAACCTGTTCGCCCTCAGCCCCGAGGAGCTCGACGCCAAAGGCATCCTCCACCTCCCGGGCAGTCTCCACGAGGCATTGGCCCTCATGGAGTCCTCGGAGCTGCTGGCCGATACCCTCGGCGACCACGTGTTCGAGTGGTTCATCCGCAACAAGCGTGAGGAGTGGGCGGGCTACAAGGCACACGTCACCCAGTTCGAACTCGACCGGTACCTGCCGCTGCTCTAGCAAGCCTGGCCACGCAGACACCGTCCGGAACAGTCCAGCACACGATCGAGGAGGGGGGACGAGCATCATGGAACCATTGCTGTGCTTCCCCTCGACTCCGCCGACCCCGGTGACGGCCGTGCTCGAGCAGGCCGGTTACCCCTGGCGCGGGATCGACCGGTCCGAGGCGGTCGACACCGAGGAGCCCGAGGACGGCTGGGCGGGAGCGGTCATCTGCAGCGGCCCCGACCCGGCGGCGGCGTTCGCCTTGTGCCGGCACCTGCGCACTCGCGAGGTCCCGCTGGCCCCGGTCCTGGTGGTCGTGCCCACCGAGCAACTCGGCGAGCTCGATCTGCGTGAGGACCTGTTCGACGACCTCTGCCTGGGGCCCGTCAACCCCGACGAGCTGGCGACCCGGCTGGCCCACCTGTTCTGGCGGACCGGGCGGGGCCTGCGCCCCGACCTCCTCGAGCACGGCCCACTCGTGCTCAACCTCGAGACCTACCAGGCGGCGGTGGCCGGCCGGGTGCTCGACCTCACCTACATGGAGTACGAGCTGCTCCGGTTCCTGGCGGCCCGGCCGGGCAAGGTCTTCACCCGGGAGACGCTGCTCAGCCGGGTGTGGGGCTACGAGTACTACGGCGGCGCCCGCACGGTCGATGTCCACGTCCGCCGACTGCGGGCCAAGCTGGGCGAGGAGCACGCCCACTTGATCCAGACGGTGCGCTCGGTCGGCTACCGCTTCGGCCAGACCAGTTGGACCCCCTAGCCCAGCTCGCCGGGCCCCGACCCGGCGGCCGGGTCGCCTCAGGCCGGATCGTGCGTCGCCCAGACCTCGATCTCCACGGACGCCCCCATCGGCAGCCCCGATACCGCCACCATCGACCGGGCCGGGCGGTGGTCGCCGAAGGCCGCCACATACGCCTCGTTCACGACGGGGAATTCGGCGGGGTCGGTGGCGAACACCGTGGTCTTCACCACGTCAGCCAGCGAGGCGCCTTCGGCGGCCAGGAGCGCGGCTGCGTTCGCCACGGCCTGGGTCAGCTGCGGCCCTGATCCACCGGCCACCAGGGCGGGGGGACCGCCGCCGGTGGCGGGAGCGAGGCCGAGTTGGCCGGAGCAGATCAGCCAGGAGCCGGCCCGGACGATGGGGGTGTAAGGACCGACGGGCGTGCTCATGGCAGGCTCCTCCTGTTTTGGTGACGGGGCATGGTGACAGGGACGTGGTGACGGGGCGTGGTTGCGTGCGGACGACCGCGCCCGCCAGCCTACGCAGGCTCGTCAGCTGAGCGTCTCAGCGCCGGCCGGCGCCGGTACGGTCCGCGGGCCAGGTCGGCCCGAGGCCGTCGGCCAGCCAGCGGGCGGCGGCCACCGCGGCGAAGACGGCGTCCGACCCGTTGACCGGCACCGGCACCGTTCCCTCGTCGATCCCCACCGTCACCTGTGGCATGGCCCGGGCCTGGAGGATGCCGAACGAGCGGATGGTCAGGTCCTGCACCCCGCCTTCGGGGTCGACGGCGATCCCTTCCGACCCGACCCAGCCGAGGGCCTGGTGGGCGGCGCCGATGGCATATGACCGGAGCACCACGGCATCCAGTGCCGGCCCGGCGGCCACCTCGACGTCGAGGGTCCCGTCCGGGCGGCACCGCACGATCGCCCGCCCACCCCCGGGGGACACCACTTCGACGGGCACGTCGGAGACCGGACCGCCTCCCTGCCCTACGTGGTGCGCCACTGCGGTCAGGACGGCGGCCTCGGCCCACACCGCGGCTCGCAGGTCGAACGAGACCGGCGGCCCGTCCACCGCCACCTGCTCGAGGACCAGGCCGGGGGCCACGGCGGCGACCGAGCGGGTGACGGCGGCCCAGGCCTCGGGATCGAACGGGGGCCCGGACACCGCCACCCGGAGGACGCCGGAGCCGTCGCGGTTGATTCCCGCACCCACGGGCGGGCGCTTCGGTCCCCGCCGGACCACGTCCTCCCGCGTCCACAGCACTCGGACCGGCCGCCCGTGTTCGTCGGCCAGTCGACGGGCATCGGCGGCCACCGGGCTGTGCAGCTTCCCCCCGAAGGCCCCACCGTTCCCGTACGGCGAGGCGGGCGTGCCACCCGGCACGCACCACGAAGCATCGGGCTCCACGTAGGACGGCTCGACCCATGTCGTAACCAGCGTCAGGTCCCACTCCCCCGGGGGCGCGTCCACCGGGTGGCTGAGCGGGATGGTGGTGCTCCGGCCCTGGACCTTGCCCGAGCGGGCCCGGGCCTCCGCCAGAGATTCGGCGACCACATAGCCCCCGTCGGCATCCACCACCGCCACCAGGGCGTCCACCGGACAGCCGTCGTCGGCGAACCCGGCCTCGCCGAGCACCACCGGGGACCCCACCCGCTGGGGCACGCCGCCTTCCAGGCCTGCGCGCACACCGGCGGCGCCCGGGTCGCGGGCCGAACCCTGTGGGCCCGGACCGTCGGTGCCGCTCCTGTCGAGCACGGCGTGGGCGGCCTCCCGGATGGTCTGCCACCCGGTGCACCGGCACAGGTGGGCGAGCAGCGACTGGTCGATCCGCCCGTCGCCGACCGGACCCTCCAGCGCGGCAAGGCGGAGCACGATGCCCGGCGTGCAGAAGCCGCACTGGCTGCCGCCGGTGGCCAGCAGTGCCGAAGCCCAGGCGTCACGGGTCGGCTCCGGCAGTCCCTCGAGGGTCGTGACGTCCCGGCCGGCCAGCCGCCGGACGGGGGTCACGCAGGCCACGCGGGGGGCGCCGTCGACCCAGACGGTGCAGCAGCCGCACTGGCCCTGGGGACTGCAGCCGTCCTTGACCGAGCGCAGTCCGAGGTGCTCGCGGAGCACGTCGAGGAGAGTCGAGTCGTCGTCGTCGTCGGCCAGCTCGACGTCGGCGCCGTTGACGCGGAGTCGGATCAGGGGATCAGCGCGTCAGTCGGTCAGCTGAAGGAGGAGCCGCAGCCGCAGGTGCGGGTGGCGTTGGGGTTGGTCACGTGGAATCCCGCCCCCTGGAGCCCGTCGCTGTAGTCGAGTGTCGATCCCTTGAGCAGGTCGGCGCTCGTCTGGTCCACGACCACCTTGACGGTGCCGAACTCGCGCACCACGTCGTCCTCGGCCACGTCGGCGTCGAAAAACATCTCGTAGCTGAATCCGGAGCACCCGCCCGGGCGGACGGCCACGCGGAGCGCCAGCTCGGCGGTGTCCTCCTCCGCCAGCAGCTCGGCGACCTTGGCCGCGGCGACGTCGGTGAGGGACACGGGATTCGGCTTCTTCCCGATGGTGACGTTCTGCATGGTCGAGCTCATCGATGCTCCTTTTGGTCGCGGGACGGTGCGACCGTCCTGTCGAGATCCTGGTGGCGGGTCTCTCCGGAGGCAATCGTACCCGGCACCGCCCCCGGGCGGTACACCGGCTCCCCTCGACCGGCCCGGGCGGCGCCCCAACTACAATTCCGGCTGTGACCAGGACCGACCCACCGGGCGTCGACGGACCCACTCCCACCGACGGCCCCACTCCCACCGAGGACGAGGTCCGCGCCGCCCTGCGCAACGTCATGGACCCCGAGCTGGGGGCCGACATCGTGGAGCTGGGCATGGTCACCCGGGTCCGGGTGGACGGCCCCGACATCGGGGTCGAGGTGGCCCTGACCATCGCCGGATGCCCACTGCGGGCCCAGATCCAGCGCGACGTCGACCTCCACGTGGGCGCACTGCCCGGTGTCGGGACCGTCACGGTGACCACCGGGGTGATGGACGAGGACCAGAAGCGGTCGGTCATGGCCCGGGCCCGCCTCAATGCCCGCCAGGACCCGCCGAAGACGGACGTCCCCGACTCGGCCCGGGTGGTGGCCATCGCCTCCGGCAAGGGCGGGGTCGGGAAGAGCTCGGTGACCGTCAACCTGGCGGTGGCGCTCGCCCGTCGAGGCCTGACGGTGGGCGTGCTGGATGCCGACATCTGGGGCTTCAGCGTGCCGCGGCTCCTCGGGATGCAGGGGGACGTCGAGGCCCGCGACAAAAAGATGGTCCCGCTCGAGCGCAGCATCGGCACCGGGACCCTCCGGGTGCTGTCGATGGGGTTCCTGGCCGACGAGGAGCACGCCATCATGTGGCGGGGCCTCGTCCTCAACCGCGCCGTCCAGCAGTTCCTGGAGGACGTCCACTGGGGCGACCTCGACTTCCTGCTGATCGACATGCCCCCGGGCACGGGGGACATCCAGATGGGCCTGGCCCGGATGATGCCGCGCGCCGAGATCGTGGTGGTCACGACCCCGCCGGTCGCCGCCCAGAAGGTGGCGGCCCGCACCGCGGACATGGCCCGCAAGGGCTATCTGCGGGTCACGGGGGTGGTCGAGAACATGAGTGACTTCACCTGCGAGCACGGGACGTCCTACGCCCTGTTCGGCTCCGGGGGCGGGGCCCGCCTGGCGGCCGAGGTCGGGGTGCCGCTGCTCGGCCAGGTGCCGCTCCACCCGTCGGTGTCGGCCGGAGGGGACGCCGGTGTCCCGGTCGCCCTCGACGACGATCAGCCGTTGGCCGCCGAGTTCGCCCGCTTGGCCGACGCGCTGGTGGCCAACCCGCCGCCGGTGGTGTCGATGGATGGATGCACCGCCCGGATGCTGGAACGGGTCGAGGCGGCCGTGGCCGCCGGCGAGCCCGCTTAGGCCCGACCGGCCTTCGGGCGCCAGGCCTCCCAGGCCGCGGCCAGTTCCGGCGACACGGGGTCGGAGGAGGCGATCCGGTCCTCGACCGCCTGCTCGTAGCCGTCGTCGCCGGGCCGCAGCACCAGGAGCCGCCCGTCTTCGATGAGCACGATGGGGAGGATCATGGGGACGTCGGTGACCCCGCGGGCCCAGTCCATGACCTCCTCGGTCGAGTGGTGGACGGCCAGCTTCCCGAGGTTCTCGACCGTCGGGGGCAGCAGCTCGATCTCCCCCGCCTCGAACCGGGACAGGGCGTCGTCCGGCCGGACCCAGATGGTGGCGATGGTCTCGCCGTCGTCGTGCTGGGCCACCTGGCCGGGTGGGGCGGCCGTGACGAAAAACCGGGTGTCGTACCGCCTCGGGGCCAGCTCCGGGGTGATCCAGTGGCTGACGTAGTGCACGGCGTCGACCGCCAGGACCAGGCCCTCGGCCCGGCACACGTCGAGCAGGCCGGCCCTCCCCTCGTTGATCTCCAGGCGGTGGGCCTCGAAGCGGGCCCGGTCGGCGGGGTCCGTGGTGTCGAGGATCGCCGTGCCGTCGGCCGAGTCGCGGGGTCGGGCCAGCAGTACGCCCGCCTCTTCGAAGCACTCGCGCAGGGCGGCCACCCAGAAGGCCAGGCCGCCCGAGTCGAGGCCCAGGAGGGCGCTGGCCGTGGCGTCGGACAGGCCTTGGCTGAGCTCGCCGGCCGCGTCGCCACGATCCGCGGGGTCGACGGAGCCCCCCGGAAACACGTAGACCCCGGCCACGAACTCGCTGGCCAGGTTGCGGCGGAGCATGCAGACCTCGACGGCCGGGCGCCCACGTTCGTCGACGGCGTCCCGGATGAGCATCACCGTCGCGGCTTCTCGCAGAGTCACGGCCATGCCCGCACGCTACCCCCGCGGGCGGCGGTCCAGCGGGGCCCGGGCGAAGACCGGCCGGCCCGGCCGCGCCAGCTAGTGGAGGGGCACGGAGGCGCCGTCGGCGGCGCCGGTACCCGGCCGGGCGTCGACCAGGGCGCTGATGGCCAGCTCGCCGAAGATGTGCGGATCGGCGATCAGCCAGGCATGGGGCCCCTCGACCACCACGCCTTCGACGCCGGCGGCGCGACGCAGGTCGTCGAAGGCCGAGCGGGGTACCAGGCCGTCCCGGTCGGACCACGCCACCGCCACCGACGTCCCCCGTCCGGCGATGTCCCGCACCTCGGCCACCAGGTCGGCCTTGCGGATGAACTCGCCCGTGCGGACCATCCCCAGCGGATTGCGGACGATGTTGGGGATGAAGTCCTCGAGCAGGACGGGCAGCACCCGCAGGGCGCGGGGCGAATGGAGGAGGTCGCCCCAGAAGTGGCGTCCCCAGTCCCAGAACGGTCGCTGGACCATGGTCCGGACCTCGTTCGGGAACAGGGCCCACGTCGGACTCCCGATGGCATTGACCAGGAGGAGCGAGGCCACCCGCTCGGGCCGGCGGTGCACGAAGGAGGTGGCCACCCCGCCGCCCATCGAGTGACCCGCCACCAGGGCCAGGTCGTCGACGCCGACCGCCTCGAGGAACCGGGCCACCCATGCGCCGTAGCCGGCGAAGGTCCGCTCGGCCGGGGGCAGCTCAGGCGTCCTGCCGAAACCAGGCAGCGCAGGTGCCACCACCCGGCAGCCGGCTGAGGCCATGGCGACGATCGGACGGGCGTAGGCGTTGGGACGGAGCCCCCATCCGTGGCAGAACAGCGCATCCGGGCCCGAGCCCACCACGCCGTAGCGGACCCGGTGTCCGTCGACGTTCGTCGACCGCCACGACACCGACCGCAACTCGCGCCCGGGGGGTTCCCCCGACCGGTCGAACGTGTCCCGCACACCGGCTCGACGAGCCTGGTCACCCGGCGTGACGGTGGCGCCGTTCCCGGATGCCCCTGGTCCGACCAGGGCCGACGCGTCACACGACATCGGGCCACTCTAGACATCCCCGTGCCGAAGCCCCGGACACCGGGGCCCGGCGGACGACGAGTACCGACCACATGGGCGCGGCGGGACACGTTACGCTCCATCGGACGTTCGCACGAAGCGAGGATCGCGGAACCATGGCTGACAACGTACAGAACCCCGGCACCGGCGGGAACAAGCCCAAGCCGACCGGGAGCGGTGGCGGGCAGAGCGCCAAGGACCGGAGCCGGGCCGCCAGTCGCCCCGTGGCCGCCAAAGGGTCCGGAGGCGGCAAGGGCGGGAACACGCCGCGGCCGGGCCGGCCCGCCGCCCCGTCCGGGGGACCGAAGAACTCGCAGCGGGGCGTCTTCCTCGCCTGGGGCGCGGTGGCCCTGGTGATCATCGTGATCGCCGTCCTGTTCATCGTGAAGGCGACGAGCACCTCCACCCAGAACCTCTCCTACACACCGGTGACCGCGGCACCCGCCCAGGTGGTCAAGGACGTCACCACCGTTCCGCTGTCCACCTGGAACAAGGTGGGCGTGACGTCCCAGATCCCGGTGGCCAAGCCGACGGTCCTGTCGGGCCAACCGCCGATGACCATCAACAGGAAGAGTCCGGCGATGCTCTACTACGGCGCCGAGTACTGCCCCTACTGCGCGGCCGAGCGCTGGGCGATGACTACCGCACTGGCCCGGTTCGGCACCTGGAACAACCTCCAGATCACCGCCTCCTCCCACACCGACGTCGACGCCAAGACCAGCACCTTCAGCTTCCACGGGGCCACTCTCGACAGCCCGTACATCACGTTCCAGGGCGTGGAGCAATACACCAACATCCCTGTGGCGGGTAGCCCCAACCGGTACACCAACCTCCAGAACCCGACCAAGCAGGAGGCGAGCATCCTGACCAAGTACAGCTCGTCGAAGTTCCTCCCCAATGCCAGCACCTCCGGTGGGATCTCGTTCCCGTTCGTGGACATCAACAACTCGGTCCTCTTCTCGGGTGCGAGCTACGACCCCCAGATCCTCGCCAACCTGTCGTGGACCGACATCTCGAGTGGCTTGTCCGACCCGACCAATCCGGTGACCCAGGCCATCCTGGCTACCGGGAACTACATGTCGGCGGCCATCTGCCACGCCACCAAGGGCCAGCCGGGCAGCGTATGCACGAGCTCCGGGGTCCAAGCGGCGGCCAAGGCCCTCGGCATCTCGGCGAGCTGAGTCGGGGAGGGGGGCGATGTCCAACCTGCGGTGGCAGCCCATCGCCACGCTCCTGTTGTCCGTCTACGGGCTCGGGGCGTCGATCTACCTGACCATCACCCATTTCCAGCCGAAAGCGCTGGCGTGCGTGTCGAACAGCACGTTCAACTGCGAGAAGGTGACCCAGAGCCCGCAGTCCGAGATCTTCGGCATTCCCGTGGCCATGCTCGGCCTGGTGTTCTTCGTCCCGATGCTCCTGTTGTGCCTTCCGGCAGCCTGGCGGGCGACGGACCGCAGGATCCACCTCGCACGAATCGGACTGGCGGTGACCGGCGTGGGCATGATCGTCTACCTGATCATCGCCGAGCTCTTCATCATCAAGGCCATCTGCCTGTGGTGCTCGAGCGTCCACATCGCCACGTTCCTCCTCTTCGTCATCATCACCACGGCATCTCCCATCGTGCTGGCGCCCGGATACGGCACGGCCGACGAAGCGCTGGCGGACAGCGTCCCGTCCTGAGCACGACCCGGTCCCGCCCGACCCGTGGCTGAGGGACGGCCGGGCCGACCGGCCAGGCTGGCCTGGGGCGCCGTGGTGGCCATCCTCCTCGGCGTGGTGGGCCTGGTCACCTACGCCCTGACCCACGTCTCGTCGCCTACGGCGCCGGCCACGCCGGCGGTCACGTCTCCGGCCGTCCTGGTCAAGCTGTCGACGGTGCCGCCCGCCACCTTCGACTCGGTCGGGGTGTCGGTGCCCGGCACCAGCCTCACGGCGCCCACCGTCCTGGCCGGCCAGGCACCGTTGACGGCCCAGGGCAAGCCGGAGGTCCTCTTCGTCGGAGCCGTGTTCTGCCCGTTCTGCGCCGCCGAGCGCTGGCCGCTGGTGGTCGCCCTGGCCAGGTTCGGACGGTTCACCGAGCTGCACGACGGGATGTCGGCCGCGCTGACCATCTTCCCGAACACCCCGACATTCACCTTCGACGGCGTGGGCTACGTCAGCCGCTACCTGACGCTGACCGGCGTCGAACTCTACTCGGACACGATCGGCCCCGACGGGACGTACACCCGCCTGGCCCGACTCACACCGGCCCAGGCCACGCTGGTCGCCCGCTACGCCCCCCAGGCCGGCGGGACCACCGCAGGCACGGCACCCTTCGTCGACGTGGCCGGTCGGTTGGTGGCCGTGACCTCGGGATTCAGCCCGGCACTCCTGGCCGGACAGTCGCAGGCGCAGATCGCCAACGAGGTGGCGACACCGGCGACGGGCTCGGGAACCCCGGGGTCCGGCACCACCGCGCCACCCACCGGGCAGGCGGTCATCGCCGTGGCCAACCAGCTGTCGGCGGGGATCTGCGCGGCCACGGGACAGCAGCCGTCGTCGGTCTGCCGTTCCAAAGGCGTCCGTTCGGCGGACCTGGCCCTCGGGCTACCCGTCCCTGCCGGCGCGTCGGCGGGCTGACGGAGGCACCGCCGATCCACCACTGACAGGTGCCATCGTGGGCCGCCTCAGGCGTGCGGCAGGGGCCGGCTGCGCCGACCGGCGCTCACCCGACCCGGCGCTCCGCGTACTGGCGGCGCTCCATCTCGTTCAGGCCACCCCAGATCCCGTGGGGCTCCCGGATGCGCACCGCGTACTCGAGGCACTCCGCCCGTACCGAGCAGGTGGTGCAGATGGCCTTGGCCCGCTCCTCGCGCTGGAGCTTCTCCTCCTTGCGCTCGGCATGGGCCGGAGGAAAGAAGATTTCCGCCTGGGGCCCACGGCACGCCGCCTTCAGCTGCCACGAATCCATCAACTGCTCCACGACCCGACTCCCCCTTCGGTGCTACCTGACGTTTTGGAACGTACTCCTCACCATCTGGGGAAACAAGAGGTGAACGGAGGTTGGGGGAGAATTTCCGCCGCTTTCGCGCCGAGCGTGACAATCCGGGCACAGCACAGTGTCGCGATCGCCCCGGGCAGGCGGGGCCGACCCCGCGAGGGCGGACACTACGCTCGGTGAGTCATGGACATCCGCTCCTTCTGCAGCCAGAGCCGTGTCGTGATTGTGGCCGGCAAGGGCGGTGTCGGCAAGACCACGATGGTCGCCGCGCTCGCTCATCTGGCCGCTGGTGCCGGACTGTCCGTCCTGGTCATCGAGCTGGAGGGCCGGACCGGGGTGTCCACCGCCTTCGGGGGCTCAGGAGGTCTCGGCTACGCCGGCGAGGTCCTGCATGCTGCCGGGGCCAAAGGGATCGGCGGGGGCGACAGCGACGACGGGGCGGCGATCCCGCCCGGCGTCGTCCACGCCCGGACCATCACCCCGGACGACGCACTGCTCGAGTACCTGGACGACCACGGGATGAAGCGGTTCTCCAAGCGCCTGCTGTCCTCGGGGATCATCGACATCGTCGCCGGGGCCATCCCCGGGATCCGGGACATCCTGGTCCTCGGCAAGGTCAAGCAGATCGAGCAGCGGGGGGTGGCCGACCTCGTCCTGGTGGACGCACCGGCCACCGGGCACACGATGACGTTCCTGTCCTCGGCGGGCGGTCTCCTCGATGCCGCCCGGGCCGGGCCGATCCGCGCCCAGGCCGCCGACGTGGTCGCCCTGCTCTCGGACCCGAAGCGGTGTCAGGTCGCGCTCGTGACCCTGCCCGAGGAGATGCCGGTCAACGAAGTGGTGGAGGCTGCATACCAGCTCGAGGACAAGGTCGGGATCGCCCTCGGCCCCGTCATCGTCAACGCCTGCTACCCGCCGATGGAAGGGCTGGCCACCCCGGCCGCCGACACCGTGGCCGCGACGGGGGTCGACCTCGACCCCCGGCTGGTCGAGGCGCTGGAGCAGGCCCGCCTGTTCCGCCGGCGCCGCCAAGGGCTCCAGGAGGAGCAGGTGACCCGGTTGGCCCGTGAGCTGCCCCTCGCCCAACTGCGGGTACCGTACCTCTTTACCGACACCATCGGTCCCCTCGAGCTCGACACCCTCAGCCAGGCCCTGGCCCGGTGCATCGAGGCCCTCCACGAGCCCGACCCGGTGGCTCAGTGACCGTCCCGGGCCCGGACGCCGCCCGGCCCGAGGTCGACGGCGAGGCGCCGGCCACCATGGACGACGTGGTCCGCCGCCGGTCGATCGTGGTCTGCTGCGGCTCTGGTGGGGTGGGCAAGACCACCACGGCGGCGGCCATCGCCCTCCAGGCGGCGCGGCTCGGCCGCACGGCGTGCGTGGTCACCATCGACCCGGCGCGGCGCCTCGCCAACTCCCTCGGTGTCGACGGGCTCTCCAACAACCCCACCCGCATCGAGGGGGACTGGCCGGGCGAGCTCCACGCCCTGATGCTCGACCCCAAGGGCACGTTCGACGACCTCATCGCCCGCTACGCCGACTCCGAGTCCCAGGCCGAGGACATCCGGGTCAACCGGATCTACCGGAACCTGACCGGGACCCTGTCGGGGACCCAGGAGTACATGGCCATGGAAAAGCTCTACGAGCTGGTCGAGGAGGGCGGCTTCGACATCGTGGTGGTCGATACCCCTCCTTCGCGCAGCGCCCTCGACTTCCTCGACGCCCCCCGCCGCCTCACCCACTTCCTGGAGAACAGGATCTTCAAGGCGGTGATGGCACCGACCCGCGTGGGCCTCCGCTTCATCGGCGTGGCGGCCCAGGCCCTCCTGCGCACGATCTCCAGAGTGGCGGGGGCCGACATCGTCCACGACGCCGTCGCCTTCTTCCAGGCCTTTGAGGGCATGGAGGAGGGCTTCCGCCAGCGCGCCGCCCGGGTGCGCGAGCTGCTGGTCCAGCCGACCACGGCGTTCGTCCTGGTGGCCTCCCCCAGGCCCGACTCGGTGGACGAGGCCGTCCACTTCGCCGGGAAGCTCGCCCAATCCGGCATGTCGGCCACCGCCCTGATCGTGAACCGGGTCCAACCCCGGTTCGCCACCGACGACCAGCTGGCCGCCGTCGCCTCCCACGCCGACCGGGCGGGGCGGGGAAGCGGTCCCGCCGCCGACTTGGGAGACCTGGTGGAGAATCTCACCGGGTACACGCTGGCCTCGGACCGGGAGGAGACGATCTTCGCCACCCTGGTGGCCGACGTCCGACCGGCCCACGTCTACCGGGTGCCCCTGCTCAACTCCGACGTCCACAACCTGATCGGCCTGGCCGAGGTGGCCGACCTCCTGTTCGCCCAGGACGGGGCCTGACTGCCCCGGCAGGACGTGGCGCAGCCGCGCCCCACGTGGAGTCCGGGGGCCGGGGGGCGCTAACCTCTCGGACGTGCCGACCATCCTCGTGGCGAGTGACGCTCCGACGGTCCGGGCCGAGATCGCCGCCACCGCCGGCTCGCCCGGCATCGAGATCGTCGAGGCCCGGTCGGGACCCGAGGTGATGGCCATCGTGGGCGAGTCGATGCCCGACCTGGTGATCGTCGACATGCAGATGGGCAACATGGGAGGCATGGCCACCACGCTCGAGCTGCGCCTCGAGGCCTCCTACGACAAGATCGACCATGTCCCGGTCCTCATGCTGCTGGACCGGCGCCCCGACGTCTTCCTGGCCCGCCGATCGGGCGCCGAAGGCTGGTTGGTCAAGCCGCTCGACCCCATCCGGCTCCGTCGGGCGGTGACGGCCCTCCTCGAGGGCGGCACCTACTACGACGAGTCCTACACCCCGTTGTCGGTCGTCGCCGAGCCGTCCGGCGCCTGACAGCACCACCCCCTACAGACCGGGTCACCGCGTTGTCCGTGTTCCGTCGCCACGAAGACCAGACCGAAGGATCGCCGGGACGCCGGTCCCGTCGACGCGAACGGGCCGAAGGCACCGCGGTCGCCGACGGGTCCGGTCTCCCGGTGGCGGGCGGCGCCGACGCCCAGGAGCAGTTCATCATCGATGCCCTTCACGACCTGCGGGACACGGTGGTCCGCGAGGTCATGACCCCCCGGGTGGACGTCGTGGCCCTCACCATCCCGCTGACCGTCGACGCCGTGTCGAAGGCGGTGCGGGAGTCCGGCCACAGCTGCTTTCCCGTGTGCGGCGACAACCTCGACGACCTGATCGGCGTGCTGTTCGTCAACGACCTCTTCCGGGCGGGGTGGACGGTTGGAGCGACGGACGAGAGCGGACGGTCACCTGACCCGATCGACATCTCGCGGCGGCTGCGGCAACCCTTTCTCGTGCCGGAGTCCCGGTTGGTCCTCGACGTCCTGGCCGCCATGCGGCACCAGCGCCGCGCGTTTGCGGTGGTGGTCGACGAGCACGGCGGCGTCGAGGGGGTCATCACGGTGAAGGACCTGCTCGGGGCGCTGGTCGGCGATCTGCCCGACGAGTTCGACCCGGACGACGAGCCCGACGTGGTGCGGGTCGACGGGCGGCGATGGCTGGTGGACGGCCGGATGAGCATCGACGACCTGGCCGACCAGTTGGGTGTCGCCCTGCCCGAGGGGGAGTACGTCACGCTCGGCGGCTACCTCTTCGACGCATTCGGCCACATACCCGAGGAGGGCGAGACCCACGAGCTGGGCGAGTGGCAGCTCCGGGTGGCAGAGATGGACAAGCGACGGATCGCCAAAGTGGTGGCCAAGCGGACCCCGTCCGGCCCCGAGGAAGCTGACGGGCCGGACCGGCACGACCGGGGGAATGACCACACCGCCGTCGGGTAGCATCTCCATGTCCTGGGGTCGGTCGTCGGCCCGCCCCGGTGTACGGGCTGTGGCGCAGCTTGGTTAGCGCGCTGCGTTCGGGACGCAGAGGTCCCCGGTTCAAATCCGGGCAGCCCGACCACGAAAGTGCGCAGGTCAGCGGGGGTTTCGGCCCCCGCTGCTGCGCGCCGGTGCAGCTCTGTCGCGATCTGCGGCCGTTTACCTGCCGACGACCGTGCCGTACATGTTGTCCAGCGGGTAGCTCAGCAGCTCGATGCGTTCGCCGTCCGGCCCCGGAAAATAGGCGGAGTCGCCGTTGACCACGTGCACCTCGACGCCGGCCGCCTGCACCTTGGCCACAAGCCGCTCGAACTGCTCGGGCGTGACGCTGATGGCGACGTGGTGGAGCCCGCCCAGCACCTCGCGGTACTCCCCGAGGTCGAGGCCGGGGAAGTCGAAGTAGGCGAGGTAGTTGCCGTGGCCGATGTCGAAGAAGAAGTGGGTGGATCCGCTGTAGTCGCGGTTCTCGAACAGCTCGGCGAGGGGGAACTCGAGCAGATCCTGGAAGAAGGCGATCGTCCGTTCGACGTCGCTCGAGACGATGGCGAAGTGATGGAGGCCCCGGGCCGACGATGCCGGGCGCTCCCCCAGGGGACGGAGGTGACGATCCCGCAGCTCCTCCCACTCGGTGGTGCGGTCGATGGCGCTGCCGTGCTCGGTCATACCCCGGTCCCCTTCCGGCAGTCGGCGCAGCGTCCGAAGATGGCGAAGTGCCGGGTGTCGATCTCGAATCCGAACCGTTCGAGGGCCGAACCGGCCAACCCCGTGAACAGCTCGTCCGGTGCCTCGACGGCTGCCCCGCAGTCCTGGCAGACAAAATGGCAGTGGGCGCCGGAGGCGAGGTGATACGTGGCCGGACCGTGGCCGAGGTGGGAGTGGACCACCACCCCCAGCTTCTCCAACTCGTCGAGATTCCGGTAGACGGTGGAGAGGGCCACGTCGGGAGCGTGGGACTGGACGGTCTCGGCCAGTTCCTCGGCCGTCCGGTGACCAGGCTCGTGGAAGAGCGCCTCCAACAGGAGCCGGCGGGAGTTGGTGACGCGGCCGCCGTGCTCGCGCACCAGGGCCAGCACGTCCTCGACGGTGTGGACCTCATGGAGGTGGTCGTGGACGGGAAGGGACCTGCTCACAGTGTCCTCACCGTAGGGCGGGGATACGCCATTTGGCAACGTCCCGGGCGCCCGGTCCGGTCGGAACCGCCGACCGTCACCGGCTCGACGACCCGGCGTCGGCGCCCCCGAAAGCGTCGATGACCGTGTCGCGCCAGGCGCGCACTTCCGATGTCCGGTCCGAAGCGGTCCGTCCGAGCCGCACCAGCACCAGGTCGAGTGCCGGGCACAGGTCGATGTACTGGCCGTCGTGGCCGGCCGCCCAGAACGTGCCCAACGGATCCTTCCGGGTCCACCAGTGGGCGCCGTACAGGTACCCGTCGTCGGGGTCGACGGACCGGGGGGACCGGCCGGCATCGACCCATCGTTCGGGCAGGAGCCGGTGGCCCTCCCACACCCCGTCACGCAGGTAGAAGAGACCGAACCGGGCGAAGTCCCGGGCCGAGGCGTGTACGAACGACCCGGCCACCCAGGCGCCGGAGTCGTCGAACGTCGCGGTCGCCGATGTCATGCCGAGCGGGCCGAAGAGGCGCTCGTCGAGGTAGGCCCGGTAGGGCGCACCGGCACCGAGGGCGCGGGCGATCACGCCGGAAATCACCATGCTGGTGCCAGTCGAGTAGTTGTACCGGGTGCCCGGAGCCGCCGCCAGTGGACGGTCGGCAGCAAACGCCGCCATGTCGGCCTGACCTCGTCCGAACAGCATCTGGATCACGTCCGACGTCTCGGCGTCCTCGTACCCTTCGACAAAGGCGAGGCCGTCCCGCATGGTCAAGAGGTCGGCCAAGGTGATGCCCCGCCGCGAATCGCCCGGCTGGTCCCACCCGGGGACCACGGCCGGTGCCGCCGGGTCGAGGATCCCGTCCCCCACCAGCATGCCGACCACGGCGTGGAGCATGGACTTGGCCACCGACCACGAGAGGAGCGGGGTGGCGACTGAGACGGGCCGACCCGGACCGTCGAATCGGGGCAGCGTGCCGCCGTAGCGCTCGTAGACGAGCCGGCCACCGAGAACGCAGGCCACCGCATAGGTGTCGTGCAGCGGGCCGTCCGGGTCGAACGCCGCGTCCAACAGACCCTCGAGGTCGACACCGTCGGGCAGCGGGCCGGTCGGCCAGCTGGAAGCAGGCCACGGGACGCCCGGCGGCTGGGGTGGGAGGGGCATGAGGGGGGCGCCGGGGGCGGGCTCGTCACTCACCGGGCAAGCATCGCGCGGGCGACGCCGGCCGGACCCCCTGGGCGACCTCCGCCGGGTTCCCCATAGGATTCGGTCGATTCGCATCGAGCCTCACTGAGCACAGAGGGAGTCACCATGGAGATGGAGTATCGGCGACTGGGCGGCACCGGCCTGAAGGTGAGCGTGCTGTCCTTCGGGTCCTGGGTGACCTTCGGGCCCCAGCTGGCCGGCAACCTGGCCGAGGACTGCCTGGCCGCGGCGTACGACGCCGGGGTCAACTTCTTCGACAACGCCGAGGCGTACGCCGGGGGCGAGTCGGAGCGGATCATGGGCGAAGCCATCCGGGCCCTCGGCTGGCCCCGTCACACCTATGTCCTCTCCACCAAGCTCTTCTGGGGGCTGCACTCGAACGTCAACATGCGCAACACGCTCAACCGTAAGTACCTGGCGCAGGCCATCGACGGCTCCCTCGAACGCCTGGGTCTCGACTTCGTCGACATCGTCTACTGCCATCGGGCGGACGCCGATACCCCGGTGGAGGAGACGGTGTGGGCCATGTCGGACATGATCACGGCCGGCAAGGCGCTCTACTGGGGCACCTCGGAGTGGCCGGCCGAGGCCGTGCGCGAGGCGTGGGACATCGCCGACCGCCACAATCTCCACAAGCCGGTGGTCGAGCAGCCGCAGTACAACCTCCTGTGGCGGGACAGGGTCGAGCAGGAGTACGCCCCGCTCTACGACGGGATCGGGCTCGGGCTGACCACGTGGAGCCCGCTGAGCTCGGGCCTGCTGACCGGCAAGTACCTCGATGGGGTACCCGAGGGCTCCCGTGCGACCCTGCCCGGCTACGAGTGGCTGCGCGACCTGCTGACCGACCCGGACCGAAACCAGAAGGTCGCCGGACTGCAGGAGATCGCCGGCCAGCTCGACTGCACGCTGGCCCAGATGTCGATCGCCTGGTGCGTCAGGAACCCGCACGTGTCGACCGTGATCACCGGGGCCAGCCGCGTCGAACAGGTCCACGAGAACCTGGCCGCCCTTGACGTCGTCCCCAATCTCACCGACGACGTGATGGCGCGGATCGCCGCTGTCGTCGCCTGACGGGACCTCCGACCTCAGGTGCCGGTGTGGTGGGTGCGGTCGTGTGCCGCGAGCTCTTCGGCATGCCGGTTCACCTGTCTCGCCAGGTAGAGCGAGAACAGAGCCGCCGGGATCTCCAGGAAGAGGGCGAAGAGCACGGCCTGGAAGGTGGACCGGCGCCCGCCGGCCGTCATGACGTCGAACCACGCGTCCACCAGGAGCAGCGTGGCGGTGGCCATGGCCGGTAGCTGGACCCGGTCGTCCATCCGGAACGCATAGTAGGCCGTGAGGACGATGGCCACCACCAAGAGGATGTCGAAGCCCACCCACGCACCGCGGTAGTGGGTGTCCACTTCCCTCCTCGGGAGGCTCACGGCCAGAAAGACGGTCCAGGGAATGAGGACGAGGCCCATGACCATGTAGACGAGCGCCGCCCGACGCGTCCTCCGGTTCATGGCCTCGAGCGGCGCCTCGACGTGCGCGGCCTCGCCTGCGGTGGGGCCGTCGGGTTCCATGTGTCAGCCCAGCGGATTCCGGGGCCGGTCGAGCAGGTCGCCCCGCTTCAGCGCCGCCTCCTCGAGCGCGGTCTGGGTGGCATTGCCCAGGACGGTCGGGATCCGGTGCCACGAGCCGTCGGACGCCAGCGACCACGACTGGACGTCGTCGGCCAGGTTGAGCGTCAGGATCTCCTCGAGGCGCCCCACGGAGTCCGCGTCGGCCACCGGGATCATTGCCTCCACCCGGCGGTCCAGGTTCCGTCGGCGGAGGTCGGCAGAACCGATGTAGTAGATCGCCGGCCGTCCGGTGGCGCCGCCGAATCGCAGGATCCTCGAGTGCTCGAGGAAGCGGCCGACGATCGACCGCACGTGCACCGTCTCGGACAGCCCAGGCACCCCCGGACGCAGGCAGCAGATGCCGCGGATGATCAGCTCGACGGGCACCCCGGCCTGGGAGGCCCGGTACAGGGCGTCGATGACGGCCACGTCGTCGAGCCCGTTCACCTTGATGGCGATGCGCCCGTCCGGCCCGGCCTTGGCCTCTTCGTCGATCAGCTCGACCACCCGGTTGCGGATCCCGCCCGGCGAGGTGACCAGCTCCTGGTAGTGCGGGGGTTGGCTGAACCCCGTGATGTAGTTGAAGAACCGGGTGACGTCCGCCCCCAACTCGGGCCGGCACGACAGGACTCCGAGGTCCTCGTACATGCGGGCCGTCTTCGGGTTGTAGTTGCCGGTGCCGACGTGGCAGTAGAGACGGACGGCGTCGCCCTCCTGTCGGACGACCAACGTCGTCTTGGCGTGGGTCTTCAGGCCCATCAGCCCGTAGATCACGTGGGCTCCTGCCTCTTCCAGGGCGCGGGCCCACCCGATGTTGGCCTCCTCGTCGAATCGGGCGGTGACCTCGACCAGCACGGCCACCTGCTTGCCCCGCTCGGCCGCCCGCACCAGGGCGGCGACGATCGCGCTGTCGCCGGAGGTGCGGTAGAGGCACTGCTTGATGGCCAGGACGTGGGGGTCCTCGGCCGCCTCGTTCATCAGCTCCTCGACCGATGCCGAAAAGGAGTCGTAGGGGTGGTGGACGAGGACGTCCTGGCGATCGAGCACGGTGAAGATGCTGGCCCCCTCCTCCCGCTCCACCGTGGTGAAGGCAGGGGGGACGAGGGGTGTCCACGGAGGGTCGTGCAGATCGGGCCGGTCGAGACCGTGGATGGCCCACAGGCATCCAAGACCGAGCGGACCGGCGAAGCGGTAGACGTCGTCAGGGCCGAGGCCGAGCTCTTCGGTCAGGTGGTCGATCGAGGCCTCGGAGGTCCGGGAGTCGATCTCGAGGCGGACCACAGGCAAGAACCGGCGGCGGCGGAGCTCCTCCTGGAGGGCGAGGAGCAGGTCGTCGGCGGCATCGTCGTCGAGAGCCAGGTCGGCGTCGCGGGTGACCCGGAACACGCAAGCCTCGCCCACGTCCATACCTGGGAAGAGCTCGTCCAGGAATGCCATCATGACCTGTTCGAGGGGAATGAAGCGCTGCCCGCCGGGCAGTGGCAGCAGCCGTTCGACGTTCGGCGGGATCTTCACCCTGGCGAAACGGGCTGCGTCGTCGTGGCGGCTGCGCACCTCGACCCCGATGTTCAGCGAGAGGTTCGAGATGTACGGGAAGGGGTGGCTCGGATCGACGGTGAGGGGCGTCACGACGGGGAGGATGAGCCGGTCGAAGAGGTCGTGGAGGTACGTCCGATCGGCCTCGTCGAGGTCAGCCCAATTGCCGAGTTCGATGGCTTCGGCGGCCAAGGTGGGGATCAACGTGTCGAGCAGGAGGGTCTCCTGGCGGCGCACCATGCGCTCGAGCGAGGCCCGCACGTCGGCGAGGAGCTTGTCGGGCGTGCTGCCGTTGAGGGCCTTGCTGGTGATGCGGGCCACCACCTGGCGGCGCAGGCCGGCCACCTGCACCTGGAAGAACTCGTCGATCCGCTCGGAGAACAGGATGAGGAACTTCACCCGCTCGAGGAGCGGAAGATCTGCCTCGGCCACCAGGTCGAGCAGGCGGTCGTTGAAGTCGAGGTCGGAGAGCTGACGGGCGAAGTACTGGGTCTCGGGCCGTTCCTCTGCGACGGTCGCGGCACCTTGGAGGGGTTCGTCGCTCACATGCCAACGTTAGCAAGGCCTTCCGTCGGCGCATCCGGGTCGATCGGCCGTGGCGGCAGCCGACGAAGCACACTGCCGGTTGGGTCAGAATGGAGGAGCGCCTGACCGAGGAAAGGGGTGGGTTCATGGACACGGACCGCACGATCGACGTCATGGTGGAGATCCCCCGAGGGAGCCGCAACAAGTACGAGTACGATCACGACAACCATGTGTTCCGCCTCGACCGGCGACTGTTCTCGGCGACGTTCTACCCGGCGGACTACGGATTCGTTCCCGACACCTTGGCCGAGGATGGCGACCCGCTCGATGCCCTGGTACTCCTCGACGAGCCGACCTTCCCGGGTTGCATGGTCGAGAGCCGACCAGTCGGCGTCTTCTGGATGACCGACGAGAAGGGTCCTGACGCCAAGATCATCTGCGTGGCCTGCGGCGACCCGATGTGGGAGAGCATCCGGAACCTGGACGAGCTCCCCCCGCATCTCACCTTCGAGATCGCCCATTTCTTCGAGGTCTACAAGGACCTCGAGCCGCACAAGAGGACCGAGGTGCGGGGATTCGACGGGGTGGAGGCAGCCTGGGAGGAGATCGCCCGGTCCATCGACCGGGCGAAGTCCCCGGACTGATACGGGGTCGGCTTCAGGCAGCCACACCGGGCGCAACTCCGCCCTCCACCTCCAGGGTGTCGAGGATCACCGAGGCCGCCCGCTGGATCCTCCCGCCCGAGGCCTTGATCCGGGCCACCGCCTCGGGACCGCCTCCCGCCCAACAGGCCACGTACCCGAACGAGTAGTCGGCGGTGTCGAGGCCGAGGGTCCGGCACACCACATAGGCGGTTGACTCCGCCTCGAGCTCGGCCAACGGGCGGTCGTCGATCTCCTCGTGCAGCAACGCGTGTGCCAACTCGTGGGCCAGGGTCTTCACCTGTTGGGCAGGCTCGTTCCGGCACTCGACCCGGATCCGCCGGAGGGCGAAGGCACAGTCGCCATTGGTGCCACCGGGCAGTTCGGTCGACACCACTACATAGCCCAGAGCACCGGCGCGCGCCTCCAGCCGGGCGAAGGCCGAGGTCGGATCGCCACCATGCAGGTTGCGACACACCACGGGCAGCGGCTCCCCGTCGGTCTGCGCCACGTCGAACACCGCTACTGGGCGGAATCCGACAATGGGTCGGCACTCCTCGTCGTCGCCGGAGCGCACACGTCGCCCGGTCATCGGGGCGAGGATCCAGATGGCCCGCTCCCCCTTCCGAACCGATCGCTCCAGCTTCTTCCATGTAGCGAACCCGGCCACCCGGGTGGCGCCGGGATCCTGGGCGCAGATCAGCAGGGCGTTGGAGAAGCTGTAGCGGTGGAAGCGAACTTGCACCACGAGATGGGCCTGCCAGGCCTCGGAGGTGGTCAGGGCTTCGATGCCCGCCGTCAGGGTTTCGAGTACGGCATTGCGGTCTGTGGTGCCCATGGAGATTCCGATCGATCCGGAGGCCGCTCGTCGAACGCGCCGCCCCACTGAGAGGGAGGCTCCGCTCGGGAGCGAGAACGTCGATGCGCACCTGGTGACGAGGCGATGCCGGCGTCGAACGTGAGGGGACCATAGGAGGGCGTTGTGACGGGACCACCCGCGATCGGCCGACAACCTGGTCAGCGACTCGGAGATCATCCGCCAACAGGTGCCGGCGACCGGCGCGCCCGAGGTCGGCTGGTACTGTGAGCAGTCCCGGCGGACACCGTCTGGCATCCACGGGGGCGTAACTCAGTTGGCTAGAGTGCGACCTTTGCAAGGTCGAAGTCGTGGGTTCGAGTCCCATCGCCTCCACGCATCGCCCCCACGCATCGCCTCCACGCGTTCGGGCCCTTCAGTCGTGCCGGGTCGACCATCACCAAGAGACCTACCGGATCGGGGTCGGGAACAGGTTGACAGCAGCGGGCGCTGACTCCGGGGCCCAGGGGAATCCGCAGGTCCACCGACGATCGCCGTCGTGCCCGATCACCAGAGCCTCGAAACCGTCGAGGGCGTCGATGCGCTCGAGTACGTCCGGGCCGCCGATGGCGAGCGCTGTGGCCAGCGCATCTGCCAGTCCCAGCTCGGGGCCGGTAACCGTCGCAGACGCAACGGCCGATGCCGCCCGCCGGGAGTGGGGATCGATCAGGTGGTGATCCTGCTCGGATGTGCCCGACGTGGCGACCGCGCCGGTGTGCTCGACCACGCATGCGAGCCGGGTACGGTCGAAGGGGTCGACTACAGCGAACCGGAACGGCTGACCGGGCGCCGGACCACCGAAGCTGGCGATGTCGCCGGCGGCGTTGACAACGGCCGCGGCCACGTCCGGCATCCGCAAGGCGCCGAGGGCGCGCTCCGCGGCCCAACCCTTGACGTAGCCCGTCGGGTCGACGCCACCGGGGAGCGCCCACGGATCGAACCACCCGCCTGACAGCATCCGCGCGGCCCGGCACGCGTCCAGTACGCCCGCGACCTCGGGCGGCATCTGGTCCAGCATCGCCTCGCCACGGCGGAGCCGGCTCATCGGGCTGTCCGCCTTCCATGTGCTGAAGATGTCGTCCGCTCGGTGCAGCACCGACCGGGCCCGGCCCACGTGCGCTGCGAGCCGGTCGACCGACTTCCCGGCGTCCACGTAGACGTCGATGGTGACGATCGTTCCCATCACCTGTTCGCGGTGGTGGAGCGCCCGGCGGCGCCGGCCATCGTGTGCAGCTCCGGTGTCGTCGGTCGACGCCGTCACTTGAAGCCGAGCTGGCTGAGCGCTGCCTGCAGCGACTGTTGGAACCCCGAGCTCGTGTAGCTGGCCCCGGACACTCCCTGGATGTTGGCGTTCTGCGCCTGAAGCGCCTGCTGCTTCAGGATCGGGATCGACTGCTGGTCGATCGACTGGGAACGGGGGCTCCCGCCGTCATCGAGCGATGCGATCGAGACGTTGGTGAGCTTCGAGCCCGACACGGTCGCCGTGACCGAGATCAAGCCGAAGTTGTAGTTGACGGACGGTCCCGTCGCCGAGCGGGTCGTCGCGGGCGCGGTGGTCGTCGGCGGGCTCGTCGTCGTTGGGCCCTGGGCCGCAGGTACCGTGGTCGGGGTGGGTGGTGGCGGGCCCGTTGTGGGTGGCGACGCGCCGGCCGGGGTCGTGGTGGTCGCCGACCGGGGAGTCGTTCCCGCCGAGAGCGAGCCGAGGGTGAGCTTGGCCGGGGTGGTATGAAAGCTGAGCACGCCCACCAGACCCACAACAGTGGCCCCGATGACGAGGATGGCCCGCCTCATTCCGCGCCCTCTCGAACGTGGGACCTTGCCGGCCCCCGGTCGCGCCTCTGGCACCGCTCCCTCGACCGCACGGTCCATCCCATTGTGCGCCCTCTCATGAAAACGAGAACACTTCGACGTGGATGCGGTCACCCGGGACCCCGGCACGCATGCACGACGCGATCACCAGGTCGTTGAATCCCTCCGGCCCGCACACGTAGACGTCACTCTGCGCCAGATCGGGCACCATGCCCCGCAGTGTCCGGACGTCGAGCTGCACCGCGTGCCGGGGGCCGAGCACCTCGTAGAACCGCCCTCCCCGCGTCGCCACCAGCTCGGCCACTTCGGCACGGTGGGCGATCTCCTCCGCGGTGGACGCCCGGATGACCACCGTGACCGCCACGCCCCCGGGGAGGTCCTCGAGCAGGGCCCGAAGCGGGGTGATGCCGACGCCGGCACCGATCAGGACGACGCGCTCGGTCGCCCGGACGTGATGGGTGAACGCGCCGTAGGGGCCCTCGACGAACACCCGGGTGCCCGGGCGCAGCCTGGCCACGGCCCGGCTCTGGTCGCCCAGCCCCTTGACGGTAACCCGGAGGTAGGGCGCCTGCGGAAGCGCTGAGAGCGAATACGGGTGGGCGTGCCACCACAGGCCCCGGGCGAGAAACCGCCACTGGAAGAACTGACCACCGGACACGGCCAGGTCCGACAGGTGCCGCCCGGTGCAGGTGAGGGAGTACACGCCTGGGGCCTCCTCGCGGACGGCCACCACCCTCAGCTGGTGACGCAGGTTCCGCAGCACGGGGAGTAGGACGCGGAACAGGAGAACCATGCCCGCGGTGGCCGCCCAGACCACGATCCAGAAGGCCCGGGCCAGCGGGTGCCCGAGGAAGGCGATGCCGGTGACCACCTGGTGGGCGAAGGCCAGGGCGAGGGCCAGGTAGAAGTAGAGGTGGACCACCCACCAGGTCTCGTACTGCATCCGCCGGCGAGCGATCCGGATCGAGGTGACGCCGGCCATGATCAGTAGACCGAACCCGACCATCGCGGCCAGGAGGTCCGGGTAGGTGGTGATGAACAGCCACAGCTGGCGCAAGAATCCAGTGTGCGACAAGCGCGCGTACCCGAGGGTGATCAGGACGACATGGGCGGTGATCAGCCACAGCGCCCACGGACCGAGGCGTCGGTGCCAGGCCACGAGCCGATCCTGGCCCACGGCCCGCTCCAGCCAGGGCAGCCTGGCGATCAGTACGACCATGACCAGGATCAGATAGGTGCCGACGAACCCGGCGAGCCGTCCCCCGGCCAGGAGGAGCCCACCCGGGGCAACGAGCGAGCCGCGACTCTCAGCCGAGACGACAAGCGCCAGCGTGATCCCGAGGCCCAGGCCGGCCAGGCCCAGGAGCAGGTCGGCAACCCAGGGACGGGGGGCGTACCCCGGCCGGCGCCGACGTGGCGAGCCGGTTGTCCACGGGATGCGGTCGACCGCTTGGGCCTGCCTGCTGCGTGCAGCAGGACTGGCCTGCCTGTTAGGCGTCACAGCAGTACGGTACGACCCGGATCTAGGTGCTACCTGTGGTCTTCCTGTGAACTTCCTGACGCGCTGTCCACAGGCAGCTCCCCGGCGAGGACTGGATGGGCGTCTCTGGTCAGACCCTGAATCGGGTCTGGACCAAGGCACGGGCGTCGAACAACTGGCCAGAACTCGGGGTCCATGACCTGAGGCACTCCGGTCAGTGTGGGTCGGGAAAGAACGTGTTCCCTGGTTCAGAGCCGGTTCGAACCCCTGAACGGCCGAACCGTCTGCCGCATCGGCGTCCGGCCAGTTTGAGGACGAACGCGACGCATCTTCAGAGTGCCCTGCCTAGCCCATTCGGGGGGCTCGCACCCAAGCAATATCCATTGCCGGGCGGCGGACCCGCCGACGCCAGGACCTACATCGTCGTGATTGGGAGCGCGTGGCCGAGCTCGCGGCCCGCACTCTCGCCCTTCCTGACGCTCAGAGCGTCGAGGATCTCACCGGCCTGCTGACCTCGGCGGGGGAGCGCTGAGGTCGAGACAGTTAACGCTCCCGGACTGCGTAGGTCAGGTGGGTCACCCGCTGCGTCGGCTCCGCGCTGACCGGCTCCAGGGCCACGCGGCCCGCGTCCACGCCCTCGAACAGGCGGATTCCGGAGCCGAACAGCACGGGTGAGAGCGCGATCGTGAACTCGTCGATCAGGCCGGCGTTCACGTACTCCAGGATCGTTGCGCCGCCGCCCGCGATGCGGACGTCCAGGTCGCCGGCGGCCTCGCGTGCCTGGCCGAGTGCGGTCTCGATGCCATCGTTGACGAAGTGGAAGGTGGTCCCACCCGGCCGCTCCCAGGGGTCGCGCTTCTCGTGCGTCACGACGAAGATCGGCGTATGGAACGGTGCCTCCTCCGGCCACATCTCCTCGCCGGCGTCGAACATGCGCTTGCCCATCACGCTCGCGCCGGTGCGCTCGAACGTCTCCCGCGCGATGTCGTTGTCGCGCCCTTCCTCGCCGCCCTCGCCGAGCTTCAGGTTCTCCCGGAAGAACCGCTGCGGGAATAGCCACTGCTGCAGTTCCATCCACTGCTGCCCCATCAAATTCTCCGAGGGACCCGGGCGCGATGAACCCGTCCAGCGACATCGACACGCTGAAGAACACCTTGCCGGCCATCAGCCCTCCGCTCCCTTCCGACTGATCTCGCTGACGTAGGCAGCCAGCTTTCCAAGGGTCTGCTGGCCGCCCTCGATCGCGTGGTAATTCTCGACCGCCGCGTCGCGCAGCTCCTTGGTGGGGAACACCGCGCGCATCTCGATGCGGGTCGCCGCGCCGTCGGGTGCGAACGTCAAGATCGACTCGAAGGCGTTCGGGTCGCCTCGGAAGTCGCCGTGTAGCAGCGCGATCCGCTCCGGCGGGGCGGTCTCGGTCCAGGAGATCCACTCCTGGTAGTCCGTCCCGTCCGGCCCGTGCATCACGAAGTCCCACCCCCCGCCGACGCGGAACTCGAAGGACCGCGTGGTGGTGGTGAACCCCTCCGGCCCCCACCACTGCGACAGGTGCCTCACCTCGGTGTACGCCTCGAACACCAGCGCCCGTGCGGCGTCGATGATCCGGGAGATCACGATCTCGCGGTCGGCCGTCGCGGACTGCGCCAGCGCTCCTCGTCCCATCTCGCTCATCAGCTACTCCTCCTGCCTTTCCTGCTTCAAGTCCTGCACGTACGCGTCCAGCCGGTCGAAGCTCTCGTTCCAGAACTGCTCGAACCCGCCGGTCCACTCGTGGACCGGTCGCAGCCCGCGGGCGTCAAGGCCGTACAGGCGGTGCTTGCCTGCCTTGCGGTCCCGCACCAGTCCGACCTCCCGGAGCACCCGCAAGTGTTTCGACGCCCCTGGCTGGGTCATCCCGAGCTCCTGGGCCAACTCGGTTACCGGCACCTCACGCGCCCGCAACAGCACCAGGATCTCTCGGCGCTGCTGCTCGGCGATCGCGTTGAAGACGTCCGACGTCGTCGCTGCTCGGGCCATGGCGCAATCATATACCGATATCGGCATACGTCAAGCCGGGGAGGAGTCAGGCGGGTCTTACGTGCCCTATCCCGGATACTCGTACCCGCAGTCGCTGACATCCAACGACCTAGCACCCCAGTCAGGCACGAGCGATCGACCGCCGTTGCCGCTGGAGGAATGCCCGCTCAGCCGCATTGCTCGTGAGAGCGATCGCCTCGTCGTAGGCGGCAAGGGCGTCGTCGAGAAGTCCAGAGCGTGAGAAGAGGTCAGCGCGCGTCGCGTGGTAGGGCTGATAGTCAGTGAGCGATGTGGTGTCCACGGCCTCGAGGGCGGCGAGGCCCGCCGCCGGCCCGCGTAACTCCCCCACCGCAATAGCTCGGTTGAGAGCTACGACGGCGTTTGGGCTCAACGTCAGTAGTTGGTCGTAGAGGGCCAGCACTTGCGACCAGTCGGTGTCGTCAGATGACGACGCATCCGCGTGCACCGCGGCGATCGCCGCCTGAATTTGATAAACGCCCGGCTGGTTCCAGCGCAGGCAAGCACGTACCAGTCGGTGGCCCTCGTCGATGAGCGACCGGTCCCAACGTGCCCGGTCCTGCTCGGCCAGGCGCACCAAGGTGCCGTCGGCACCGACGCGGGCAGGCTGTCGGGCCTGCGTCAGCAGCATGAGCGCCAGCAACCCGGTCGCCTCGGGCTCATCGGGCATGAGCTGGCCCAGGACGCGGCCCAGTCGGATGGCCTCGACGGAGAGATCCACGCGCATCAGTGTGGTCCCGAACGTGGAGGTATGACCCTCCGTGTAGACGAGGTAGATGGCTCCGAGGACGGCATCGAGCCGATCAGGGAGCTCGGCTTCCGAGGGGATGCGATAGGGCGCATGGTTGTCCCGGAGTTTGCGCTTGGCCCGCACCAGCCTCTGAGCCATTGTCACCTCGGGGACGAGAAAGGCCCGAGCGATCTCGGCGGTCTGGAGTCCACCGAGGAGCCGCAAGGTGAGCGCAACCTGGGCATCAGGCGCCAGCGAGGGGTGGCAGCAGAGGAACATCAGCCGCAGTTGGTCGTCGGGAACGACGTCGACGAGTGCGTCGAGGTGCTCGAGTTCGGGGTCGTGGTCGGAATTCATGGGATCACTCTGGAGCCTGACAGCTGTCTCCTGACGCCTGTCCCGGCTCGATTCGCGCCGGATCCGGTCGATCGCCCGGTTGCGGGCCGTTGACATGATCCATCCGCCGGGATTCGGTGGAATGCCGTGCACCTTCCAGTTGGCCGCGGCCACGGCGAACGCCTCCGCGACCGCATCCTCGGCGAGGTCGATGTCGCCGAGGATGCGGATCAGCGTCGCCGTACACGGGCCCGCCTCACGGCGGAAGACGCTGTCGAGATCGTCAGGCACCTTCCATCGGCCGGAGCTCGACGGGTCCCTCTCAAGCCTCGGATGCCTTCTGCGCCAGCGCCAGTGCGGCGTCGAGGTCCGGAGCTTCGATCACCCAGAAGCCGCCCATCTGCTCCTTGGTCTCCGCGTAGGGTCCGTCGGTCATCGAGACGCTCCCACCGCGGTAGCGGATGGTCGTCGCCGACGAAGTCGGTCGCAGCCCGCCGGCGAAGACCCAGGCGCCCGTGCGCTGGAGCTCCTCATTGAACGCGCCGACCTGGGCGACGTTTCGCTGGGCGTCTGGGGTCGTGAAGTCCATGACGTACTCGTCGTCGTGCCACACGGAAAGCAGGTACTGAGCCATTTCAAGTCTCCTTGTCTGAGGATTGGTCCATAGCGGTTGGGTCGGGGTCAGCTCGGAACACCGCCGTCAACGACCCGGCCCGGACCCGACGATCGAGACCGGGGACCTGGGGTCGGTGGCGGTGGTGGACGTGGGCTTCTCCCTTCCTGTCGTCGGCCTTTCGGGCCGTCCACCTTGTCCACGAACGCCGGTGGCCGAATCGACAGCCCGGCACAAGAAATCTTCGGATTTGGGCAAGAACCCAGTTCAGCACGGACTCTAGGGTGCCCGGCTGGAAACATCCCTCGGACGAAAGGTAACTGCGAACGCCGGACTGAGACACAGAGCGGCGGCCGGGCTCTTGCCCCAACCGCGCCCCATTCGGTGATCTGCATGGCCGGCCGGGCTTCGCCCGGGACGAGCTTCCGGCAGGGCTTCAGACAGAGTCCCACTACTTCCATCGAGCGCCACGATGGCGCGGGCGATCAGATCAGTTGGGCTTCGTGGTCAGCGTGACGGGGACGTACTCGGGGTCGCTCTCGTCACGCATACTGAAGCGCCACTTGCAGCACACGTCGCCCGGATCCTTTCGGGGCGGGATGGCGAGGATGTCGACCTTCATGTTCGGGTTGTACATCTTGGTCGTCACGATCATCGACTTCGGACACGTGGAGTGGCAGTTCTTCTCGAGGATGTCCGGGCGCCCCATGGTCTCCCATTGGTCTGCGGCGACGCAACGGTTGAATGTCATGATCCCGACCTCCGGTTCCGGCATCTCGAAGGACACGTCGAACGCCTTGCCGGGCATGGCGGTTGCGTCGACTTGGAGGTCCTTCATCCAGTCGGCGACGGTGTCTCCGGTGATGCCCAGGTGTTCGGCCTTCAGGCGCTTGGCAACTGGGAGAACGGTCTCTCCCCAGATCTTCCACTGGGTGTCGAACATCTGGTCCAGTCCGTAACGAACGACGATCTGTGCTGCCCACCCCTCGATGCACTGGAGCAGGAACTCGTGGCTGCCGAGCAGCCACGTGACCAACTGGGACTTGGAAAGACTGACCGTGTCCGGGCCGGGGGTGAAGAGTCCGGTATAGACGACCCGGGTGGTCACCCGGTCCTCCTCCCGGATCTGACGATTGGGGTCCTCGTACACCGTGCCGTCAGGAAGGAACTCACCCTTCATACGCTCGAGTTCGGGGGCGATCTGGTCGTTCCAGGCGGTCCACTCGATGTCGGCCATCGCTTCGGCGCCGTACCGCTTGGCCACCTCGGTCGCCCAGGCGTCGATGCAGGACTCCCGGTATACCTCGGCCCAAGGCAGGAACTTGGTGGCCAAGGCCTCGGCAGAAAAGTCCGTGTACCGCAGATCAGCCCGGTAGGGGCCGCTGTAGTCGGGAAGATCAGCTCCAGAATCGACGTGGATCTGATCACGGATGTCGAGGTCGCCCTTCGCATAGGTGACCTTGTCGTCGACTCGGGGGAACTTGGGGAAGTTGGTGAGGTCCACCCCGAGCATCAAGACGAAATCGTCCTGAATGACACCGTCTTCCAAGTGGGCTCCCGGCTTGCGGATCTCCAAGAACTCGTCGAGCTGCTGATCTGATGTCGATTTCGGCACAGAGATTCCCCTTCGTGTTCTCATTGCGGGCGCCTTGGCCACTGACGTGCAGGGCTCATCAGGTCTGACCCGAATCTCACCCTGGTTCCCGGAGTCGGGCGTGGATGCCCTAGCCGATTGGCTAGGGTCAGAGTAGTCGATCGGCTAGTAACTGCCAAGCGTCGCGACTAGCGTCGGGTCATGACCTCCGTGGAGACCGTGGACGTCCACAAGTTCGGGTCGCTCCGGTACAGCGAGGCTCAGATGCGCGTCCTCATAGCGGCGCTCGACCTGTTTGCGGAACACGGGGTCAACGGGACATCGCTGCAGATGATCGCCGACGACATCGGGGTGACGAAGGCGGCTGTGTACCACCAGTTCCGGACCAAGGAAGCCATCGTCGTCGGGGCAGTCGAAATCGAATTGGGGAATCTCGAGGGGGCGCTCGAGGCGGCGGAGGCCGATGCCGGCGGCCCAGAAGCGGTCGAGACACTGCTGAACCAGGTGATCAAATTGGCCATTGGTCGTCGACGCCTAGTCGGCACCCTCCAGCACGACCCTGTCATCATTCGACTACTTGGCGACCACCAGCCGTTTCAGCAGTTCATGCAACGCCTGTTCACTGTGCTGCTCGGCGGCAAATTCGACGCCCAATCGCGTGTGCGGGCCGCGATGATCGCGGCCGCCATCGGTGGCGCTGTCACACACCCCCTGGTCGCAGATCTGGATGATGAGACGCTGCGTTCCGAACTCCTCGGGCTCACACAGAGGCTCCTCGGTCGCGCCGACTCATCCATGGATTGAGCACACCTCGGTATCCGGCTCAGGCGCGGGGAGCGACCACGGTGAACGCGATCGTCGAGATCGCGGCGAGCTTGTTGTCCCGACCGACGTCGGTCACTTCGACCTGGAGCACGATGGTGGACCGGCCTTGGCGAAGCACGCGAGCCTCGGCACGGGCTGGTCCCACCGCCACCGGTGACAGGTAGTGGATGGAGAGATCCGATGTGGCCGTGCTGAAACCGTTCTCGTGATCGCACGAGAGGTAGGCCAGCCGACCGGCACAGACATCGATGAGGACAGCGATCAATCCTCCCTGCAGCGCTCCGCGCACGTTGGCGAACTCGGGACGGATGTCCATCTCGATGACGAGGTGGTCCGGGGAGGAGGGGAGATCACGGGTTCCCAGTTGTTGGAACAGGTGCTCACCCCGCTCGGCGACCTCGCGGGTGAGCCTGGCCATGTCGGTCGGGTTGGGAGGAATCGCCATGGGTCAATGGATATACCAGATCGGTCATCTCAGCACTGCGGAGCTTGTCGGATATAGATGGAGATCTCGTTCAAGAGCCCATCGGAGTCGACTACGAAGACGAGACACTCGTGGGTGATGAACGGTCCGCTGTCCAGTTCGATCGTCTCGCGCAGCTCAACCAGGGCCCGTTCGCCGCCGAGCTCAGTGACGCCATCGATGTCCATTCGGTAACCGGGTAGCGCCGGCATGGTGCGTTGGAGATAGGACACATAGGCGGGCACACCTTTGAAGTTGTCCCCGAACGGTCCGCGCCTCTGTACATCCGAGGCCAAGCACTCGGTCACTGCGCCCCAGTCCTGGCTGGCCAGAGCACCGAGGTAACGGATGGCAACAGAGCAGGCTCGGCTGGTCTGACGGTCCACTTGACCAAGGTACTGCGACGGAATTAGCCCGCGCCCACATTCTTCAAGAATGGGACCAGGTGATCGAAGAAGATGTTGTCCGGATAGGCGCCGGCAGGATCGTTGTGCGCGTAGGTGGCATGCTCATCGACGAGCGTGAGGTGACTCATGGGGATTCCGGACTGCTGGGCCAGGGCCTGAGTGGCGACGAGCACGCCGGGTCCGCCGAGGTGGGCGGCGAAGGCATAGATCAAGAGGCTGTGGGGCAGGTCGTGCCCCATGGTCGACTGGACGTCGAGGACGGATTGAGCCGGGTTGGCGTTGCCGTTGGCGACGGCTGCAGTGTCGAGGGTCAATCGCTGCGGGAAGTACCACTCGGTCCCGTCGGCGTTCTGCACACCGACCCCGGAGAACATCGTGGCGAATCGGCTGATCGGCGTGAGTGCCCCGGTCCCGTCCCAGCCGTGGACCGGCCCCTGTGGGGCGACACCTGTCCCCAGATGACCCTGGGCCGCCTCGAGCGATGTTGGTGACGTGCCGACGTTGAGCGCATAGCCGTACTGGCCGACATTGGTGACTCTCACGGGCGGCACGATGTCGGTGGGCAGCAGACCGGAGACCTGGCCGAGTGACGGCGCGTCGGGGTCGAGCAGCGCGGCGGCCGAGCCGGTGGCGTTGAAGAGTCCCGCGTACGGCGCCGTGATACCACCGAAGCTCAACCATGGGGAGGCCTTCGGTGCATCGAGCGCGGCAAGCTCCTGGTTCGCAAACGCGGCGCTTAACGGTTGGGGTGCCCCGTCAATGCTCGAGGCTTCGGGTGACGGCGCACTCGAACCATCGATGTAGACGAGTCCGGCCACCTGATCGGCTCCGGGTTTGCCGTTGAAGTCCCACGTGGCGTACGCGGTCACCACGTTTCCACCGAGCGAGTGTCCACCGAGCACGACCTTGCCGCCCAGCTTTTTGGCCGCCCCGATCACCGTATGGAGATCTTGGACGGCGACGTTCATGCCCCACTCCTTGGCGAACGATACCGAAGCGTCGGGGATCGACTGGAAGTGCTCGGTGATCGAGGAATTCTTCAGGTAGCCGAGGTAGTAGTTGAACAGAGCGGTCGATGAGACCTTGCCCTGTTTGAACAGCTTGAGTTCGGACTGGTCCTCGAGGAGATTCTCGCGCCGCTCGACCGACCACACCTGCCAACCGGGGGTCTTGGCCACGATCCACTTGGCCAAGGGAACGAAGTAGGCGCTGCCCGCCGACGTGCCCGGCTCGAGGACGAGCACGTTCCTGGCCGAACTCGGACCGATCCTGATGACGCCGACCCGGTTGTACGTTGCCGGCGTGCCGGGGGCTGCATAACTCGGCATCCAGTGAACGGCCAGAGCTTGCGAGGATGCGCCGGTGGTCGTCGATGAGGGCACCGCCGAGGAACCGCACCCAGCGAGAATCACCGCCGACAATGACGCTCCAACGACGAGAGCTCGCAGGCTCCGAACACGCGGCGATGACATGGCGGTCCCCCTCGAATCGGCAGGTCGACGACAAGGTTCTATCAGGGAGCCCACTGTCTCTGCGCCGACGTCATCCCGGAGAGATCCGGCCACGACAGGCAAGGTATGCGGGCCCGACCTACAATTCGGTCGTGCGGTTCAACCACATGGAGCTGACCTTCGCCCGCGGCACCTTGACCGATCAGTTCCGCGAGGAGGTCGACGCGTTCTACCAGTCCGTCTTCGGATGGTCGGCAACCGACGCCGACGTCGTCGGTCAGCGTTGCCACATCCTGCTTCCGGACGCCGATCAGTTCATCCTTCTGGCCGAGAGCGGCAAGCCGATGGATTCACCAGGATTCGATCATCTGGGCCTGCTCCAGGACTCGCGAGCCGAAGTCGACGCCCTGCTCGAGGCGTGCAAGCGCTATCGGGAGAAGGACGATCGAGTTCAGATCCAGGAGTACGAGGATCTGGTGTATCCCCAACTCACCGTGCACGCGTTCTACGTGAAGTTCCTCATGCCGATCTACTTCGACGTCCAGTCGATGGATCGTCCCTGATCGTTCACCCGTAAGGGCTGCTCAGGCGTCCCTGGTCATCATCCGCCACGCCCCGAGGACCGACCAGCCGACCAGCCATGCGACGATCACGCACACTGCCACCGTGGTCGACTCCGGGAGAAGCGCGGAATTCCCCCCGTTCCCCCCGGGTCCGCCGCCGCCACCGCCGATCACGGGGAGCCCACCCGGCGAGAGGTGGGCGGTGGCAAGGCCGACCACAGCACGCTGGAGATTCGACAGATGGGGAATGTGCGCCCGCGAGAGGATCGGGGTCAGGACGACCTCGAGCACGATCATCAAGACCACCGCCACAGTCCGCTGGCCGATCAGTGATGCGAGCCCCAATCCGACGACGAAGCCGATGACGGCCTCGAGTTCGAGCCACAGGCCGCTCTTGATCATGAGCGAGTTCGACGGATACAGGAACTGCCGGGCGTAGTCGGCATAGTTCATTCGGGCGAGGGAAGTGGCCACCTCCCGGATCTGCGCCTGCGTTGGTTGACTTTGGATTCCCGGGGGTTGCTTGGAGATCGCACCACCGCCCCCGGGACCATTTCCGCACGGGAAGTTCTGCTCGACTGTCTGGAGAGTCGAAAGACCCGGTGTAGACGGTCTGATCACGGGATTGAAGTTGCAGATGACCTCGGCTTCATGGTCGGCGGCCCAGTTCTGCAGGCCGGCGCTGGACAAGTTGGCCGGCACGTTCACACTGTTGAACTGGAGCCGGGTCGGCGCGGCGAATACGCACACCGCGCAGACGATGGTGAAGCCGATCGCCACCAAGGTCACGATGATGGCGAGTCCGGCGGGGATTCGCGCCAGATAGAGCGCCAGACGGGAGCGGCCGGTCACCACCGCATGCCGGAACATCCCCTCGGTGAGATCCGCGGAGCCAGCCGTGGCGCCGAGCACCGCGGCCACGATGAAGCCGAAGACGTAGAGCACGCCGGAGACCATGGCGCTGTAGATGGTGTAGCCGCCAGCAGGACCGTAGGTATTCGGCGCGAATGCGTGGAGGAGCAGACGGATCAAGAGGAATACCGTGGGAATCCCGATGGTCACCAGGATCAGGGTGATCATCAGGCCGCGGCGCTTCCGCAGCTCCATGCATCTGGTGGCGATCATCCCTCCCGACGGGATCCATGATCCTCGGTGATCACTGGGCGGTGTGGTCGTCAACGGGGACGGCGACACGTCCTGGCTGCCGGTCACGGAGGTCATTCCGGGCTCCCCAGGCGGCTCGTGACCTCCAAGAACCACGATTCGAGGGAGGCCTGGACATGCTGCAGCCGGTAGACGGAAATGCCACCCTCGACCAGCACCCGATTGACCTCGGCAACCACGTCGCGTTCCGTCCCCGCCGGAAAAGAGATCCTCAGCCCGGCCGGGTCGACGTCGACCCGAGGCCTGAAGCTGGTCCCATCGAGGAGCGACCGGGCCCGTTCGGGCTCGGTGCACTCCACCTCCACCACGAACGTCGCTCCCGCCAGCAGTTCCGAAATCGGACCCTGGCGGACGACGCGGCCCCGATCCACGATGGCCACTGCGTCGCAGGTGCGCTCGACTTCGTCGAGCAGATGGGAAGACAACACCACCGTCCGGCCCTCGGCGACCAACGAGAGGATCATCTCGCGCATGTCCTGCATGCCGGCCGGGTCGAGCCCGTTCATCGGCTCGTCCAGGATCAGAAGCTGTGGGTCCCCGATGAGGCAGGCGGCCACACCGAGGCGTTGGCGCATGCCCATCGAGTACTTCGACACCTTGTCGTCGGCCCGATGGAGGATGCCGACGCGCTCGAGTGCCGGCCCGATGCGGTCGCGTGCCGCCCGTTCGCGGGCAGCCGCCAGGATCTGGAGGTTCTGGCGACCCGTGAGGTGACCGTGGAACCTCGGCTCGTCGACAATGGCGCCGACACGGGCCAAGGCGACATCGCGGTGCTTGGGGACCGGATGCCCGAGCAGGGACATCGTCCCTGCGTCGGCGTGCGTCAGCCCCAGCAGCACCCGGATCAGAGTCGTCTTGCCAGCCCCGTTGGGCCCCAGATAGCCGAAGGCGCAGCCGCGCGGGACGAGGAGCTCGACGTCATTCACGGCGATGTTGTCGCCGAATCGTTTGGTCAGGCCGTGGGTCTCCACGGCCCATTGGCCGTCGGGTCGTCGCTCAGTGGACGGGTCGTCGAGTGTCGCAGTGCTCATGACGTGGGTGTGAGCCTTCCTGGCCGAGTGGGATGGTGGGTGGTTACCGAGCGGGTCGGTAGCAGGAGATGGCGTCGGATCCGCCAATCGTCCGCATCAGGCGGGCGGAAGTCCGGTTTGCTGGTAACTGACTCCTGCGTGTCCTTCTCGCATTACAGATAGCTGGGCATTCCGATGTCATCGTCGAATCCGGACCGGCGCCTACGGGTCGACCACGACCGCCAGAGCCAGAAGGTGACGCCGAGTCCGACGAGCGCGGCCATGAACAGCACGCCTCCCAGTAGGGCGAAGCCATTGTTCGAATGCTCTTCGAAGATCCGTTGCGGGGTCATGACGATGCCAGGTATCGGTCGGATGAGGCGGCGGGGAAAGGCCGCGGCCGCCACCGACACGGACCCCATCGGACGGACGACGAGGATCAACAGACCCACCATCGCCGCGGCGGCCGAGACGAGTGCGGCGGCAGCCAGCGCCCAGGTCCGGTGCTGGGTCGCTGATCTGGTTTGAGGACCAGCGCTGACGATGCCCCGGGCCACGGCCCACGAGGCGGCGAACGCCATAGGGTCGAAGATGCCGTTGCCCAGCACTTCCTCAGGTGACACCCCGTCGGCCTGGGCTTCGGCCAGATCGGCCTCCAGGTCCGCCGCCATCTCGTTCGACAGATTCTCGGACACGCCGAGCCGACTCCACTCCTTGCGGCATGCCTCGACGAATTCGCTCATGCACCCACCTCCGCGCCGGCCAGACCGAGCACGGCGTCGACAGCGTCGCGGGTCTCCTCCCATTCGTGGATGCCTGCGGTCAACGCCTTCCGACCCTGCCGGGAGAGCTCATAGTACTTCCGGGGCGGACCACCGTTCTTGCTGGCGGCCCGATGCGTATCGACCAGTCCGTCGCGCTCGAGCCGTCCCAGCAACGGGTAGATCGAGCCCTCGCCGACGATAGAGAGGCCCCGCGCCCTGAGGCGCTTGGTCATCTCGTAGCCATAGGCCGAGCCCTCGCCCATCACCGCCAGCAGGCACAGGTCGAGTACCCCACGTAGCAACTGGGTCCGGCGACCCCCGCTTTCTACCATGCAGCACATGTTAGTCGATGACTGCCTTGTGATGCAAGAGTCTGGCGACATCGATCGCGTCGCCGGGCCTGAGCGGTCTGTCGGTCGGGACCTTCAGGTGAGCCGTGGCTCCAGATAGCATCAGCGCGGTGGCGTTGGACCCCTTGTGTCAATGCCTTGGGCCTCAGGAGGACATACGGGCATGACAAAGAGCGGGTCGCCGGACGACAAGACTCCTGCTCAACTGATCGACGCCAGGATCGAGGAACTGGCCGACTGGCGGGGCACCATGCTCGGTCGGCTCCGCTCATTGATCAAGGAAGCCGATCCCGACGTCGTCGAGGAATGGAAATGGCGAGGGGTACCGGTGTGGTACCACGACGGAATCCTCTGCACCGGCGAGACGTACAAAGCCGTCGTGAAAGTGACCTTCCACAAAGGGGCGTCCCTGGATGATGCCTCGGGCCTCTTCAATTCGAGCCTCGAAGGGAACACGAGGCGTGCCATCGATTTCCACGAAGGCGAGAAGATCGACGGAAAAGCATTCAAGGCACTCGTGCGCGCCGCCGTCACCCTGAACGAGTCCAAAGCCAAGCGGTAGGCCGTGCCGATCCTCGATGCCCGCCACGACCTCGGACACCCCGTCGAGGACGATGCCGCGTGGAGCGAGTCGTACTACTTCAACGGCTACGACCAGGGCAGCGATTCCGGGCTGTTCACCCGAGTCGGCATCCGTCCCAACGAGGGAACGATGGACGTCGGGCTCTCGCTCTGGCTGCCGGAAGGGGATCTCGCCGAGTACCGCGCCGTGCAGGAGCAGCGCACGATGGTCGACACCGTGCTCGAGGTCGGCGACGTCCGCTACGAGATGACCGAGGCGATGCGGTCGTGGCGCCTCACCGCGGACACAGACGTGCCCGTGCGGAACTGCACCAGGGGCTCGGTCGCCGACCGTCGTTCCCGCGTGGCCCTGGACCTCCGGTTCGACTCGATCACGCCGGCCATCGGGACCGACGGCCAGTCCGCGGCCCGTCCGGGGTCGGCCGAGTCCGCAGCCGCGGCGGGCACCACCGGCAAGGGCCATTTCGAGCAGTCCGGCACCTGGACGGGCTGGCTCGAGGTCGACGGGACGCGTCACACCTGGGTCGGCGCACTGGGCAACCGCGACCGCTCCTGGGGCCCCCGGAACTGGGGCGGTCCGACCATGTGGCGGTGGTTCAGCATCAACATCGACGAGCGCCTCCACTTCGGCGGCATCCGGCTCGGCACCGGCCGCGGCGACCTCCACCGGGGGTGGGTCTTCGACGACGGCCGTGCCGCCAGCATCGCCGAATGGCGGATCCGGACGGACCTGGCGGACGACGGACTGACCCAACGGACCGTCCACCTCACCGTCCTCGACAAGGGCGGACGGCAGTACGACCTGCTCGGCGACGTCCAGCGGGTGGCCGACATCGGACGGGCGTCGGGGACCTTGATCAACGAGGGGCTGACGCGGTGGACGTTCTGCGACGGGGACGGATCCCGTCGCACCGGGTACGGCATCGCCGAGTACCTCCACCAGCTCGACGGCGGCGGGAGGCCTGTCGTCGACATCGACTGATGGCCTGGTCGAACGATGCCGTCGCCGACGAGCTCGCCCGGGCCCTCGGCGGCACCGTCTCGGACCTCCGGCGCCTGTCCGGCGGTGCCTCCCGTATCACCAGCTCGTTCGACCTCGTCGCCGCGGACGGGGTCCGACGGCCGCTGATCCTCCAGCAGGAGCGCAGCGACGGGGTCATCCCCGGCAGCCAGGTCCGCACGGAGGAGGCCCTGCTGCAGGCGGCGCGCGGCGTCGGCGTCCCCGTGCCCGGGGTGGTGGCGGCCGGTGCCGGCGGCGGTCTCGATCCGGGATGGCTCGTCGTCGAGCGGTTGGAGGGCGAGACCATCCCCCGCAAGCTCCTGCGCGATCCCGAATGGGCGACAGCCCGTGCCGCACTGACGACGCAATGTGGCACGGCGCTGGCCGCCATCCACCGGATCGACCCCGACAGCGTCCCCGGGTTGCCCCGTCGCGATCCTCTGCGCGACCCCCTCGCATACCTCGACGGACTCGGCGAGGTCCGGCCGTGCCTCGAGTTCGGCGCCCGGTGGCTGGAGATCAACCGGCCGCCGTCCGGCCCACGCGTCACGGTGCACGGTGACTTCCGCCTGGGCAATTTCCTGGTCGGCCACGACGGCCTACGTGCCGTCCTCGACTGGGAGTTGGCCCACGCCGGCGACCCGGCCGAGGACATCGGCTGGATGTGCGCCAGGGCTTGGCGATTCGGCGGCGCCGGGCACGTAGGAGGATTCGGGAGCCTGTCCGACCTGCTCGGCTCGTACGCGGCCGCCGGTGGAGAGGCGATCGACCCCGGACGTGTCCGGTGGTGGGAGGCCTACGCGGCGGTCAAGTGGGCCGTGATCTGTGCCCTCCAGGCATCCGCCCATCTGCGTCGGGCCCAACGGTCGGTGGAGCTGGCGGCCATCGGGCGACGGGTGTGCGAGAGCGAATGGGACCTCCTCGTCCTCCTGGGCCTGGCTCCTGACGACGAGCAACCGGATGCGACCACCGGCGAAGCTCCCGCCCCACCGGTCGAGCCCTTCGGGCGTCCGACCGCCACCGAGCTGGTGGAAGCCGTCCGGGAACAGCTCGAGGCCACCCTGGGGAGCACCGACGGCCGAGCCCGGTTCGACACCCGGGTCGCCCGCAACGTGCTCCTGATGGTCGAACGCGAGATGCAACTCGGACCAAAGATTGCCCGGTCCCACGCCGATCGAGTGGCCGGGCTCGGCTACGCGGGGGACTCCGGGTTGGCATCGGCGATCCGTGCCGGGGTGTTCGACCACGACCCCGGCGATCTGGGCCGCGCCCTGGCGGCGTCGACCCGCGATCAGCTCCTGGTGGCGAATCCCTCGTATCTGGGCGACCCCGCCCGGTGAGTCGGGCCGTGGGACAGCATGGGGCACAATGGGCCGTTCCAACCGGGATGCCCACGGCTCCCACCGACGAGAGGGGACCGATGTCCGCAGACGAGACCCGTGCGATGGTCGAACGCCACATGGCCGCGCTGCAGTCCGGAGACATCGACACGGTGATGGAGGACTACACCGACGAGTCGGTGTTCATCATCAACCTGGGCGGCGTCTTCAAGGGCAGAGAAGCCATCCGTCCCTTCTTCGAGACGTCCGGCGCCATGCCCGGCTTCACACAGGCCGACGCCTACGTCGAGGGTGACGCCTACTTCGTGACCTGGAGGGCGGAGGGCATCGAGTTGGGCAGCGACACGATTGTCGTCCGCGACGGAAAGATCGTCCTGCAGACCGTCACCGTCGTCCTGGCCTCCTGACATGCCACCACCCGAATTGGGCGTCCACCTGGGGCCGGACCCGACGCGGGCGAGTCCCGGTCGGCTAAGAATGCACTGCCTGCATCTTCGGCGGGTGGACACGAGAGACGGAGGGTCGACCCATGAGCGGACAGTCGGGTAGCGGAGTTCCCACCAAGATCGTCGTGGGGACCGATGGATCCCCCACCGCCGACCGCGCGGTAGCCAAGGCCGCGGCGCTGGCTCACGCCGTCGGAGCCGAGCTGATCATCGTCTCGGCGTACAACAACCGCGCCCCGTCGGGTGTCGCCGCAGCCGGCATCTCCCTCGACTCGGGCTGGGTCGCCGCCGCCCACTCCGCCGCCGAGACGGTGGCCAAGGAGGCGGGCGAGAAGGCCACAGCCGCCGGCGTCGCCAACGCGTCCTTCCGGGCGGTCGCCGGCGAGCCCTCCGAGGCCCTGCTCCAGGTCACCATCGACGAGAACGCCGACCTGCTGGTCGTGGGGTCCAAGGGCATGCAGTCGACCGCCCGCTTCCTGCTGGGCCCGATCGCCAACAAGGTGTCCCGCCGGGTCCCCTGCGATCTGCTCATCGTCGAGACCTCCGAGTAGCCCGCCCGGGAGGGCACATCCGGTCCACCCCCTCTACGGTGGGCGTCGTGCGCGTGCTCCCCTTCCGCCTCGAAGCCGAAGTGACCGACGCCCTCGGCACCCGGGTCGAGGTCGCCGATCTGGAGGGCCCGGGCCGGGCCTTCGGCCTGGGTCCGGTCGAGGTCACCATCGAGCTCCACGACACCGGTCTCGACTGGTCGATCGCCAACCGGGCGGACCGGGCGGTCCGCGTGCGTTCGGTCTCCCTCGTGTACGGCGTCGCCGGGGCCCGCGGACCGGTCCGGATGCTCCGCAACGGTTACCAGTCGTGGTCGCCCTCGTCTGTCGCCGTGCTGGGCGAAGACGTCGACCCCTCGACCTTGGCCGACCTCCCCTTCATCCAGGCCGTCCACCACGCCGACCAGCGGACAGCCCGACCCGGCGAGCTGCGCTCCGAATGGGTCACCGTCCTGGCCGACGGTCCCCGTGCCACCGACGCGGCCGTGCTGCTCGGCTTCGAGGGCGGCGACCGCCACGACGGCACCCTCCGGCTGGCCCCCGGCGTCGACGGCGCGGAGGTGTGGTCCCAGGCCTTCCTCGGCGACGCCGAGTTGGCGGCGGGAGCACAGCGCGAGCTACACCCGCTGGTCGTCGAGCACGGCCGGGTGGCGGACGCCTCGCCGATGCTCGAGCGCTGGGCCGACCGGGTCGGACGGGCGGGCGATGCCCGGGTCGATGCGCCTTACCAGGTGGGGTGGTGCAGTTGGTACCAGTACTTCCACGACGTGACGGAGGCCGACATCGCGGCCAACCTGGCCCGAGCCGACCCGTGGCCGTTCGAGGTCTTCCAGGTCGACGATGGCTACCAGGCGGCCATCGGCGACTGGCTGGCGACCAACGACCGGTTCCCATCCGACCTCTCCGGTCTGGCCTCGTCGATCCGGGCGTCGGGCCGAACCCCGGGCCTGTGGCTCGCCCCGTTCCTGGTCGCCCCCGACTCCGAGGTGGCGACCATGCACCCGGACTGGATCGCCCGCCACGTGGTCGACGGGGTCGCCACCGGACCGTTGCGGACCTGGTGGAATCCCCCGTGGGGAGGTGGTGAGGACGGTCTCATGTACGGACTGGACACCACCCATCCCGACGTCGCCGCCCACTTGGAGGCGGTGGCCGCCGCCGTGGTCGACGCCGGCTTCCCCTACCTGAAGTTGGACTTCACCTTCTCCCCCGCCGTGGACGGAGGTTACACCGACCCTTCGCGTACACCGGCCGAGCGCGTACGGGCCGGCTTCCAGGCGATCCGCCGGGGTGCCGGCGACGACGCCTTCCTCCTCGGGTGCGGCGTGCCCCTGGCCAATGTGGTCGGACTGGTCGACGCCAACCGGATCGGCCCGGACGTTGCCCCCGTCTGGTCGCTCGAGCCGTCCGACGAGCTGGTCGCCGGCTACCTCGGCGGCCAACCGGCCACCGCCCATGCCTTCACCAACACGCTGACCCGGGCCTTCATGCACCGGCGCCTCTGGCTCAACGACCCCGACTGCCTGATGCTCCGGACCGAGGACACCGGGTTGGCCCCGGCGGCCGCCCGCACGTGGGCCCACACCGTCGGCGTGTCCGGCGGGATGGCCCTGGTCTCGGACGACCTCGCACTCCTCGGCCCCCACGCCCGGGTGTTGCTGGAGGAGGTCGTCGCCCTGGGCCGGTCGGCCGACGACGAAGCCCGCTCCGGCCGTGGGGCGCGCTGTGTGGACCTGCTGGAACGGTCGACTCCGGGCCGACTGGTCTCGGCGGCCGGCGCACTGGACGCCGACCCCCGGGACGGGTCCTCGGACCTGACCGTTGCCGCCGGGACCTGAACGGCACAGAGCGGCACGACGGGGCGGGGCGGGAGGGGGCCGGTAGGGTCGACGGGCATGGAACCCCGGGCGCAGCTCCTCGAGGCACACGCCGTCGGTCGGGCGGCGACCGAGAACCGCATCGAACAGGTCCGCGGGCAGGCCCTCATCCACGTCCGCCGGTCGATGGGGTTGACCAGCCAGCCCCCGGTGGCGTGCGTCGACCCCGATCTCGCCTTTGTCGCCCCGGGCTCGGTGGTGCGGCGCATCCACGGCGACCTGCCCGCCATGCTGATCGGCGGCCTGTCCGCCCTCCTGTTCCAGATGCTCCATCCCCTGGCCATGGCCGGCGTGGCCCGGCACTCGAACTACCGCCAGGATCCGCTCGGGCGCCTGGAGCGGACGGCCTCATTCCTGGCCGCCACCACCTTCGGGACCAAAGACGAGTCCCGGGCCGCCATCGAACGCGTGCGCCGGGTCCACCGAGGGGTGCGGGGCGTCGCCCCGGACGGCCGTCCGTACTCGGCCGCCGACCCCGACCTGCTGACCTGGGTGCACGCCGCCGAGGTGTCCAGCTTCCTGGCCGCCTCCCGGGTGTATGCCCCGATCCCGCCCACGCGCCAGGAGGCAGACGACTACCTGGACCAGATGGCCACCGTGGCCCTCGCCCTCGGCGCCGTCGACGTCCCCCGGTCGACGGCCGGGCTCGAGGCCTACTACGTCGAGGTGCGGCCACGACTGCGCCTCACGGCCGAGGCGCGCACCGCCCGCAACTTCGTACTGCGGGGGGTGGGCCGCTGGCCCCACGAGCTCGCCACCTACGGCCTTCTGGTGGGCGCCGCCCGGGGCGTCCTCCCCACCTGGGCCCGACGCCAGCTGGGACTCCGCTCGCTGCCGGCCGGTGACCGGTTGGCCGTGCGGCCCTCGGTCCGGCTGCTGGGCAACGCCTTCCGATGGGTGGTCGCCCCCGCGGCGTCCGCCCGGACCTGAGTCCCCCGGGCTCAGGGCATCGCCCGCAGGAGCGGCACATCGGGCCCGTCGGCCACCGGCGCCAGCATGGCCGGGACGGGAATGGCCGCCGGTTTGTGCCCACCGCCGAGGTCGAGCACCTCGTCGAAGCCATGGCGGAGGCAGTCCATCATGACCTGAGGGTCCGGGACCGCCGTCGTGTCGATGGTGCAACCGATGCAGCACGTGCGCCGATACGAGACGAGTGTCACGTTCAACGCGGCGCCCGTGGTGGGGCCGAACGCGTAGGTACCGGTCACCGGGGCGCCGGCCAGGAACAGCGGCACCGGCGCACCGGGCACGTTGCTGGCCACGAAGTCGACGTGCTTGAGCATGGAGCCGATCACACCTGACGGCAGGAGGTTGAGGAGGCCGGCCACCACGTCCGACAGCGGGAGCGCCTCTTCGTACCGGGCCGCCCGGCACCGCCAACCGGTCATCCGAAGCCGGGAGCCGGTGTCGGCGTCCCCCACCGGGACGGTGAACCGCTCCAGGGTGATGCGGTTGCCGCCGACCGGGTCGTCGTCACGACGCATCGAAACGGGCATGGTCATCCGCAGCTCATTGACCGACTTGCCGTGGTGTTCGTGGTAGCGGCGCAGGCCGCCTGTGACCGACGCCACGAACGCGTCGTTCAGCGTGGCATCGACAGCCATGCCGGACCGCTTCAGGTCGTCGAGGTCCACCTCGATCATGGCGAGGTGGCGACCGAGGCCGCGCCCCCGCATGACCGGCGACAAGGTCTCCGCCACCGGCATCACGAAGCGGCCCAGTGAACTGACCGTGGCGGCCACGTCGAACGCCGTTCGCAACGGATGGTGGGCCACGGTGTCGACCAGAGGCACCAGGTGGTCGAGGCCGTCACGGGCCGTCGAGGCCAGTCGGCGGGCCCCACAGGCCACCGCTTCTCGGGTCAGGTCCGTTCCGGAGGGCTCCGGCCCCGGTTCGGGTGCCGGGACCCGGCCGACGGGAGCCGGGTCGGGCGTCGTCTCGAACAGCAGCATGGCCAGCTGGACCCCTCCCACACCGTCGGTCAGCGAGTGGTGGAGCTTCAACACCAGGGCGCACCGGTCACCTTCCACTCCCTCGATGAGGGTGCCCGCCCACAGCGGACGGGTGGGTTCGAACTCGGTCATGGCCTCGATGCGGGCGAAGTCGAGCACCGTCTGGGCCGTGGCAGGAGCCGGGGCCACCATCCGACGGAGGTGGAGCGTGATGTCGAGGTCGCAGTCGACCCAGCGCGGGGTGGTGAAGAATCCGGGCGGGCGGACCGGACGCTGGCGGAATCGGGGGACCAACCGCGTGACCGTGTCGAGTCGGGCGGACAGCACCTCGAAGTCCGGCCGGGCGTCCATCCAGGTCACGCTGACGATCGTCGAGCGCAGTCCCGGATCGTGTTCCATGCTCCAGGTCAACGCATCGGTATTGCGCATGAACGGGTCGTCGTCGGGTCCCATCGGCCCTCCTCCGGTGTCTCCGAGACGAACCTACGGCAACGCGGGACCGACGTGCAGGGCCGAAGGTCACGTTCCACGACCAACCGGTCCTGGTCCGGCTGCGGCACTCTGACCAGGGCTTCTGCACCGGCTTGTCGGCCCCACGGCCGGGCCGGTAAAATTTCCAGTCTTGTGTGTCGCGCCTGTTCGACCCCGACGACGGGGCCAGACGTAGCGGGGCCGGCCCGTCGAGTCCTCCGGGCCCTCGGTCTTCCCGTGCTCGTCCTCATCACCGCCCTCCCGTTCGGGGCAGCGCTGCGCCCAGCCGGGGCCGACACCGTCACCGACCTCCAGTCCCAGGCCGCCGCCGTGTCGCAGCGGCTGGTCCTGGAGCAGCTCGAGGTGGACGCCGCCCGCCAGCAGACTTCGGTGGCGTCGGCCCAGGTGGCGGCCGACGGCCAGGCCATCGCCCAGATCACCCAGGAACTGGCCGCCGACCAGCAGGCGATCGCCCAGCACCTGCGGATCGTCCAGAACCAGGCGGTCCTCTCCTACATCGATTCGGGGGCGAACTCCTCGAGTACGGACACCGCGCTGTTCAGCGGCGGGACGGCCAGTGCCCAGGCGGCCAGCGAGTACGCCGGCCTGGCCGTGGCCGGTATCACGGCCGAGATGGACCGGTTGCACACCGCCCAGCACGCCCTCCAGACCCAGCAGGCCGCGCTGCAGGCGCGCCAGAGCCAGGACCGTGCCGACCAGGCCCGCCAGGCCGCCGACCTCGGCCAGGTGGCGTCGGCGGCCGCCGCTCTCCAGGCGCAGCAGACCCAGCTGACCGGCCAGCTGGCCAGTGCGGTGGCGGCCCAGCAGACAGCCCAGGCCCGGGCGGCGGCGGCGGCCGTAGCGAGGGCCCCGAAGGTCTCGACCACCCGGACTGTCACCCCGGCCACCATCCCGGCGACGTCCGGACCGACTGCGGCTCCCCCGACCGCGGTGCCCGTCGGACCGACCAACGCCAACCCCTACGCCAATCTGCCGGACCCGGCCCTCAACCCGTTCCTGGCCTGCGTGGTCCAGGCCGAGTCGGGCGGGAACTACGGCATCGTGTCCCCCAATGGGCTCTACATGGGGGCGTTCCAGTTCAGCCAGTCCACGTGGAACTCGGCGGCAGCGGCCGCCGGGCTCGGCCTCCTGGTCGGTGTGCATCCGAACCAGGCGACCAAGCCCGAGCAGGACACCGTGGCCGTGGCCCTCTTCGCCCTCGACGGCCAGCAACCCTGGCTCGGCGACCGCTGCTCCAAGTAGCGGACGGAACCGCCGCCTACGGGGCGGCCCCTCGGGCGCCGGCCGTCAACGGAGGGTGCACCGACCGGAGCCCGCACAGGTGGGGCACTCGGCGGCCCGACCCGCCACGTGGTCGAGGCAGTGGGCGACCCGCGTGGCGATGATCTCGGCCAGGGCGCGATCGGGTCCGAGCGGCGCGGCGACTAACCAACGGACACCGGGGTGCCGGGCGCTGGCGGCGGCGGCCAGGGCGGGGATGTCGCGGTCCCAGTGGCTGCCCGGCCCGAGGAAGTAGGGGGCGATGGCCACGGTGGAGGCTCCGGCGGCCACGCAGCGGTCGAACGCCGAGGCCAGGGACGGCTCGGCCAGCTCCATGTGGGCCGGCTCGACGATCGGATAGGGCAGCGCATGGGCCGAGCTCCGAACGAACTCCTCGAGGGACGCGTTGGCCGAGGCCCGGCGCGAGCCGTGGTCGATGATGATGACCGCGACGGTGCCGGGGGCGCCGCCGCTTCCGTTGTCGGGTGACTCCTGCACCGGGCCAACCCTACGGTGGCCCGCACCTCCCCCGGGCGGGACCTCAGCTCCGGTGGGCCCGCTCCAGATCGAGCAGGTGGACCTTGCGGGCCATGCCGCCGCCGTAGCCGCCGAGTGTGCCGTCGGCGGCGATCACCCGGTGGCACGGCACGATGACGGCCACCGGGTTGCGCCCGTTGGCCAGGCCGACCGCCCGGGCGGCGTTCGGGTTGCCGACCCGACGGGCCAGCTCGCCGTAGCTGATGGTCTCGCCGTAGGGGATGGCGCACAGCTGTGCCCACACCCGGCGTTGGAAGTCGGTCCCCTCGAGCGTCATCGCCACGTCGAAGTCGCGGCGCTCACCGGCGAAGTACTCGTCGAGCTGTATGGCCACCTTGGCGAAGACATCGTCGTCCCGCTGGCTGCCCGGTGGAGGCGTCACGGCGTGGGCCTGGTCCTCCATGACCAGGTGGGTCAGCTGCCCGTCACGGGCCATCAGGGTCAGCGGCCCGATCGGGCTGTCGACCGTGGTGACCTGGGTGATGGGATCGAGGGTGTCAGGCATGGACGGGCTCCTTCGTGGCTCGTGGATGTCGTGGGGCGGTCGGACCGGCCGTCGGTGGCCAGGTGTTGATGGGATGGTCGGCGGTAGACCAGAGGTACTGGACGGCGTAGGCCCGCCATGGACGCCACCGCTCGGATCGGCTGTGCAGGCCGGCCGGTGTCGTGGGCAGGCCGAGGCCGGCGGCTGCGCGGCGCACGCCGAGGTCGCCTCCGGGGAAGGCGTCGGGGTCGCCGAGGGCCCGCATGGCCACCAGTTCCACCGTCCACGCGCCGAAGCCGGGCAAGGCGGCGAGGACGCGGCGGGCTTCGGCGCGGTCGCTCCCGGGCCCGAGGTCCAGGTGGCCGGAGACCAGCGCATCGACCAGGACGGCGACCGTCCGGCCCCGGCCGCCGGCCAACGCCGGCTCGGCCCCGACCAACTGCTCAGGGGACGGAAAGAGGTGGGTGAGGGAGCCGGCGGGGTCGGCGACCGGTTGCCCGTGCCGGACCACCAGGGCGGCAGCCGACGTCCGCGCCGCCGCCGTCGAGACCTGTTGGCCGAGGACCGCACGGACCGCCAGCTCCGACCCGTCGACTGTCCGGGGCACCCGACGGCCCGGGCAGGCCGCCACCAGGGGCGCCAGGTCCGGGTCGTCCCCCAGCACCCGGTCGACGGCCTCGGGATCGGCGTCGAGGTCCAGGAGGCGCCGGCACCGGGCGATGGCGGTGGTGAGGTCGGCGACGTCGGCCAGGTCGACCCGGCACGTGATGTGGTCCGGCGTGGGCGTGAGGGCCACGATGCCCGGACCGTGGGCGAGCCGGAGCGTGCGCCGGTAGGTGGCGCCCACCACCTCCTCGATACCGGGGACGGCGGTGGCGGCGAGGTGTCCGAACAGGTTGTCCGGACAGAGGGGCCGCCGGAACGGGAGGCGGACGACCAACGCACCGGGCGACCCGTCGCCCGTAGGCCCGCCACCGGCCCGGCGCGCCCGCAGCTCGGAGGGTGGGACACCGAACACGGCCCGGATGGTGTCGTTGAACTGGCGGATGCTGGAGAAGCCGGCACCGAAGGCCACGTCCGATATGGGCAGCGCGGTCGTCTCGATCAGCACCCGGGCCGTCTGGGCCCGCTGGGCCCTGGCCAGTGCCACCGGCCCAGCCCCCACCTCGGCGAGCAGCAGACGCTCGAGCTGGCGCACGCTGTAGCCGAGCTCAGCGGCCAGTCCCGGCACGCCCGACCGGTCGATCGTCCCGTCGGCGATGAGGCGCATGGCCCGGCCCACGACGTCGGCGCGGACGTCCCACGCCGGCGACCCGGGCGTGGCGTCGGGCCGGCACCGCTTGCAGGCCCGGAAGCCGGCCCGCTGGGCAGCGGCCGCCGTGGCCAGGAACCGGACGTTGCAGCGGTTGGGGGTGCGGGCCGGGCAGCTCGGGCGGCAGTAGATCCCGGTGGTGGTGACCGCCGTCACGAACCACCCGTCGAACCGGGGGTCGCGCGACTGCACGGCGAGGTAGCAGCGGTCGGGGTCGTCGTGCACCCGGCCAGTCTGACCGATGGAACCGTTCCGGACTAGCGGAATTGCGACACCGCGGTTGCCGGAGCCGGCCTACTTCTCGTCGACGACGCGCCAGCAGTACCAGGCGACCAGGCTGCGATAGGGCCGGAACGGCTCGCCCATGCCCTGCAGCTCATTCGGGTCGGGAATGGCGTCGAGCGACCAGGCCTTGGCGAAGCCAGCCCGCACCCCGTAATCGCCGACGGGCCACACGTCGAGCCGGTTGAGCGTGCTCATGAGGAACATCTGGGCCGTCCACGGCCCGATGCCCCGGACCACCGTCAGGTGGGCCACCACCTCCTCGTCGGACAGGCGCCCGATGCGGTCGAGCGCCACCTCGCCCGACGCGACCTTGTCGGCCAGATCGAACAGTGACGCCGTCTTCGAGCCGCTCAACCCGCAGGCCCGGAGCACCGCTACGGGGGTGGCCAGGATCCCCTCCGCCGTCACCTCGCCGCCCAGTGTCTCCACCACGCGGCCGTGGATCGAGGCTGCGGCCTTGCCGGCCAACTGCTGGTAGACGATGTTGGCGGCCAGTTGGTCGAAGCGCCGGCCCGTCGGCACCCGTCGACGGGCCGGCGGGTGGCCGTGACGTTCGACCAGCGTGGCCAGGACCGGGTCGATCCCGGCGAGCTCGGCGACGGCGTCGGGCAAGGGGGTCGTCGGCACGCCATGATGATGCCATCCGGGTGTCCCACCCGTAACCAGGGCCTAGGCTCCGGTCCGGGCGGCAGACGATCGGGAGGTGGACCTCATGGAGGGCAATGTCGTTTCGGTGGAGCGGTGCATCCCGGCGGGTCCGGCGGCCATCTTCGCCCTGGTGGCCGACGCGGCTCGGCATCCCGAGATCGACGGGTCGGGCACCGTTCGCCAGGTGAAGGCGGGCGCACCGGAGAAACTCAGCCTGGGGGCCACCTTCGGCATGTCGATGAAGCTGGGGATCGGCTACTCGATGGTCAGCACCGTCATCGAGTACGAGGAGGACCGCCGCATCGCCTGGCAGAGCCGGCCGCCCGGCTTCGTCGGCAAGTTTTCGGGCGGCCGAATCTGGCGCTACGAGCTCGAGCCGGTCGAGGGCGGGACGCTGGTGCGCGAAAGCTGGGACATCAGCCAGGACCACCAGCGGGCGATGCTCCGGCTCGGACCGGTGAGCACCCACACCGCCCAGAGCATGACGGCCACGCTCGAAAAGATCGAGGGGATCGTCACCGCGGTTTGAATCAACCGCGCCGCCCGTCGTACCCCGGGCGATCCCACGAAGGAAGGTTCCGTCCCCGCCAGGCGTTGACCACACCATGACCGCCCTGTCCGTGCTCGACCTGGCCACGGTGGCCAAGGGCGCCACCGCCGCCGACGCCCTGGCCGACACCACCCGGCTGGCCGGCATCGTCGAGTCCCTCGGCTACCACCGGCTGTGGGTGGCCGAGCATCACGGCATGCCGGCCGTGGCCAGCTCGGCACCCGCCGTGCTCGTCGGCCATCTGGCCGATGCCACCACCACATTGCGGGTGGGGGCCGGCGGGGTGATGCTGCCCAACCACGCCCCTCTGGTCGTGGCCGAGCAGTTCGCCACCCTCGAGGCCCTCCACCGCGGGCGCATCGACCTCGGGCTCGGGAGGGCGCCCGGCACCGACCCCGCCACGGCGCGGGCCCTGCGGCGCAGTGCCGACCTGGGCGCCGAACACTTCCCCGAGGACGTGGTGGAGCTGATCCGGTACCTGGTCGACGACGGACCGGCGACCACGCCGGCGCCGATGCCCGGCCGCGGCTACCTCCCCCAGGTGTGGCTGCTCGGCTCGTCCACGTTCAGCGCCCAGCTGGCCGGGATGCTCGGCCTGCCGTTCAGCTTCGCCTTCCACTTCGCCCCGGCCCTGGTCGACGAAGCCGTCGCCCTCTACCGGGCCAACTTCCGACCCACCGGGCTGTCGGACGGACCCCGCGTGATGGTGGCGGCCTCGGTGCTGTGCGCCGACACCGAGGAGGAGGCCGACTACCTGGCCGGGCCGTCGCGCCTCACCGTCCTGCAGCTCCGCAGGGGCAGGCCGGCACCGGTGGTCAGCCCCGAGGAGGCCGCCGCCTACCCGTACACGGCCGAGGAGCGCGCTCTGGTCGAGGCGGTGACCGCCGACCACGCCGTCGGCGATCCGGACACCGTCCACACCGCACTGGCGGCGCTGGTCGAGCGCACCGGGGCGGACGAGCTGATGCTGTCGACCCGGGCCCACGATCTCGCCACCCGGGCCCGTTCGCTGACCCTGGTGGCCGAGCGGTGGGGCCTGCCACGGACCGGAGACTGACGGGTCGGGACTACAGGCCGGCCACCCGGGGGAGGACCTCTTCAGCCAACAGGGCCAGGGTGGTCGAAGTCGACCAGGTCGAGGACCTGGAAGTAGGCCCGTGATACGCCGATCGAGGCGAACCGGCCGAGCTTGTCGACCACCTCCTCGGGCGTGCCGCACAGTCCGTTGACCTTGAGCTCGTCCACCCCGCGTCCGATGGCGGCCGCCCGGCGGGCGATGTCGGACTCCGTCGTCCCGCAGCACACCGTCTGGGCGGCGGAGAGCACCAGGGTGCCCGGGTCGCGGTCAATGGCGCGGCAGGCGTCGCGGACCACGTCGTACTGGTGGGCCGAGTCCTCGGGCGTGATGAAGCCCAGGTTGAACTCGGCCGCGTAGATGGCAGCCAGCCGGGGGTGCGCACCGGTCCCGAACCGCCGATGATCACGGGGGGTCCTGGCCGCTGCACCGGCTTCGGCAGGGCCGGGCTGTCCACCAACGTGAAGTGGGTACCCGGGAAGGAGAAGGTGGCGCCATCGGGCGTCCCCCACAGGCCGGTGACCACGGCGAGCTGCTCCTCCAGGCGTTCGAAGCGCTCCCCCAGGGGAGGGAAGGGGATGCCGTAGGCCGTGTGCTCGGCGTCATACCAGGCCGCGCCGATTCCGAGCTCGACCCGACCACCGCTCATGGCGTCGACCTGGGCGACGGCGATGGCCAGCGGACCGGGCAGCCGGAAGGTCGCCGCCGTCATCAGCGTCCCGAGGCGGATGGTGGACGTCTCGCTGGCGATCCCGGCCAGGGTGATCCAGGCGTCGGTCGGGCCGGGTAGCCCGTCCGACGACCCCATGGCGAGGTAGTGGTCGCTGCGGAAGAAGGCGCTGAAGCCGAGGCGTTCGGCCGCCTGGGCCACGGCCAGGAGGTCATCGTAGGAGGCGCCCTGCTGGGGCTCGGTGAAGATCCGGAGGTCCATGCACCCCGGTCTAGTCGGGTCGGACCGCTCCCGCCGAACCGATCGACACGCCCGGCTCGCCGACGGTCCTGTCGATCTCGGCGTCCGCCGATCCGACCTCGCCCATCGACATCGCCAGATCCTCGCTCGGCCGCTCCAGGCCGGAGGTCGACCGCAGGGGCAGCTGCTTGAGGAAGAGGGTCGCCACCAGCATGACGGCGGCGATGGGCACGCCGATCAGGAACACGGAGTGCAGCGACCGCACGAACGCGTCGAGGATCCCGTGCTGGACGTGCGGCGGGAACGCGTGCAGGTCGGCCGGGCTCATGGCGAAGTTGCCGTTGACGTGGATGTTGGCGGCCGCCGCCCCGGGCACCAGGGCCGGGATCCAGTGGCTCAACCCGGCGATGAAGATGGCGCCGAACAGCGACGTCCCGAAGGCACCGCCCAGCGAGCGGAAGAAGGTGACGGCCGCCGTGCCCGTCCCGATGGAATCTCCAGGCAGTGCATTCTGGGTGGCCAGGACCATGATCTGCATGACCATCCCCATGCCGGCGCCCAGGACCAGGACGTAGACGCTCATGGTCAGGTGTGACGTGTGGAGGCCCAGGTGGGAGAGCAGCCACATCCCGATGACGACCAGGAACGAACCGATGATGGGCATGGGCTTGTAGATCCCGGTGCGGGTCACGATCTGCCCGGATCCGATGGAGGTGGTCAGCATCCCGAGCATGAGCGGGACCATCAGCAGGCCGGACACCGTCGGCGAGACCCCATCGACCAGCTGTAGGTAGAGGGGCAGGTAGATGATGGCCCCGAACATGACCATCGACAGCAGGAAGGTGACGGTGGACGATGTCCGGAACACCCCGATCCGGAAGAGGGACGGAGGGAGAATGGGCTCGGCCGCGTAGTGCTCCCACACGACGAAGGCGGCGATGAAGGTCGCCGACACCAGGCCCATGGCGAGGATGACCGGGGAGCCCCAGGCGTACTGGGTCCCGCCCCACACCGTCACCAGCAGTGCGGCGGTGACACCGACCATCATGAGGCCGGCGCCGAGGAAGTCGATGCGGTGTGACAGGCGCCGGAAGGGCAGCTTGAGCACGGCCGACGTGACCACCAGGGCCACGATGCCGATCGGGACGTTGATGTAGAAGATCCAGCGCCACGACAGGTGCTCGGTGAACAGGCCACCGAGCAACGGTCCGGCGATCGAGGACAGGGCGAAGGTGGCGCCGAAGTACCCCTGGTACCGACCGCGCTCACGCGGCGCGACCACGTCGGCGATGATGGTCATGGCCATGGCCATCAGCCCGCCGGCACCGAGTCCCTGGACGCCGCGGAAGGCGATCAGCTGCGCCATGTTCTGGCTCATGCCGGCCAGGATCGAGCCGATCAGGAACACCACGATGGCGAACTGGAAGATGCCCTTGCGACCGAATTGGTCGGACAACTTGCCGTACAGCGGTGTGGAGATGGTCGACGTCAACAGGTAGGCGGTCACCACCCAGCTCATGTGGTTGAGTCCGTGGAGGCTGTTGACAATGGTGGGCAGGGCGGTGCCGACGATGGTCTGGTCCAGGGCGGCCAGGAACATCCCGAGCATGAGCCCGCTGAAGACGATCATGATCTGGCGGTGGGTCAGGGCCACCACCGGGCCGCCGCCGTCCGGCGAGGCGGCGGCTGCTTCCGTGACGGCGTCGTTGACCGGCTCCGCGTCCCGCATGTCTCCCGCGTCGCCCTTTGGTGCGGTGTCGATGGTCATCGCTGCCCCTCGTGGGCGTCGGTGGCGGACGGCTCCAGCGCATGACCGTCGCGCACGCACTGGAGACCGGACCCCAGGCGGAGGAGCCCGCTGGCCAGGGCATTGCGCTCCTCGTCCGTCCACCCGGCGATCGCCTGGGCCAGCACGCGTCGGCGGGACTCGGAGACCGCCTCCACGACCGCCGCCCCCTGTTCGGTCACGCTCAAGAACGCGGCCCGTCCGTCGGCCGGGTCCGGCGTCCGTGCGATCAGCCCGGCGGCCACCAGGTCGCGGATCTGACGGCTGATCGTCGACGTGTCGAGCTCGATCCGCTCGGCCAGGTCCGACAGTCGGGTGGAGCCCTGCTCCGAGACCCGGACCAGGAGCCAGTAGCCGGTCCGGCTGATCGGTGCACCGTCGGGCAACGCGTCGTGGGGTATCTCGAGCCGGAAGATGACTTGGGCCACCTGAGTCAGCGAGCGCTCCAGGCCGATCGACACCCGGGTCGGAGGCTGGTCGATCGGCGGGGCGGCGGCCTCCGTGGTCGGTGTTGTCATCGGGCTTCCGGTGGTCGTCGTGGGGATCCAGGCACCCAGACGGTCGGGGGCAGTCGCCTGCTCCCCGCCATCTAGGTGCTTGTAACAAGCAACTATATCACCATCACGCAGTTGCTAGCCATCAGTTAGCAACTATCGGTCGCCGATGGGGGCCAGCGCCCGGCCGAGGGCCAGGATCCCCACCACCCGGGCGCCGGACAGTCGAAGGGCGGCCGCCGCCGACTGGGCCCGGGCGCCTGTGGTGACGCTGTCGTCCACGATGAGGACGGGCAGGCCTTCGAGGCCGCGCCGGTCGATGCCCTCCAGCGGGACGAACCCGTCCCGCGCCGCCACCAGGTGGTCGATGACACCGCCTCCCCGCCCGAGGAGGCGGAGGTGCCGCTCGGCCAGATGCGGCACCCCGTCGACCAGTCCTTCCACCGGAGCCGGCCCGGGCCGACGGGTGGACGGCACGGTGGTCACCACCGACCACGCACCCAACCGGCCGGCCAGGTTCCGGCCGTTCGCAGCCAGCCAGCCCGTCAGGTCGTCGACCAGCTCGCTCCCGAAGCGTTCCCGCGCCGCCGCGGTGGGTGCGTCCTTGTACCCCCGGAGGCGCCGGTGGTCGGCATCCCCCACCCGGTACTCACCGAGGACGACCAGTGGCACCAGCGGGAGTCCGAGCTGGCGGGCCACCAGTCGGCAGCAGAAGCAGACCGGTGGGCGCCCGTGGACCGCCCCACCGCAGACGGTACACAGGTCCTCCAGGGTTGTCGGGCGACAATGTGGAGCAGTGGAGGGGCTCGGTCGGCGCACGGTGCTCCCGCGTCGGCCGGCGCGACGCCGGCGTGGTCTGGGGCGGCACCCGGTGCGCCGCGAGACGGGCCGTCATCGGCCCGCGGTCAGATGTCCGTAGGTGCTTCGTCGGGCCGGTGCAACAGGAACGTGCCGGTGGAACGGCTGACCAGCTGCCCGTCGACATCGGTGACGCCGGCTTCGGCGTAGGCGACCTGGCGGGCCATGCGGACCACCGTGCCCCGCAGTCCGTACGTGCCGCCGTCCAGGGCCGGCCGCATGGTCTCGATCTTCATCTCCAAGGTGGCCCGGGTCCGCGACTTGCCCGGCAGGGCGGCGTTGATGGCGAAGTTCATGGCCGCGTCCAGGATGAGGCCGTGGACACCGGCCTGCACGATGCCGTGCGGGTTGCAGGCGGACGGAGTCGGCACGAAGGCGCCCGACACCCAGCCCAGGTCCTCGCCGTCCACCCCGTAGTCGTCGAACGACCCGCCGACGGTGCCGATGAGCTCCATCCCCCCGTTGCCCAGCCAGCGGTCCATGTCCTTGATCCGACCTGTCATGGCAGTGACCGTAGTGCCGGGATGGGTCATTCCGGGGTGGAACCACCCCGACCGGGGGCGGCTACCCGTGTGGCTGCGTTCGACGGCGCCCGGTAGTCTGGGCGCAACGGCGACCATCGTGGGCGCCATGCGGGGCCTGGTCCCGCACCGGACAACCACCGAGCACGGCCGGCAGGATCCTTCCGCCGGACCTCAGAAGGAGACACACCATGGCTGAAGCCGTCATCATCGACGCCGTACGTACCCCCGGGGGCAAGCGCAACGGCAAGCTCCGCAACTGGCACGCCGCCGATCTCGCCTCCGAGACTCTGAAGGCCCTGGTGGAGCGCAACGACCTCGACCCCGGCCTGGTCGACGACGTGATCATGGGCTGTGTGATGCAGGTAGGCGAGCAGTCCCTCAACGTCGGCCGCAGCGCGGTGCTGGCCGCCGGCTTCCCCGAGTCGGTGCCCGCCACCACCATCGACCGCCAGTGCGGTTCGAGCCAGCAGGCCCTCCACTTCGGTGCCCAGGGCGTCATCGCCGGTGCCTACGACGTGGTCATCGGCGGCGGTGTCGAGGTCATGTCCCGCACCCCCATGGGCTCCTCGGTCGTCCGGGAGTTGGGCTTCCCCTTCGGGCCGCGCGCCATGAGCCGCTACACCGAGCGCGGTGGCCTGGTCGGCCAGGGCGAGGGCGCCGAGCTCATCGCCGAGCAGTGGGGCCTCAGCCGCGAGGACCTCGACGAGTTCTCAGTCCGGTCCCATCAGCGCGCTGCCCAGGCCACAGCCGAGGGCCGCTTCGAGCGGGAGATCATCCCGGTGGCCGTCAAGGACGACGAGCGGAACGAGACCGACGAGCTGATGGCGGCCGACGAGGGCATCCGACCCGACTCCTCGGTCGAGTCACTGGCCAACCTGAAGCCGGCGTTCCGCCCTGAGAACGGCAAGGTGACAGCCGGCAACTCGTCCCAGATCACCGACGGCGCCTCCGGCGTCCTGGTCATGAGCGAGGCCAAGGCCTCGTCGCTCGGCCTCACCCCTCGGGCCCGGTTCCATTCGTTCGCCGTGGCCGGCAGTGACCCCATCACCATGCTGACCGGGCCCATTCCCGCCACGCGGATGGCCTTGGAGCGGGGTGGGCTCACGCTCGACGACATCGACGTGATCGAGATCAACGAGGCGTTCGCCTCGGTGCCGCTGGCCTGGGCCAAGGACCTCGACGCAGACATGGACAAGGTGAACGTGAACGGAGGGGCCATCGCCCTCGGGCACCCGCTCGGGGCGTCGGGCGCCAAGCTCATGGCCACCCTGCTCAACGAGCTCGAGCGGATCGACGGCCGCTACGGCCTGCTCACCATGTGCGAGGGCGGCGGCATGGCCAACGCCACCATCATCGAGCGCCTGGGCTGACCGACACCCGGTCGGATCCCCACCGGATCCGACCGCGGTCCGATGTGCGGACGACGGAGCACCGGCCCTCGGGGCCGGTCCTCGACGTTCCGGGCGGAGCCCGGTGCTTCGTCGTGCGGGTCAGTGGTATCGGGTGGCGAGCAGCAGCCCGACGAAGATCGACCCGATGGCGCCGACCAACCAGATGTTGTTGACGCCGCCGGGCAGCACGCCGGCGTAGTTGAGGATCACGATCAGCACGCCGAGGAGGAACATGCCAATGATCAGGAACCCGTGCCAGCGGGGGCTGGACTTCGCGCTGCGGTCGATCGGAGGCGTATAGCGGCTGTTCTGGACCGAGCCGGACGGGGACGAGCCGCCCTTGGACGACGGGGTCACCCGTCCGCCCTTCTTCTGGACCTTGCCCGGTCCCTGCTTGGCCGTGGATGCCATGGGCGAAGGATAGCCAGTGCCGGGCGGCCCGCGGGCCCGGCCCGCCCATCCCGTGGCGCCCGGTACGATCGGGACCCCATGGCGACCCGCGTGCTGGTCATCGACAACTACGACTCGTTCGTCTACAACCTTGTCCAGGAGCTGGGCGAACTGGGGGCCGACCCCGTCGTCCACCGCAACGACACCATCGACGTGGCCGCCATTCGGGAGGCGGCACCCGACCTGATCCTCATCTCCCCCGGGCCCGGTCGCCCCGAAGACGCCGGTGTGTCGCTGGCGGTCATCGCCGAACTGGCCGGGGAGATCCCCATCCTCGGGGTCTGCCTCGGCCACCAGGCCATCGGCCAGGCCTTCGGGGGCGACGTGGTCCAGGCGCCCACCCTCATGCACGGCAAGACCTCAGCCATCCACCACGACGGCCGGGGCGTCTTCGCCGGCCTGCCCGACCCCTTTACCGCCACCCGCTACCACTCACTGGTGGTGGAACCGTCGACCGTGCCCGAAGAGCTCGAGGTGACGGCGCGCACCTCCGACGGGGTGATCATGGGACTGCGCCACCGGTCGCTGGCCGTCGAGGGTGTCCAGTTCCACCCCGAGTCGCTGCTCACCCCTGAGGGCCCGTCCCTCCTGAGCAACTTCCTGGCCGCACGCGTCAGCTGATAGTCGCCCGACGTCCCGGGCGGGCGCTTCGGCTCATTTCCGATGCGCCGGTTTGGTCGTGGTGGTGGTCGAGGATGTCGACGTGGTGGTCGACGACGACGTGGAGGTGGTGGTGGTGGGGGGCGGTCCGGAGGACACTGCGATGTCGACCGGAGAGCCCGGCGTCACGCTGGCCCCTGTGCCGGGGTTCGAGGCCACCACGATGCCTGGCGCATACTGGGACGAGGCGACACTGGTGACGTTGCCCGGCACCAGACCAGCGTTGGCCAGGGTCTGCCCGGCGACCGTCTGTGTCAGGCCGACCAGGGAAGGCACGATGGCGTTGGCCGGGCCCGAGGACACAGTCAAGGCCACCGCAGAGCCTTGGTTGACCTTGGTACCCGACGTCGGGTTCGTGCTCAGCACCGTCCCCTTCTGCGCCGAACTCACCCGGTTGACGACGGTGGCCGTCAGTCCTGCGCTCTGGAGGATCGCCGTGGCGGCCTCCTGCGTCGTGTTGACCAGGCCCTCGGGCACCACCACCTGGATCGGCGGAGGCACCTCGGCCACTTTGATGATCACCGTGTCACCTTTTTTCACCAGTGCGCTGGCGCCCGGGTTCGTGGAGATGACCGTGCCCGGGGTTGCACTCGAGACCTGCTGGGCCTGGGTGACGTTGAGGCCGTCGGCGCGCAGGGTGGCCGTCGCCACCTGGGCCTGCTGGCCGACGACGTTGGGCATGTTGAACGAGGCGTCGCCGCCGAAGTATCCGAGGTTGCGGCCGAGGAAGAAGCCCGCCACCGCCAGCAGCAGCAGGAGCAAGACCAGGGCGATGGCATAGTTGCGGGTCCGGTTGGTGCCGGACTCGTCGGGCGCCTCGCCGTCGGACCCGGATCCGCCGTCGGACCCGGATCCGCCGACCGAATCGACCGAACGAGTGAGGTCCATGGCCCCGACGGCGGTGACGGCCGTGGCTCCGGCCACGCCGATCATCGCCGTGGTGTCCTCCATGGCCAGGACGCTCCGGCCCTCGTTGAAGCGCAGCAGGTCGGCGCGCAGCTCCTCGGCGGTGGCGTAACGGTGGGCCGGGTTCTTGGCCATCGCCTTCAGGATGATCGCCTCGAAGGTCGGCGGGATCTGCGGGTTGAGCTCCCTGGGTGCCGGTGGGTTGTCCCGCACGTGCTTGGAGGCGACGGCTACCGGCGACTCGCCGAGGAAGGGTGGCCGACCGGTGACCATTTCGAAGAGGACGACGCCGAGGGAGTAGATGTCGCTCCGCGAATCGACCCCGAGGCCCTCGGCCTGTTCGGGTGAGAAGTAGGTTGCCGTTCCCATGACCGCACCCGTCTGGGTGAGGCTCTCCTCGGTGTTGACGGCCCGGGCGATCCCGAAGTCGGTCACCTTGACCTGTCCGTCGTCGGTGATCAGCACGTTGCCGGGCTTCACGTCCCGGTGGACGACGCCGTGCTTGTGGGCGTAACCCAGGGCGGCGGCCACGTGGGAGGCGATGTCAGCGGTCCGCTCGGCCGAGAGCGGGCCGGCCGACTTGAGGATGGAGGACAGGGGCCGGCCGTCGATGTACTCCATGACGATGAAGTAGGTCCCGGTGTCCTCGCCCCAGTCGAACACCGGCACGATGTTCGGATGGGACAGGTTGGCGGCGTTCTGGGCCTCGCGGCGGAACCGCTCGACGAAGGACCGGTCGATCGACAGTTCCGGAAAGAGGACCTTGAGCGCCACCGGGCGATCGAGCAGGCGATCGTGGGCGCGGTAGACCTCGGCCATGCCGCCGCGTGCGATCAGGTGGTTGAGTTCGTAGCGCTCGGAAAAGACGCGCGGCGACTGGTTGGGATCCATGTGGGTCAAAGCCTATGCCTGCTATCGCTCGGTTCCGGTGTTCTGGATGGTGCTGCTCGGTGCGCGGTCCGCGGCTCCGTCGACCGGCTCATGGGGTGGCCGCCAGGGCCGCGCCGAGGATGGTCTTCATCGGCGGGCCGGCCACCTCGGCGCCGGTGCCGCTGGCGGGTTGGTTGGGAATCGCCACGGCCACCGCCACCCGTGGGTCGTTGGCGGGGGCGAAGGCGATCATCCAGTCGTTGGTGAGCGCCTGCCCGCTGACGCTCACCGTCTCGGCCGTCCCTGTCTTGGCCGCCACGTTCCACAGGGCTGGGAAGCCGACCTGGGTGGCCGTGCCGTTGCTCACCACCGCCTGCATCAGCGACGTCACCGCAGCGGCAGTCAGCGGGTTGGTGGCGGTGATCCAAGGCTTGGGCTGGTAGGTGGTCAACAGGTTGCCGGCCGTGTCGTGGATGTCGCGCATCACGTGGGGGGTCATGATGACCCCCCGGTTGGCGATGCCGGCCGCCACCAGGCCCATCTGGAGGGCCGTGGCCACCACGTCCTGCTGGCCGAAGGCCGAGTACGCCTGGGTGGGCTTGTTGAAGTTGATGGCGCTGCCGGTCGGGAACTTCGAGACGCCGGCCCCCGGCAGGTCGATCGGGATGTTCTGGTTGAAGCCGAACGACTGGGCCTCCGCCGTCAGCGCCGGACCGCCGAGGTCCATGCCCAGGGTGGCGAACGCGGTGTCGCACGAGGCGGGCAGGGTGACGGTGAGGACCCCGCCGCAGGACTCCGGCGCCGCCGCGCTGCCCTTGTAGTTACAGAGCTGCTTGTCCGACTGCGGGAGGGGGATGCACTGGGCCACCGGGACGTCGAGCTTGGCCAATGCGGGCTGGTGGTCGTAGACGGCGGCGGAGGTGACCGTCTTGAACGTCGAACCGGGCAGGAAGCCCCGTTGGAAGGCACGCGAGACGAGGGGGCTCGATGCCGGGTGTTGGTTGAGCACCGCCCAGGCGTACTTCTCCGTGGTGATATTGGGTGAGGCCAGGGGCGCGGGGTCGTAGGTCGGATTGCCGTACATGGCCTCGACGGCGCCGGTCTTGACGTTGATCACCACGGCCGCGGCCTCCGGGGCCCTGTTGTTGACGTCGGTGGCGTCGATGGCCCTGGCCGTCACCAACTGCAGGGACGACGAGATGGTCAAGGTGACGTTGCCCGTGGTGGTCCGGCTCCGGAGCAGGTCGCGCAAGGACTTGGCCGGCTGGGTGTGGGACTGGAGATAGCTGTCGTACTCCGCCTCGATTCCGGACTTGCCGTAGATGATCGAGTCGAAACCCACGATCTGCGAGAAGATCGGCGAGGTGTACGGGTTGTAGACCCGCTGGTACTTGTAGTAGCCGCTCGTACTCGGGACGGAGCTGGCCAGGACGATCCCGTCGGCCGACAGGATGTCGCCCCTCGGGTCGTTCCGCTGGAGCGCCAGCACCCGCGGGTTGCTGGAAGAGGTCGCCAGGGTGTGGGCCTTCACGATCTGGATGTTGTTGAGCTGCACGAACAGGGCGACGAAGCAGACCACCATGGCGATGCCCAGCCAGCGGATCCGTCGTTCCATCAGGGGGCTCCTGTCGAGGTCGTCGTCGTGGCGGTGGAACCGAACGGCACCGTGGTCGCCGGCGTGCACCCCGGGGCCGTCGGGTTCTGTGTGCAGTTGGCCGCTTTCTGCGTGGCCACCAGATTGGCCACATATGTCTGAGCCGCCTTCAACGAGTCCTCCTGGACTCCCGTGATCAGCTGGGACACGGTGTAGGCCGGAACGTCGGCGACGGTCACCCCGGTGCGCTCCACTTCGACCGGCTTGTAGAGCACCCCGCCGCCGATCCGCCCGTGGTAGATCATCAGCTCGTTGTTGCTGACCTGCACGTAGTAGGCGTTGGTGTCGTACCAACGCACGGCGTAGAAGGCGGCATAGACGATGGCCGCCAGGAGCACGGTGAACAGCACGGTCCGCACGGTGATCACACGGCGCCCGCGTGCAGTCCGACGGGCTCTACGACGGGCGCGCCACCGGTCACGGAACTTCGGCTTCAGTGCCTCTGGGCCGGGCAGCACCGAGACGTCCTCGCGGGGCGCCGACCCGGGCTCAGCCACCACCCCAGTGGAGGAGGCGTCGTCGGCGGGGCTCGAGAAGTCCGGGGCGACGGCGGCGACGGCGGGTACCTCCGGCTCGTCGTCCTCGCCGACCACGACATCGACGACGACCACGGTGATGTTGTCGCTGCCCCCGTGAGTGCGGGCCGCCCGTACTAGTAGGTCGGCCGCCACCTGCGGATCTGGCACGGTGGCCAGTACCTCGCCGATCTGCGGTAGCTCGAGCTCGTTGGTCAGGCCGTCGCTGCACAGCAGGAACCGGTCGCCCCGGGACGCCTGGATGCGCCACAGGTCGACGACCACGTCCTCCGAGACGCCGAGGGCCCGGGTCAGGATGTGGCGGTGGGGGTGGACGGCCGCCTCGGACTCGCTGATCTCGCCCGACCGGACCATCTCCTCAGCCAGGCTGTGGTCGACGGTGACCTGGACGAGTTGGCCGTCGTGGAAGCGGTAGGAGCGTGAGTCACCCACGTTGACCAGGGCGATCACGTCCCGGCCGTCTTCGTTGACCAGAGCCGCGGCGGTCATGGTGGTGCCCATCCCCCGCAGGTCCGGGTTGTCGAGGCTGTGCTCGAACACCACCCGGTTGGCCTCGGTCACCGCTTCGGACAGTCCGGCCCCGGTGGGCTTCCGCCCGAACGCGACGGTCAGTGTGTCGACGGCCAGACGGGCCGCCACCTCCCCCCCGGCGTGGCCTCCCATGCCGTCGGCCACGGCGAACAGCGTGCCGGTCTCGACCGCCAGGTCCTGGTTGACCGAGCGGACGAGCCCGGTGTCGGTCGCCGATCCGGAGCGGAGGAGAGTCATCTCAGCGACCGACCTCGAACACGGTGCCGCCGACCTGGAGAAGGTCGCCTTTCTCCAGCTTGGTCCGCTCCTCGATCCGCGCGGTATTCACCCAGGAACCGTTGGTGGACCCCAGGTCCTCGACCCACAGGTTGCCGTCGAGGCGGAAGAGCCGGGCATGGAGGTTGGAGGCATAGGAGTCGTAGTCAATGGGAACACCGCAGCCCGGCGCCCGCCCCACGGTGACCTCCTCGCCCACGTCGTAGGCGCGGCCGGCCTGGTCGTCGGGGCGGATCACATGGAGCCGGAGGGAGCGGCGGCGCTTGCCGTCGACGACGGGATCGCCGTCCTTGCGGCGGCGGCGCTTGCGCTTGAGGGGCCGCACCTCCACCCACACGGCCCGGACCACCCACATGAAGAAGAGCCACAGCAACAGGATGACGCCGAACTCGAGGGCGCGGAGCACCGGGGTGTTGTCGATGGGGGCGGTGGCGGCAGCTACGAGAAGCCGGGTCAAGGTCGGGTGCCGGGACTCACGACGTCTCGAACCGGAGCACGGTGGTACCGATCACGATCTGGTCGCCATCGGAAAGGACCCGTTCCCGGATAGTGGCCCCGTTGACCCGGGTGCCGTTGGTCGAATTGAGGTCGACGACCATCACGTCGTTCCCGGAGCGGCGGATCTCCGCGTGCCGCCGGCTGGCGTTGGGATCGTTGATCACGATGGTGCTCTCGGGCAGCCGACCGATGGTGATCGGCTCGGGACCCAGGACCACCCGCATGTTGTCGGCGAGTACGACGGAGGCGGCGGACAGGCCGGCGGGACCCTCGTGGACGTCGGATACCACGGCGAAGCGACCCCGTCGTTGGCGTGGGTCCTCCACCACCGAGACGGTCACGGGCCCGACGAAGACGTACTCCTCGGTCCGGGCGTGCTCGCGGGCGGCCTCCTCGAGCTCGCGCACCAGGGCGTCCAGAAAACTCTCGAAGCGGTCGAAGTCCGAGGCCGAGAGGTGTACCACGAAGGCATTGGGCGCGATGAGGCCATGGACGCCCAGGCGTCGCTTGAGGTCCATCTCCCGGGTCAACCGTCGGCCGATCTCCACAGGATGGAGCTCGCCCCGGAAGGCCTTGGAGAGGGTGCCGTCGACCATGCGCTCGAGGCGCCCTTCGAACTTCTGCAGTCCCATGTCGGCGTCAGCCTACCGGTGTCTACCCCCTGGTAGGGGGTACGGGGCAGGGGTCCTGCCACCTGGTGTGGGCGGGTTCTGACACTTCCGCCCGATTGAGGGCCCGCCCGACCCCCACTGCGGCCTCCGGTGCGCCCGGTCCGCTGCCTTCGCCCGTCAGGCCGATGGCAGCCCCGGACACGTCCGAAATCGTAATTCCGGGGGTCGAATTCTTCAGGTAGCCTCTACCGGTCGCTCGGGCGAGTGGCGGAATTGGCAGACGCGCAGGATTCAGGTTCCTGTGTCCGAAAGGATGTGGGGGTTCAAGTCCCCCCTCGCCCACTAAGGGGTTCCGACATAACTGAGTTGATCACGTCG
>PLZW01000021.1 GCA_003153575.1 Acidimicrobiaceae bacterium | reverse complement strand
CAGCCGCCGCGGCTGGCGCGTGCGCCGGGGCCGCCCGCGACGCGGACGGCGCTGATGCCGCGGCAGGTCCGGACCGCCCGGACGTAGCGGAGCCGTTCGCCACACCATGGGTGCCCGACGTGTCGGCGGCGTGCGCGGCCGGCGGATCCTGCGTCGCCGGCGTGGCCAAGCTGGCCCGGTGGGCCCGCTCGACCGGAGGGGTTGTCGACGCGGCGGGCGCGTCCGGNNTTCGACGCCGCGGCGGCACCTATGCGGGCCGGGGCCCGGCGGCGTGCTGGCGACCCGAGGCCGGGAAGCCCGGAGCCGGATGCGACGGCGTGGTCGGTCGCCGCCGTGCCGTGTCCCACCAGGACAGTGGCGTCGTCGGCGACGGGCGGGGCGGACGCGTCGTGCTGTCCGTCGTCCACGGCTGCGGCCGACGCCGGGGTGCGACCGGCGTCGGTGGCACCGTCCTCGTCGAGTCGGTCCTTGATCACCTTGAGCGGCAGGANNGCTGGCGAAGGATCCAGCGCAGGCGCTCGACATCGGCGTCGTAGAACTTGCGGTAGCCCGACGGGGTCCGCTCGGGGTTGACCAGACCCTGGCTCTCCAGGAACCGGATCTTGGAGATGGTCACATCGGGGAATTCCTGGCGGAGGAGGGTGAGCACGTCACCGATCGACAGGTAGGAGCGGGAGCTCACTCGCCGGCCCCTCGCAGGTAGGCGAGCTTGAACTTGCCGATCTGCACTTCGTCGCCACTGGCCAGCACGGCCTCGTCGATGCGCACCCGGTTGACGTAGGTGCCGTTCAGCGAGCCGGCATCGCGCACCGTGGTGACCAGCCCCTCGGTCACGAAGACGGCGTGCCGGCGCGACACGGTGATGTCGTCGAGGAACACGTCGCTGTCCGGGTGGCGGCCCACGGTGGTCTCACCCTTTTCGAGCGGGAACCGCGCGCCCTCGTCGTTCCCGCGTCGGACGACCAGGAGTCCCACGCCACGGGGCAGTTCGATCCGGCCGACGGCCGCACCGTCGTCGCTCGGTTCGTCCACCGGACTGACCGACACCGACGTGTCCGGGGTCGATGTCACCAGCGAGGTGCCGCACGACGAGCAGAAGTTCACGCCCTCGGGATTGCGGTGGCCGCAACGGTGACAGAACACTTGATCCAACGTAGCCGCTCCCATCGATCCGCTCCCGAGCAGTGCCCCGGCGGCGGGACTCAACCTTCCGTGAGCTGCCGGTAGCCGGCCGCGTCGAGCAGTGCGTCCACCGCGGACGGGTCGCTCGGGACGATCTCGCAGATCCAGCCCTCGCCGTAGGGATCGGCGTTGAGCTGCTCGGGGGCGTCGGCCAGGGAGGCGTTGACGGCCACCACTTCGCCGGCCACGGGTGCATAGATTTCCGAGACCGACTTGGTCGACTCCACTTCGCCGATCATGCCGCCGGGCTCGACGGTCGTGCCCGGGGTCGGCAGGTCCACGAAGACGACGTCGCCGAGGGCGTCCTGCGCATAGTCGGTGATCCCGACGCGGATGCGGCCATCAGCCGTTCGGGCCCACTCGTGGTCACTCGAATAGCGCAGATCCTCGGGCACGTTCATGGCTCCGGACCCTACCTGACGGGCGCCCGGGGCGCCTGTCCGCAACAGGTGTCCGACGCCGCCGCGTCAGTGCAGCAGTTGCTCGAGTCGCGTGGCGTACTCCTGGACGCGCGCCTCGGCCTGGGCCGCGCTCGGGGCCTCGGCCCATACGTGGGTCAACGGCTCCTCGGGGTCGGGCAGGACCAACGCCCACCCATCGTCCTCGATGACCTTCACCCCGTCGACGAGGACGAGTTCGCGCTCCTGGGACCGCTCGACCAGCGTGCGCATCAGCATGCCCTTCTGGTCCCACGGGGTATGGACGGACTGGTGGGCGATGCGGACCGGGGGCATGGCCGCCACCACGTCCGACAGCTTCCGGCCGGTGGACGTGAGCAGGGCGATGAGGTTGACCAGGGTCGCCGCCCCGTCGAAGGCGGGAAGGAAGGCCGGGAAGATGAACCCTCCGGACTGGCTGGCGGCCAGGGTGACCTTCTCCGACCGGGCCACGTCCATCAGGTCGGAGGCCGACAGCTTCGTCCACACGATCTCGGCGCCGGCCTCGCGGCAGATCCTCTCGGCCGCGCCGCTCGCCGCCACCGGCAGGGCGATCCGGGCCCCGGGTACCGCTTCGGTGACCAGGGTGACCAGCACCAGGAGCGCCTCGTCGTGGCTCAAGGTGTGGCCGAGGTCGTCGACGATGTCCACGAACTCGCCGCCGGGGTCGAGAACGGCCCCGAGGTGGGCACCGGAGGCTCGGACCAGCTCCGACACCCGGGCCGCAGCAGCCGGACGGTCGAAGGCCAGGACGTTGGCCGTGTTGGCGTAGGGGTTCACCACCAGGACCTCGGCCTCGAGCTTGGCCAGCAGGTTGGGCATGACGAAGCTGGCCGTCCCGAAGGAGTAGTCGAGGACCAGCTTGAGCCCGGCGGCCCGGGCCGACGAGAGGTCGACCGAGTCGATGAGCGCCTGGGTGTAGTGCTCGAGGGTGCGCGGCGGAAAGCCGAGGTCGCCGATCTCCCGGGCCAGCACCCGGCGGAAGTCCTCGCGGTGGTAGAGGCGTTCGATCTTGCGCTGGGTCGTCTCGTCGACGTCGATGCCGTCCTTGTCGAAGAAGCGCAGTACCACCGACTGGGGATCTTCAGGGTCGAGCCGCACGGTCACTCCGGCAGAGCTCGTGGACGACGTCACCTGGAACCGGGTGACCGGGACGGTCGCCGCCTCGAGGTCGTCGACGTTGACCCCGGCCGCGTTGCAGCCGACCCCGATCGCCCGCTTGAGGACCCGTGCCGCCCGGCTGGTGTCGCGCGAGCTGGTGACCGTCGCCCCCTTCTCCAGCGTGGAGGCCCAGGCCATGGACAGGCGGACGGCCAGTTCGGGACTGATGTCCACATTGGCCAGTCCCCGCACGCCGTCCCGCCCGAACAGCGACCGGGCACCCCGCGACTCCCACACGATGGAGGAGTTGACGATGGCTCCGGCCTCCACCGTCTTGAACGGGTAGATCTTCACCCCGGCCCTGATCTCGGCGTGGGCACCCACGAAGCACTCGTCCCCGAGCACCACACCCTCCTCGCAGCGCACCCCCTGGCGCAGATCGGATCCCCGCCCGAGGACGCTGCCCTCCACCCGGACCCCGGCGCCCAGGTAGGTGTTGTCGTGGACCACCGACCGCTCCACCACCGAATTGTCGCCGATGCGGACGTTGCGCCCGAGGGTGCAGTAGGCCCCGAGCCGGGCCCCCGGCCCGACCACGCAGTTGTCACCGATGACGGCCGGGCCGACGAGTTCGACGCTGGGGTCGATCTCCGCCCCCTTGCCCACCCAGACGCCGGGCCGCAGCGGGAAGCCCTGGATGTCGACGCGCACCTTGCCGTCCAGGATGTCCTGGTGGGAGCTCACGTAGGCCTCGAGCGTCCCGACGTCCTCCCAGTAGGCGTCGGCCACGTACCCGTAGAGCCCCTTGCCGGCGGCCAGGGCGGCCGGGAACGACTCGCCGGAGAAGTCGACCGCCTGCCCTTCAGCAATGAAGTCGAAGATCTCCGGTTCGAGCACGTAGATCCCGGTGTTGATGGTGTCGCTGAAGACCTGGCCCCACGTCGGCTTCTCCAGGAAGCGCTCGATCGACCCGTCCTCGTTGGTGATGACGATGCCGAACTCGAGCGGATTCTCCACCGCCTTGAGGGCCAGGGTGGCGAGCCCCCCGTGGCGGTCGTGGAACGCCACCACCTCGCCCAGGTCGATGTCGGTCAGGACGTCGCCGGAAATGACGAGGAAGCGCTCGTCGAGCTCGTCCTTGGCGTTGCGGACCGAACCGGCGGTGCCGAGCGGGGTCGACTCGGTGGCGTACACCATGCGCACCCCGAACTCGGAGCCGTCGCCGAAATAGGTGCGGATGGCGTTCGCCATGAAGGCCACGGTCACCACGATGTCCTCGAACCCGTGGTTCCGCAGCAGGTTCACCACGTGCTCCATCATCGGGATGTTGGCCATCGGGAGCATGGGCTTGGGCTGGTTGGAGGTGAGCGGGCGCAGCCTCGTCCCCTCGCCACCGGCCATGATCACGGCCTTCATCGGCCCGTCGCCTCGTGTCCGGTCACAGCCTGCATCTGGTCATCCCCTCGTCGTCTGTGCTGGGTCGTGGCGGCGCCCGTCGGCCAATGCCTTGCGGGCCACCGGCACGTAGGAGGCGGCGGCCACCCAGGCCAGCCCCAGGCCGATCAGACCGATGATCCACGCCGCCACCCTGATCACCTGCTGCCAGCCGGACGGACCGTCGCTCACCAGGAAGAGCGGGTAGGCGCACATCAGGGCGAAGGTGCCGGCCTTGCCCACCCACAACACGTCGATCCGTGCGGCCCCGAGCGAGGCCAGGAGCAGGACGGCACCGGACACCACGACCTCGCGGGCCAAGGTGGCCACGCCGAACCACACCGGCACCGCCCCGTGGATCATGATCGTCACCACCGCCGTCACCACCAGCAACCGGTCGGCGACCGGGTCGAGCACCTTCCCCAGGGTCGAGACCTGGTGGAACCGTCGGGCCACGTAGCCGTCGATCCAGTCGGTGGCCCCGAGGGCGGCCAGCAGTACGGCCGCCGCCGTCTGGTTCCGGGCGCCGAACAGCAGCCACACATAGAGCGGGATGCACGCCAGGCGGACGAACGTCACCACATTGGGCACCGTCCAGATCCGGTCGAGTCCGGCGTCGTCCCCGGCCGATGCAGGTGCATCGGCACCCGACCTCGCCGTCGCCACCAGACCATCGTCGACGCCGTCCACGGGCCTGAGTCTACGAGTACCTCCGGCCGTCCCGGGACATCGGACGCCACGGTGGCGACCTGCCGTCCGCCGGCCCGCCCGGTGGACGAGACTGGGGTCGTGTCGGGGATCAACCGGGTCGACCGGGCCATCGGAGTGGCGTTGCTCCTGGTGCTGGTCGCCCTGGTGGGGCTGGGCGTCGCCGACAGCCGGAGTGCGGCCCGCGCCGGATCGGGGCCCCTGACCGGCCCGGGCACCCTCCCGTCCTCCCCGACGGCAACGACGGCACCGGTGGCCCCGTCCACGACCCCAGGGGCGCTCCCGACCACGACTTCGACCGCACCTCTCGCCCCGGTGGTCGCCCCGGTGGTCGCCCCGGTGACCGGACCGGTGACGGCGGTCGGCGACTCCGTCCTCCTCGACGCCCAGCCGGAGTTGGCGACCGACGTGCCCGGGATCGCGGTCGACGGCCTGGTCAGCCGCCAGTTCGACGCCGGCATCGGTGTCGTCCAGGCCGACCGGGCGGCGGGGACCCTCGGCAAGGTCCTCGTGGTGGAGCTGGGCACCAACGGTCCGATCAGCCCGGGTGAGGTGGACGCCATGGTGCAGGCGGCCTCCGGGGTGTCCCGGGTGGTCTTCGTCAACGTGTGCGTGCCCAGGCCCTGGGCCGCCCCCGACAACGCCGTGCTGGCCGACGGGGTGGCCCGGCACCCGGGCGTGGCCGTCCTGGCCGACTGGAACACCCTCGCCACCGCGCACCCCGAGTGGTTCACGTTCGACCAGGTGCACCTGAACCCGGCCGGGGCGGTGGCGCTGGCCACCCTGATCGCGTCGCTCGCCTGAAGCCTCCCCCACCGGGACTCCGATGCCGTCCCGGGAGCCGGAGGGCGAGGTGTGCTAGTCAGTGCCCATGCCACGCTTCGCACCGTTCGCCGGTCTCCGCTACGACCCGGCCCGGGTGGAGCTCGCCAAGGTCGTGGCTCCGCCCTACGACGTGGTGGGTCCCGTGGAGCGTGGCGCGCTGGCCGCCCGCCACAGCGCCAATGCCATCCTGGTCGAGTTGCCCGAGCCCGAACCGCGCCGCGGGGCCGACCGGTATGCCGCCGCCGCCGCCCGCATCGCCGAGTGGCGGTCCAACGGCGTCCTGGTCCGTGATCCCGAGCCCGTCTTCTACACCTACCGGATGACGGACACCGATGGCTCGGTCACCATCGGCGTGCTCGGTGCCCTCGGCCTGGAGGAGGCCAGTGCGGCCGAGATCCTGCCCCACGAGGAGACCCTGCCCAAAGCGAAGAGCGACCGCCTCGAGCTGCTGGCCGCGACCAGGGCCAACCTCTCGCCCATCTGGGGGCTCTCGCTGGCCCCCGGGCTCACCGCGTGCCTGTCCACCGATAGCACCCCGACGGCTGCGGCCGTCGACGACGACGGCGTGCGCCACGAGCTGTGGATCCTCGACGACCCTGCCGCCATGGCCCAGGTCTCGGCCATCGTGGGCTCCGCCCCGGTGGTGGTGGCCGACGGACACCACCGGTTGGCCACCGCCGCCACCTACCTGGCCGGCGCAGGCGCCGGCACCCCGGGGGCCGACGGCGTGCTGGCGCTGGTTGTCGAACTGGCCGAGGACACGCTGTCGGTCGGTCCCATCCACCGCCTCCTGTCCGGCCTACCGGACGGACTCGACCTCGTCGACGCCTTCGACTCCTGGTTCGCCGTGGCCCGGGCGGGCGACTGCACCGACCGGACGACGACCGCCCTCGGCGAGTCCTCGGCCCTGGCTCTTGTCACCCCGTCGGGGTGCTGGCTGCTGACCCCGCGGGACGGCACGGCCGAGGCGGCCGGCTCCGACCTGGTCTCGTCGATGGTGGCGCTGGTGATCGCCGAGCTCCCCGACCACGAGCTCGCCTTCGCCAACAGTTGGCAGGACGCCGTGGCCGCCGTGGGCTCCGAGGAGGCCCAGGCCGCCGTCCTCCTCCCGCCGGTCCCCGTGGCCCAGATCGACGCTTGGGCCCACGCCCGGCGGCGCATGCCACCGAAGAGCACCTTCTTCCATCCCAAACCCCGCACCGGCATGGTGTTCCGCGCACTCGACTCCGACGGTGCCCCGACCTGACCGGGCCCGACCCGGGCGCGCCCCCCGGGCACCACTAGCCTGACGGGTCGGAACCAGGCGATCCCACTCGGAGGGCAGGTGGCACAAGCGCGACGGGTCGGGCACGGTGCGGCCGCCACGGCGGCCCGGGTCGCGGTGGTCCTCGCAGCCGTGGCCCTGGTGACGACGGCCTGCGCACCGACGCAGGACGTCCGCGCCGTCCGCCGGGTGGCGCCGTCGACCACGACGACCACGACGACCTCCCCGAGCTCCACGCTGCCGTCAGCTGTCCCGACCACCGTGCCCACCCCGGTCGTGCCGGTGGCGGGTTGGTCGCCGCCGTCGACCACCCTGCCGCCGGCCGGGGGCTTCACCTCGGTGTCGTGCATCTCGGACGTCTTCTGTCTGGGCACCGGCGGCGGAGCCAACGAGGCGGACGCCTCGATGTCCACCGGACCCGGGGTGGTGGCGGCGTGGGACGGGGCGACGTGGGCAGCGCCCGCCGTCTACTTCCCGGCACCGACCAGCGGCGCGGCCACCGCGCCCGAGGTGCCCGGCATCGCCTGCACCGGCGGGCCGCTGTGCGTGGTCGTCGACGGGTCGGGCCACACGTCGTCGGGCGACGGGACGACCTGGTCGCCACCGGCGGGCCTGCCCGTCGTGCCCGGGGCCGCCGCCGACCCCACCGACCCCGGGCCCGGGCACGCGGGATCCCGCTCGGCCGCGGTGGCGTGTCCGTCCAGCCGGTTCTGCGCCTATGTGGACAACACCGGGCACGTGGCCACCCGGACCGGCACGACATGGTCGACACCCGAGGCCATGACGGCCCGATCGGGGTCGGCCACGGTCGAGCTCTACCAGCAGGGACGGGTGGGGGTGGCGTGCGCCGACGCCTCCACGTGCACCGCCCTCGTCGGCGGGACCGTCCTCGACTGGAACGGCAGCACCTGGTCGGCCTCCCCCGGTCCGTGGCCGGCCGGCACCACCGGAGACTCGGCGATCTCCTGCCCGACCCCCGCCACCTGCCTGGCCGTGCGCGGGTCGACGATGTCGTTCCGCACCGCCGGCTCGGGCTGGTCGCGGCCGTCGGTGATCGACGCGGGCGGCCGGCTCGATGCGCTCTCGTGCCCGACCGCCGGGTTCTGCGTGGCCGCCGACGCCGCCGGCAACGTCGTCCACCTGGCGGGCGGGACGTGGTCGGCCCCCACCAAGGTGGTCCCGACGCCGGTCGACTACGCGGGCGACGGCACCAGCGTGTCGTGTCCGGACGACCAATTCTGCCTGGTGCTCGACGGCGACGGCGACTACGCCACCTACCAGGGGACGGCACCGGCCCCCGGGTCGACGACCTGAGCGGCGCCCGGCCGGCCGTCAGCCGCTGACGCCGGCCAGTTCGGCCAAGGCGAGCACCGTCCGCCAGTTGCGGGTGGTGGCCACCCGTCCGAGCCGCTTCTCCAGGAAGGTATTGGACAGCCGGGTCTCGCCGTAGCCGCCGGGGCAGTGGAGGAAGGCCTCGGCCCCCACCACCTCGACGCGCTCCGGGGCGAAGGCCACCGACTCATCGGTCAGCGCGGCCACCCGCTGCGGATCGGGGACGCCCTCGAGGAAGGTCACGTGGAGCTTCTTGGGATCGTCGTCGAGCCGGGCCAGCGGATTGTCGGCCACCACTGCGCCCCACGCGGCCGCGGTGCGGCCGACCACGGGCACGGACAGTCCGAGTTCGTCCGACAACGCGGCAGCCACGGCGGCGGCCACCCCGTCGGCCCGGTCGTCGCCGGTGCACACCAGGTTGCCGCTCTGCAGGTAGGTCGTCACGTCGCCGTATCCGAGCGCCGCCACCAGGGCCCGCAGGTCGGCCATGGGCAGGCGGTTGCGGCCGCTGACGTTGATGCCCCGGAGCAGCAGCACGTGGGTGGCCACGACGAACTCCCGCAGCCCGGTGGCCGGCGGCGCTAGCCGACGGTCCAGGACGAACCGGACCGGAGCAGGTCGGCGAAGTCGCCGGGGCCGCGTCGCTCGGTGGCCGCGGCGATCTGCTCGGTCATCTGTTCGCCGTACTCCTCGTGGTCGACGTCGCGGAAGACGCCGATCGGGGTGGGCTCGTACGGGCCCCGCGACAGCCTGCTCAACTGGAAGGCCAGGCCCGGGTTCTCCCTGTGCTCGTCGTGGACGAGCAGGGCGCCCTCGCCCACGGCGGCCACCTCCACCACCTCGACCGAGCCGTCGGGGTCCATGACCACGCCGAACTGGCCGTCGGCACCGAACCGGATGGGCTCGCCGTGGACGAGGGGGATCAGCATGTCGGCCCGGTGCTCCTTCCCGGTGATCTGCTCGAACGCCCCGTCGTTGAAGACATTGCAGTTCTGGTAGATCTCGACGAAGGACGCGCCTTTGTGGGCATGGGCCCGACGGAAGGTCTCCATCATGTGCTTGCGATCCATGTCGTGGGTGCGGGCCACGAATCCCGCCTCGGCCCCGAGGGCCAGGCTCAGCGGATTGAACGGGTGCTCAAGCGAGCCGAAGGGCGTCGATTTGGTGACCTTGGCGATTTCCGACGTCGGCGAGTACTGGCCCTTGGTCAGTCCGTAGATCTGGTTGTTGAACAGCAGGATCGTGAGGTTCACGTTGCGTCGCAGGGCGTGGATCAGGTGGTTCCCGCCGATCGACAGGGCGTCACCGTCGCCGGTGACGACCCACACGTCGAGGTCGGGCCGTGTGGTGGCGAGGCCGGTGGCGATGGCTGGCGCCCGGCCGTGGATGGTGTGCATCCCGTAGGTGTTCATGTAGTACGGGAAGCGGGCCGCACAACCGATGCCCGACAGGAACACGGTGGACTCCCGGCGCACCCCGAGCTCGGGCATGAGCATCTGGACGGCGGACAGGATCGAGTAGTCGCCGCATCCGGGGCACCACCGCACCTCCTGGTCCGAGGACCAGTCCTTGCGGGTCGTCAAGGGGACGGGCACTGCGTCGGTCAGGTCGGTCATCGTTCGGACCCCTCTTCGTCGGCCTCGATCTTGGCGTCGGCGGCCAGTTCGTCGATCAGTTGCAGGATGGCGGTCTCCATGGCGGCGGCCCGGAACGGGATGCCCCCCACCTGGGTGAGGGACAACGCGTCGACCAGGTACTCGGCCCGCAGGAGCCGGCTCAGCTGGCCGAGGTTCACTTCGGGCACCAGCACCCGCTTGTAGCGCTTCAGCACGTCGCCCAGGTCGGCCGGGAACGGGTTCAGGTGGACCAGGTGGGCCTGGTCCACTTTGAGGGCCCGGGCCCGGGTCCGCTGCACGCCGGCGGCGATGGCCCCGTACGTGGAGCCCCAGCCGATGACCAGGACCTCGGCGCCGTCCTCGTGGTCGACGTCGGTGAGCGGGATGTCGGCGGCGATGCCGGCCACCTTGGCCGCCCGCAGTCGGGTCATCCGCTCGTGATTGGCCCCGTCGTAGGCGACGTTGCCCGCGCCATCGGACTTCTCGAGGCCGCCGATGCGGTGCTCGAGGCCGGCGAGTCCGGGCGGCGCCCACGGCCGGGCCAGCGTGTCCTCGTCGCGCAGGTACGGCCAGAACACCTCGGTGCCGTCGTCCTCGACGTGGTTGGGGCCGGAGGCGAAGCCTGGGTCGATGGTGGGCAGGTCCTCGAGCACGGGCAGCTTCCACGGCTCGGTCCCGTTGGCCAGGTAACCGTCGGACAGCAGCAGTACCGGGGTCCGGTACTTGACGGCGATCCGGCAGGCCTCGATCACGGCGTCGAAGCAGTGGGACGGCGTCTTGGCGGCGATGATCGGCATCGGGGCCTCGCCGTGGCGGCCGTACATGGCGTGGAGGAGGTCGGCCTGCTCGGTCTTGGTCGGCAGGCCGGTGGACGGCCCGCCGCGCTGGATATCGATGATCAGGAGGGGCAGCTCGAGGCTGATGGCCAGTCCCATCATCTCCGACTTGAGGTCGATGCCCGGACCCGAGGTGGTGGTGACGCCGAGGGCGCCGCCGAAGGCCGCCCCGAGGGCGGCGCCGATGCCGGAGATCTCGTCCTCGGCCTGGAATGTCCGCACACCGAAGTGCTTGTGCTTGGACAGCTCATGGAGGATGTCCGAGGCCGGGGTGATCGGGTAGGTGCCGAGGAACAGCGGCAGGGTGCTCCGCAGCGATGCGCCGATCAGGCCCCAGGCGGCGGCGGTGTTACCGGTGATGTTGGCGTACTCGCCGGGCTCGAGAACGGCCGGCTTGACCTCGTAGGACGACTCGAACAGCTCGGCCGTCTCGCCGAAGTGGTAGCCGGCCTTGAAGGCCCGCAGGTTGGCCTCGCGGACCAGCTCCTTGCCGGCGTACTTCTCGGTGATCCACTGCACCGTGGGCTCGACCGGGCGGGTGTACAGCCAGCTGATGAGGCCCAGGGCAAAGAAGTTCTTGGAGCGCTCCGCATCGCGGGGCTTGACGCCGAGCTCCTTCGACGACTCGGTGGTGATCGAGGTCATGGGGACCTCGTACACGGTGAAGGCGGACAGCGAGCCGTCCCCCAGGGGGTCGCCCTCGTAGCCGGCTTTGGCCAGGTTGCGCTCGTCGAAGGCGTCGGAGTTGACGATGATCGTGGCGCCCTGGGGCAGAGCGTCCACGTTGGCCCGCAGGGCGGCCGGATTCATGGCCACCAGCACATTCGGCGAGTCGCCGGGCGTGGAGATGTCATGGTCCGAGATGTGGACCTGGAAGGCGGACACGCCGGCCAGGGTGCCGGCGGGGGCCCGGATCTCGGCCGGGAAGTCGGGGAAGGTGGCCAGGTCGTTGCCGAAGAGGGCCGACGAGGTGGTGAAGCGGTCGCCTGCCAGCTGCATGCCGTCGCCGGAGTCGCCGGCGAACCGGATCACGACGCGGTCGATCAGGTGGGGGGATTTCGGTTCGGTGGTGGTGTCGGACACCTTGCTCCTCTTCGTACTGCTCTACCGCGTTCGGGCGCCGGGCTCGCCGGCGCCGCTCCTGTGTACCGGGCCCCGTGGGGCTCCGGCCATCGGGCCGCGCCGCGACCGGGCGGCGGCTCCCCTACGACACTACCGCCGGTCGGCACAGGGACCGGGCCATGGGGCCGTCAGCTCAGGCCACCGTCACCTGGTCGTCGAGATAGACGTCCTGGATGGCATGGATGAGGGCGGCGCCGTCGGCGGTGGGCCGTTGGAAGGCCTTGCGCCCCACGATGAGCCCGGAGCCACCGGCCCGCTTGTTGATGACGGCGGTGCGCACGGCCTGGGCCAGGTCGTCGGCCCCCTTGGACTCGCCCCCGGAGTTGATGAGAGGGATCCGGCCGGCGTAGCAGTTGACGACCTGCCAGCGGGTCAGGTCGATCGGGTGGTCGGTGGTTAGCTGGCTGTAGACCAGCGGGTCGGTCTTGCCGAAGGCCAGGGCGTTGTAGCCGCCGTTGTTCTCAGGCTGCTTCTGCTTGATGATGTCGGCCTCGATGGTGACCCCGAGGTGGTTGGCCTGGCCGGTCAGGTCGGCCGACACGTGGTAATCGATGTCGCCCTGCTTGAACGCCGGATTGCGGAGGTAGCACCACAGCACGGTGAACATCCCGAGCCGGTGGGCCTCGGCGAAGGCCCGGGAGACCTCGACGATCTGGCGGTCGGCGCCCTCGGACCCGAAGTAGATGGTCGCCCCCACGCCCACGGCGCCGAGATCGGCGGCCTGCTGGACGGACGCGAACAGGACCTGGTCGTACGTGTTCGGGTAGTTGAGGAAGTCGTTGTGGTTCAACTTGACGATGAACGGGATCCGGTGGACGTAGCGCCGGGCGACGATGCCCAGGCCCCCGAGGGTGGTGGCGATGGCGTTGCAGTCGGCGGCGATGGCCAGGTCGCAGAGGTGGGCCGGGTCGAAGTAGGCCGGGAACTTGGCGAAGCTGGCGGCGGCCGAGTGCTCGATGCCCTGGTCGACGGGCAGGATGGAGACGTAGCCGGTACCGGCCAGGCGCCCGGTGTTGTACAGGGTGCCGAGGTTCCGCAGCACGGTCGGCGAGCGGTCCGAGTCACGGAAGACGTCGTGGATCACGCCGGGACCGGGAAGGGTCAGGCGCTCGGACGGGAAGGCGGTCGCGGTGTGGTTGAGCAGGGAGTCGGCGTCGTCACCCAGCAGCTGTTCGAGGTTCATGGGCGCAGAGCCTAACGGGCACCGCGGGACCTGTTCGGCGTCCGGCGGGCCCGGGTGGGCGGTCCCAGGGCCTCCAACCGGTCGGCCACGTCGTAGGCGTCGGGATCGGCCGCATGGACCCGCAGGAACAGGTCGCGGGCCTTGGCCAGGTCCCCTGACCGCTCCGTCAGGTCGCCCAGCACGTACCACTGGCGGAGGTGTCGCTCAGCGGGGTTGCGCACCAGTCGTCCGGCCCCGGCGTCGACCAGCAGGCGCACGGCCCCTTCGAGATCGCCCAGATCGGCCCGTGTGCCGGCCAGGACCAGCCGGCCCTCGGACAGCACCTCGGGATCAGGTGACCCCTTGCGCAACTCCTCGAACAGGGCCTCCACCCGCTTGGGGCGGCCGAGCGCCCGGTGACAGTCCATCCGCACCGGGTGCTGGTCCACCGAGCCGGTCAGGGCGCCGAACGCCTCGAGGTGGGGCAGGGCGGCCTTCCAGTTGCCCTGGTGGTACTGGCACAGCCCCAGCAGTTCGCGGGGCGAGGGGGCGTTCGGCACGGCCTCGACCACGGTGCGCAGGATCCGGGCCGCGTCCCGGTAGCGCTCGCGCTCGTAGGCCCCGATGCCGGCGGCCATCCGCTCGCTGACCCGCGCCCGTAGGAAGTTCCAGTCGGGGCCGGCGGCGGTGGCGAGCTCCTGGGCGATGTCGGCTGGCAGTTCGTCCGGCTCGCGCACGGCCCGGTGCGCCGGCGGGCGGACCCGGTCGTCGGCGGGGCCCGACCGGTCGTCCACCCGCACGAACTGCTCGGGCACGAACTCGTCGGTCCGCTTCTTCGACCGCCGTCGACCATCGGGCGTGTCCTGGTCCGGTCCGTGCTCGGTCCCTTCGCGGACGGTCGACGCGCCCCGCCGCGCCACGCTGCCCCAGCCCTTGCGCACGACCTGGCCGCGGTCCGGCCGTCCGTCCGGTCGGTCCGCACCCCCATCGGGGGCACGGCGGCGGGCCGGCGGTCGGCCGCCGGGGCGCCCACCTGTCGAGCCGGTGGGCCGGGTGCCCGACGGAGCGGCGGATCGGGGGCCCTGGTACCCGCCCGACGCTCCGTCGCGCTTCGGCGGGCGGGACGAGCTGGAACCCGAAGACGAGGGCCGGCTGTAGCCGGAGCCGGAGGGTCGACCGGTGCCGGAACCGGAACCCGACCCCTTGCCGGCGGGCCGGCCGCCGGTGGAGGCGTTGCCCTTGCCCGAGCCCGTCCCTTTACCGACGGGACGACCCGAGCCGCCGCTCCGGCCACCCGTGGCGGGACGGGACCCGCCACCAGGCGTGCGCGGGCGCGGTGAACCAGAGGGGGTGCTCGGCGACATGCCCCCACTCTACCTGGGGCCGCCTGCGGTTCCGTGGCCCCGGCTGTCGCCCGATCGGTCGGGCGCCGACCCGCTGCCCCGGGCGGGCCACCGTCCCCTACCCTTGGCCCCGGCACCGGGCGCCCGGACCCCACGTGAGACCACCATGACCTCCCGATCCTCCTCTGTCCGCTCCCGGCGGGTCCGCCCGACGGGCACCGTGGCCGCGCTGGCGCTCCTGGCCTTCGTGACCGGCGCCTGCGGGGGAGCGTCCGCCTCGCCAACGTCAACCACGTCAGCCCCAGCCAGTAGGACCGGGGCCGGGGTCACTTCCCGCTACGGCTCCGACGCCGGCGGCCCCTCGGCGCCGACGACCGTCCTGGCCCAGACCGCCACCCACACGTTCGCCGTCCAGGTCCAGGACTCGGCCGCCTCGTTCGTCACCTCGGTCACGGCGTTGCAGGCCGACGCCGCCCGGGGCGATCTGGCGTCGGGCCGGGCCGACGAGGTGACCGCCCAGGGTGAGTACGACGCCCTGCGGGCGCTCGATTCGGGCAACTCGATCAACGCCTCCACCCTCGACGAGCTCGACAACGACGTGCCGGCCGGTCAGTCCTTCGGTGGACTGCACGCCGTCGAGCGCGACCTGTGGATCGGGGGCCCGTGGTCCGCTGACGTGGCCGCCCTGGCCAGCCAGGCCCCCGTCGTCCAGTTCCTGCTGTCCCGGGAGCGACTCGGTCCCGAGGCCATCGGCCAGGTCGCCATCGACCAGCTCGACTGGGTCGTCGACACGGCTCTGCCCCAGAGCCAGGAGCACGTGTCCCACCTCGGACTCATCGACGTGGCGGCCACCGTGCTTTCGGCCCGGCGGTCGTTCCAGGATGTCCAGCCCTTGGCGGAGCTGGTCGACCCGGCGTCGACCATGAATGTGGCCGGGCAGTTCGCCGTCCTGGTCGCCGCGGTCGGCGCGCTCGGACCCCCGTCGACCACTCCCGACACCTCGGTGTCCCCCGTCGCCCGGTTGGCCGTGTCCCGCCAGCTCGACGCCACGGCCACCTCGTTGGCCCGGTTGGCCGCCGAGCTCACCCCCTACGGCACCGCCGGGGCACCGACGTGACCGCCCGACGCCCCGGGTCCATCTCGCGTCGCCAGATGCTGGCCGGCTCGGGCCTGGCCACGGCCGCACTGGTCGCCGCCGCAGGCTCCGGGATCGCCGGGGCGGACCCCGTGACGTCGGGCACCGGCGCCACCGAGCCCTTTTACGGCGCCCACCAGGGCGGAATCGCCACCCCGGAACAGGCCCGGATGGCCTTTGCCGCGTTCGATGTGACGGGCACCGACCGCAGCGGACTGGCCGCCCTGCTCGCTTCGTGGACCGTGGCTGCCGAGCGGATGACCCAGGGCCAGATCGTCGCCGGCGGCACGGGCCCGTTCGCGCCGCCGGGCGACACCGGCGAGGCCCTCGATCTGCCAGCCGCCCGCCTGACCCTGACCGTCGGGTTCGGGCCGTCGCTGTTCGACGGCCGTTTCGGCCTGGGCGCGGGGCGCCCGAAGGCGCTGGCCGACCTTCCCGCGTTTCCGGGCGACGCCCTCGACCCGGCCCGCTCGGGGGGCGATCTGTGCGTCCAGGCCTGTGCCGACGACGCCCAGGTGGCCTTCCATGCCATCCACAACTTGGCCCGCTTGGGGCTCGGCGCCGTGGCCCTGCGCTACCTGCAGTTCGGGTTCGGCCGGACGGCATCGGCCGGCGGCGACTCGGCGACCCCCCGCAACCTGCTCGGCTTCAAGGACGGTACCGACAACCTCGTCCCGACGGACGCCGGAGCCATGGACCGATTCGTCTGGGTCGACGGCGCGGACGACCAGGCCTGGATGCACGGTGGGACGTATCTGGTGGCCCGCCGCATCCGGGTCCACCTCGAGGCGTGGGACCGAAGCACGCTCGGCGACCAGGAGCGCACCATCGGCCGGGCCAAGGCCAGCGGGGCCCCGCTGGGTGATGTCCACGAACGCGACACGGTGGACCTCTCGGCCCTCGACGAATTCGGGAACCCCCGCATCCCGGACTCGGCCCACATCCGGGCAGCCGCCCCGGCGACCAACCACGGGGCCGCCATCCTGCGGCGCGGCTACAGCTTCGTGGACGGCGTGGATCCGACCACCGGCGAACTCGACGCCGGGCTGTTCTTCCTCTGCTTCCAACGGGACCCGTCCGAGCAGTTCGTCCGCATCCAGAGCCGCCTGGCCACCCAGGACGCCCTCGCCACCTATCTGGACCACACCGGCAGCGGCGTGTTCGCCTGCCCGCCCGGGCCCGGTCTGGACCGACCCTGGGGGCACGGTCTCCTCGGAACATCCGTGTAGGACCCCTGCGCGTCGTCGACCGCAGGCCTCACATGCACGATCGCCACGGGCAAGGGGTTCGCCATCTCGCGGGCGGGGATCGTTCCGGTCGGCTCCTGGGTGCCCGGGTCGCGGGTTCACGGCGCACCGTCGGACCTGCGATCGGTAGGGTGCGGGTCCATGGCCGACTGGTCGACGATCGCCTCCTTCGCCACCGCCGGCGGCACCCTGGTGCTGGCCGGGGCCACGTTCTCGGCCGTCCGGTCGTCGAACCGCTCGGCCCGGATCGCCGAGGAGGGTCTGCTGAGCAACATCCGTCCCCTCCTCGTGCCCTCGCTCACCAGCGACCCACCTCAGAAGGTGGAGTGCTCCACGGGTGGCGTCCCCATGCGACCCGGGTCGGCATCGAGGTGCCCCTCGCCGATGCCGACGGGATCCGTACCCTCACCATCGACCTGTACGTCCCCGCCGGGGGCGCCGGCTACTTCGAGGGTGCCATCCGCGACCTCGACGATCCCATCCGCGCTGACCTCCTCGCCACCGTCGCCGGGCGCCAGCCCTTCACCATCGACCTCCTGTACGGCGACCAGCAGGGCCGGCAGCGCACGGTGAGCCGCTTCACGATCCTGCCCGCCGAAGACGACGGCTGGTACTGCCGGGCCGTGCAGCACCGGAACCCGGACGGTCCCGACCCGCGTTGACTGACCCTGACCTGACGGGCGGGTCACGTCCCAAAGGTCGCAGCCTGCGGCGTGTCCCCGGTGTGGTGATGCCAAGCTGGAGCGGTGGCCCATGAGGAATGTGAGGAGTGCGGGTTCGATGGGGCCGATGTCGACGACGCCGCCCTGCTCGAGGCGCTGCAGGCGCTCGGACCGAAGTGGAGCGCGCTCCTCGTCTGGGCCGGCGACGAACTGCGGACCCGCCCCGAGGCGGCAGTGTGGTCCGCCATCGAATACGCCGCACACAGCCGTGACATCCTGGCCCTCCACGCCTTCGGGATCGAACAGGCGCTGACCGTCGACGAGCCCGCCTTTCCGGCGATCGACGCCGACGCACTCATCGAGGCGGCAGTTACGACATACGGCGATGCTGATCCGATCCTCGTGAGCCGTGAGCTCGGCGTCCAGGCCTCGGCCATAGCCGACCTCGCCGACGGCGTCGATGCGCGCAGTTGGACGCGGGGCATCACCATCGGTGAGGACCGGTCAGATGTTCGGGGCCTGCTGGAACATGCGCTCCACGATTCCTCCCATCACCTGGCCGATGTCGAGCGCGGGATCGTCCAACTGCGCGGTAGCGAGCATCAGTCTCGGCGGTAGTAGTTCCGGAGTGACCCGTCGAGGCGCCCGCTCCCTAGACCGCACTTCTTGAAAGCGGCGTCCCGACCCGCATGGGCAAAGATCGTTACGACCCAGCTTCTCGAATGAACTCCTACGTCGTCGCGATTCCGGGGTCGTTGGGATGGGGCATGAGAGGCGTCACCTCGACCGTCATCCACACATGGAGGGGCATCGAGGCAAGAAGCTCCTGCAGCTCTGACTCATCCTCGGCGTTCCACAGACCGAGTGTCCGCCACTCTCCCGGCCTCACTGGAGGTCTCCAAAGGCGCAGCAGGCGGCCTTGCGCAGCGAGCTCGCGCGCTCGCACCGCCTCTCGCTCTTTTGTCGAACCAACTTCGATCTCGAGGGTCCCCTCAGGAACTTGCGTCGTCATCGTGGTGAGAAACTCCACCGGCGTCTCCTTCGATTGGCAAGCTGCAGTCCGCTCGCGTCGGACAAGCTAGCGATCAATGAGTCGGGTGTACCCGACGGCACGTTTCAAGTCCACCGAACCGGCATTGGGGACACCCGGTCGGCTATGCGCCGTTGCGCTCCCGGTGCTGGCACCCTGGCCAGCAGCAGGGCCGACGCTGGCCTTCATCCAGCTCTTCCAGGGTCCGACGAATGCGCCGTTCTCGCGTCATGTCCTGTTTTGCATCCTCGACCCAGCAGATGAACTCGTTGCGGGCCAGAGGTGTGATGTCCTTCCAGGCGTCCAGGGCCGTGGAACTGGTGGTCAGCGCTTCACGCAGATCTCCGGGAAGCTGGTGCACCGCCCCGCCGGGCACTCGCGGGGTGCTCACGCCCTCAGCCTTCGGGAAGGTCGGCAAAATCACGCTTGGCTTGCCGATACCAACCCATACCTTTGATGGGCTTCTTCCACCGGCCCTTCATTTCCTTCAAGGCACCTTCGTGCGTCGTGTCACCGCTGGCGACCATCTCTTTGAGATGACGGTCTTGCGCCTTGATGACCTCGTCGGCGGTCGTTCCTTGATGCGGAGCGTCACACGGCCCACCAAGTTGCCCACACGTCATGGTCTTCATGATTCTCGCTTCCTTTCGCTGTGTCTGTCTGTCGTTGCGATTGCCAACGTGATCCGCACACGTCAATCTCTCGACTTCGCCCGCATACGGACGATGTCCATGGTCGCCAGCACGTCTGGATCGGCGATCATCTCGACCTCGTGCACCAGGCCCGTCTCGCCGAGATGGAAGACAAATGCCACCTTGGGCGATCCGGCTTGGATCCACGCGGCGCCGAGCTCACCATCAATGGTGACTGGGACCGCCCCCCGGGTGCCGTTGAACCGAGCAGCCACTGCGCCTGCCCCCTCGTACGCGGTCTCCGCGCCCATCGATTGTCCGACCAGATCGGCCCGCATGACGGCGTCGGGCGCCAGCAGCGACAACAAGGTGGCAAGTTCCCCACCGCGGGCAGCGGTGAGGAACGCGTCGACCACTCGCCGGTTCTCGACGCGTGCCGCCTGCGACACAGCCGGCTCCGGCACGCCCTGCACCTTGCGCCGCGCCCGACTGGCCAACTGGCGCACGGCGGTACTCGAGCGCCCCATGATCGCGCTGACGTCGTCAAATGGATAGCCGAAGACATCGTGCAGGACGAACGCAGCCCGCTCGGCTGGGGCCAGGACATCGAGGACGACCTGCATGGCGTCGCCCGTCAGCTCGGCGAGCAGGGCGTCGGCAGCAGGGTCGACCGGAGCATGGTCGTCGGGCACCACGGCTTCGACCACCGACCTGGTACGCCGCCTGCGTAGCTGGTCCAGACATAGCCGCGTGACGACCGTCGTGAGCCAAGCGGGCAGGTCATCGATGGCGTCGGCGCGGGAGAAGCGCAGCCAGGCTTCCTGAAGCACGTCGTCCGCATCGGCCTCCGACCCGAGTATCCGGATGGCGATTGCGGTCAACCGGGGCCGCTCGGCGTCAAAATCTGTCACGTCCATCGTGGTCACACCATATTGACGCAGCGCACCTTCGGAATGTGACTGCCTCGGACGCGAAGAAGCCCCCCGCTGAGCGGAGGGCTTCTTCAGAGAAATCCCGGCGGCGTCCTACTCTCCCAGGGAGCTACCCCCCAAGTACCATCGGCGCTGACAGGCTTAACTGCCGTGTTCGGAATGGGAACGGGTGTATCTCTGTCGCCATGGCCACCGGAAATCGTGCGCCCTCCGAGCCGAGGTGCGAGACCCCGATGGGTCGACCTCAAGGCCCGGTGTGACCCCAAACGGGTCACCCTGAGCGTTCCATAGCGAGCACGAGCAAGTTCCCAAGCCCTCGGCCGATTAGTACCGGTCAGCTGAATGCGTTACCGCACGTACACTTCCGGCCTATCAACGTGGTCGTCTGGCCACGGGCCTTACCAGGTTAACCCTGTGGGAGATTTCATCTTGGAACGAGCTTCGCGCTTAGATGCTTTCAGCGCTTATCCCACCCGAAGGTCGCTAATCAGCAGTGCCCTTGGCAGGACAACTGACACACGAGAGCTTCGTCCGTCCCGGTCCTCTCGTACTA
>PLZW01000033.1 GCA_003153575.1 Acidimicrobiaceae bacterium | reverse complement strand
GTGCCGGTCGTGGTGATCTTGCCGCTGGCCGAGACGGTGAGGCCCGTTCCGCCGCCGGTCTTGGCGTAGGTGACGGGCCCGATGTTGCCCGTCGCCTTCAGTTGGTCGGTGAAGGCGGACGATCCACTCGTCGTCACCGAGCTCGAGGTCGGCGCAGCCTGGGCGATCGGTCCGGCACCACCGGTTACGGTGAGGGTGTACTTCCATTGGCCTTGGGCACCGACGGTGTCGCTGTCAGTGCCAAATAGGAAGTAGGTACCCGGAGTGGCCGTTCCGGGAGCGGAGACGGCACCGCTCGATGAGACGGTTCCCCATACTGTCGCCGAGTCGATGGCGAATGTCACGTGGCCGATACCGCCACTTGTCTGCAACTGGTCACTGGCTGCAGTGCCATACGCCACCGAGCCCTTGGTAGGCGCAATCTGGACTATCGTGCCGGCGGCTGACACCGGACCAACATTGATGACCGCGACCGAAACCACGAGTCCTGCTGAAGTCAGTGCCACCGCAATGCCCAGCTTTGCCAAGCGAGCAAATGGCCTTGGGATCGCCTTCATCCGCCTGTCTCCTCAAAGTTCATGTGGTGCAACCCTTTGAGGCCGCCCCTGCCACTCCGACAATGCGAATGGGCTGACGCATTTCGGTATGCCCCGGCCCCCGCAAAACTCTTCCCAACCCCCGCGCAATCTACGGGTTGGCCTATGCGATTACAAGGGGGAACGTGCTGCTGAAGCACGGATTGCCACTCATTCACCACGCCTGCTCACTGTGAGTGAGCGTCGGGCCTGAGAGGGCGAGCGGACAGGCGCCCGTCAACTGCCCCACCGGTTCGGCTCGTCGATGCGCTTGGCGGTCAGCGGCAGCGTGACTGCGAGAGCCAACAGCGCGAGTCGATGCGGGGGCGAGCAGTCCGTGGTCCGTCGCAGTCGGCCGAAATTCGACAACCATGAAGTTGCGGGACACCATACGGTGACTGCGACTGCGTCCAACTCGGGCGAAAAGAACAACCTGAGCAACGCGGGTCGACGAGTATCGCAATCGGGGGGTGACCTCCCCGCAGAGCCCGCATGCCGTCGACCATGCCTCAGGGGCCGTTCACCGATCGCTCAGACAGAAGAGGAGCCACCATGAAGACCATCACCTTGGGAACCCTGGGAGTCGGCCGGATCGGGTTGGGCTGCATGGGCATGTCGACGGCATACGGATCTGCCGAACGAGACGATGCCGAGTCCATCCGTACCATCCACCGTGCGCTCGATCTGGGTGTCACCCTGGTCGACACCGCCGAGGTCTACGGACCATTCACTAATGAGGAGCTCGTCGGACGGGCCATCAAGGATCGCCGGGACGAGATGGTGCTCGCCACCAAGTTCGGGCTCATCTCGCCAGTGGCCGTGCTCCCGGAAGACCTGACAGCAGCCCCACCAGCGTGCGCACGGCGGTAGAAGGCTCGCTCGAGCGTCTCGGCACCGAACACATCGATTTGTACTACCAACATCGTGTGGATCCGGACACACCGATTGAGGACACCGTGGGAACCCTCGCGGAACTCGTCGCCGAGGGGAAGGTCCGCCACATCGGGCTGTCCGAGGCGTGGGTCGGCACGATCCGCCGGGCCCATGCCGTCCACCCGGTGACCGCCCTTCAGTCGGAGTTTTCGCTCTGGACCCGCGATCCGCAGGAGGAGGTCCTCCCGGTGCTTCAGGAACTGGGCATCGGATTCGTGCCCTACTCGCCGCTCGGTCGGGGTTTCCTGACCGGTGAGATTCGCGCGGTGGACGATCTCGCCGAAGACGACTGGCGGAGGAGCAATCCAAGATTCATGGGCGAGAACTTCCAGCACAACGTGCGTCTCGCCGACGAGGTCGCCACGATCGCCGCCGACGTCGGGGCGACTCCGGCCCAGGTGGCCCTGGCCTGGGTGCTCGCCAAGGGCGACTTCATCGCCCCGATCCCCGGCACGAAGCGGGTGTCACGAGTAGACGAGAACGTGGCGGCCGACAAACTGGTGTTGAACCCGGAGCAGATGGAGCGGCTCGACGGTCTTCCCGTGCCGGCGGGTGACCATCACAGTGAGGATCAGATGCGGCTGCTGGAACGCTGATCCACTGCCTCTGGCCGGCCCCGATCCAGGCGACCGGACTTCCTTGCCTCTGGCTACCGGGCACCGAGCAGAGCGTCGATCCGGTTGTTGAGGGCCTGTTGGTTCGCTACATGGACGAAGAGGTCGTGGGGACGCCTCGGATCCGTGCGCCACGAGAGCCCGCCTCCGGAATTGATGTATGCCGCGCCGCCCTTCCCCAATTCGGAGAAGAGGCCCTGCTTGCCTCCAACGGCGTACAGCAACGTGGGACCGTCCCAGTCGCCGTCGCCGGGCGGCCCGCATCCGAACCTCGACTCGTACACGATCCGCATCGGGTTGTTGGCGGGCACGGTCGAACACAGCGCCCCTCCGACCCTGGTCTGAATGCCCGTTGTGCCGTCGACCCAGGCGATCGGCGTGGGCCAGTTCGTACCGTTGACGACAGGTGGAGCCGAGGCGGGATCGAGTTTCTGGTTCGTAAGTGCCGGGGCGCCACCCGGAAAGAGCCCATCTTCGATGACCAGGCGCTTCACCTTGGCCTGGATCAGCGCCCGCCCGCCGAGCCGGCTGTGCCCGTCGGCCTTCGATCGGAGCAGTCCGGCGAGGTTCGTATAGGCCCCGATGGCGACGATGGTGACGCTGTGGTCAGGCTGGCCGGCCAGGAGGCGTCGGAGGAGGCCTACGGCTCCGGGCACGTTGGCGCTGGAGTGGACCGAATGCGGAAGTTTGGCGACCAGATCGTCGGTGTATCCGTGGGGTGCGGAGTTGGCATCGCTATGGGCGACGGCGCCCAGGGCGATATTGGGGTGACCGTAGGCGGTGTCGATGGCGTCCATGGCCGCCACCGCCAACGGGTTCTGAATGTCCGAGGTGATGCCGAGTAGCCGCAGCTGTCCTCGCTGGGCGAGCACATTGGCCATGCCGATCGCTGTGGCGTCATCCCACCACAGGGACAGATCGGAATTGATGATGATCCGTGGGCCGCCCGCGTGGGCAGGACCACTTTGGGCCGCGGCCGGGGGAGGTGCGACCGCGACGGATGCGATCAGGAGCCCCAGCGTCAGCACCATCGGTACCATTCGTCGACCGATCACCGGCATCATCCCCCATGAGAGCCGTGCGGAACAGGTAGCCCGGCGCAAACACTAGTGGCGTGCGGCGGATGTGGTGATCCGGTTCGAGGGTGGTGCACCTGCGGGCGACGTTGTCGAGCTTCTCGTCGGCAGTTTTGAGTCGTCACGAGCTGGTCGGGGTGGAGGGAAGGTGCCCGCGGCGGCGTGTTTCGCCGGCGGTATTCTTCCAACATGCGACCCCTTCGGTACTCCATCAACATCACATTGGACGGGTGCTGCGATCACCGCGCAATCCCCCCGGACGAAGACTTGCATCGTCACGCGGCCGAGAACCTCAGCCAGGCCGACGCCCTGCTCTTTGGCAGGGTGACCTACGAAATGATGGAGTCAGCGTGGCGGCCACCGGCACCGACGGGAGCGAGACCTGACTGGATGGAACCTTTCGCCCAGACGATCAACGCGGCAAAGAAGTACGTCGTGTCGAGCTCCCTGGAGCAGGTGGATTGGAACGCGGAACTGGTGCGGGGGGATCTGGACGAGGCTGTCCAGCAACTCAAGCGGGAATCGGGCAAAGGACTGCTCGTGGGAGGTGTGAAGCTCCCACAGGCATTGACGGAGCTGGGATTGATCGATGAGTACGAGTTCGTGGTGCATCCCAGGCTCGCGGGCCACGGGCCGACGTTGTTCGCGGGGCTATCGAAGTATGTCGACTTGAAGCTCGTGAGTCGGCTGGAGTACAGCTCGGGGGCAGTGGCGATGCGGTACGAGCCGAGAAGGTAGCCGCCGGACTCAGCAACCCGAGCCGGCCGCCTCGAGGAGCCCAGATGCGCTGCACGTGCGCGCTCCACCCCGGTGGACGGGCGCTTCGATCGGGCGAGGGTTCAAGGCCCGCTTGCGACTGCCGATACAACAGGGCAACCGACGGTCGCCTGGCGATCGGGAGCAAGCGAATGACCGAAGGAGACCGCCTCCTGTAGGCGTCCGGACCGACTCCTGCCGGCTGTTCCGAAGAAGGGGAGCACAGAGACGATGGATCACACGTTCATCAGGGGATCAGCCGACCAATCGCCGAACGGTGATCCCGACGTCGACCCGGCACCCCGCGCCGGCGACCTCGAGGTGGCTGTGGAGGGCATGCTCGCGGCCATTCGTAAGGCACGTGGCCAGTTGGACGACCTGGACGGAGTGCTCGTCGAGGGCCTGGCTCGGGTCCGCACCGGCGCAAACCTCGCCGAGGCCCTCGACCTGGTCCCGCCGGTTCGAGAGCGCAGAGCGACGGATGACACATTCGGTGACCTGTTCGAGGCGAGGCTTCACCTCAGGCAATCGGTAATCTACGCCGCCCTTGAGGATGGCATGCCCATCGCTGTCATCGCCTCCAAGCTCCAGGTATCGGCCGATGTGATCTGCGCGCTCGCCGCCAAGACACCGCTTCGCCATGGCGGTCCCCATGATGGGTGTTCTCCCGTCGAAGTTGAAGACCGGTTGGAAGGTGGCCGTCCGTCCGGAATTCGAGGAGTTCGGTGACAGTTCGGTGACATGGCGGTGGCCGATCGGGCCGCTGCGCACCCCTTGGCCGCGGGGACGGGAAAGCGTAGGCTGATCACAATTCCTCCCGGCGACTTCGGGCGATCTGGAGGTCGTGATGCGGTTCACGTTTTTACGCACGGTTGCCACGCTGACCTTGGTGATGGGGGCGTCTGCGGCTCCTATCACCCTCGTGCCCGCACTCTCCGGCACGGCAATGGCCGTAGGTACGGTGGCAGGGCGGGCCAACACCTGGGTGCCGACCGGAAGCATGGCTACGCCACGGGCGGGCCACACGGCCACGGTGCTGACTAGTGGGAAGGTGCTGATTGCCGGTGGTGGGACGGCGGCGGCCGAACTGTACGACCCGGCAAAGGGGTCATGGTCATCGACCGGTCCGATGTCCGTGATCCGCACCGACGCCACCGCCACGTTGCTGGCCAACGGTGACGTCCTTGTGGCGGGCGGGTGCTGCACCGGCCAGCGTGCTCTTTTCAGCGCGGAGCTCTACGACCCGACGACCAAATCGTGGTCGCCGACCGGGTCCATGACGATCGGAAGGTGGGGTCAGTCCGCCACGCTCCTGTCCGACGGGGACGTGCTCCTGGCCGGCGGTCTTGCCTGCGCGTCCCAGTGCGGCAGTGCGTCCTTCTTCACCACGCTTCGGAGCGCCGAGCTCTACGACCCCACCACGGGCACCTTCACCAGGACAGGTTCGATGCGAACGTCCCGACAGCTGCAGACAGCCACTCGGATGCCAGACGGAAACGTGCTTGTCATCGGCGGCTTCTACGGCTGCGATGACAGCTTCTGCACGGACAACTCGAGTGCGGAGATCTACGAAACCGCCACCGGGACGTGGCACCTGACTGGGTCGATGCACGCGGCCCGTGAGCAGCAGACGGCCACGCTGCTGGACGACGGGCAGGTGTTGGTGGCCGGTGGCCTGAACTATCGCGGCAACATGGGCCCCGGCGTCAGATATTCGAGTGCCGAACTCTACGACCCCGCGACCGGTGTCTTTTCCTCTGCCGGCTCGATGGCCGTGGCCCACGTCGGGGGGTCGGCGACACTCCTGTCCAACGGCTGGGCCCTCGTGGCAGGCGGGGGGACGTCGGACGCCGACCTGTTTGAGCCGAGCCGCGGCATCTGGGTGCCGTCAGGCCCGCTCCTCACACCTCGCACCGCACTCACGACGTCGTTGCTCCATGACGGCACCGTCCTGGCTGCCGGAGGCACCGGACCGGACGGTGCGCCGCTGGCCAGCGCCGAGCGCTTTCTCGCCGGCCCGGGGCCGCTGGTTTTGGTGAGCACAGGCACCTTGTCGTTTCCCGCTCAGCTCATCGGCACCTCGAGCGGGAACCAGTCCGTCAGCGTCACCAACGTCGGCACGCGTCCGTTGCTGGTCAGTGGGGTTGGCGTGGGCGGCGCCCACCCGGCCGATTTCGCGGCCACGTCGAACTGCACCCCGGCACCGCTGGCGCCCGGATCGAGCTGCTCGGTCCAAGTGGCGTTCACGCCGACCGCGACCGGACTGCGATCGGCTGAGGTGTCGGTGGTGGATGACGGTCCGCTGAGCCCGCAACAGGTGGCCGTGGTCGGCTACGGCGCCGGACCCTACGCATGGGCTCCCACCGGCTCGATGGCGACGCCGCGAGATGGGTTCGCCTCCGCCGTACTGCACGACGGGCGGGTGCTGATCGCCGGCGGCGAGACGGCACTGACTCCGCTGGCCAGCGCTGAAGTCTGGGATCCGGTTTCCGGCACCTGGCGGGCGACCTCCCCACTTTCGACGGCGCGTGCGTTCCCCACGGCGGTCACCGTGCCGAACGGCGAGGTGCTGGTGACCGGCGGTTACGGGGCCGACTTCGCCCGCCTCGCCACCGCCGAGCTGTACGAACCGTCCACCGGCACGTGGACGCCCACCGGTTCGATGCATGAAGGGGGCAGCAGTCTGACAGCCACCGTGCTGACCGACGGGAACGTACTGGTGACCGGCCAGGGGGGCGACACCGCCGAGGTCTACGACCCATCGACCGGGACATGGACGGACACGGGGGCGATGCCGGCACCGCAGTTTCTCGGCAGCGCCGTGCTCTTGGCCTCTGGGAAGGTCCTGGTAGTCGGGGGCGGCACGGCCGCCGCTGAACTCTACGACCCCGTCACGAATGCATGGACCACCACCGGGCACCTGATGCAGGCACGCCAGAGCGGGACCGCCACCTTGTTGCCCGACGGCAAGGTACTGGTCGTCGGAGGTGAGCCCCCTGGCGGCGGATCGCCGCTCCTCAGTGCCGAAGTGTATGACCCGACGAGCGGTACCTTCGCTGAGGCCCAGGCCATGTACGTGGGCCGCACCGACCAGTCGGCCACACTGTTGTCGGACGGCACCGTGATGGTTGCCGGCGGTTGCACCAGCACCTGCGGGGGTGGACACGACACGTTGGCCACGACCGAGTTCTACAACGTCCAGAACGGCTACTGGTTCGACGGTTCTTCCATGACCGTCGCCCGGCGCGGATTCAGCGCTGTCCTGTTGCCGGAAGGGAGCGTGCTGGCGATCGGTGGTAGCACCAGCAGTTGCTGCGAGGACACCGCCACAGCCGAGGTGTTCGACGTGCCGTCGATCTCGCTGTCGCCCGCCATGGGCCCGGCGGGTCAGACGGTGACCGTCAAGGGGTACGGCTTCGACGCCGACGAGGCCGTCGTGGTCGGCTGGGGATCCGGTCCCAAGCCCCGGACCACCGTGATAAGCACCGCCACCGGCACGTTTCTCACCACGCTCCGCGTTCCCCGCCTCGATCCGGGGCCTGCCGACGTCCTGGCCATCGGCCAGCGCAGCAACGCCAGAGCCGCCGCCACATTTGTGGTTACCGGGACCTGATCGCCACGTCGCAGCAGAGCCGAGCGGCGCTGGGCGACAGGTCGGCATGTCTCTCGGAGGGCTCGCCAGAGCTAGCCGAACTGGTCGAGCACGCCCTCCGCTTCGGGAGGCACCTCGATGACGAACGTCAGCAGCTCGGCATCAATGGTCAGAGAGAAGGCGAAGAACGTGCAGCACGCGGCCTCCCGGCGCGCCAGCTGGACGAGGTCGTCAAGTCCCCGGAAGGTGGGGTCGAGTTCCAGCTCCAACCGTCCGGCTGCGATCCGATGGCGGCGGACGACCGCGGCATCGAGTAGTTCCCGCCACTCGTCGAGCTGCGTACGCGCCGCCGGTTGGGTCAGCGAGCAGGCGATCGGAATCGTCACCCTCGAGAGCCTATCGGGAGGCCGCTCCCGTAGGCCTGGCATGCCTGACGACCGCACCGATCGCCACACCCGGATCTGGCTGAATCGCCAGGCGCCGGGATGCCGACTCGGACGTCCCCACCGACCCCGACGCGCAGCCGTTAGAGTCGCTCCCGGCCGATCAAGTCTCCTCCAGTAGACGGGAACAGCGATCAGTAGGGAACTGCGGGAAGCCTCCCCCGAACGGATCGACGAGCGGGCCACGGGCATCGGCGTCCTGACGCGTCGCGAGCGTCTGGTGCAGTCGCGGGAAGCTCACCAGGCGCTGCCGGGCCCGGACAGACCTCGGGCCGCCTGGGTCACGACGGCGGTGGCGACCTTCGCCACCTGGGCACTTGGCGCCTGCGTATTCTTCTGGGCCCAGGTCACGACCGGCTTCGACCGGCTCATGGGGAACGACGGCGACACCCGCCTGATCGTGTACCTGAACGAGCACTGGTTCCACGTGCTACGCGGGAGCACGGCCTGGCGGGACCCGGCGATGTTCTACCCGATTCGGGGGATCCTGGGCTACTCCGACACCTTCTTCTTATGGCAGCCGTTCTACGCGACGTTCCGCATCTTCGGGGCCGAACCCTTCCTGGCATTCCAGCTCACGATCGTGGCGCTGAGCTTGCTCGGCTTCGCCACCTTCGTCGCCTTGGTCCGGACAGCATTCGGTTGCACCCGGGTCGTCGCCATGGTCGGCGCCCTGGTGTTCACGTTCGCGTCCAGCCTCGAGACCCATGCGGGCTCCCCCCAGCTGTTCGGCATGTACTTCGTTCCCGGCATCGTCTTCATCGCGCTGATTGCGTGGCGGCAGCGGAACGCGCACCCGGCGCGGTCGGCCGCGCTCGGCGCCGGAGCGGGCCTCCTCGCCGGCATCCTCCTGTTCTCGACGTACTACGTGGCCTGGTTCTCCCTGCTCGCCACAGGTGTCGCCCTCCTGGTGACGTTCCTGCTGAGCCCCCGTGCGGGATGGGCCCGGGGCCGTCGGGCTGTCACCACCGGCTGGCGGGTCCTGCTCGCCGGTGGCGTCGGCTTCGGCGTCGGTCTCGTCCCGTTCCTCGTCACCTACCTGCCCGTCGTGCACACTGTCGGCGCCCGGAAGTACGGCACGGCGATGTACTTTGCGCCCGCCGTCCACGATGTCGTCAACCTCACCACCGACAACCGGGTGTGGGGCCGGCTCCTCGAGTCGATATGGAATCTGCCGTCCAATGCCGCCTACGAGGTCAGCTATGCCGTCACGCCGCTGCTGCTGGCGTCGGTCACACTGGGCGCCCTTCTCCTGGGGTGGAGCGCATGGAGCGGTCGCGCAGTACTCGACGCCCGCCGCCGATTCACGGTCGCACTGTGCCTCACGCCGATCATCTTGACGATCCTGCCGATCCGTACCTCGGCCGGATCCGTGTGGGTCCTGGTGTGGCACCTTCCGGGAGCGACGGCCATCCGGGCCGCCGACCGGTTGCAGGTGGTGTCCGACCTGGTGGCCGCCCTGGCGCTCGTCGCCTTGGCCTCCGACCCCTGGCTCCGGGGTGCGCTCGCCCGCTGCCGACCGTGGGTGCGGGTCCTGGCCGCCCTCCTGCTGGTCGGCGTCGTCGTCGAGCAGGTCAGCCTGCCGACCACGAGTTCGCTCCATCGCACTGACGAGATCGCCACCTTGGCCGCGGTACCCCCCGCGCCCCACGGGTGCACGACCTTTTTCGTCGTCGACCGTCCCGGGCGCATACCGTTCTACGCGGACCTCACCGAGGCCATGCTGATCTCCCAACGGCAGGGCATCCCGACGCTCGACGGCTACAGCGGGGAGACACCGCCCGGGTGGAATCTCCTCTTGGCGCCGGGGCAGGTGCGCGACCTCGACTCCTACGCCCAGGTCTGGGCCAACAGCCACGGCATCCTGTCCGGGGTCTGTCGACTCGACCTGGAGACCGACACCTGGCAGGGCCCGTACCCGAACGGTTGGTGACCCGGCGGGCCTGACGGCTGTCGGGAGGAACACGTCGGTCGAGGGGGTCGACCCTGAGAGGATCACTGATGCCGCCGGGCCCGGAAAGAGGGGCGCGGAATGTTCTACGGAACCGGCGGCCACCTCTCAGGGTCGAGATCGTGGTCGGGCGCGGGACCGGCGGATCGATCGATCGGTGCACCCGGACTGTCGGATTGCGTGGGAGCCGGCCCGACGAGGAAGGCGAGGTGGCCGTCAGCGCCGACCGGCGCCGTCTTGGCGTCCAGGTCAGCCGGGCCCTGCGTGGCGACGTACAGCTGGTAGATGTGGGTGACGTGGGGTTCGTGGCGCCCCACCGTCGGGGGCGACTCGTGACGCACGCTCATCTCGACCACCGGCACGGGAGATGGTCACTGCAGTGTCCGAGGGACTCCCTCATCACTGCCTCCTAGTGATCGCCGGCCTCCCCACGCAATTCGAAGGGCGTGGCTGCGATCGCGACTCCAATTCCACCCTCGCGCCACATCGAGGGGATAGCAACAAGTTCCTCGGTTGCAACTGGCCCGGTCCGGGGCCGATGGAGGGAATGTCCAGGCGGGGCGGTGCCGCGCGATCAGTCGTAGATCATGACGCCGCGGATGTTGCGACCCTCCAGCATGTCGGCGTAGCCCTCGTTGACGCCGCTGAGCGAGTAGGTGCGGGTGATCATGTTGTCGAGGTCCAGCTGGCCCTGCTCGTAGAGCCGGAGCAGGTGCGGGATGTCGTAGCGGATGTTGGCCGAACCGAACACGGTGCCGACCAGCTGCTTCTCGAACAGGGTCAGCCAGGTCAGGGAGAGATTGACAGTCGTCTCGGCCATGGGATGGATGTTGGTCACCACGACCCGGCCGCGCTTGGCCGTCAGCTGCATGACGCTTTCGATCAGCGTCCCGTCGCCGACACCCATGGTCATGATGACCTTGTCGGCGTTCTTGCCCCAGGTGACCTCGTTGACGAGGGGGGTGGCCTCCTCGATGCTCGCGGCGACGTGGGTGGCCCCGAACTTCAGGGCCTCGTCGCGCTTGAAGGCCACGGGGTCGACGGCAAAGATCCGCTCCGCCCCGGCCAGCTTGGCGCCCTGGATGGCGGAGATCCCGAGCCCGCCGATGCCGATGACGACCACGTCCTCTCCCGGCTTGACCTCCGCGCTGTAGACGGCCGAGCCCCATCCGGTGGTGACGCCGCATCCGATCAGGCAGGCCTTGTCCAGCGGGTAGTGGGGGAGGATCTTCACACACGATGCCTGATTGACGACGGTGTGATGGGCGAACGTGCCGAGGCACACCGCGGTCGAGAGGTCGATCCCGCTGAGGGAGTGGTGCCGATGGGTGCCGTCGTATTGGGCGCCCATCATCAACGTGGCCCCGACGTCACACAGGTTGGAGTGCCCGCGTGCGCACGAGGGGCACTTGCCGCAAGCCGGTATGAAGCCGAAGACGACGTGGTCGCCCGGCGCCAGATCGGTGACTCCGGCTCCCACCTCCTCGACGATGCCGGCACCCTCGTGGCCGCCGATGATGGGGTAGATCCCGCCCAGGTCGCCCGTGCGGAAGTGCTCGTCACTGTGGCACAAGCCGGATGCCGCCAGTTTGACCAGCACTTCACCCGCTTTGGGAGGATCGAGCTCGATGGTCTCGATCTTCCAGTCCTCGTTCTGGCCCCACAGGATCGCTGCCTGGGTCTCCATGGTCGGTCCCTCCTCCATCGGGCCGACGGGCCCGATATCCGTTTCCGCCGATGCTGGCACAACCGGGGACCCGCCGCTGGCCGGGGACCACGTTCCGGGTGGGAGGATGGGCTCCCGATGTCAGATAAGGACGTGGGTCGATGCTGTTCTGGTGGTGTGCGCTCGCGGTGGTGCTCGCAACGGTCTACCTGGTGACATATACCCTGATCAGGACGTCAGGAGACGGTCGGCCCTGGCACCAGCGCCTCCGGCACCCGAAGGGTTCCCGGCGGCACGGCGGTGGTGGGTGAGGGATCGTCCGACGGCACGCGGCGGGTTGGAGGGGAGCATCGGTGTCTGCGGACCGATTGGGTGGCGTCCGGGCCCGACCGGAACCTCAAGTGCGGTCCCGTCGTGGACGATGAGGGACGTGTCCGCCGTGTGCACGGAGCCACCGTCGGAAGCCCTGCCCACCCTGCCCGGACCGGTGACCTCCACGGAGCGTTGACCGGTGCGGCGGCCGATCACCCGAGGAAGTGAGCCGATGACGATCTCGCCGGATCTCGTGCTCGAGGGTCGACCTGCTCCGGAACCGGTCCGCTCCGACGGCCCGGACACGCTCGATCCGCCCGGGACTCCGGCCGCAGGAGACGATGCCCGCGTAGCCCGACGTCCGCTCCGGATCGCGGTGCTGGCGGCCCCTGTCGCACTGCTGGCCGCCCTGGCCTGGACCCATCGATCCATGTTCTACGACGGCTACATCTACCTGCACGTGGTCCAGAACATCCTCGCCGGGCACGGTCCAGTGTTCAACCAGGGTCAACGGGTGGAGGCCTTCACCAGTCCCGCCTGGACCCTTCTGCTGTCGGTGGCGGCCTTCGTCACGCCGTTCTCGCTCACGACCATCGCCGTCGACCTCGGGATCGCACTCACCTTGGCCGGACTGGCACTCGCCGTCGTCAGCTCGGCCCGCCTCGTGCGCCGGGCCTCGCCCGACACCTTCCTCCTGCCGCTGGGAGCCCTCGTCTTCGTGGCCGTGCCCGCGGTGTGGTCGCTGGCGTCGCTCGGGCTCGAGACCGGGCTGGCGTTCTGCTGGCTGGGCGCGTGCCTGGCGGTGTTGGTCCGCTGGGCCGGCGCCGAACGACCCGCGGTGCCGGCGTGGGGACTCGTCATCCTCGGACTGGGTCCGCTGGTCCGACCGGAACTGGGAGTCGACTCCCTCGTCTTCGTCGGTGTACTGCTCATCGTCGACCGCACCGGGCGGACGTGGCGGGGTCAGGTCCGGATCCTGGCGTGGGCGGCGGCCCTGCCGCTGGCCTATCAGGTGTTCCGGATGGGCTACTACGGCATGGTGGTGGCGAACACGGCGGTGGCCAAGGAGCCTTCGCTGCCCCGGGTGGGCCGGGGCGTCCAGTACTTCATGGACTTTGCCGGCACGTACTGGATGATCATCCCGGCCGTCTGTCTCGCCGCCGGGGCCTTCCCTCCCTTGGCTTCCGCACTCCGTCGCACCGACCGCCCGTCCCGAAACCTCGCCGTCCTGTTCGCTCTGCCTGCGGCCGGCGTGCTGAACGCCGCCTACATCGTCCTCATGGGCGGTGACTACGTCCACGCCCGGTTGTTGGTGGCCCCGTTGTTCGCCGTGTGCGCACCGGTGGCCGTGGTGCCGCTCGGCCGCCGGTACGTGATCTCCCTGCTGGTGGTCCCCTGGGCGATGCTATGCATGGCCGGTCTCCGTTCCGCCGACGGCCAGCCCTTCTCCTTGTCCCCGTTCCTGGCCGTGCACGGGAACGGGGTGACAAACCCGACCATCTGGGCCTGGACCCGCCAGGCGCCGTTCGCCGACCCGAGCGGTGCGTCGGGTGCGTGGATCCAGTTCGACGCCACCAAGCCACCGGTGCTCCTCGACCAGCCGACCGCCCCCGGCCTCCGGACGCCGCTGGTGGCCACCTCGCAGATCGGCACGGCACCCTACGAACTCGGCACCGGGGTGCAGATCCTCGATCTCCTCGGCCTGGCTGATCCGCTCACCGCCCACCTGCTCCTCACCCATCGGGGCAACTTCGCCGGCCACGAGAAGCCCCTCCCCACCCCATGGGTCCAGGCACTGTTGACTGCTCCGGGCAGCTCGACGGCCCAGATCGGTGCTCTGCAGGTCGCCCGACCCACCAGCTACAACACATTGATCCCGCCGGTGTCGGGGCATGCCCTGGACGTCCAGACGGCCTGGGCCCGCGCCGACCTGTCGTGCCCGGCGATCCACACCATCGAGTACGGGCCGAGCACGCCGTTGACCTTCGGTTCGTTCGTGTCCAATATCGCCCACTCGCTGTCGCACACCACGATGCGTATCCCGCCCGACCCCGAGACGGCCTACCACCAGCTATGCGGCCCGGGCGTGCCCGCCGCGGTGGCGCGGGTGATGGCCGGCCCGACCGGCCCCTGACCAGGCGGTTTCGAGCGGCGCGCATCCCCCCGACGGCGCATACCCACCACTACCGTGGTCCGGGGCTGATTTTCAGCGATGAAAGGAACCAGATATGGCGTCGGAGAGTGAAGTGGTAGTCGTCCAGGGTGGGCTGCCGAGCAAGGTCGTGTGGCAGATGGAGCTGATCGTCGGTCTGATCACCCTCGGCCTCGGGATCGCGCTGACGTTCCATCCGTCGACGTCGTTGAGCGTGGTCTGCGTGTTCATCGGGATCCTGCTGATCCTCGGTGGCATCTTCCACTTCATCAGGGCGCTCGACCATGATGAGCAGCACCGGGCCTGGATCGCCGTCGCCGGCCTCCTGGAGGTGGTGATCGGGGTGGTGATGATCCGCCACCTGGACCTGACCAAGGCGGCCATCGGCCTGCTGATCGGCATCGTCTGGATCGTCCAGGGCGTGGTCGCCCTGATGGCCGGCATCATGGGCGGCTCGAAGGGACAACGCGGCTGGGTGATCAGCTTCGGGCTGATCAGCCTGGTGGCCGGCATCGTCGTGGTGTCGGTGCCGTCGTCGTCGGTGAACGCCCTCGCCACACTGCTCGGGATCTGGTTCATCATCATGGGGCTCCTGGAGCTGGTCGGAGGATTCGTGCTCCGCTCCGAACTCAAGAAGGCCTCGGCCTGACGGCCCCGCCGGCGGTATGGCAGCGTCCACGCCGTCAGGGTCGCGGTCGACAGTTGCCAAGGGGGAAGCCATGGGCGCAGAGACGCTCGACGACGAGCTGCAGGCACTGGTCGGCCAGCCGGTCGGCCGCGGCGGTCCTTCCGTCGCCCCCGATCCGGTCAACCAGCCGATGATCCGGCACTGGGCCGCGGCCTTCGACGACCGCAACCCCGTCTACGTGGACCCGGCGGCCGCCGCTTCCTCCCGGTTCGGGGGGATCGTGGCGCCGCCGCTGATGTTGCAGACCTGGACGATGCCCACGCCCACGTTGGCCGGTATCGCCGGACGCGGCGGATCCCCGGTGGAGCAGGACGGCGACACCGCCCTGTCCGTGCTCGACCGTGCGGGGTACGTCGGCACGCTTGCCACCAACTCGGAGTTCGAAATCGTCCGGTACCTCCGCCTCGGTGACGTGGTGTCGGCCACCACCGTCTTCGCCTCCATCTCCGAGGAGAAGCAGACCCGGATGGGCCGGGGACGGTTCGTCACATGGGTGACCACCTACACGGTCGAGCCCGATGAGGTGGTGGGCCGCCAGACCTTCCGCATCCTCAAGTTCGAACCGGGCGGGGCGCCGTCATGACGCGGCCCCGGAGTGCCGGACCGGCGGTCGGGGATCCCCTGCCGACACTGACGATCCCGGTGACGGCGACGCTGATCGCCGCCGGCGCCATCGCCACCCGCGATTTCATGCCGGTCCACCACGACCGGGACTACGCGGCGGAGCAGGGCGCCCCCGACATCTTCATGAACATCCTGTCCGACACCGGGTACTGCTCCCGGTTCCTGACCGACTGGGCCGGGCCGGACGCCATGGTCACCCGCCTGGCCATCCGGCTCGGCGTCCCGGTGTTTCCGGGGCACACGCTCGTCTACACCGGCGAGGTGGCCGGGTGCTCCGTGCAAGGCGACGAGGATGTGGTCGAGGTCGCCTTCCGGGCCGCCACCGACCTCGGCGACCACGTGACGGGCACCGCCACCCTGACGCTTCCCCATCACCGTTGACCGGCACGCCCCCGGGGGCACGTCGGCCGGCCCACGGGTCGACCAGACTGGTGCCATGACCGACTGGCAGGCCATGACCGTCCGCAACGCCCGATCGGTCCAGACCACCGTCGGCTGGATCTTCTGGGATCCGGGAGCCATCGCCCGGTACGAGGCGGCCGGCCTGCCCGAGGGGCTGGCCGGTCCTCTGGGTTACATCGCCGCCCGTGGCGCACCCCTGGCTCCGATCGGGTCCGCGGCGGTGACCGCCGCCTTCGGTTCCATCAGCCCGCTGGCCATCGCCGCCGTCTTCGACCTCCTCGACGCCGACGGCTGCCACCGGATGTGGGATGCCCGGGACGAAGCCGTGGCTGAAGGACTCGCCGCCCACGCGCCGGGCATCATCGAGCCACTGGTGGATTTCGGGCCGGACCTGTGGGCGGTCGTCGACCGGCTGCCGGAGGCGGGGCGTGTGTTCTTCGCTGCACACCTGGGCATGCCCCGGCCGTCCGACCCGATTCTGTCGGGCTGGCACGCCGTCAACTGTCTGCGTGAGTGGCGGGGGGACACCCACTGGGCGGTCGTGGTGGCTGCCGGGCTCACCCAGGCGGAGGCCTCCATCCTGCACAACGCCTGGCTCGGCTACGAAGACGGCTGGCTGGCCCGCTCCCGGGGCACCTCCCCCGAGGACGTCGAGGCCGGTTGGGGTGCTTTGGTGGCCAAAGGATTAGCCGAGGGCCGCTCGGTCACCGACGAGGGCGTGGCCCTCCGCCAACGGATCGAGGACGAGACCGACCGGCTCACCACGATCCCGTGGCAGCTGCTCGGAGCGGACCGCTCCGCCGAGTTCGCCGCACAGTTCGAACCACCCTGCGAGCTGCTGCTGCGTCGGGTGGACGCCACGGCGGGGCCCAACTACCAGCCCGCCTCGCGCTTGCGGGTTCCCCGGTGACCGGCGACGCGCCGGGCCGCCGTGCCCTCGTCACCGGTGCGACGCGTGGCATCGGGCGCGCCACCGCCCTGGCCTTGGCGGGGGCGGGTTGGGATGTGGCGGTCACCGGGCGCACGGCCCGCCGGGGCGAGGGACGTGACGACTCCGACACCGGCGAGGGCCGACCACTGCCCGGCAGTCTGGAAGAGACGGGGGAGAGCGTCCGGGCGACGGGTCGGCGCGCCCTCGAGCTTGTCGCCGATCTCCACGACCAGGACGCCCTCCGCGCGGCGGTCGGCCGGGTGGAGGAGGAATGGGGCGGGATCGACCTGCTCGTCAACAATGCCGTCGATACCGCACCGGGCAGCATGGTGGCCGTCACCGAGCTGACCGTCGCCCAGCTCGAGTCCAAGCTGGCAGCCAATGTGGTGGCCCCGTTCGTCCTGATCCAGGCCGTCCTGCCCGGCATGTTGGACCGCGGCGCCGGGACCATCGTCGACGTGACCTCCCACACCGCCATCGCCGACCCTCCCGGACCTGTGGGGCAGGGCGGCTGGGGTGTGGCCTACGCGGCCTCGAAGGCGGCCTCCCACCGGTTCGCACCGCTGCTGGCCGTCGAGCTGGGCGACCGGGGCATCCGGGCCTACAACCTCGATCCCGGGTACGTCGAGACCGAGCGACAGCTGGTGAATGCCGCCGCCCTCGGCCTGGTCGGCCACTACTCCGGTGCCCCTCCGACGGTGCCGGCCGCCGCCATCGTGTGGATGGCCGACCATCCCGAGGCCCTGGAGAACGGCCAGACGGTGCGGGGTCTGAAGCTGGCCCTCGTGGAAGGGCTCCATCCCGACTGGCGGGGGTCATGACGGACGGAGCGTCGCCGGCCCGTCCGGCCGTCACCGTCTACTGGCGCACCGGCTGCCCGTACTGCGGCTCGCTGAAACGGGGGCTCCGCCGGGCCGGGCTGGCGACCGAGGAGGTCGACATCTGGTCGACACCCGGCGCCGCGGATTTCGTCCGGGCCCACGCCGGCGGCAATGAGACGGTGCCCACCGTGGACGTGGCCGGCGCGGTGCTGGTCAATCCGTCGGCCCGCCGCGTGGTGGCCGCAGCTGCCGCCGCGGGCATCGCCCCGGACGGGGCCCCGACACCGTGGTGGCGACGGGTCCGGACCTGACCGGCCGTCGGGTCAGGCGGGCAAGGGCAGACCGGCATAGGCCACGACCACGCCGACGAGGGCCGCGCCCACCAGGGCCGCCACCACGCCCCGCCGCAGGACGAGGAGCCACACGGCGGCAGCGGCCAGGACACCTGCCTGCCACCAGTGGGCCAGGGCCAGGCCCAACGGGATGGTGGACCCGGCGATGGCACCGATCGATGCGGCCCCGGCCCCGGTCAGGAAGCCCTGGGCCCAGGTGTTGGTGCGCAGCCGGTCGAACCGGGGACCGCCGACCATGATGAACGCGAATGACGGGGCGAACGCCACGAAGGCGGCCAGCAGACCACCGGCGATACCGGACGCGGCGTAGCCGACGACAGCCACCGTCTGGACCACCGGCCCCGGGGTGATCTGGCCGAGGGCCACGGCGTCGAGGAACTGTCCCGCCGTCATCCAGTGGTAGGTGTGGACGGCGTCGTGCTGCATCATGGGAATGATCACGAAGCCGCCGCCGTAGGAGAACAGTCCGACTTTCAACGCCACCCAGGCCAACGCGGCCAACCCGCCCATGGCCAGGACCGGGACGGTCCCGATGGGCAGCATCGCCGTCCGCCCGGGCGAGGCCCTTGGGCGCCGCGGAGCACGCACCGTCGCCTCGAGCACCCCGCAGGCGACCAGCACGAGGACCAGCCACGGACCGAGTGTGGCGGCCGACACGGCCCCGAGCGTGAAGTAGGCGACCCAGCGCGCCCGGGCCGGCACCGCCGCGCCCGCCCGCCGCCAGCTACCGGGCATCAACCCGATCGATGCCTGGAGGGCCACCGCCGGTACGGCCGCCCCGGCGCCAGCCGACACGCCGCGGATCCACAGTGGCGCATGGGGTGCGAAGAACAGGACTGACAGCCCCAGGATGACAACCAGGCCGGGCACGATGAAGCACAGGCCGCCGACGAGAGCCCCGGCCGGGCCGCGCAGACGCCAGGCGCAGAGGATGGCCAGCTGGGTCGACGCTGGGCCGGGCAGCAGGTTGGTGGCGGCGATGCCGTCCTCGAACTCGTCAGGCGACAGCCAGCCCTCGCGCTCCACGCACAGCCCCCGGAGCAGGGCGATGTGGGCCGGGGGCCCGCCGAAGCCGATGCAGCCGATGCGCCCCCACTCGCGGGCGATGGTGCCCAGCCCGACCCCGGGGTGGTGCGACCCGACGGGGTCGCCGGCGGTCACGGCAGGATCGGGGAGGGGTCGGCCCGGGTCACGAGATGGGCTCGCTCGGCACGTCGAAGTACTCCTGGTAGGCCCGGCACCGCTCGCGTAGCGCGTCGGCGTCGAGGCCGGTGTCGGCGAAGGTGTAGCGGCTGCCCCCACCGCCCCCGTCCCCGGGGTGAGTGGCCAGGAAGGCGCGCATGGCGGCCTCGGCCGCGGCGGTGAAGTCGAGGCCGAGGGCGTCGTAGACGGCGCCGATGGTGGCGAACGGGTCGGCCATGAACTCGTGGAACTGCACGTCGACCACCTGATCGGGCGGGACGGTGCCGTCGACGCGGGCCGTGACCGAGCGGTCGAGGCCCAGGAGGATGTCCTCGCTGAACAGGTCGGCCGCCCCCTCCACCGTGCTGTGGTCGCTCGACATGCTCCGCAGCAGTGCGGCCAGCGCGCTGATCGAGGAGATGACCCGCACCGGGTCGCGGTGGGTCTGGATGATGAGCGCGTCGGGGTACTCGTCCAGGAGCGCGCCGAGGCACCACAGGTGGGCCGGCGATTTGAGGAGCCAACGGTCGGCGGCGTGGCGGCTCTGCAGGTGCTGGAGGTAGATGCGGTGCCATCGGTAGGCGGGAGCCATGTCGGCCTCGTACATGAGCCACCGGTTGTACTCCGGGACGTCGTACTGGGTCGGGAAGATCATCGACCGGAAGTCGCCCCCGGTGATCCGGACGCACTCCTGGGCCAGGCGCGCCCCCATCGGGTGGAAGTCGGTGAACCCCGGGATGATCAGGTCGGGCATCGCCGCCATGGCGTCGGCCTCCTCGATGCGGGGGTCGGTGTCGAAGGTGGCCGTCTCGGGAGGAGGGACGGGCCGGTCGACCTCCCACGTCAGCGGGGCCCGGTTGGCCGGGTCCTGGGCCAGCAGGTCGTAGAGGATGGTGGTGCCGGTGCGGGGCTGGCCGACGATCACGATCGGACGGGTGATGGGGCCGTCGGCGACCTCGGGATGGGTCCGGCGCCACTCGAGGATCTGGAGGCGGGTGGTGAGGTAGCCGACCACGTCGCCCTCGGCGATGGTCCTGCCCAGTTCGTTGAGCCGGGCCGGGCCGTCGAAATCGGCCAGGAGGTAACGGAGGCCCTCCTGCCAGCTGTCCTCGCCGAGGTCGGTGGTCCCGGCGGCCGACACGGCTGCGGCCACCAGGTCATCGAAGTCGAATCGGGGGGTGTCCATGCTCAGGCGTCCCCGCCCGCCACCACGTATCTGTTGGCCGGTGTGCCCGGTGGGTGCGTGACGCCGGGGACGGCGTCCGGATTGGTGACGCACACCTCGCCCTCGAGGCCGTCGGGATCCCGGAAGAAGATGCTGAGCACCGGGCCGAAGTCGGTCACGAAGGAGTCGGCCGCCCGTTTGGCGATGAGCCGGTCACGGATCGTCTCGAACGCGTCGATCGAGGCGGCCTGGAGGGCGAAATGGTCGAGTCGGCCCCGGCCGAACATGGGGACCTGGCGCTCGGCCTCGGTGTTGCCCTCGATCTGGAAGACGTTGAGCTCGGCCCACGGTCCGATCCGGATGATCGACAGGCGCACCGCGTCGTTGCCCTCGACCTCGGATGCGTCCCGNNCGACGTGGCGGTCGATGGTCCACCGGGGCGGCGATTGGTGGCCGGACCCATGGTAGGACACCGATCGCGACGGTCTGGTTGACTGACGACATGTCCGCCGCCGGCCCGACCGACCTGCCCTTCCACGACCGGACGGACTTCGACGATGCCGACCGGGGCTTCCTCGGCGCCCTCGAACCGTGCGTGGTCACCGATGCCGCAGGTCGGATCGTGTGGGACAACGACGCGTACGCGTTCCTGCAGGGGGAGTGCCCTGACACGGCCCATCCGAGCCTGTGGCGCCAGGGCCAGCTGGTGGCCCGCCAGGGGCTGTATCAGGTGTGCGACGGGATCTATCAGGTGCGTGGTCTCGACCTGTCGAACATGACGCTCGTCGAGGGCGGGGCCGGTGTGATCGTCATCGACCCTCTGGTCTCCTCCGAGACGGCTGCCGCCGCCCTCGCCCTCTACCGGGTCCATCGGGGGGAGCGCCCGGTGACGGCGGTGATCTACACCCATGCCCACGTCGACCACTTCGGCGGCGTGCGGGGCGTCCTCGACGGGGATGTACCCATCCTCGCCCCCCACGGCTTCATGGACTCTGCCGTCTCCGAGAACGTGTACGCCGGGGTGGCCATGAGTCGCAGGGCGCTGTTCATGTTCGGAAGCGCCCTGGAGCGAGGACCGGCCGGCCAGATCGGCTGTGGGCTCGGCATGACCAACTCCACCGGCACCGTGGGACTGGTGGCGCCCACCGTCGACATCACCCGCACCGGGCAGGAGGAGGTCCTGGACGGGGTCCGGATCGTCTTCCAGCTCACCCCCGGGACCGAGTGCCCGGCCGAGATGAACTTCTACTTCCCCGACCACCGGGCCCTGTGCATGGCCGAGAACGCCACCCGGAACCTCCACAACCTGGCCACCCTGCGGGGCGCCCAGGTCCGCGACGCCCGGGTGTGGTCGAACTACCTCGGCGAGGCAGTGGATCTCTTCGCGGGCGGGACGGACGTGGCCTTCGCCTCGCACCACTGGCCGACGTGGGGCACCGGGCGGGTCGTCGAGTATCTGTCGCTGCAACGCGACCTCTACGCCTACCTCCACGACCAGACCCTCCGGCTGATGAACAAGGGGCTCAACGGGGCCGAGGCCGCCGAGGTGCTCGACATGCCGCCCGCGCTGGAACAGGCCTGGCACACCCACGGGTACTACGGGTCGGTGAACCACAACGTGAAGGCCGTCTACCAGCGCTACCTCGGGTGGTTCGACGGCAATCCGGCCCGGCTCTGGCCGCACCCGCCGGCGGAGGCGTCGGCCCGGTATGTGGCGTGCATGGGCGGAGCCGACGCCGTGATGGCGATGGCGGCCACGTACGCGGAGGACGGCGACCTGCGGTTCGCCGCCGAGCTGCTCGACCGGGTGGTCTTCGCCGATCCCGGCCACACGGCCGCCAAGGAGCTGCTGGCCGGGGTCTACGAGCGTCTGGCGTTCGGCTCGGAGAATGGGACCTGGCGGAACTTCTACCTGATGGGCGCCCACGAGCTGCGCCACGGCGTGGACTCACCCGCGCCGAGCGTCGGCTCCGCCGAGCTCTTGACGGCTCTGACCGTGGAGCAGCTGCTCGACGCCATCGCCATCCGCATCGACGGCCCGAAGGCGTGGGACGAACGGCTCACCATGGACTGGCGGTGCATCGATCTCGGCGAGACCCACCGCGCTTCGTTAGCCCACGGTGTGCTGACCCACCGTCTGGTGGGGGAGGACGAGCCGCCCGCCGACCTCACCGTCGTACTGACTAAATCGCAGATGCTCGGGATCCTGATGGGTGCCGGCCTGGAGGGGATGACCACCGAGGGCGACACCGGAGTCGTCGGCCGTCTGCTGGCGTTGGTCGAGGCCCCTGACCGCAACTTCGCCATCGTCACGCCCTGAGTGTCACGCCCGACGCCACCTGTCGGGTCGGCGAGGGCTCAGCCGAGGAGGTCGACGAGGTCGACGATCAGCAGCGTGAACACCATGACTCCGACCACGGCGTAGACGGCCGAGAAGAGCCATTTCTGGTGGTGGTCGGCCAGCCAGAAGCGACGGATCCCGAGCACGTCGAAGGTGAGGGCGAGCACCCCGACCGGTATCCCGATGATCGGTCCGACGCCCTTGGCCAACCCGAGGAGCGGCAGCAGGATCGGCAGGACGATGTAGCTGAGGAGACAGCGGCTCGCCGACAGCAGGATCGACGCGCCGAAGATGCGGTGGGTGGCCGACTCGGGAATGGCCCGCTGCCCGTCGGGCACCCGCAACAGGTGGCGCATGGCCTGGTCGGCCTTCGACCGCTGGGTGGCGGTCGGCGTCGGTGCTTCGGTCGTCACGGTCTGGTCCACAGGGAGATTGTAGACCCGGACGGGTGACGATCGGCGGCCCGGGGCAGAGGGTAACGTCCCGGGCATGGGAGACCGGCCATGACGTCGAACGCCACGCGCCGCGCACAGGCGGCCGCCAAGCGATCCACGGTGGTGACCCCGGCGCCGTCCTCGGCACCGTCCGACATGTGGAAGCTCCGGGCTCCCGACGGGTCGATCAACGCTGGCTGGTACCTCGTGCCGCTGCGGCTGTTCCTCGGTGCGACGTTCCTCTTCGCCGGCCTCCAGAAGCTGGCCAACCCGGACTTCTTCCGGAGCTCGAGTGCCATCTCCATCCACGCCCAGCTGGTCGGGACCACCCATACCAGCCCGATCGGCGGCATCCTCAAGCACTTCACGGGGGCGTCGACGTTGCTCGGCGCAGTGATCGCCATCGCCGAGGTCGCCATCGGGGTGGGGGCGCTGCTCGGACTGCTCACCCGGGTGGCCGCCATCGGCGGCGTGCTGGTCTCGTTCAGCCTGTTCCTCGCCATCTCGTACCACACCCACCCCTACTACACGGGCTCCGACATCGTCTTCCTGTTCGCCTGGACACCGCTGGCCCTGGCCGGCGCCAGCGGGGCGCCCGCACTCGACACCTGGCTGGACGCCCGCGGGGCCCCGTCCACGGCACCTGACGCGTCGACTGCCGAGACGATGACCCGGGGTGCCTTCATCGGTTCGGTGACCGCGGTCACCGCCGTGCTGATCGGCGTGGTGACCGGCATCGGACGGGTGCTGGCCCCGGCCTCGTCGAACGCCAGCTCCACCCTCGGCGGCGTGACGACGGCGCCCACCACGACGGGGGCGGCGGGCACCGGCAGCACGACCACCGCGCCGGCCACCCAGGGCACGGCCATCGGTGCGGCGTCACAGGTGCCTGTCGGGGGCTCGGCCTCGTTCACCGACCCGAAGTCGGGCGACCCGTCGCTGGTGATCCAGCACACCGCCGACAACTTCGTAGCGTTCGACGCCATCTGCCCCCACGCCGGGTGCACCGTCGCCTACCAGTCGTCCGCCGATGTCATCGCCTGCCCTTGCCACGGATCCGCGTTCAACCCGAGGACGGGGGCCGTCCTCAACGGCCCGGCCACCTCCGGCCTGAATCCGATACGGGTCATCAAGGGGTCCAACGGCGACCTGTACGTGGTGTGATCGACGTCCACCTCTCGGCGCGCCCGTCCACTACGATTGCGGTGTTGTCGCATCCTGGCGGCGGCCCTTTCCTATGACCGCTGCCACCACCGAGACCCCGGACACCGAAGGACAACGGTCCGACGATGAGGCGCCGCGGACCGACTGGGTCGCGGCCATCCCGTTCTTCCTGGTCCACCTGGCCCCGCTGGCGGCGTTCTTCGTCGACGTCACCTGGCAGGACTGGGTCCTCTGTGCCGTCCTCTATGTCTCGCGGATGTTCTGCATCACCGCCGGCTACCACCGGTACTTCTCCCACCGCACGTACAAGATGGGACGACCGGCCCAGTTCCTGATGGCCTTCGGTGGCACGACGGCCGTGCAGAAGGGCCCGCTGTGGTGGGCCAGCCACCACCGGACCCACCACCGCCGGACCGACCTCGACGGCGACGTGCACTCCCCACGGGACGGTTTCTGGTGGAGCCACGTCGGCTGGATCCTGTCCACCAAGTACAAGGACACCGATCTCGACGGCATCAAGGACTTCGCCGCCTTCCCCGAACTGCGGTGGTTGGAGAAGTACAACTGGATCGGGCCCTGGTCGCTCGGCATCGCCAGCTACTTGGTCTTCGGCTGGGGCGGTCTGCTGATCGGCTTCTTCCTGTCGACCGTCCTGCTGTGGCACGGCACCTTCCTCGTCAACTCGATGGCCCACATCGTCGGACGTCGCCGGTACGCCACCCCGGACACCAGCCGCAACTCCTTCGCCATCGCCGTGATCACCGGGGGCGAGGGGTGGCACAACAACCACCACTACCTGCCGTCGTCGGTGCGCCAGGGATTCCGCTGGTGGGAGTACGACCCGACCTGGTACCTGTTGAAGGGGCTCGCGGCGCTGCGGATCGTGCGGGACATGAAGAACCCGCCCGCCCGCCTGCTGGAACAGGCCCGGGTGCGCGACGGCGCCTTCGACATCGGGATGTTCCGCTCCTACTGGGAGCGGGCGGCCAAGGTCACGGGGGAGCGGATCGCCGACCTCAGCGCCCGCCCGGTTCCGCCGTCGCCCGAAGGCACCGATGGCTCCGTCGACACCCAAGCGCCGGTCAGCCCGCCCCCGGGTTCCGACGAGGAGCTTTCGGCCCTCGCCGGCCTGATCACCCGGGCCCTCGAGTCTGCGGACCAGTTGGCTGCGGTGACGCGCCGCCGGAAGGGGACGAAGGTGGCGTCGGAGCCCGACGCCACCGAGCCCAACCCGGAATGACCGCTACGCCCGCCGAACTGGCGGAGGCGTCGGTGTGGATCGTCGATCTCGACGGTGTGCTCTGGCTGGCCGGCCAGCCCATCGGTGACGTCGCCTCGGCCGTGCAGTCGCTGCGGTCACGTGGGATCTGGGTCGTCTTCGCCACCAACAATTCGGCGCCCACCGCCGGCCAGCTGATCGGCAGGCTGGCCAAGATCGGGATCGAGGCCGCCAGCGACGACCTGGTCAGCTCGGCCCGGGTGGCCGCCTCCCTGCTCAAACCGGGGGAGCGGGTCCACGTGTTGGCCGAGGGCGGTGTGCTGGAGGCCCTGGAGGAGCGCGGTGTCGTCGTGGCCGACGCCGGGATCCGTGACGCCGCCGTGGTGGGCTGGAGCCGGGACTTCGACTTCGCCGCGCTGGCCGCCATCTCGACCGTCGCCCGTGTCACGGGCCGGCTCATCGCCACCAACGGCGATCCGACCCATCCCACCCCCGAGGGGCTGATGCCGGGCTCGGGTGCCCTCCTGGCCGCAGTCGCCACCGCCTCCGGCGTGGTGCCACTGATCGCCGGCAAGCCGCATCCGCCCATGGTCGACTACGTCCGCCACCACGTGCTCGGGGGCGCCTATGGCACCGCAGTGATGGTCGGCGACCAACCCGGCACCGACGGCCTCCTGGCCGAGCGTCTGGGCATCCCCTTCGTCCTGGTGGACTCGGGTGTGACCCCTCCGGGCGCGCCGGTCGACGGCTGCCCCGTCGCCCTGCGGGCGGCCGATTTCGTCTCCGTGGTGGCCGCCCTCCCACCGGTCTGACCACCTGCTGGGTGCTTGCTGAGTGCTTGCTGCCAGCAAGCACTCCCGGTAGACTGGGTGTATGGCCACCAACGACTCGTTCCAGCGGTACATCGATGCCGGCATCGCATTCACCAACATGACCCGCAAGAAGGCGGAGGAGTTCGTGTCCGAGCTCGTGAAGAACGGCGACATCCAGACCGACGAGGCCCGGGCCCGGGTCGACGAGCTTCTCGATCGCGGGCGCCAGGGCACCGAAATGATCGTGTCCTCCGTCCGGGCCGAGGTCTCCCGCCAGCTCGGTGCCGTCGGCATCACCAGTCTCGAGGAACTGGCCAACCAGGTGGCCACTCTGCTCGGCCGTCCGGGCACGCAGGCGAAGAAGGCTCCAGCCAAGAAGGCACCGGCCAAGAAGACCGCGGCGAAG
>PLZW01000034.1 GCA_003153575.1 Acidimicrobiaceae bacterium | reverse complement strand
TCCGGTGCGTCCCGGGCCCGGTGCCACGACGGGGGACGGCCCCGCATGCCCGGAAGCGTCCGGAACGGGAGTCTTCGAGGCCGGCAATTGCAATCGACAATTGCAATTGCCGAGAAATCGTGTGCCGGACATGGACGAGGGTGCGCGGCTGCAGTATTATCTGTTGGTCCACTAGGAAATATAGGAATAGGGGGACGGACACGGTCTGGAACCTCGGTTCCGGCAGTCATCTCCCCGATCGATGCACGGGGGAGTAGCAGGGGCAGCGGGGCGTGATTCCCCTTCCACGCCCGAGGCCGCTCCCTTCAAGCCACTACAGAAAGAACGGACCATGGACGCCAGTCGCCTGCACGTCTCGCCCGGTACCGACCGGACACCCGGTCGCCCCGGGCGACGCCTCCTGACCGTGGCATGCGCATCCCTCGCCGCACTGGCCACACTGGTGGTGGCCACGGCCGCCCCGGCCTCGGCGGCCACCGTCAACGGCATCGCCACCATCGCCAGCCCGGGTACGACCACCGCGCTGACCGCCGGCGCCTCGACCACACCGTTCACCGTCTCGTTGCCGACCCTGGCCGCCTGCAGCGGCGACACCGCCACCGGCGGCTACCACGTCTACAGCTACCTCGTGCCGCAAGGGACGGATCTCGCCCCGATCACGTTCGTCAACTCCCCGTCGACCGGATACGGATTCGTCGACAACCTCGGCACCTACTACGGACCGGTCAACACCGCCATCGGCACCGGCCAGATCATCAATATCCCCAACAACTTCGAGTGGGGGCCGCTGGTGTCGGCTGACAGCGTCGCGCTGTCCACCCTGCTCTACACGGGTTCGGGGGCCTCGGCCACCGGCATCTGGGAGGCCGGCTTGGTGTGCGCCAACACCAGCGGCGCCGTGGTCGACAACTGGAACACCGAGGTGACCTTTGCCGCCAACGCCGGCGATCCCAACGGCTTCCATTGGACGGCCGTGCCCGGCCCGAGCGGCAGCGTGCCGGCCGCCTTCACGTCGGCCAGCTCGACGAGCTTCAACCAGGGTGTGGCCGGGACATTCACGCCGACCGCGTCGGGCAACCCGGCGCCGGTCATCACCGAGTCGGGTGCCCTACCGACAGGCGTGACCTTCTCTGGTGGCGTCCTGTCGGGCACCCCCAGCGTCACCGGGACCTTTCCGATCAGTTTCACGGCCACCAACGGCATCGAGGCTCCGGCCACCCAGCCCTTCACGCTCACGGTGGGAGCCCTACCGACGGTCACATCGATTCTCCCGACCGATGGACCGCTGGCCGGTGGCACCAGTGTGGTCATCACGGGGACCGACCTGACGTCTGCCACCGCGGTCGACTTCGGCGCCAACGCCGCCGCCATCACGTCCAACACGGCCACGTCGATCACCGCCACGTCGCCGGCCGGTAGCGCCGGAATCGTCGATGTGACGGTGACCACCGCGGGCGGCACGTCGGCCACGTCGAGCAAAGACAAGTTCACCTATGTGGCCGCCCCGACGGTCACTTCGATCCTCCCGATCAGCGGGTCGGCGGCTGGCGGCACCCATGTGGTCATCACCGGGACGAACCTGTCTTCTGCCACCGCTGTCGACTTCGGCTCGAACTCGGCGACCGTCACGGCCAACTCGGCGACCTCGATCACCGCGACATCGCCGGCGGGTAGCGCCGGCACCGTCGACGTCAGCGTGACCACGGCCGGTGGGACGTCGGCCACTTCCGGCGGTGATCAGTTCACCTACGTGGTCGCCCCCGTCGTAACGTCCATCCTCCCGACGTCCGGGTCGGGCTCGGGCGGCACCAGCGTGGTCATCACCGGGACCGGTCTGTCATCAGCCACCGCGGTCCACTTCGGCACCAACACCGCTGCCATCACGGTCGACACGGCGACGTCGATCACCGTCACCTCGCCGGCGGGCTCAGGCGTCGTCGACGTCACCGTGACCACGGCAGGTGGCACCTCGGCCTCCTCGGCCAACGACAAATTCACGTACCTGGCGGCTCCGGCGTTCACCTCGGCCGCCTCGGCGACCTTCACGGTGGGAACGGTGGGCACGTTCACACCTGCTGCAACCGGCAGCCCGGCGCCCACCATCACCGAGTCCGGCACGCTGCCGACCGGGGTGACCTTCGCCTCGGGCACGTTGAGCGGAACGCCGTCGCATGCCGGGGTGTTCCCGATCACGTTGACCGCCCACAACGGGGTGGGGACCGACGCCGTCCAGGCGTTCACCCTGACCGTGGTGTCGCCCCCGGTGACCCTGACGGCACCGATCGTGGGCATGGCGTCCGATCCCCACGGCACCGGCTACTGGTTGGCCGACTCGGCCGGCGATGTCGCCCCTTTCGGCGGGGTCGGTAGCTACGGCTCGCTTGCCGGCGTGCACCTCAATGCCCCCGTCGTCCACATCGTGGCCACCTCGGACGGCCTCGGCTACTGGTTGGTGGCCGCCGACGGCGGGATCTTCGCCTTCGGTGACGCCAGGTTCTACGGATCCACCGGCGGCCAGCACCTGAACGCCCCGGTGGTCGGGCTGGCGCCGGACGCGGCGGACAACGGCTACTGGTTGGTGGCCTCCGACGGTGGTGTGTTCGCCTTCGGCGGGGCGCCCTTCCTCGGCTCCATGGGAGGCGCCACCCTCAACCGACCGGTGGTCGGCATGGACGCCGACCCGAACGGCGGCTACTGGTTGGTGGCCTCCGACGGCGGGATCTTCGCCTTCGGCGCCCCGTTCTACGGGTCGACCGGCAACATCACCTTGAATGAGCCCGTCAACGGCATGGCCGTGACGCCCGACGGGAACGGCTACTGGATGGTTGCCTCCGACGGCGGCCTGTTCGCCTTCGGTGACGCCGGGTTCCACGGCTCCGCCGCCGGCATCCCGGGCGCCACGCCGGTCGTGGGCATGGCTACGGATACGGCCACGGGCGGGTACTGGCTGGTGAGTCAAGCCGGCGGGGTCTACGCGTTCGGCGCACCGTTCTACGGGGCCGCGTGAGATTGATGAGCGCAGGGGCCGACACTCCATCCCGGGTCGTGATCCACCAGGGCGGCCGATGGGGCCGCGCCGCGGCGGGCGGTCTGTGTGCGGTCGCCATGTCCCTGGTCACCGCTCTGGGGACGGCCCCGATGGCCGGTGCGGCCACGGCCGGGGCCGAGGTGCTGGTGGCGCCGGGGACGACGCGGCCACTCAGCTCGGGCGCCTCGACAACGCCGTACGGTGTCGTGCTCCCGCCCGGGGCCACGTGCCCGGGGGACACCGCACATGACGGCTACCACGTGTACAGCTACCTGGTACCCCAGGGCGCGTCACCGACCGACGTCAGCTTCCGGACCGGCATTCCGAGCCGGTGGTACGGCTACATCGCCGACGGCGCCTACTACGGGGCCGTGAACACGGCCGAGACGACCGGCCAGATCGTCGGGCTGCCCCTCCAGTTCTCGTGGACCCGGCTCACCCCCCAGATCCTGTTCAAGGCCGGCCAGCGATCCGCCACCTGGAGTGGCGGCATCGCCTGCGCCGACACCCACGGGCAGGTGACCGACTACTGGAACTCGACCCTTGTCTTCACCGCAGACCCGGCCGACCTCCACGGCTTCACCTGGAAGGTCGTCGACCAGGGCACGGTCCCATCGTCCCCGTTCCCCGTGGGGCTGGTGGTGGGGGTGGGCCTCCTGGTGGTGGCGACGGCGGCCGGCGCCTATGCCCTGCGCCTCCGTCGTCGGGACCGCTCGACGTCGGTCGACGACGGCACCGGTGACCACGGAGATTCCCCGGCCGAGCGCCGCGCCCAACCCGAGGCGGTCGGCCGATGACCACCGTCACCCCGGGCTTCGGGCGGACGGTCGCGCACACCGCGCCCCAGGGCAGCGACCAACGTCCGCGCCGTCAGCTGGTGGACACCAAGGCGCCGGCCGAGAAGGCCTTCTTGGGTCTGACGCGGGGGAGCGCCCTGGTCGTCCTGGCCGTGATCGCCCTGGTCGGCATCTTCTTGACCATCAAGGCTGTGCCCGCGCTCAAGGTGGCCAAGTTCTCGTTCCTCACCACCCAGGCCTGGCAACCGGACATCCATCGCTTCGGCATCGCCGGGATCATGACCGGCACCATCCTGATCGCCCTGGTCGCCGTGGTCATCGCCGTGCCGGTGGCGCTCGGACTCGCGCTCTACATCACCGAGGTGGCACCCGCCCGGATCAAGCGGACCCTGGTGTCGCTGGTCGACCTGATGGCCGCCGTGCCGAGTGTCGTCTACGGACTGTGGGCCCTGCTCTTCCTGCAGGGCCGGGTGGTCGGGGTGTCCCGGTGGATCGCCACCTGGTTCGGGTGGATCCCGCTCTTCCACGTGAACGGTGCCGACCCGTCCAACCCGGTCCAATCCGGCACTCTCTACAGCGCCTCCACCTTCATCGTGGGCATCGCCGTGTCCCTGATGGTCATCCCCATCCTGTGCTCGGTCATGCGGGAGACGTTCTCGCAGGCCCCTCTGGGCGAGCGAGAAGGCGCCTATGCCCTCGGGGCCACCCGGTGGGGGATGATCCGCTCGGTCGTCCTTCCCTTCGGCAAGGGCGGCATCATCGGCGGGACGATGCTGGGGCTCGGGCGGGCGCTCGGAGAGACCATCGTGGTGATCCTCATCATCTCCCCGGTGTACAACGCCAACCTGCACATCCTCCAGTCCGGCGGCAACTCGGTGTCCGGCCTCATCGCCAACCTGTACAGCGAGTCGTCGGCCTTCGGGACCTCGGCCCTGATGGCCGCCGGGCTCGCCCTGTTCGCACTCACCTTGACCATCAACTTCGCCGCCTCCGCCGTGGTGGCCCGGTCGCGCTCGGGCGCCGAGAGCGACGCCTGAGATGTCCCTCCTCGACCAGGCGATCACCGCCCCCGACGAACCGGTCTCCGGGGCGCCCGCCCCGCAGGTGCGCCGTAAGGTCCGCGGCGTGCGTCGCGACATGGTCCTGAATCTGGCCGGCGCGGCCCTGGCCGGCCTGAGCGGTTCGTGGCTGCTCGGCCTGGTTGCCGGTCTGGCCGGCATCGTCGGCTTCCTGGTCGTCGCCTATCTCCTGTTCGTGGTCGCCTACGCCGTGCTGGTGTCGCTGACCGAGGATCGTCCGGCCGTCAAGGACGCGGTGATGACCGTCCTGATGGCCTCGATGGCCGTGCTCGCCTTCACCGCCCTCGGGCTCGTGATCTTCTTCACCCTGGCCAAGGGCTGGCACGCGCTGATCCACCTGAACAACTACACCCAGGACCTCTCGAGCACCGGGGAGCTCGCTCCGCTGACCCAGGGCGGGATCGGCCACGCCATCGTCGGCACCCTGTGGATGATCGGTATCGCCGTGGTGTTCACCGTGCCGGTCGGCCTGGTGGCCGCCGTGTACCTCGACATGACCCGGAGCCGACCCGCCACCACCTTCCGGACCATCGTCGAGGCCATGTCGGCCCTGCCCAGCATCCTGGCCGGCCTCTTCGTCTACGCGGCGTGGATCCTGACGCTCGGCTTCGAGCACAGCGGCCTGGCTGCGGCCCTGGCCCTCAGCGTGATGATGCTGCCGTACATGATCCGGGCCTCCGACCTGGCTCTACGGCTGGTTCCGGGCAGCCTGCGCGAAGCGTCGGCCGCCCTGGGCGCCCCATCATGGCGGGGCGAGGTGCAAGTGGTCATCCCCACGGCCCGCTCCGGCCTGGCCACCGCCGTGATCCTCGGGATCGCCCGAGGGATCGGCGAGGCCTCCCCGGTGCTGCTCACCGCCGGCTACACCAAGACCATCAACGCCGACCCGCTGCACGGGCCGATGGCTTCGCTGCCGCTGATCGCCCTCAAACTGGTGCAGTCCGGCAATGCGAACTACACGGCCCGGGCCTTCGCCGCCGCCTCGTTCCTGCTGCTCCTGGTGATCGTCCTGTTCGTGATCGCCCGCAAGATCGGTGGGTGGGGTCCGGGGCACTTGTCGGAACGTGGACTGCGCCGGGTGCGCGAGGCCTCGGCCCGCGACGCCGAGCGCTTCGCTCGGTCCCAGGCCGCCCGGGACGTCGCTGCCTTCGCCCCGGCGCCCTCGGGGTGGGACGCCACCTCACCTCCCGATCCCTCGTCGACGAAGGACACCCGATGACCACAGACCCCTACACCCGCATCGCCCGCATGCTCCGGGCCACCGCCCTGGCCGTCGCGGCCACGGCCCTGGCCCTGGTGGTTTGTGTGGCCGGCCCGTCCGGCCCGGCCGGGGCCACCTCGTACGTTCCCGTCACGGGCGATGGATCGTCCTGGTCAGCCGGAGCCCTCGACCAGTGGATAGCCGACGTGCACGCCGACGGCATCCAGATCAACTACACCTCGGACGGCTCCACCACCGGTCGGAACAACTTCATCACCGGACAGAGCGACTTCGCGGCATCCGATATCCCCTTCCAGACCAATCCGGGTGACGGCTCGGCACCCGAGCACCCCCAGGCCGGCAGCTACGCCTACATGCCGATCACCGCCGGTGGCACGGTGTTCATGTACAACCTCAAGATCAACGGGCAGCGGGTGACCAACCTCCGCTTGTCCGGCGCCAACATCACCAAGATCTTCACGGGGGCCATCTCCAACTGGGACGACCCGGCGCTGGCCGCCGACAACCCCGGGCTGCAGCTACCCAACCAGAGCATCGTCCCCGTCGTCCGCTCCGACGGCTCGGGAACCAGCTTCGAGTTCACCCAGTGGATGATCAGCCAGAACCCCGGCCTGTGGAACAGCTACTGCTCGAAGGCCGGGCGGGCGCCGGCCTGCGGGTCGACCTCGTTCTACCCGACGGTGACGGGGATGATCGCCCAGAACGGCGACCTCGGTGTGGCCTCATACGTGTCCCAGGCCTTCGCCAGCGGATCGATCGGGTACGTCAACTACTACTACGCGCTCGCCTCCCACTTCCCCGTGGTCCAGCTGCTCAACTCGGCGGGCTACTACACCGAGCCGACCCCGCAGAACGTGGCCGTCTCGTTGCTGCAGGACAAGGTCGACACCACCGACGTGAACAACCCCGCGCTGTATCTGACCCAGCAGCTCCAAGGGGTGTACACGGACCCGGACCCCCGGACCTACCCGCTGTCGTCCTACGGCTATCTGATCCTGCCCACCAAGGTCGGGAGCAGCTTCTCCACGGCCAAGGGGTCCACCCTCGCCGCCTTCGCGTACTACTCCATGTGCCAGGGCCAGCAGCAGTCGGCGGCGCTCGGGTACTCACCCATGCCGATCAACCTGGTCGAGGCCAGCTTCGCCCAGATCGCCAAGATCCCGGGTGCGAACGTGCAGAGCATCAACATCCAGGGCTGCAACAATCCGACGTTCACCCCGACGGGGGTGAACCTCCTGGCCCAGACGGCGCCGTATCCGCCGGCCTGTGACAAGCAGGGCCCCACCCAGTGCACCACCGGGACTGGTGGCGCGGTGGCCGTCGTCACCCCGGTGAGCCGGACCTCGACGGCCGGCCCGTCGTCGACCACGGCGACGGGGGCCGCCGGGGCCGCTGGCGCCGCTGCCGCTTCGACGGCGGCCGGGGGTGGAACCGCCGGGTCCAGTTCGGCCGCGACCTCGCAGACCTGTGACCCGACCACCGGGGCCTGCACCCCGACGTCCGGCTCGACGGGCTCGGCCGATCCATCGCTGGCGCCGACCGCCGAGACGGCCACCTTGGCCACGGCCACGGGCTGGTCGACGACCCAGACACTGCTCCTCCTGATCGGCCTGGTCCTCCTCGCCCTGATGCTCGTCCCCGGCCTGATGTCGCGGCGACTCGAACGGAAGCGGTCGCCGTGAACCGCCCGCAACGCCTCCATGCCCGGCGTGACGCCCGCGGCGGCACCCGTCGGGGACTGCTCGGCGCCGGCGCCGGAGCCGCCGTCGGCCTGGTCGTCTTCCTGACCGTGCCCGGTATCCAGCCGGGAGCCGGCGCCGCGGCCAACCCCCTGGCCGGCAGCCAGGGTGTCGTGACGACGCTGCCCACCACGTCGTCGGCCGTCACCGTCTCCGGTCAGGGCACCTACGCCGGCCTCAAAGTGTCCGTCAATCAGACGGCCAACTTGGTCGACCAGGCCGTCTCGGTGTCGTGGACCGGGGGGACACCCACCCAGTCGTCCAACACCTTCCAGTCCGACTATCTCCAGATCTTCGAGTGCTGGGGGGACCCCCAGTCCACCGACCCGGTCAACACGACCGACCCGGGCCCTCTGCCCAACCAGTGCCAGTTCGGGGCGGAGGCGACGTCGAGTTCGGCCTATCCGGTCAAAGAACCCGGGTTCGAGTACTCCCGTGTCCTCACCAGCAAGTCGTGGAGCAACTACGACCCATCGATCGGGTGGCCGGACCCCTCCACCGGATATGTGGTGTCGCCTTTCCAAGCGGTGGACGGCACCGTCGTCGACCAGCAGGCCGACTACAACTGGAACCTCAACCCCTTCGATCCCAAGCCGTTCTGGCTCAACCAGTACTTCCGCTTCGGGACCAGCAACGAGGTCGATTTCGCCCGGACCTACGCGGACGGGACCGGGCAGCAGCTCTTCCAGGTCCAGACCGGCCTGCAGGCGCCCGGCCTCGGGTGCGGCCAGCAGCTCCAGCCCGTGGCCGGCGGCGGCACCAAGGTCCCCCAGTGCTGGCTGGTGGTTGTGCCCCGGGGCACGCCCGTCCAGGAGAACCCGTCGGGAGTGGACGACCCGAATGTGCTGACCTCGCCGCTCACCCCGTCCGCCTGGGCCAACCGGATCGCCATCCCACTCCAGTTCAACACCGTCGGTTCCAGCTGTGCCATCAACGCCGACGCCAGCCAGATCATCGGTAACGAAATGGCGTCGTCGGCCGTGGCCAGCTGGCAGCCCGCCCTCTGCAACCAGCCCGGTTCGCCCACGTTCAGCTACATTCAGAACACCGACGACCAGGCCCGACAGAACCTGACCAACCCGACCTACGGTTCGGCCGGCATGTCGGTCTACACCGATCCGGTGGACCCGTCGCAGGCCGATCCCTCGAACCCGATCGTCTACGCGCCGCTCACCCTGTCCGGCGTGGCCGTGGCGTTCAACATCCAACGGGTGCCGGTAACCCTCCCGAGCGGTCTGCCACAACCCGACGAGTCCCTCCTGGCCGGTACCCAGGTCGGCACCATCTATCTGACACCACGGCTGATGGCCAAGTTGCTCAGCCAGTCCTACCAGGGTCAGCTCCAGGACGTGTCCGCGCGCAAACCCGCCGGGTACGCCTGGGCCCTGCACAACCCGTTCGACCTGCTCACCGATCCCGACTTCCTGCAGTGGAACCCCGAGTTCACCCTGTTGGCCGCCAACTACGCCATCAATGCCGGAACCGCCCTGGTCGAGGAGCCCACCGCCGACGCCGCGTCGGCGGTGTGGCAGTGGATCCTGGCTGACCCGGAGGCCAAAGCGTGGTTGAACGGCACGCCCGATCAGGGCATGCAGGTCAACCCTTACTACAGCACCAATCCGAAGACCAATCCGTCGGGTGTGGCATTCGGCGACCCGGTGCCCAACAACTACCCGAAGAGCGACCCGTACTGCGAGCCGTCGAACGAAGTCATCGGTGGTGTGGCCGTGCGGCCGCTGTGCATCCTCGACTGGTCGCCGTACGCGCTGACCATGCAGGCGGGGGCCCAGGCCACCGGAGCGGCCAACGACGGCGCCAAGACGACCTTCAACCCCGCCGGGACCCCCAATACGGCGTGGGGGGCCAACGGGCCCCAGGTCCCGGGCACGCACTTCGTCATCTCCATCACCGATACGGCATCGGCTGCCCGCTACGGGCTCCAGACGGCCTCGCTGAGCCGCGCCGGGGACGACACGGCGACGCGGTCGTTCGTGGCTCCCGACGCGGCCGGGTTGATCGCCGGTGAGCAGGCCTTCGTCCCGAGCGCCGTCGCCGGCGTGCTGGTGCCCAACCCGTCGACCACCGCCCCCGGTGCCTATCCGCTGGCCACCCTGTCCTACGGGGCGACCACGCCGTCGACCCTCACCCCGGCCCAACGGAAGCTCTACACCCAGTTCATCCTCTACGCCATCGGCGACGGCCAGACCCAGGGGGTCCAGACCGGGCAGCTACCGCCCGGCTACGTGCCGCTGCCCGGGTCGCTGCGGCTCCAGGCGCTGAACGCCACGAACGCCATCTTGAACCCGCCCGCGGCACCGTCGACACCGACCCCCACCTCCCCGGCGACGCTAAACACCGCCCCGAGCGGGTCCACCGCCAACGCCAGCACGCCCTTCACCGCCGACACCGGATCGCCCGTGCCGGATGCCGGCACCGGGTCGACTCCTTTCTCTGGGTCCTCGGCACCGCACACGGCCCGGCCCGTCACGCTCAGCCTGGTCCACACGTCGGTGCTGACCGCCGGGGACATCCGCTTCTTCCTGCCGCTGCTGCTGCTCATCGGCATCGGCGCGGCCGTGGGATCCCTGGTCTTGGCCCGCACCAACAAGGCCGTGGCGGGCGTCGCCGGAGCACCGACCGGACCGCCGGCAGGGGAGTGACCGTGACCGATCCGAACCGAGCAGCCAACAGCCCGACGAGAAGGACCGCAACCATGAGGGAGCAACCAGCCGTGACCATCACACTCGCCACCACCGGCCGGCACAGGCGGGGGCCCACCCGGGCCGCCACGTTTGTCGCCGGGCTCGTCGCCATGGCCGGCCTCGGCCTCGTCGTCGCCGGCATCGCCGGCGCATCAACCCTCGGGGGGACGGCGACGATCGCCACCCCGGGCACGACCACGCCCCTGTCCTCGGGGGGCTCGACCACCCAGTTCACGCTGACCCTCCCCGCGTTGGCCGCCTGCACGGGTGACACCGCCACCGGCGGCTACCACGTGTACAGCTACCTGGTCCAAAAGGGCACGGCACTGTCGGGAGTGACGTTCGTCAACTTCCCGTCGGCCGGCTACGGACTGGTCGATACGCTCGGCACCTACTACGGACCGGCGAACACCGCCATCGGCACGGGCCAGATCATCAACATCCCGAACGACTTCGAGTGGGGGCCGCTGGTCAACACCGACGGGGGATCGGTCACCTTGGCCCAGCTCCTCTACACGGGTGGGACGACCGGCGTCTGGGAGGCCGGCCTGGTGTGCGCCAACACCAGCGGGGCGGTGACGGACAACTGGAATACCGAGCTGACCTTCACGGCCAGTTCGTCGGACGCCCACGGCTTCACCTGGTCGGCGGTGCCCGGCACGCCCACGCCCACCACGACGACCACCACCACGACGTCGACCACGACCACCACGACCACCGCTCCGACCTCGACCTCCACCACGCCGACCTCGACCACGCCGACCTCGACCACACCGGACCCGACCGTCACCGCCGCGACGTCCAGCGGCTCCAGCGGCTCCGGTGACGGCGGGTCGTCGACCCCCTCGGACGTAGGGGCCTCGTCCACCACTCCGTCCGATTCGGGTGGGACCCTGGCGTTCACCGGCCTCCATACGGTCAAGGGGCTCGGGATCGGCCTGCTGGCCGTCGGGCTCGGCCTGATGCTCCTCGGGTGGGGCTACCGCAAGAAGATCCGACCGGCGCGGCACGCCGAGAAGCTGACGTAGTGGTCGCCACCCAGACAGCCCTCGACCGGGAGATGCTCCTGGTCCCGGTGCCGCCACCCGGGGCCGACGCGGCCGCAGCGCGCGCCCCGGGCCGGCCGGCGACCGAGGGGGCCGTCGCGCCCGTGGTCACCACCTCCCTGGACGGGGCGGCCGACACCGCCCGTTGGGGCGTGGCCCAGGTGGCCCAGGCCGCGCTTGCCGTGCTTGCCGTCCTGGCCATCGGGATCGTCGTCCAGATCGCCCTGCTCAGCCACCTCGAATACCGCTCGTCGCAGGTCTCGTCCCTCAACAGCTTCCGCACCCAACTGGCCTTCGGCACAGCCCCACTCGGCCCGGTGGGCCCGGACCACCACCTGCTGGCGCTCGGCACCCCGATCGCCGTCATCACCATCCCGGCCCTCGGGGTGCGATCGGTGGTGCTCGAGGGCACCACCGGTTCGGTCCTCACCAAGGGCCCCGGGCACGTGCGGACCTCGGTGTTCCCCGGAGGGGCCGGCGCGAGCGTCCTCTACGGGCGGGCCGGCACCTACGGCGGCCCGTTCGGCCGGATCGGCGACCTGCATCGGGGTCAGATGATCACCGTCGTGACCCAGGTGGGCACGTCCCACTTCCGGGTCATCCGGGTGCGCCCGGCCGGTGCCCGCGTACGCCCGCCGGCACCTGGCACCTCGCGGCTGACCCTCGGGACGGCCAGCGGAGGATTCCTCACCCCGTCCGGGGTCATCTGGGTGGACGCCGCCAAGGTGGGCGCCCCACTGGCCGCCTCCAGCCCGCCGGCCATCACCCTCCTGCCCTCCGAGGCACCGCTGGCCAGTGACACCACCACCCTGTGGGCCCTCCTCCTGTGGCTCGAGGGCCTCGGGATCCTCCTGACCCTGGCCGTGTGGACGTGGCGGCGCTGGGGCCACGCCCAGGCGTGGATCGTCTTCACGGCACCGATGCTGGTGGTCTGGGTCTTCATCTCCGACCAGATCGTCCGACTCCTCCCCAACATGATCTGAGACCGCGACCGATGCCCACCACCCATGCCCACCACCGCCTTCCCGTCCTCCTCCGCCTCCTCACGATAGGAACCGAACGATGATGCTCGATACGCCGACCCTCGACCCCTTCGCCACCCCCGGCGACACCGCACAGGCGGCCACGTTGGAGGCCCGCGACATCTCGGCGTGGTTCGGACAGCACCAGGTGCTCGACAGGGTGTCGCTGGTGATGGAGTCCCGCCAAGTGACCGCGCTGATCGGTCCGTCGGGGTGTGGGAAGTCGACGTTCCTGCGCATCCTGAACCGGATGCACGAGCTGATCCCGACGGCGTCGCTGGCCGGGGACGTGCTCCTCGACGGCGACGACATCTACGACCCGCAGCGCAAGCTGACGGAGGCCCGTCGCCACATCGGCATGGTGTTCCAGAAGCCNNCAGAAGCCGAACCCGTTCCCGACCATGTCGATCTACGACAACGTGCTGGCCGGGCTCCGGTTGACCGGCGAGCGACGGAGCCCGGACGAGAAGGACGCGCTCGTGCACGACTGCCTGATGAAGGCCGGGCTGTGGAAGGAGGTGGAGACTCGGCTCCGCCAGCCCGGCGGCGCGTTGTCCGGCGGGCAGCAGCAGCGGCTGTGCATCGCCCGGGCGCTCGCCATCCGGCCGCGGGTGCTGCTCATGGACGAGCCGTGTTCGGCGCTCGACCCCACCTCGACGCGCCGGATCGAACAGACCATCGAGGAGCTCCGGACCGAGGTGACCATCGTCATCGTCACCCACAACATGCAGCAGGCGCACCGGGTGTCCGACTACACGGCGTTCTTCCTGGCCGAGCAAGGTGCCCCCGGATACATCATCGAGCACGGCGTCACCGAGGCCATGTTCGACTCGCCCCAGGACCCGCGAACCATGGACTACGTCCATGGTCGATTCGGCTGAGTACATTCATGTTCATGGCCCGATCGAGCGAACGACTGTCAGCGGACGCCTTCACGCGGGCGTCCGTCGAGGCCTACCTGCAGGCCGCCGCCGAGCAGCGGGCGAAGATCGAACTGGCCATCGCCGAGGCCGAGCGCCACCGCGAAGCGGCCGAGGAAGCCCTTCAGCACCTGGACGACGTGGCCGAAACGGCGGAGCGCGACCCATCGGGCGCAGCCCGGACCCGCCCGGAGGACATCGGTGCCTGAGGTCGATGCGCTCGAGGTGGCGGGAGTGGGGGAGGGGACGTCGATCCTCTCCGGCGACCTCGTGCGCGATCTCGTGGCTCGCAATGAGGACGTCATCGAGGCCCTCGAGACCCGGCTGGCCGAGATCGAACGCCTGGCCGCCGAAGCCGAGCGGGCGGTCCGTGCCCACCCGGCTCTCGCCAAGGTCGACCCCGAGGTGGCGCGGGGCATGATTCCCGATCCGCCAGTGCCTGTAGTGATCGACGATGGCCGCCCGAGGACCACCGTGGTCCAGCGACCCCGCTATCCGGCCCCTGGCCCGGTGGCCACGTCGACGCCCACCCGGGGCGTGGTGGGGGCACCACGGGTCGAGGAGCCCCCGGGCGTCGTCGGGCGCCTCGTCCAGTCGCACTGGTGGTGGCGCATCGGCATCGCCCTGGTGGCGGCGGCCCTCGTCATCCTGAAGGTCGGATGACTGCCGGCCGACGGGCCGCGGATGGTCCGATCCGGGTCCGGGCCGAATGGCGGGCGCACATCTGAAAGGATCTGTCCCGTGTACATCTCCGCAAAGGTCGACTACGCCGTGCGGGCCCTGTGCTCGCTGGCGTCCGCAGACAAGGCATTGACCTCGGAGTCGCTGGCCGTGTCGCAGGGTCTCCCGGCCAAGTTCCTGGAAAGCATCCTCAACGACATGCGACGGGCCGGGCTCCTGACCAGCCAGCGCGGACCCGACGGTGGCTACCGGCTCGCCCGTCCGGCTGACGAGATCACCGTGGCCGACGTCATCCGCCCACTCGACGGACCGCTGGCCGAGATCCGGGGTCTGCGCCCCGAGGCGGCCAACTATGTGGGCGCCGCCGAGAACCTCCAGGCGGTGTGGGTGGCCGTCCGGGCCAGCCTGCGCTCGGTCCTCGACCAGGTCACCATCGCCGGCATCGTGTCGGGGGACCTGCCCCCGTCGGTGCAGGCGCTGACCTCGGACCCGGAGGCCTGGCTGTCCCGCTGACGGTCAGCCGGTCGTCTGTGTGGCGCCCGGGCGGGCGACGGCCAGGCGGGACAGGATCGGGACGAACTCGCCGATGCCGGGCGTGACGGCGTCGGCGACTTTCGCCTGCTCGTCCCAGAATCGCAACGCCATGGCCTCGTCGAACCCGGGATGGGCGACGAATCGTGCCTGCTCGGCCGCGCCGAGGAGTCCGCCCTGGGCTGACAGGGTGGCGGTGGAGGTGGGGGAGAGGCGGGCACCGTAGGCGGGATCGACGGTGCACGAGTAGCGCTTGGCCAGGACGTGGAAGGCGATGGCCCGGGCCACGGCGGCACCGAACCGCGGCGCGACCCAGCGGGCACCGACCGTCTCGTGGTGGTCGTCGACCGAGAGATCGTACGACCCACCCGGATCGGGGCCGCGCACCAGGTGGCCGATGTCGTGGAGGAGAGCCGCGGTCACCAGGGAGTCGGTGGCCCCGGCGTCGGCCGCCAAGGTGGCGCACTGCAGGGCGTGGCAACGCTGGTCGACCACCTCGCCGTAGTGGCCGTCGCCCCGCCGGGCGAACAGGCCGAGGACCTCTCCGACGGGGCCGTCACCGGGTGGGTCGACGATCGACGTGTCGTCCGCGGGCACTCCCGCAAATCTACCGGCTCCATCTGCACCGCACGAGGTGCGCCGCGGTCGGCCCGGATGTCCCGGTGTCCGTGGCCGGGTCCGATGCGCTCACCCACGTCGGTGCAACACGACGGACGGAAGGATGCCCCCGTGGCGACGAACAGTCTGTTCCTGAATGCCCCCGACCACCGGACTGTTCCGGCCGGCGAGGTGATCTACAGCGAGGGCGACGAGGCCTCCCACATGTACGGGATCGTGTCCGGGGCCATCGAACTCCGGAAGGGTTCGGTGGTGGTCGCCATGCTCGGACCGGACGACGTGTTCGGTGAGCGGGCGCTCATCGACCACCTCCCCCGCAACGTCACGGCGGTGGCCGTGGCCGAGACGGCCCTGGCCGACATCGACCGCCGGACCTTTCTCTTCCTCGTGCACGAGTCGCCCACCTTCGCCCTCGGGATCATGGGTGCCCTGGCCAGCCGGCTGCGCGACTACGACGAGCGGTTCGGGGTCCTGCAGGGCGACGGCTAGACGGCGACCGGGCCGGCAGATCGGTCGATTCCGTGCCTGGAACGAATTGGACATTGCCCCAGGTGTCCTATCTCCCCTAGTGTGTCTGTAGGGATGCAAGGGGGTAGATCGCCGTGCACATCGATCCGTACATCGTGTTGGGCAGCGCCGTCGTGGGCTTCCTGGTCGGACTGACCGGGGCCGGGGGCGGGGCTCTGATGACCCCGATGCTCATCCTGCTGTTCGGTATCAAGCCGTCGACGGCCATCTCGAGCGACCTGGTGGCGGCCGTGTTCATGCGCCCGTTCGGAGCGGCCGTCCACATCTCCAAGAAGACCGTCAACTTCCGCCTGGTGGGATGGATGGTGCTCGGCTCGGTCCCGATGGCCTTTCTGGGCGCCTACATCCTCCACGTGATGGGCAACGCCAAGGCGTCGCAGACCAACATCGAGAAGTTCCTGGGGGCGGCCCTGCTGATCGGCGCCGCCGCCATGCTGCTGCGGTACTACCTCGACCGCCGCTCGGGCCGCGAGCGCCAGGGCGTCGTCCACGACCTGGTCGTGCACCCTGGCCGGACGGTGGTGATCGGCATGGTGGGGGGCCTCATCGTGGGAATGACCTCGGTCGGGTCCGGCTCGTTGATGATCGTCCTGCTCCTGTTCCTCTACCCGATGCTGGGCGCCAACCAGTTGGTGGGGACCGATCTGACCCAGGCCGTGCCGCTCACCATGGCCGCCGCGCTGGGGGCGCTCGTCTTTGGGCACATCCAGTTCTCCGTGACCGCGTCGATCATCATCGGCAGCGTCCCGGCCGTGCTGATCGGTGCGTTCTTCTCGTCCCGGGCACCGGACAAGTACATCCGACCGGCCATCACCTTCGTGATCTTCGCCTCCGGCCTCAAGTACATCGGTGTGGGCACCACGGCGCTCGGGTGGATCATGTGCGCCACGCTGCTCGGCACCGCCCTGTTCTGGGTGATCTACGCCCGCCCGTGGCAGGCCGGTGTCGGCTCGGGCGACGACGGGGCCCTCGCCCCGCCCCCGGCGGAGTCGGGTACCGGGCCACCGATCGCGGTGCGGGCCGGGACCGAGGAACTCGAATGACTGGCCCGGCTGGAGCGTCGACCGGGCCGACGGGACCCTAGAATGGTTCAGTCTGCTCCATCGGCGCCCCCGAGGGATCGCCGTAGAGGGCCCGTGCGTCCTTGACGAGCCGGTTGGCCAGCTGGCGCGACACCCCGAAAACCTGGCCGATCTCAGAGGTGGTGCGGCCCTCTTCGAGCAGGCCGATCACCGTCGATGCCCGGATGACCCTCCGGCTCTCCTCGAACTCGGCCATGATCCGGGTCAGGCCCCGGCTGCGGTCGGACGAATTCGTGATCTGGCAGGACTCGGTCATGGACGCACCGGCCCGGAGCCGCTCGACGTCCTCGGCGTTCAAACGGGCAAGTTGGTGCAACTGGTCGGCGAGGCGCTGGCCTGCTTCGGAGTACCGTTGGAGGTCAACGATCACCCGCTCGATAGCCTCGGTCATGCAACGGATGTTACAACGGTCTGACCTGGGACTCTTTGTCCGTTTGCAACTGGTGTAGCGGCGCCATGCTCCGGACGTGAAGATGCCCTGACCTGCGGGAAAACAGGCCAGGGCATCCGTGGGATGATACCGAAATGCTCTGGCCAGGGCCATCGACGGTTGGGTAGAGGGGCACTGTTGCGTTGAGCGCGACCCCGCTCAGTCGCAGCAGGGTTCGTGCCTGGGCCGTTGACAGGCGAGGCTGTAGGGAGTGAAGCGCCGATACCTCGTTCGACCCGTCCAGCCGCCGAGGGCAGCCTTCGCTGGGTTTCGGTTCCCGCCTGAGGTCATCCTGC
>PLZW01000009.1 GCA_003153575.1 Acidimicrobiaceae bacterium | reverse complement strand
CCGACACGTCGGGCACCCATGGTGTGGCGAACGGCTCCGCTACGTCCGGGCGGTCCGGACCTGCCGCGGCATCAGCGCCGTCCGCGTCGCGGGCGGCCCCGGCGCACGCGCCAGCCGCGGCGGCTGCCACCACCGACGGGGGAGGACGGGGCGCCAAGGGGTCCCGCACCCCCGCTCCGGCGGCGACACCGGCGACACCGGCGGGGCCGTCGCTGTCGGTGGAGGACCTGTGTGCCGCCAGCGGCCTGCGTCCCGAGGACATCGTGGAGCTCCAGGAGTTCGGACTGCTGTCGGCCACCATGACAGCCGGGGTCGAGTTCTTCGACGAGGAGGCCCTGGCCGTGNNAAGAATGCCGCCGACCGCGAGGCCGGATTCATCGAGCAGATCGTGATCCCGATGGTCCGCCAACGGAATCCGGAGGCCCGGGTCCGGGCCGCGCAGACGGCCGAAGAGCTGTCCGACCTGGGCCGACAGCTCAAGGCCTCGCTCCTGCGCACGTCCCTGCGCGACATCCTCTAGCGACGTCCACCAGGGCCCGGGCGGACACGTGACGTGAGGTGCCCTGCCGTCGCACGTCCCCACCTCGGCGAGTAGGTTTGGTGCATGGTCGAAGTGCGGCTTCGTGCAGTTCGGGTGGACCTCCAATCGAACACGCCGGTCCTGCTCCTCCAGGAGACCGAGGGGCTCGGGCGGACCCTGCCGATCTTCATCGGCGCACCCGAGGCCACGGCCATTGCCTTCGCGCTGCAGGGGATGGACACGCCCCGGCCCATGACCCACGACCTCATCCGCGACCTGTTGGAGTCCCTCGACGCCGACGTGGAGCGGGTGGTCGTGACCGAGCTGCGGGCCAGCACCTACTTCGCCGACATCGTCCTGCGCCACGAAGGTGAGGAGGTACCGGTCTCGTCGCGGCCGTCGGATGCCGTGGCCGTGGCCGTGCGCACCGGCGCCCCGCTGTATGTGGCCGACGACCTGATGGATGCCGAGGGCATCATGCTGGCCGTCGACGAGGAGGAGGAAGACGAGGACGACTCCGAAGGCGAGGAGACCGAGGAGGCCGGCAACCCGGAAGTGATCGTGGGGGAGTTCCGGAGCTTTCTCGACACCATCCGCCCGGAGGATTTCTCCTCCTAGCTACGCTCACGGGATGGTGCTCATCCCGACCGACCGTTCAATGACTGGTGGGACGCCACGCCTGATGGCGGCGGCCGGCGTACTGGTGATCGCCGTCCTCGCCGCGGCCTGCTCGTCCGGGCCCTCGTCCCCGACCACCACGACGTCGACACGGCAACCGGCGACCACCACCACCGGCGGTCCCGGCGCAACGACCAGCCGGCCGGCCACCACCACGACGACCGGGGCGGGCACGGCGGCGTGCGCCTCCACCCAGCTGTCGGGAGCGCTCACCGGTGGGAACGGTGCAGCCGGCACCATCGAGACCACGGTGGTCCTCCGCAACACCTCCGCGTCGCCGTGCCAGCTGTCCGGCTACCCGGCGCTCCAGATGGTCGACGGGTCGGGCAGCGCCGTGCCGACCATGACGGTCGACGGGGGGCACTACGGCTTCACCTCCCAGGCTCCTGCACCGGTCACCCTCGCCGCCGGCCAGGCCGGCTCGTTCAACATCGGGTACTCGGACGTACCCACCGGGACCGAGACCTCGTGCCCGACGTCGGCCGCCCTGCAGATTACCCCGCCCGCCGCCCACGACCGCGTGACGGTGTCGGCCAGCCTGGCGCCGTGCGGAGGGGGGACCCTGGTGGTGTCGCCGATCCTGCCCGGGGCCAGCGGGGGCCAGTAGCGGGCTCAGACCGTGGGTCGGACCAGCGTCCGGCCCCGCACCCGCCCGGCCAGGATGTCGTCGAGGACCGGAGCCAATCCGGTCAGGTCGACGTCGCCACCCGCCAGGGCGTCGATCACCGGTCCGGGCACCCAGGTGGCCAGCCCGGCCCACACGGTGCGGCGCTCGGCGATCGGGGTGAGGACGGTGTCGATGCCCAGCAGCGCGACATTGCGCACGATGAACGGGTACACCGTCGAGTCGAACGTGCTCCCGCCCGTCAGTCCGCTGGCCGCCACCGCCCCTCCGTAGCGGAGGGTGCGGAGGACGGCGGACAGTGTCGGCCCGCCCACGCAGTCGACGGCCCCGGCCCAGCGTTCGGGGCCGAGGGTGCGTTCGGGCGCCGCCACCACATCGTCTCGGCCGATGACGTCGGCGGCACCCAGTCCGACGAGGTAGTCACGCTCCTCGGTGCGGCCCGTACTGGCCACGACCTCGTAGCCGCGGGCAGCAGCCAGGGCCACGGCCATCCCGCCGACACCCCCCGAGGCCCCGGTCACGAGCAGCGGGCCGGAGCCCGGCCGGAGCCCGTGGTGCTCGAGGCGCTGCAGCGACAGGGCCGCCGTGAACCCGGCGGTGCCGAGGAGTGCGGCCCGGCGTGCGGTGAGGCCGGCCGGGAGCGGGACCACCCAGCCGGCAGGCACCCGGGCGTAGCCGGCGAACCCGCCGTGGCGGGCCACCCCGAGGTCGTAGCCGTGGACGATGACCGGGTCGCCGTGGGCGAACGCCGGGTCCGACGACGTGGCCACCGTTCCCACGAGATCCACCCCGGGCACCAGCGGCGACGTGCGCGCCACCCGGTTGCCCGGGCGGGTGACCATCCCGTCCTTGTAGTTGACCGCCGACCAGGCCACTTCGACGAGCACCTCACCGGGCGGCAGGTCGTCAAGGGTGAGGGTGCGCACAGCCGCGGTGACCTCGTCTCCGACGGCGGTGACCACGAACGCCGGGAACGGCCGGTCGGCGACCGCGGCCTGGGGCTCTCTGCCGTCGGGAGCCGAAGACGGGGAGGTCGAGGTCATTGCAGGTACCGTACAGATTCCATGACGAGCGAGGACGCAACCGGGGTCGGGGCGGGACCGGCGGGGCGGGCCCCACGCAGCCCGGGGGCCGGCTGGTGGCCGTCGCCGTGGTCGGCGGCCCAGGTGGCGGCGGGCAAAGTGTCTCGTGGCGGGCTCCAGGTGGACCGGGGCCGGGTCTACTGGTCCGAGTCCCGTCCCGACGAGGGCGGTCGCCAGGTGGTGGTCGGCGTGGACCCGGCGTCGGGCGACGGCGGCCGCACCGAGGTGTCGCCGCCCGGGGTGAGCGTGCGCAGCCGCGTCCACGAGTACGGCGGCGGGGCGGCGACCGTGGCCGACGGAGCCGTGTTCTACGTCGACCAGGACGACCAGGCCTGGTACCGGGTGGACCTCGACGGCACGTCCGGGCCCGTCCTACTGGGCGGCACCGGTGCAGAAGGCACCGCCCTGCGCCACGCCGACGGGTGCACCACGCCGGACGGACGGTGGCTGGTGTCGGTGGAGGAGCGACTGACGGGCAGCGTCACGACCCATCGGCTGGTGGCGATGCCCGCCGACGGGGCCGGGGACGCGGTCGTCCTGGTTGATCAAGGCGACTTCGTGGCCGCGCCCCGGTGCTCGCCGGACGGTCGGTGGCTGGCCTGGGTCACCTGGGACCACCCGGACATGCCGTGGGACGCCTCGGTGCTGCGGGTTGCTCCGCTCCTCGCCGATGCCTCCTCGATCACGCTGGGCGCTCCCCGGGACGTGGCCGGTGGCCCGGGGATCTCGGTGGGCCAACCGAGGTGGGCCGCGGACGGCGGCCTGATGTTCGTCGACGACCGCTCGGGCTGGTGGCTGCCCTACCGGGTGGCGCCGGGAGGGCTCGAGGGGCCGGCGCCGGTGGCGTCGCAGCCGATGGTCGATGTGGAGGCCGAGTTCCACGGACCCGACTGGGTGTTCGGCCAGCACACCTATCACGAGTTGGCTGACGGTTCGGTGGTCGCCCGCATGGGGACCGGCGGTGGCGACCGCCTGGTGGTGCTCCGCCCGCCGCCCGCCGGGCCGGATGCCGGCGGGTGGACAATCACCGACGTCGACCAACCGTGTGTGAGCCTGGCGGCGGTCGCGAGTCCGGACGGGGCGGGTGCGGTGGTGCTGGGCTCGACTCCGACCGAGGCCCACACCGTGCTCGAGGTCGACCTTGTTGGTTCGCGGCCGGCCCGACGCCTCTCGGCGCAACCGCAGGTCGTTGTCGCCCCGGGGCAGGCGGCGACCGCGGAGCGACGGTCGGCCGACCGCGGCGACGGCGTCGTGCCCGGGCTGTTCTTCCGTCCGACCAATCCCGACGTCGATCCCCACTCCGACGCCGCCCCTCCGTTGGTCGTGTTCTGCCACGGTGGTCCCACGTCGGCCGCCGAGCCCGGCTACGACCCGGTGGTGCAGTTCTTCTGCACCCGCGGCATCGCCGTGGCATCGGTGGACTACCGCGGGAGCACCGGTTACGGACGCGCCTACCGCGACAGGCTGCTGGGCGCCTGGGGTGCGGCCGACGTCGACGACTGTGTGGGCTTCGCCCGGTCGTTGGCCGACGAGGGCCTGGTCGACCCGGGCCGCATGGCCATCCGGGGGACCAGTGCCGGGGGTCTGACCGCCCTCGCCGCCCTGGTGCGGTCCCGGGTCTTCGCCGGTGCGGTGGCCTGGTACGGGGTGACCGATCTGGGCGCCCTGGCTGCCGACACCCATGACTTCGAGTCCCGCTACCTGGACCGATTGGTGGGCCCGCTGCCCGACGCGGCGGCCACCTACCGGGACCGCTCGCCCATCCACCACGCCGATCAGTTAGCCGGCAACGTGCTCCTCCTGCAGGGGGCGGACGACCCGGTGGTCCCTCTCGACCAGGCCGAGCGCTTCGCCGCCGAACTGCGGGACGGCGGGGCCGACTGCCGGCTCGTCGTCTTCGAGGGGGAGTCCCACGGCTTCCGGAAGGCGGCCACCATCGAAGCGGCCCTCGAGGCCGAGCTCGGGTTCTACCGGGACCTGTTCGCCCGCCCGGGGGACGACCGTGGCTGAGGCCGGGACGGCGCCGGCCCACCGGTGGCCCCCCGGTCCGTGGCCGGCGTGGGTGGCCTGGCTGCGGTCCCTCACCGCGGTTGGGCGTGACGCCTTCCTCTACGGGATGTCGACGGCCTTCGCCGGGGTCACGGCGTTCGCCGTCACCATCCCCCTCTACCGGGAGTGGGGCCGCCTGGCCGTGGGCCCCTACGCCTTCGGCACCGTGATGATGGTGGTCGTGGCCCGGCGGCGGGCGGCGGCGGTGCGGGCGTCGCCCGCCGGTGCGGCCACGGGGCGCGGCTGGCGGGCGGCCCGGCTGGTGGCCTTCACCGTTGTGCTGCTGGGGGCGACGGTGGTCCCGCTCGCCCTCGAGGTCACCTGGGCCTCCCACGGTGACGCCTCGCTCCACGTCCAGCCCGAGGTCCTCGTGGTGGAGCGGGCCGGCATCCGGGCCGCCCACGGGCACGATCCGTACCAGGTCGTCGACCGCAACGGGCGCATCCTGATCCGCCAGAGTGCCATCCCGGTCTACGAGCTCTACTACCCCTACCTGCCCGGCATGGTCGTCTTCGGGTTCTCGAGCGGAAGCAAGGTGGAGGCCCGCCTCACCGACGCCCGGATCCAGTTCCTGGTGTTCACGGTGATCGTCGCCCTCTTCGCCCTCAGCCGGGTCCGGCCGTCGACCGACGCCCGGACGCGGTCGTTCCAGGCGCTGTCTGCACTGCCCACGGCAGCCCTCCCGTTGGCGACCGGCGGCGACGACATGCCGGTCGTGGCGCTGATGCTGCTCGGACTGGTGGCCCTCCAGCGACGGCGACCGGTGCTGGCCGGCCTCGCCCTGGGCGCGGCCAGCACGCTCAAGTTCACAGCGTGGCCCGTGGTGTTCCTCGCCATGTTCGCCGCCACCGACCTCCATCGCCGACGGGCCCTCTTCCGCTACGCGGCGGCGGTGGCGGTACTGGTGGTACCGGTGGTGGTGCCGGTGGCCCTCCACAACCCGTCGGCCTTCGTCGACAACGTGATCCGGTTCCCGCTCGGCCTGGCCGGCGTAGCCTCACCGGCGGCCAGTGCGCTGCCCGGCCACATGCTGGTGTCCGCCTTCCCGGGCCTCCACCGCCCGTACGTCATCGCCCTCGCCGTGGTCGGCCTGCTGGTACTGGGCCGCTACCTGTGGCGGCACCCGCCCCGGGACGCGCCGGCGGTGGCTTCGGTGACCGGCTGGGTGATGCTGGTGGCCATCCTGGCGGCCCCGGCCACCCGGGTCGGCTACCTGCTCTACCCGATCAACCTGTTCCTGTGGGCGTGGATGTTCCGCCGGTCCGACGACCCGGCCGATGACCTACCTCCACCCGAGGAGGACGGGTCGGGAGCGGCTCAGTTGCCGTCGGGTGTCTCGAACACCTCGACCGAGTACGGGGTCGATCCGGCCGCCGTGGTGGGGGAGACGACGATCCCGACTTCCCAGTAGAAGCCGTCGGCGCTGCCTTTCGTGGCCAGGATCTCGTCGGCGCCGGCCGGGCCCTGGGGGGCCGCACCCTGGTAGATGACCTTCCAGCCCACGGCCGTCACCATGCGGCGGTACGCCTCGACCACCTGGGGCTGGGCCAGCTGGCTGGTGAGATCGACCGTGCGGTCGAACTGGGCGGTGTGCTGGTCGGAGTTGATGACGCCGTGCACCACCGACTCCCGGGGGACCCCCAGGTTGCCGATGATGTCGGCCGGCGGCTCCTCGTTGTTCACGATGGTGTGGAGTTTGACGGCGGCGGGTACGAGCTCGACCTGGGTACCGTCGGCGAGGGTCACGTGGCGGAGGGTGAAGGTCGGATTCGACCCGCTGGAAAGTGCCGCGGCGGCCACTCCGCCGAGGAGGATCACCACGGCCAGGCCGAGCACGATCATGGCCGGACCCTTGACCGACATCGGCTCGTAGGACGGCGTGGCGGCTCCGTCATCGGGAGTCGCTCCGCCCGTGCCGCCCTGGCCCGTGCCGCTTCCGCCCGTCCCGGAGGGGCTGGCGGCGTCCCCGCCGGGGGCGGTCGTGGACGTCGAGACCATCCCCGCATGCTATCGGGGCGTGTGCCGGTGCCAGCTGCGGGCCCGGTGGCTACGGGATCCGGACGGTCAGGCGGTCCGATCGGTGGCCGAGGGCCTCGCCGACACGGCGGGCTCGTCGGGATCGAAGGCCACGGCCAGTCGGAACGAGGCCACGGCTGCTCCGACGGTCGCGGCGAGGATGCCCCACCGGGTGCCCCGGGGGAGCCGTCGGAACGCCATGATCGTCACCGCGGCGTCCACCGCGTCGGCCATACCGGCCAGGGCCATCCACGGTCGGGCCTCGGCGTCGGACACGGCCAGCGCCCGCAGTGCGCCGAGGCCGAGCGCCAGATCGCGGCCGCCCATGGTGCGGGCCAGCAGGCGGGCATCTGACGATTCGGCGCCGGTGCCGATCCACGGCCGGACCATCCGGGTGGGGGCCACCAGGGCGGTGCCTCCGATGCCGATCCGGGCCAGGGCGAGCAGCCGGGCCAGGAGGCGGGGGACCGACGATGTCATTCAGGCAACGGTAGCGGGTGGCCTCGCTGTTCGGACGGGGGACCGAGGTGCTCCGGGCGGTCTGGCCGGCGTGACCGGCGGGCCGGTCCGGTATTCCTCACGCAGAGTGGTCATGAAAACGCGTGAGGAGAGAAGTGTTCACCATGTGTTTACATTGGGGTCCCGATACCTCACAATGCGACGGTTGATGACGGGAGAGTTCCCGCCATCCATTGGGGGAGGGCGCTCGGGTCCTGAGGATCGAGCCGTTCCAGTAGCAACCGGGGGATTCCGGGGGAGACGGAGGCCGGGTCGCAGAGACCCGGCCTCTGTCGCGCCCGGCCCTACGAAGGCGGCTCAGTTCCGGGACCAGCCGAACGGATCGAGCGGCCCGTGGCCGCGGCCGAGCTCCCAGTGGGAAGCGCCCTCCAGGGCGTCATGGACGAACGCCTTGGCCCGGGCCACGGCGTCGGGCACGTCGTACCCCTTGGCCAGGTGCGCGGCGATGGCCGAGGCCAGGCTGCACCCGGTCCCGTGGTTGTTCCGGGTGGCGACCCGCGCCCCGTCGAGCACGGTGACGTCGGAGCCGTCGAACAGCACGTCGACCACCCGGTCGGGAGCCGGTCCGGTGTCGGCGGTGTGCACGCCGGGCAGGTGGCCGCCCTTGACCAGCACCCAGGTGGGACCGAGGCGGTGGATGCGGGCGGCCAGGTCCGCCATGGTGTCGGCGTCGCCGTCGCCGCGTGGCTCGACGTCGGCCAGGATGGCCGCCTCGAACAGGTTGGGCGTGACCACCAGGGCGTGGGGGATCAGGCCCCGGCGGTAGGCGTCGACGGAGTCGTCGTCGAGGAGGCGCCGTCCCGAGGAGGCCACCATCACCGGGTCGACCACCAATGACGCCAGGAGTCCGGCGGCGGCCCGTTCGGCCACCAGGCGCACGGTCGACGCCGTGGCGAGCATGCCCGTCTTGACCGCCCGGATGTCGAAGTCCTCGAGCACGGCGGCCAATTGGGCGTCGACCACGTCGGTGGGCACCGGGTGTACGGCCGTCACCGCCGCGCTGTTCTGGGCGGTGACGGCGGTGACGACGGTCGTGGCGAAGACACCGAGGGCGCTCATGGCCTTGAGGTCGGCCTGGATGCCGGCCCCGGCCCCCGAGTCGGAACCGGCGATGGTGAGGGCCACCGGCGGGGTGGTCCACGGTGGTCCGGCGGCGGCTTTCACCCGGCTACCGCGCCCCTGGGGGCGACCATGCCCTCGGAGGAGGTCGACGCCTCGGCCACGTAGCGACGGGCGATCCTCCCGGCCTGGCGGGCGGCGCGACCGGCGGCCACCGCGTCGCGCATGGCCCGCGCCATCTGCGTCGGGTCCTCGGCCCGGGTCACGGCCGAGGCCACCAGGACGGCGCTGCAGCCGAGCTCCATGGCGAGGCAGGCATCCGATGCGGTCCCGATGCCGGCGTCGAGGATCACGGGTACTCCAGCTTCTGCGACGATCAGCTCGATGTTGTGGGGATTGCGGATGCCCAGCCCGCTGCCGATGGGGGAACCGAGGGGCATCACGGCGGCGCACCCGACCTGCTCCAGGCGGCGGGCCACCACAGGATCGTCACCGCAGTAGGGGAGCACCACGAAGCCGTCCTCGACGAGCTGTTCGGCCGCCGCCACCAGCTCGATCGGATCGGGCAGCAGGGTGCGGTCGTCGCCGATCACCTCCAGCTTCACCCAGTCGGTGGCGAACGCCTCGCGGGCCAGCCGGGCGGTGAGCACGGCGTCCGCCGCCGTGAAGCACCCGGCCGTGTTCGGGAGGATCCGGATCCCCAGTCCCTCGAGGAGGTCGACCAGCGAGTGCCGGGTGGTCGGGTCGACCCGGCGCACGGCCACGGTGGCGACGGTGGCGCCCGATGCCCGCAGGGCGCCGGCCAACGACTCCAGGCTCGCCATGCCCCCGGACCCGAGCAGCAGGCGCGATCCGACGTCGGTGCCAGCGACGAGGAAGGGATCGGTGCGGACGGCGTCGGTCATCGTCCGCCACGGTACCCGTGTGCCGGAGGGCGACGGGCCGCATAGCGGCCCGGGCGTCAACCCCCCGCCGCCGCCGTCACGATCTCCACCGTGTCGCCCATGGCGATGGGGGTGGCGTCCCAGGTGCTGCGCGGCACGACCTCGCCGTTCACGGCCACCGCCACCCCGCGGGGCGACGGGCACCATCGGACCACGAGTTCGGCCACCGTCGTGCCGGGTGTCACATCGTGCGGCGCGCCGTTGACCGTGGTCCCGCTGCCGCTCACGACCCCGCTCCCCGGGCGGCGAAACGGTCGGGCCGGAAGGCGGCGAACGGCCCCAGCCCGGGCGGCGTGCCGCAGTCGTCGCTGTCCAGCAGGGCGACGACCTCGGCCGCGGTGACGGGGGCCAGCAGGATCCCGTTGCGGTAGTGGCCGGTGGCCACCAGCAGCCCGACCAGGTCGGTCGGACCGACGATGGGGCCGTTGTCGGGCGTGCCCGGCCGGAGGCCCGGCGACACCTCGAGGAGTGAGTATTCGTCGAGGACAGGTACCACCCGTCGGGCGTCCTCGACCAGATCGGCCACGCCCCCGAGCGGTACCTCGAGGCCGTCGCCCCGTTCCTCGACCGTGGCCCCGAGGACCAGGCCGCCGTCGTCCCGGGGGACGAGGTAGCACGAGCGCCCGTGGACGAGAGCCCGGACGGTGCGCCGCAGGCAGGGGACCCCGTCGGGTGCCCGCAGACGGAGCGTGACGCCGCGGACCGGCCGGACCGGTGGTCGACAGCTGTCGGGCACGCCGCCGACCTCACCCGATCGGCTGCCGGCCGCCAGCACCACCGACGCGGCACCGACGGACCCGCCCTCGGCCAGGACCACACCGGTCACCCTTCCTCCGGCCGACCCGACCCGCGTCACCCGGTCGGGAATCATGGTCACCCCGGCGGTCCGGCAGGCGTCGAGCAGCGCTGTGGCGACGGCACGGTTGTCCACCTGGTGGTCGTCGGGCAGGTCGACTCCGCCGCTGATCCGGGGGGACAGCAGGGGCTCGGCCTCCCGACAGGCGCTCCTCCCGAGACGCACGGCGGCCAGCCCCATGGCCTGGTGGAAGGCGAGCACCCGGTCAGTGGCGGTCCGGTCCGACGGGTCACCGGCCACCAGAAGGGTCCCGTCCCGGCGGAAGTGGACGGTTCGGCCGGTGGCGGCCTCCAGGTCGCGGGCGAAGTCGGGCCAGGCCCGACCGGCGGCCACGTTGAGCGCAGTGAGGGACTCCTCGCCGAAGTGGGCCTCGGCCACCGGGGCGAGCATGCCGGCCGCCGCCCAGGTGGCGCCCCGGCCCGGATCGGGGTCGACCACAGCGACGTCCCGACCGGCACCTGCGGCACGCCAGGCCACGGCCAGGCCGATGATGCCGCCCCCGACCACCACGACGTCATGGCCGGGGGTCACTCCCACAGGGTCGTGCTCGCCATGCGGCCATGCTACGGCGGCCGCCGCCCGGCTCCCGACCCCCTATTTGGTGGAGATTGCCGGCGGGGACCGTGTAGAGTTGTCGGACCACGCAAGGGCCAACGTCGTCCCGCGCGGGGAGATCCACTTCTCTTCTGGAGCGACCCGATGACGACTGTTGCACCTACAGCCGACGGCGGATCCACGACGCCCGTGGAGCGCGTGCCCGTCGCCCTGGGTCCGTCCCGCACGGCGCCCCGGCGGCCCACCTCCGGCCTCTACGACCCCCGCTTCGAGCACGACGCCTGCGGCGTGGCCCTGGTCGCCGACCTGCACGGGCGTCCCTCCCACGCCCTCGTCCTCCAGGCCATCAGCGCCCTCGAGCACCTGGCCCACCGGGGCGCCACCGGCAGCGAGGAGGACAGCGGTGACGGCGCCGGCATCCTCATCCAGGTCCCCGACGACTTCTACCGCCAGGTGGTCGACTTCGCCCTGCCCGGCCGGGGCCGCTACGCCACCGGCGTGGCCTTCCTGTCCGCCGATACCTCGGTGGCGGCCAAGGCCCGCGCCGACGTGGAGCGGCTGGCCGCCGAGGAGGGACTCGACGTGCTCGGCTGGCGGGCGCTCCCCGTCGAGCCGGCCACCCTGGGCTCGATCGCCGATGCGGCCCGGCCCTCGATGCATCAGCTGTTCGTCACCCCGGCCGAGGGCACACAGTTGAGCCCGGGCCATCCGGCGCTGGCCATCGACCGGCTGGCCTTCGTGCTGCGCAAGCGGACCGAGCACGAGATCGACGACTGCTATTTCGCCTCGCTGTCGGCGCGCACGGTGACCTACAAGGGGATGCTGACCTCGCACCAGCTCGCCGGCTTCTATCCCGATCTGGCCGACGAGCGGCTGGTCAGCGGGTTGGCCCTGGTCCACTCCCGCTTCTCCACCAATACCTTCCCGTCCTGGCCGCTGGCCCACCCGTACCGCTACATGGCCCACAACGGCGAGATCAACACCCTGGCCGGCAACCGGAACTGGATGCGGGCCCGCGAGGCCCTGTGTCGGACCGATCTGATTCCGGGGCTGGATCGGGCCTTTCCGATCGTGACCCCCGGAGCCAGCGACTCGGCGTCCTTCGACGAGGTCCTGGAGCTCCTCCACCTGGCCGGGCGGCCGATCCACCACGCGGTGCTGATGATGATCCCCGAAGCGTGGGAGAACCACGGGACGATGGACCCGGCCCGCCGCGCCTTCTACCGCTTCCACGCCTCGCTCATGGAGCCGTGGGACGGGCCCGCCGCCGTGGCCTTCACCGACGGTGCGGTGATCGGCGCCGTGCTCGACCGCAACGGACTGCGTCCGGCCCGCTACTGGGTGACCGATGACGACCTGGTGGTCCTGGCCAGCGAAGTCGGCGTGCTGGACGTCCCGCCGGCCAAGGTGGTCCGCAAGGGCCGGCTCCAGCCCGGCCGGATGTTCCTGGTGGACACCGAGGCGGGCCGGATCGTCGACGACGACGAGATCAAGGAGACGCTGGCCGGCGAGCAGCCGTACGGCACGTGGCTCAGCGATGGCCAGATCAACCTCGACGAACTGCCGCCGCGGACCATGCTGACCCCGCAGCACGCGTCGGTGGTCGGCCGCCAGCAACTGTTCGGCTACACCGACGAGGAGCTGCGGCTGCTCGTCGCCCCGATGGCCCGCACCGGCGCCGAGCCGATCGGGTCGATGGGCACGGACACGGCCATCGCCGTGCTGTCGGCGCGGTCGCGCCTGCTCTACGACTACTTCACCCAGCTCTTCGCCCAGGTCACCAACCCGCCGCTCGACGCCATCCGCGAAGAGCTGGTCACCTCCCTCTCGTCGACCCTCGGACCGGAGGCCAACCTGCTCGAGCCGACGGCCGACTCCTGCCGCCAGATCATCCTCCCCATGCCGGTCATCGACAACGACGACCTGGCCAAGCTGCTGTACGTCAACGAGGACGGCAACACGCCGGGGTACCGGGCCTTCGCCGTCGACGGTTTGTTCGAGGCGGCCGGGGGCGGTGACGCCCTGCGGGCCGCCATCGAGGACGTCCGCACCCAGGTCAGCCGGGCCATCGACGACGGTGCCGACGTGATCGTGCTGTCCGACCGGAACTCCACGACGGAGCTCGCCCCCATCCCCTCGCTGTTGCTGGTGGCCGCCGTGCACCACCACCTGGTGCGCACCAAGGCCCGCACCCGGGTCGGACTGGTGGTGGAGTCGGGCGACGCCCGCGAGGTCCACCACATGGCCCTGCTCAAGGGGTTCGGCGCCGCGGCCATCAACCCGTACCTGGCCTTCGAGAGCATCGAGGACATGATCGCCTCCGGCCTGCTGACCGGGGTCACCCCGCTCCAGGCCCAGAAGAACTACATCAAGGCGGCCTCCAAGGGCATCGTGAAGGTGATGTCCAAGATGGGCATCTCGACCGTCGCCTCCTACACCGGCGCCCAGGTCTTCGAGGCGGTGGGTCTGGCCACCGAGGTGGTCGACGAGTACTTCACCGGCACGGTGTCGCGCATCGGCGGCGTCGGCCTCGACGTGCTGGCCGGCGAGGTGGCCAGCCGGCACCGCCTGGCCCATCTGGACCGTCCCACCGAGCGGGCCCACCGGGAGCGGGAGGTCGGAGGCGAGTATCAGTGGCGCCGCGAGGGGGAGATCCACCTCTTCAACCCGAGGACCGTCTTCAAACTCCAGCACGCCACCCGGACCAAGCGCTACGGGGTCTTCAAGGAGTACACCCGGGCGGTCGACGACCAGTCGGAGGCGCTCGCCACCCTGCGCGGGCTGATGTCCCTGCGCACCGGGGTGCTGCCTCCCGTTCCGATCGACGAAGTGGAGCCGGTGTCGGCCATCGTGGCCCGCTTCTCCACCGGGGCCATGTCCTACGGCTCGATCTCGGCCGAAGCCCACGAGACCCTGGCCATCGCCATGAACCGGCTCGGGGGCAAGTCCAACACCGGCGAGGGCGGGGAGGACCCCGACCGCTTCACCCCGGACGCCAACGGCGACCTGCGGCGCAGCGCCATCAAACAGGTGGCTTCGGGCCGTTTCGGGGTGACGTCGGAGTACCTGGTCAACGCCGACGACATCCAGATCAAGATCGCCCAGGGGGCCAAGCCCGGCGAGGGCGGTCAGCTGGGCGGCCACAAGATCTACCCGTGGATCGCCAAGACCCGGTTCTCGATGCCCGGCGTGGGACTCATCTCGCCCCCGCCCCACCACGACATCTACTCGATCGAGGACATCGCCCAGCTCATCCACGACCTGAAGTCGGCCAACCCGACCGCCCGGATCCACGTCAAGCTGGTGGCCGAGGTCGGGGTCGGCACCGTGGCGGCCGGCGTGGCCAAGGCCCACTCCGACGTGGTGCTGATCTCGGGACACGACGGAGGGACCGGGGCCACTCCGCTCACGTCGCAGAAGCACGCCGGCATCCCGTGGGAGCTCGGCCTGGCCGAGACCCAGCAGACCCTGATGGCCAACGATCTGCGCGACCGGATCGTGGTCCAGGTGGACGGCCAGATGAAGACCGGGCGCGACGTGGTGATCGGTGCCCTCCTCGGCGCCGAGGAGTACGGCTTCGCCACCGCCCCACTGGTGGTCTCGGGCTGCATCATGATGCGGGTCTGCCACCTCGACACCTGTCCGGTGGGCATCGCCACGCAGAACCCGGTGCTCCGGGAGCGCTTCACGGGCACGCCCGAGTTCGTCGAGACGTTCTTCGAGTACATCGCCGAGGAGGTGCGCGAGTACCTCGCCGCCCTCGGCCTGCGCTCGCTCGAGGAGGCCGTCGGCCGGGTCGACCTGCTCGACGCGGCTGACGCCGTGGACCACTGGAAGGCCGTTGGCCTCGACCTGGCGCCGATCCTGATGACCCCCGAGGCCCCCGAGGGCGCGGTGCGCCATCGGGTGGCCGACCAGGACCACGGTCTCGACAAGGCGCTCGACCACCGGTTCCTCGAGGCATGCCGGCCGGCCATCGAGCACGGCACGCCGATCACGGCCGAGGTGGACGTGACCAATGTGGACCGCACCGTCGGGACCCTGCTGGGCTACGAGATCACCCGTCGCCACGGCGGCGCCGGCCTGCCCGACGGCACCATCGATCTCACCTTCCGCGGCTCGGCCGGACAGAGCTTCGGGGCCTTCGTGCCCAAGGGTGTGACCATGCGTCTGTTCGGCGACACCAACGACTACCTGGGCAAGGGGCTCTCGGGAGGGCGGATCGTGGTCCGCCCAGCCGAGGACGCCCCCTTCGCCGCCGAGGAGAACATCATCGCCGGCAACGTCATCCTCTACGGAGCGACCAGCGGCGAGGTCTTCCTGCGGGGCCAGGTGGGGGAGCGCTTCTGCGTCCGCAACTCCGGCGCCATCGCCGTCGTCGAGGGGGTGGGGGACCACGCCTGCGAGTACATGACCGGGGGTCGGGTAGTGGTCCTCGGGCCGACCGGCCGCAACTTCGGGGCGGGCATGTCCGGCGGGGTGGCACACGTCTACGACCCGACCGGCAACCTGTCCCGGGTCTACAACCAGGACATGGTGGTGCTCGAGCCGTTGGGCCACGACGACCAGATCTGGCTCCGCGACCGCATCCAACTCCACCTCCAGGAGACGGGCTCCGCGGTCGCCGCCCGCCTGCTGGCCGACTGGACCACCGAGGCGGAGCAGTTCGTGACCGTGATGCCCACCGACTACCGCCGGGTGCTGGAGGCCACCGAGCGGGCCATCGCCGAGGGCCGCTCGGTCGACGAGGCGGTCATGGAGGCGGCCCATGGGTGACGTGACCGGATTCCTCAAATACGGCCGTCAACTGCCGGCCCGCCGTCCGGTCCCGGTGCGGCTACGGGACTGGAAGGAGGTCTACGAGCCCTTCGCGGCTGAGGACGCCTCCCGCCAGGGGGCGCGCTGCATGGACTGCGGCATCCCCTTCTGCCACGAGGGCTGCCCACTGGGCAACCTCATCCCGGAGTGGAACGACCTCGTCTTCCGCGACGACTGGTCCGAAGCCATCGAGCGTCTGCACGCCACCAACAACTTCCCCGAGTTCACGGGGAGGCTGTGCCCGGCGCCGTGCGAGGGCGCCTGTGTGCTGGGGATCAACGACGACCCGGTGACCATCGAGCGCATCGAGTACGAGATCGTCGAGCGGGCCTGGTCGGAGGGCTGGGTGGAACCGGTGCGGGCGAGCACGCGGACCGGCAAGCGGGTGGCGGTGGTGGGATCCGGTCCTGCCGGCCTGGCCGCCGCCCAACAGCTGTGCCGGGCGGGCCACCACGTCGTGGTCTACGAGCGGGCCGAACGCGCCGGAGGGCTCCTGCGGTACGGCATCCCCGAGTTCAAGATGGAGAAGGCCGTCCTCGACCGCCGCCTGGCCCAGATGGAGTCCGAAGGCGTCGAGTTCCGGTGCGCCACGTCGGTGGGGTCGCCTTCTCCCCAAGTGCCCACGGCCATGGCCGACGGGGCGACCGTCGTGCCCGCCGCCGACCTCGTCGACAACTTCGACGCGGTCGTGCTCGCCGGTGGGGCCACCCTGCCTCGCGACCTGCCGGTGGACGGTCGCCAGCTGGACGGGATCCTCCGGGCCATGGACTTCCTGAAGCCCTCGAACATGGTCCAGGAGGGATCGATCCCCGCCCCGCGTGTGTCGGCCGAGGGCAAGCACGTGGTCATCATCGGCGGTGGCGACACCGGTGCCGACTGCCTCGGAACCGTCCACCGCCAGGGGGCTCTCAGCGTCCACCAGCTCGAGATCATGCCCGAGCCGCCGGACGACCGTACCGAGGACAACCCGTGGCCGACCTGGCCGCTCATCCTGCGCACCTCGGCGGCTCTCGAAGAGGGCGGCGAGCGGGTCTTCTCGGTGACCACCGACGAGTTCTTGGACGACGGATCGGGATCGGTGGCGGCGTTGCGCGGTCACGAGGTGGAGGTGGTCGCCGGTCCCGACGGGCGCCCGTCGTTCATCGCCGTCGAAGGCAGCGAGTTCGAGCTGCCCTGCCAACTGGTGCTCCTGGCCATGGGGTTCCTCGGCGCCGAGCCGGACGGCGTGGTCGCCGATCTGGAACTCGAGCTCGACGTGCGGGGCAGCGTGGCCGCCGACGACCGTTGGGCGACCAACGTCGACAACGTGTTCGTGTGCGGCGACATGACCCGGGGTCAGAGCCTCATCGTGTGGGCCATCGCCGAGGGGAGATCGGCCGCCGCCGCCGTCGACCGCCACTTGATGGGCGACACGGCCCTGCCGGCCCCGATCCGGCCCGGGCAGCTCGCCCTCCGGTAGCCAGGTCACTTCGCCTTGCGATAGAAGAAGTCGCCGTACGATTCCTGTCGGGCAAGATACAGGGATGGACGCGCGCCCCGCCCGCCGAGACGACCTGCCGGCGGTGGCCGCCACCCTGGCCGCCGCCTTCGACACCGACCCCGCGTGGACCTGGGTGTTCCGGGACCCCGGCCGCCGCACTGACCAACTCCGTGCCGTGTGGACGCTGCTGTTGGAAGCCTCGGTCGACCACGGATGGGTGTGGTTGACCCCCGGGGCGGGAGCCGTCACCCACTGGGTCCCACCGGGCATCCCCGAGCTCAGTCCCACCGAGGAGCACCGCCTGGAGGAGCTGCTGGCCGAACTCCTCGGTCCCGACGTCGACCGGTCCGACGCCTTGATGGCGGGGTTGGCCGCCGCCCATCCGACCGGGCCCGACCACTACTACCTCAGCCTGTTCGGCACCCGGCCCGACCAGCGGGGGAAGGGCCTCGGCATGGCCCTGCTGGCCGACAACCTGGCCCGCATCGACACCGAAGGGATGCCGGCCTACCTGGAGTCCACCAATGCGGCCAACCTCGACCGGTACCGCTCGGTCGGCTTCGCCGACCACGGGTCATTCGCGCTGCCCGACGGCGGACCGGTGGTCACCACCATGTGGCGCCCTCCTCTGGCGACTGTCTGACTCGTCGGGAGCAGTGGTCCACAAGACGCCGTCCTGGCTATATTGGGACGATGCGCCGAGGGGCGGCGCCAGACGTCGGGGGACGGGGAGCATGCACACCAGTCGGGGTCTGAGGCTGTCGGCCGTTCTGGCGGCGAGTTTGTCCGTGGCGTTTGGCCTCGTGGGGTTGACCACGGCCGCAGCGTCAGCGGCAGGGTCAGGTGCGGCAACGGACTACCCGGCGTCGTACGTGCCTCTACGTGGCCACACGTCACTCGTCCCCGGCAACACATCACTCCCCGGTGACAAGGTTTTCTCGAACCTCGACTACAACGGCGGCGCGGTCATGCCGACCAATACGGACTATTTGGTGTTCTGGAGCCCGAGCGGATTCGCCGCCTACGGGTCATCCGAGTATGCCAGCGGGCTCGAGCAGTACTGGAAGAATCTTGAGCACGACAGCGGCATGGTCACCAACACCGACTCGGTGTCGACGCAGTACAGCGACGCCACCGGAGCGAGCGTCCACTACAACGTGAGTTTCGGGGGCGCCCTGCTCGACACCGACCCCTACCCCACCAGCATGTGCCCGGTGAACAGTCCGGTCACGGCATGCCTCACCGACGCTCAGATCCAGAGAGAACTCGAAAAGGTGGTGGCGGCCAACCACTTGAAGACCGACCTGAGCCACGAGTACTTCCTCGTCACCCCGCCCCACGTCGAAGGTTGCTCCAACAAGAACGCCACGGCCAACCCGCCGTATGGAGGGTGTTCGGCCGGCTTCGTCCCGGCGAGCGACGCCCTGTACTGCGCGTACCACCAACAGACCAGCACCTCCCCGATGTTGTTCTACTCCGACGACCCCTATGTCACCGGCAATGCGGGTTGCGACGACAAGAACCATCCCAATGGACCGTCGGACGGAGCTCTCGAGGGTGGCATGAGCCACGAGCACAACGAGTCGATCACCGATCCGATCCCGAATGACGCGTGGACGAACGGTGCCGGCGCCAACCACGGCGAGGAGGTCGGCGACCAGTGCGACGGGCACTACGGCACCCCGTTGGGGACGGCTGCGGACGGAGCGAAGTACAACCAGGTGATCAACGGTCACGACTACTGGTACCAAGAGGAGTGGAGCAACGATACGCACCAGTGCCTGCAGCGCTACACACCTCCAGCCATACTGCCGGTCGCCAAGTTCACGGCGAAGGCCGGTACCGGCACGTCGATGACCTTCGACGCCAGCGCGTCCACGGCACCGGGCGGCGTAGCTGACTACGTATGGCAGTTCAACGCCGTGAATGGCGCCGCAACCGTCGAACAGACCACCCCGACGATCACGTATGCGTTCCCGACCTCCGGTGCCTACTCGGTCGGCCTGACCGTCTACACCGGGAGCGGGTTGTCCGGCGGGGCCGGCCACATCATCACCACCGGCACCAACGGTCCGACCGCCGGGTTCACGTCAACTCCGTCAGGGCTGAGCGTGACCTTCCAAGGGCTGACCGCCATGAGCGGCCTTCCCGTGAAGAACGAGCTGTGGGAATTCGGTGACGGCACATCCGGATCAGGGCCTGCACCGACGCATGTCTACGCCACTGCTGGGACCTACAAGGTGAAAGTGATCCTGTTCAGCGGCATCGGTTCTGCTTTCCCCGGAGCGGGCGCCGCTCCGATCTTCACCGCCAAGGTCACGGTGAGCTGACGAGGCGAAGGTTCGCGGCCTCAGGCCGGCCGTGTCGCACCGACCAGGCCGGACCAGTGGGCCGACTCCACACGGACGTCGGCGCCCGAGTGGGGGGCGTCGATCATGAAGCCTGATCCCACGTAGATCCCCACGTGGTCGACGCCGGCCGGCCCGGTGCCGAAGAAGATCAGGTCGCCGGGGCGGACCGTCGTGCCGTCGGGCACCGGCGGACCGGCCGCGAACTGGTCCTGGGCCACCCGGGGCAGGACCACCCCGCCCTGGGCGAACGCGGCCTGGGACAGTCCCGAGCAGTCGAATCCGCCGGTGCCGGTCCCACCCCACAGGTACGGGGTCCCCAGCCGGCCGGCGGCGAACGAAAGTGCGACGACGACGCTGCCGTCCACCGATGGGTCGTCCCCGAAGGCCATGGCGAGGGTCAGCACGGTGTCCGCATAGGTGGTGTCGTGGTTGTAGGCGAGCACGGCACCGCGCAGTCCGCCCGATGACCCACCGCCGTCCGCGCACAGGAGTGCGGCCGCGGAGTAGACGGCGTCGACTGCGTCATAGGGGCTGGCCGGCCGGGCGCCCCCGGGCCCGACGATGGCGTAGGCGGCGAAGGTCGCCGGCTCGAACTGCATCGGCCCTTCCGCTCCAGCGCTGTTGGCACCCGACGACACGCCGGGCTCGGTCGACTGCCCGCTGTTGGACTCGACGGTGCCGATGGCGGCCAGCACCGACCAGGGGAGTCCGGGACACGTGGCCGCGGCAGCCTGGTCCAGGGCCGCCCACCCGGCGGGCAAGGCCGGGCCCCCCCGTGCGGTGGCGGCAGCGTCGCTCGACGGGGCAGACGGCCCCGGAGCGGAACCACCGAGGAACGCCGACACGAGGACGGCGACGGACAGAACGACGGCGATGCAGCACAGGGCGACAGCGCCCACCAGCTTCCCCATTGGGACTCCTCGTCGACGAGGGGGGTGTGGTGAGCGTTCGGCTCAGAGGCGGGTGGCACTCGAAGCCCGCAGGCGGCGACGGCGACCCGGTTCCACTCCAGCACACCGCGCCGGTCGGGGCAAGGGTGTTTGCATGTATTCGACCGGGTGTCAGCAGACGGGGCCGGTCGACGCCCCGGTGGCCCGGACGAGGCGGGCCACGAGGTCGAGGGCGCCGACGGCGGCGTCGGGCTCGATGCCCATCAGGCTAGGCCGGGCAATCCACCAGGCACGGCTCCGGCGACCGGGGCTCGGTACACTCGTGCGTCCGGCGCCGCCGGCGGCGGACGGGGAGGAATCACCATGCTCAGCACCATGCAGGACGGGCCGCTCCTGGTCAGCGGCATCCTTCGCCACGGCCAGCAGGTGTACGGCCCCAGTCGGATCGTCACCATCGTCGGTCCCGAGGGGGAGTCGGTGGAAGGCACCTTCGCAGAGGTCGCCCGCCGGTCCGAGCAACTGGCCAAGGCCCTCGGGCGGCTGGGCATCGGCGACTCGGACCGGGTCGGCACGTTCCTGTGGAACAACCAGGTCCACCTCGAGGCGTATCTGGCGGTGCCGTCGATGGGAGCGGTGCTCCACACGCTGAACATCCGCCTGTTCCCCGAGCAGCTGGCCTTCGTGATCAACCACGCCGAGGACCAGGTCATCATCTGTGACGCCTCGATCGCCGGTCTCCTCGCCCGGGTGCGCGACCAGATCCCCACCGTCCGCCACATCGTGGTGGTGGGGGAGGGCGACACCACCGGGCTCGGGGACACCCTCGACTACGAGACGCTCCTGGCCGCCGAGGAGCCGGGCTACGACTGGCCGCAGCTCGACGAGCGACAGGCGGCGGCCATGTGTTACACCTCGGGCACCACCGGCAACCCCAAGGGAGTCGTCTACAGCCATCGGTCGACGTTCCTGCACACGATGGCCATCACCTCGGGCGGATCGCTGGGGATCAACGAGCGGGACCGGGTCCTGTCGATCGTCCCGATGTTCCATGCCAACGCCTGGGGCACGCCGTACGGATGCTTCATGACCGGGGCCGACCTGGTCATGCCTCAGCAGTATCTCCAGGCCGCCCCTCTGGCAGCCATCATCGACCGCCACCGTCCGACCGTCTCGGCCGGGGTCCCCACCATCTGGAGCGACCTCCTTCGGTACGCCCAGACCAATCCGGTGGATCTCTCGTCCCTCCGGATGATCACCGCCGGAGGGGCGGCGGTGCCCCGCCTCCTCATCGAGCGCTTTCACGACGAGCTCGGGGTCGAGATGGTGCAGGGCTGGGGGATGACCGAAACGAGCCCGTTGTGCTCGCTGGCCACGCCTCCCCGCCAGGCCGCCCCTGATGAGGAGATGGAGTGGCGGGCGAAGACCGGTCGCATCGTGCCCGGCGTCGAGATCCGCATCTGCGCCGACGACGGGACCGTGCTCCCGAACGACGGCGAGTCGGTGGGGGAGTTCGAGGTGCGTGGCCCGTGGATCACCGGGTCGTACTACGGCGACCCGTCGCCCGACCGGTTCCACGACGGTTGGCTGCGCACCGGGGACATCGGGTCGTTGGACGGTCTCGGCTACATGCAGATCAGCGACCGTAGTAAGGACGTCATCAAGTCCGGTGGCGAGTGGATCTCCTCGGTGGAGCTCGAGAACGAGGTGATGGCCCATCCTGACGTAGTGGAGGCCGCGGTGATCGCCGTGCCCGACGAGCGGTGGAGCGAGCGGCCCCTCGTCGCCGTCGTGCTGGAGGAGGGCTCGGCGACCACGCCGGACGATCTCCTGGTCTTCCTTACGCCACGCGTGTCGAAGTGGTGGCTGCCCGAACGGTGGTCGATCATCACCGAGGTCCCGAAGACCAGTGTCGGCAAGTTCGACAAGAAGGTCCTCCGGGCCCGCCACGCCGCCGGCGATCTCGAGGTCATCGAGCTCGAGACCGTCACCGGCGGCTCGGGGTGACCGACCTGGCCGGCATCGTCGAGCGCCTGGAGTCGATCGCCGAGGATCTGGCCGACGCCGCCCTCGACCGGCTGCGCCGAAACGCCGACGCGGTGCGGGCCGGCGAGGAGCCGGACCCGACCATCGCCGCCGAGGAGAAGCGGGTCACCCGGGCCCGGCGGTCGGTCGAGAAGGCGGCCACGCTCCTAGGCGGCTCCGGTGCGTCGACCCTGGACGACGGGCCCTGAGCCCAGTCGCCTGGAATCGTTCCCACTACATCTTCGTCACCCGGGCGATCTGAAAACTTCTGTCACGGCGCGCTACGAGTCCGAGCCGTCGTCCCTCTCGCGATGCGGGTGGGTCGTGGTGGTTGTGCTTCCGGTGGTGGTGGTGGTGGTCGTCGTACTCCCCGCAGGCGCGGTGGTCGGGGTCGTCTCCGGGGGGCCACCGGTCGTGGTGGGGGAACCCGAACCGGTCGTCGTGCCGCCCGAACTGCTCCCGGACGATCCTGATGTGCCCGGAGTGGTGCCGCCCGCCTCGGTCGGGCCCGGGGTCGAACCGCCGTGGGTGGACGCGGTCCCTCCGTTGGACCTCTGGCCCGGGGTGCCGGCGCCGGCGGTGGACGGCGGTCCCGACGTTCCCGGCCCGGAGCCACCGGGGGTGCCCACCGGGAAGCCGAAGGCGGCAGCGACCCGCAGGAACGTGTCGGCCTGAGCCAACAGCTCCGCGGCCGCCGGCTCGACTTGGGCGCGATCGGAGGGCGACAGCCCGGCAAGTTGCGTGCGGAGGAAGACGGCCGACGCGTTGACCTGGGCGACGTTGTGGGCGGTGAGCGCCTGACGCAGGCGGTCCATGGTGCCCCGGGTCCCCTCGAGTGCCGGCGAGGTCACCGGCAGGCCCAGGTCATAGGCCACGGTCCGGGTGGGACCGGGCAGTCGGTCGGTGGCGACGCCGGCGGCCGCCACCCCGCTGGTCGCCAGGACTCCCACCGCCACCGCGGCGGCCACGGGGTGGCGCAGGCGGTGCAGCCCGGCCCTCGTGGAGGAACGTCGAGCCGGCGCCATGATGGGGACCACCATGGCCAGGCCGTGGTCTGCCGCGGCCCCCGCTCGGTCGGCGAGGGCCTGGTCGAGGGCGGCCAGGGCATGGGGCCCGGGCTCGACGTCTTCGGGCTCGAGTGCCGCGCTGAGTGCGACGAGCAGGGTGTCGTCGTCGAACAACGAGGTCATGACCCGACCCCCTCGGCCCCGCCCAGGACGGCGCGCAGCTTGTCGAGTGCCCGGGCTTGAGCGGTGCGGACGGCACCGGGACGCATGTCGAGGATGGCGGCGACCTCTTCCGAACTGAGGCCGGCCACCACCCGCAGTTCGAGGAGCTCTCGGTCGCGATCAGGGAGCAGAGCGAAGGCGGCCCGCACGCTGGCCTGTTCGTCGCCGACCACCGCCGATTCGAGCGGACCGTCGGGGACGACGTCGCGCCGGACGGGCAGGTCCCGTCTCCGGTACGAGCTCCTCTGGCGGTCGAGCACCACGTGACGGAGGACGCCGAACAGCCAGGCCTCGGGGGTGGCGCCGGTAGCGGCCAGCCGGTCCATGCCTGCCACCGTGCGCGTCATGGCCTCGGAGACGGCGTCCTGGGCCTCCTCCTTGGACACGACCCGGCGTTCGGCGTAGGCCAGCATTGATGGGTACACCCGTCTGTAGAGCATCTCCCAGGACCGAGTGTCGCCGGCGCCGAGTCGTGCGACCTCTCCATCCCGTTCGACGGAATCTTCCACGTCGCTCTACCTATCGCTCGGGGAGGTCTCGTGTCACAGCGGAATGGTGGTGCAGCGCGCACCGCCACCGTCGGGTGCAATGGGAAGGGCGTCGGCAGATCCGGGCTCCTCCTTGAGCCAAGCAGGTGTGCGTGGTCGATGCCAAAGTCACGTCGGCCGTTCGGCCGGCGATCATCGGGCAGCATGGCGGATCGGGCCGTCACCGGTCACCCGCGACAGGGGAGGCCCCAGCTCCGGCCAGTGCCTCGGAGGCGACGGACTCGGCGGGATCCTCGCCACGGGTGCGCTCGGGTAGCAGGAGGATGGAGGCAGCCAGGAAGCACAGGCCCCCGACGAAGGTGCCGAGCGTGGTCCAGCCGACGCTCCGCAGTTGGCCATCGACGAACTTGGAAGCCACGGCCGACACGCCGAAGGCGACCGACCCGAGGAGATTGCCCACCGTGATCCACCAGGACAGGTCGGCCGGAAGCCATCGCCATGAGCCATGGCACACCTCGGCGAAGGCGAGGTAGCTGGAGACCAGGAAGCAGACGGAACCGAGGGCGTCGGGCCGCCAGATGGTGTGGTTGAGCCCTTGGGTCGTGGTGGCCGACGTGGTGAGGGCGTGGGCGGTGCTGACGTTGAAGAAGAGGGTCCCGACCGATTGGATGGCCGCCGCCAGCCAGTCGATCCGGTGGGGGGACCAGGTGGCGAGACGACGGAGTCGGGCACCGATGCCGGACAGGGCGGGGTCGTCTACGCCGACCACTTGTCCGTACTGGAGCAGGCCTGCGGTGGTGAAGAAGATGGAGCCGACGAAGTAGATGGTGTTGTCGGCGGTGGCCCCGACATGGGAGGCCAGCGTCGGTACGGCGGCCAGTGCGAAGCAGGCCGAACCGGAGGCGAACAGCACGCCCATCCACCAGCCGAGGGCCCTCGGAGCCCACCAGGTCGACCCGCCCGGCGAGGAGGACCGCTTCCGGTGGTGCCTCGAACTCCACACCGCCCGGACGCCGTCTCGGCCCTCGAGTGTGAGCTCGGTGGTGAACGGTCCGAAGCCGCGCGAGGCGGCTCCCACCCAACCTTCGGGAAGGTCCCGCTGCGGATCGTGGATCACCGTGTGGGTCCTCGAAGGGCCCAGCTCGGGGGAACCGTCACGAAGGCAGACTACCGACGGGTGGATGGGCCGAGGGCACCCGGCCGTCGGGAACGGGCCCGGCCGGTAGCCTTGAGGCAGATGGACGACCGCGACGTGGAGGAGACGCCGGTGCCGCGGCGACACATCTCGCGTCGCACCGCCCAATTGCCCCTGGTGAGCAAGGTGCTCTACCGCATCGACCACTACAGCTCGATGCCGGTCGTCGCCATCTCCGGCGTCGCGCTGCTGATGGTCTTCCTGGTGGTGGGCGGGTTCCTCGGCTTCCCGAACCAGTGGGTGGTGGGATTCGAGGTGACGGTGGCGGCACTGACCCTGATGATGGTGTTCACCATCCAGCACACCCAGAGCCGCGAGCAGGCCGCCACCCAGCGCAAGCTCGACGAGCTGCTGCGGGCGGTGCCCGGGGCGGCCGCTTCCTTGATGATGCTCGAGGAGGCGCCGAAGGAGACGATCCTCGAAGTCGAAGACGAGCAGCGGGAGGTCCGAAGCGAGTCGATCGAGACCGACGAGGACGAGTCAACCGGGAACGCAGCAACTCCCGAGGCCGGATCCGAGCAGTAGGCCTACGGTCGCCGGAACGTCTGGAGATCTTCACTCACAGGAGCGAGTGCGGTCAGCAGCGGGCCATCGGCAGGCATCCCGACGGGCCGAGCGCCGGGGCGATGTCTACGACTGGGGCGTCCAGCGGTTTTCCGGCCATCGACCCCTGGAACGGAGCCACCCCGAAAGCGAACACCCCGCCGTCGGCGGGGGCCAGCCAGTACCCTTGGCCCGTTGGCACGGCGGCGATGCCGACGACCGGTGCGTTGAGCGGGGTCCTGCCCATCGATCCCTGGAACCTGGCATCGCCGAAGGCGAACACCCCGCCGTCGGCCGCCACCAGCCAGTACCCCAGGTCATCGGGCGTCGCGGCCATGCCGACGATCGGCGCGGCCAGGGTCTCGCCGGAGACAACACCGTAGGGTGCCGGGGCGTCGCCGCACCCCATCACGCCACCATTGGAGGCGACGAGCCAGTAGCCGGCGCCGGTGGACGACGAGGCCATGCCCACCCATTTCCCGCTGGCCCCATTCAAACTGGTGCAGCCATGGCTACCGCCGACGAATCCGGCGCCACCGAACCCCGTCGCCTGCCGGAACATGTTGAGCAGCCAATAGCCGCTGCCGCTGGACACCGCCCCGATGGCGGTGCACCCCTCACGCCCATTGAGGGTGCTGGGCGCTTGCGGAGTAAACCCGCACGCCGCCGAACCCCCTGACGACCCCGAACCGTAGAACGGGGCGCCGAAAGCGAACACCCCGCCGTCGGCACCGGCCAGCCAGTAGCCCGGACCCGACACGGGCTGGGCCCGGGCCACGGTCGGAGCGGAAAGAAAGACTCCGGCTAGAGCCAGGACGAGGACCAGCGTCGTTCGGCGCAGTGCGTGCATGGGGACGTCCGTCGGTCGGTTCGTGGCCGAACGTACACCTGACGTGCATCGGCTGCTTCCGGCACGCGGGCCCTACCGGGTCAGGGCAGCCTGAGGTCGTGGACGTCCGTGGCGGCCTGGCGATCGACCGCATCGAGATCGGCGGTGTCGACGGGGGTCACGAGCGACACATGTCGGCCGACCGGGCAGTACTGGATCCTCCACCAGCCGAGCCGTACCGAGGTGACAGACGCACCCGGGAACCACAGCGTGGTGTACAGATGACCGCGTCGGCACCGCACCACCACATCACCGCCGAGGCCGTAGCCGCGGCGCCTCAGCATCAGCACCTCGGTTACCACGGTCAGCGCGGTGAAGGCGAGGCGCAGCTGACGCCGACTCGGCCTCCTCCGGCGGCCCGTCGGAGCGGGTACCGACGGATCGGCGGCCGCTGACCGGGAGGGGGTCGTCGGGTCCGTCATCGCCAGCCGCGGAACTGCGTCGGACAGTTCGTGGCGCCCGGAACCCGGGCCATGACCACATCACTCGGCGTTGTCCGCATGGATCCCCTTGGTCGTTGGCTGTATCGCTGAACGCACACCTGATTGCCGCCCACAGTGTCGACGGGACGGCATCTCTCGGCAGCGCACCTGTCGACTTCCATGATCCCAGGTTTGCCAGGTCAACCGGGTTTCGCCAGGGTCTATCGACTCTACGTGCGGTGCCGTACACGTCTCTCCGTTAGGTGACCCCAGGGTTACCAAAATGAACAAGACATGAACATAAGGTGAACGTAGGGTAATCTAGCGACATGGATGTCACACAACACATGGCCCAGAACTGGTGTATCGATCCATATGGCCGACATGAGGCCCGATGGTTCTCACGGGGCCTGCCCACCGCCCTCGTGCGGGACCGGGGCCTCGAGTCCCAGGACCCACCCCCGGAGACGGCCTTCGGCCACTGCTTCACCGTGATCGGCTACGTCGACCAACCGACACCAGCGGGGAGACCGGAGGTGGCCGGACCGGCGAGGCCGATCACGGGCCAGGTTCGCCCGCGGGCCCTACCGAGGCGGGTGACGCACCGGATCGGGTGATCGGGACGCTCCTCAGCCGAGGAGCCGGTTCACGGCGTCGATGAGCTGACGGAGCCGCCCGTAGTGGACCTTGTCGAAGCGGAGGGCCAGGCGGGGGAGGTCGACCACGTCGCCGTCGGCCCGTTCGGGCGGGAGCGGTTCGACCTTGCGGATGACCCCCGAGGTGACGATGTCGGCGAAGCGGCGGTTGAGGTCGGCGAGTTGGGACTTGTCCGGGTGGATGGCCATCCGGAGCACCAGGAGGTCGCCGACCCACCGGCAGGAACGGTAGTTCCGGTAGAAGCCGAGCAGCTCGGCCGTCGCCACCGAGACGTCGTCGGTGATGATGAAGAACGCCCGGTCGTCCGCGGAGACCAGCCCCCGTGCCTCGACCTCGTCGGCCACGAACCGGCTCCAGCCCTGCCAGTAGGTCCCGTCGGGCACATCGAGCAGGACGACGGGCGCCGGTTCGGCCTTTCCCGTCTGGAGCAGGGTCAGCAGCTCGAAGCCCTCGTCCAGGGTGCCGAATCCGCCGGGCAGCACGATGAAGCCGTCCGACTCCTTCAACAGCATGAGCTTGCGGGTGAAGAAGAAGCGCATCTCGACGAGCTTCGGGTCCTGGGCGATGAACCGGTTGGCCCCCTGCTCTTGGGGGAGTCGGATGTTGACCCCGACGGACTGGTCGCGTCCGGCGCCCTCCATGCCGGCGGCCATGATGCCGGGCCCGGCGCCGGTGACCACCATCCACCCGGCGCCGGCCATGGCCGCCGCCAACGCCCGTGCCTGCTGGTAGCCCGGCTGGTCGGGCTGGGTGCGGGCCGAACCGAAGATGGTCACCTTCATCCGCTTGCGCAACGGCTGGAACATCCGGAAGGCCTCGGCCATCTCGGCCAGAGCGGTGTCGGCCACCTTCAGATCGATGACATCGGTGCCGTCGAGCGCCATGCCGCCCACCGTGTCGAGCATCGACCGGTAGATCCGGCGCTCGGTCGGGGTCATGGCCCCGTCGATCAGCTCGTCGATCCCGGGACCCGGTCCGGTCACGTCCGCTCCGCGCTCCTCCTGCTCGAAGGAGGATCCGCTCATGTCAGCGGACGCCGGCCAACACGCTGTCGTGGCCGTCGGGGTGGATGACCCGGCCGTACAGCGTGGTGCGCTGGGCGAGCGTCCGCCCGAGGGGGGCCACCAGGGCCCGGAAGCCGTCGGCGTCCATCATCTGGCCGTGGCTGGCGCCCGCCGCCCGAGAGATGTTCTCGTCGATCAGGGTGCCGCCGAGGTCGTTGACGCCCGAGCGGAGGAGCTGGCGGGCTCCGGCGGCGCCCATTTTGACCCAGCTCAGCTGGATGTTGTCGATGGCGCCCCGGTAGGCGATGCGGCCCACCGCGTGCATCAGGACCGTCTCGCGGAAGGTGGGGCCCCGGCGCGCTTTCCGCTGGATGTAGATCGGGGTGGCCATGTGCACGAACGGCAGCGGCACGAACTCGGTGAACCCGCCCGTCTCGAGTTGCAGCTCCCGGGTGCGCACCAGGTGCCGGGCCCAGGACCGGGGCTGTTCGACGGAGCCGAACATGATGGTCACGTTCGAGTTGAGGCCCACCGAGTGTGCCGCCCGGTGGGCTTCGAGCCACTCTTCGGTATTGATCTTGTCCGGGCAGATGATGGCCCGGACGTCGTCGTCCAGGACCTCGGCGGCTGTGCCGGGCAGCGTGCGCAGCCCGGCGTCGCGCAACAGGACCAGGTAGTCGGCCAGCGCCATCTCGGAGCGTCGGGCCCCCTCGGTGACCTCGAGGGCGGTGAAGCCGTGGATGTGGATGGTGGACGACGCCTGGCGGACGGCCTTGATGACCTCGAGGTAGTAGTCGCCGTCGAACTTGGGGTGGATGCCGCCCTGCAGGCATACCTCCGTGGCCCCCATGGCCTCGGCCTCGGCCACGCGGTCGGTGATGTCGCTCAGCTCGAGGAGATACGGCGTGCCCCGCAGGTTGAGGGAGAGCGGTCCCTTGGAGAAGGCGCAGAACTTGCACTTGAAGGTGCAGACGTTGGTGTAGTTGATGTTGCGGTTGGCGACGAAGGTGACCTCGTCGCCCACGATGTCGTAACGGAGTTGGTCGGCGACCTCGGCCACCGCCCGCACCTCCGGGCCGCGGGCGCCGAACAGGGTCACGATCTCGTCCTCGCCCACGGTCTGCCCGGCCAGCACGCCCTCGAGTACTTCGGCCACCGCCCCGCCGGTCGGGGCCTGCGTGGCCACTGCGGGTCGGGTGGGCGAGTCCGGCACCACGAGCGGGGGGAGGAGCTCCGGCGGGGGGAACTCGCCGCCCGAGGCCCAGGGGTGGTCGCGCCCGAGGCCTTCGGCGTCGGATGCGTCCATCACCGGGAACCGGAGGGCCGGGTCGAGCCAGGTGTCCGGGTGGAGGGCGAATTCGGGGTAGAGCGTGAGCCGCGGGGCGAGCACGTGCCCGGCGGCCTCGGTGGCGGCCCGCAGGATCCCGAGGGCCGGCCACGCCCGTTCCGGGTTCACGTGGTCGGCCGTCACCGGCGAGACGCCGCCCCAGTCGTCGATGCCGGCGCCGACGAGCGGGCCCAGCTCGTCGGAGAGATTGGGGGGCGCCTGGAGGTGGATGTCGGTCGGCAGCATCAGGCGGGCGGCGGCGATGGTCCACAGGAACTCGTCGGTCGGGCACGGCGGGTGCCGGCGCATCGACGTGCCCGGCTTGGGCAGGAAGTTCTGGACGATCACCTCCTGTATGTGGCCGTGACGGGCGTGGCTGGCGGCGATGGCCTCGAGGGTGTCGAGCCGGTCGGCCCGGGACTCGCCGATGCCGACCAGGAGGCCGGTGGTGAACGGGATGGCCAGGCGGCCAGCCGCCTCCATGGTGGCCAAGCGGCGCGCCGGGACCTTGTCCGGGGCCGAGCGGTGGGCGTCGAGCTCGGGGTTGGTCGACTCCACCATCATCCCCTGGCTGGCCGAGACGGCCCGCAGGGTGGCGAGGTCGGCCCCGCTCAGGGCGCCGGCGTTGGCGTGGGGGAGCAGGCCGGTCTCCTCGAGCACTGCGGCACAGGCGGCCGCCAGGTAGTCGACCGTCGAGGTGTAGCCGTGGTCGGCCAGCCACCCGGCCGCTGCCGGATAGCGGTCCTCGGGGCCCTCGCCCAGGGTGAACAGGGCTTCGTGGCAGCCGGCGGCGCGGCCGGCCCGGGCGATGTCGAGGACCTGCTCGATCGACAGGTAGGGCGACTCGAGCCGTGCCGGCGCCTTGGCGAACGTGCAGTAGCCGCACCGGTCACGGCACAGCATGGTGAGGGGGACGAAGACCTTCGGGGAGAAGGTCATCCGGGTGCCGAAGGCGGCGTCGCGCACGCTCGCCGCCCGGTGGTGGAGCTCGGGCAGCGACGCGTCGAGGAGCTCGGCCCGGGTGACGGCGTCGAATGCAGGGGTCCGGCGGGAGCCGGGGTCGGCGGGCATCGGGGTCACCTTACCGGAGGCGTTCGCGACGCCGACCTGGGCGCGCATCGCCGTCGACCGTCCCACGGGGCGGTCGGTCATCCCCCCGGGTCGGGTCGACCGTCGCCGAGGGCGTCGGCGTCGACCAGCCAGACGATGTCGGCTCCGGTCAGCCGCCCGGCCGGCAGGTCATCGCCGGCCATGACTGCGGCCAGGGCGGCGCGTTTGGAGGCACCGGCCACCGTGACGACGACGCGACGGGCCCGGGCGATGCCGGCAAAGGTCAACGTGAGCCGCTCGTGGCGGTTGACCCCGTTCGGGTCGGTGTTGGCCACCACCAGATGGTCGGGGTCGGTGTCATCGAGCGCGAGCGACCCCGGGAAGAGGGACGCGGTATGCCCGTCGGGTCCGAGGCCGAGGTGGACCAGGTCGGGGGTGACGGCGCCAACCAGCCGCTGGTAGGCGGCGGCCGCCTCGGCCGGCGGGCCCGAGGTGTACATGGGATGGTCCGACCCCACCGGTCCCACCGCGTCGAGGAGGACGTCCACGATCATGGCGTGGTTGGAGTCGGGGTCCTCCGGGGGCACACACCGCTCGTCACCGAGGTAGATGTCGACGCCGGCCCAGGGGAGACCGTGGCGGGCGGCCAGGGCCCGGTAGCACTCGACGGCGGTGCCACCCCCCGACAGGAACAGCGCATAGCCGGGAGCGGAGCCGGCCAGCTCGTCGGCGACGAGGTCGGCGAAGGCCTCGGGCACGGAGTCCACCAGCCGGACGGTGCCGTTCATGGCGCGGCCCGGTGGGGCTTCGCATCCGTCGTCCCGGGCGTCACTGTTCGAGGTGGGTCTGGCGCCCGCCGCTCAACTCCAGGTCGACCACCGGATTGCGCCACTCGTCGCCGGACCGCTCGACCAGCAGGTCGGCCATGTGGGGGCCCCAGGTGCCGGCCGGATAGAAGTGGAGGCCGCCGCCCGGCTCCGACCACGCCGTCAAGTAGGGGTCGACGATCCGCCAGGCCTGCTCGACCTCGTCCGATCGGATGAACAACGTGGCGTCGCCGACCATGGCGTCGTGGATCAGCCGCTCGTAACCGTCGGCCGCATCGGCCCCGGCGAACGCCTCGTCGTAGGAGAAGTCCATGGCCACCGACCGGATGTGGAACTTCTCGCCGGGCACCTTGGCGCCGAATTCGAGACTGATCCCCTCGTCGGGCTGGATCCGCAGGATCAACGTGTTGGGGCGCAGGTCGCGGCTCGACCGGTGGTCGAACAGGAGGAAGGGGACCTGGCGGAAGGTGAGGGCGACTTCGGTGACCCGGGCCGGCAGCCGCTTCCCGGTGCGCACGTAGATGGGGACGCCGGCCCACCGCCAGTTCTCCACCCGCAGGCGCAGGGCCAGGTAGGTCTCGGTCTGGCTGTCGGGGGCGACGTCGTCCTCGGCGCGGTAGCCGGGGACGTCCACACCGTCGACGGTGCCGGCCAGGTACTGGCCCCGGACCGACTTGTCGACGGCCTCGTCCGGGGTGGGGATGTCGATGGCCTGGAGGAGCTTGACCTTCTCGTCACGGACCCGGTCGGCTTCGGTGCTGGTGGGCGACTCCATGAGGGTCAGGGCCAGCACCTGCATCACGTGGTTCTGGACGATGTCCCGAAGGGCGCCGGCCGTCTCGTAGAAGCCGCCCCGGTGCTCGACGCCGAGGCTCTCGGCCACCGTCACCTGGACCTGCTCGACGTAGCGCCGGTTCCAGATGGGCTCGAAGATGGCGTTGGCGAACCGGAGCGCCAGGACGTTCTGGACCGTCTCCTTCCCCATGTAGTGGTCGATCCGGTAGATCTGGCTCTCGTCGAAGGCCCGGTGCATCTCGTCGTTCAGCGCCAAGGCGCTGTCCAGGTCGCGGCCGAACGGCTTCTCCACCACCACCCGGGCGAAGTTGCCGCCGGCGCCAGGCCCGGTGCACCCGTGCTTGGCTAGGGCTTGGGCGACCAGGCCGAAGACGCTCGGGATGGTGGCCAGGTAGTAGAGGCGGTTCCCGTCGGTGCCGTCGATCCGGTCGGCCTCGTCCAAGTGGGAACGGAGCTGGTCGAAGGTGTCCGGGTGGTCGTACTCGCCCGTCACGTACTTGAACCGCCCGGTCAGGGCCCGCCACTTGGGCCCGCCGTCCGGGGTGGACTCGGTCACGTGGGCGCGGAACTCGTCGTCGCTCCACTCCGTGCGGGCCACGCCGATCACGGTGAACCCGTCGTCGAGCACGCCACGGTCGGCCAGGCGGGCCAGGGCAGGCAGGATCTTGCGGGCGGTGAGGTCCCCGGAGGCGCCGAAGATCACCATGGCCACCGGAGGGGCCTTGGACAGGACGGGAGGGAGCGTGCGTCGTTCGCCGTCGGCCGCGCTCGGCGTGTCCGATCCCGGGTCCCGTTCGGCGTCCATGGCGGCGGCGATGGAGATGGGGTCGGTGGTCACGCCGGTGTCCCCGTCTCGCCGCCGAGGGTGCCCCCGGTGGTGGTGAAGGCGTGGCCGCCGAATTGGTTGCGCAGGGCGGACACCAGGCGGAGCCCGAAGGCGTCCGGCTTCTGCGAAGCGAACCGGGCGAACAGCGCCGACGAGATGACCGGGGCCGACACGCCGCGGTTGATGGCCTCCTCGACCGTCCAACGGCCCTCACCGGAGTCGGCGACAACCCCCTCGATCTTCTCGAATCCGGACTCCGGCCGCAACGCCCGTTCGGCCAGTTCGAGCAGCCACGAGCGGACCACCGAGCCATAGCGCCAGATGGCGGCGATCTCGTGGAGGTCGAGGTCGAACTCGGGGGCCTCGGACATGATCTCGAATCCCTCGGCGTAGGCCTGCATCAGGCCGTATTCGATCCCGTTGTGCACCATCTTGACGAAATGGCCCGCCCCGGGCGGGCCCACGTGGGCGTAGCCGCCCTCGGGAGCGAGGGCGACGAAGGCCGGCTCGCACACCGCCACCGCCTCCTTGGTACCGCCGACCATGAGGCAGTAGCCCTCCTTCAGGCCCCAGATGCCACCCGAGGTACCGGCGTCGACCAGGGCGACGCCCTGGTCGGCCAGCTGCCCGACCAGGGGGGCGGTCTCCTTGTAGTTGGAGTTGCCGCCGTCGATGACGACGTCACCCGGTTCGAAGAGCCCGGCCAATGTCGTGATGGTGTCGTTGGTCGGCTTGCCGGCCGGCACCATGACCCAGGCCACCCGGGGCGGCTCGAGGGCGGCGGCCAGCTCCTCCAGGGTCGCCACCGGCTTGGCCCCGAAGGCGGAGGTGGCTTCCCGGGCCCCGGCATTCAGGTCGAAGGCCACCACTTCGTGACCGTGTTCGACAAGTCGCTGGGCCATGTTGGCGCCCATCTTGCCGAGTCCGACCATTGCGATCTTCATGGGTGCTCCTTGGTTGTGGGTGCGGTCATCGGCCGCCGGGGACCCGGTGCGGCCCGTGCGGTCAGCGGACGGCGAGCTCTGCAGCCTTTTTCGTCAGCGAGTCCATCAGGTCGTCGAACGAGGCGGCGAACGAGGCCACCCCTTCGGTCTCGAGCACCGCGGCCACGTCCTCCATGTGGATGCCGGCCGCGGCCAGCCGGTCGATGTCCGACCGGGCGGCGTCAAGATCGGCGTCGACGGTGCGGGCCACGGTGCCGTGGTCGAGGAAGTCGGCGACGGTGCCGTCGGGCATGGTGTTGACCGTGTCGGGACCGATCAGCGTGTCCACATAGGCGAGGTCGGGATAAGCCGGGTTCTTGGTGGAGGTGGAGGCCCACAGCGGACGCTGGACCCGCGCCCCCTTGGCGGCCAGGACCTCCCACCGGTCGCCGGCGAAGCGGTCGGTGAACAGCGCGTAAGCCAGCCGGGCCTGGGCCACGGCGGCCGTGCCCTGCAGGGCCAGCAGCTTGTCGTCGCCGGCGGCGGCAGCCTCGATCCGCTTGTCGACCTCGGTGTCCACCCGGCTGATGAAGAACGAGGCCACGCTGGCCACGCCCGACAGGTCATCGACGCCGGAGGCGACGAGCGCCTCCAGGCCCGACAGGTAGGCCTCGATGACCTCGCCGTAGCGGGTCAGGGAGAAGATGAGGGTGACGTTGATACTGCGTCCCTCGGCGATCATCTGCCGGATGGAGGGGACGCACTCCTCGGTGGCGGGGATCTTGACCAACACATTGGGCCGGTCGACCCGCGCGTGCAGGCCGCGCGCCGCGGCGATGGTGCCGTCGGTGTCGTGGGCGAGGGACGGAGCCACCTCGACCGACACGAATCCGTCGCTCCCGCCCGAGGCGTCGAACACCGGACGGAGGATGGCCAGCGCGTGGTGGATGTCGTCCACCACGAGGTCCCAGTAGGCATCCTCGATCGAACTGCCGACGATCGCCTTCCCGGCGATCAGCGACCGGAACTGCTCGTCGTACGTGTCCTGGCCGCTGATGGCCTTGGCGAAGATAGTCGGATTGGAGGTCACCCCCCGGATGCCCTGGTCGACCAAGCCGGCCAGGGTGCCGTCCCGCAGCCAGTCACGGCGGAGGTTGTCGAGCCAGGGGCTCTGGCCCTGGGCGGAGTAGAGATCGTGGAGCTTGGTCATCGGTGGTCCTCTCGTGGGATCCCCTGGGTGTGGCGGGCGGCGGGTGGCGGTCGTGTGTTGCGGTGCGGTCCTCTCCGTGGGTCGTCGGCCCGTTACGTAGCGGTGCCGAGCAGCGCCGTGGCCCGGGCGGCCACGTTGACGGGGTCGAAGCCGAACTCGCGCATGACCACCTCACCGGGCGCCGACGCACCGAAGTGGTCGATACCGATCGAGTCGTCGGCATAGCGGTCCCAGCCGAAGGTGGTCGCCGCCTCCACCGACAGAGCCGGCACGCCGGGCGGCAGGATCTCATCCCGGTAGGCGTCGCCCTGCTCGGCGAAGAGCTCCCAGCACGGGAGGGAGACGACGCGGGCCCGGGTTCCGGCCTCGGCCAGCAGCCGGGCGGCGTCCACGCACAGGCTCACCTCGCTGCCGGTGCCGATCAGCACGACCTGGGCCGGCCCGTCGCCCGGCTCGGCCAGCACGTAGGCCCCCTTGGCCACCCCGGTCGGGGCCAGTTCGGCCGTGGCGTCCAGGACGGGTAGCTCCTGGCGGGACAGGATCAACGCCGTCGGGCCGCTCGAGTCGACCGCCACGCGCCAGGCATGCGCCGTCTCGTTGGCGTCGGCCGGGCGGATGACGCGGAGTCCGGGCATGGCCCGGACGGCGGCCAGCTGCTCGACGGGCTGGTGGGTGGGGCCGTCCTGGCCGAGACCGATCGAGTCGTGGGTCCACGAGTAGACGACGTGGACCTGTGACACGGCGGCCACCCGGACCGCGCCGCGCATGTAGTCGGAGAAGACGAAGAAGGTGCCGCCTACCGGGATCGTCCCGCCGTGGGCGGCCATGCCGGTCATGACCGCAGCCATGGCGTGCTCGCGGATGCCGAAGTGGATGAGGCTGCCGCCGGGGTCGTCGGCCGATTGGGCGGTGGCACCGGCCAATGCCATCCCGGTGTTGCCCGTCAGGTCGGCACTGCCGGGCATGAGCCCCGGGAGCTGGCCCTGGGTGGCGTCGAGGCACGCCTTAATGGCCTTGCGGGTGGCCATTGGTCCATCGGATGCCGCAAACGACGGCAGCGTCTTCTCCCAGCCGGGCAGGCCGTGCCCGAGTTGGGCGGCGTCCCAGCGTGCCCGGTCGCCGTCCCAGGCCGACAGGCGCTTCTCCCACACGTCCCGCATGGCCCGACCCCGCGGGATGGTCGAGCGGTACATGGCCAACACGTCGTCGGGCACCCAGAACGTCTCGTCGACGGGGAGGCCGAGGATCTCCTTGGTCAGTCGGGTCTCGTCGTCGCTGAGCGGGTCACCGTGGGCCTTCGCCGAGTCCATGACGTTGGGGGCGGGGTAGCCGATGTGGCTGCGTAGGATGATCAGCGACGGACGGTCCTCGTCGGCCCGGGCCCGGAGGAGGGCGCTCTCGAGGGTGTCGAGGTCGTTGGCCGCCTCGCCGAGGTCGTCGACGGCCCATCCGTAGGCGGCGAACCGTTCGGCCGCGTTGTCGTCGAGGCTCAGTTCGGTGGGACCGTCGATGGTGATGTGGTTGTCGTCGTAGACGTACACCAGGCGGCCGAGCCGCAGGTGGCCGGCCAGCGAGGCGGCCTCGTGGGAGATGCCCTCCTCCAGGCAGCCGTCGCCGGCCACCACGTAGGTGTGGTGGTCGCACAGGTCGGCCGAGAAGTGGGCGCGCAGCCACCGCTCGGCGATCCCGAGCCCGACGCCGTTGGCGAAGCCCTGGCCGAGGGGTCCGGTGGTCACCTCGACTCCGGCGGTGTGGCCGCGCTCGGGATGGCCCGGCGTGGCGCTGCCCCAGGACCGGAACGCCCGGAGGTCGTCGAGGGTCAGCCCGGAGCCCGTCAGGTGGAGCATCGAGTACAAGAGGATGGAGGCGTGCCCGTTGGACAGGACGAAACGGTCACGGTCCGGCCAGTGGGGGTCGGAGGGGTCGTGCCGCAGCACCCGGGTGAAGAGGACGTGGGCCAGGGGTGCCAGCGCCATGGCCGTCCCGGGGTGGCCCGAGTGGGCGGCCCGGGGGGCGTCCATGGCCAGGCCGCGGATGACGTCGATGCCGCGCTGCTCGAGCACGGCGCTCGGTGCGGGATCCAGTGGTGGCGGGGCAGACGTGGGCATCGGCCAAACCCTACCGGTCGTGCGTGCCGGCGCGGGCACCGCGGGACGGCCTCAACGCTCCCGAAACAGCACCAGCGACGCCGCGAAGCTGTGCACGAAGTTGACCCCGCCGACCGGACCGAACTCCCCGGAGGCGAACAGCCCCCCGAGTGGGACGGGGCCGAGCGAGCGGGCCACGGCGTCGGCGTCATGGTCGGCCTGGTCGAACAGCCGGGTGCCCCGCCCGTTGCAGGTGAACAACAAGGCGGCATCGGCCCGCCGACCGGACAGGGCGGCGGTCAGGTCGCCGGACGCGGTCGAGGCGTCCCGCAGCGCGAACTGCACGGCGCTGCCGAGCGGCACCCGGTCCTCCACCGACAGCGCCCCGGTCGCCCGCTCCACGCCGAGCAGGGGCCGGAAGAGGAGGTCACCGGCGCCGGGGTCGAGGATCCCCTCGTCGACGCAGCGTCCGAGGAGGAGGCCGTTGCCCTCGATACCGGCGATGGCGGCGCGGCCGAGGTGCTCGGCGATCTGGTCGACCATGCACTCCATGGCCGGTCGGCCGGCGATCTCTTGGACCAGGTTCCGTTCCACGCGGGTCACGGTCAGGACGCGCCCGAAGGGCCGGCACCCCTGGGACACGACCGGCACCACTTCGGTCGCCGGACCGAGGAGCACGGCCACGGCCCCGGTGGACTCGACCCGGTCGCCGATGGCCAGGCGGGTGCCGCCGGGACCCGAGGCACCCGATGCGTAGCCGCCGACCACCGGCAGCCCCGGTCGGGAGTGGCGGAGTACCGCGCAGAACTCGTCGGCCGGGAAGGTGAACGGGTCGGCCAGGACCAGGACGGCGCTCGGGGCGAAGCCGACGTGATCGGGCCAGCCGGTGAAGTCCCAATCGTCGTCGGCACGGCGGCTGGCGGTCAGGGCGAAGGCGGCCAACGGCCCGGGCTGTCCCGCCCACAGGCTGACGGCGGGGAGTTCCTCGACCTCGGTGTCGCGACCGATCACCGACTCGGCCGCGCAACCGATCAGGGCCAGCGGATGGAGCACGGCGTCGATGGTCGACACCACGTCCTCGAGAGCCCCGGCGTGGGGCCGGGTGACGGTCACCACGACGAGGTCGGGTCGCTCGCCGACCTCTTCCAGCACAGCCCCGACGACCTCGCCCACGGCCTGGCTGGTGATCGGGTGGCGCGAGAGCGCGCTGGAGAACGCCGACGGGCTCACCCGGCGGACGAGGCGAACCGGATGTCGAGGGAACGCAGGTAGGTGTGGAGACCGGCGTCCTGGATCGGGACCAGGTGGGCCGGGCGCCCGGACTCGTTGTGATGGCTGTGCCACATGCCGGGCGGTGTCACGAAGGCGCCCGCGCCCTGCCAGTCGACGCGGATCGGGTCGGCGATCTCGCCGTGGTCGTCCAGCGAGGTGCCGACCAACGTGAAGCACCCGGGGGCGCAGTCGGTGATCAGGTCGAGGGCCACGCTCTGGTGGCGGTGGGGGCGCTGGACGCGGTCGGCCGGTAGGACGCCGAGCATGGCCCAGAGGGTGGGGGTCACTGTCAGCGTCTGCGGCTGGGCGGCGTTGCCCAACAGGATGGAGACCCGGCTCCGGCTGGCCGCGTCGGGGTGGGCCTCGACTTCGGCGAGGCGGGCCAGCGAGGCGGCGGCGGCATAGCGCGTGGGGGCGAACCGGGCGGGTCCGGGGGTGACCCCGAGGTAGGCGAGGAGCGGGGCGTCGGTCACCCGGTAGAGCAGTGCCCGCTCCGCAGGTCCGGCCCGGTGCTCGCAGGTGCAGCCGGCGGGCAGGGTCACGAAGTCGCCGCGTCCCCAGGTGATGGTCCCCCCATCCGGCGCCGGTCCGGCGGCCTCCGCCGGTAGCGCGGCCCGGGTGAACTCGGTGCTTCCCGCACCCTCGAGGCAGTAGTAGAGCTCGCTGGTGGCGTCCGGGGTGGTGACCAGCGAGCTCCCGGGCTCGAGCACCACGAAGGCGGCCAGCAGCGCCGGGCTGGTGGCCGGGTAGGGGACGTCGAGCGGTCCCGACAGGTCGAGGGGGACCAGACGGGTGCCGGGACCTTCGTGGACCGTCGGGGAGAAGCGCTCGACGGGCACCGCGGAGATGGTGCCCGAGCCGATCGGGTCGGCGGCCGTCGAGTACTCGTGGAAGCGGGCGTCCCCGGTCCAGTCCTCGGTGGCCTCGCCCACCGTCACGACCGGGGCGGGGCCCTCGTGTGCGTCGATGGCCATGCCCACCAGTATCGCCGCTCCGGGGCGCCGGGCGCGGCGGGGGTATCGTCACGCCGTGGCCGACTCCCGCATCCAGGTGCCCCCGAACTGCGAGTTGACCCTCGGCATGACGTGTGTGGACAAGTCGGTTCCCGGCCGGACGGTGTGGCGGATGCGGGCCGATGAGCGCTTCGCCAACCCGGCCGGCATCGTCCAGGGTGGCTTCGTCGGGGCCATGGCCGACTCCGCCATGGGGTCGGCGGCGATCACCTACGCCACGGGGGAGGGCCGCAAGATCTTTGCCGCCAACGTCGAGATGAAGACCAGCTTCCTGGCTGCCGCCCGTGTGGGCAGCACGCTCGAGTGCACGGCCCGGATCGTGTCGGGCGGCACCCGGGTGGCCTTCGCCGAGGCCGAGGTGGTCGACGACGCCGGACGCGTGGTGGCCCGGGCCAGTTCGACGTACCTCTTCACCGAGCGGGGTTGAGCCGGACGCCGGGCGCGGCTGGCTAGAGTTGGGCCGTCCGACCGCCGGGCGTGCCCACGGGCGCATGGTGGGCGGTCGACGGGGGCACCGGCACTCGGCCGGCGCCCGGTGGAGCATCCGAGGAGGAACGTGGCGCAAGGCCGGAAGGACGGCAGTCGAGGGCTCAGCGGCCTGCGCGACGAGAGCCAGGAAGTCGTCAAGCTCGTCGTCGACTACATCAAGCAGGAGACGCTCGATCCGGTCAAAGGGCTGGGGCGCTACATCGTCTTCGGCGTGGCCGGCTCCGTGGCCCTGTCCATCGGCCTGGCCATCCTGGCCGTGGGCTTCCTGCGCTTCCTGCAGACCGAGACCGGCAGCACGTTCACCGGCAACCTGTCGTGGGTCCCGTATGTGATCTGCACCGTGGTCGTCGTCCTCATCGCCTTCGTGGCCGTCAAGGCGGTCGGCCGGGGCCAGACCCCCAACACCGAGTCGGACAAGGAGCAGGCATGAGCACGGCCGAGGACAAGATCACCCGTGACCAGCTCGAGGCCAAGTTCCGGGAGATGACCGGTGGCGTGACCGAGGAGGTCGACGAGGTCCGGTCGCAGGCGATGGCCATCGGCCTGGCCGTCGTGGTGGCCTCCGTGGCCATCGTGTACCTGATCGGCCGTCGCCGTGGCCGGCGTCGCTCCACCATCGTCGAAGTCCGCCGGATCTGAGCCCGTGGAGACGCTCCTCCGCTACCTGCAGGTCCGGGCTTTCGGCCGGGGCATGCGCGGCCGCAACACCGCATGGTTCGTGGTGGGCGCCGCCCTGTGGATGGTGTTGCGGGCCCGCCGGAGCGAGGATGTCGTCTACCGCACCAAGCTGTTGCCGGGGGAGCGCCTGGTCATCAACGCGGGCCGCTCCGGCCCGACGTCGAACCCCGGTTCCTGACCGCCGTGGACCCCGCAAGGGGATTCGACGAGGGAGTCGGGGATCCGGAGGTGCCTGACGCGGCCGACGCCGATCCCGCCGACCGGAGCCTCTTGCGGGCGGGGGAGAAGGTCCTGTTGGTCGACGTCAAGCAGCGGCGGTACCTGGTGACCCTCCGCCCCGACGCCGGCTTCCACACCCACGTGGGCATCGTGGCCCACAACGACCTGATCGGCGCCTACGAGGGATCGACCGTCTTCGGCACCACCGGCAGCCGCTTCCTGGCCGTGCGGCCCACGTTGTCCGACATGGTGCTGAAGATGCCCCGGGGGGCCCAGGTCATCTATCCGAAGGACCTGGCCGCCATCCTGATGGAGGCCGACATCTCGCCCGGCGTCCGGGTCCTCGAGGCCGGCGTGGGCTCCGGCGCGCTGTCGATGGCCCTGCTGCGGGCCGGCGCCTCGGTCGTCGGCTACGAACTGCGGGAGGACTTCGCCGAACGGGCCCAGGTCAACGTGGTCGCCATGGTGGGCGAGCACGCCGACTACCGGGTCGAGCTGCGGGACGTCTATGAGGGGATCGAGGAGCGGGGGCTCGACCGCATCGTCCTCGACCTGCCCGAGCCGTGGCGGGTCCTTCCCCACGCCACGACATCCCTCCGGTCGGGCGGGTTCATCTGCGCCTACCTGCCCACCATCAACCAGACGGCCCAGTTCCGCGGCGCGCTCGAGGACAGTGCCTTCGGCATGGCGGCCACCCTCGAAGTGCTGCACCGGACGTGGCACATCGAGGACCGTTCGGTCCGGCCCGACCACCGCATGGTCGGCCACACCGGATTCCTGACCACCGCCCGCCTGCTACGGCCCGAAGACCAGGGCAGCCGTCCCGGTGGCCCGGTCGGATGGGTGGCACCGGTGGTGGTGCCCCCTGTCGGAGGCACGGCCGAACCGGACGATCCGGACGATCCGGACGAACCGGACGAACCGGACGATCTGGACGACTCGGACGACTAGCGAGGATGTCGTGAGTCCCGCCGAGCCCTACGCCAGCCTCCGTTGGCCGTCGGAGATCGCCGCACTCGACGCCAAACGGGCCCTGGCGGCCATCGCGGCCACAGCCGTCCGCGACGCACTGGACGCCGCACCCGACGCGCCTCCCCGCGTCGGGGTCGGGTCCGGGTCGACCTCGTTCCTGACGCTGCTGGCCCTGGCTGACCGGCGCGCCGATCTCCCTGACGGCGTGGCCATCGTGGCGACGAGCTACGAGATGGAGTGGTACGCCACGGCGGCCGGGTTCCCTGTCGTCGACCTTAGTGATCGTCCCGTCGTGGTGGCCTTCGACGGAGCCGATCAGGTGGACCCCGACGGGGCGTTGATCAAGGGCCGCGGTGGTGCCATGCGGCGGGAGCGCGCCGTCCTGGTCGCAGCCGGCCGCGAGCTGATCGTGGTGGACACCACCAAGCGGGTCCCCGCACTCGGCGGCTGCCCGGTGCCCCTCGAGCTGGACCCGTCACGTCTGTTCGAGACGGTGCGTGCCGTCGAGTCGGCGGCCGGTGTGCCCGTGGCCCTGCGGCACGGGACGGGCAAGGACGGTCCGGTCGTCACCGAGTCCCGGGGCGTCTTGGCCGACCTGGTCTTCCCCCACGGGATGGTGATCACCGCCGACCTCGACGCCGGAGTGAGGAGCGTGGCGGGCGTGTGGGACACCGGGTACTTCGCGCCCAGTCCGAAACGCGCCCTCATCGAGGGGTAGGCGCGGCGCGCCCTTCAGGTCCCGTTCAGCTCTGCTCGATGAAGATGCACTCGCCGGGGCACTCTTCGGAGGCCTCGACCACGGCGTCCTCGAGGTCGCCGGGGACGGCGGCCATGCCGGCCGAACCGCCCGGCTCGTTCCGCACGTCGGCGCCTTCCTTGACGTAGGCCAACCCGTCGTCGAGCAAGGTGAAGACCGCGGGCGCGATCTCCTCGCAGAGGCCGTCTCCCGTGCAGAGATCTTGGTCGATCCAGACCTTCATCAGCTGTGTCTCTCCTACATGTCTCTCGGCTCGAACGCGTGGAACCCGTGTGCTCGGGCTCCCGGCGGCCGACGGGGTCGATCCCGTCGCACTCCGAAAGGGGGTGCCGGGGCCCGTTGCTGGCCTCATGCTATCCGCTGTAGGTACTCCATCGACAGACGGACGCCCCTGCTGAAGCACAGGTGTGCCGGCGCCCCCCAGAGAGGGGCGGGAAGCGTCTATCCGGGGGTCGGCCCGGTGTAGGGTCGCAAGTGAGGCACCCTGCTCGAATGAGGTGATTGCGACGGTTGATATCGACGATGCCGACGGCCAGCGCCGGGCGGCGGACGAGGACGATCTGGAGATGCTCCGGGCCCGGGCCCTGACCGCCGAGGAGGAGGTGACGGTCCTCCGCCGCCGGCTCCAGGAGAGCCCGCGCCGCGTCCAGACCCTCGAGGAGAAGCTCCTCGAGACCAAGGGCCAGCTGGCCCAGGCCGTGTCCCAGAACGAGAAGCTCACCTTCACGCTCCAGACGGCCAAGGAGCACGTCGCCAACCTCCGCGACGAGGTGGAGAAGCTGACGCAGCCCCCCTCGGCCTACGGGACCTTCCTCGGCACCAACGACGACGGGAGCGTCGACGTGTTCTCGGGCGGTCGCAAGATGCGGGTGTCCCTCCATCCGGACATCGAGACGACGGAGCTGCAACGCGGCAACGAGGTCGTCCTCAACGAGTCGCTGAACGTGATCCTGGCCCGCGAGGGCGAGGGGCAGGGCGAGGTCGTGGTCCTGAAGGAACTGCTCGAAGGTGGCACCCGCGCCCTGGTGTTCGGACGGGCCGACGAGGAGCGGGTGGCCGAGCTGTCCGACGCCCTCATCGGTGTCAAGCTGCGGGCCGGCGACACCATCCTGATGGAGTCGCGCACCGGCCTCCTGATCGAGAAGCTGGCCCGCCCCGAAGTGGAGGAGCTGGTCCTCGAAGAGGTGCCCGACGTCACCTACGCCGACGTGGGCGGTCTCGACGACCAGATCGAGGCGATCACCGACGCCGTCGAGCTGCCGTACCTGTACCGGGAGCTCTACGCCGAGCACAAGCTGCCGGCCCCGAAGGGCATCCTGCTGTACGGCCCTCCTGGCTGCGGCAAGACCCTCATCGCCAAGGCGGTGGCCAACTCGCTGGCCAAGAAAGTGGCCGAAGTGACCGGCAACACCAACACCCGGAGCTACTTCCTCAATATCAAGGGACCCGAGCTCCTCAACAAGTACGTGGGGGAGACCGAGCGCCAGATCCGCCTGGTCTTCCAGCGGGCCCGGGAGAAGTCGGAGGAGGGTGTGCCCGTCATCGTGTTCTTCGACGAGATGGACTCGCTGTTCCGCACCCGTGGCACCGGCATCAGCTCCGATATGGAGTCGACCATCGTCCCCCAGCTGCTCGCCGAGATCGACGGCGTGGAGACACTGAAGGATGTCATCGTGATCGGCGCCTCCAACCGGGAGGACCTCATCGATCCGGCCATCCTCCGACCCGGCCGCCTCGACGTGAAGATCCGCATCGAGCGGCCGAATGAGACCGCCGCCGCCCAGATCTTCGGCCGCTACCTCACCCCGGACCTGCCACTCGACGCCGACGAGGTCCGCTCCCTCGGGGGCGGCGACCCGGCCAAGGCCACCCAGGTGATGATCGAGTCCACCGTCGCCGAGATGTACCGCGACGACGAGGAGAACCGGTTCCTCGAGGTGACGTACCAGAACGGCGACAAGGAGGTCCTCTACTACCGGGACTTCAGCTCGGGGGCCATGATCGAGAACATCGTCCGCCGGGCCAAGAAGCTGGCCATCAAACGGACCATCGCCAACGAGGGTCGGGGCATCCGCACCCAGGACCTCTTCGACTCGATCCGCCAGGAGTACAAGGAGAACGAGGACCTCCCGAACACCACCAACCCGGACGACTGGGCCAAGATCTCCGGCAAGAAGGGCGAGCGCATCGTCTACATCCGGACCCTGATCAGCGACCGCGAGGAGACGACCGGCGGGCGCTCCATCGAACGGGTGGGCACGGGCCAGTACCTCTGACGCCTGGGGGGTGCCACTGGACCCCGGGTCGAGGGTAGGGTCGCCCGCATGGCCATTGCGAAGGTCTGCGGCATCGAGACCGAATACGGGATCCAGGTGGTCAACGGCGACCCCAACCCGATCGCGGCCTCGTCCGTCCTCATCAATGCCTACGCCCGCGACGTGGCCCGCCAGCAGACGGGCTGGGACTTCGAGGACGAAGCCCCGGGCAATGACGCCCGCGGCGAGGTCAAAGAGGGCGCCATGCCCCCGTTGGTCGAGACCCACCTGGTCAACACGGTCCTGACCAACGGTGCCCGGTACTACGTCGACCACGCCCATCCCGAGTTCTCATCCCCGGAGTGCCGTGACGCCCTCGAAGCGGTGCGTTACGACCGGGCGGGCGAGGCCATCGTGGTGCGGTCCATGGAGGCGGCCGACGCCTCCCTCCACGACGGCTCGCACCTGGTGGTCTACAAGAACAACTCCGACGGCAAGGGCAACTCGTACGGCTGCCACGAGAACTACCTCATGGACCGCGAGACCCCGTTCAGCCGGATCGTGGCCGGCATCTCGCCCCACTTCGTCACCCGCCAGCTCTACTGCGGTGCCGGCAAGGTGGGGAGCGAGACGGCCTTCCACGAGGGTGGGTCGGTCGACTTCCAGCTGTCCCAACGCGCCGAGTTCTTCGAGGAGCAGGTGGGCCTGGAGACGACCCTCAAGCGCCCGATCGTCAACACCCGGGACGAGCCCCACGCCGACCCCCACCGCTACCGGCGGCTGCACGTCATCGTGGGCGACGCCAACTTGGCCGAGGTGGCCACCTTCCTCAAGCTCGGCACCACGTCGCTGGTGCTGGCCATGATCGAGGACGACGTGTCGCCCAGCCGCAGCTTGGCCCTGGCGGACCCGGTCCGGGCCATCCACGCGGTGGCCGTGGACCGCACCTTCTCGCAACCGCTGCAGATGGCCGACGGGTCGACGGCCACCGCCCTCGGCATTCAATGGGAGTTGTACTCGGTGGCCCGCAAGTATGCCGACGACCGGGGTCTCGACTGCTTGGGTGAGGCGGAGATCGGCGACGCGATACTCGACCGCTGGGAACAGGTGCTGAACGGACTGGAGACCGATCCGTCAACCTTGTCCCGCCAGGTCGACTGGGTGGCCAAACTGCACCTGCTCGAGGCCTACCGCGGCCGGCACGGCTGCGGGTGGGACGACCCCCGCATGGCGGCGGTGGATCTGCAGTACCACGATCTGCGCCCGTCCCGTTCGCTGTTCGCCCGGTTGGACACCGAGAAGTTGGTGACCGAGGCGTCGGTGGCCTCAGCCGTGGTGGACCCGCCCCGCACCACGCGGGCCTGGTTCCGAGGGCAGTGCCTCAAGCGCTGGCCCGCCTCGGTGGCCACCGCCAACTGGGATTCTCTCGTCTTCGACCTCGGATCGGACCCCCTCCGGCGCGTCCCTATGATGGATCCGCTGAAGGGAACGGCGGAACATGTCGAAGCACTACTGGACAGTTGCTCGAGCCCGGCCGAGTTGGTCGACCGACTGAGCAGTTGAGTACCGACCGGCGACGAGGAGCGAGAGGAGTGGAACGATGGCAGAGCGAGAACTGAAGAAGAAGCAGGCGACCGAGCGCACCGACGAGGAGGTCGACGAGGTGCCAGCCAGTTCGGCTGCGGGCGAGAAGCTGAAGGCAGAGCTCGACGACCTGTTGGACGAGATCGACGAGGTCCTGGAGGACAACGCCGAGGAGTTCGTGCGGAACTACGTGCAGAAGGGCGGGGAGTAGCCCCGGTGAGCCTGCCCCTCTTCTCGACCACCGAGGATCCCGGCCCGGACTTCGCCGGTCTCATGCGTCGCCTCCGCGTCCCCACCCACCCGCTGGTCAGCTCGACGGGCGCGGCCCCGGCCGAGGGGTTCCGCCACGGCACCACGGTGGTCGCCCTGCGCTACGCCGACGGCGTGGTCATGGCGGGCGACCGGCGGGCCACCGAGGGACACGCCATCGCCCACCGGGCCATGGAGAAGGTCTTTCCGGCCGACCGCTACTCGGCCGTGGCCATCGCCGGGGCCGCCGGGCCGGCCGTCGAGATGGTCCGTCTCTTCCAGACCCAACTCGAGCACTACGAGAAGGTGGAGGGCGTGGTCCTGAGCCTCGAGGGCAAGGCCAACCAACTGGGCCAGATGGTCCGGGAGCATCTGCCCATGGCCATGCAGGGCCTCGCCGTGGTGCCGCTGTACGCCGGGTACGACCTCGCCCGCCAGACCGGCCGGATCTTCACCTACGACGTGACCGGCGGCCACTACGAAGAGACCGAGTACAACGCCACCGGTTCCGGCGGCCGCGACGCCCGGACCACGGTCAAGCTCGGCTTCCGGGACGGCCTGTCCCGTGACGAGGCCGTGGAGTTGGCCATCCAGTCGCTGTACGAGGCGGCCGACGAGGACTCGGCCACCGGTGGCCCCGACCTCATCCGCGGGATCTACCCGCTGGTCGCCACCGTCACCGACGAGGGCTTCGCCGCCGTCCCCGAGGCTGAGGTGGCCGAGCGGTTCGCCAGCCTCATCGAGCGGCGCCGGACGGAGGGTCGTCAGCCATGACCATGCCCTACTACGTGGCCCCCGAACAGGTGATGAAGGACCGCGCCGAGTACGCGCAGAAGGGCATCGCCCGGGGCCGCTCCCTGGTGGCCACCACCTACGCCCAGGGCATCGTCATCGTCGCCGACAACCCGTCGCGGTCGCTGCACAAGATCAGCGAGATCTACGANNTTCACCCACGAGATGAAGCCGCTCGAAGTGGAGATCCTGGTGGCGGAACTCGGCAACGGCCAGCGCCCGCCGCAGCTGTACCACATCGCCTACGAGGGGACCATCACCGACGAGGACCGGTTCGCCGTCCTCGGCGGCGAGACCGAGGCCATCGTGGTCAAGCTCCAGGCGGAGTGGTCGGACAGCTGGACCCTGCCCGAAGCCCTGCGCTCAGCGGTGGGCGCCCTGGCTGGTCCGGACCGCACGCTCGAAGCGGCGGACCTCGAGGTCGCCGCCCTGGCCGAGGGCAACGGACGCCGCGCCTTCCGCCGCCTGGTTGACGAGGAGCTCGTCACCCTCCTGGGGTGAACACACAGCCCGGTCAGGGAAAGGTATGAACTCTGGGTGACGCCACGGCCCCTGGCGCGGGTCGGCGGCCCCGGCACGGTACCGTGCCGGTAATGGACAAGCGCATCTACGGCTTGGAGAACGAGTACGGGGTGACCTGCACGCTGCGCGGCCAGCGGCGGCTCAGCCCCGACGAGGTGGCCCGCTACCTGTTCCGCCGGGTCGTGAGCTGGGGACGGTCCTCCAACGTGTTCCTGGAGAACGGCGCGCGCCTCTACCTCGACGTCGGGAGCCATCCTGAGTACGCCACCCCCGAGTGCGACGACATCGCCGAACTGGTGGCCCACGACAAGGCGGGGGAGTGGATCCTGTCCTCCCTGGTCGAAGGGGCCGAGGCCCGCATGCGCGAGGAGGGCATCCGGGGGGACATCTATCTGTTCAAGAACAACACCGACTCGGCGGGCAATTCGTACGGCTGTCACGAGAACTATCTGACGAGTCGACGCGACGACTTCACCCACTACACCGAGGTCCTGATCCCGTTCCTGGTCAGCCGCCAGGCCTTCGCGGGGGCGGGCAAAGTGCTCCAGACGGCCCGGGGGGCCGTGTTCTGCCTGAGCCAGCGGGCCGAGCACATCTGGGAGGGCGTGTCGTCGGCCACCACCCGGAGCCGGCCGATCATCAACACCCGCGATGAGCCCCACGCCGACGCCGAGAAGTACCGGCGGCTGCACGTCATCGTGGGTGACTCGAACATGAGCGAGTACGCCACCTTCCTCAAGATCGGGTCCACCAGCATCGTCCTGCGGATGCTCGAGGATCCCTCGACTGTCCTGCGGGACCTCACCTTGGAGAACCCGATCCGGGCCATCCGCGAGATCAGCCACGACATCACCTGCCGGCGCCCGGTGCGCCTGGCCAACGGCCGGGAGATGAGCGCCCTCGACATCCAGGGCGAGTACCTGCAGCGGGCCCTCAAGTTCCGTGACCGCCACGGCCTGTCGATCCAGGAGGACCGGGCCCTCGACATGTGGGAGCACTGCCTGAAAGGACTGGAGGCCGACCCCCTGTCCCTCCACCGGGAGTGCGACTGGGTGGCCAAGTACCGCCTGATCGAGGGCTACCGGGACCGTCACGCGCTCCCGCTGCACAGCCCGACGGTGGCCCTGCTCGATCTGCAGTACCACGACGTGGACCGCAACCGGGGTCTCTACTACCGGTTGCAGAAGCACGACCAGGTCGACCGGGTGTGCCGGGACGAGGACATCGCCGAGGCCATGACCACTCCTCCCCAGACGACGCGGGCCCGCCTGCGGGGCGAGTTCGTGAAGCGCGCCAAGGAGAAGCGCCGGGACTTCACCGTCGACTGGGTCCACCTCAAGCTCAACGACCAGGCCCAGCGCACCGTGCTGCTGAAGGACCCGTTCAAGTCCAAGGACGAGCGGGTCGAGAAGCTCATCGCCGGTCTGTAGTCCATGTCCCGTCCCGCCTGGGTGGGCGCACCGGCGTGGACTAGCGTCGTTGCACTGTGCCCACCGAACCCACCGATCTCGCGTCCGGCGGTGCCACGTACGAGCCGGACCTGGGTGCCACCGTGGTGACCGAGGGTCCCGCCCCCGACCCCGATGAGCCCGGACCCCTCGGCGAGGGCCGCTCCAAGGGCGGCGGCTACCGCTGGGTGATCGAGTGGGCGATCATCTTGATGGCCGTCCTCCTGTTCACCGTCCTGTTGCGGACCTATGTGGTCCAGTCGTTCTACATCCCCTCGCCATCCATGGTCCCGACGCTGGCGGTGGGCGACCGGATCATGGTCAACAAGCTGAGCTACGACCTCCACGGCGTCCACCGGGGCGACATCGTGGTGTTCAAGCGGCCCCCACTGGAGGAGCAGGACTTCCCCGACCTCGTCAAGCGGGTCATCGGCCTGCCCGGGGAGACCATCTCCAGCCAGAACGGGCACATCTACATCAACGGCAAACTGCTGCCCGAGCCGTGGCTGCCCCCGGGTGCGGCGAGCTACACCGGTGCTCTCCCCGACGATCAGCACCAACAGTTCAACCTGCCCGGCCCGGTCAAGATCCCGCCTGGCGAGTACTTCGTGATGGGGGACAACCGGACCGACTCCGAGGACAGCCGGTACTTCGGGCCCATCCCCGAGGGGTTGATCGTCGGCCGCGCCGTCGCGGTCGTGTGGCCGCTCAGCCACGCCAAGGGCGTCTGAGCACACCCGCCCGGCCGTTCGCGCCCACCCGCCGGTAGACTTGCCCAGTGTTCTTCCTGAGCCCGGCCAAGCTGATGGTCGTCCTGGTCGTCGCCATCATCGTCCTGGGCCCCGACAAGCTGCCCAAGGTGGCGCGCCAGGTGGGCTCGCTGTGGGGCGACTTCCGCCGGCTGCGCCAACGCCTGGAGAGCGATGTCAGGGGTAACTTCCCCGACCTGCCCTCCACCGAGACGATCACCCAGGCTGTGCGTTCGCCGATCAGCTTCCTCGACTCGTTGGCCGACAGCCACGGCACGGACAACGGGGCCTCCCCGCTGGTCACCGACGAGGCGCGACCACCGGACCCGGAAGGGGACGGCGTGTTGGCCTCGGGCGGCACCAACCGCGCCAACGGGGTGGTGCGGGCCGACGAGTCGGCCACGATCCCCGGGGTGTCGATCACCGATCCGCAGGGCACCATCCACGCCGTGCGGGGCGACGGTCGGGGCGTGCCGGACGACCCGTCGATGAATTGACGGCCGTGGACTCCCGTTCGACCGGCGCCGGGGCGCGCTGACCGTGGCCCTCTCGCTGAAGCGGCGTGCCGAGAAGCCGGCACCGGACTCGATGACCCTGGTCGAGCACCTCACCGAGCTGCGCCGGCGGCTGCTGATCTCGGTGACGGCCTTCCTGGTGATGGCGGTGGTGGCGTTCCTGGCCTACAACTGGATCCTGGCCGCCCTCAAGCATCCCTACTGTGAAGTGGTCCCGCCGCAGCACTGCAAGTTCTATGTGACCGGCCCGCTCGACGGCCTGGCCCTGCGCATCAAGATCGCCGCCTACGGCGGCATCTTCCTGGCCTCGCCGATCTGGCTGTGGGAGCTGTGGCGCTTCATCACCCCAGGGCTCAACCCGAAGGAGAAGCGCTACGCCGTCCCCTTCATCGTGGCCACCATCGGACTGTTCACCCTGGGCGCGGCCGTCGCCTTTCTGATCTTCCCGCATGCGCTGCAGTGGCTCGACTCCATCGGTGGACCTTCGCTCCAGCAGATCCTCGACCCCCTCAAGTACCTGAGTCTCATCACTCTGCTCATGGTGGCGTTCGGGGTGACCTTCGAGTTCCCGGTGCTGCTGGTCTCCCTCGAACTGGCTGGCGTGCTCTCGCCCCAGCAGCTCGGCTCGTGGCGCCGGTGGGCCATCGTGGGCATCGTGGTCCTGGCCGGGGTCATCACGCCGAGCTCCGACCCGTTCTCGATGCTGGCCATGGCCATCCCGCTGTACGTCTTCTACGAGCTCTCGATCGTCATCGGCAAGCTCCTCAGACGATCTCCCGGGTGACCTCCGCCGGTCCCTCGGCGGACGAGGGGCTGCGGGCCCGGTTCGAGCGGACCATCGGCTTCACCCTCGACCCGTTCCAGCACCGGGCCATGGACGCCATCGACCGCGGTGAGTCCGTGCTGGTCAGTGCACCGACGGGCTCGGGCAAGACGCTGGTGGCCGACTACGCCGTGTCGCGGGCCCTCGACAGGGGCGGCAAGGCTTTCTACACGACGCCGATCAAGGCCCTGTCCAACCAGAAGTTCGCCGAACTGGCCGGCCGGTACGGGGGCCACCGGGTCGGACTCCTGACCGGCGACGTGTCCCACCAGCCCCGGGCCCCCATCGTGGTCATGACCACCGAAGTCCTCCGCAACATGCTGTTCGCCCGCTCGAGCCTGCTCGACGACCTCCAGGTGGTGGTCCTGGATGAGGTCCACTACCTCCAGGATCCGTATCGGGGCTCGGTGTGGGAGGAGGTGCTCGTCCTCACCCCACCCGGCGTGGCCTTCGTGAGCCTGTCGGCCACCGTCAACAACGCCAAGGATTTCGGGACGTGGCTCACCTCGGTGCGGGGGACGACCCGGGTGGTCGTCGAACACCGCCGGCCGGTCACCCTCCACCACCACTACGCAGTGGCCGAGCGGGGCCGCGACGGGGTGAGCGTGCTCCCCCTGCTCCGCAACGGCGCCCCCAACCCGGACGGGCTGCGGCTCGACGACCGGCGGCGCCGCTCGAGCCACCAACGGTTCCGGGCCCCGCGGCGTACCGAGGTGGTCGAGTACCTCCGAGAGGCGGGCATGCTGCCGGCCATCACCTTCATCTTCTCGCGGGCGGCCTGCGACGACGCCACCCGCCAGGTCGTGCAGGACGGGGTCCGACTCACCACCGACGAGGAGCGGGCGCGGATCCGCACACTGGTGGAGGCCTCGGTCGAGCGCCTGTCCGACGACGACCTGCGCACCCTCGGGTACGGGCCCTGGTCGGAGGCCCTGGAGGCCGGGGTCGCACCCCACCACGCCGGCCTGGTCCCAGCCTTCCGCCAGGCCGTCGAGCAGTGCTTCTCCGAGGGTCTGTTGAAGATGGTGTTCGCCACCGAGACGCTGGCGCTCGGCATCAACATGCCGGCCCGGACGGTGGTCGTCGAGCGCTTCGCCAAGTTCCGGGGCTCGGACACCTCGGCCCTCACGTCGGGGGAGTACCAGCAGCTGACCGGCCGGGCAGGCCGCCGCGGCATCGACACGGTGGGCCACGCCTTCGTCCTGTGGAACCACGCCACCACCTTCGGCCTGGTGGCCCGCACGGCGGTGGCGCCGCCGCCCGACCTGGTCTCCTCGTTCCACCCCACCTACAACCTGGCCGTCAACCTCGTCCGTCGGTGGAACCGGGAGGAGGCCCACAGCCTCCTGGAGTCCTCCTACGGGCAGTGGCAGGCCCCGCCAGGCTCGGAGTCGCTGGTGGCCCAGTTGGACCGACGCCTGGCCATCCTGGACGATCGGGGCTTCCTGGACGGCTGGGCCCTGACCGAGGACGGGCTCCGGCTGGCCGGGATCTACCACGAGTCCGACCTGCTGGTGGCCGAGATGTTGCGGGCCGGGTTGCTCGACGACCTCGAGCCGGCCCATCTGGCCGGGGTGGCCTCGGCCCTCACTTTCGAGGCCCGGCGGGCGGGGGACGATCCACCGGTGCCGCGTCAGTCCCGGGTGGTCGAGCGCCTGGCCGCCCTCGATGCCCTGGCCGCCGGGCTGCGGGCCGACGAGCGCCGGGTCGGGCTGCGCCGAACCCGGCGGACCGACAGCGGCCTGGCCCGGGCCGTGGTGGCCTGGGCCTCCGGCAAGACGCTGGACGCCGTGCTGCGGGACGCCGAAGTGGCCCCCGGCGACTTCGTACGCAACGTGCGCCAGGTCATCGACCTGGTCCGCCAGATCGGGCAGGTGGACGTGTCATCCGCCACCCGGGCCAACGCCGACCTGGCCGTCGCCCTCCTCCGGCGGGGGGTGGTGGGGGCCGACGACCCGGCCGTGATGGGGTCCGCGCTTGACGACCTGTCGCCGTCCTAGTGTCAGACAGGCATGTTCCCCTACGCCGTGGAATCGTTCAGTGCCGAGGAGTCGGACATCCTGCGGCGGTATTTCACCAATCTCGATCAGCCCGTCTTCGCGCTCGTCAACTTGCCGGAAGTGGTCAAAGGAGCCCTGTTCGCCCGCTATTCCCGGTCCCCGAAGAGCTTGCGCCGCCTGTTCCTCGACGAGTTCGTCGGCGAGCTCGACATCTCGGGCGACGCCTCGGTGGACGCCACCGTCGGACTCAAGCGGGCCGAGGATCTCTACGAGAAGGTCTTCTTGGAGTACGGCGACGACTCGGTGGCCCAGCTCGGCGGGGTCCACCTGGCCTGCGAGCAGGCCTCCAACGTCCTGACCAAGGTGCTCGAGTGGGGACGGCTGATGGCCTACCTCGAGCAGTCGACCCGCTATATCGCCTATAACCAGCGCCTGTCCACCGGGCACTACCGGTACTTCCGGGACCCGGTCCTCCTCGACTCGCCGCTCGGGGCCCGCTACGTCGGCGACATGGACCGGATGTTCGACAGCTACGGCGAGCTGCTCGGACACGCCCAGGCCTGGCTGACGACGCGCCACCCGCGCCAGTCGGGCGACTCCGACTTCGTGCACCGCCAGGCTGTGCGGGCCAAGGGTCTCGACGCCCTCCGCGGCCTGCTGCCGGCCGGCTCGCTCTCCAACGTCGGCATCTACGGCACCGGGCAGTCCTACGAGATGCTCCTGGTGCGGATGCGTTCGCACCCCCTGCCCGAGGCCCGGGCCTACGCCGACATGATGCTGGAGGAGCTCCGCAAGGTCATCCCGTCGTTCCTGCAGCGCGTCGACCGGGCCGACCGCGGCGGGGTGTGGTCGGAGTACCTGTTGTCCACCCGGGAGGCGACCGGACGCCTGGTGGGGGAGTTGTTCGCCGACCTGGTGGCGCCCGGCGACGACCACCCGGCCGGACCGTCGGGTCAGGCCTCCGTCGACCTGCTGGACTTCGACCCCGAGGGCGAGGACAAGGTGGTGGCCGCCATCGTGGCCCCCCGCACCTCCCGGCCCGAGGCCGCCGTCCTGGAGCGGGTCCGCCGGCTGGGGGCCGACGAGAAGCGCTCGATCCTGCTGGCCTACGCCGGGGAGCGGGCCAACCGCCGTCACCGTCCCGGCCGGGCCTTCGAGCGCACCGACTACCGCTTCGACGTGGTGACCGACTACGGGGCCTTCCGGGACCTCCAGCGCCACCGGATGCTCACCATGGACTGGCAGCCCCTGGGCGCCGCCCTGGGCTACGACGTGCCCGAGGTGGTCGAAGAGGCGGGGCTGACCGATGGCTACGTGGCCTCGTTGGAGCGTTCACGGGACCTGTACGAGGCGCTGGCCTCAGGATTTCCCGAGCAGGCGCCCTACGCCGTGGCCCTGGCCTACCGCATCCGGTACACCATGCAGATGAACGCCCGGGAGGCCATGCACCTCGTGGAGCTGCGGTCCGGACCCCAGGGCCATCCGAGCTACCGCTGGGTGGCCCAGGAGATGCACCGCCAGATCGCCGAGCGGGCGGGCCACCACCTGCTCGCCGAGGCCATGTCGCACGTGGACTACGGGGCCGAGGACCTGGAGCGTCTGGAGTCCGAGCGCCGCGCCGAGCAGCGGCGGAATTCACTGTGACCGCCGCGAAACCTGTAATGCCCTGAACTGGGACGTTTTGACTTCTCCCAGGTCAGAGGGGGTGAAATCCATTTGACTGGGTACCCGGGCTATGACGTAGGGTGCGGCCAGTCCCAGTCGGCCCGACGCATGCAATCTGTGGTTACGGCCACCGGCGCAGGCGGAGGGTGGGGATGCTGTGAGAGGCGGAGGAAGGCCCAGGGGGTCGAGTAGAAAACACCTCCCCGAGGCCGTCGGCGCGAGCCGGAGGTAGCGGGGAGGTGGTGCCAAAGACCCCTTGGGCCCTACCGCCTGGCCCGCCCCCGCGGCGAGTGCCGGGCGGGGCCTCGGCGGAGCCCGTCGCCGGTCGACGCGCTGCAATCGGGCGTTGCAGGCGGTGTGGAACCGCCTGCACTGCCACCCCCGGCGCGCTCGACCGGGCGGCGGCGGCTACCCTGCGGCATTCGGGGTGTCCGGATGCACCACCGGGTCGTCCATTCCTGGCATGATCCCCACCCAATGGCGGCCATGGACACACACCATCCGGGGTGCTCGACACCCCGGTGACGACGTTCGAACGGAAGGCCGGGCCGTCTATGCTCCCGGCCAACTCACCACCGAAAGACCGATATGGCAGAAGACATCGATGAAGTCGACGCACCCGACGAGCTGATCGAGGAGGACCTCGAGGAGCTGGCCGACGACGACGACCTGATTGCGGACGACACGCTGGCCCTGGACGATGACGACGACGCCGTCGCCGTGATCGACGTCAACGTCGAGGAGGACGTTCCGGCCGGAACGGCCAAGGCGGTGGCCAAGGCCGCCGGCGAGGAGACCGACGAGGACGAGGAGGAGGAGCCCGACGACGAGGACGTCGAAGCCAGCCTCGACACCATCCTGAAGGAACGCCTGGTCGTCGAAGAGGTCGAAGACGACGAGGAGACCCCAGAGCCCGAAGACCGTACGGGCGACGGGGTCGAGCGGGTCCTGCCCAAGCAGCCGGGTGAGTTCGTCTGCCGATCCTGCTTCCTGGTCAAGCACGGCAACCAGCTGGCGGACAAGAAGAAGATGCTCTGCCGCGACTGCGTCTGACCGGAGCCGACCATGTCCGACACCCCCGACGAGCCGAGTGAGGAGCAGCCGCTGAGCGAACGGTTGCTCGACCTGCTCGTGTTCCTCCCGACCGGACTGGTCGTGACGGTGGCCGAGGAGCTGCCCCGGCTGGCCGAGCGGGGCCGGGAGCGCCTCGGGATGCAGGTCAACTCGGCCCGGTCCGTTGGCCGCTTCGCCGTGCGGGCCGGCCAGAAGGAGTTGAAGAAGCGCTCCGAGGGGGTGCGCCGTTCAGCCGGCACCGTGGCGCGGCCGGCGACGACAGCCCCGACATTGACACCCCCGACCGCGCCGGCCAACCAGTCGAGGCTGCGCACCATTCCGTTCCCGCCTCCACGCGGCGTCGACGCCGACCCGTCCGAGGCTCCGGTGCCGGTGGCGGCACCGACGGCGGTGCGCAAGGTCGATGCCCACGTGCCCGACGTCGCCTCGCTGGCCATCCCGGGGTTCGACACCCTGTCGGCGTCCCAGGTGGTCCAGCGGTTGGACGGCCTCAACCGGACCGAGCTCGTGTCGGTGCGGGCCTACGAGACCTCCGGCCGGAGCCGACGCACCATCCTCAGCCGGGTCGACCAGCTGTTGGACGAGCGGTCCTGAGCCGGTCGTAGGCGTCCGGTACTCCGAGGCTCCGATGGAACGGGTCCGCCAGGCCACCACCGAGGACCTCGATCGCCTCGTCGAGCTCGTAGCCGGCTTCGTGGCCGACCGGTCGCGCCACCGCGGGGGCGACCTCGTGCGCGACGACGATGCCGGCGGGGTGTCCCCGGAGCCGGTCGTGGGGTCGCTGGCCGCCTACGTGTCGGATCCCGGCCGGACGGCCCTACTGGGGACCCTGGACGACTGGGTGGCGGGTGCGGCGCTGTGCCGGGTGGACGACGGGGGAGCGGGGCGCCGCGGTGTGCTCGACCTCTGTTTCGTCGAATCGGGCGCCCGCGAAGTGGGCCTCGGTCACCTGCTCCTCGATGAAGCACTCGGATGGTTCCGGGACGCCGGGTGCACCGGCGTCGACGGCACTGCCTACCCGGGCGATCGCGGGGCGAAGAACTTCTTCGAGTCGGCCGGGTTCAAGGCGCGTCTGCTGGTGATGCACCGACCCCTCGACTGAGGGAGCCGACCGGCAAGGGACGGCTCAGGAGGCGCGGCGCCCGGCGGGCCGGGCCGGGACCGGACGTCGGGGGCCCGGAGGCGGCGGGATCGGGATGCCGAGCAGGCGGGCCAGCTCCGGCACATGGCCCGCGGCCTTGCGGGCCTCGACAAGCAGTGCCTCGTCGGCACCCTTCGGCAGTCCGGCGGGCTTGACGGTGCGGCGCACAGGGCACTCCACCACGGCCTCCAACAGGGCCAGCCACGCCTCGGGGGTGGTATCGGGCGACATGGCCTCGCCGGCGGCCCCGGCCAAGCGGACGGCGAGCTCGGCCGAGAGGCGGGCGGAGGGCTCGGGCGGACGGATCGAGGCCCGGACGGCGTCGAGGACCCGGCCTTCGTCCAGCGAGGACGTGATCCGCTCGACCCAGCGTTCCCGCAGCGCGGTGACCCGCTCGGTGAGGCTGGACCGCAGGGCGGTGAGCATCTGGCCGCCCTCGTCGTCGAGGGTCACCGTGGAGGCGGAGGCCACGATCGAGCGCAGCTCGCGCAACGGGGTGTCCTTGCCGGTGGTGCGGGCGACGGAGGCCCGATCCTTCCAGGTGGCCAAGTTGATGATCGGGCGCAGCTCCTCGGCCATGGCCATCAGTGGAGCCTCGGTCACCTCGGGTCGGCCCTCGGCCCGGGCCCGAGTGTTCTGCTCCGTGATGGCCTGCCGGACCGAGGGGATGCCGCCTTTGATCAGCTGCTCCGCCACCGGGATCTGCTCGGGCCGGAGTCCGGCCAATGCCGCGTTGCGGAAGACGGTGGAGGCGGCAGGACGGCGATCCCCGCGCTCACGCCCAGGGCTCTCGCGGCCGCCGGGCCGGGCCGGGCCCGACCGGCGCGCCCCGCCTTGGCCACTCGGGCCACCCGGATTGGCCGGCGCCCCCTCACGGGCCCGCCCTTCGCCTCGCGGCGGGCGTGGGCCGTCGCCGCGGGGCGGACGGTCCCCTTCGGTGCGGGGGCCACGGGTCGACGGACGTCGGGACTTCTCGCCATCGCCGCCGTAGTCGTCGCGCCGGCGTTTGCCTTTGCCGGCCAGGACCACGTTGACGTCCGGACCCTTCTGTGGTGTGCCGATGATCTCGATCCGCTCGACCGGCTTGGGCTCGGCCTTGCCTTTCGGGGCGAGCAGCGCGGTCACGGTGGTGCCGTCGAGCGTCGTCTCCACCTCGGCCCGCAGGACGGTGCCCACTGGAGTGCCCGAGGGGACCAGCTCGGCGGACACGGTGCCACGGGGCAGCTTGGCCCCCGCGGCGCGCCACGTCCACGTGGTCTCGTCCGACTGGCTGGTGAGTTCGACTTCGATTCGATGGCCCATACCGGGCGACAGGCTACTGCCGAAGCCACCCCCACGCGAACGGCGGGCCCCCGGATGGCCGGGTCGAACCCGCAGCGACGGTCGGAGCTGAGGTTTCCCCTGCTCACTGCAGACGGCCTGGTCGCGCGCCCGGCCTGAGCGACCCTCTACGCTCCTGGTGTCGGCGTCGTGGGAAGGCAGTGGAGATGGACCTCGAAGGAGACGGATCGGCACCCGACGGCCCCGTCGTGCCCGCACCCGATCCGGCATGGGTGGGACGCCTGTCGGCGGTGCGGCCCGAACCCGACTCCGGCGGCGAGGCCCCGACCGAGGAGGACCTCGATCGCATCCTCGCCACCGCCACCACGGTGCCCGACCACGGGGGCCTCACACCGTGGCGCTTCGCCGTCTGCTCCGGGGCCGGCCGCGACCGGTTCGCCGCGGCACTGGTGGCCGGCCTCTTGGCAGAGAAGGGTCCCGACCAGCCCGAGGCGGTGGTGGCCAAGATGCGAGCGAAGGCCTATGCGGCCCCCTGCTCGGTGGTGCTGATCGCTTCACCGGATCCCTCGTCCAATGTGGCCGTCTGGGAGCAGGTCGCCTCGGCGTCGTGCACGGGGTACGCCATGGTGCTGGCCGCCACCGGACTCGGCTACGGGGCGATCTGGAAGAGCGCGGGGGTGCTGGCCGCTGATCCGGTCCGGACGCTGTTCGGCCTCACCGAACACGAGTCGCTGCTCGGGTGGGTCAACCTCGGGACACCGGCACCGCTGGGCCGGAAGAAGTCGGACGAGTCGACGGCGGCGGTCCCGCTCGGGGGGCGCGTGCTCCGCATCGACGCCTGAACGAACGGGGTCGAACTACCAGCCGAAGCGGGCCATGGGCGGACCGAGCCCGGCCTCGTCGGCACAGACTCCGCACAGGTCCATGCGCCGTGCGCCGGGACGGTCGGAGGCTGCCACCCGGCGCCATCCGTAGCGGCGGGCCTCCTCGAGGCAGGCCGACTCCGACCACCGCGGTTGGGTCCGGGCGCCACACTTCCCGCAGGTGCGGTAGTAGACGTCGTTGTCGTCGTACAGGTCCTCGAAGGAGAAGTCGTCGGTGTCGTAGTCCATGGGCGTCGCTCCGTGGTGAGGATACCGGGCAGGCGCGCCGGGGACGTTCCGGGTGCCTGTCCATACCCGGTCGGCCGAACGGCCACTGTCGTCCAGCCCCTACCCTGGGGCACCTGCCCACGACGGTTGGGCGGTACGGCGAAGGGAGCCCCGATGGCAGAAATGAACGACTTCAACGCTCAGATCATCGAAGAGTTCCGCGCCAACGACGGAGTGGTCGGCGGCCCGTTCGCGGAGGCGACCCTCCTCCTCCTCATCACGACGGGCGCCAAGACGGGTCTCGAACGGATCAACCCGGTGGCGTACCGGGCCGAGGGCGACGATCTCTTCGTGTTCGCCTCGAAGGCGGGCGCTCCGACCGACCCCGACTGGTTCCACAATCTGGTGGCCGACCCGTCGGTGAAGGTCGAGCTGGGGAACGAGCACTTCGACGCCACCGCCGAGGTGCTCGCCGGCGAGGAGCGCGACCGGGTGTACGGGGCCCAGGCTGCGGCCGTCCCCGCCTTCGCCGACTACGAGAAGAAGACCGACCGGGTCATTCCGGTGGTCCGCCTCGTGCGCGCCTGACCGGGCCGCCTCCCAGAGGTCGCCCTCCAGCGGGTACGACGGGCCTACCGTCTTGGGGGTGACGACTCCTCCCGAAGCGCCACGTTGTGGTTGGTGCCACCGACGGCTCGCCCTGCGGACCGGAGCCGGGCGGCCCCGGCTGTTCTGCAGCGCCGCCCACCGCCAACGGGCCTACGAAGCCCGCAAGCGGGCTGACGAGCTGCACGTGCCGGTCGACCAGTGCATCGTGTCGTCGGCCGACCTGGCCCGGCTGCACGACCTGCTCTACCGCGTGGAAGCGGCGGTCGACGACGTCAGGGCGGACCTGGCCACGGCGTCGGGCCCGTCCGCCTACCGGCAGGCATACGAACACGTGATGGACGCGGTGGACGATCTGGTGGGCACGGTCATCGAGCCGGTCCGCGGCTGAGGACGGCGACCCCGGGTACGTCGGTCGGCCGGGGCGAGGTTGACGGAACGGGAGCCTGACCTCTAGCGAGGCGCAGGACCGATGGCTGCCGCCACCCGGTGGCCGGACCGCACCGCACTCTCCATGTAGCCGGCCAGGGCCTCGGTGTGCTCGCCGACGAACCAGACGGGACCGTGTGCCTGGCGCAGCAACGGCCAGAATCTGGTCATCTGCCCCGGGGTGAACACGGCGTAGCCACCACCCGTGTAGGGCTCGTCCGCCCAGGCCACCGTGGCGGCGATGCCGCTCTGGTGGACCCGCCCCTCGGGGTAGACGGTGTCGAGTTGCTGCTGGAACGAGGCAACGCGCGCCCGGTCGGACTGGAGCGCCCCGGCGGCCGCGACGTCGCCGGTCACGAACTGGGTCAGCACTCCCGGGTGGTCGGCACCTCCGGGCACCGAGTCGGTGGCATCCCAGGCGATGCCGAACGGGAGGTCGGTGATGGTGAAGCCGGAGAGGCCTTCGGACATCCAAAAACGCGTCCGGTACTGGGTGGCCACCTTCAGGGCGTGCCCGAGGTCGAGCTCGGCGAGCATCGTTCCGACATCGGTCGGTAGTGGAGGATCGAACCTGATGCTCCGGAGCGCTGGCGGTGGAGCCGCCAGCACCAGGCGGGCCGCGTCGAAGGTCGTGGTGCCGGTCGGCCCGGAGACGTGCACCCGCACGCCCGAGGCCCGTTGTTCGACCTTCGTTACCGGCGAGCCGACGCGGACAGACGATCCAAGGTCGCGGGCCATGGCCTCGGGGAGCGCGCTGTTGCCGGCGGCGATGCGCATATGCTCCACCCCCGCCTCTGACAGCGACGCGTCGACCACCGCCTGTTGGAGGGCGAAGAGCAACGACACCTCGTGCAGCTGGGCGTTGAAATTGCCCCGGTAGTCGGATTGGACCAGGAGTTCGGCCGCCGGATCGAGGGTCTGGGTGTCGGCGTAGTCCTGGAGCGATTGGGCGTCCCATACTTCCGCCATGGGGGCGGACTCGGGATGGGCCGGGTCCAGGTTGCCGGCCAGGGCGATGAGTCCGGCGCCGAAGGAGACATAGCCCGACAGCATGGCCGGGTCGGCCGCGGCCGTTGACTGCAGGACCGACCGGTGCCCGCCGAGGACCACTGCGGCGCGCTCGAGCTTGTCGGCGGGGCGCCTGGCCAGGGCCAACCCGTAGTGCCGGGCCAGAGCCTGGATCTGCACGTGGTTGTCGTCGATCGATTCGCCGCCCGCCTCCACGTGGAGCCCGTCGGTGAACGGGGCGTGCAGCGTGTGGACCCGCCCGCCGACCCGGTCCCGGGCCTCGAGAACGGTGACGTCCCAGCCGGTCGACCGCAGCGCCAGAGCCGTCGTCAGGCCGGACAGTCCGCCTCCGACCACCACCACCTTCTGCCTGGTCGATGCGTCCGGACGGGGTGTGGTGCACGCCGCCAGGAAGGTGGAGGCCGCGACGGCGCCGGCCGCGCCCAGGAACTGTCGCCGGTTCAGGCCGGGGCGTGCCTCCACTGCGGCAGCGTACCGCCCGGGTCGCCGCGGCCATGGGCCAGAACTTGTTCGTCGTGGCAAGGGGTCCTCGTGCCAAGGTGGTGGACCGAACGGAGGAGGAGACAGTGGTGTCGGATGACGAACTGTTCGAGCTGGTGGGCCGCCGGCTGTCGGAGCGTCCGGGATGGTCGTTCCAACCGTCGACGACCCCGGGCGGTGTGCCGTCGTGGTGTCTCGACCCCGGAGGCGAGCCGGTGGCGTCGGTCAACGTGGCCGAGGCGGTCGTCATCGCCTACCTGCCGTCCGAGGACCGCGAGTTCCGCTTCGTCGGGGTGGACGAGCTCATCGAGTGGCTCGACGCCCGCGAGGGCCGCTAGGAGGACGACACGGGCAACCTGGCGACGGCCACGGTCCGTCGGGTCAGGACCCCGACTTCCGGCGTCGGGGGCCCTAGGGTGGCCACGTTGTACGGGAACCCCCGCGGCGGAGCACAGGAGGCGACATGGAGTTGGCAGCGGGCAAGGTCGCGGTGGTCACCGGAGCAGCGAGCGGGATCGGACTGGCGATGGCCGACCGATTCGCCCGCAGTGGTCTGCACGTGGTCCTGGCCGACGTGGACGAGGACGGCCTGGCCGGGGCGGCCGAAGTCGTCGGTGCCCACGGCGTCGACACCCTCGTCGTGGCCACCGACGTCAGCGTGGAATCCTCGGTCCAGGCCCTGGCCGCGGCCACCATGGACCGCTTCGATGCCGTGCACGTGGTCTGCAACAACGCCGGGGTCGCCACGCAGGCGGATGCCTGGTTCGGCCCGCGGTCGGCATGGGAGTGGGTCCTCGGCGTCAACCTGTGGGGGGTCATCCACGGCGTGCGGGCCTTCCTGCCGCACCTGGCCGCCGGCGGGGACGGGTACATCGTCAACACCGCGTCGATCGCCGGCCTGCTGCCCGGACTCGCGCCTTCCTATGACGCGTCCAAGCATGCCGTGGTGGCCCTGACCGAGGACTTGTACACGACCATGCACCAGACCGGAGCGCCGGTGGGCGTCAGCGTCCTGTGCCCGGGGTGGGTCCGCACCGGCATCATGGACGCGGAACGGAACTGGCCGGATCACCTGGGAGATGTGCCGCCCGGGGGGTTCGCCTCCGAGATCGTGAGCAACCACGTCCGGCGCGCCGTGGACGAGGGACTGACGCCGGCATCGGTGGCTGACCTGGTGGCCGACGCCATCGGCGAGGAACGGTTCTGGATTTTTCCCCACCCCGACTTCGTCGAGGTGGCGGAACTCCGCTGGCGCTCCGTGGCCGAGGGTCTGAACCCGACCGGCATGGGCGACGTCCCGGGACTGCCGCCCTCCGAGCAGATCGCCGCCGAGGTGGTGGCGGCGTTAGAGGATCTGACCTCGGACTGAGCGGTCACATTCCGAACGGTCGGAGCGCAGGTTGGTCGGAAGGCCGACCCCGACGAAGGCTCAGGCGCTCGTGGTCGGTGTGGCCTGAGCCGTTCCGGTCGAAGTCGAACCGCTCCCACCCGGACCCCCATGGGAGTGGTGGGCGCCGATGGCACTCCAGTCGACTGTTGTATGGGGGTCCAGCGGCACGGTTTGGATCAGACCGAGGCACATCTCGTCCGAGGAGCCGTCACCCCAGGTGACGAAGTGGGCCGGGGCCTTGCGCAGCGCCGGCAATTCCTGGGCCAGGGTGGGGTCATACGTACAGGTGAACTGGACGGTGTCGCCGCGTTGCACTTTGACCCACTTGGAGAGGTCGTAGGAGCGCTGATAGTTGAAGTCGTAGTTGGGGACGTCGAGGATCGTCTTGGCCTGGGGCGTTCCGGGATCGATCACCATGGTCATACTCCGTCCGAGCAAATGCATGTGGGCGGTGGTCCGCACGATGTAGCCGGGTTCGCGGATGCGCTGGGTGCAGGTGACGGAGTCCCCTTCGGGCGGCGTGGTGATGTTCTCGCCGCACAGGAACTCGAGGGCGTTCTGGAATACGACCGCCCCGACGCCGAATCGTTGGGACAGGTAGTTGAGCGATGCCGACCGCGAGCACAGCGGATGGGCTGTCAGGTTGGCCGCCTCCGCAGTTGGGCAGGGCATGTTGATCGGAGCCGGATACGGGGTGAGCGATAGCGGGCGGAGGTGGGTCGAGGCCGGCACCGTGTGGAGCTTCAGCCCGACCTTCACCGGCTTGTCGCCGATCAGCAGGTTGTAGTGCACCTGCATGATGACCAGGCTGCCGGCCGGCAGCGGAGTCCCGGTGGTGGCGGGCAGCACGTCCTCGCCGTGGCCGGGGGCCCATGCGCTGAGCCACGGGGTGGCGGTCAACGAAGCCAGGCTGGTGGTGGGCAGTGGGGACTCGCCGAAGCAGGTCCATCCTTTGCCCAGGTTGTCGAGGGTCCGGACCTGGGGCACGACGGACGGAGGTACGAGGAAGGTGATCTCGTGGTGGACCTCGTGGGCCACAGCACTCGTTCCGGGGGAGAACTGGCTGGAGACGATGAAGGAGTTCTTCGTGACGTGCGGGTTCACCAGGGTGCAGTGGTAGTCGTCGGTACCACCGGACGACGCGTGGGGCGTGTACGCCGTCGCCGCGCTCATCGAGATGGTGGTGACCGGGGCGCCGTCGGCCGTGGTCGCCCCGGAAGGCCGGGCGGCGATGCCGAACACGGTCACCAGGAGACCGGTGGCAAGAAGCAATCCACCGGCAATCGCCCCGAAGCGGCGACGTCCGCCATGGTGAGGGGCCGAATCAGGGCTGGGGACGCGACGGGTCATGGTCCCGTTCTAGTCGGTCGAAGCGCCGAGATGCGGTCAGGAGGTCACTGGCCGCTCGACGACACAGCGGACCGGGTGAAAATCGGCTGGGTCGTGCCGGCCGCGATGCACCCGTTTCGTCTGGGCACTGATGTCCCGCCGCTTCGCCCACATGTTCAAGTTACGAAGTGTTTCTGTACCCGGTGAGCATGGGGCCTGTGGTGTGGATGGCATGCCATAACCATGGCGACGACCCAACCGATGAAACTCCAGCCGAGGAACAGATTGAGCAGGAAGACCGTGAGCCAGTGAGGGGCGTGGCGTCCGGTCGCAACGATCGACGGGAGGAAGTAGAGGCTCACGGCGGCAATGGCAAGCATCCCGAGGACGTCTGTCGCTGCCGTGGGAACCGCCACCGAGGTCATCACCTCACAGGAGGACGCGTTCTTCGCGGCAAAGTTCCTGGTAGTGGAGCTCGTCCGTTCCGCGCCAACCACCCTCGACGCGCAGCTCTGCCAGATCATCCAGCTGATGTCGGATGAAACCGAGGTCCCATCCAACTGTCTCTCTCCCCATATCCCTATCAAATCGCAAACGCACGTCGACGGACAGGGTCGAATGACCATTTCGACTTGAACACGGAATGAAGCAAATCATCCAGAAGGATGTCATGTACTGCTTCGATGGGGATCTCACCGGCGAGCGTGCGGCTCGCCGAAGAGCTGGTCGGGATATGGCGTTGGATCCGTGAAAGCTGCGAGAACGGGTGCCCAAGCCAAGGGGATCGCTTAACGTCGCCAATACCCTTGTGGAACAGGTGTAGGTGAAGTGATTACTGATTGAATGGAGCTATCTCCGGGCATCTCGCAAGCTGCAATTGGGTTGATCGCATCTCCGGACTGTCTGATCACAAGTGGCGAGGGCCCGGCCCCGCGATTTGGACATTCCAATCCTGTCCAAAGCTCTGGGTCGAGGGCCGCCCCGATCGCATCGCCGTGTGCGACGACAACCGACCTCTTGATCCTGAACAAAGTTCTGCTGTGACGCATGACTTGGTCTATTTATTGACATTGCGCCCGACCACATGACCAAGTTTAAGATCCACAACATTCGACATTCGATAAGCTAAACCAGCCTTATGACCGTCCATTGTGATGAATGCATTGCCGCGATCCAGGCTTCGATCGACGCCTCTGTGGTGTTGCGAGACGAGCTTGTCCGGGGAGAGGCCATCGGCCATCGGATGATCGCAGCGCTCTTGGCCGGGGTCGACATACCCGATTGCGTGGAAGCGGCCGGTGAACGTCCGGCCGATCTACGCCAGGCAACCGCCGATGCCCACGACATCTATCGGCAGAGGCGGCACGACATGCGGGCGCTCTTCCTGATGGCGGCGCACGATTCGGGACTCAATGACTCGGAGATCGCACGCAGGCTCGGTGTGTCACGTCAATCGGTTGAGAAATCGCTGAAGGAATCTGGTCATGAGGATCCAACGAACGGGGAACGCTCGTCCCGTCTGGTCTCTGGTGGGTCCTCTCCTTGAGCATTGGCACATGCATCAGCACCCTGAGGATCGACCTACGCAAGCGACGGGTGCATCCTCGACGGTCGCGGGACCGAGACCGTGGAACCCAGTGTGGCGGGGGAGAGGGTGCGAGAACCCGTCTGCAATTGAGTGCCGAGCCCTGCGTTTCGGAAGGCGGTTCCCTCAGCTCGACGGGCCCGGCAGTCACTCAGACCATCGGCGCGCAACACGTGTTTCTTAAGCGAACCCACCGAGTGCCCTGTCGCTCCGGACCCTGCAGGGCAGTCACTGGCCGGTTGATCGCTGTAGGGCCTGCTCGATCCCTTGGAGTTGGCGTGTCTGCCAGGCTTGGTAGGTGGAACTGGCAGGTTGCAGAGTCTCGGTGATCGTGGCCACCGGGATGTGATGCGCTTTGGCTAGTTGGAGCTGGGCTTGTACATCCGGCGTGACGTTCTGGCTGTTGTACACATAGATCTTGATGAGGTGATCGTTGATCTGGTTGTCGATCGTCTCGATGTCCGCAACGGTGGGGTTTTCGCCCTCGCTGATCGCGCGCAGAAAGGTTGGTGGCGTGATCAGATTGAGGCCGAGGGCAGGGGCCAGCATGGCAAAGATCGACTCCGATGCACCCACTCGTGTGCCGCCGTATCGCGACTTGATGGTGGCGATCACCGAGTCATACTGCGCCAGCGCGACGGAGTTGAATTGCTTGCCCTGGCTCATGAAGTAGCCCTGATCGGTGGGATCGAGGTCGCTCAGGTCCTTGACGATCTGCCCGATCACGAGTTGCACGTCCGCTGGGTTGTACCACCGGTGAGGATTGTCCCCAGGCTGCGCGCCAACCAGGGAACCGACGTTCAGGACGGTCTGATTCCCCTGATTGCTGGCGAGGATCTTCGCCGCCCACGGGTCGTATCCGACCCCGTTCTCGATCACGAGCTGACCTCGGGCGATGGTTATGGCGTCCTGGGCGGTTGGCTCATACGCGTGTGGGTCGGTGTTCGGATTGGTGATGATGCTGGTCACAGCCACGTGGCTGCCACCGAGTTGGCTCGCGATGCTGCCCCAGAAGTTCTCGGTCGCCACAACTGCCAGCCGATGGTTGGCAATCGACGGAGGGCTGGGGGCGGCACTGGTGCTGCAACCGGCCAGCGTTGCTGCTGTAACAGCAGCGAAGACCAGAAGCGCTGCCGGGCGGATGCCGAAGCGGAACGGTCGAGATGTGTCAGACATGGAAAGACTCCTTGGTCACAGTGCCTTACCGGCACCATAACAGAGAATGATTCTCATTACTATGAGATCGGGTTGCCAAGAGGCGATCGTCGAGAGCGGGTGGCTCGGGCCCAGTAGTCGAGGGCTGCCTTCGAAGGGCCTGGTTCGGTCGCGGACACCCGACCTGACCACCCATCCCTCGATCTCTGCTGGGCCATCAAGGATGCCGTCGGGATTCCGGCATCGAGATCGGGCCGATGATCGAGATCGGTGCGCGAGCAATCGGGGTGATCCGGGGACGTATGGTGTCGGGAGTGGAAGCGGAGAATCATTGGGGTTAACCCCACCGCGAAGACGCCGACTAGCGGTATTCCGCCGACCTGAGTAGTCGCTTACCGTGATCGGTAATGATCACGACCCACTCACTTACCAAGCGGTACGGCGCGGCGACAGCTGTAGACAACTTGACGTTCGAAGTTCCATCCGGAGTGGTTACCGGATTCCTGGGCCCGAACGGTTCTGGGAAGTCGACGACGATGCGCATGATCGTGGGGCTCGACCTTCCCGATTCGGGCTCGGCTCTGATCGGCGGCAAGCACTACGCCGAGTTGGACTGGCCGCTGCGAGAGGTTGGCGCTCTGCTCGACGCGAAGGCATTTCACCCGGCTCGAACCGCCCGCAACCATCTGCGATGGCTAGCCCTGGGCAACGACATTCCAAGAGTCCGGGTTGACGAAGTGCTGGACCAAGTTGGACTGACCTCCGTTGCCAACCGTCGAGTCGGGAAGTTCTCGCTGGGAATGACCCAACGGCTGGGTATCGCTGCGGCTTTGCTGGGAGACCCGGGCGTGTTGCTCTTCGACGAGCCAGTCAACGGACTGGATCCGGAAGGCATCCGGTGGGTTCGCCATTTTCTCCGCGACCTGGCGAAGGAAGGGCGCACCGTACTGGTGTCGAGCCACCTGATCAGCGAGATGTCCCTCACCGCCGACCGGTTGGTAGTTATCGGCCGTGGCCGGCTCATCGCCGAGACCAGCGTGGCCGATTTCGTCGCTCGGAGTGGTGGCGGCGCCGTAAGGCTCGTCACACCGGATCAGGTTGCGTTCACCGCTGTGATCTCCACCGCGGGGGCCACCGTCGAGGACGACGGCGGGTCTTTGACCGTTGAGGGATTGACTTCATCGCAGATCGGTGATCTGGGCGTGCAAAACGGTCTGCGGATCTACGAACTGACACCGATTACTGCTTCGTTGGAGGATGCATTCATGGAGCTGACACAGGACGAGGTGGAGTACCGCCCATCGACAATGCCCGGCGCCATCGCCGTGGGGGAGAAGGAGTGACAATGTCAACCGAGATTCTCCTGAATGCCCCGCGGGGGCACTACCGCATCAAACACGTGGCTCGATCCGAGATCGCCAAGATCATCACGCTTCGATCGTCGGCGATCACGCTCGGCCTCACCTTTGCCGCCTGCCTACTGGTGACCGGACTGGTGTCCCACAGCGCACTGCACCACGATCCGGGCTACTACGCCGGCTTCGACCCCACCGCGGAGTCCCTCACCGGCATGATCACTGTTGCGCTCGCCGGCGGCGTTATGGGCGCATTGCTGATCACGAGTGAGTACTCGAGCGGCACCATCCGCAGCACGCTGGCTGCGGCACCGAAACGACCACTCCTGCTGGCAACCAAAGTGGGCGTCACTACCGTGCTCATGGTGGTCTTCTGCGAGGTCCTGAGCTTCGCCTCGTTCTTCCTCGGTCAAGCGATCCTCTCCGGTGGAGGCGCTCCGTCTGCCACGTTGGCATCGTCAGGATCGGCGCGGGCCGTAGTCATGACAGGCCTATTCATCGCCCTCATCGCCCTCATGTCCTTCGGCTTCGGACTCATCTTCCGCAGTACCGCGGCAGCAATAGCGGCATTTGTCGGAGTCATTTTCGTCCTCCCCCTCGTGATGCACGGAATTTCCGAGTCCGACGTCCACTACTTGCCGACCAACATCCTCATCAATGCGATCATGTCCACGGTCAACCAGGGTCCAGGAGGACAGTTCGCCCCAGTGTCTCCGACCGTAGGCTTGGTGCTGATGACCGTCTATGCAGCAATTGCCCTCGCCGTCGGAGCGGCACTCTTCGTCAGGCGCGACGCTTGAGCGAGTCTGGTACCGAGGTCGGGTGGGTGCAGATCAGGATCCCCGAGGAGCGAGCCGAGCAGGTCAAGCATCTCTCCCAGGTGATCCTGCGGGAGCCATTCCAAACGCGCAGCTGGGCGGAGCTGGGGTATTTCCTGGCCACCTCGGCGCTGGCATTTGGAGCGGTGGTCGTCCTTGGACTACTCGGATTCTCCGGGCTGATACTCACGGTCGCGATTATCGGGATCTTCATCCTCGGCTCCGGCCTGCGGGCCGCCCGAGGATTTGGCCGCTGGCAACGGACGCTTGCCTGGGGACTGTTGGGCGAAGAGATCGCCGAACCCGAGCCATTCAGCCCACCTCCGGGGATGTTCCGGTGGTTGCGGGCCACGTTCAGTGACCGGGCCGCGTGGCTGACGGTGGTCTACTTCCTGGCCAAGGTGCCACTCACCCTTTTTGGCATCTGGTTCGCCCTGAGCGTCTGGATCGAGGCGATCGTCGACATCGCGTCACCGCTCACCGGTGGCCATGGGTTGACAGGGTTCGGCCTCCTCAGCCGTGCAGTGGGAAACGAGGCCAACAATGGATATCCCCTTGGGTTCATGGCGCACATCGGTGTGTTCGCAGTTGGCGTCCTCTTTCTCTTCGTGGCGCCGTGGACCATGCGGCTCGTCGTCTACTTCGACCGACGGCTGATGCACCTCCTGCTCGGTCCGACAGCCGCCACATCACGGGTGAGGAGCCTCGAAGAGTCGAGGTCGAAGACCCTGGATGCCGCCACGGAGACCCTCCAACGGATCGAACGAAACTTGCACGACGGAACCCAAGCCCAATTGGTCGCCTTGGCCATGCGACTGGGTCAGGCGAAGGACAGGCTTGAGCACCTTGATACCGGGACCAACGAGGCCGCTGACCTTGATGCCATTCGACAATTGGTCGACGAGGCACATCGCAGTGCCAAGGAAGCCATCACTGACCTCCGAGACCTGGCCCGAGGTATCCATCCGCCAGCACTCGATACCGGACTGGAGAATGCCCTGGCCACCTTGGCCGCTCGCAGCTCGGTGTCCACGGAAGTCACGGTGTCGGTCCAATCACGGCCGAGCCCGGCCATCGAAGCGATCTGCTACTTCTGTGCGGCCGAGTTGCTGGCCAATGTTGCCCAGCACGCCGAGGCGTCGCGGGCCTCCTTGAGCTGTGCCCAGCACGGTCCGTGGCTGCGAATCGTCGTACGCGACGACGGCCGGGGCGGCGCCGCGGTCAATCTGGTGGGCTCATCATCGAGCGGCTTGGCCGGGCTAGCCGATCGTGTCGGTGCTGTCGATGGACACCTGAGCATCGCCAGCCCGATAGGCGGACCAACTGTCATTACCGTCGACTTGCCCACCCACGCTTGAGCATGGCGGACGCCGATGCCATACGCGTAGTCATCGCCGAAGACTCGGCGATCCTGCGAGACGGGTTGGTTCAACTGCTCACGGAACGCGGATTCGCCGTGATGAGCGCGGTAGGTGATGCCGTGAGTCTCGAGCAGGTGGTGGCGGACGATCCTCCTGACGTGGCGGTGGTCGACATCCGTATGCCGCCGACATTCACTGATGAGGGATTGCGGTCAGCTATCCGATTGCGGCGGGACCACCCTGGCGTAGGGATTCTGGTCTTTTCCCAGTACGTCGAGACCCGTTACGCGGCGGAGCTCCTCGCCGGAGGTGCGGCGGGGATCGGCTACCTGCTGAAGGATCGCGTCGCCGATGTCGCAGACTTTGCGGAGGCGTTGGTCCGGGTGGCTTCCGGGGGAACTGCCCTCGATCCTGAGGTGGTGACTCAGCTGATGGGAGCTTCTCGCCACAGTGACGCCTTGACCGGGTTGACTCCGCGGGAGCGAGAGGTGCTGGCGCTCATGGCAGAAGGGAGGACGAATTCGGCCATAGCGACATCTCTGACCGTCTCGGAAGGTGCCGTCGAGAAGCACATCGCCAACATCTTCGCCAAGCTCGACCTACATGCGACTTCGTCCGACCACCGCCGCGTCCTGGCCGTACTTCGGTACTTGGAGGTGTAGTTGTGATTGTGCACCGACGAGTCGTCACCCGCTGAATTTTGGATCAGCCCCAAGCTGCGTGGGTTCCTCAATGCCGGCGGGGACGGTGCGCCGACAAACGGGCCCGTAGGCCCTTGGGGGTGTTCGCCTGCGCGAATCCGGTCCAGGTAGGCGTCCGCATCTTGTTGAGTCATCTCACCGCTGGCCACCGCCGGGACCATTCGTTCCTCGGCATGCCGTGCCCGCACGGCTCCCATGGCTGTGTCGAACTCCGGTGTGCCTGCAGCTGCTCTCAGTCCTGCAGCTTCATCCGCCGTGAGCTGGCCGCTTTCGACCATCTTGTCGAGTTGCTTGAGGATGCGTACTTGGTTCACATCAGTTCCCCCAGGTCTGGAATCGGGCTCTGGTCGCTACTAATACCCCCTAGGGGTATATGGCCACGATATCAGCTGGCGCAACGTGAAGACAGGGGGATTCATGTCGTTGCCGGAGCCTTGGAATCGGGGAGTGCCGTTGGTCGGTGCGGCCGATGCGGTTCGAACGCGGTGGGAGGTCGTCGCCCGGCGACGGTCTCCACGTTCCACCCGCACACACCTGAGCAGAAAGCGTCACAGTGACGGAATAGGCCGGTCCCAGACGGGCGGCGAGGTCGCCCATTGATTGGCTCCGGGTCGCCGATTCGTGGCGTCACAGCACACCGGAATGATGGCGACATGGACGCCCGGACGAAACCGATCACCCCGAAGGACGGACGGTCTCTTGGTGGCTTCGGTGTTGGCGCACCGAGGCCGGTGTCGAGGAAGCGGTTGGGTGGACCCGGGTGGAGCACGCGGTCACTTGTCGGTCTGACGATTGTACCCTCTAGACCAAACGCCGATAATGTATATTATGTCAGGTCACGCGTTATGTCATCCCAGGTTGGGACGGGTGAAGCGTCTGCGGAGCCTGTTACACCCCTGTCTTACGATGCGACACTGCCGATCTACCCCGATCGCCTAAGGATGTTGGCGGGAACCCGTCACCACCGTCAGCAGCTGGACGCCGCGGGGTTGGAGTCAGAGGGTCGGGTTTGGGGGCCTGGAGGCCGTGGGACGGACTGGGGTGCTTGTGGTGCCCCGGTTGCTGTCGACCCCACGGAGGCTCCAGTGTCGGAAAACCTGGATCGGTTCTACGCCGATCTTCTCCACGAGTTGGGCGAATTCGCCCGCAGATCCACGGCAACGGCAATTGGGGCTGCTGTGGTCGTCAAGCGTGTCGCCCAGGCCCATGGGGTCAAGATGGCTGATCGGCTGCCCCTGCCCCGGTTCAGTCGTGCAGAGCGTGAGGAACGCTCCGACGACCAGTGGCGGGGAGCACAGTGACGGCTCTAGAGGATCTACGGGCTCTGATGCGCGCGCGGGCCCTTGTTGACCTCCAGCTCGATGAGCTCGTCGTCCAGGCCCTTGACGACGGATCGGACCGTGGGGCGGTGGCTGCTGCTCTGGGCATGTCTCGATCGTCCCTGTACCGCGAGTTCGGGTCGAAGATTCGGGAGCATCGTGAGAAAGGAAACGTTGCGTGAGGTGCAATAACTGTGGCAAGACAGTGCGGTTCGTTGAGGGACGCTGGTTCCATACATGGTGGGTTCGGGATGGTGAGCACGGGTCGATTCCGGCTGGGTCGAGCGAGTGCGCCTGGCGGGGTCGTCCGGCGGAAGTCCCACTGCATGCGGTTCCGGCAAGTCGTGGTGAAGAAGTCTCGGCGACGGCATAGGAAGCCGCCGGCGAAGTGGGTTCACTCCCCCGATCCACCTTCGCCTTGATGTCTGCCGTGCGAGATTCCCCACTCGAAGTGGACACGGTGGTTATGCGGCGGTGGCTGACTGGTCCAACGATAACTCGAAGGTCGCAGGGCTGAAGTTGCCAGTCTTGGAGTAGCGGCGGGTCTCGTTGTAAAAGACCATGTAGCCCTCGATCCCGGCCCGAAGTTCGTCCAGGGTGGCGAAGGCGTGGCGGTAGAAGTACTCGTGCTTGAAGATCGACCAGAAACTCTCGGCACTGGCGTGGTCGTAGCAAGAGCCGGTTCTGCCCATCGAGCGGACGATGCCGAGTTGCTCACAGAGACTGACAACGCCGGCATCGGTAAATTGGCTGCCCCGGTCGGTGTGAAGAATGGTCCCGACGCAGTCGAACTGTCGGGTGAGGGCCGCGTCACGCAAGGTCTCTTCGACGATCTCTGCCCGCATGCGGTCGGCCACTGTCCAGCCGAGGACCCGGCCGGAGTGCTCATCTCGGATGGCACACAGGTAGGCCTCGCCGCTGCCAATGGTCATGTAGGTCATATCGCTTGTCCAGACCAGGTCCAGGGCCCCCTGGTCGAACTGGCGGTTGACCAGGTCAGGGGGGTACTTGGCCGAGCGGTCCGGCGTTGTCGTGACCTTGAACAGCCTCGGACACACGCCGTGGATCCCGAGGGCGGCCATGCGGGCCGCCACGGTGTTGATGCAGACCGCCACACCGTCTTCGTGCAGGTCCTCGATGATCCGCGGGGAGCCGTAGGTGCCGTGGCTGGCCACATGTGAGGCCAGGATCCTCTTGTCGAGGTCAGCACGGCGCTGCTCGGCGGCTGTCGGCTCCTCCCTTGCCCTGTCTGCCCGCCATTTGTAGAACCCGGACCGGGACACCTCGAGCAACCTGGCCATGCGGGAGACCTGGTGGTTCGCGCACTCCGCCTCCATCAACGAGAACCGTTCGTCTTTGGAGGATTCGAAGCGAAGTACGCGGCAGCTTTTCCCAGGAAGGCCAGGTCCTTGTCCTGCTCGCTGACCAGTCGGCGCAGCCGGACAAGCTCCGCCCGTTCGGCCGTGCTCAGCGGTTCGTTGCTCGTGCCGGACAGCGCTTCGATCCTGCGCCGCTCATTGCGGACCCAAGTGCTGAGGGAACTCTCCAGGACCGAGAGCTCACGGGCGACCTCTCGAACCGTTCGGTCCGAGTCGATGACTCGATGCGCCGCCTCGGTCTTGTACTCGATCGAGGGTGAACTTCCTTCTTGTGACTGCCATGGGGACATCCTTCCAGCCGCCTCATCGAGGCGACATGTTGGGTGTCCACTATTCCTGGGGAATCTCAGAACTCGTCGAGGTCAGCAGGGGTCTGGGTCTGGGTCTGGGTCTGGGTCCGGGTCCGGGTCCGGGTCCGGGTCCGGGTCTGGGTCTGGGTCTGGGTCTGTGGCAGGTCCCTCGTCGAGTGCCGGTCTGAATGGACCTTATTCACTGGGCGACGCATGGGCTCCTGGACAACACCGACTGGGGCCACTACAGTTGGATACGTTCCGGTAAGACGGAGCGCAGTACCGACGACAAAGGCAAACCCTCCGTAAGGAGGGGACGCAAATCCACGGGACTCTACGAGTTAGCCGGGCTACCGAATCGACTGAGCGACTGCGATCGTTCAAAACGATATGCCCCGCCTCTCGTGAGGAGGGGCATATGAAATACATCCGCACTCCCAGCCTGCTCCGGAGCTTTCCCCGTTCACCAATCCTGCCATTGGTAGCGGTGTTGGCCTCAGTCGCTCTCGCCCTGACGACGGTGGCCTCTATCGTTTCGCTCAACGTTGCCAGTGCGACGGTTCCGGCAGCCGCTTCCGTTCCGGCGACGGTCCTATATAGCTCAACAGTCCGGCACACCTCAGGGATATCGTCAGCCCCTTCGATACTGGGTCAACCGGCGGAGCCAACCACGTTGCCCGCGGCCCACTCGCCCATGCCGCCGGCCACCACAACCACCACAACCATCACGGCCACCACCACCACCACCTCAACGACTGCCACGGCAACCACCACGTCACCGACCAGCCCCACCACGGTTCCGACCCCAACGACTGCCACGGCAACCACCACATCACCGACCAGCCCCACCACGATTCCGACCACGACGACCACCACAGTCACCCCCGCAACCACGACGACACGGCCAAAGGCCACTACGACCGGAGCCGGGGCCACGACGGCACCAGTCGTCGCCCGGACATTGATACCGGCGGACTGTTCCACCGACGTATCGACCTCCCTCAGTGCCTACCTCGACGCTATGCCGCCGGGCTCCGTGTTCTCGTCGCCTCCTAGCGCTTGTTACCTTGTCAACGAGGGATTGACTATCACTCATTCCCTTACCCTCATCGGCGGTGTCTTCGACGACGAGTCGTCTGTGAGGACACCAAGCGGTCCTGGCCGCCACAGGCCGATCATCCAGATTCTGGACGCGTCGTACGTAACGGTCTCCGACATCACCGTCGTAGGTGCGAATGCGGAGGGCAACTTCAACCCGCTTCTCGTGGACTTAGCAGGCGTCAAGGTCCTCTCCTCATCGCATGTGACTCTCAACAACATCAAGGTCATGAACACCTTCGGAGACGGGCTGGAATTGGTCGCCGACCTGGGACATCAGATCTACACGGCGGACCGGTACCTCACGGTCAACGGCTTCACCACGAGAAACGCCGGAAGGCAGGGCATCACGTTTGCCGCAGTTAAGAACGCCACCCTCACGAACGTACATGTCTATTCGCCGGCGGCCGACGGATTCGATTTTGAGTCCGACGTCCAGGGGCAAGGGTCGGGCAATGTTGCGATCACCGACTGCTCCTTCCAACACGGTCTGAACGTCGTCGAATCCCTGATGGGCCCAGTGTCATTGACCCGCTGCACCGGGGCCAGCTGGGTCGCCGTCCAGGGCTCGCCGTTCAACCAGCCCGTTACGTTCACGGACAGTTCACTCAAGTGTGAAAATCGTGCGCCCATCCCTTGCATCAGTGTCCGGGGGGCCACGGTCACATTCAACCGGATGACAGTGAGCCGGCATCGGCTCTACAATGAGGTCATGACCGAGCCTGCCTGGTATGTCAGCCGCGGCGGTCATCTGACGATGATTGACACCATGGTCACCGGCCCCACGGGATCCAATTCCATTGGGTCGACAGTCACAATCCATCCGTGAGCCCCGATTGTGGAGCCAGACATCGCTCTAGTCGTGCAGTACCTGCAAAGCGGCCCCGATGACCTAATTGGACTCAAAAATGAGGGTATCCATTCAGCTGACTTTCCGCACATCTGAAGAACGTTTTGCGTCCCCCACTCAGCGATAGGATCCGCGCCTGATTGGTACGCGCGTAGTATCCTAGTGGTCCGTCGCTGATATACATGAGGTAGATAGAATGCGAGCATGAGATCAGTGCTTGCGGCCCCGCCACTTGAAGTCTCCGAGGAACAGCGAG
>PLZW01000002.1 GCA_003153575.1 Acidimicrobiaceae bacterium | reverse complement strand
GAACCGGCGCTCCGCGCCCCTGTCAATGCCAGCGCACTGTTCCAGAACGAGCGCCTGCATGTCCGCTCGCCCACGCCGACACGTGCCTGGTTGCGGGGCAGGCAACGATGACCGCGAGCGCAGCCAAAGTTCTTGATCCCATTCCAGCTAGGCGAAAACACCTTCGGGTTCTTTTTCAAACCCACTTCTGACCAGGGATAATGTTGCAATTTTGACAACACCCGTGGGCGCTAGAGGACTCGAACCTCCGACCTCAGCCGTGTGAAGGCTGCGCTCTAACCAACTGAGCTAAGCGCCCGGATGCGACGGTGGAGCCACCGCCACAATGCCGATCAGCATGCTAGCCCGGGCCGACTGCTCCCCCGGCTCGACGCTCCCCCTGCTCCGGGACGACTCTGAGTCACGGACGGGACCGTCTCAACCTGCCGGGAACGGGGCCACGGCGTCGAAACCGAGTGCCGCCTCGAGAGCCGCTGCCGACCGGAGCACCACCAGGTCTGCGTGTTGCGGCCCGATCAGCTGGAGTCCGACGGGGACACCCGCCGAGGAGAGCCCCACGCACACCGTGGCGGCCGGCGAGCGGGTCATGTTGAACGGATAGGTCATCTTCACCCAGTTGTACTCCTGGGTGCCGTTGATCATCCCTGCTCCGCCCAGCGATCTCGGGGGTGGTGGCGCCGCCATGGTGGGCGTCACCAACAGCCGGACGTCGTGGAACAGATCGACCAGCCGCAGGTTCAACGTGTGGCAGGCGTCCTCCGCCCGCACCACGTCGAGCGGGCCCGTGGCCGCCGCCCCTTCGATGACCATCCGGAGCACCGGATCGACCTGCGCCCAGTGCTCCGTGCCCAGCAGCGCATGGTGGGTCCGCAAGTTGAACGCGCCCGACAGCGTGAGCCACGAGTCCACCGGGTCCTCGTCGAACACCGTGTCGACTTCGATCACCTCCGTTCCAAGGTCGGCGAGCACGTCGACGGCGCGACGGCAAAGCGCAAGCACCTCGTCGTCGATCTCGGCATACCCGAGCGTCGGCGACCACGCCACTTTGGACGGCGGACGCGCCGCATCGAGTGCCGCCGGCCACGACGCCTCGGGTCGCGGCAACGACCGCAGGTCGGTCGGGTCGGGACCCACCACCACATCCAACGCGGCGACAAGGTCAGAGAGGCGCCGTGCCATCGGGCCCTTGGTCGACAGGTTCTGCCAGTCGGGTGGCTGCGCTCCCCCCGACGGCACGCGGCCGAGCGACGTCTTCATGCCCGACAGACCGCAGCACGACGACGGGATGCGGAGTGACCCGCCGCCGTCGGAGCCTGTGGCCAGGGGCACCATGCCCGTGGCGATCGCCGCGGCGCTCCCACCCGACGAGCCACCCGCGGTGTGGTCGAGATTCCAAGGATTGAGGGTGGCCCCGAACAGCGGATTCTCCGTGTCTGGCTTCCACCCGAGCTCGGGGGTGTTCGTCTTGCCCACGACCACGCACCCGGCGGCCACCAGCCGGGCGACCAGGGGCGAGTCCTCCGTCGCCGGCGGGTTCCCGGCATAGGCGGCCGCGCCGTGGGTCGTCACGTAGCCGGCGGCATCCTCCAGGTCCTTCACCCCGATCGGGATCCCGGCCAGCGGTCCCGGGTCCTGACCGGCGGCCACCTTGGCGTCCACCTCGTCGGCCGCGGCCCGGGCCCGGGCTTCGTTGACGGCCACGAAGGCGTTGATGGTCGGGTTGTGGGACGCGATCGCCCCGAGGGCGTGGTCGACCAGCTCGGCCGCGCTGCGGGTACCGCTCCGGACCTGTGCCGCCAGGTCGACCACTGATTCCGTGCGGAAGTCCATGCGACGACCGTACCGGGGGTGACCTTCGCCGACAAGAGGCCCGACGTCGGGACCCCGTGTCGACACGACCGGTCCTCTCGGACCAGGCTGTGCCCATGTCGACCACCGCCACAGTGACGCCCCGCATCGGGCACGCCGTCCTCGACCACATCGCACACGCCGTCCCCCGCTGGCAGGACGTCTGGCATCGCTACGCCACCGACCTCGGCGCCGTCTGGAGCTCGGGGGGACCCGGACCGGGCTTCGCCCCGGCCCAGCTGCAGTTCGCCAACGGCGCGCGGGTGGAGGTGCTCATGCCGTGGGCCGTCGAAGTCAACGACTTTCTGTCCCGGTTCCTGGCCGCCAACGGACCCGGACCCCACCACCTCACATTCAAGGTGCCCGACCTGGCCGCCGCCATGGAGGAGGCGCGGGCCTTCGGGATCCAGCCGATCGGCATCGATGTGAGCGATCCCGAATGGCTGGAGGCGTTCCTCCACCCGAAGGAGGCGACCGGCGTGGTGGTCCAACTGGCGCAGGCGAACGAAGGGTGGAGCAGCCCGGCGCCCGACGACTACCCCACCGAACGGCGCATCCGGTCCGACGGTAGCGGCGCAGTCCCTCCCGCCGCCCTGCTGCGGGCCTGCCACGTGGTTGCCGACCTCGATACGGCGACCGCCCTGTTCGGCGGCCTACTTGACGGCCAGGTCGTGAGCGGAGGAGCGTCGGGAGGGCTGCGCTGGATCGATCTGGCGTGGCCGGGGCCGCTCGGGGTCCGCCTGGTCGGTGCCGACACCTCCGTCGATGACCCGGCCGGTCCGGTGGCCCGCTGGCTCGGGGGACGCTCGGGGCGTGTCCATCACGTGACCGTCGTTACCGAGGAGCCCAACGGCGTGCCGGGGGCGGTGCCCGCCGCCTCGGCGTTCGCCGCGGTGGAGGCTGCCGGAAACGGAGGCGGGGCATGGGAGATCGACAGGGCCGACAATGCCGGACTGGGGGTTGTGCTCATCCCTCCGGGCGCCGACCCCGGGGTCCCGCCGACGGGCCGGTAGCCTGAGCCCGATGGTCGAGCACACCGAACCCGAGGGGTCCGACGAGGACGCCGACGCCCCCACCCCGAAGAGGCGCCTGATGGAGCGCCTCATGGACGCGGCGCCGACGGCGCCGGCCAAGCCGTCGCTCGACCGCAACGGGAACCCGACCAAGTGGGCGATCGACCGGCTCGACGGGCGCGAGCGCGTCTACTCCTACCTGTCCGGATTCATGGCCATCTTCTTCGCCGTCCTCCTCTACGTGACCGAGACCAGCAACCACCACTTCCACCTGAAGAAGGACCAGTTCACTCCCGACACCACACTGGTCGTCGGCATCGTCTGCGCCGCGGCCCTGGTGCTCACCACCTACCTAGGACGCCGGGCACTCGTCGGATTCGTGGCTCTGTTCACGTTCCTCGGATTCCAGAGTTCGGCCATCGTCGTCGGGCTCCCCTTCCTCCTCCTCGCCGTCTGGCTGCTCTACCGCTCCTACAAGGTCCAGAAGGAGGTCACGGCCCGGATCAGGGCCGACAAGGCCGGCGGGACCACGGAGCCGGCCGCGCCGCGACCGTCCCGGGCCGAGGCGGCCGCCGCCCGTCGAGCCGGCGGACGGACCTCCGGGCGGTCCAAAGCGCCGAAGGGGCCCGAGGGGAATAAGCGCTACACACCGAAGAAGCCGGCGCCTCCCCCGATCCCGGTGGCGAAGCCGTCGTGGCGGGAGCGCCGGGCGGCGAAGGCCCCGGACTGAATCCGTAGCCGGGTCCAGCTCCAGCGCGGCTCACGCTGCGTCGGTCACCAGGGCCGAGCGCAGGAGTTCCAGGATCTCGTTGCGCCGGCGGACCAGGGAGCGCGCCGTCGGCTCCTCGCCGAAGGCCCGCAGCACCTCGACCTCGGTCAGCATGCCGATCACGGTGGAATAGATGGCCAACAGCAGCAGACGCGGATCGTGGCGCCGCATGTGCCCGGCGTCCATCTCCGCCTCCAGGAATCCGGTGGCGCGCTGCACCAGGGGCTCGACGGCGGACACGAAGCGGGTGGCGGCCGGCGTGCCCAGGCGTCCCATCTCGCGCACGAGGCCCAACAGTTCGGGGCGCCGGGCGGCCAGCCGGAAGACCGAGCGGACGACGGCCTCCACCCGGGCCCATCCGGAGCCCGCCGAGGCCAGCGACGCCTCGAGGGCTTCAGACAGCTCGATGGCACTGCGGTCGATGACGGCTTCGAGCAGGACCTCCTTGCTGGGGAACCAGTAGAGGATGGTCTGCTTGCGGATGTCGAGGCCGACGGCGAGGGCGTCCAGGGAGGACGCCTCGTAGCCCCGGGTGGCGAACGAGCCGAGGGCGGCGTCGAGGATCCGCTCCGACGTGGTGGCCCCGTGCGCGTCGGTCCGCCCCCCGGCCGGCACCGGCCGTGGCCGACTCCGGTCGCGGGCCGCCGACGCCCCCTGTCCTGTGGTCGACCCGGTCACTTACCATATGGTAGACAGATCGGGTGACCCGCGTCCGAGACGCCCTCGCCGGCAGGCGTTTCTTCATCACCGGAGCCACCGGCTTCCTCGGAACAGCACTGGTCGAGCGCATCCTGCGCAGCATCCCGGACAGTCAGGTGGTGCTCCTCATCCGTCCCGGCCGACGCGCCTCGCCCATGCAGCGGGCAACCAAGGAGATCCTCAAGAACGACTGTTTCGACCGCCTCCGCCAGGAGCTGGGCGACGGGTTCGACGCCGCCATGGCCGACCGGGTCTCGGCCGTTCCCGGCGACGTGGCGACCGACGGGCTCGGCCTGGACGACGACGGCCTGGCGGCGATGTCGCGGTGCGACGTGGTGGTGCACTCGGCGGCGTCGGTCAGTTTCGACTCCCCCCTCGACGCCGCTGTCGAGGTCAACCTGCTGGGCCCGTCCCGCGTGGCGGCCGCCTTCGTGGCCGCCCGGACGCTGGCCGAGTCCGACGGACGTACCGGACCCGTCCACTACATCCCGGTGTCCACCGCCTATGTGGCCGGCACCCACCAGGGCGAGGCCAGAGAGGAGCTGCTCGACGCCAACCCGTTTACGGTCGAGGTCGACTGGCGCCACGAGGTGAGCGCCGCCCGGCGCCAGCGGGGCGACTCCGAGGCCGAGTCCCGTCAACCGGCGCGGCTGGTCGAATTCCACAGGTCAGCGCGCGAGGAGCTCGGGGGCGCCGGGCTCCATCTCCTGGCCGAACGGGCCGAGCGCCTCCGCGAGGACTGGGTCAAGAAGCAGATGGTGGCGATCGGCCAGGCCCGGGCCCAGTCGCTCGGATGGCCCGACGCCTACCCGTACACCAAGGCTCTGGGCGAACGGGCCCTGGTCGCCCAGTTCGGCGACACCGTCCCGATCACCATCATCCGGCCATCGATCATCGAGTCGGCCCTGGCCGAGCCCCGCCCCGGCTGGATCCGCGGATTCCGGATGGCCGAGCCGATCATCATCTCCTACGCCCGCGGTCTGCTGCGCGAATTTCCAGGGGTGCCCGAGGGGATCACCGACGTGATCCCCGTCGACCTGGTGGTGGCGGCCATCATCGCGGTGGCCGGCGAGGCCCTCGACCACATCGGCTCCGACGACCCGGCCGATGCCTACGCCGGGCCGTCGGTGTACCACGTCGCCTCCGGGGTGCGGAACCCGTTCCGCTACGGCCGGCTGGTGGAACTGGTGACGGCATGGTTCCAGGAACACCCGCTCTACGACCAGGACGGACAGCCCATCGTGGTCCCCGAGTGGTCGTTCCCCGGCCGGGGCCGGGTCCAGCGCCAGCTGTCCCGGGCGTCGGCGGCCATGTCGCTGGCCGAGCGGGTGGTCGGCTCGCTCCCCATCCGGGGCAAGCGGGCCGAGTGGATGGCCGCCCTCGAGGAGCAGCACCTGTTGGCCGACCGGGCACTCGGCTATGTCGAGCTCTACGGCGCCTACACCGAGACCGAGGCCCTCTACCGGGTGGACCGCCTGCTCGCCCTGTGGGACCGCATGGACGACGATGACCGGACCGCGTTCTGCCTCGATCCCGGGGTCATCGACTGGGCCACCTACGTCCGCGAGATCCACCTGCCGTCCATCATCGAGCACGCCCGGGTCCGGACGGCGCCGGGCAAGTCGATCACGACCAACCGGGCCGACCGGGCCCGGAAGAACATCCTCTCCCCCGATCGCCACGTGGCCGCCTTCGACCTCGAGAACACGTTGATCGCCTCCAACGTGGTCGACTCCTACGCCTGGCTGGCCTCGCGCCACCTGCCACCCGTCGAGCGGGCCGCCTTCGTCGCCGACCTGGTGGCCGAGGCCCCGTCGCTCCTGGCCCTCGACCGCCGTGACCGCGGCGACTTCCTGCGATCGTTCTACCGGCGTTACGAGGGAGCGCCGGTGGCCCGCCTGCACGACGACGGGTGGGACCTGTTCCACCACCTGCTGTTGGCCAAGTCGTTCCCGGCGGGTATCGCCCGGGTCAGGGCCCACCAGGCCCTGGGCCACCGGACCATCCTCATCACCGGCGCCCTCGACTTCGTGGTCGAGCCGTTCCGGCCGCTCTTCGACGAGATCGTGTGCGCCTCGCTCGGCGTCGAGGACGGCAAGTTCACCGGACGCCTCGAACAGCTCCCTCCCATCGGCGAGGCCCGCGCCCTGGTACTGGCCGACTACGCCGAGTCCGAGGGACTCCGCCTGGAGGAGTCGATGGCGTACGCCGACTCGGCCAGCGACCTGCCCATGCTGCAGGCGGTGGGCTTCCCCGTGGCCGTCAACCCCGAGGCCAAGTTGGCCGCCATCGCCCGGCGGCGTGGCTGGCACGTGGAGACCTGGCACAAGGCGGACGGCGGGAGCCAGCCCCTGCTCCCCCTCGGCCCCGTGGACCGACGGGGCGCGGCACGGCGCGGTCGCACCAGCCCGGCGGCCCGGGCCGGCGAGGCCCGACGGCTGGCCGCGGAGGCCGGCCGGTGAAGGCGCTGGTCCTCGAGCGGAACCTGCCTCGATTCGCGGCGGCGCGGGTGGCCTCCTTCCTGGGGTCGGGTCGCGGCGCGGGCATCGGCCCGCTGCAACTGCTCGACGCCCATGCCCCGGAACGGCCGGGCGAAGACTGGTTCCCCCTCCGCCCGCTCCTCTCCGGCATCTGCGGCTCCGACCTGGCCACGCTGGACGGCCGGACGTCTCGGTACTTCGAGGACCTGGTCAGCTTCCCCTTCGTCCCCGGGCACGAAGTCGTGGGCGTACTGGACGACGGTGGCGTGGACGTCAGCGGGCACGAGCTAGCCCCGGGCACCCGGGCCGTCATCGAGCCGGTGCTGGGCTGTCGGCCGCGACACATCGAGCCGGTGTGCGTCCAGTGCGGGTCGGGCCACACCGGGCTGTGCGGCAACCTGGCGTTCGGGGCCCTCGAGCCCGGTCTCCAGACCGGGTACTGCGCCGACACCGGCGGCGGGTGGTCGACGGCACCCCTCATGGCCCACTCCAGCCAGCTCCACGCCGTGCCAGAAGCGCTGTCCGATCAGGACGCGGTGATGATCGAGCCCACCGCCTGCGCCGTCCACGCCGCCCTGTCGGCCGGCATCGCGGCCGGCGACCTCATCGCCGTGGTGGGGGCGGGGACCCTCGGGCTCACCACGGTCGCCGCGCTCCACCACCTGGTGCGGCCGACCACCGGGTGCACCGTGGTGGTCGGGGCCAAGCACGGCCGCCAGCGGGAGCTCGCCGCCTCGCTCGGGGCCGATCACGTGGTCCCGCCCGACCAACTCGCCCGGGCGGTGCGCCGCCGGGCCGGCTCGCTGGTGGTGGCCGGACGCCTGACCGAGGGAGCCGACGTCGTCTTCGACTGCGTGGGCAGTGCCGCCTCCATCACCGAGGCCCTGTCGATGGTCCGCCCCCGCGGCCGCGTCGTGCTGGTCGGGATGCCGGCCAAGGTGTCCGTCGACCTCGCCCCCCTGTGGCACCGGGAGCTGACCTTGGTGGGCGCCTACGCCTACGGCAGCGAGGCTTCCCCCGAGCCCGGTGCGGCCGACCGGCGCAGCTTCGAGCTGGCCATCGACCTGGTGGCTGACGCCGAGCTCGGACGCCTGGTCTCGGCCCTCTATCCGCTCGAGCGCTACGAGGAAGCCCTGGCCCATGCCGGGTCCGCCGGCCGCCGGGGGGCTGTCAAGGTGGCCTTCGACCTCCGCAACCCGAAAGGACGCTCACGATGAGCCCCAGGCCCGGATTCGTGCTCGACGTCGACAGCTCGACGCCCCCCACCCTGTTCTGGCACGGGGAGCGCTTCAGCCTGGAGACGCTGCCCGAGGGCAGCCGGGTGATCTACGCGCCCGAGCCCATCGACCCCCTGCGCGATCCCCAGGCCGCCATCCGCCACGCCCTCACCCACCCCGAAGGTGACCGGGACCCGCTGCCGGCACTGCTCTTCTCCGGCATGAAGCTCACGATCGCCTTCGACGACATCTCGCTCCCACTCCCCCCGATGGAGCGGCCCGACATCCGCCAGCTGGTGATCGAGCAGGTCCTCGACCTGGCCGCCGAGGCCGGGGTCGACGACGTCGAGCTGATCGTGGCCCTCGCCCTCCACCGGCGCATGACCGAACCCGAGCTGCGCCACGCACTGGGTGACCGGATCTACGACGCCTTCGCCCCGAACGGACTTCTCACCCAGCACGACGCCGAGGACCCCGACAACCTGGTGTTCCTCGGCGCCACCGACCAGGGCGAGGAGGTGGAGATCAACAAGCGGGGCGCCGAGAGCGACCTGCTGGTGTACGTCAACATCAACCTGGTGGCCATGGACGGCGGCCACAAGAGCGTGGCCACCGGGCTTGCCAGCTACCGGAGCCTGCGCCACCACCACAATCCCGAGACGATGCGGCGGTCGAAGTCCTTCATGGACCAGCACAAGAGCGAGCTCCACTCGTCCAACTGGCGGATGGGGCGCCTCATCCGGGACGCCGGGGTGAAGGTCTTCCAGATCGAGTCGACGTTGAACAACGACACCTTCCCGGGGGCCTTCCACTTCCTCCAGAAACGCGAATGGGAGTGGAAGGCGAAGGACCGGCTGGGCTTCGTGGCCGCCGCCGCCGCACTCGACCGGGTCCCGGCCCGCCACGCCCGCAAGATCTTCCACTCGGTCCGCGCTCCCCACCGCATGACCTCGGTGCAGGCCGGCGAAGTCGAGGCCGTCCACGCGTTGACCACGGCCCACGTCTGGGAGCAGCAGGGCGTGGTCGTCGAGGGCCAGACCGACATCCTCACCATGGGCCTGCCCTACATCAGCCCCTACAACGTCAACTCGATCCTGAACCCGATCCTGGTGGCCTGTCTCGGCCTCGGGTACTTCTTCAACCTCTACCGGGGGAAGCCCCTGGTGCGCGAAGGCGGGGTCCTGATCATGACCCATCCCACCCCGTGGGAGTTCAACCCGGTCCACCACCCGAGCTACATCGACTTCTTCGAGGAGGTGCTGAGCGAGACGACCGATCCGACTGTGATCTCGGAGCGGTACGAGGAGGGCTTCGCCACCGACCCCTGGTACATCCACCTGTACCGGACGGGACACGCCTACCACGGGGTCCACCCCTTCTACATGTGGTACTGGTGCGCCCACGCCCTCCAGCACCTCGGCGCGGTGATCATCGTGGGTGGCGACGCCAAGGCCGTGCACCGCCTCGGGTTCCGGGCCGCGTCCACGCTGGCCGACGCGTTGGAGATGGCCCGTGACGTCGTCGGCACCTCGCCCACCTTGACCCATCTCCACGCCCCGCCGATCCTCATGGCGGACGTGCAGTGAGACCCCGGCACGGCGACGGCGCCCGATGAGCAAGATCCGGGACACGTCGCGCTCGCTGCGGTCCCGGCGGGCCGTGCGCACCGACGCGTCGCTCGGCGACACGGCGGCCGGTGGTGGCCGGGTCGGTCGCCTGCGCCCTTCCGTGCTGGCCGCCCGGGCCGGGCGGAGCTCCTTCCCGCTGGCCGCCCCGACCTGGCCGGGTTCGGTCCCCCGCCCCGCCCCCGACCCGGAGCTGGGCGTCCACTACGACACCGCCTGGTCGCGCCGTTACCCGGTGCGCCTGGCCCGGGCCATGGTGCTCGACAACGTCACCCGGCCGTTGGCGCGGCTCGTGGCCTCGCCCGAGCTACGCGGCGAGGAGGGCCTGGTCGACCTGGAGGCGCCCGTCATCTTCGCGGCCAACCACGCCAGCCACATCGACACCCCCCTGTTGCTGGCCTGCCTGCCGCTGCGGTTCCGCCACCGGACGGCGGTGGCGGCGGCGGCCGACTACTTCTTCGACCGGCGGTGGAAGGCCGACGCCTTCTCGTTCCTGCTCGGGGCCATCCCCATCGAGCGCACCAAGGTCAACCGACGCTCCGCCGACCTCGCCGCCGAACTGCTGGACGACGACTGGAACCTGGTCATCTTCCCCGAGGGGGGACGCTCGCCCGACGGCTGGGCCCAGGAGTTCCGCGGCGGCGCGGCCTATCTGGCGGCGCGCACCGGGCGCCCGGTGGTGCCGGTCCACCTCGGCGGCACCCGCCACATCCTGCCCAAGGGCGGCGGCACGCCGAGACGCACACGGACCACCGTCACCTTTGGCACCCCCCTGTGGCCGGCCGAGGGCGAGGACGCCCGTCGGTTCGGCAGCCGCATCGAGGCCGCAGTGGCGACGCTGGCCAACGAATCGACCACCGACTGGTGGACGGCCCGCAAGCAGGCGGCGGCCGGCACGACTCCTTCCCTCCAGGGCCCCGACGTCGCCACCTGGCGCCGGTCGTGGGCCCTGGCCCCGGCACCCGACCGCGGTGGGGACACCGACGTCGACGACAACCGGTGGCCCCGCAAGGAGCACTGAACCGGGACGGTCACCGGTCCAGCTGGGCCGCCCCGTCGGTCACGATCCGCTCGAACACATCCGCATCGGTGGCGAACGGCGAGTCCGGGATGGGCCAGTGGACGACCAGCTCGGTGAAGCCGAGGGCCCGGTAGCGCCCGGCCACGTCGACGAAGGCGTCGACCGACGCCAGGGTGGGCTCGTCGCCGAATCCGTCGAGCAGGACCCGCTCGATCGACGACCGGGGCCGGCCGCGGGCGTCCAGGGCCGCGTCCAGGTCGGCCACCTGTCCGGCGACCGCGGCCTCCGTCGTGGGATGGGCACCGTGGGTGGCCACACCGGTGGTGACCCACCCCTGGCCGAACTCGGCGGCCACCTCCATGGCCCGCCGTCCGAGGGCCGACACCACGAACGCGGGCCGGGGTACGGCGATGGGAGCCGGGTGGCGCATCACTTCGTGGGCCGAGTAGTACCTGCCCACCGATGTCGTCTCCACTCGGGTCAGCAGCTGATCGAGGAGGGCGGTGAACTCACGGAACCGGGCGGACCTCTCCGCTGGAGCCCACGGGGGTGCACCGAGGGCCCCGGCGTCGTATCCGGTGCCGCCGGAGCCGATGCCCACCACCAGTCGGCCCTCGGACAGGTCGTCCAGGGTCAGCAACTCCTTGGCCAGCGGGACCGGGTGGCGGAAGTTGGGTGAGGTGACCAGCGTGCCGAGCCGCAGGGTCGAGGTGGCCACCGCGGCAGCCGCCAAGGTGGTCATGGCCTCGAACCAGGGCCTGTCGCGGAACGAGCGCCAGCTCAGGTGGTCGTAGGTGTAGGCGGCGTGGAGGCCGAGCGACTCGGCCCGCATCCACGTAGGCCGGGCGTCGACCCAACGCTCATGGGGAAGGATGACGGTGCTGATTCTCACCCGGGTGAGCGTAACGGCGGCCGGGCATCCGGACCGCCCGAGGCTCCGGTCAGCGCCCGGTCCGCATCCGTGCCCACCGGCTGCGCCATCCGGTCCCGCCTGCCCCGTCGACCGCCTCCAGGCGCTCGTATCTCAGGGCGAGCTCCTCGTGGTCGTCGAGGCCCTCGAGTTCGACCGTCGCCCCGGCGGGCGAGCCGGCCGGGGCCAGTGCCCAACCGAGCAGCACGTCGGCCAAGGCCGTGTTGCGGGCGAGGACCGGGCCGTGCAGGTAGGTGCCCAGCACGCGGCCGGCCCAGGCGCCCTCGGAGCCGTCACCCCCGCCGTTCCCCACCCCCCGCTCCACCCGGGCCAGTGGCCGCGAGCCGGGTCCGACCACCGTCATCCCACCGTGGTTCTCGAACCCGTTGAGTCGGGGCAGCCGGTCACCCGTCGCCGTATGCGGCGCATCGTGGGCCGGTGCGGCCACGAGCTCACCGACGGCCCGGGGTCCGTTGCCCTTGGCCGTCGCCACATCGAGGAGCCCGAGCCCGTCGTGGGGACGGTCGGCGGCGTCGGGAAACGTGCGGCCGACCAGCTGGAAGCCGGCACACACCGCCAGGACGACAGCGCCGGCTTCCACCCGTTCGGCCAGCATCCCGTCCTCGATCAGCGACGTCGCCGCTCGTACCTGGGGACCGTCCTCACCTCCGCCGATGGTGTAGAGGTCGGCGGGCGGAAGCGGCCGGTCCGAGGTGGCCTGGAGCAGCTCGACGTCGATCCCCCGCCAGGCCGCCCGGCGGGCGAGGACCATGCCGTTGCCGCCGTCGCCGTAGGTGCCCAGCAGGTCCGGGTAGACCACGGCCACCGTCAGGCGCCGGCCGGCGACACTCACAGCGCCCGTCGCAGGTCGGCGAAGGCGGTGTAGTTCCCGAGGAATTCCACCGTGGTGCCGGGAGACGAGCCGGCGACGGCGTGGTCGATTGCGGGCAGCGGGCCGTCGACGACCGCATGGGCGACACCCGCGTAGCGGAGCCGGACGCCGAGGTCGAGCCGTCGCTCACCCGTCGCCACCACCGACCGCCCCCCAAGTCGCTCGAAAGGCACGTCCCACAGCCAGCTGGTGTCGAACCCGTCGGCGGTGCGGGCATTCACGGACAGGACCACGGCGGCGGCCGGGTCGCCGGTCTCGTCGAGGAGGTCGAAGATGGCGGTCCAGCCGGCCGGGTTCTTGGCCAGGAGGAGCCGTACCGGCCGGCCGGCGCGGGTGACCGTCGAGAACCGACCGGCCACCTCGGTGACCCCGGCGAGGCGGCCGAGAGCGGTGGCCACCCCGGCGCCCGCGGCCGCCTCGCCCGTGGCCTCGAGCAACCGGGCTGCCGCCATGGCGGCCATGGCGGCGTTGGATCGGTTGAACTGGCCGGGAAGTCCGATCCGGATCGGGAGCCGGGTCCCGTCGGCCAGCATCAGGTCGGGACCGCTGACGTCGGCCGCCACGTCGGGACGGGCGAAGGCGCACCGGTCGCAGGCCCACCGTCCGTCGTCCCCGAAGGCGATCCGCCCTCCACACGACGGGCATCCGACAGCATCGTCGTGCCAGACCTGGCCCGCGCCCACCCAGCAGACCTCGGGGGCCGACGCCGCCGCCCACGCCACCATCGGGTCGTCGGCGTTGGCCACCACCAGCGTGCCCACTCCCGCGCCGCCCGGGGGAGACAGCCCGGCCAGGGCCGCCCGCCACCGGTCGACCAGCATCCGCACCTCGGCGATGCGGTCGAGCTGGTCGCGCGACAAGTTGAGGAGGACGACCACGTCGGGGTCGGTTTCCACGATCAGGCGCCCGAGATAGCCCTCGTCGACTTCGAGCACGGCCGCACGGGCGTCCGGGGCGCCGGCCAGCGCGGCCACGTGGCCGGCCGGCATGTTGGCCCCGGTGTCGTTGCTGACCGGAGTCGGACCGCCGGTGCCGGTCAGCGCCACGGCCAACAGTCGGGTGGTGGTGGTCTTGCCGTTGGTGCCGGTGACGAGGGCCACCTGACGCCCGTCGGCCAGCGCGGCGAGGAGCCCGGGGTCGACGACGAGGCCGGCCCGGCCGCCCACCACGGTCCCGCTGCCGCGGCCGAGGGCCCGGGACAGCCGGTTCACACCGGAGACCACGGCAGTGGCCACCGCAGTGCGGGCCGTCCTCTGTGGGCTGGCCCGGACGGTCACGCCGAGGGGCGCGTGGCGGCCAATTCCTCGTCGGTGGGGTCGTGCGGGGTGCGGGCCTCGTCCGGGAGCAGGCCGACGATGGCATCCATCAGGTGGGCGGTGTCGGCCACCGCGTCGTCGCGTCCGAGGGTAACCGGCGGCCCGATCGTGATCGTCACCCGGGGCGGGTGCTGGAGGTTGGCCACATTGGGCACCTTGGAGGCCCGCGGCCACACCTTCTCGGACCCCCACACCCCGATGGGGATGACCGGTGCGCCGGTCTCGGCGGCCAGGCGCGCCGCCCCCGTCTTGCCGTGGAGAACGGGGTCGAAGAAGGCCTCGCCGCGCGGGATGGTCCCCTGCGGCAGCACGATGACCACCTCGCCGGCCCGCAGGGCGGCCGTCGCCCGGCTCATCGGGTCGCCCGACCCGCTCCCCCGGTCGACCGGGATCCCGCCGAGTGCCCGAGAGAGCTGCCCGACCACGGGTGCGTCGAACAGCTCCTGTTTGCCCATGAAGCGCACCGGGCGGCCGAGTCGGGCGGCCACCAGCGCCAGCGCGGCCACGTCGAAGTAGCTCCGGTGGTTGGAGGCGAGGATCACCGGACCCTCGGCCGGGACGTGCTCGATCCCGTTCACCGTGAACCGGGCATAGGGGAACGCCTCGGGCCGGATGAACGGGCGCAGCAGGTGGTAGGGCTCGAGTCCGACCACCGACGGCACGCCGGGTGGGCGGTCCCAGTGCTCGAGGGGCCAGCGGCGGGCCACGGACACGGCGGCCAGGCGCGGGTCGGCGTTCAGCGGGTGGGCGTGGCCCACGGCGCTCAGGAGGGGCACGTCGAAGAAACTGTCCGAGTAGGCGTGGCAGTCGGCCGGGTCGATGCCCCGCTCGGTCGCCCACTGGCGGGCCGAGTCCCGCTTGCCGATGCCCCAGATGAATCGGCCGACGAGCCGGCCGGTGTAGTTGCCGTCGATCTCCTGGTAGCGGGTGGCGATGACGTCGTCGAAGCCGAGCTCCCGGCCGAGCGGGTCGATCAGATCGTGGGGCGAGGTGGTCGCCAGCACCAGGGTTCGGCCGTCGGCGCGGTGGGCGGCCAGGCAGTCGATGGCCCAGGGCTGCACGAGGTCGATCAGCTGCTCGACGGAGGCCGCGCCGGCCCGGCGGACGGCGTCGGCCGATCGGCCCCGCATGAGCCGGGCCGCCGCCCGGGCCAGTGCCATGAACGGCACTGTCTCGCCGAAGGAGTTGTAGAAGCCATAGAGGTAGCGCTCGCCGGGCAGTTTGCGACCCGCCGGGAGCACCCCTTCGGCCACCATGGCGGCCTGCAGAACGGGGCCCGACGCCGAACGGATGAGCGTGCGGTCGAGGTCGACGAAGACGGCACCGGTGGCGTCGGTCATGTCCTCAACCTACTGCCGGTCGCGCCGGCGGTTGCCGGTCGCACCGCGGTCGCCGACCTGCCCGACGGGGTGTCGAGCCCGGCGATGGGCTCGGGTGGATGGCGGGGGTCGGGCGAGCCGGGCCCGGCGAACGGAGTGCCGTATCGGGCCCCGGACGCGGCAAAGGGACCACCGGGGGGGGAGGTGGTCCCTTCGCACTGACTCAACGAGGAAAGGAGGGGGATTCCTATGTCCTGTGGTCGTGGAACAACTGTATAACGGTCGCGAGCAATCAGTCAACCAGTTTGTTTAGATACCTGGTATCGTTTCATGCGATGGAACTTAGACACCTGCAGGCACTGACCGCCATCAGCGACCACGGTACGTTCTCCGCCGCCGCTGAGCACCTGGGCACCGTCCAGTCCAACATATCGGCCCACGTGGCCAGGCTGGAGAAGGAACTGGGCACCCCCCTCATCGACCGGGCCGACGGTCGCCTCACCGAGGAGGGCACCGTCGTGGTGGCCCGGGCCCGGCGAATCCTGTCCGAGCTGGACGCCCTGTTGTCCGACGTGGCCGCCTGCAAGGACGAGGTGACCGGGACGGTCCGGGTGGGGATGATCGGCACCACCGCCCGCTGGCTGGTACCCCGGCTCATGGACGCGGTGGCCCACCGCCATCCGAAGCTCCGTATGGTCATCGTGGAGGGCAATACCACCGGCCTCGAGCCCCAACTGGCCAGCGGCCAGTTGGACCTGGCCATCCTCCACCTCCCCGTGAGCGGCAAGGACCTCGTGACGCGCCTGTTGTTCGAGGAGGACCTGATGCTGGTGGTCCCCGAGGGCCACGCCATGGCCGCCCTCGACCGGGCCATCACCTTGGAGGACCTGGCCGATCTCGAGCTCCTGCTCCCGCTTCCCGGCACCGCCTTCCGCGACGAGCTCGACGCCGTCACCCGCCCGCTCGGCATCACACTGCTACCGGCCGCCGAGATCGATGGGCTCCGGCTCATCGCCTCCCTCACGTTCGAGGGGTACGGCCCGGCCATCCTGCCGGCCACGGCCATCCCGGGGTTCCTGCGGGACCGCTTCCGCCCGGTCGGCGTCATCGGGCTCCCCCGGCGACGGGTCGGCGTGGCCCAGCGTGGCCGCGGCCTCCCGTCCGCCCCCACCCGGGCACTGATCGAACTGCTGCGGACGACGGTGGCCCTCCCCGAGGGTCGGCCCCAGGGCCTGTACGTCCCCGACTGATCCAGTCGCTCGGGGTCAGTTGGCCGTCGGGTCGGTGGGGAACCCCGACACCAGCGCCAGCGCACCGCCCTGGCGGCGTAGGACCCGCCGCCACAGGCCTTCGGGGTCGGCGGAGATGGGGTCCCGCGCCTCGGCCCGGACCACGTACCACGATCCCTCCTCGATCTCGTCCTCGAGCTGGCCCGATTCCCAACCGGCGTAGCCGCTGAACAGGCGGGCCCCGACGATGGCGGCCGCGAACGGTCCCGGATCGGCGCCCAGGTCGACCGTCCCGACCGGTCGCTCGTCGTCGACGAGCGTTCGCCAACCGGTGGGACAGCCCGGGGCATCCTCGGCGGCGTCGGCCCGCGACGCCAGGCGGACCAGGCCGATCAGGGAGTTGCGGGCCACCGGGCCACCGGTGAACAGCTCGGCCGGAGCCGTGGCCAGCGCGTGCCATTGGGGCAGCAGTTGGTCGACGTCGACCCCGCCCGGTCGGTCGAGGGCGACACCGAGGGAGCCGTGCACACCGTGGTCCAGCAGCAGGATGACCCGGCGCCAGAAATTCGGGTCGTCGACGGCGGGGGTGGCCACCAGCAGGCGGCCGACCAGGTCATCGGGCGGCGGTTCGCCGCAGAAGGGGTCGAAGTCGCTGAACGGCTCGATGGGCACGTTCAGATGATGGCCCACCGGGTCGTGGTCCGGCACGCCGGAGCACAGGAGTCCGCTCAGCGGTCCGTGAACCGCCAACGGGTCTGGCCGTAGGGACCCTTGGCGAACCCGAAGGCCACCCGGGGCACCACCTCGAACACGAGGGCCACATTGCCGCCTTCGCCCTCGAGCGCCGCTTCGGCCACGTCGAACCGCCACCTCGGCCCGTACTTGACCTCGTAGGCGTCGGCAATCCGCAGGAGCTCCGCCTCGTCGACGACCCGCTGTGCGGTCCCTTCGACGACCACGTCGATGTCGCCCTGCAGCACATTGACCCCGGTGGTGACGGCGACCTCGGGGTGGTCGCCGAGATTGCGCGCCTTCTGCTCGCCGGCTCCCGTGCAGAACCGGACCGTCCCGTCGACCACCACGGTGAGGACCGGGGTCACATTGGGCCGCCCGTTGCGGTGGATGGTCGACAGCCACGACAGCTCCGCCCGCTCCAGGAGTTGGCGGGCCTCGACCCACGACAGGGCCGCCGCCCCGTCCTCGCTGAATCTGGTGTCGAGCTCGGTCGCAGGGTCGGCGGCGTCCGGTCCGTCGTCATCTGCGGTCACACCACTCCCCCACTGCCTCGACCGGAACCCCCGGCGTGTCCAGTATCGCCGGAGGGGTGGAGGCGGACAACCCACGCCCGCCTCGCCGGACGCCCGCAGAGTGGCGCGGGGGGCGCCGGTCGGTGAGGCTAGGGCTATGGCCCTCGTCACCGTCTCCACTCCCGCCCCCCATGTGCGCACCATCACCCTCGACCACCCCGCCCGGCTCAACTCAATGTCGTTCGCCCTCGTGACCGACCTGTACGCCGCCATCGCCGACGTGGCCGAGCAGAACGACTGCCGGGTCGTGGTCCTGACCGGAGCCGGTCGGGCCTTCTGCTCCGGCCTCGAGCTCGAGCACGCCGGTCTCCCACCCGGCACCGAGGACCTCGGGCGTCACCGCATGGGCCTGCGGGCCATGGAGTACATGGGAGGCGTCGTGCCCGCGCTGCGCAACATGCCCCAGCCGGTCATCGCCGCCATCAAGGGGCCCGCCTACGGCGGCGGCATGTGCCTCAGCCTCGGGGCCGACGTCCGCCTCGCCGGACGATCCGCCGTGTTCTGCGGTGCCGGGATCACCAACGGCCTGACCGGATGCGAGCTCGGGGTCAGCTGGTTGCTCCCCCGGGCCGTCGGGACGTCCCGGTCCAACGAGATCATCCTGACCGGCCGCAAGGTGGACGCCGACGAGGCCGAACGCATCGGCCTGGTGTCCCAGGTCATGGACGACGACGAGGTCCTCGACTGCGCCGTGGCCATGGCCGTCCACATGTGCACCCTCAGCCCCCTCGGCCTCACCTTGACCAAGGACACGCTGTGGGGGTCGCTTGAGGTGGGGAGCCTCCAGACGGCCGTCGACCTGGAGAACCGGACCCAGCTGCTGGCCGGATTTACCGGCAATCTCCAGGAGGCGGCCGCCGCCTTCAAGGAGAAGCGGCCGCCGGTCTACACCGAGTAGCGACGTGGCCAAGGCCCGGAGGGGGAAGAAGCAGGTCCGCAGGCAGCGCGACCCAGGGTCCGGGGGCGGCACCCGCGAGCACTGGCGGTCCGACGGGGCCCCGAAGACCGCGTACCGGTCGGCCGGCGAGGCCAACGGCTACGCCCTCCAGGCGCTCCTCGAGAACGGCGTGCAGCTCGAACCCTACGTGTGCACCATCTGCGGGCAGTGGCACGTGGGGAGCAGCCGGACCTGACACCGGCGGGCCCGACACTGTACCGTCCGGACGGTATAGTCGGGGCATGGCACCGACCACCTCCACGTCAGCCCGGACGCGCCGCGGGCGGTCGACCGCCCCCCGGGACAGCGGTTCCACGAAGCGGCGGATCCTGGACGCCGCCGAGCAGGTCGTGCTGCGCGACGGGGTCGGCCATCTGACGCTCGAGGCCGCCGCCGCCGAAGCCGGGCTGTCCAAGGGTGGTGTCCTGTACCACTTCCCCACGCGCCACGCCCTGGTGGCGGCCATGGTGACCCGGATCATCGAGCAGTTCGAGGACGACATCGCCGCCTACCTCCCCGAGCCGGGCTCACCTGGGGCCGACCGTCCCGGGGTCTACGCGCGCGCCTATGTGCGGGCCACGATGGAGCCATTCGCCCCGGGACAGGAGCGCCTGGGTGCCGCGCTGCTGGCCGCCGCAGCGGCCGAACCGGCGTTGCTCATCCCCCTCCAGGAGGCGGCCGACGGCTGGCAGGCGCGGCTCGTCGACGACGGCCTGGACCCGGCCCTGGCCACCGTGATCCGCCTGGCCTGTGACGGATTGTGGCTGTGTGACCTGTTCGGCCTGGCCTCGCCGCAGGGCTCCCTGCGCGCCCGGGTGGGCGAGGCCTTCGAATCCATGACCGAGGTGACGTGATGCGCCTGCGCGGCCCCGCCACCGCTGTCGCCCCGCCGACCGACGCCTCGGTCAAGCTCATCCGCACCTTGACCGCCACTGTCTTCCTCGAGTGGTTGGGGGCGACCTCGATCGTCCCCATGCTGCCGGTCTACATCCGCCATCTCGGGGGCACCGACCTCCTGGCCGGCCTCGTCATGGCCTCGTTCTTCGCGGCTGGTGTCCTCTTCCAGTACCCGCTCGGCCGCCTGGCCGACCGCATCGGGCGCAAGCCGGTGCTCCTCGGCGGACTGGTCGTCTACGGCCTGGCCAGCTTCGCCTTCCTGGCACCCATCGCCCCGGCCGTGGCCATCCTCTTGCGCGGCCTGCAGGGCCTGGGGGCCGGCGCCTCGGCCATCGCCGCGCTGGCCATGGTGTCGGGCGCCGTCGCCGTCGAGCGACGCGGTCGCGCCTTTGCGTCGATCTACGGCGCCCAGATCTCGGGCATGGCCGTCGGCCCGTTGATCGGGGCCATCGTCGGCGCCCACCACATGTGGATCATGTTCCTCGGCTCGGGCGTGGTGGCCTTCGTCGCCTGCATCCCGGCGATGCGCATCGTGGCGCCCCCCGAAGAGGCCGCCCTGCGTGACGCCCGCACCAATTCCGACGGGACCCGCAACCGGCTGGCGCGGGTGCAGTGGAGTCGGTCGATGACCGGGGCCATGATCGCCGGGGCCGCCCTCGGCCTGACGACCGGCGTCTACGACATCTGCTGGACGCTGCTGCTGGTGTCACGGGGTGCGGCCGGCTGGCAGATCGGCGTCTCGTGGACCATGTTCGCCGTGCCCTTCGTCGTCGCCGCCCGCCCGAGCGGCTGGCTGGCCGACCACATGGACCGCCGAATCCTGGTGCTCGGCGGGCTCGGGCTCGCCATGGCCTTCTGCGCCAGCTACCCGTTCATCGGGGCGGTCCCCGCCCTCATGGTCCTGGGCGCCACCGAGGCACTCGGGTTCGCCGCCGCCCTGCCGTCGCTCCAGTCCCTCCTGACCCAGGGGTCGGAGCCGTCGGAAGTGGGCCGCATCCAGGGGCTGTTCGGCACCACGCAGACCGCCTGCACCGCCGTGTCGGCCGCGGCCGCCGGTGCCTCGTTCGCCGTGGCCCGGTGGTTGCCATTCGTGACCGCTTCCGCCATCACCGCGGTCGCCCTCGTCGCCACCGCCGTCGTGTGGCGCAACGTGGCCGGCCACGTCCACCCTGAACTCGAACTGGTCGACGTCGAGAGCGAGGCCCCGACACGGCCGATGGACGACGCTGCCGTTCAGCCCGCGATCGGCGTCAGCGTCGAGGTGCAGTAGGCACAGCGGGTGGCCAGGTCGGGCACTTTGGACAGGCACTCGGGGCACTCGCGCACCGGGTCCTCACTCGGGGTGCGGCCCATCCTGGCCATCACCGCGTTGACCGGCTTGATGACCAGGAAGAAGATCACCGCCGCCACGATGACGAAGTTCAACAGGGCGTTCAGCACGGCTCCGTAGGTGATCACCGAACCGTGAATCGTGAAGTGGAGGGCGCCGAACTGGTTCTTCCCGCCGAAGATGGCCTTGATGAGTGGCGTGATGATGTTGCTGGTGATCGACGTGACCACCCCGGTGAAGGTGGCGCCGATGACCACGGCCACGGCCAGGTCGAGCAGGTTCCCCCGCAGCAGGAACTCCCGGAACTCCTTGATCATGGTCACGCTCCTCTGGGTGGTCCGGTCGCCACATCGATGCAGTCAAGCAGACAAGCAGAATTTAGTACCGCCACCGGCCGCCCTTGCCAGGTCGATTGGGCGTAGCCATGACACGGGGTCGAACGGTGATTTCGCGCCGTCCGCCCATGCCATCCGGGCTCCCAACCGTCGCATCGCAGCGCTTCGATCCCGAACGGGATCCCGTAATGCCTAGAGGCGGGTGGACGAATCGATCACGTGTTGGTGGACGACGGCATCGTGAATCGCCGTCGCCTGCTCGTCCGACGGCCCGGAACCCCGGAACGCCTCGACGGCATCGACAGAGTCCCAGTGCTCGAAGATATTGATGCGGCACGGGTCGATGGGGTCGGGGGTCAGCGACGCTCAGGCCAGCCCGGGGTGGACGGCCGCCTCCCACCGCCCGGTCGACTCGACCTGGCACACGGCGGCGGCCGACCGCAGCAGCCAGTCGATGACCGCCCGATTGTCGGCGTCGGCCGGCACCTCGGCCACCAGGCCCCGACGGGGGTGGTCCTGAGTGACACGCCAATCCGCCGGCACCGGGAGACCCAGATCGCGCAGCCGCCAGGCCACCCGCGGCCCGGAGGCGTGCTGCAGGCCGACGGTGGTGGCCTTGACGGCCCGGCCGTCCTGGCGCTTGCCCGGCATCCACGTCACGACGGGCACCTTGTGGGTCGAACCCCCCAGGAAAGCGAAGGGCCCCGGCTCGGGCGGCAGGTACTGCTCGTCGATGACCGGCTCGATGTTGATCCACCCGGTCCCGCCCGCCTGCACCATGGACATCTGGGCCAGGAGTTCGGCGTCGTCGTGGGCGACGAAGCCGAACACGGTGGGCCGGGTCCGGCTCATGTCTGGAAGCCAGCGACCGCCTCGGCCAGGGCCTCGAGCTCGGCCCGCCACGAGTCGGGTCGGGCCAGGGGGCGGACCACGAATTTGGAGAACCCGACCTCGAGGAAAGCCTCGATGAACCGCCGGAGGTCGTCCAGCCCGGCTGGCACTACGGTCGTCGGGTCGACGCCCTTCCTGGCCCGGCCGAGGGCCGTCACCAGTTTCGGGTCGAGGGGCCCCGGGGCATAGGCCAACGAGACGCCGAAGTGCTCCCCGCTGATCTCCCGGCCCGCATCGGCGGCGGCCTCGTCGATCACGATGCGAGCGGCGGCCACCTCCGCGGGGGTGCACGACGACGGCAGCCAGCCGTCGGCGAAGCGGCCGCAGCGACGCAGCGCCGCCGGCAGCATGCCGCCGGTCCAGAACTCGAGCGGCTGCTGGACGGGAAGCGGCGAAAGGGTCAACGACTCGAACTCGCCCACATCGCCCCGGTGGTCGACCGATTCGCCCGCCCACAGCCGCCGCAGCAGGGGGAAAGCCTCTTCCATTCGTGCCCCCTTCTCCTTGGCCGGGACGCCGACGGCACCTGACTCCGGGGGCTGGGCCAGGCCGGGTACGAAGGTGACGAGGAGGCGGCCGGCCGACAGACGGTCGAGCGTGGCCAGCTGCTTGGCCACACGCACCACGTTGCGCCCGGGCAGGAGCATGGTCGTGCCGAACTTGAGCCGGGGGTTGTGGGCGGCTGCGTAGGCGAGGGCGACCAGGGGGTCGAGCGTCGGTGCCGTCAGCACCTCGGGCAGCCAGATCGAGTCGAAGCCCAGCTCGTCGAGGTCGTCGACCAGGCCCGCCAGCTCGCCCGGATCACCCGTCAGCACCCCCATGCCGACCCCGATACGGACCTTCACGGGGCCTCCAGCGCCGGGCCGTTGAACCGGTCGACGGTGGCGAACTCCTCGACCGGGCCGCGCCGCAGCCGGGTCATCTGGCGGACCGGACGGCCGAGGGCCAGGACGCCGGCGACGAGGTGGGTGTCGGGCACGTGCAGCAGCTCGCTGACGGCGGCGTCGTCCCGGACCACCATGGTGGTCATCACCCCGGCTAGGCCCTCGGCCCGGGCGGCGAGCAGGATGCTCCAGGCGAAGGGGTAGATCGAGGCGCCCCCCACCATGGTGTAGTGGTCGGCGTCGCGGTCGACGGTGGCCAGGCGCGTCAGGTCGGCCAGCAGCACCAGCATGACCGGCACCTCGTCGAAGTGCTCGGCGAATCCGCCCGGTCCGGCCGCCGCGGCCTCGGCGATCGCATCGGCCTGCCCGACGGCCTGATCCTCCAGCACGCGGTCGGTGACCACCGCCCAGGGAGTGAGTCCGGCGGCCATCTGGGCCAGGTACTGGTACCACCCGGGCAGGTAGATGTCCCGCAGGGCCCGGCGGATGGCCTGGTCCCGCACCACCACGACCCGCCATGCCTGGCGGTTCCCCCCGTTGGGGGCGAACCGGGCGGTGTCCAGTAGCCGGAACACGCTGCCGTCATCCACCGGGTCGTCGCTGAACTCCCGCACCGCGCCCGTGGTGCGCAGTGCCTCGGTCAGGTCCACGGGTCGTCGACCTCTAGAGGGCGGCGAGGACGGCGTCGGCCGCGCTGACCGTCAGGCCACCGCCCGGCTCCACGAACAGCGCGGTGACCACGCCGTCCTCGAGCACCATGGCGTAGCGCTGCGAACGGGTGCCGAGGCCGAAGCCGCTCCCGTCCATCTCCAGGCCGATGGCCGCGGTGAAGGCGCCGTTGCCGTCGGCCACCATCAGGACGGAGTCGCCCACGTTCTGCGAGTCGCCCCAGGCGGCCATCACGAAGGGGTCGTTCACCGAGATGCAGGCCACGGTGTCCACTCCTTTGGCCTTCAGCTCCTCCTGTCGGATCACATAGCTCGGCAGGTGGTAGTCCGAGCACGTCGGGGTGAAGGCGCCGGGCACGCCGAACAAGACGACCTTGCCCTTGCCCAGCAGGTCGCCGGACTGCACGTGGGCCGGGGCCCCGCCTGCGGTGGTCATCACCTCGATGTCCGGGATGGTGTCGCCGACGGCAATGCTCATGTTCGCTCTCCTGGGGTCGGGTCCCCGGCGTGGCGGGGTCTCGTCGGGCCGGCCGGTGGGCGACCTTCCCCGCAGCATACGGTTCGCCACCCGCTACCGGTCACCACGGGATGCGAGGCCCGTCATCTCCCCCGGCGGGCCCCGGCCCGACGGCCTCGCCGCCGCCACTGGCGCGCAGCAGGATCACGGCGCCGATGACAAAGGCCAGGGCCGAACCGGCGAACAGGCCGAGCTCGGCGGCCGCCACCAGGTGGGGCTGGTGCACGAAGGCCAGCTCGGCGATGAGGAGCGGCACCGTGAAGCCGATGCCGGCGACGGCGGCTCCGCCGGCGACGTGGCTCCACCGCACGCCGTCCGGCAGGCGCCCGAGGCCGGACCGCACCACCACCAGACAGGCCAGGGTGATGCCGGCGAGCTTTCCGACCACGCGGGCCAGGCCGACCCCCCAGAACACCTCGGCGGCGCCCGGGGCGGACAGCAGGCCCGTGTGGAACGTGATCCCGGCGTTGGCCAAGGCGAACAGCGGCAGCACCACGAAAGCCGACCACGGGGCGATCTGTCGCTCGAGGCGCTCGGCCGGATCCGCCGCGCCCGGCGCCGACCGCCCGGGGACGAGCAGACCGGTCACCACACCGGCCAGCGCCGGCTCGACGCCGCCGGCGGCCAGTAGCACCCACAGCACGACGCCTCCGACCAGCACCGTGCCCGTAGAGGCCCGGGTGGTCCGACGCAGGACGACCAGAGCCGCGATCACAGCCATGGCACCGAGGAGGACGACCGGTCGGGTGCGCGCCGAGTAGAAGACGGCCAGGACGACCACCGACCCGATGTCGTCCGCCACGGCCAAGGTGAGCAGGAGCAGGCGCAGTCCGGACGGGACCCGCCGACCGAGGAGGGCCAGCGCGCCGAGAGCGAAGGCGATGTCGGTGGCCATCGGGATGCCCCAGCCCGACGCCCCCGGTCCGCCATGGGTGACGGCCACGTAGACCAGACCGGCACCGGCCATGCCCCCCAGCGCTCCGGCCACCGGCACCACCGCGGTGCGGGCGTCGGCCAGGTCGCCGTGTCGGCGCTCCCGGCCGATCTCCAGTCCGACCACCAGGAAGAAGACAGCCATCAGCCCGCCGTTCACCCAGTCCCGCACGGTGGTGAGGCTGTCGAAGGCCCCGCCTCCACCGTGGGCCGGTTGCAGCCAGGTGGTGGCGTACGTCGACGCCCACGGACCGTTGGCCCACATCAGCGCGACACCCACCGCTGCCACCAGGACCCAGGCCGCGGCGAGGTCGGAGTGGAGAACCCGGCGCATCGGTGACTCCGGCGACGCCAATGGCGCCTAGAGCCCGGCGACCGCGGCGAGCACCGACCCGCCGAACCGGTCGATGGCCGACAGCTGGGCCGCACGGGTGTCCCCCGGCAGGGCGACGGACACCCAGTCGATGCCGACGGCGGCCAATTCGTGGATCGAGGCCACGATCCGCTCCTCGTCCATCGGGCGGCCGCCCATCGACCGCCCCTCGGGGATGAAGCAGACGGTCAGCGGCTCGGTCCGCCCCACCGTCTCGGCGTGGGTCCGGGCGTAGGCGAGGGCTACGGCCAGGTCCTCCGCCGACTCCAGCGGTGCCGTGCGGGTGCGTGCGGCAAACCGGGCGGAATTGGGGAACGGAGACCAGCCGTCGGCCGACTCCACGGCGCGGCGGATGGCCCGGCGACTGTTCCCGCCGACCCACAGGGGCGGCCGGGGCAGCTGGCGGGGCTGGGGCAGCATGGTGTTGCCCGGGGCGCGGAAGCCCGCTCCATCGAAGGTCACGCTTTGACCGCTCCAGGCGGCCTCCATGGCAGCCAGGGCCTCGTCCATCCGGTCGTTCCGCTCCTCGAAGGGCACACCCAGGGCGTCGAACTCCGGCTCGAGGTAGCCGGCCCCGATTCCGACCACCATGCGTCCCCCGCTCAGCACGTCGAGGGTGGCGATCCCCTTGGCGGCCAGGAACGGATTGCGGTAGGCGAGGATGAACAGGTTGGTGTGCAGCCGGATCGTCGACGTGGCCGCCGCCGCGAACGACAGGGCGACGAGCGGGTCCAAGGCGTGGTGGCCGCCGTGGGCCAGCCAGTCGTCGCCGGGAAACGGATGGTCGGTCGTGTACACGGCGCCGAACCCGGCCAGTTCGGCGGCCGCGGCCAGTTCGCCGATGGCTCCGGGGGCGAGGAACTCCTCGCCGCAATCGACCCGGTGGGTGGGCAACCCGTAGGAGACTTGCACGACGTCAGGCACCTGCTCCGAGCAACGCGCCCAGGAACGACGGCATCCGGGCCGGACGACCCCGGGCGTCGACGGCTCCGTGCACGGTGACGGCGGTGGCCCGGGTCTCGTCCGCCACGGTCAGCAGGTAGCCGACCTGGAACGTGGTGCGGGTCAGGTCCGCCACCACCACATGGACGGCGACGAGATCGTCGAAGCGCAACGGGCGCCGATGCCGGACGTAGAGCTCGAGGACGGCGAAGTCGATCCCGTCCTCGCCGGCCCGCACCTCCTCGTAGGGGAAGCCGGCGTCGCGCAGCATGGCGGCGCGCGCCTCTTCGAGATAGGCGGGATAGTTGCCGTGGTGGATGATCCCCATGGCGTCCGTCTCGGCGAACCGGGTCCGCAGGTGGTGGACGTACCGGTAGGCCGCCGGGTCGAGCGACGGCTTGAACGTGAGGCGCACCGAGCCGAGGCTACTGCCCGCCCGACACCGGTTGCGGTTGGTTCCACTCGATCCAACCGGTCCCGGCCCGCCCGTCGGTCGACGTGAACCGGACCATCGCCCGGGGGAACCGGCTGATCCGCCCGTCGGCGGCGGTGAGGACAAGCGGTGCGAAGGCCACCGGCTCGATGGCCAGGTCGAGTCCGGTCGGTTCCATCCGGGCCCGGGCGGCCGTCGGGAGCCCTTCGGCGTCCTCGTCCTCGGTCACGTCGAGCCCGTCCACCGTGGTCACCTGGCCATAGGGCTGCTGGATGTACCCGAGAGGCAGTCGCGAGCCCGGAATGCGGATGTCCGCACCGTGGACCCGTGTCCCGTCCTCGAGCCGGCCGGCGAACCAGCACCACCCGAACGCCCACCAGTCCCGTACGCCCCACGAATGGTCACGCTGTCCCTGTCCCTCGACGGCGACCACCTCGCCCCCGATCGTCACCGTGCCACCCACCAGGCAAGGGATCTCGTAGCGGGTGGTGACCGCGTACTGGTACGGCACGCCGTCGGTGGACCAGGTCAGGTCGAGGTCGAGGGTGGTCGGTGTCCCCTGCTCGGCCCGATAGACGGCGAGTGGGCCGTCGAGCGTGCGGGCCGGGGCCGAGCCGTGGACGCGCATGCGGTCGAGCGGCGACACGACGTCGCCGTCCACCGAGTGCCCGTCGCCCCGCAACGCCAGCCCGGAGGCGGGCACCGGCAGGTCGTAACGGACCGAGGACACGAGCGGCCGGTCGGGGCCGACCACCATCGTGGTCCACCACGTGACCCCGAGGTTCGGATAAAGACCGATCCGGACGTAGCCGGCCACGCGACCGTCGCTGGAGACGAAATCGAGATAGTGGGACTCGTTCCACAAGGGGTCCTCGGACGGTGTGTGGCGCCCTTCATCCGCAGGGTCGACAGCGTGTGGATCTGACTCGGGCATCGGTACTCCTCACTCATTGGTTGCGTCTGCGCCCCCTGTTGCATCGGACCAGTCGGGGGGCGCGGAGCCGGTGGTACCTTGGGTCTAGCAGGCCCGAACGTCGCAGGACCGCCCGGACGGACTCCCCGGCCCCTCGCCCATGACCTCCCGCCGCACGATCGCCGTCCTCTCGGCGGTGCTCCTCGTCCCGTCGGCGGCCGCGCTGGCCATCCCCGCCACGGCGGGGGCCGACGCCCGCACAGGCATCTCGGTGGCAGCCACACCCGCGCCGGCGTTCGCCGGTGACGCCCCCGACCCCGACGTCGTCCTGGCTGGCTCCACCTACTACGCCTTCTCGACCGGCACGTCGTTGGCCAGCTACCTCCAAGTGCTGTGCAATGGGACGGGTTCTCCGGCCAGCGGATGGGCGCCGTGCAAAGGGTTCCCCTTCGGTGCCTCGGCGCTGCCGTCGCCCCCGTCGTGGCAGGCCCTCGGGACCCAGAATTCGCCGGGCCTCTTCCAGTGGAACGGCGTGTGGATCATGTTCTATACAGCCGCCCTGGCCGGACATCGGGACGACACCGGGGCCAATTGCCTGTCGGTGGCCGTCGATGTTGCCCTCACGCCGACAACCCCGTCCTTCACCGACACCTCGAAGTCGCCCCTGGTGTGTGACGCCGCCTCCGGCGGGGCGATCGACCCGATGCCGTTCGTCGATCCGGCCGACAACCAGCCGTACCTGTTGTGGAAGACCAACTCGGGCGTGCCCGGGCATCCGGCGGAGCTGTGGTCCCAGCCCCTCGGGTCGGACGGGATGACGTTGGTGGGCCAGCCCCACCTGCTCCAGGTCCAGGACTCCGTCGACCACCCGTACGAGACCACCATCGAGAACCCCCAGATGGTCGCCTCCGGCGGCGCCTACTACCTGGTCTTCTCGGCCGGGCAGTGGGACAGCGCCGGGTACGGCGAGGTAGCGGTGTCCTGTGCCGGACCGAACGGCCCGTGCGAGGAGCCCGGCGGTGGACCGTTCCTTTCCTCCTACGGCTCGGCGGCCGGACCCGGGGCCGGGATGTTCTTCCAGGACTCCCTCGGGCACTGGCAGATGGCATACGCCGCGTGGGATGCATCGTGCACCGACTACTCGTGCGGTGGGGCCCGGCGGCTGTTCGTGGCCCCGGCGTCGATCGAGCCCTTCCCCCTGGCGCCCCCGGTCACCGGGATCGCTTCCACTCCGGACGGCGGGGGCTATTGGCTGGTCGACGCCAAGGGCGGTGTCTCGGCCCACGGTACGGCCCTATTCAACGGAGGGATGCTCGGGCTACACCTCAACGCCCCTGTCGAACATCTCGTGCCGACACCGGACGGCCACGGCTATTGGTTGGTGGCCTCGGACGGCGGGATCTTCACGTTCGGCGACGCCCGGTTCTTCGGGTCCATGGGTGGACGGCAGCTCAACGCCCCGGTGGTCGACCTCGCCCCCACACCCGACGGTGGGGGCTACTGGCTGGTGGCGTCGGACGGCGGGGTGTTCGCCTTCGGGGACGCCGTGTTCCGAGGGTCGATGGGTGGTCTCCCGCTCCGGGACCCGGTGGTCGGCATCGCCACCGACAGCGCCACCGGCGGGTATTGGTTGGTGGCCTCGGACGGGGGGATCTTCGCCTACGGTGCGCCGTTCGCCGGCTCGACGGGGGCGTTGACGCTGAACAGCCCGGTCAACGGGATGGCGGCCACCGCCGACGGCCGCGGCTACTGGTTCGTGGCGTCGGACGGCGGGGTGTTCGCCTTCGGCGGGGCCGGGTTCTACGGATCGGCCGGCGCCATCCCCCTGGCCGCACCGGTCACCGGTATGGCAAACGACCCAGCGACGGGCGGATACTGGCTGGTCGGCTCCGACGGCGGAGTGTTCTCCTACGGCGCGCCGTTCCTCGGCACAGGCTGAACCCCGTACACCGCGCCAGGGCCGGCTCGTCGTCACGCGGGCAGCGTGTAGGAGTTCTCGAACTCGTCCTGCAGCACAGTGGCGATGGTGGCGGTGGTGTCGACCACCAATTCGTCATCGAGGATGCGGGTCCGGTAGGTCCAGCCGTCCGGCATGGACAGGCGGTCGCCCAACGCTCCCAGGCCCGCTTCGCTCATCGACGGGTCCACTCCGATGCAGAGCGCCTGCATCACGTACGCCAGCCCGTCAGGATTCACCAGTTCGTAGACGGGCTTCCCGGCGTCGAAGAAGAAGACAGCACCCCGGTCGACATGCACCTCGGTGTAGGGGGACGTCGCTGGGCTCGCCCCCAGGTCGATGACGGCCAGGCGGCGCATGAGCAGACCGTTGAACTCGCGGAGCACGGGCTCCATGGAATCGACCTTGACGCCCATGCCGTCCAGCACCCAGAGCCGTGGTCCATTCAGTTTGACGACAACTGCCCCCATGTCTTCGGCGATCGCCGCCGCGTCCAGGCTGTCCCACAGCTCCTGGGGGCACTCGTTCAAGAACTGCGTGCCGAACACCTCGGCCTCGAAGCGTCCGTCGCGAGAAAAGGCGGCGATGATCTCGCCGTAGCGGATGCCGCGGACGCCGTCGATGAGGCGGGGGGTGTCGGAGGGCATGGTGCGGCCTCTCTGCCATCAGGAACTGATGGGGAACTCTAGTCACTCCGAATGACAGTTTGCCCCATCCGTCGGGATCCGGTCAGCAGCAGTTTCTCGTTCCCGGGGTGCTGATGGTCTGGCGGCTCGTCCAGACGAAGGCGGGGCCGGACTCCGGATCATCCTCTTCGATCAGTGCCGCGAAGTATTGCGTCGTGTTCGGTGCCAACCTTGTCGCCTGTTCTGCGTCCGCGATCGGTGTCCGAATCTCCGACCAACTGGGACAGTACGTGTCTCACCGATCTCTCGCTCCGCTTACAACGTCGGATCCACTTGTCGCCAGAGCAACAAATGTACGGGCGACGAATGTGACCACTGTTCGTCGAGCAAGCCGATTCCAATGGGAAGGTGCAGTACGTGACACCATCATCCAGTAGTCGCCAACTCGAGACGCGGGGCATTGGCGCCGAGCTGGGTGACGACGCGGGTTTTGCTC
>PLZW01000039.1 GCA_003153575.1 Acidimicrobiaceae bacterium | reverse complement strand
GGCGGAGGTGTCGGGGGTAGAGGTCATGGGCGTCGTCCATCCCGGCACGGGACGGGACCACTTCGACGACTCTCCCCCGGCACAGCTCGATGCTCCCCCTCGACGGCACGGTCCGTCGGACACGCCAACTTACCGGTCCGCTCCCCCCGACCGCAGTCGGACGGCACGGGGACGGCACCGGTCACGGGGTGGCCGGAGGGGCCAGGATGCACGCCGCCGAGGCCTGGACGGACACCACCGGCCCCCCGGACGGGCCGGCCGTGCACGCGGCGAGCTGGGCGCCGGTGGGGTCGGCCGCGGGCGGGGCGTGGTCGACGCCGGTCCACACCCAGGCATGGTCCCGGTACACCGGCGCCTGTCCCGTGGCCGCCGTCACCAGCACCACGATGGTCCGGACCAGGAACACCTGCTCGTACGCCGGGAGATGAGCGGGATCGGGCAGGACGACGCCGGTCACCCCCCAACCGTCGAGCGCGGTGCGGACGGCTGCGACCTCGCCGGCCACGATGGGCTGGGGGCCACCGGCCACCGAGACGTTCGAGAGGTACATCTGGCCGTCGCGCTCGATCCCGGCCCGGCTGAGTACCGAGTTGGGGCCACCTCCCCCCACCATGGCGTAGGACATGTGGTCGACGGCCTGCCAGGTCATGTTGCTCTGGCGGAAGGCGAAGGGGAACACCAACAGGACCTGGCCCGGCGCCAGCCCGGGGGCGACGGTGCGGAACCACTCGGGCGGTTGGACGGGCTGGACGGTCAACGGCAGGCCGTCGGCGAAGTAGGTGGCGATCGGCACCAGCGCCACCGCGGCCACCACCAGGCCCGTGCACCAGGCCAGTGCCACCCGGCCGGGCCGGATCGGGCCGCGCCCCGCCACGGTCCCGAAGGCGTGATCGACGACCAGCCCGAGCATGACCGCCGCGCACAGGTAGACGACGACACCGAACCGGCTGGGGATCACATTGCCCATCAAGGGGAAGTCGACCACCAGACGCCACAGCGTCCACCCGTGAAATCCCAGGCCAAGAGAGAGGAAGGCGCTGGCCGTCCCGACGGCGGCGAACAGCCACAGCTTCAGGTCGCGGTACCAGAGCAGCAGCCCGACCACCAGGACGGCCAACAGCCCGATCCCCAGGTACTGACCCGAGAGGGTCGGGGCCTGGTATCCGCCGTAGCGGTGCGTGAGAGCGGTGGCGTCGGCCGACGGGGCCATCTGGTGGACGAACAGCCGGAGGTTGTTGCCTCCGTAGCTGAGCTTGGCGCCGCTGCCCCAGACGGCTCCCGACAGGTGCGCGGGCCCGGCCAGTGCGAACCATGCCGGATAGGCCAGCAGCACCGCCGAGCTGACGGCCGCCGCCAAGGCGCCGCGTAGCCCGTAGTGGGCCCGGGCGACAAGCACGTCCCAGCGGAACACGCCGGCCAGCACCACCAGAGCCGTGCCCAGGGCGGCGGCGATGAGCATGATCACGAACACCTCGGTGCCGACCAGGAACTGCACGAGGGCCACCACGCCGATGACCAGACCCGTCACCCGCCACCGCCACCGCTGACGCCGCAGCAGCTCGTCGAGACCCAGCACGAACAGGGGCGGCATGGCGGCCATCCCCAGCATCAGGTGGGCATCGGTGAGGCTGATCACCACGAAGGGCGAGAACCCGTAGAGGAACCCGCCGACGAAAGCCGCCGGCGCCCACGACACCCAGCGGCGCAACAGGACGTACATGGTGAAGGCCGACAGGGCCGGGCTCAGGGTCAGGGCCACGTTCAAGGTGGCGATGGGCCCGAAGAGCCACGTGACCGGGGCGAGGGCGATGCCGAGGCCGACCTCGGCGGTATTGGACAACAGGTTCACCCCGCCGGGGTGGAACAGATAGGTGGAGTACAGCGGGTTGAGGCCGTGGGACAGCGCGTAGGCCGGCCACTCGAGGAACCAGGTGAACAGCGAGGTGTCGCCGCAGCCGCAGGTGGTGACCGACGTCGGATGGCTGGACCACACGTTCCACCACAGCGCCACCGACAGTGTCAGGTACCCGAGCCCGCCGGCCAGCAGCGAGCGCCATCCGAGCACCGGACCAGGTCGCGACGTCCCGGCGGGGCCGATCGGCTCGTCCCCGACGGCCCGCACGTTTACCCCTGGTGGCCCCTCCCCGCCCTCGCGTACCTCCCGGTCGATCAGCGTCACCCGGCCACCCCCACGGCGTCGGCGGCCGGTGCGGGCAGGGGTTCGGTGACCGCGAGATCGGCAACCGGCGACGCCGGCGGCGACGTGTCGTCGGGGCCGGCGAGTCCGGCGGCGGCAACCACCCCCCAGACCCCGACGATCCACCAGCCCTGGAGGATCGGGAACTCGGTGATCCGGTGCACCGTGGTCAGGATCCAGGGCCCGATCGGGCTCTTGGATGCCACCAGGACCGCGCTCACGGCCGTCAATCCCACGACGAGCGCCGCCCACGCCCACAGGTCGTTGCCGACGCCGACCCGGCGGCGCAGGCGGGACAGCACCAGGCCGCCGATGACCGCCAGCGGCACGGCCAGCACCAGCACATGGAGATACGGGCTCATGCCGTGCACGGTGGCGTCGGTGCGATGGGCGAGGTCAGTGGTGGCGGTGAAGGTGGAGGAGGCCCCCCGGGCACCGATCACCCGCATCATCAGCGGCCACCAGGCCAGGACGGCCAACTCCCCGGCGACCACCACCACCGGGGCCAACCACCGCGTACGCTCCCCCCGCAGCCCGGTCCAGCCGACGGCCCGGGCCGCCACCAGGACGGCGACGGCCACGGCCGTCACGAACCCCTCGTCCTTGGTCGTCCCGGCCACCAGGACCAACACCACGGTGGCCGCCCGGGCCGAGGGGTCGTCACGCAGTTGCAGGCCGAACGCCACCGCGCCCACCGCGGCCAGCGACCACAGAGGATCGGCGTAGCCGTTGGTCAGGAACGGCTCGGTCACCCCGGCGGCCACCACCACCAACAGGACGGCGCCGACCACACCGGCGGCCATCGGTACCCAGGACCGGACCACCCGACCGGCCATGCCCCGGCCGCACTCGATCAGGGCCAGGGCGGCGGTGGCGAGGGCGCAGGCGTTGAGCATGGCCACGGTGGTGACGCCCAACCGAGCGGTGTGGACCCCAGTCACCTTCCACGCCACGGCGGCCGACGCGCTGACCAGCGGCGGGTAGGCGGACTGGCCGAGGACCAGGCCCCGGACCTTCATGTCGATCAGAAGTTGGGCGTGGCTCTGGAGGAACCAACCCGGGCGCATCACCCAGAGGGCCCGGGCGTCGAAACCGACCGTCGGCGTGCGCAGTCCGCGCAGGCTCCAGGCACACGTGCCGACCACCACCAGGAAGCCGACGATGCCGACCACCCGGTGGAGCGCGCCGCGCCCCGCAGCGCGTTCGACGCGTCGTGGCCCGAGATCGGGACGCACCACCCACAGGCCGAACACGGCGGCAGCTCCCAGCGCGGCCAGCCCGACGAACCACGAGAGCAGCGGGCCGCCGAAGGTCAACGAGGCGGTGGCCGCCAGGGCGGCGATCACCGCTCCGGCCAGCGGGGCGAGCGTCACGGCGTGCCACCGCAGCCCGACGGTGGCCAGCACCGGGATGGCACCGGCCGCGGCCAGGGCGCAGATAGCGGCCGTGGTGGCGAGGAACGTGGTCACAGCGGCGGAGCCGGCGGCGGGCCCTGCCCGGCCACGGACGCCCCGGTCCCGAGCCGTACCGTGGTCCGTCCCCCCGGTCCTCGGGAGGTGCCGACCACCCGGGTGCCGAGGCAGGTGCCGGGTGCGGCTGCCCCGTCGTGGAGGGTGAGGGTGACGTCGGCCCCGGACGCCGGATCGGCCACGGTGATCCAGGAACCGAACCCCTTGATCATGGTGACCACGTCGGCCAAGTTGTCTCCGCCGAGGGCCACCGTCTGGCCGGGGCGGACCAGGCTGCGGGCCTGGGTGTCGATGCAGGCGTAGAAGGCATCGTCGACCGAGGCGTCGTGTCGGGCCCGGGCGGAAAACTGGGCGTCGACCGACCGGTCGCTGCGCACGGCTTGGCCGACCAGCCCGACCAGGGCGACGGAGGCGACCAGGGCGCTGACCACCGTCACCAGCACCGTCCGGACCGGGCGCCGCCGGGGCGTCCCCGCGGGAGATCCGACTGCCGTCACGGGCGGTGACGCTACCAGTCGACCCGCGTCACCTCGGGGCCGTCCNNCCGGTGGACACGCACGCGTCGACGGCGGCCGGCGACGGGCCCGGTCCGGTGGGAAGGTCGCTCGAGGCGTTCGCCCACACCCAGGACCCGGCGACCCGGGCCGGCGCCCGCCCCGTCACCGCCGTCATGAAGGCCACCGTGTACGGGACCGAGGTGACCCGGTCGTAGGCGGGCAGACCCGGCTGGTCGGGCAGCACCGCGGTGTCCACCCGCCAGCCCACCAGGGCCGCCCGGGAGGCGACCACGTCGCCCGTGCGCAGGTGCTGGCCGGTGAAGGAGAACGAGGCCCGTCCGATGGCCTCGGCCCCGGGCCGCTCGGCCCCGGTGCGCTCGATCACGCCACCCGGGCCACCGCCACCGACCATGTCATAGGGGAAGCCGCCGACGGCCTGCCAGGCCATGGCGCTCTCGATCACCTGGTACGGCACCGGGAAGACGAGCAGCACCTGGTGCGGGGGCAGGTGGGGCGCGACGGTGGTGAACCACGTGGGCGCACGCACCGGCTGGGTCACCATGGGCACGGTCGGCGCCAGGTACGACGCCACCGGCGCCAGCCCGACGGCGGCCACGGCCAGGCCGACGGCCGCGGCGATCGACCGGTCGGCGCGTCCGGCACCGGCTCCCTCCCCAGCGCCGGACCGGTCGAGGACGGCCCGGCGGACGTGGTCGACCACCAGGCCGAGCATGGCGGCCAGGCACAGATAGGTCACCACCAGGAAGCGACTCGGGATGATGTTCTGGAACAGTGGTTGGCCGGCCAAGGCCTGCCACGGCAGCCACACCGTCCGGCTGACGCCGAGCGACGCGACCACCGAGACCGCGGCCATGGCCCCGAAGAACATCAGCCGCCGGTCGCGCCGATACACCACCAGTCCGACCACCGCTACGGCCACCATCCCGATCCCGACGTACTGGCCGGACATCGTCGGGCCCTGGTACCCGCCCACCCGGTGGGTGAACACCGTGAACCCGGCCGACACCGGGGTGGGCCACACGTAGGCCTTCATGGTGGTGCCCTCGAAGCCCAGGTAGAGGGTGGGCCACACCCGACCCGAGATGTGGGCCGGGCCGGCCAGGGCGAACCACGTCGGCCAGGCCAGCAGCACCCCGGCGGTGACCACCGCCGTGACCAGACCCGTGACGGCGTGGCGGGCGTGGGCCCGCACGGCCGCGCCGTGCCCGAGCCCCCAGGCGCCGAGGAGGGCGGCGGCCGGCACGGCCATGATGCCCAGCAGCAGCAGGACCTCGGTGCCGACGAAGAACTGGACCACCAGGAGCAGCCCGAGGACCAGGCCCACGCCGACCGGTCGGTGCCGGCGGCAGAAGAGGAGGTCGTCCACGCAGGCCACCACCAGGGGCGGCACCACAGCCCACCCCAGCATCAGATGGGCGTCGGACAGGGCGACGAGGACGAGCGGCGAGAAGCCGTAGAGGAGGCCGGCGCAGAAGGCGGCGGGGGCCCAGTCCACCCAGCGCCGCACCAGCAGGAACATGGCCAGCGCCGACATGGCCGGGGCCAGGGTGAGCGACACGTTCATCGAGGCCACCGGCCCGAAGGCCCACGTGACCGGGGCCAACACGGTCCCGAGCGCCAGCTCCGAGGTGTTGGCCAGCAGGTTCACCCCGCCGGGATGGGACATGGCCGTCGAGTAGAAGGGGTCGAGCCCGTGAGCCATGGCGTGGGCCGGCCAGGCGAAGAACCACAGGAACAGGGCGCTGTCGCCGCAGCCGCAGGTCGTGGTGGAAGTCGGGTGGTTGGACCACACGCCCCACCACACCACCAGGGCCAGGGAGAGGTAGCCGGCGGCGGCCAGGGCGAGGGCCTGGCCCCGAGCGGAAGCGGCCCCCGAACGCGGGACCGGCTCAGCCACCGGGCCGCCCCCCGGCCGCCAGCACGCAGGTGGGCACCGCCAACGGGTCGACCGAGTCGGCGACCGTCCCGGTGGTGCAGCGGGCGAAGTCGATCGGTGCCACCGGGGCGGGCGGTGGCGCGGCGCCCACCGCCTCCCACACCCAGGCACCGTCGACGTGGGTGGGCAGCGAGCCGAGGGCGGCGGTGAAGAATCCGGAGGCGTAATGGCCGCCCCTCCCCTGCTCGTAAGCGGGGAGCCCGGGTTGGTCGGGCACGACCACCGTCGTCACCCGCCACAGGCGGAGGGCCTGTCGCACGGCGGTAAGGGCGGCGGGCGTCGGCAGCGGCGCCGGGCCGAGCGGCAACGACGCCGCCGACAGCACCTCGAAGCCGGGGCGGGCGGCCCCGGCCCGGAACGGCTGGCCCTGGGGCCCGCCACCGCTGGCCTGAGCCCAGGCCATGTCGTTGACGGCCTGCCAGGCCTCGGACGACTGCAGCCCGGACGACGGGACCGGGTAGGCCAGCACCACCGTGCCGAGCGGCTGGGCCGGACCCCGGCGGGCGTACCAGGTGGGCAGGACGACGGCCCGGGTGGTCAGCGGCAGGTTCGGCCACAGGACCACGACGGTCGGCAACGCCACCAGGCCGACCAGTGCCCAACCGAGGACATCGGACCGCCGGCGCCCGCCACCGCCACCGGCACCGTTGCGCGCCAGAAGGGCGGTGTGCGCGTGGTCCACGGCCAGGCCGGCCAGGACAGCCACGCACAGGTCGACCACCAGGACGAACCGGACCTCGACGATGTCCCCGATCCAGGGCACGTGCTGGAGTGCGTCCCACGGGACCCAGGAGCCGTGCCCCGGCCCCAGCGACAGGGCGACCATCACCAGGCCGATGGCACCGAACAGGAGCAGCCGACGGTCGCGCCGCCACACCACCGTCCCCACCACCGCCACCGCCAGGACCCCGAGACCGAGGTAGCCGAGGCCGACGAGGGCCGGACCCTGATAGCCACCGAAGCGCAGCATGGACGGCCGCAGGGCGGCCAGCCCGCCCGTCGTCACGAAGCTGGACGGCGTCGTCCCATACCGGGACGTCGCACCGTAGGACCAGATGGGGCCGACCAGATGGGCCGGTCCGGCCAACAGGAACCACACCGGGTAGGCGAGCACCACGGCCGACGCGCCGAGTGCGGTGCCCGCCCCGGCCAGGGCGGGCCGCAGACGCGCCGCCAATTGGTCAGGACAGGTCCACGCCGCCCAGGCCACCACCAGTACCGTGCCGACCTGGACGGCCACCGCGCAGATGACCAGGACCTCGGTGCTGAGAAAGAACTGGAGGACGACGAGGCCGGCCAGGGCCAGTCCGTTGCGCAGGGGGGACCGTCGCTGGGTCACCAGCATGTCGGCCAGGACCAGGACGATCAGCGGCGGGAGGGCGAGGAAGGCGATGTTGAGTTGGTTGAGGGCCAACTCGGACACCATGAACGGCGAGAACCCGTAGGCCAAGCCCCCGAGGAAGGCGGCCGGGGCCCAGCGCACCCAACGGCGTAGGAGGACATACATGGCCAGGGCCGACAGCACCGGCGCCAGGGTCAGGGCCACGTTCATGGCGGCCACCGAGCCCCACAGCCAGGTGACCGGGGCGAGCGCCACCCCGATGGCCACCACGCTGGTGTCGTCGAGGAGGTTGATCCCCCCCGGGTGGAACAGCCACGTCGAGTACCACAGGTGATGCCCGTGGCCCAGGGCGAAGGCCGGCCACCGGATGTACCAGAGGAATCGGGCGGCATCGCCACAGCCGCAGGTGGTCACCCCTGTCGGGTGCGTCGACCACACGCCCCACCACAGCGTCGTGCCGAGCACCAGGTAGGCGCCGGCCGCGGCGACCAGGGCCCGGGCGCCCCCCGCACCTGACGGCGGCCCCTCCTCCGCACCTCGGGCGCCGGGCACGGTGGTGCGGGCCCGACTCACGACCGGGCGATCCGGGGGCCGCACAGCTGCACCACGGCCACGGTCGGGTCGGGGCTGAAGCTCATGGTGGTGAACGAGAAGCTGTTGCCGATGTTGGCCATGGCCTGCGCCGGCGTCCACGGCGAGGTGACGGCGCGCAGGTAGGCGGCCAGCGGGTCGCAGTCCAGGGCCCGGCGGGCGGCGGCCACGGCTGCTGCCGGCGGTCCACCGGGCACCGCCGTCGCCCCGGGCACGCCGAATCGGGCCAGCATCCACGACGGTCCGATCAGCTTCTCGTGACCCGGCCGGGCGTGGTGGGCCACGGTGGTGTGGCTGCCGATCGGATTGGCCAGCGAGTACGAGTCGTACACGTAGACGTCGGGGCCGGCCAGATAGCCGATGACCCCGATGGCCGGCAGGTTCACGGCCAGCGTGAACGGCAGGGGTGACCGGGCCGGACGGGCGGACGCCGGGTCGATGGGGGCGAACGGGTCGGTGATGACCAGTAGGCGCTGGCGACCGGGCGGCACCTGATGGGACATCCGGGCGAGCAGGGCCCCGGCCCGGCCCGACAGGGCCCGGGCGTAGTCGGCGGCCGTCACCGGGTGGGCGTTGCCGGTGGCGCTGATCCAGCTGTCGCGCTCGTTGGAGATGAAGACCGTCTGGGGGGTGAGGCCGGCGATGGTGGGCGGGACGAACCGCAGCCAGCCGAGGCAGACCACCGACCACACGGCGATGCCCAGGGCCGGCACCACCATGGCGCCACGCAGTGACCGCACCCCGACGTAGACCGGCAGGCTCACGGCGAAGAAGGCGGGCAGAAGCAGTCGGGCGTGCATGTAGTCGCCCCCGACCTCGACCACGTACAGGAGGTCGACGACGCCGACGACGATCGGGGTGCACAGCACCAGTACCCCGAGCCGGTCGCCGGCCCGCCACCATCGAGGCAGGCGCAGCACGAGAACGACCGCGGCCAGGCCGAGCGGCAGCCACAAGGTGTACGGCGCCACGAAGTTCCACAGGTAGGTGGCACCCTGCGACCACCACGACGACGCCGCCGCCTTGGCCAGGGCCGTCGAAGGAACGAGGAGGGCGTAGTAAGCCATGCGGAACAACTCGTAGGCCAGCGGCACCGCCACCGCAGCAGCCACCGTGGCCGTGCACCGCCGGAGCCGTGCCCGGTCGCTCCCCCACCCCGGTGCGGCCACCACGGCCACGAGGGCGGCGGTAAACACGATGGCGCCGATGGCCAACTCGGGACGGATGAGGCTGCCGAGGCCGAGGACAACGGCCGCCGGTACCGCGCCCTTCCGGCGGGCCTCGACGCGCACCAACAAGAGGAACGAGACCCCCAGCCACAGGAAGACCATGGACATCTCGAGACCCGAGGTGGCGAACTCCCAGACCCCGGCCACCACCGAGACCATCAGCAGTCCGAGCGGGAGGACGGTGCCCTCGTCGTGACGGGCCCCGAGTCGGGCCACGGCCACGCCGCCGGCCACGAAGGCGCCGGCCGTGCAGACGAGGCCGAGTACCACCGAGGTCCACTCGAGCGACACCGGGACCACACCGTGGACGATGGTCAGGAGGCACAGCCACAACGGGTCGGACGAGACCTCCACCCGCTCGCCCACGTTGAAGACCGGACCGTGGCCGGTCAGCAGGTTGTGGACGATCCGGAAGTTGATGAAGGCGTCCTCGTCGACCCACCGGTAGGTCCAGGCACCGATCAGGACAATTATGAGGGGCACCAGCAGCGGCCACCAGCTCCGGATGCCGCGGCCGTCCGCCGACCGAGCGGCGGGCACCGGAACGGCGTCGGGATCACCCGGTGCGGTCCCGGCCGTGGCCACGGTGTCCCCCTGGTGTGCGATGGCGGTGATGGTAGTGGAGCCGCCCCACAGCCCGGCGTCCGGGAGCCGACGGGTGGGCCGGAACCCGCCGAGCTCCGAGGGGGCTGGGGTACCATCCTCGCGATGCGGACACACGGTCGACGAGCCGGGGCCCCACCCTGCGCCCGGACCCCCTGGCCCGTCTGGCCCGGGTAGTCCGACGGTGGCCGACGGGGACGACACGACCTCCCCCGCCACGGTGGCCGTGGCCGAGGGCACCCCACCTTCCATCGACGGCGAAGTGGGCACCGACGGGTCCCCTGCGCCCGAGCCCTACCGGTTCCACCTCGGAAACCGGCCACCGCTGACCGGTATCCGGGCCCTGGCCCTGTTCACGGTGCTGACTTACCACTCGAATTTCAAGACCCTGCCCGGCACCTGGGTGGCCCTCCAGGTGTTCTTCGTGCTGTCGGGCTTCCTCATCACCGCCATGCTGGCTGGTGAAGGCCTACGCAACGGACGGATCAGCCTCGGCGCGTTCTACGCCCGGCGCGGGGTCCGCCTGGTCCCCCCGCTGCTGCTGACCGTGGGCCTGCTCGCCATCTACGCCCACTTCGTGCACGTTGCCGACGCCGCCCAGCGGCTGTGGGGGGACAGCTTCGCCGCGCTCTTCTACTACGCCGACTACCGCCAGGCCTTCGGTCACGCCCCCTTCTTCGGCTACCTGGCCCAGACCTGGTCGCTCTCGATCGAGGAGCAGTTCTACATCCTGTGGTCGATCGCCATGGTGGCCGCGGTGGCCGCCGGCAAGCGACGCCTCGCCTACGGCTTCGCCATCGTCGGGATGCTGGCCTCGACGGCCGACCGCCTCTGGCTCGTCTACCACGGCCACCACTTCCACCCCGCCGTGTTCGTGCGCGTCTACTACGCCTTCGACTCCCGGGCCGATGCGCTCTTCCTCGGGTGCCTGCTCGGCCTCCTGGCCGCCGACGGGTTCCTCCACGGGTGGGCCCGGTGGGCCCGGGGCCTGGTGACCTTGGCTGCGGCGGCGGCGGCGGTCTTCCTGTGCTGGATCCTCCTGGAGGCACCCCTGTTCACCGAGACCCTGGCCGTGTGGTGGCTGCCCCTCACCACCATCGCCTCGGCGGTGATCATCACTTACTTCGTGGTGTGCCCGGGCAGCCTGGGTTCCAAGTTCGTGGGGCTCGGGGTCCTGGTCTTCATCGGCGACCTCTCCTACACCGTGTACCTCGTCCACTTTCCCGTCTACCTGGCCGTGCAGCAGAGCAACACCGGGTGGGCGTTCTGGCCCAACGAGCTGGTCCGCCTGGCCATCATCTTCGCCATCGCCATCGCCAGCTGGTTCCTCATCGAGCGGCCCCTGATGAAGTGGCGGCAGCGCTCGGCCGCCTCCAAGGGCGCCAGCTGACCCAGGCGACACCCGCCCCGGGCCACCAGGGGCGGAGGGCTACGATCCGGGCGTGGGAACTGCTGTGGAGGGCCGCGGCACAGCCGGTTTGGCCCGAACGGAGGCGCCGGAGTCGGCGTCCATGGACACCGCGGCCGCCCCTGAGCCCCATCTCGGGAGGATCCCGGCGCTCGACGGGATCCGGGCGCTCGGCATCGTCCTGGTCCTCTTCTTTCACGGGGGGTTCTCGTGGGCCGGCGGGGGGTTCTTCGGGGTCGACGTCTTCTTCGTCCTGTCGGGATTCCTGATCACCGGCCTGCTGGTGTCCGAGTTCCGCCAGAACGCCGGCATCGGGCTGGCCCGCTTCTGGGGCCACCGGGTCCGTCGCCTGGTGCCGGCCCTCCTGGTGATGCTGATCGGCATCGGCCTGTACGCCGTCCTGGCGGCCCCGACGGACACCCTCGGCCAGCTGCGCGCCGACGCCCTGGCCACCTTGGCGTATGTGAACAATTGGCACCTGGCGTCGGAGGGCCAGGGCTACTTCGCCGCCCTCAACACCCCGCGCCCGCTGCTGCACACCTGGTCGCTCTCGATCGAGGAGCAGTTCTACCTGGTGTGGCCGCTGGTGGTCCTCGGTGTGTTGACGTGGACCCGCTCGTTGCGGGCCCTCCTCGTACTGACGGTGGCCGGAGCGGCGGCCAGCGCAGTGGCCATGGCCGTCGTCTTCGGCGACGGCTCGGGCGAGAGCCGCGCCTACTACGGCACCGACACCCGGGCCCAGGCCCTGCTGATCGGGGCGGCCCTGGCCATCGTGGTCGCCCACCCCCTCCCCCGTCGGCGATCGGGCCCGGTCACCACCACATCCCTCGTCCGGCCCTTCCGCCTGTCGGCCGCGGCCACGGCGGCGCTGGTCGTGACCGGCGGGACCGGGCTCGTGGTCGTGGTGTGGCTGGCGGTGGTCGACTCGAGCGCCACCGCCTGGATCTACCGGGGCGGGTTCACCGTGGTGGCACTGGCCACGGCCGGGGTCATCGCCTGTGTGGCGCTGGTGCCCGCCAGCCCGTGGTCCCGCCTCCTCAGCCTGCGTCCTGTCCGCTACGTGGGCGCCATCTCCTACGGTCTCTACCTCTTCCACTGGCCGATCTTCGTAGTGGTCGACCACCAACGGACGGGCCTGGTCGGCTGGCCCCTGTTCCTCGTCCGGGTCGGACTGTCGGGCGCGGTGGCCGCCCTGTCGTTCCACTTCCTGGAGATGCCGGTCCGCCGGGGCGTGCTGCGGGGCTGGCGGGGCTGGGTGGCCGCGCCACTCGCCGTCGGAGGGACGGCCGTACTGGTGGTGGCCGCCACAGCCGGAGCCACCACGCCCGTCACCGCCGTCCCGCCCGGGACCGGTGCGTCCGTCACCCACGGGACGGCGCCCGGCGGCGACCCCGGCACCTCGGCCATCGTCACCCCGGTGGCGGCCGGGACGGGCGGGCCCGTCCGGATGCTGCTGGTCGGAGACTCCGAGGCCAGCTTCCTCGGGTTCGGACTGGGTCCGGACTCGACGGCCCACGGTGTCTTCTACCAGGGCGACGGCGTGTTCGGGTGCGGCCTGTCGGTCGACACCACGCTCTTTCACGGGACGTATGTGGCCGGGCGCGTCGGCGAGCGCGGCGGGCAGGTCCCTGTCCCCTGCGCTACTCAGCTCGTGCGTTGGCAGGCCGACGTGGACACGTTCCACCCGGACGTGGTCCTGCTGGCCGAAGGCGAATACGAGGTGCGGGACCAGCTGATCGGCGGCACCTGGGTCCACATCGGTTCGTCGGCCCTCGACAACAAGGAGACCGCGGACCTGGCACGGGCCACGTCGGTCCTCGGCTCGACCGGTGCCACCGTGGTGCTGCTGACTGCGCCGTACTACCGGCAGCAGGAACAGGGCAACGGTCAGGGATGGCCGGAGGACGATCCGGCCCGGGTCAATCGGTACAACGCGCTCCTCCGCCAGGTGGCGGCCCGATCGAACGGCCGGGTGGTGGTGGCCGACGTCAACGCCAGGCTCGATCCCCAGGGCCACTTCACTACCACGGTGGACGGGCAGGTGGTGCGCTTCGCCGACGGGATCCATGTGACCCCGGCCGGGGCCAAGCTCATCTCGCCGTGGCTGCTCGACCTGTCGGCCCGCCTGGGGGCCGCGGCCCGGGCCGCCGCCGCGGTCACGCCGACGACTGCGCCCCGCTGACCGGCGGGGGACTCAGCGGGCGACCGGCACGACGGCTCCGCTCCGGTCGGTGACCGTCACCGCCATATCCCCGACCCGGCCGACGTAGCCGGGACGGCCTGGCGATGCCGGCGACCAGGTGGACAGACCCACGACCCGGTCCTCGTGCCCGTCGGACAGGTAGCCGGGCCCGAACTCGGCCCTCCAGAAGGCGTTGACGGTGGGATGCCGGCCCCGCTGGTCGAGCACGTTGACCAGGCCGATGAACTCCTCGGTGTCGAGCAATTGGGTGCCGGTCGTACCGGCCCCGGCGTCGCCGACCATCACCCGACCCCCGGGCACCAGGTGCGGCTCGACCAGTGCGGCCAATCGTCCGACGTGAGGATCGGCGGCCTGGGCCAGCGGCGGGATGGCCAGCACCCGGACGCACAGGATCACCCCGGTGACGATGCCGAGCGCGCAGAGCCCCACCCGCACGGCCCCCACCCGCACGGCGGGAACCGGTAGCTGGACCATGCCGATCCCGATCAGGGCGGCGATGGGCAGCACGACGACCCACAGCACCAGGTAGCCGAAGACGAAGCCGACCACATGGGCAACGGCCACCACCGAGGCAATCGAGCCGACGAGGACCATCACCCCGATGCCCGCCGCGAACCGGGCCCGTTCCCGAGCCGCTACACCCACGGTGACGGCGGCGGCGGCCACGGTCAGGAGCGAGACGCCGACGGACAGGGCGGCGTGGGCAGGGGTGCCCCCGAGGATCGACCGCATCACCTCGCCGGGTCCGACCACGACCACGGCACCGGCGGCGGCCACCGACCACAACGAAGCGGACAGCGACTGACCGGGGTGGGACGCGGTGAAGAACCGCCAGATGAGGGTCAGGTTGCCCGGGTGGTTCGTCCACTGCTGGATCAGCGGCGGCAACCACAGGACGACCAGGGCGACGAATCCGGCCACGGCCAGCACCGTCCCGTGCCCACGGTGCCCGCCCGCCGGGTCACCCGATCGCCGCCCGGCCCTGACGAGCGCGACCGACCACACGATGGCGGCCACGGCCACCAGGGCCGCCGCCACGGGCAGGGTCGAGATGTCGGTCTGGACGACGAACGAGGCGACCAACAGGGCCCCGACCAGCGACACACCGGACCGGTCGACGGCGCCCGCGCAGAGGAGCAGGGTCAAGAGGAGGGGGAAGAGGACGACCGTCGGGTTCCACGGGCTGACCAGCGCCCCGAGCACCGACTCCGAGTAGGTGGTCGACGCCGGACCGGCGGCGGCCAGGACGATGCCCAGCACGCCGATCCACACCGCGGCCCACAGGGCACGCCCCGGAGTGGTGCGTCGCCGGACGACGGCCACACAGACCGCGGCGGCCAGCCCGTTCAAGAGGGTGGCCCCTACGAACAGCGACCGGGTGCCCGAGCCGAGGGCCCGGTAGACGAGGGACAACGCGTAGAAGTAGGTCGGTCCCGGGTGGTTCCAGTTGTTGTGGTCGAACACCCCGAGCTGCTGTTGCCAGGCCAGGGCCCGGCGGGTGTGGAGATCGATCAGGGCGAGGTCGTCGGGAAGGGTCAGGTGTGCCGTGGGTGCGGCAAGGAGCCGCACCAGGGCGACCACGAACGGGACGGCCACGACCAGGAAAGCCAAGACGGTGAGGCTCCGCCCGGAGGGGAACAGGGGGGCGCCGGACCTGGCTGGGAGTACGGCGTGACGGTGTCGGGGCACCGGTGGGGCAAGGGCGCCCTGGTCGGAGTGCTGGCCCACGATCGGACGATCGTACGGCACCGGGCCGGGCCGGGTGGCCCCGGCCTGGGTGGGTCAGAAGCTCGGGACGTACCCGCCGCGGCCCATGGACTCGCTCACGAAGGGGTCGACGGAGTCGTCCACGCCGCCGAGGACCTCGGTCACCCAGTCGAGGCGATCCCTCAGGATGCGGTCCACGCCGCCCTGCAGGGTGGACGCACTGACGGCGCACGAACTGCACGCGCCCTGGAGCTGCACCTCGACCACGCCGCTGACCACGTCGGCGCTGATCAGGGCCAGGTCACCGCCGTCGGCCTGCACGGCGGGGCGCATCAGTTCGATGATCGAGTTGAGCGCGGCCAGGCGGGCGCCCCGCTCCTCGTCGGTGAGATCGACGGGTGCGGTGTCCGCGACCGGCGGGTCCTGGGCCTCGGCCGGCTGGGTTACGTCGGAGTCCACAAGATACGTCCTTCCATCGGCCCCGACCATCCGGCGAGGGACCGCCACGGGCGGGAGGTATGTCCCACCGACCCCCATTCTGCCGCGTCGGCGGGTCACTCCGTACGCCGACGACTCCCGACCGGGCGAGCGGACGTTCCACGGGCGCGGCGATGGCCACGACCACGAGGGCCCGGGGGTACCATGCGGTGTGCCCCCGGTACGACCAGCCGAGCCTCTCGGGGCCATCGGACTCATCCTGCCGACCTTCGTCCAGGACACCGTCCCGGCCTGGGCCCAACCGGTCGACGGCACCCCGCCGATGGGCGATCCGCTGGCCGAGCTGGCCGAGATCTGCCGACGGGCCGAGGCGACCGGAGCCGGAGCCCTGTGGGCGTGTGACCACCTCTTCTGGCACGGACCGTGCCTGGAGTGCATGGTCGTCCTGACGGTGGCGGCCACGGCGACCGAGCGCGTGGCGCTCGGGTCGTGCGTGATCCAGCTCCCCCTCCGTCGGGCCGTGGCCGTGGCCAAGCAGGCCGCCACCCTCCAGACCCTCAGCCGGGGCCGGATGATCCTGGGCGTGGGTGTCGGCATCCATCCCGGCGAGTACGAGCAGGTCGGCGCGGCCTACCACTCGCGGGGCCACGACCTCGACACCGCCNNCATCGGGCCGACGGCTGGATGCCCCTGTTCCTGGGCGTCGACCAGTACGGCGACGCCGTCGAGCGCCTCGGCAAGGAGATCGACGCCTCGGGCCGGCCTCCGGACTCGGTCACCCCGGCCGTGGTCCTGTTCGTGTCGATCGACGACGACCGCGACCGGGGCGCCACCCGCGGCACGGGCTGGATGGGCTCCCTCTACGGGATCACGCCCAAGGCCTTCGAGCGCCAACTGGTCACCGGGACGGCCGACGAGGTGGCGGCCCGGGTGGCCGAGTACCGCCGGGTCGGTGCGGAACACGTGGCCATCTATGTGACCGACGACCGGCCCATCGACCAGTTCGCACGCCTGATGGCGGCCCTGCCCGCCGCCGGCGTCCCCACCGATCGCTGACCGGCAGAGACGAGGACCCATGGACCGCACCGCGCACATCGTCGGCACCGCCACCACCCCCATGCAGCGCCGCGACCTGACCATCGAGGGCATGTCCCACCACGTCGTGGCCGATGCGTTGGCTGACGCCGGGCTGACCCCGGACCAGGTCGACCTGGTGGTCTTCGGGAATGCCACCGCGGGGCGCCTGCTGGACCAGGCCTGCATCCGCGGCCAGAGCTTCCTGCTGGACGCAGGCCTCCGCCACGCCGGGATCATCAACGTCGACAACTCGTGCGCCGGCGGGGCTTCGGCCCTGCACCTGGCGACCCTGGCCACCCTCGGCGGGGCCGGGACGGTGCTGGCCGTCGGGGTCGAGAAGATGTGGACAGGCCACCGGATCGAGACCCTGGCCGGCATCGAGGACGGCGTCCCCGAAGTCGACCGGACGTTCATGCACCATTATTGGGAGAACCCGTCGGGCTCGGTGCTGATGGCCCTCAACGCCAAGTGGACCCTCGAGCACATGGAGGCCTGGGGCACTACGGTCGAGCAGATCGGCGCGGCGGCGGTCAAGGCCCGCAGGCACGGTTCGCTCAATCCCAACGCACAGTTCCAGAGCGAGGTGACCCTGGCCGAAGTGCTGGACTCCTCTTCCATCGTGCCGCCGCTGACCCGACTCATGTGCTCGTCGTTCACCGACGGGGCCGCCGCCGTCGTGCTGACCCTCGAATCCAGGAACCGGGCACCGAGGATCCGCGCCAGCACGGTGCGATCGGGCAACGGCGACCTCGACTATCACGACCGCCTGGCCGAGACGGCCGCCGCGGCATGGGACGCGTCAGGGGTCGACCCGGCCGACGTCGACGTCGTCGAGCTGCACGATGCCACGAGCGCCGAGGAGATCTGCGCGCTGGAGTCACTCGGGTTCTACAAGCCCGGTGACGCCGGGGCCGCCACCGCCGCCGGCGACACCACCATCGGGGGCGCGGGGGTGACCGTCAACACCAGCGGCGGCCTGGTCAGCCGGGGGCACCCCCTGGGGGCCACCGGCATCGCCCAGGTGGTCGAGCTCGCCGCCCAGCTCCGCGACGAGGCCGGTCCTCGCCAGGTCGAGGGGGCCCGGTTGGCGGTGGCCGCCAATACGGGTGGCATGATCGGGTCCCATGCAGGCACCACCGACGCGGCGTTCATCGGCATCCATGTCCTCGAGGCGGGCTGAGCCATGATCGGCCGCGGAGGCGTCATCACCGGTCACGGCATCGCCGTGCCCGACAAGGTCGTCACCAACGAAGACCTGTCCCTGACCCTCGACACCAACGACGCCTGGATTCAGGAGCGGACCGGCATCCGGGAGCGCCGGATCGGCGGCACCACCTCGGGCCTGGCCATCGAGGCGGGCCTGGCCGCCCTGGCCAAGGCCGGGCGCCGACCCGACGAGATCGACGCGGTCATCCTGGCCACGACCACCCCCGACCAGATCGTTCCGGGCACGTCGGCCACCGTGCAGGACGGGATCGGCGTCACAGGGGGCGCCTTCGACGTCAACGCCGCGTGCTCCGGCTTCGTCTACGCCCTGACCGTCGCCCACGGGATGTTGGCCATCGGTGCCGAACGGCTACTGGTCATCGGGTCCGAGACCCTCTCCAAGATCACCGACTGGGACGAACGCTCGGTCTCGATCCTGGTGGGCGACGGCGCCGGTGCGGTGGTGCTCGAGGCCGTCGACGGCCCCGGCCAGCTGCTGAGCTTCAAGCTGGGGTCCGACGGGTCGCTGCGCCACCTGCTCAAGTGCGACCACGGCGGCTACCTCTACATGAACGGCAAGGAGATCTTCCGCAAGGCGGTGGCCGTGGTGGTCGAATCGTCGCAGCAGGCGATCGCCGAGGCCGGTCTCACCCCGGACCAGATCGACGTCGTCGTGCCCCACCAGGCCAACCTGCGGATCATCAGCGCTGCCTGCCAGCGCCTGGGGATCCCCGAGGAGAAGGCGGTGGTGGTCATCGACCGCTACGGCAACACCTCGTCGGCGTCGATCCCGTTGGCCCTGGCCGACGCGCTCGACACCGGCCGACTGCAGCCGGGCCAGCACGTGCTCCTCACCGGGTTCGGTGGAGGCATGACCTGGGCCAGTGCAGTCCTCAAGTGGGGCGGCTGAGTTCCGATGCTATGGGTATGACGGAACCTTCTGCTGGCGCGCCCTCGCTCGTCGTCCTCGCTGCCGGCATGGCCCGCCGCTACGGCGGCTGCAAGCCACTCGCCCCCATCGGACCCCACGGCGAAGCCGTCCTCGACCTCCTGGCGAGCGATGCCGTGCGGGCCGGATTCGGTCGCATCGCGCTCGTCCTCCATCCCGAGACGGGTCCGGCCATCCGCTACCACGTGCAGCAGTGCTGGCCGAGAACGGTGGATGTGGCCTTCACCGAGCAGCGGCTCCCGCTCGGCACCGTGCACGCCGTGCTGGCCGCCGAGGAAGCACTGGGTGGGGCCGGATCGTTCGCCGTGTCCAACGCCGACGACGTCTACGGCGAGGCGGCGATGGGCATGCTGGTCGACCAGCTCACGTCGTCCGCCGCCGAACACGCGCTGGTCGCCTACCAACTCCACAACACGGTGGCCACCGACGACCCGGTCACCCGGGGGATCTGCACGGTGGGGAGCACCGGTCTGCTCGCATCGCTCGACGAGCGCCGCCAGGTCCACACCGACGGGTCGTCCGGCGGGTTCGTCTCCGACGACGGCCTCGAGCCCCGGCACCTGTCCGGCGATGCGCCGGCCTCGGTGAACTTGTGGGGGTTCCAGTCCGACATCTGGAAGGTGTTCCACACGACCATGGACGGGTCAGGCCTCAATGAGGAGGCGCTGCTGGCCCAGGTGGCGGCCGGCGGCGAGGTCCCGAAGGCCGAGGTACTGCTGCCCGAGGTGATCTCGACCATGGTGGCCGAGGCCACAGGCCTACCGGTCCGCGTCCTCACCACCGAAACCGAGCTGGTCGGGGTCACCCACGCGGCAGACCTGCCCATCGTCAGCGCCGCGTTGGCACGTCAGGTGGCCTGGGGAATCCGCCCGGCCGTCCTGTGGAGCGATGTCGGCTGAGGGACACCCCCACCCGGTCGATGCTCGTTTCGGAACGTGCCGAGACGACCTACTCCGCCTGGGGGACGTCCCCACCACCGAGGAGCGAAGTTGCGTCCCCACCGGAGGTACCGGCACCAGGGGCGGAGGTCGGAGCCGACGAATCCGTACCGGAGGCACCGTTCTTGCCCCGTGCCCGGTACGCGATATACCCGGCGCTGGCGAAGCAGGCGAGCGCCACGACGGCCAAGATCGCGCCGTACTTATGGTAGTGACCCCGCTTCCCTTTGTGCTTGCCGGGTACCCATGCCGGCAGCGCGTGGATCCCCACCGTCAGATACTCGAATGCGTAGACGGCGGCCACGATGCCGACAATGACCAGGACGACGACTGCGACGCGCTTTGCTGTACTCATGCTGCGGAGGGTAGCCAATCTGGCGGGTCTCTGCGACCTCATGCCCACTTTCAGCCTGCGCCGGCCAAGGCTAGGGTTGCAGCGCCCGGACGGCTGTCCGCGGCCCGAGCAGTAGGGACGGGTGGTCGGTCACCGATGACAAGCACGAAGCGACGCACCACGGAACCAACGGGACCACGTTGCAAGGCGCCGTCGCCGACCGATCGGCGTTCAGCACGCTCCGGCCCTAACTGATCCGACCGGCCCACCGTGCACGCGTCGAGCTTCGAGAAGGTCCGGGCATTCCGGGACGCCTACCTGGAGCCATCCCCCAAGCCCGTCCTGTCGGTGCTGGACGTAGGTTCCATGGCCCACGAGGAGCAGGACACCTATCGGCCTCTCTTCGCCGGGGAGCGGTACTCGTTCACCGGGCTGGACATCGCCCAGGGGCCGAATGTGGATCTCGTGCCGCACGACACGTTCGACTGGCAGGAGATCCCCAGCCAGAGCTTCGACGTGGTGATCTCGGGCCAGGCCTTCGAGCACAATCCCTACTTCTGGATCAGCCTCGCCGAGGTGGCGCGTGTGCTGGTACCGGGCGGCTTGGCGGCCATCGTCGCCCCAGGTGGCGGCGCCGTGCACCGATATCCGTTCGACTGCTGGCGCTTCTACCCGGACGCGTGGCCGGCTGCCTGCGCGTACGTGGGCCTCGACCTGCTCGAGCACGCGATGGAGGACCGTCCGCCCGATCCGCGCATGACGGGATTCAATTGGCACGATAACTTCATGGTGGCCAGGGCGCCGACCTTCACCGACCGTCGCACCGAGGAAGCACACTACGCACGACTGGCGGCCATCGTCTCCACCCGTGCGGCGATGCCGGAGGTCGGATCGGACGCACTCGTCGGACCGGCCATTTCCCTCTACGAGCAGCGTCGCTCGGGCGCATGCCCCGATGTGCCTCCGGTCCCGGTCAACCCGACGAAGGCGTGGATACAAGCCATGGCCGCCGACGGGCGGACGCGCGTGCGGGCCGTGGGTCGCAGGCTGAGGTAGGACACAGGGAACCGGACGCCTCGGGGCGTAAACCTCGGTAGGGCCGGTCAAGCGGGTCTGAAGACGAAGTTGTGAATGTACCGTCGGCTGTACAGGAGGAGATTCGTCACGTACCCGTGCCTCGCGACGCGGGTCGCAATCCGTCGTGTCGATCGGCGATCCAGCTCACCGATCGGACGCCAACGACCTTTGTGCAGGAATTCACCACGGTAGGAGTGGTCGCCGAAGAACTCGATGATGGCGTCGAGCGAGCCCGGCCTGTCCGGGCGCAGTTCGATCTCGACCATCACATTCGGACGCTCCAACTCGAGCAATTTGGCCGCGCCCCGCAAAACGGCGAACTCGTGCCCTTCCACGTCGATCTTCACGAAGCCGACATCCCCGAGTCGGAAATCGTCCAATCGGCAAGTGACCGCCGGTTGCTGCCTCCATCCGGATTCGTTTCGCACCGCCGGCTCCAGTGAGCCGCGACCTTCCGTGCCCGCTCCCCCAGAAGGCACCCAGAGTTCGGCTTCACCCATCCGGTCGCTGAGCGCCACCGGGTGGAGGGTGACATTTTGTGGCATCACCGTTTTCAGACGTGCCACGAGTTCGAGGTTCGGCTCGAACGAATCGACCTTCGGTACACGGCGGGCCAGCCACCATGTCCATGGACCCCACCACACCCCAACGTCGACCGCGCCGCGATCACTGGAGACGAGTTCGTCGAGCCGGCCCAGTTCAGGCTCGAGGTACCGAAACTGCCAGGCGAGAGCGGGAACGACCAGGCCGACCGGAATACGCTTCAAGACCTTGGAGCCGATGCCTCCTTCAGTCGGTTCAGTCACGAGTTCCCGGGTCGTCCATCATCGTCCAATGGTCTCCACCTGACTTGTCTATCAGCGGAGAGGACGCAACGATGTCGCCGATTCAGACGATCTGGTTACGCGTCACCTCGGATCCGGCATCCGGTTGGAATCACTCACACCGTTCGCGCCGCAAATCGGGGTAAGTGCGCCCCATCGTCCCGAATGGCACACCTAACCCTGATCCGGAGATTTTGCGTGAGGCAATGAATCGGGCAGCCTGACCGGGCCATCGGATGATTTGGCGTTCTCGGCGATCAATCCACCGGCACTGCAGCCATTTCCGGTGGTCCGGAATGACCCGGAGGGTCGCTCGGGGCGCGCGTCGTCAAGCTGGTGCCGTCTTGCAGGGCGGTGATGGTGCTCAGGTGATGAGCGCGGTGCGTTGGTGGGCCTCGAGCAACGCATCCGTGCCGTGCCAGCCGTCGATGACGCGAACCACCCGTTGGCGTGATCTGCGGATCAGCCGTCCCGGGGCATGGAAGATGCCCCCACCGCATGGCCTTTGGCCGGGCGTCGACCCACGGTCCGTCGAAACACAGCAGCTGGAACCAGCGCACCAGGTCCGCACTCATGGCAACGTTCATCATCCAGGTGGCGTTGGCCTCGAAGCTGGTGAACGGCATCCGACAGAGCCCCGAGTCCTTCAGCCGCTGGATGTGCTGTTCGACGTGGGCATGGGCCCGCATGGTGGCGTCCAGTTCGACAGGGGTTCCTTCCGCGTCGGTGTAGAAGCCCCAGTAGCGGAAGTCCAGACTCGGAAACAGGCTGCGTTGGGCTCCGGGGTGGAGTGGCTCGCGACGCACGATCAGACGCGTGCCCTCGGGCAACTTGTCGTCGGCGATCAGCGAGGTGAGCTCGCACACTGCAGCACCTTGGCGAGGCTCGCAGGCTTGGGTGAGCGCCGGTTCCCAGACGGTCTCGATGCCGATGGCGTCACAGACTGCCGCTGTTACCTGGGGATTCGACCGTGCGGTGACGAAGAAGTGGACGTTGCGGGCCCGACACCCCGCCAAGAACCCCTCGGTGCACCCGGCCGAGTCGGCTCGGACCACGACGGTCCTGTTCGCCAACGAAGCGTCGTCACCACTCCGGTGTCCCGTGGCGATCGCGGCGGGGAGTTGGGCGATGGCCTGGTCCAGAACCTCCACGTGATCAGAGACCGTGTTGGCTCCGGCGTTGCCCGGGCGCAGCACACCGGACAGCACTTCGCCGGTGGTGTCGACGAAGCAGAACATCGGATGGAACCCGAACCCGCCCTTGTAGGTGGGCGCCGCCTGCTGCTTGCCGTCGGTGTGGATCTCGACGAGCGAGGCGTCGATGTCGAGGATCACCGGCGACGAACCGGTCGTCACCGACGTCCGGGACCACACCTTGGCCCGCAGCTCGGCCACGGCCTCGGCGATCCCGGCCCGAGTCCTCGCATCCAACTGGTGGAAAGTGCGGAAGACCGTCGAGTCCGACGGCACCGACCCGAACAGGTCGGACTGCAGACGCAGGTGTTCGATGTCCGCACAGCTCTCCCCACCCCCGGCCAACATCAGGGTGGTGTGCACGAGGACCTTGCCGCGGTCGTGAACGGGGAGTCGCTCGCCGGTCAGCGGGATCCGGGCAGAGAGTGCATCACCCGGGCCCAATCGGTCGGCAAAGGAGCCAAGAGCGTGGAGTCCGACGTGGGCCACCACGCCCGTCCCGCCGGGTTCAACAATCACGTGGGACGCGCTGATACCGTTCACTTTGGAAGTGCCCTCCTGTTGCTTGGTAACTGTTGTCTCGAGAACTCCAGTTTCCCTTGTGCGGAGGGCTTTTCCGCGGACGCGGGCAGGTCAGGTCAGGCGGGCTCGTGAATGATCAGGGCTAGACTCAGCCGGTCATGGATTCAGACCGTCCGATGAAGGCAGAGGGCACGGACGTCGCCGAGGTTTCTCCCATGAGCGGAGACCGTGTGGCACATTCCCCCACTGAGGATCTTGCCTCTGGAGCGTCCGACGGCCAGAGTTCCGGTTGCCCGGTCTACCCGTATCTGGTCGCCGGTGCCCTCTATCTCGCCCTGTCGGTGATCATCTGGGCTCACGTATGGACTGGTCACCCTTCGGCGGTAACGACCTGCGGGTGCGGAGATTCATCTCCGACCATCTGGTTTACCTTCTGGCCGGCATATGCGATCTCGCACGGCCTCAATCCGTTATTCTCCACGGCCATTGGCCACCCCGCCGGGATCAGCCTCATCTTCGCCTCCTTCGGTGTCGTCCTAGCTCCATTGACCTGGCTAGTTGGTTCGATTGCCGCGCTCAACGTTGGCCTAACCGTTATCCCGGTCCTGTCTGCACTCGCCATGTTCGCACTGATGCGCCGATGGGTCTCCTGGATGCCGGCCGCGTTCGCCGCGGGGCTGTTCTACGGGTTCTCACCATTCGTGCTGAACAATCTCGCCTCGGCCCATATCGATCTGACATTCGTCGCCATCCCACCATTGGTGGTCATCTGCCTCGACGAGTTGCTCATAAGACAACGCCGGAGTCCGAGGCTCACCGGGATCGTTCTTGGGTTGCTCTTCAGCCTGCAGTTCCTGGTCGGAGCCGAGGTCCTGATCCTGATGCTCGTCGAAGTGGCGATCGGCGTCATCCTGATCATCATCGATGTCGGCCGACGGGATCCTGTGACGCTGAGGATGCATGCGCGACCTGCGTTGTTTGGTTGCGTGACTGCGGCGGTAGCCACTTGCCTGCTCCTCGCCTATCCGGTCTGGTCCACTCTGGCCGGACCGGCCCACTACGCCAGCACCGTCCACCCCGGCCTACGCCTGGGCATATTCGGCGGTACAGCACAGAGGTTATTCCTTCCGAGCAAGCCCTCGGCCAATGGTGCCTTCAGTTCGGCATACTTCCGGCTCGTGGGCGGCTATCAAGGCCCGATCCTCTCCTCCCAATACTTCGGAATTGGAGTGATAGTCGTGTGCCTTGCGGGAATCGTTGCATGGAGAAGGCAACGACTCCTCTGGCTCTTCGGACAACTTGCCATCTTCTCCCTGTTCCTTGTTACGTCGGGACCCTGGCTGGGGTCGTCCCCGGTCTTGAAGGACATCGTGCCGCTCCACTTCGTGCTCTTCGCCTACCTGGCCGTCGCCGTCCTGTTGGGTGTCATCGTGGACAACACACGGACCGCCGTCAACGCCAGCTCGGGACAGGGTGCGGGTCGATCGGCTAGCACAAGGTCTGAGCAGTGGAAGTACCTGTCTCGACGGTGGCCGGGTGCAGTAAGCGGTCTGATCGTGGCCGCGGTCGCCATCGCCCCGCCAGCTGCCTACGTGGCCCAAGGCATCCCCTTCACGGTCGAGCCGATCGTCCTCCCTACCTGGTTCCGCACTGTCGCCCCCCACCTATCCGGGCACCCTGTGGTATTGGTGTTGCCAGCTCCTTTTGCCGCAACCAAGAGCAAGCTCAAATGGACGGATGCCAGCGGGCGAAGCTATTCGCTTGCCATCTCTGGCAAGCAGGCCGCTATGACATGGCAAGCTCTCAGCGGGCAGCGCTTCTCGATGGTCGGATCGGGAGGGCTCGGCGCCGGGACAGTGCGGAACAGGGTGGAGAACGAGGGCCAGAATGTGATCTCTCAGGTGACGTTTGCGTATGGAGCCCCTCCGGTTGTCACCTCCAACGACTTTGCCGCGGTGCATCGAGCTCTACTGGGATGGAAGGTCACCACGGTGGTGCTCCCCGACCAGCCTGAACTTCCGCAATACGATCAGGTGGCCTCGGTGCAGGCAATGGCCGCGCTGATCACCGGAGCTACCGGCGTCACTCCGACCCACACGGCGAATGCCTTTGTGTGGAACGGGGTCGACCTGGCCACTCCGTCGTCATTCCCGAACACCGCCAAGTACGCGTCGTGCACGAACGGAACGAACGGCTCTCGAGGACTCGCCGTCGATCGCACTGTTGCCTGCATCTTGGCTGACCCCGCCGCGTGACTGGTCGTTGGCCGGGCCCCGCGGCCGATGGGGCGCATATTGCCGCCGTGGCCAGGCACCCCGAGATCTCCGAGCAGACCTCTGCCTGGCGGAACCAGTGCGGCAGGATTCACCGAGTCCTCGTGAACTGAGCCGCATGAACTGGTCCCAATTACTGGCCCACGGAAATGAGAGTTCCGGCCCGGTGCTTCTGATCAGATGTCACCATCTCCCCACTCATCCCGGAAGAGTCTCGTTAGTTCCCGGACGATCCACATTGCTGTCGTGGGTCATACTGCGACAACGACGCAAACCAATCGGTCACGGAAAGTTGATCAGCGCAGAGCCATTGCCCGAGTTTTGGGCTGGGCGATTCCCTGACGGAGCGAGATCCGATGACCGACCGGGATGCAGTTGTGTAAGTTACGAGATGCCGATTCGATCGATGGCTGCGTTGCCCCTCACAGTCCTGGTGCGGTCTATCGTGTATGAACAGGTGCCCTCGGAAGTGGTATGGTCGCGCCCGAGAGGGGGCACGGTGCATGATCCTGAGCCAGTCGATATTAACTTTGGCGGAGTGTCTTCGGGGATGCTCCGAAGTTGCGGACAGGTAGCTTTATTTCGTGTAGTCCACAGTGTTGCTTGGCAACATTGCCGCGCGGTGGCGTCCTAAGGCAATGCCGGTGTTTACCAGCCGCAGACCTCAACGGCATCAATGTGTGGTCCATCAGTCATTACTCGAGTCGCATCAGCAATGAGGTGGTCGTCATAGATGGGCGCACCGGCAGTTGTCGATAAGACTGCAGGGGAACGCCTTCTCCCTTCAGGCGATGAATCAGGCACAGCCCCTGGTGACCGTCGATATCGTCCAGATGTAGAGGGGCTTAGGGCAGTTGCCGTCCTCCTGGTGGTGCTCTACCACGCAGGGGTTCCCGGCATCGCCGGTGGGTTCGTTGGCGTCGATGTGTTTTTCGTGATCTCCGGATTCGTGATCACGGGCCTACTTCTCCGGGAGCGCCAGGCGACAGGACGCACCTCAATCCTCAGCTTTTACGCTCGACGATGCCGGCGCATCCTGCCAGCGGCCACCGTGGTGATCCTCTCAGTAGTCGTGACAACATTTCTCGTTCTGGGTGTCGTGAGCGGCGCCACTACTGCTGGAGATGGACGTTGGGCAGCGGTGTTCCTGTCGAACTTCCACTTCGAATCAGTAGGCACTGACTACCTGCTCTCTCAGCGCCCCCCTTCGCCATTGCAGAATTTCTGGTCCTTGTCGATCGAGGAACAGTTTTACTTGGTGTATCCATCGCTGTTTCTCGTGCTGATGAGGCGCAAGGGAGACGTCCAGTCCCGCGTACGGCTTATAGTCGCGCTTGCGCTGGTGATCGTCGCGTCCTACGGCCTTTCCATCTCTCAGACCGCACACAATCCGTCAGCAGCGTATTTCTCACCCTTCACCCGAGCTTGGGAACTGGCACTCGGAGCTCTCATCGCAGTCAGCGTGCCGATGCTGAAGCAGATCCCACGAAGGTACGCCTCACTGCTCACGTGGGTCGGGTTCGGAGCGATCCTCTATGCGGCATTCGCCTTCAACTCGTTTACGGCCTATCCGGGATCGCTTGTAATCGTACCTGTCGTAGGTTCAGGCCTCGTGATCGCTGGAGGTGTAGCTGCCCCCCGGTGGGGGGCAGAGTCAGTACTTGGGCTCCCTGCTGCCCGGTGGCTCGGCCGTCTGTCATATTCGCTCTACCTTTGGCATTGGCCGATCCTCATCGTCGTCGCGGAACACTATGGCAAGTCGAAGCTTTCACTGATGGATAGCTCCGCGTGCATCGCCGTCGCCGTGATGTTGTCAATAGCCACGTACCATATTGTCGAGGGCCCTATTCGACACTCAAAACTCAACTCTCGCATGAGTGTCATTCTTGGTGTCTGCCTGGTGGCAATCACCTTGATCCTCCTCTCACTATTCATAGATGCAGAGACCACCGGCGCATCATCTCCTGAACCAGTTGTCCCTGCGCCTAATGCCCAAGTCGTACACGATTTAGTGGCCAAGGCGACCACAATCCATAAGGTGCCAAGGAATATCGAACCCGCGCTGACCGGTCAAACAGCCGACTGGGGTGGGAACTACCTAAGTTCCGCATGTGCACCCGCAATGCAGGCATCAAGGGCTCAGGTATGTTCTCTTGGTGACCGGAACAGTAAGAAGTTGATAGTCGTATACGGCGACTCTCATGTATTGATGTGGTTTCCAGCCTTCGAGACAATCGCAGCCACTGACCACTGGCAATTGATTGTGTTGGCCAAAACTTACTGCCCTGCCGATAATCTCACAATCGCTAATCCCTCAGCCCTGGGAAGTGCCAATTCACCTGACCTGGCATGCGATAATTGGCACCGGTGGGCGATGGGCGAAATAAATCGACTCAAACCTCAGGTACTTGTGGTCAGTCAGGAGAGCATTTACCAGGTACCCGTTGCCAATGCATCAACACCCAAATGGGTGAGTGCTCCCGAGTGGGAGAACGGTCTTCGCTCTCTTTATGCATCGTTGAAGGACAGGAACACCCGCAACATCATTTTGGGAAACATTCCCGTCCTACAGCGAAGAGAGCCAAGCTGTCTGGCCTCTCATCGTTCGAATGTCCAATTCTGCTCGTCTCCAAAGGCAACGTCCGTGCTTTGGACAAATAAAATCGAAATGGACGAAGCAAAAGCACTTGGCATTCAATACATTGATACAGTGCCTTGGTTCTGTTCGCAAACGTGTACAGCGGAAGTCGGCAACTACAATGTGTACATGGACGGAATACACATGAATGCCACATTTGCTCGATATCTCGAAGGCGTGCTCGGAAAAGCGATCAATCTTCCGAACACGTAGTCGGCTGCGGGTGAAAAGAGGAACCGAATGACGCGAGCGCTGGCACCAGCCCATTGTGCCTTCGTAACTATTGAGGTCCCTTGAAGGTCGCGTACAGCACATGCACGACCGAAACGCACCTTCGGGAACTCGGTGCCGGATTGATATCGCGCACTGACTGGTGCGCCCGTCAATGATCAGGACTAACATTGGCGCTCGGCAAGGGGTCGACGGGGGGGCAGGTGCGGGGGGATTCCAGAATGCAGACGATGACCGTCGACACCACCGCGGAACCTGTTTACCGTTCGTCAGTCACTGACCCACGACGCGGGCATGAACTGCACAAAGTCTTGGGTGCACTCGTCGCTTACTCTCTGGTTTCGGCTGTCATCTGGAGCAACGTATGGACCACCAATCCGAGTTCCGTCACTACATGCGGCTGCGGTGATACGTCGCTTTTCACTTGGTTTCTCGAATGGCCGGCCTATGCCATCTCACACGGACTCAATCCGCTGCATTCAACTGCGGCTGGATACCCAGGCGGGGTCAATCTCCTCGCCAACACGAGCGAGTTGGCCCTTGGAGTCGTGTTGGCGCCGATCACCTGGCTTTTCGGCCCGATAGCGTCTCTGAATGTAGCGCTCACGCTCAGCCCGGCGATGTCCGCATTCGCCATGTTCATTCTCCTCCGCCGGTGGACGACCCGATGGCCTGCGGCTTTCGCTGGCGGACTGCTCTATGGATTCTCGCCCTTCATCTTGTCGAGTCTGGCGGACGCCCATCTGATGCTCGGCATGGCGGTCGTGCCGCCACTGATCGTGCTCTGCCTCGACGAGCTGCTGGTTCGCCAAACGTGGCATCCGCTGGCAACTGGGGCGATGTTGGCTCTTCTCGTCACACTCCAGTTCTTCGTGGGCACGGAAGTCCTTCTTATCGAGGCACTCATGGCGATCATCGGCATCGCGCTGGTGGTCATCTTCGCGGCGTGGCGAGATCCCGCCGCGCTCCGAAGCCACTTTCGCTATGCGATCACAGGACTCATCGCTGGGTCGATCATCACCGTGGTAGTCCTCGCCGTTCCTGCATGGTACGCGCTTGACGGACCAACACACCTTTCTGGTTCCATTTGGCCCGGCAATCCGTCGGTCTTCATGGGCCCACCCCTACGGGACTACATCATTCCCCAGCCGCTCACGGCGAGCTTCGACAGCTACCTCGGCCCACGTGCACTCACTGCTTCCACCCAGTACATGGGAATCGGACTACTTGTCGTCCTTATCGCAGGTCTGGTCGTCTGGAGACGGGACCGCCGACTCTGGCTATTTGGGGGGCTCTCCGTTATAAGTATGGGGTTCACGCTTGGATCAATTCCTCACCATCTAAGCCCTTGGTCGCCCCTGGGGAGCCTGCCGCTCTTTCAGAACATCCTTCCGTACCGCTTCGTACTCATCACCTACCTGGTCTTCGCGATCATGCTGGGACTGATTATCGATCACACCATCGTCTACGTCGCAGGACGCACAGAGTCCTCTCAATCATCTTCCGATTCCAATTCCGGCCAAGGATTTTCCATTCCCTCATGGGCACCGAATGCCTCCGGGGTCGTTGTGGCACTAATCGCACTCCTGCCATTGGCTGCGTATCTCGCCCCCACGATTCCCATCAGAACAGAACGCGTAGTCTTGCCCCTCTGGTTTCGCCCCACAGCGGGGCACTTGAACGATCACCAGGTCATTCTTGTTCTGCCATCTTCCTCATCGGGCTTCGAAGACAGCGCCATGACCTGGCAAGCCGTGGACCGGATGGCATTCGACATGATCGGTGTGGCGGGACCGACCGACGCTCCCAACCGAATTCCGAAAAGCGACCAGCTGGGCATGGCGACGCTCAATGCGGCGACCGACTTCACCCCGCCCGCCACCCACCTCATCACAGCCGGGACCATTCGGGCTACACGATCGACCATGGACCATCTCGGAGTCACTACCGTCGTCATTCCTGCGAAGGTAAACCTTCCGCCCTACGATCGCGTGCAATCCGTCCCCACCGCGGCCATGCTGATCACGGCCGCCACAGGCAGTGCTCCCCGGTACGAAGATGAATCATGGGTCTGGACCGGACTCGGCAGTGCCGGTCCATCGATTGTGCCGACCGAGACGATCGTCGCGAGCTGCGCCGCTGGGGCCACGTCCGCGGACAAGGCCACCGTCATCCAATCGATACAGTGCATTCTCGGTCACAGCGCTGAAGACAGCCCAACATAGAATGCAACGAGCGAACTCGAAGCATTCCGGCGGATCTGTGTTCATGCACCGATCAGACTTCCGAGCCAGCTCGGCGCGGCGGCCTGGCTCAAGACTTCAACTTCCCTATTCAAACGTTCTTCCAACGCTCCTGCGCGTTGTTTGCCGAACTGGAAGCTCGCGCCAAGACTGTCCTATTCAGTCAATCCTGAGTTTGATGAAGTGCCTACAAATGTGTCCGAACAGCTCAGCATTAGACAATTCAACATCAGCCAAGGAAGAGCATTTCTCACGTGACCACTAAAGTACGACAGATTGATCCGTTTGTGTGGATACTTATTGCCGCATCATTCGTCGTTGTCGTCTTCGTTCGGATCGCGGGCGTGCCATTCTCTGCTGATCAACTTTCGGCTCATCCAACTATTCCCACGTGGCAACTTCTCGATCTAGATCTATTGCGACATCATCTATTGAGTTCGATCGACCACTTGGAGATGCAACCTCCGCTCTACAATTTTGGGATCGGTCTTCTCTTGGACCTACCCAACCAAGTTCAGAGTCCCGCGGCGGAACTGACGCAGTTCTTCTTTTATGTAGTAACAGCATTGGCAACATATGGCACACTTAGAGAACTAAGATGTCGACGACGCATCGCTCTTGCAGTAACACTCATATTCGTCGTGCTTGACCCCGCTCAATTCCTCTATTCGGCAACCACTTTCTATGTGACACCAACGGCGGCCTTGGCCACTTGCCTCGCGTACTCGATTGTTCGTCTGATCAAACATCCGTCACGTTCACGTGCACTCGTCTTTGGCGCCACTGGCGCCGCACTGGCACTGTTGAACACCTCTATTCAACCGCTGTTGATTTTCCTGCTCTTGGCGCTCATTGTTCTTTTTACACCAACGGCGTGTCGGACCATCATTCGGGGTGCCTTGATCCCAATGTCGATCCTGCTGTTGTGGATGGTTCACACATTGGCCGCATTCGGCACACCAGCGACATCAACCTGGTTCGGAATGAACCTCGCACACACAACAATGAACGCAGCACCTGAGTACCAGATCCAACGCCTCATCCGAACCCATCACCTTTCACCGCTAGCTGCGATTCCACCCTTTTCTCCAATTTCGGCTTATGGCCACGTGACTTCTATGCATGGCAACTCGGCACTCACGCAAATTACGAAGCACGACGGTTCGCCGAACTTCAACAATAAAGCCTATGCATCAATATCTTCACGATATCTTCAAGATGATCTTCGATACATACACGCGGAGCCTTACCAATATATAACTCACGTAGCGCGAGGTGTTTCGATTTGGCTCGTCCCGGCCGACCAATACTTTACGCTCTCCTCTGACTTGGGATGGTATCGAGCTGCATATGACACCTACGTACAGTGGCAGCCTCGGAATGACTCGAATGCAGCATATCTCGCCGTCTATTACCATCAATATCCAACCATCTCACAGATCTCCTATCTGCAACTTGCCATCGACATCCTTGTCCTCATCGGTGTACCCATTCTCATTGTTTCTTGGTGGAAGCGACGGAATCCACTCGCCCGCGCTCTCGCTGTATTGGGAGTATTGTTCCTGCAGTCGTTCGTGATCATGAACCTCACCGACATTGCCGAGAACAATCGTTTCCGGTTTGAAGCCGGCTCTGTTCCGCTCATTCTTGCGACAACTGTTGTCCTGGCTGCTCTAGGCCGACTTGAGCCCGATGAAGAGTCCCAGCATGTCGATTCAGTGACCTCTCCCGCGCTTAAAGAGGACACCGTTTCGAGGTCTGAGGCTGATGCGATCCCTTCGGATCTGAGCGGATCTTGAAGTTTGCCGCGGAGCACTTGGCGGGATGACCATTCCCCGCTGGCAAAGCTCCTTGAATAGGAGGTAGTGATGCCAGTAGGGGCCGTTGAGCATCCTGCGCTGGGCCGCCGGCGAGGCAGGTACCCGAAGAGGTTCCGCTAGGAGGGGAAGCGCCTGACCACGGAGCGCGACCTGCTCAACGAAACGCCCGATGTGGTCTGCGACCGGTGGCATGCCTGGGCGACGAGCTGGATCAATCGTCACCCGCCGCAAGTCCTGGTCATCTCTCAGATGAGCATCTACCAATCGCCCGTTTCGCATGGAGCTTCGGCGGCTTGGATGTCCGATACGCAATGGCGGACGGGCCTTGTTGATCTGTACGCGTCACTGACGGACAAGAGCACACGGAACGTGATTCTGGGAGATATCCCCGTTCCGAGTGAATCGGGTCCCCAATGTCTGGCCCTGCACCAGAACGACGTCCAGGCCTGCTCGACTCCGGCGTCAGTGGCCGTTCCGAAGACCAATGCGGTGGAATAGTCGACGGCCAAGTCACTCGGAGTGGACTACATCAATACGGTCCCCTGGCTCTGCTCGGTAACCTGCACGGCATTGATCGACAGATACATCATGTACCTGGACCAAGTGCACATTGGGGCCACCGGGGCCCGCTTTCTCGAGGTGGTCCTCGGTGATGCGCTCCACCTCGGGCACACATAGCGACATACCGCACTTCGCAGTCCAGCGATGACTCGCGTGACATCGCATGCTTGCTGATCGAACCTGGGCAGGTCGGTTGCAGGCGCTTGCCTTCCTGGCGGAGCTGGGCATTCTCCTCCCGCAAGTCCGTTGACGTGACGTCCCGCTCGCCCCGCACCGTCCGACCCCGTTGCCGAAGGAGCGGTCGAGGACGCTGAGCTCTCGGAGGACGTCCGCGATCGTGCGCTTCTGGTCGATGACCAGGGCAGCTACGTCCCTGCGGAACTCTCTCGGATACCTCCCTCGCCGGTGGTTCAGCGAGGTCTCATCATCGATCACGACTGACTTGGATACCTCCCATTCGAGGTGTCCGGCCAACGGGGGGACGGTCCGTCGTCCGCCTCCTCGTCCAACTGGGTGGCATGGTCAGCCATGTGCGTCGGCCCGAAGGACCGCGCGCCCACCGCGGTCCGTATGACCGCCACGGACCTGAGGTGAAGAACCTCTCGGGCACGTCGTCACTTGTGCACTCCGGCGCACCTTCTTGCCGCGGCGACGCCCGTCGTCGAGCCGCCGCGAGGTGTTCATTCGGCCGTCCGCTCCGCGATCGCCGCTTGTCCGCATCTCACGCACCGGATTCTCCCCCACCATCACGGTGGGCGACTGTTGGCTCCTCGCGTCCATCGGCGACCACCGTGCACATCACCGCAGCAATCGCCACCACGGAGCGGAACTGCACGGGTGCGCTGAATGCACCGAGGTGATACCCGGGAACGACGTTTGGATGCACGGCCACGATCAGACCGGCACTGAGGAGCTCCTCTCGGCCGTCGCCGGTTGATGGAGGCACGTGCCCAGTTGTCACTTCGCATGCTCTTTGTCTGCATGTCGAGAACGCACGCGCTCTGGTGGCTGTATGTCCATTCTGGAATCCCGGCTACTTAGAAGGCTCTAGTGGTCCGTCGCGGATTT
>PLZW01000035.1 GCA_003153575.1 Acidimicrobiaceae bacterium | reverse complement strand
CATGGTGACCGCCGGCGTCTACCTGCTGTGCCGGGTCAGCCCGCTGCTCCACGCCTCGCCGGCGGCCGCTCTGACCATCGCCATCGTGGGAGCGGCGACGGCCTTCGTGGCCGCCACCATCGCCTGCGCCCAGCAGGACATCAAGAAGGTGCTGGCCTACTCGACCGTGTCCCAGCTCGGCTACATGTTCCTGGCCATCGGGTGCGGGGCGTACACCGCCGCCATCTTCTTGATGGTGGCCCACGCCTTCTTCAAGGGCCTGCTCTTCCTCGGTGCCGGGTCGGTCATCCACGGGCTCCACGACGAGCAGGACCTCAAGCGGATGGGCAACCTGCGGGCCTACCTGCCGATCACCTTCATCACCTTCGCCATCGGCTGGCTGGCCATCGCCGCCGTGCCCCCGCTGTCCGGATTCTGGGCCAAGGGCGACGTGCTCGACAACACGTGGGCCGCCCACCCGGCACTGTGGGTGGTGGGCATCGTCACCGCCGCCCTCACCGCCTACTACATGAGCCGCCTCACCGGCCTGGCCTTCTTCGGGAGGGACCGTTGGGCCAACGACGGCGACGGAGCCGTCCAACTCGACGCCGCCCACGCCCACCATGCCGACGGCGTCTCGTCCGAGCCCCACGAGTCGCCCTGGGTCATGACCGTGCCCCTGTGGATCCTCTCGTTCTTCGCGGCCGTGGCCGGGGTGATGGCCATCTCGAGCAGCCAGTTCTCGTTGTCGAACTGGGTGGACCCGGTCTTCGGAGCCACCCTCTACCAGAACAACCTGTCGACGGCCGCCCTGTGGATCCTCGCCATCGTCGACGCCCTGGTGGCCATCGCCTTCGTGGCCATCGGCCTGCGTCTGTGGTCGACCCGCTCGGACCGCCCCGTGCTCGAGGCGGCGTTCCTGCGGGGGGCGTGGTACATCAACGAGCTCTACGACACGGTCTTCGGTCGACCGAGCGAGCGGTTGGCCGCCTTCTGTGCCGAGGTCGTCGACCCCAGGATCATCGACGGCGCCGTCAACGGCGTGGCCGGCGCCTTCCGGGGGTCCGGGACCCTGCTCCGCCGCACCCAGACCGGCTATGTCCGCAACTATGTGGCCGGGATCGCCTTCGGCACCGTGGTGGTGCTCGGCTTCATGCTGACCCGATTGTGGTGGGGCTGATGGCCGCCGACTTCCCGTACCTGACCGTCCTGGTGCTGGTCCCGGCCATCGGTGCCGCCGTGGTGGCCGTCGTCCCGAAGAAGGGTGTGGCCTCCTGGTTCCACGAGGCGCTGGGCGTGGCCGTGACCGTGGTCACGCTGACCGTGTCGATCGCTGTCCTGGTCGCCTTCAAGTCCGGCGTCGCCGGCTACCAGATGGTCAGTGAGCACAATTGGGCCACCGGGCTCGGCATCCACTGGTCGGTGGGCGTCGACGGCATCTCGCTGTTCCTGGTCGTGCTGACGGGCGTGCTGTTCCCGCTCACCATGCTGGGGGCCCGGGCCCGACGCGACACCCGGGCGTTCGTGGCCTGGGTGCTCCTGTTGGAGGCGGCGTGCATGGGGAGCTTCATCTCCCTCGACCTGATCCTGTTCTTCCTGTTCTTCGAGTTGACCCTGGTCCCGTCCTACTTCCTCATCGGCGGGTGGGGCTTCGCCCGGCGCGGCTACGCGGCCATCAAGTTCTTCGTCTACACGTTCGCCGGCTCGGCCTTCCTGCTTGTCGGGATCGTGGCGATCGCCTTCATCCACAAGTCGCAGACCGGTGTGCTGACCTTCGACCTCCCGGCGCTCATGCACACCCACTTGTCCGGCACCGAGGGCGTCCTGCTGTTCTGCGCCTTCACCGCCGCCTTCGCCGTGAAGGCGCCGATCTTCCCGTTCCACACCTGGTCGCCCGACGCCTACGCCGAGGCCCCGACGGCCGGTGCCATCCTGCTGGTCGGGATCATGGCCAAGCTCGGCACCTACGGCGTCATCCGCTTCGACCTCAATCTCTTCCCCCAGGCCAGCCGCACGCTGGCGCCCGTGCTGTTGACCCTGGCGGTCATCGGGATCGTGTACGGCGCCCTGGTGGCCTGCGCCCAGCGGGACCTGAAGCGCCTGTTGGCCTACTCGTCGCTGGCCCAGATCGGCTTCATCGCCCTCGGCACCTTCGCCCTCAACAGCCAGGGCCTGAGCGGCGGCGTCCTCCAGATGGTCAACCACGGTCTGGTCGTGGCCACGCTGTTCATCCTGGTCGGCTGGATCTACGAGCGGCGGAAGACCTGGCAGATCGGCTCGCTGCGGGGGCTCCAGTCGCCCGCACCGGTGCTGGCCGGCGTCTTCACCTTGGCCATGCTGGCCTCGATCGGCGTGCCCGGCCTCAACGGCTTCGTGGGCGAGTTCCTGATCCTCCTCGGCACCTTCGTGGCCCACCGTTGGTGGGCCGTGGCCGCCTCGGTCGGGTTGATCGTGGCCGCCATCTACCTGCTCTGGGGCTTTCAGCAGGTCTTCCACGGTGAGCCCACCGCCGAGGACACCACCACCCGCGACCTGTCGGTCAACGAGCGCCTGATCGTGGCGCCGCTGATGGTGCTGATCGTCCTGCTCGGCGTGTTCCCGAAGCCGGTCCTCGACCGGATCACCCCCTCGGTCGACCGCCTCGTGATCCACGTGGACCAGGTCACCCACACCCCGGTGCCGGCCGACCTGCGCAACCCGGTGGTGGCCATCCGGACCCCGGGGTCGGCGACCTCGGCCAACCGGGCGACGGGAGGCTCCAAGTGACCGGCCTGGTGGCCTCGGCGGCACCCACCATCCACGTGCCGCACGTGGACTACCTGAGCATCCTGCCCATGTTGATCATGCTGGGCGGGGCTATCGGGCTCATGGTGGTGTCGTCCCTGCTGAAGCGCATCATGGACGCCCGGTCGGGCACCATCGTGGCCGTGACGGTGTCGGCCGCGGCACTGGTGGCCGCCCTCGTCCAGTGGGACCACGTGGCCACCCACGGCCCCTCGGTCACCATCGCCGGCGCCATCGCCTTCGACGGGTTCGACGTCTTCATCCAGATCGCCGTGTCGATCGCCATGCTCCTGACCGCCCTGGTGGGCGACGGCTACCTGCGACGCGAGGGCATCGACGGTCCCGAATTCCACGTGCTGGCCATGGTGTCGGCGTCAGGGGCGATGATGATGGGGGCGGCCAACGACCTCATCGTGATCTTCCTGGGCCTCGAGATCCTGTCCATCGCCCTGTATGTGCTGGCCGCCTTCAACCACCGGCGGGCCGAGTCGGGCGAAGCCGCGCTCAAGTACTTCGTCCTCGGCGGTTTCTCCTCCGCAGTCTTCGTCTACGGCATCGCCCTCACCTACGGCGCCACGGGCACGACCAACCTGGTCCAGATCGCCGACTACCTGTCGCGCAACGTGATCGTCCACAACGGCGTCCTGCTCGGCGGACTGGCCCTCCTGCTCGTCGGCTTCGGGTTCAAGATCGCCGCGGTGCCCTTCCACATGTGGTCGCCCGACGTCTACGAGGGCTCGCCGTCGCCGGTCGCCGGGTTCATGGCCGCGGTGGCCAAGGTCGGGGCTTTCGCCGCACTGTTACGGGTGTTCGTCACCTCCTTCCCGACCGTGCGGGCCGACTGGCAGCCCGTCATCTGGGCGCTGGCCTGCCTGAGCCTGGTACTCGGAGCGGTGGTGGCATTGACCCAGCGCGACGTGAAGCGGATGATGGCCTACTCGTCGATCAATCACGTCGGCTTCATCCTCTTGGGCGTCGAGGCGTGCAGCGCCCGGGGCGTGTCGGCCTCGCTCTACTACGTGTTCACCTACCTGTTCATGGTCATCGGCACGTTCGCCGTCATCACCGTGGTGGCCGGTCGGGGCGACACCCGGTCCTCGATCACCGACTACCGGGGGCTGGCCAAACGCCAGCCACTCCTGGCCCTGTCGTTCGCCGTGCTGCTGCTCGGCCAGGCCGGTGCACCGTTCACCACCGGTTTCCTGGCCAAGCTGGGTGTCATCGAGGCCTCGGTGGCCGACCAGGGCTACTCGTTGGCCGTCATCGCCATGCTGTCCGGCGCCGTCGCCGCCTTCTTCTACCTACGCCTGGCCGTCACCATGTTCTCGCCCGTCGGCCCGGTGGGTGACATCCCCGACGACGAGGCGGGCACCACGAACGGCCCGGATGCCGCGGACACCTACGGCTCCGGGGCCAGGTCCGCTCCCGACGACCAGCCGGCCAGCATCCAGGTCCTGACCGATGCTGCGCCCGAGGCCGACGTCGCGGCCCATGGACCGGTGCCGGTCCCGGCTCTCACCAAGGTGGCCATCGGCACCTGCGTGGCGTTCACCGTGGTGTTCGGGGTCATCCCCGGTCCCATTTTGAACTTCGCCCACCAGGCCACGCTGCTCCTTCTGCGCTAGTAGTCCCACCGCCCCTTGCCGCGGGCCGCACCCGCATCCCGGCGGCAGTCCCGTTACGGCGGTACTGTCGATCCCGGCGGCGCGAACCGAGGAGCACGGCATGGCAGAGGCACCAGAACGGTCCGGGGGCAGATCGGGCACCAAGCGTGACAACCGTGAGATTGCCCGGCTGGTCGTCTTCGCCCTCGGCCTCGTCCTGCTGATCGCCTTCATCATCGGGAACTCGAGCGATGTCAAGGTCAACTTCGTCTTCTTCCACCACTCCACCAGCCTGATCTGGGTGATCCTGGTATCGGCCGTGCTCGGCGTACTGGTCGACCGCCTGGTCATCGCGCTCAGGAAGCGCCGGAAGAAGAAGGAGTAGCCGGGTCCCACGGGGAGATCGCACCGGTCGAGCCGGCACCGGTGGTCGACCACCGGGTGGGGCGCGATGATGGACCCATGACCCAACAGACTCCCGAGGAACGAGCCGCCCACGGACGCCAGGCACGCGAACTGGTCCCGCGCTCGAGGCACGGCGAGTGGGCCCCCCCGGCCGACCGCACCGACCCCCTCGACATCCTGGCCCTGCAGGCCGTGACCCGGGTGCCCGACCTGGTCCCCATCCGCTACGGGCGGATGGCCGCGTCGCCGTTCGCCTTCTTCCGGGGAGCGGCCGCGGTGATGGCCGCCGACCTGGCCCATGAGGAGCACTCGCACCTGGACGTCCAACTGTGCGCCGACGCCCACCTGGTCAACTTCGGCGGATTCGCGTCCCCGGAGCGGGACATGATCTTCGACGTCAACGACTTCGACGAGACCATCCCCGGTCCGTTCGAGTGGGACCTCAAGCGCCTGGCGGCCAGTATCGAGGTGGCGGCGCGCAGCCGAGGCTTCGACGAGCCATTGTGCCGCAAGCTCGTGGGTCTGTCGTCGAAGGGCTACCGCGAGGCGATCCGGGACTTCGGGGGGATGCGCCACCTCGACGTCTGGTATCTGCGGCTCGACGCCGTCACCCTGATCGACCGGTGGGGGTCCGAAGCCGGCGCCCCCATGATCGCCGGATTCCAGCAGCGGGCGGAGAAGGCCCGGGGCAAGGACCACCTCAAGGCGGTGGCCAAGCTGACGGAGCAGCGTGACGGCAAGCTCCGGTTCCGGGCCGACCCGCCGTTGCTGACGCCCATCGACGACCTGGTCGATGCCGGTGACGGGGCCAAGACGATCGACGGCCTGCTCGGCGCGCTCGACGCCTATCGCGTCACCCTGGCCGGGGACCGCCAGCACCTGCTCAGCCGCTACCAGTTCGCCGATCTCGCCCGAAAAGTGGTCGGGGTCGGTTCGGTCGGCGCCCGCTGCTGGGTCGCGCTCTTCGCCGGCCGCGACGAGGGCGACCCCCTGGTGCTGCAGGTCAAGGAGGCCGAGCACTCGGTGGCCGAGCCCTTCCTCCAGCCGAGCGTGTACCGGACCATGGGTGAGCGGGTGGTGCAGGGCCAGCGCCTCGTCCAGAGCGCCAGCGACATCTTCCTCGGATGGGACACCTTGGTCGGCATCGACGGTGTCCAGCGCGACTTCTACTTCCGCCAGATGTGGGATTGGAAGCTCTCCCCCGACGTCGAGAACATGGCACCCGCCATGTTCGAGATCTACGCCCAGATGTGCGGCTGGGTCCTGGCCCTCGGTCACGCCCGGTCCGGCGACGCCTTGGCCATCGGCTCCTACCTCGGCGCCGGCACCCGGTTCGACGAGGCCATGTGCTCGTTCGCTTCGGCCTACGCCGACCAGAACGAACTCGACCACGAGGCCCTGAAGCTGGCCATCGCCACCAACAAGGTCCACGCCATCAGCGACGTGTGAACCGGCGGGCCGGCGTGGCCTTCCGACAGCGGTTCGCGTGCCCCGACACGGCTATGAGCGGTGGGCGGTGGCCGTGCCTACAATCCAGTCATGCCCCTCCACAAGCACGAATCCCTGCGCAACGAGCTCCTCGACTCGGTCTACTCCGGCAAGGACCTCCTGACCACCCTGCCGTCGCATCTCTTCCCGACGAATGAGATGCGCCGGCAGGATGCCTTCGAGGCCATCTCCGACGAGCTGCTGCTCGACGGGAACGCCCGACAGAACCTCGCCACGTTCTGCCAGACCTGGGAGGAGGACGAGGTCCACCAGCTCATGGACCTGTCGATGAACAAGAACATGATCGACAAGGACGAGTACCCCCAGACGGCCGAGATCGAGCGGCGCTGCGTCCAGATGCTGGCCCACTTGTGGAACGCCCCGGAAGAGGGTGGTGCGGTGGGCTGCTCGGCCATCGGGTCATCGGAGGCGTGCATGTTGGGCGGCATGGCCGCCCTGTGGCGGTGGCGGGCGAAGCGCAAGGCTGCGGGCAAGGCGACGGACACGCCCAACTTCGTCTGCGGCCCGGTCCAGGTGGTGTGGCACAAGTTCGCCCGCTACTGGGACGTCGAGATCCGCGAGATCCCGATGTCGCCCGGCAAGTACTTCATGGACGTGGAGCAGATGCTGGCCCAGGTCGACGAGAACACCATCTTCGTGGTGCCCACCTTCGGCGTCACCTACACCGGGACCTACGAGCCGGTGCAGGAGATCGCCAAGGCGCTCGACAAGCTCGCCGCCGACACCGGACTCGATATCGACATCCACGTGGACGGCGCCTCGGGCGCCTTCCTCGCCCCGTTCAGCGCGCCGGACGTGATCTGGGACTTCCGGATCCCCCGGGTGAAGTCGATCTCCACCTCTGGCCACAAGTTCGGGCTGGCCCCGCTCGGGGTCGGGTGGGTGCTGTGGCGCCATGCCGAGGATCTGCCCGATGACCTGATCTTCCATGTCACCTATCTCGGTGGTGACATGCCGGTCTTCCAGATCAATTTCTCGCGCCCCGCCGGCCAGATCGTGGCGCAGTACTACTACTTCGTGCGCCTGGGGCGCGAGGGCTACCGGGCTGTGCACGACTCCTGCTACGGGGTCAGCCAATTCCTCGCCGAAGAGATCGTCAAGCTCGGACCGTTCGAACTGCTGTGCGACGGCAACCCGCTGACCGGGATCCCGTCGGTGGCATGGCGCATCAAGGAGGGTGAGGACCCCGGGTACACCCTCTACGACGTGGCCGACCGTCTGCGGGTCAAGGGCTGGCAGGTACCCGCCTATCCCCTGACCGGCACCGTGTCGGACATTTCGGTCCAGCGCATCCTGGTCCGCCAGGACGTGAGCCACGACCTGGCTTTCCTCCTGCTCCACGACATCGGCGAATCCATCCACCACTTCGACAGGCACCCCGTGTCCGTCGCCATGACCCCAGAGGAGTCGGGCGGTTTCAGCCACCTGTAGGCGGACGTGACGCACCACGACGTCGAGTGGATCCTCGTAGATATCGGGTGGGCGCGTCGGGGCACCCTTCTAGGCAAAGTGTTACACGGTGGCGTGGCCATGGCCTGAGGCACTGGGGCGGGCGTGCCCCCGATCACCGGCCGTGGGCTCATTGTCAGCGGACGATTGCTTGCCAACCGCTAGCTGGCCGTGACCGGCACCGGTAGGGCGCCGGAGCCGGGCGCAATCGGCAGCTCCGAGCTATCCGACAACCGTGACCTTCCAGTCCAGTGGTCGCCCCGGTATGGGGGTGCACGGGGTGGGGTTGCACACATCGGGACCTGCAACGAAAGGTACCTCGACGATGGCAGACCCGACTCCGATCGCTCTGAGATGGGCCTTGAAGACAATGCCGTTGGCGCCACTCGACATCAGTGCCAATACCCGACCGTTTGAGATGGTCGGGGGTCCGGGCCAAGATCCACCGGACCCTCCATAGCCACCAGTCAGCATCAGGATCGAACCAACTGTCACGCAGACCAGGGTCACGGCCTCACTGGGTTGCTCCTCCACGCTGACCGTTCCGCTCGCACACCCCGGGCCAGAGTGGCTCGTTGACGGCTCGGCAATCCCTTGCGTGGTCGCCGAGATTTGTGACGAGCCGGGCGGTTGCGTCGAATTGGCCGACGTCGACGGCGAGGCACATCCGGCTACGAACGTGCTCGCCACCACCACCAGGGCCAGTCGCCACTTAGGCACATCCGCAACATAGACCGAGCGGTGGTGCAGTAGTTCTCACCGAATGGACCGGACAGTTCGACCGAATCGAATCGCACCGGACCGACGGGGAGCGACGAAGGGCCAGGAACCGATGAGCCGGGCTTGGACGGGCCACATTGCTACGGGAATTGAACAAAACTAACGGGGCTTTCCGAGAATGCGTTCACGGCTCCCGAGAGAGAGTTGAGGTTTTGGATGTCCGACAAACTGGCGACTTGCCTGTGGTTCGATCACGGTGAGGCCCGCACGGCAGCTGAGTTCTACGCGAGGACCTTTCCCAGCAGCCACGTCGACGCAGTCCACCTGGCTCCATCGGAATATCCGGAGGGATCAGCCGGGAACGAGCTGACGGTCGAATTCACCGTGCTTGGTCGATCATTCGTGGGTCTGAACGGTGGACCGAACTTCGTTCCGAACGAGGCCGTCAGCTTCATGGTGCTGACCGACGACCAGTCCGAGACTGACCGGTATTGGAGCGCGATCGTCGACAATGGAGGTGAAGAGAGTGTGTGTGGCTGGTGCAGAGACCGGTGGGGCTTCTCCTGGCAAATCACACCTCGAGCCTTGCTGGAGGCGATGAACAGCCAGGACACGGCCGCTGCAAAGAGGTCTATGGATGCGATGATGACGATGACCAAGATCGACATCGCTGCCATCGAGACCGCGGCCCGAGGATAAACGCGGCGCCTTTCAAGCTGAGGCACCAGATGGGCTTTCGGGGCATACTTCGTCCAGATCGACGTTGGAGCCCCCACACAGGGTCGGGAGCAGGGGGACTGGCGGGCACCGTCTGATTGAAGAATGCCCCCTGAACTCGCACCGATCCCGGGAGCGCATGCCGGCGACCCACGTGCTGAGCCGCCTCGAGGATGAGAGCAAACGAAAAGATAAGGTGCTCTGTAGACGTGCCGCGCCAAGAGGAGGAACGATTCGATGAAGAACCGCAACCTGGGATCGACCGGGATCAAGGTGAGCCAACTGTGCCTCGGCGCCATGATGTTCGGGGCGTGGGGCAACCCCGACCACGAGGACTCGATCCGGATCATCCACGCCGCCCTCGACGCCGGGATCAACTTCGTTGATACCGCGGACATGTATTCGGCCGGCGAATCGGAGGAGATCGTCGGCAAGGCACTGGCCGGTCGGCGTGACAACGTCATCCTGGCCACCAAGGTCCACGGGGCGATGAGCTTCGATCCCAACGAGCAGGGAAACTCCCGGCGATGGATCATCCGGGAATGCGAGAACAGTCTGCGACGTCTCGGCACCGACTACATCGACCTGTATCAGATCCACAGGCCCGATCCCGAGATGGACGTGGACGAGACCCTGGCGGGCCTGACCGACCTGATCCGCCAGGGAAAGGTCCGGTATGCCGGGTCTTCGACGTTCCCGGCCTCATCGATCGTCGAAGCCCAATGGACGGCCGAGCGGCGGCAGCGGGAGCGGTTCGTCTGCGAACAACCGCCGTACTCGTTATTGGCCCGCGGCGTCGAGGCCGAGGTCCTGCCTGTCTGCCTCAAGTACGGCATGGGGGTCATCCCGTGGAGTCCGCTGGCCGGCGGATGGCTGTCCGGCAAGTGGCGCAAGGACGGCAGCGAGCTCGGCAGCCGGCGGTCGGCGATGCTGCCCGACCGCTACGACCTGTCCAAGCCCGGCAACCAGGCCAAGCTCGACGCCGCCGACGCCTTGGCCAATCTGGCGGACAAGTCCGGGATCAGCTTGATCCACCTGGCACTGGCCTTCGTCACCAACCATCCTGCAGTGACGTCAGCGATCATCGGACCTCGCACCATGGAGCACCTCGAGAGCCAGATCGGGGCGGCGGACGTGACCCTCGACGCCGAGGTCCTGGACCAAATCGACAACATCGTGCCACCCGGGCAGAACCTCCTCGCCGAAGATGCCGGCTACGACCCGCCCTCGATCACCCAGGCCTGGCGGCGTCGCCGTCCCCCTAGGTACTGACTGGGGCTCCGAGCGCCAGCAACCTAACTCACGATGTGGAACTCGATCCGGTAAAGGGCGGTTTCATCGTGGATGGGCCCGGCATGGGCGGCGCGTATTCGAAGTGACTCCAGGTCTGATTCGCCAGATCGGCGCAGGTCAGCTTCGTCGATGAATGCGAATGGGATCAGCTCGACCGAATCGACTTCGATCTGACCGTCGCCGACGCGGTACCGACCGCCAGGTTTCACGTGGGGACGCCGCCACAAACGGAACGTCAGCGTAATGTCACCTGACAGCACGGCGGCACGAAGCTCCTGGCTGAAATCCACCGTCCTACCGTATGACAGCCCGAGCGTTCGTTTGTCACCCGATCACCGGGATGATCGCCGTTGATCGTTCAGTGTTCGCGGCCATCTCTCACCTGTTTGATGTGCGCTCTCTTCGACTCGGCGGTCAGCCACTCGCCGATGCGGGTCATCTGACGTTCAGCTGGCATGTGTAGTCGTCCAGCCGGGCCATCTGTCCGGGATCCACAGCGCCGACAGACTGCCATGCGCCCGTTCGTCTCCGGCGCATGGTGCTCGTCGAGCTGACTTCCCGTTGGGGTGTCGCATTCTGGAAGCATGTGCCTCCAATCGACCGCTTAACCGGCTCAGCGGCAGCGGCCATCTGGGGTGAATCTGAAGGGCGCCCTACCGGTGCCGCTCCGTTCCTATACTCACCCTACGTCCTATACTCACCCTACGCTTGAATCCTGCTGCCTGGCGACTGGCCTAGGGAAACTCCGGCAACGGGCTTGTCGAACAACAGGAACTCGGCCTCGTCGGGTGGCTGAAAGATCGTCGCCCACTTCTCAAAGTGGTCCCGTGACATGGGCAAGGCTGTCCACTCGCCCGAACTAGTGCGACCATCAGCTCGCTCGATCAACTCCTCCAAGGGCGCATCGAGGTAATGCAGTTCGACTCCCACGCCCAGCGCTCGCGCCCCGAGTCGTTTCTCGTCTCGTTCAACTCGCGCCCAGTGGCCCCACTCCAAAATCACGCTCTGACCATGGGCGAGAAGTTCCTGGGTGAGAGCCCACAATTGTCGTTCGAGACGGACTCGGAACTCGTCGTCCCACACATCGGCGCCTAGTTGGGTCACCCACCCGTCCTTGTCCAGCCGGATGGCACGGATCTTGGGTGCGAGCTCACGAGCGAGTGTCGACTTTCCCGAGGCTGGGAGCCCGCAGATGAGCACGAGTCGAGTCCGGGGCCCAGCGGCAAGCTCGTCAGTCCAGGCTGAAGTCACGGACCAAGGCTACGTGACCCCGTGCCCCCTGACCCCCACCGCCGGTCGGGAGTGCACGTCCTTCTTCCACTCGAGATGCCCCAGAGGTAAGGTCTGAGCATGATCATCTGGTCCTACAAGTTGGAGCGATTCGACCTCATGGCAGATGGCGGACACACCGCTGTCGAGGAATCCCTCAACCGGTTGGGGGATGAGGGCTGGGAATTCGTCGGCGTTCAAACCGTCGGCGAGTACCCCTACGCCCTATTCAAGCGGCCGGTCGATGTAGGTGAAGCTGCCGAGTAGCTCTCGGTTGGGTGGCACCGTATGGCGAGGTGGCCCGAGACCGAATCTGAGTCACCTCTTCGGCAGTGGGGCCGTGGAGGGCACTGTGTCCTAGACCGCCGGGCGCGTGGTCCGTTCGGCAGGCGTGGAGGACCCGGTTGCCCTCAAAGTCATTCCCTACGGGCCGCGGGCTCATGTCGGTCCAGATCATTGCGGTCGCTCACTGGCACGATTCAACTGCACACGGTAGGAATGCGATCGTGGGATTACTTGAAGGCCAGCGTGCCGTCATAACCGGGGGCGGCTCGGGCATCGGACGGGCAACGGCGCGGCGCATGACTGACGAGGGCGCATTGGTGGCTGTCATAGACATCAACGGTGATGCCGCCCACGAGGTTGCCGCGGAGATCGGTGGAACCGCCTACGTGGCCGATGTCACCGACGCCGACGGACTGCGCGGCGCCGTTGATGCCGCGGCAACGGCCATGGGTGGGATCACGATCATGTTCAACAATGCCGGAGTGGGTAGCCAGTCGCCGCTCCACGAATGGGCTCCCGAAGAGTGGGATCACTTGCTGGCCGTAAATCTGACCGGGGTGTATTTGGGCTTCCGGGCTGCCATACCGCATATTCGTGCCTCAGGCGGGGGCAGCATCGTTTCAACGGCATCGATCAGCGGCACGAGGCCGGCATCAGGGGAGGCACCATATGCCGCAGCGAAGGCAGGAGTAGCCGCAATCACGGCATCCGCAGCACTCGAGTACGGTCCGGAGATTCGCGTGAACGCGGTCTCCCCCGGAATGATCCTCACCGCCTTGACGGAACCCCTGTTGCAGTTCCTTCCCCATGAGCAAGCTCGATTCGAGCGGACGACCCCACTGGGACGCATCGGACAGCCCGACGACATTGCCGACGTAGTGGTCTTTCTGTGCTCGAACCTGGCACGTTTCATCACCGGGCAGAACATCGTCGTCGATGGAGGTATGACGTTGCATGGATCGGGAGTCGACGGGATCTTCGAACAAGTATTTCGACGCTGAGCCCACGAGGCCCACGCGAGCCATGGGGCCAGCTCGCCGCTCGATTGTTGAGTCCGGAAGGTCTGCTGATCACCGGGCGTGTCAGGTTGTGCTGCTGACCGTAAGTCGCCTGTTGATCTCGGTCCCCATCACTTGGCAGTCTGTTGCTGGATGGTCGAATCGGCAGAACAGCGCACCGGCGAGGTAGGTCCGGGCCTGCTGCTGCCGGGATCGCGGGACTCATCGCTGCGCTCAGCATGGCGTTCGGCCGAAAGGGCGACGCTCGACTTGCCGCACGCCTGAGCGATCTGTGTTCCGGCGACACGGTCGTGGACATCGGGTGCGGACCTGGGGTCGCTGTTCGCGACGCGGCACGGCTGGGCGCGACCGTCGTCGGAATCGATCCGGCGCCGGTCATGCTTCGTATGGCGAGGTTACTGACACTTCACCCGGCGAGGGTCAAGTATGTCGAAGGCGTCGTCGAGGCGATCCCGCTGCAGGATGGCTCCGCTTCGATCGTTTGGTCGATCGCCACCGTGCACCACTGGGGGGACATCGACGGCGGACTGCGAGAAGCCCGCCGAGTGCTGCTCCCCGGCGGTCGTCTTGTCGCCATCGAACGGCAAACGAAGCCTGGGGCAACACCCTTACCGGGTCGCCGAGATTGATTCGGTGCGCTCGGCCTACTGATGAGCGACAGTCCGAAGGCCATCCACCCCCCGGCCGATCTCCCTCGGCCCCGACGAAACGCAACAGTGCACCGCGGTGGCGGACGGCAAATTCCGGCTTTTGTGTCACATTCGACGCGTCGCCGGTGTCCTATGCCTAGAGCAAGCAACCGATCGGAGGAGACATCATGTCGAGCAGCCTCAGGATCCCCAAAGCGGAGTTGACCGGCTTATATGGCGCTTTGGTCAAGCGGATGTCCCGCAAGATGTTCGGCGAGGTGCCAGATCCGGTCGGGGTGGCTTGGCACAATCGGAAGGTCCTGAACTTCAGCTTCAACGTCGGGCGTAAGGCGCAGAAGTGGGACCAGTGTGACGAGAGCCTGAAGTCGTTCGCCCACATGGCGACAGCCAGCCTGGTCGGCTGCAGCTTCTGCTTGGACTTGGGCTACTTCTTTGCCCACAACCAGGGGCTCGATTTAGACAAGGCGCGTGAGGTGCCCCGCTGGCGGGTGTCGGAAGTATTCACGCCGCTCGAGCGCGACGTCATGGAGTACGCCGAGGCAATGACCCAGACCCCACCGACCGTCACTGACGAATTGTCAGCCAGGCTGCTGAAGGCACTCGGCCCGGCCGCCCTCGTGGAATTGACCATGTTCATTGCGCTCGCCAACCTCATGGCCCGCTCCAACGTTGCCATGGGCGTCGAGTCGCAGGAGTTCTCGGCCGTCTGTGAGCTCAAACCGATCGCCCTAGCCTCGTCGGCATGATCGACGACCCGTTCGTCACCCATCGCGGCCTGCTCTTCACGGTCGCCTACGAAATGCTTGGCTCTGCGGTCGACGCCGAAGATGTCTTACAGGAGACCTGGCTGCGGTGGGCGGACGTTGACCAGGCAGAGGTTGGTGACCCGCGGGCCTATCTCGTCCGAATCGTCACTCGCCAGGCGTTGAATCGCCTGCGCACCGTGTCCCGTCGTCGGGAGGAGTATGTGGGGGAGTGGCTGCCCGAGCCGCTGCTCACCAGGGCCGACGTGGCCGAAGACGTCGAGTTCGCCGAGAACGTCTCGATCGCGATGCTCACCGTGCTGGAGACCCTCGGTCCGGCCGAGCGGGTGGTATTCGTGCTGCACGAGGTATTCGAGACGCCGTATGACGAGATTGCCGACGTCGTAGGCAAGAGTCCGGCGGCGGTCCGGCAGATCGAACACCGTGCCCGTGAGCACGTGGCGGCGCGGCGGCCTCGAATGCCAGTAGACCGAGCCCAGCAGGAGGCGACCGTTAAGAGATTCCTGGCCGCCATCTCCTCTGGCGACATGGACGGATTGTTGGAGATCCTTGCTCCAAATGTGGTACTGATCGCCGACGGCGGCGGACTGGTGACGGCTGCGCGGAAACCCATAGCGGGAATCGAACGGGTGGCGGCGTTCCTGGCCCGCGTAGTGGAGCTCCCGGACCTCGCGGTGACCACGATCTGGCTCAACGGGATGCCGGGCGCTCGGTTCGACGTCGATGGCGGAATAACCGCGGTCAGTCTGATGGTAGAAGACGGTCAGATCACCCGGATCTACGCCATCCGCAACCCACATAAACTGGGAGGGCTGGGAAGTGTGGCGGAACTTCAGCGGTGACTGCCCGGGCCACGGTTGAGTTGGGCAACGTCAGATCTGACGGTAGCGGGTCCAGCCTTATCCCATCCGGCTGGCAAACTGGTTCATATCGAAGTAGTCGCGCCAGGCGTTGATTTTGCCGTCCCTGACCTCAAAGGTCCCCATAACCGGCAACTCGAACGACTTGCCAGGGAGCGTGAAGACGTCCACCCGCTCGGTCATCACGATCGGACCGTCGGCTGCGATGTTGATGACGCGGAACTCGAGGGCCTCGATGCCTGGCGCACCTGGCCGGATGAAGGTGCCGATCATGTCGGCGATGGCCTCTCTGCCGGTTACCGGTTCCAGCGGAATGTTGTGGTAGATGGCGTCTTCGGTGAAGAATGTGGCCAGCTCGACGGCCTCAAGATTTTCGGACCAGGCCGCGCAGAACCTGCGCACTACTTCGATCGGGCTCTCCATCTGGCTCCTCCTGCGGTCGATCTTCGACAAAGCTAGCAATACCCTCCGACCTGCCACCCGCCACCGATGGCCCCGCCCTGTACGCCTGCCCCCGAACGTCGCCGGCAGTGCGGGAGCTTCGGCGTGGATGATCGCACCTGGTTGGGCCAGAGGTAACCTCGGCAACATGCCCGATTCTCCTCCCTACAACCTGCGTGTTCCTCTGGAGTCGGCGTTCGACGCGACGATCGGACTTGTCGTGGATGATGGAGACGCGGTCGACCACTGCTCTGGCCGCTTGCCAGTTCGACCACAGGTGTGTCAGCCCTTGGGCATGATTCATGGTGGCGTCTATGCGGCCATTGCCGAGACCCTCGCCTCGACTGGGACGGCACGCGGGGTCTACTCCACTGGCGGTGCCGCTCTTGGAATGTCGAACAACACCAGCTTCCTGCGGCCGATCACCGAAGGTTCCGTCTACGGCAATGCCGTTGCCATACACAGGGGACGGACGACTTGGGTGTGGGACGTCGAGATGCGTGACGATCAGGGCCGGCTCTGCGCCACGGCACGGGTGACGATTGCAGTGCGCCCACGGGCCGAACTGCGCTGATTCCAGGTGTCCCCGATCACTCAATACGCGGGTGTGGGGGTCAGGGTGGCTCCCACAGACAAGGGACCGTTGCTGCGCTACGAGAGCCCCTTCCCTCCGAGCGGATCGAGCCGGACGCTCTGCGGCGCTTCAGCTACCAGGGATGGCATGTCCTTGGCCCAGTCGGCGATGACAGGACTGCTTCGAGCTACGTCCCAATCGGATTCGCTCGTCCACACTTCGGTAAGAAAGACAACGTCAACATCCACGGGCGATCTGCTGACGATCATCAACTCGCAGGCTGGATTTTCCCGCTGAATCTCGACTGAATCGAGAAACTTCCGGGCCAGCCGATCGGCATTCCCCCTGGTAGCTACCAGTTTCGTGTGCTGTGCAAATCGACCCACACGCATCTCCCTCAGTCGGCGCTGTCCGAAACCGCGTCGGCGGATTCCGATGACCCATCGCATCGGGGAACTGACGATCCTCCCAGCCCCGGAAGCGGATCGAGGCAGGCCGGAGCATCGCGCACCGACCCGCCTCGAGCACACTCCTTACGCCAAGAGCTTGGCCTTCTGCGCCTCGAACTCGTCATCGGTGATGACGCCCTGCTGCTTCAGGTCGGCCAGCTTGGCCAGCTGGTCGACGCTGTTGCCGGCACCGGCGGTCTCCTTCACGTAGGAGTCGAACGCCTGCTGCTGCTGCTGGGCCGCCTGCTCGGCCCGCTCGTGCATCTTGCCGCCGCGGGCGATCAGGTAGACGAGGATTCCGAGGAAGGGGAGGATGATCACGAAAAGCACCCAGAGCGCCTTGGCACCGCCGCCCATGTCCCGGCTGCGGAAGATGTCGCCGAAGATGATGACGAGCAGCCAGAACCAGATGAGGAATACGAAGATGCCGAGCATGGTGCCGAACAGGTCGGCCAGCGGATACGTATAGGCAGTCATAGCGGATTCTCCTTCAGGATGTTGAACCTGTCGATAACGTAACGCAGGCAAAGTCCCGACGGGGTCTGCGTGCCTTACGGCGACCGCTGGCGGTGGAATGGTTCCAGCGGGTCTGCGCTTTGGCGTCGAGGGCGGCGGCCGCCGCAGCGGGCGGTGTGCCGTTTTTGGCGCGAGATCTCCCCGCCACCTCGCCGGCTGCGAGCCCTTCAGCCACCACCTGTGTCTTGCTCGGAGGCGGGCAACGACCAGTCGACGGGGATCGGCTTGCTGGTCAGCAGACGTGGTCGTCCGACGGCGGCGGGTCGGTCCGTGGTCCAGGGAGCAGACAGCGAGAGCGTCAGGCCCGCGAGCCCGCGGAGCGCCTCGTCGTAGGAGGCGCGCACTGCGGCGAACCGCAGCCAGGCGTCCTGGCGCTGATCGTCGACGATCGTGAAGATGTCGGTGAGGCGGTCGACGGCCGCCAGGTACTCGTCCCGGGACACGGAGATCGGCGGGGCGACTCCGGAACCGTCGGGGAGGAGTTCGACGAGCGGGACGGGCTGGGCGATCGGGAGCCCCGCCGCCCGACCGATCTCGATCACAGTGGGCACGCCGTTGGCGAGGACGATCATCGGACCCTGGTGGCGGATCGTGGCCTCTTCGCCCCATTCGATGGGGTTGGCCGAGAGGAGGAGGGCCCCAGCGTCGAGGAGCGAGCCCACTGTGGCCACCCACGACTGGGTGTCATCGCTTTCGGGGAAGTAGCACAGGGCGGGGAACGAGCAGTGCGTCTGATCGAGTTCGAGCAGCCACGCCGATGCTGTCCGCCACAGGTCGGGGTTGTCCACCGCTTGGAACCGGCTCAGGTTGAGAAGTAGCCCGACTCCCGAGGGTGGTGTTCCCGCGAAGGGACGGAGGGTGCGGATGCCCTTCTCCCGGTCGTGATGGGCGGCGTAGATGGTCGGCAGATAGCTGATGAGGAGGGCAACGAGCCCCAACCCGATGATGGCTTCGACGAAGCTGATCCAGGTGCGGAGGCTCCCCGAGGGGGCCGAGAACCCGAGTGTGGTGACCGACGAGCCACTGACCTCGAACGACTTCTGCCACGAGCCGGCGTCGGCCCCCCAGAAGATGAAGGTGAAGCCGACGATGACCGCCAGCATCCACACCAGGGGCAGCGTCACCAGGGCCACCGGTGCGTAGAGGCCGCGCCTGCGGGTGGAGCGCTCGCGGTTCGGACCGTCGTGGACAAGCACGCGGTTGGCCACGGCGAAGGTCGCCCGGGTGATCCGGGTGAAGGAGTTACGGGGGAGCACCACCGTCTCGACTGCGGAGAGCAGGACCGAGGCGACCAGTGCAGCCCCGAGTGCGATCGCAGTGATCTGGGCGACGGCCGAGTGGGCGGCCTGGGACGCGTCGGCGAGCACCGATCAGCCGGCTCCGGCCGGTGCTGCAGGTGCTGCCGGTGCTGCAGGTGCTGCCGGTGCTGCAGGTGCTGCAGGTGCTGCAGGTGCTGTCGGAGTTGCTGGCGTAGTCGGTGGTGCACGGTGGCCCCGGAGGTCGGCCGGACGCTGGGGCAACCGGGCGGTCAGCACGTAGGCGACGACGACGGCCACGATGACCAGGGGGGTGACGGCCAGCGCGTCGCTCGAGACCAGCAGCACGGCGAGCAGCGTCGCCGTGAGGGGAAGACGGAGCATGACCGTCGTCATGGCTCCGATTCCCATGGCCACGGCGGGTACCAGGACCATGCCCGGCAGGTGTGAGCCGGCGACGCCGATGGCTCCTCCGATGAACATGGCGGGAAAGATCGGGCCGCCCCGGAACGCGGACAGCGAGGTGGCGTACGCGATCGACTTGGCCACAATGAGCACGATGAGTGCGCCGACGGTCCAGGTCGACGCGTGGAGCACGAGTCCGGGCAGTGCGTTCTGCCCCGAGTACAGGACGTTCTGGGCGCTCTTGTGGGTCAGTTCGGCGAAGGCGATCGCCGATCCGGCCACCACCGTGCCCGCCGCAATCGTCCAGGCCAGCCGATGCTTCAGGACCAGGGACTGGGCGGCAAGCCCACCGAGCCGGATGGCCGTTCCCAGGAACGTGGACAGTACCCCGATGGCGACGGCCCACAGGAAGAGGGTGCCGGTCGGATGGCTGAAGGTCGGCAGTCCGGAGATGGCCAGGGAGAACGTGCCGAGACCGGTCAACTGGTCGAGCCCGATGAAGATCAGGGTGCCGATGCCGGCGGCGAGGAGTCCGGGCACGAGCACCATTCCGAGCAGCGGGCCGCCGAGACCGGATGCCTCCATCAGGAGGAATGCTCCGATGATGGGTGAGCCGAGCAGCGTGCTGATGGCGGCGAAGCTGCCGGCCGCGGCGATGACCGTGGCCGCCATGGGCGGCGCGTCCCGGGCCGCGAGGTGGACGGCGAGCACGCCCAGTCCGCCGCCGACGGCGATGAGCGGTGCCTCGGGTCCGAGGACGGCCCCGAGCGACAGGGTGACAATTGAGGCCACGATGATGCCGGGGAGGTCGACCGGGAGCGGGGTGCCGCCCGTATGGAACCCTTCGGCCGGCTCGTGACCGGACGTGCCTGGGAGGTAGGTGATGGTGAGGCCGACCAGCACGGCGGCCACCAGCAGCATCGGCAGCGGCCACCACACGGGTGTGCCGTGGAACCCGAGGGCGGTCGGGACGGAGGTGAAGAGCCACGTCTGGAGGTGGCCGACCAGTGCCAGGTAGAAGTAGGCGACAGCCGAGATCGGGACACCGATCAGTGCAGCCAGCGCCAGCAACTGCAGGTAGCTCTTCGACTGCAGCAGTTGCGCCGGGTCGGGAGAAGCCGCCGCCGGCGCCGGAGCAGGGGTCGCCGCGTCACTCATCGTCGGGCCACTTGTTGCGCGAGCTCCACTTCTTGGCGAAGGCCACGATCAGCACGACGGCCAGGAGTCCGAAGATCAGGATGTAGAACAAGGTCGTCGGCCTCCGGTTCGGTGCTGGTCCGAGGTTAGGTGACCAGGGGCGTCCGCGGCGAGATCACGGCCTATGGGCCTGGTGGGCGCCTCCACTCCAGGTCCCCGATGCGACGGGGCCTGCCGGTTAATGTGGTCCCGCCGCCGGCGCGTAAGGCGGCTTCAATCCCGTGTAAGGAGCAACACCACATGCTTGCCTACAACTATCCGATTTTGAGCCTGATCTGGATGATGTTCATGTTCTTCGTGTTCGTCCTCTGGATCTGGCTGCTCATCTCCATCTTCATGGACATCTTCCGGAGCCACGACCTCGGCGGTGGTGCGAAGGCGCTCTGGGTGCTCTTCGTGATCATCCTGCCGTTCCTCGGCGTGCTCGTGTACCTCATCGCCCGTGGCGGCAAGATGCACGAGCGTGCAGCGGAGCAGGCAGCCCAGCAGCAGAAGGCGTTCGACGCCTACGTGCAGGAGGCCGCCAGCTCCGGTGGCAGCGCCGACGAGCTGACGAAGCTGGCCGACCTCAAGGAGAAGGGCGCGATCACCCAGGCCGAGTTCGACACCCAGAAGGCGAAGATTCTGGCCTGACGCACCTGGTTGTCCCGGTGGATGGCCGCCGTTGTGCCTGGCGCACGATGGGCGGCCATCGCCGCGTCCGGGATGTGGGGCGTCCCCGGCGGCGGCTGGAGCCGCCGGTACAGTTGACCGGGTGACGAACGAACCTCTGGCGGGTGAGCGGGACCCGGACGAACCCCAGCGCGAAGTCGAGGTCCTGGAGGAGGAGAACGAGTCGCTCCGGCACCAGGTGGCGGCGTCGTCGAAGCCCAGGGGCCGCCCGGGCCGCACGATCGCGTCCTGGGTACTGATCGTCCTCGCCTGTCTGCTGGCGGTCCTGTCGGTGGTCATTGTCTACGCCCGCAACGAGTTGCTCAACACCGACACGTTCGTGGCCACGGTGGCTCCGCTGGCCAAGGACAAGGCGATCCAGACGGTCGTCGCCACCAAGGTCAGCGACAACCTTGTCGGTCGGACCAACGTCGAGCAGCGGGTGAAGAACGCCCTACCTGAGAAAGCCGGGTTCCTCGCCAATCCGATCACGGATGCCGTCCACACCGCCACGTACCAGATCACGTTGAAGCTGGTGCAGAGCCCCCGATTCCAGAGCCTCTGGGAGGAGTCGGTCCGCCGCTCGCATGCGCAGGTCGACGACCTGTTGCTCGGCAACAAAGTCGGCGCCTTCCAGTCAACCAACGGTCAGGTGACCGTGGATCTGACCCAGGTGGAGAACGCGGCCAAGCAACAGCTGTCTGCACGCGGTCTCTCGGTGTTCAACAAGATCCCGAACTACAACGGCGCCCCTCTAGTGCTCTTCCAATCGGACCAGTTGGCCAAGCTGCAGCGATGGATCAAGTTCCTCAATCACCTGGCACTGGTGCTGCCGATCGTCTCGATCCTGATGTTTGCCGGCGCCGTCTTGTTGGCCCGTGATCGGAGACGGGGCCTGGTCCATGCCGCGTCGGGCCTCGCCGTGTCGATGGCTCTGTTGTTGATCGCGGCCAATGTCGGTCGGAATCAGTACCTGTCGTCCCTCGATGTCCACCAGTCGAAGGAGGCGACCGCCGCTGTCATCGACACCGTCGACGCCGCATTGCTCGACTCCGTCCGGTGGATCCTGGCCATTGCCGCCATCGTGGCGATCGTGGCCTTTGTTGTGGGACTCGGCCCGGTCCGGCGCTGGATGCACGAGCGCAAGACACCGTCGTGGCTGTCGAGTGGTCCCGTCTACAACACCGTTGCTGGGCACCGGAAGGCATTCCAGTGGGGCGTGCTCGTGCTCGGCCTGGCGGTACTCGTGCTGTGGAACCAGCCGACGGTCCTGGTGGCATTGATCATCGTCCTGGTCACGTTGTTCGTGGTGATGCTCGTAGGCCTGTACGGGGCACGGCGCGCCCCCGCGGGCGATCCACCCGTCGAAGCCACCCCGGTCGGGTCGGGTCCGGCGGCGGGCGCCGGCACCGCCACGGACTGAGCCCGTCGCGACCGATGACATGACGGTACCCACGCCACGGGACTGGTGGATGGCATTCGAATCGGTACACGCCGTCGTCTACTTCGACCCCGAGTGCCTGGCCGCCATGGACGGCCTCGGGTTCCGGGGCTTCTGGATGGGCTACTTCGCCGGTCGGGCGGCGCCCTTCGGTCCGGTAGGGCCCGAGCCGGTGACGGCATCGTTCTTCAATTTCCACCCGGATCGGGCCCGCCGAGCCCTGCCCGAGGCGTGGACGATCGCTTCGCCGGCCGACGTGTGGACCACGAGATCCCACGCCGCCGCCCAGGTGCTGGGCCGGGTCGACTCCGGGGTGGCCCGGACCGCAGGGACCCTGGTGCCGGGTCTGCGGGCGCTCCTCGACGGCGTCCCCGATGCCGGCCGGCCCCTGTTCGCCGCCACCCGGGCGACGGGCGAGCCCGACGATCCGGTAGCGGCCCTCTGGTATTGGTGCACCTGCCTGCGGGAGCACCGTGGGGACGGGCACGTGGCCGCCCTGACCGCGGCCGGGCTGGACGGATGCGAGGCTCTCGTCCTCTTCGCGGCGTCCGAGGATCTGCCCGTCGAACTGCTCCGCAAGTCTCGGGGATGGTCGGAGGACGAGTGGTCCTACGCCCGTGGCCGGCTCGTCCGCCGCGGCCTGGTGGATGCCGGGGGCGTCACGCCGGACGGCGCGGGGTTGCGCCGGTGGATCGAAGGGACGACCGACGACCTGGCCGGCATGGTGACCGGACGCGCGTCGGACGAGGACGCCGCCGTGCTCTTCCGGGGGCTGTCCTCGGTGGCGGCGGCCGTACGTGCCGCCGAGATCATCTCCTACCCGAACCCGATGGGCCTGCCCCGGCCCGACTGACCCACCGTGGCCACTCAGGCCTGGGGGGTGACGGTCGGCTGCTCAGCGCGGTCCGGTGCCGGGACCGTGCCGACGATGACCGGCCCGCCGGTGTCGGCCACACGCACACCGTCCTCGTCCCACGGGACGATGGAGGCCAGGAACTCGTCGGTGTCCTGCTGGGCGGCCAGCATCCGCTTCTCGGCACCGGCGGCGAGCAGTCTCCCGAGGACCGGGATCTCCCACAGCGACTCGGCCCGCAGGATGGCCATGATCACCGGCACCAGGTGCTCGGCGGTGTCGAACACGACGTAGCGGGGCAGCCACTCGGGCTCGTACTTGGCGTTGAACTTCCACAGTGACTCGATCTGGGCGAAGTTCGAGAGCCGCTTGAGGAACCAGCGCTCGGCCCGTTGGACGGTCCCGTCGCCCTTCTCGCCAGCCAGCGTGGAGCGCATGGCGGCGAAGTTGAGGCTGAGCCCGTCGAAGCCGCGTGCGGCCAGGTGTTCGATGGTGGAGCACAGGGCGAAGTCGAGGAGGCCGTTCGGGTGGTCGCCCGGATCCCGGCGCATCAAGTCGAGGGAGAAGCCGTTGATGCCGGTCGCCGGGACGAACTGGCACATGGCCGCCGCCGCCCCGTCGGGTGTGCGGACCACGGTCAGCAGCATCCCGGCGTCGCGGGGGTCGAAGACCCGGCCCAGCATCATCGAGAATCCCCGCTCGTGCTCGCCCTGGCGCGACAGCCGCATCAGCGAGGTGAGCTCCTGGGTCAGGCCCGTGTCGATCCGCGACGGGTCGTGGAAGCTGACGGTGTAGCCGTACTTGTGGATCCGGTTGTGGGCCTGGCGCAGGCCCTTCATGTGCTTGCCGGCCAGGCTGAACTCCTGCAGCCGCACCACGGCCTCGTCGCCCAGGTAGATGTTGTGCATCCCCGAGTCCCGGTAGGTGGCGAGCCACTCCTCGCCCGCCCCCATGACGGCGGTGGTCCAGCCGTGGGTGTCGGCGAAGGCGCGGAAGGCGCCCCACACCTGCTCGCGCTCGTTGCGGGGGCCGATGGGGTCGGGGGAGATGAGGCAGACACCTCCGTAGACGGCATAGGCCACCAGGCTGTCCCGGTGGAAGAACCACCTCTTGTCCGACCGCAGGGCGAAGTAGTCGAGGGTGGAGGAGCCGTGGCGGCGGACGATGTCGCGGGCCCGGAACTCGGCGGCCCGGCCCGAGCCCAGGCGCCGGTCGACGACCGGCCGGGTCAGCAGGTAGAGGGTGACGGCCGCCAGGCAGATCCCGATGGCCAGGAGGGCCGGCGCCAGGAACCGGTCGGCCCGTTCCGGCAGATCGATGGTGGTGATCCCGGCGAACCGCTCGGACACGGCCCAGAAGGTGGTCCACCATTGGAGGGTCTGGCTGTGATGGCGGCCGATGTGGGTGAAGAGCTCGATCGACGCGGTGGCCACGACGGCGATGCCGAGCGCCACCGCGCCGAGGGCGATGAAGGCCGACCGCATCGACGTGGCGTCGGAGGCAGCCTGGAACTCCTTGCGGTTGACCAGCAGGAAGGCCAGGACCACCCCGGTGATCAGCGACTCCTCGATGTCGGCTCCAGCCACCACGTGGAGGAAGATGGTGCCGCCGAGCAGGGCCACCGACACTCGCCAGGCCCGACGCTGGCCCCGCAGGATGCCGCGGCCCAGGGCGATGAGAGCGAGTCCAGCCAGCGCCACCAGAGTCCCGGCGGCCACGCTGGCCCGGAGCGGCAGGAACTGCTCGAGGGCATGGAGCCGGCCGTGCAGTGGCGGGGTGATGGAGTCGAGGAGGTCGATGATCCCCGTGACGAGGATGGCGACGGCCGCCCACCGGCGGACACGACGGGTGCGACGGTGGCCTTGGCGGAGGTCGGAGGGGGGCGGCCAGGAGTCGCCCACCGGATAGGAGGCGACCAGCGAGGGATGGAGCGAGCCGCCGACGCGGCTCCGGGTGACGACCCGTTCCAGGCGACTGGGCGAGGGGAGTTCGTTGTGGGCCAGCAACATCCGGACGTGCAGCTCGGCACCGGACTCGATCTCGACCCAGCTCACCCACTGGCTCTGCAGGAATACGGGCGGGAGGCCGAGCCGGCCTTTGTGCTCGGCCACCACCTCGGCGGTAGCGCCCACGTTGGCGTAGAACCCGGTTCCGAGATTGGTGAGCTCGGACCGGAAGGTTGCGGCGGTGATGAGCCCGGCATAGCCCTGGGCCACGAGGCGCCGGGCGTCATCTCGCGCCGAGTCGTTGGCCCCGGCCTCGTTCCTGACCTCCTCCAGCGCACCGCCGCCCAGGATCGACCACATGCGCCGGCTGAGCAGTCCGAGCACCACGGCGAGCACAGCCAGCACCACGAGGGCGACCACCAGGGCGATGACGAGCTGGTCGTTGAGGTCGGCGGCATGGGCGTGGCGCAGGGCCCGGGCCGGCAACCCGCTCCCGAGATGTCCGAGCAGCCACGGGGTGACGGCCACCCGCAGGAGGACGGCCACGCCGAAGGGGACGAGGAGCCACCATGCGTACTTGCCGAACCGCCGGTAGAGGGTGCGGGAGACGACGAAACGGGAAAGGGCTGACGGGTCGCACAGCTGGTGCAACCCGTGCAACCACGGCGCGTCGTCAGGCGATTCGTGGACCAGGTTGTGCCAGTGCCGCCCAGCGCCGGAGGCGATGCCGGGCTTCGTGTCGGCGGTGGGCAGTGCGGATTCGTCGTGGGCGTTCCCGTAGACATGCGTACCGGGCTCGACCCGCACCACCCGCTCGCCCGTTCCGGTCTGCACGTGGAGGTCCACCGATCCCAGGTGCTCCACGCCGGCTTCGGCCAGGCAGGCCACCACGTCGGAGGCACCATCGACGTGGTCGCGCAGGCCCTGGGCGATCTCCTCCGGCTCGTGGGTGCCCCGCTGGCGCAGGATACGACGATCGTCGATCTGGAGGAATTGGAGGAACGACCGGGCCAGTGCCGGGTGGGCGTCGATGGCCCGCCCGGCGGTGCCGAGCGGGTCGTCGCACCCGTTCAGGTCGAACAGGTTCCCGGCGATGATGAGGATGCCCGGCCCGTCCCAGGCATCCAGGGCCCGGGCGAGCTCGGCCGTCAGGGCCAGTGTCGACGCGGTGGCGGACGGCGTCAGGAGGAGGTCGCTGACCACCATCACCCGCCGGCCGAGCGGGACGTCGACCCGTGTTCCCCCCGGGTCCGGCGTGAAGGTGCCGGGGTGGGCGTAGCCGGGGACGGGAACGGGGCCCGGCCCCGTCGCGTCCTCGTCCGCCGAGTCCGGTCCCTCGGTGTGGGTAGTCGTGGTCACGGCCCCTCCAGTCTAAAGCCCCGTCGGCGTTAGTCTGGGGCGGCCGGGGCCTACGGTCGCATCGGCCGGGACCTGGGACGATGTGCGTCGCCGGGGCCGGGGCCGGGCGCACAGTGGTCGGCCCCGACACTCAGTCGCGAAAGGGGGAGCAGTGTCCGAAGACGTGCGTCACGAGCCCACAATCGAGGATTACTTCACCGAGGAGCGGATCTTTCCGCCCCCGCCCGCCTTCCGCGCCGGTGCAGTGGTCACCGATCCCGGTGTCTACGAGGAGGCGGCCGCCCTCGGGCCCGAGTTCTGGGCCCGCCAGGCCGGGTCGCTCGACTGGTTCCGCCCGTGGGACACCGTCCTGACCTGGGACCTCCCGTTCGCCCGGTGGTTCGACGGCGGCACGCTCAACGTCTCCTACAACTGTCTGGACAGGCATGTGGCGGCCGGCCGGGGCGACAAGGTGGCCTTCCACTGGGAGGGCGAGCCCGGCGACACCCGGACCATCAGCTACGCCGACCTGCTGGTCGAAGTGTGCCGCTTCGCCAACGTGCTGCGGGGCCTCGGGGTGGCCCGGGGCGACCGGGTGGCCATCTACATGCCCATGGTGCCCGAGCTGGCCGTGGCCATGCTGGCCTGCACCCGGATCGGCGCCGTCCACTCCGTGGTGTTCGGCGGCTTCTCCTCCGACGCCCTCCGGGACCGCATCCTCGATGCCGAGGCCCGGGTGGTGGTGACCGCCGACGGCGGCTGGCGCCGGGGCCAGGGGGTCGGCCTGATGGGCAACGTCGACGCGGCCGTGTCCGAGACGCCGTGCGTCGACCACGTGGTCGTGGTCCGCCGGACCGGCGACGACACGGTGGGGGGGAAGGTGTCCCTCGTTGCCGGCCGCGACCACTGGTGGCACGAACTGATGACCGGCGAGGACCCGGCGGCCGGGGGCGCGCCGGACGACACGTGCGAACCGGAGCACATGGACGCCGAGGACCTGCTCTTCATCCTGTACACGTCGGGCACCACTGCCGCCCCCAAGGGGATCATGCACACCACCGGCGGGTACCTGACCCAGGTGGCCTACACCCACAAGGCGGTCTTCGACCTCCATCCCGAGGAGGACGTCTACTGGTGCGCGGCCGACATCGGCTGGGTCACGGGACACAGCTACATCGTCTATGGGCCGCTGGCCAACGGGGCGACCTCGGTGATGTACGAGGGCACTCCCGACACGCCGGGCCGGGACCGCTGGTGGTCGATGATCGAGCGCTACGGGGTGACCATCCTCTACTGCGCGCCCACGGCCATCCGGACGTTCATGAAGTGGGGCGCCGAGGAGCCGGCCGGGCACGACCTCTCCAGTCTGCGTCTGCTCGGTTCGGTGGGCGAGCCGATCAACCCCGAGGCGTGGATGTGGTACGCCGACCACATCGGCGGCGGCCGCTGCCCGGTCGTCGACACCTGGTGGCAGACCGAGACGGGCGCCATCATGATCGCCCCCCTGCCCGGTATCACCACCACCAAGCCGGGGTCGGCCACCTTCCCCCTGCCCGGCATCAGCGCCGAGCTGGTGGACGAGGAGGGGCAGATGATCGAGCACGGGGGCGGCTACCTCACCTTGACCACGCCGTGGCCGTCGATGCTGCGCGGCATCTACGGCGACCCCGAGCGCTACATGGACACGTACTGGAGCCGGTTCGCAGGCCGCTACTTCGCGGGTGACGGCGCCAAGATCGACGACGACGGCTACCTCTGGCTGCTCGGCCGGGTCGATGACGTCATGAACGTGTCGGGCCACCGGATCTCGACCACCGAGGTCGAGTCGGCGCTGGTCGACCACTATCTGGTGGCCGAGTCGGCGGTGGTCGGCGCCGCGGACGCCACCACCGGTCAGGCCATCGTGGCCTTCGTCACCCTGGTGGCCGACGCCGGCCCGGTCGACGACGCCCGCGGCCAGGAGTTGCGGGCCCACGTGGCCGCCAAGATCGGGCCCATCGCCCGGCCGAAGACGGTGATCTTCACCGACGAGCTGCCGAAGACCCGCAGCGGCAAGATCATGCGCCGGCTGCTCCGCGACGTCGCCGAGGGCCGCGTCCTCGGCGACACCACCACGTTGGCCGACCCGGCGGTGGTGGAGGAGATCCGACGGCTCTCGGCCGCCTCGTCGGGCGAGGAGTAGCGGCGTGGGCGAACCGGGCAACTGGGCGTGGCGCGATGGACGGATCGAACAGCCCGGTGAGGCGGTGGTCTTCGACATGGACGGTGTCCTGTCCGACGCCGTCGGCCGCCAGCACTTCATCGAGCAGGGCCGGCGCAACTGGGACGCCTTCTTCGACGCGTGCGCCGAGGACGCCGTCATCGCCGAGCTGGCGCGCGTACTCGAGCTGCTCGACCCGAAGCTCCAGATCGTCTTGCTGACCGGACGCCCCATGCGGGTCCAGCCCCAGACCCTGGCCTGGCTCGACCGCTACGACCTGCGCTGGGACCTGCTCGTCATGCGGGCCAGGGGGGACTACTCCCAGGTGACCTGGTACAAGCGGGACTCGGTGGACGAGCTCCGCCACTTCGGGTTCGACCTGCGTCTGGCATTCGAGGACGACCCCAACAACTTCGCCATGTTCCACGCCATGGGCATCCCCTGCGTGTACATCCACTCCGGCTACTACGAGTAGTCCGGCCCCCTCCGGCGGACCGCCAGCCACCAACCGGCCGCCAGGGCCGATCCCGAGGCGACCAGCACCGGCAGGTCGCCCCACCGCACGTAGACCGTCGTCCCGGTGCGCCGGTCGAGCACGGCCGGGACCACCTGGCGGGTGCCGAGGACCGACCGGGCCAGGAGGTCGCCGCGGTGGGTGATCCAGGCCGAAAAACCGGTGGGCGCGGCCTGGAGGAGGTCGCGGCCCAGCTGCACGGCCTGGACCTTGCTGGCGGCGATCTCCTGGGTGGGGATCTGGGCGGCGGCGTACGAGGAAGTGTTGGTGGGGACCACGAGCAGCTGGGCTCCGGCCCGCACCGACGACCTGCCGCGGTCGGCGTAGAACACCTCGTAGGAGATCATGGCCCCGAGCGGGCCAGCCGGCGTGGTGAGCAAACCCGTCCCGGTGCCGGGCACCGCGTCCCGGGACACGGCCGACAGGTTCGCCAGCTTGGCGAAGAACGGACGCCAGGGGACGTACTCGCCGAAGGGGACCCGGTGCACCTTCTCGTACCGGCTCACGATGGAGCCGTCGGGGCCGAACGCCACCACCTCGTTCCGGAAGGCGGTGTCCGACAGGGTCTCGGTGACGCCGACCACGAGGGTGGCGTGCAGGGCGACGGCCAGCTGCGCGAGTGCGGCCTCCTCGGCCGAACCATCGAGGGGCCCGTCGAGGGCCACCACGTCCTCGGGCCACAGCACCAGTTGGGGTCCGGTGCCGGGGGACCGGTGGGTGAGCGGCTCGGTGCCGGCCACGGCGGCGGCGAGCACCACGGCCGGATCGACCTGGGACTTGGCCACACCGCGCACCCCGCCGCCCTGGACAGCCGCCGCCGTCACCGTGCCCACCGACGGGCCGCCGTCCGGGGCGTGGGCGGCCGCCACTCCGGCCCCCACCATCGCCACCACGGCGACGGCGCCGGTGGCGGCCAGGGTCCCGAGTCCGGCCAGGGCCCCGCGCCACCCGGACCCGCCGAGCGGCGCGCCGGCGTGGTCGCCTCCGCTGTCCGACCCGGCGCCCGATAGGTCGAACTCGCGGATGCGGGAACGGTCGCGGACGGCACGGGCCACGGCTGTGCCCAGCGCGCCGAGTCCGACCCCGCCGACGTACACGGCCAGAGTGAGGCCGAGCGGGCCGCCGATTCGTGCCACGCCCAGCACCGGCCCGCCGGCCTGGCCGAGGAAGACCCCGCCGATGGGCAGGCCCCCGAACGGCCACGCCTGGCGGGCCGCCTCAGCCAACGTCATGGCGGCGGGGAAGGCCAGGGCCCGGGCCACCGCCGGACCGCGGGGGACGGCCAGGCAGGCGACGCCGACGAACAGCGCCTCGACGGCGATGAGCACCGCTGCGCCGAGCAGGGTGAAGGCGCGGGCGAACAAGAGACCGGGGATGTAGCACCCGAGGCCGGCCAGCCACCCGGCCCACAGCCGGGTCCGCGGTCGGAGCCCGCCGAGCCGCCACCACAGCAGGCCGGCTGCCGGGAAGGCCAGGACCCAGAAGCCCCAGGGGGGGAGGGACAGCGCCAGACCGAGTCCGGACGCCACCGCCGGCACGGTTACCCGTCCCCGGCCGGGTCGGACGGTGTCGGGTCGCGGTGTCATCGACATGCGGGACGGTCGCCACGGGACCTTCTCGGAGGTGGCCGGATCGGCGGCGAGGGCCGGGCCGCCCTCGGGCCCGGGACTCATCGGCCGGGTCGGGCCGGTGCAGCTCCGTCGAGCGACCGGAGCACGGTGCGGGCCGCCGTCCGGCCGCTGCCTATGACCGCAGGGATGCCCACCCCCCGGTAGGTGGCACCGGCCACGGCCACACCGGGCAGCGCGGCCACGGCCAGTTCGATGGTGGCCGTCCGGGCGAGGTGCCCGACCCGGTACTGCGGAAAGGCGCCGTCCCAACGGGTGACCATCGAGGCACGGGGGCGGCCGGCGACGTCGAGCACGGCGCCCAGCTCGGCCACGGCGGCGGCCGTCAGCTCATCGTCGTCGAGGGAGTCCGGCCGGGTGTCGCCGTGGCGGCCGACCGATAGGCGGATCAGCTCGTCCTCGGTTCGGGCCAGACCCGGCCACTTGCGGCTGAGGTAGGTGCACCCGGTGATCAGGGCGGGCCGGCCACCTATCGTCGAGGTCCGCGGGACGAGGAATCCGGTGCCGACGAGCGGGCTGCGGACGGAGCCGGCCGCCATCGACAGGGTGACCACGGTGACCGACGAGTGCTCGACGTCTCCGAGCAGCGACGAGGCGAGCGGGGCGTGGCCGGCCAGCAGCCCCGCGGCCTGGCCGGCCGGCACGGCCAGCACCACCGCGTCCACGTCCAGGTGACGCACGGAGTCTGACGACCCGGCGGTGCCGGGCACGGCGTCGGCATCGCCGGCCAGGGTCAGACGCCACGTCGGTCCCGCGTCATCAACAGGTCTGCGGGCGAGCGACTCCACGGCCACCCCGGTGTGGACGGGCACCCCCTGGACGGCGAGGGCGGACGCCAGTTCGGCGGGCAGGCGGGCGGCACTGCCGTCGAGCGACCAGAACACCGGCGCCGGCGCGGCGTCCGGCGGTGGCGCCAATCCCCCGGGCGACGGTCCCCGCCGGAGGGCGCGCACCAGGCTGCCGGGCCGGCGGTCGGCGGTCAGAAGGGGCGGGAAGGTGGCCTCGGCGCTCAGGTCGGCGACGCCCCCGGCGTGGATCCCGCCGATCAGGGGGTCGACCAAGCGTTCCACCACCTGGTGGCCCAAGCGGGACCCCACGATGTCGCCCACCGACCGGTCGCCCGTGGCCTGCGGCTCCCCGCGGTGGGGGGCCACCAGGTCGACGGCGGCCCGCAGCAGGCCGGCCGGGCTGAGGATGCCCGACCGCACCATTGGCCACGCCTTCGTCGGCACCCCGAGGTTCACCCCGGCGGGCATCATCCGCAGCCGGCCGCGGACCCACAGCGAGGCGCCGCTCGTTCCCGGCGCCACCAGAGCACCGGTCAGGCCGAGCTCGTCGCACAGCTGCGTGGCCTCGGGGCGTCGGGCCAGGAATGCGTCACCCGCCAGGTCCACGGTGCGGCCGCAGAACTCGGTCGAGCGCACCTTGCCGCCGACCCGGTTGCCGGCCTCCAGGACGATCACACGCGGCGTTTCCCGGCCGACACGGGTCCGGGTCAGCTCCCAGGCGGCGGACAGGCCGGCCATGCCGCCTCCGACCACGGCGATGATCGGCCCGGTAGAGACCGGATCGTCGGTCACGCGCCGTCCACGGCGGCCACCACGACGGCGGCCAACATGGCGAGGAAGGCGGGGTCGTCGTCGAGCGAGATGGTGCGGGCGAAGGCCATTCCGAGGGCACAGGCCACGTCCCGGGCCTCGATGTCGAGGTCGTAGAGGACCTCGAGGTGGTCGGAGACGAACCCGACGGCGCACACCACCACCGCAGTGGCCCCGTCGGCCGCCACCCGCTTCATCTCGGCCAGCAGGTCGGGGCCGATCCAGGGGTCGTCGGTGCGGCCGGCGCTCTGCCAGGCGGTGCTCCAGGTGACAAAGGGATCGGCGTCGAGGTCGAGGAGACCGGCGATGTCGGCCCCGGACTCGGCCACCTGGGCAGGGTAGGGGTCGCCGTCAGCCACGGCACGGACCGGAAGGCTGTGGGCGGTGAAGAACACCGCCACCTGCGCACGGGCCTCGGGCCCGAGCGTGTTGAGCGCGGCCCGGGTGCGAGCGGCCAGCAGCGTGGCGAGCGGCGCGGTCCGGTGCCACGAGGGGATCACGGTGAGTTCGAGCGGCGGTTCCACTTGTCCGGCTGCGGCGCTGGCCCGGGCGAAGTACTCGCCGGAGCCCATGGTCGACTGGTGCGGGGTGAGGACGATGCCCACCACGCCATCGACACCCTCGGCGGCCAGTTCCGCCATGCCCTCCTCGATGGTGGGCGGCACGTACTTGGTCCCGAGGCGCACGACGAACCGACCGGGGTCGGTCGCCTCGAGGGCGGCGGCCAGCCCGTCGACCTGGGCAACGGTGCGGGCGGTCAGCGGCGACGTGCCGCCGATGGCCTCGTAGCGCCGGGTCAGTTCCGACAGCTGCGCCGGTGTCGGCGGCCGGCCCCGGCGGATCCGGGTGTAGAAGGGCTCGATCCCCTCCGGGGTGTCAGGTGTCCCATGGGCCATGACCAGGACGCCGGTGCGAGCGGTCACTGAAGCGTCCCCACGCCGGCCCGGCCTTCGGCGTGGACCAGCGCCACCACCTGTTCGAGGATGCCCGGGTCGGTCTCGGGCAGCACGCCGTGGCCCAGGTTGAAGACGTGGCCAGGGGTGGTGCCGGCCCGGTCGAGCACCTCCCGGGTCTCGGCGGCGGCCACCTTCCACGATCCGAGGCACATCGCCGGGTCGAGGTTGCCCTGCACGGCCACGCCGGCACCGACCCGGCGGCGTGCCTCGTCGAGGGGCACCCGCCAGTCGATGCCCACCACCGATGGGCCGGCGGTCGACATGAGTCCGAGGAGCTCGCCCGTGCCCACCCCGAAGAGGATGGTGGGGGTGCCGGGGTGGGACGCCTCCAGGTCGGCGAACAGGCGGGTGGTGGCCGGCAGCACCAGTTCGGCGTAGTGGCGGGGGCTCAGGATGCCGGCCCAGCTGTCGAAGACCTGCACGGCTGCGACCCCGGCGTCCAGCTGCGAACGCAGCGAGGCCAATGCCATGTCGGTCAGGCGCTCCACCAGGTCGTGCCACAGGCCGGGATCCGATTGCATCAGCGACTTGACACGGGTGAAGTTCTTGGACGGCCCACCCTCGACCAGGTAGCTGGCCACGGTGAACGGCCCACCGGCGAAGCCGATGAGGGGCACGTCGAGCGATCGGCTGAGCAGGTCTACCGCCTCGATCACGTAGGGGGTGTCGACTTCGGGCTCGAGGGGCCGCAGGCGGGCGAGGTCGGCTGCCGAGCGGAAGGGCTCGGCCACCACGGGGCCGGTGCCCGGAGCGACGTCGACGCCGAAGCCGACGGCGGCGGCCGGCACCACGATGTCGCTGAAGAAGATGGCGGCGTCGGTGCCGTAGCGATCGACGGGCTGGCGGGTGAGCTCGGCCACCAGCTCCGGCTGGGCGATGGCGTCGAGGATGCTGCCCGCCCCCCGGGCCGCCCGGTACTCGGGCAGGGACCGACCCGCCTGGCGCATGAACCACACGGGGACGTGGGGCACGGACTGGCCGCGGCAGGCCCGGATGAACGGGGTGTCGTCGAAGCGGCCGGGCGCATCAGCGGACCCGCCGGGCGCGCGCGGCGCTGCGGTGGACATGGGCCGAGTCTAGGAGTGGTCGACCCCGCCTCCGGGAGCGGCGCCACGCCCCTTGGAGCGCGCCCGGCCCCCGGCGCATACAATCGAGGGTTCCCCTGAGCCGGAAGCACCGCCCGGGGTTCGGGCTCCGGACAGGCGCAGGCCAGACAGGAGGTGGGGGTGGAGACGGAGCTGGAGGCCGAGCAGGACTTCGTCGACCTCGCCTACGCGCGGCTGGACGCCATGCGGGGCGACGCCAACTCCATGCTCGAAGGGGTGCTCGACCTCGGGAGGGGCGGCACCTTCCAGTCCCGCACCGAGCGAGACGTCATCGTGCGCACCAGCCTGGCCCGACTCGAGCAGCTCGATATCGGCGACCAGGCGCTGACCTTCGGGCGGATCGACCGGGTGGTCGACGAGGACGGGCCCGACGGCAACGGCTCCCCCCCCGACACCGAGACCTTCCACATCGGTCGTCTGGCCATCCACGGGCCGGACCACGAGCCGCTGGTAGTCGACTGGCGGGCACCGGTGGCCGAGCCCTTCTACCGGGCCACCGGACGGGACCCCCTCGGTCTCGTCCTGCGCCGTCACCTGGCCCTCCAGGGCCGCAAAGTGGTGAGCGTCGAGGACGAGCGATTCACCAGCCCGGGCCATGTGACCGACACCGTGGAGGGCAGCGACGGGGTGGAGCATCCCGGGGACCCGTCGGGTGAGTTGATCGTGGGCGACCTGCCCATCGGCGGTCCCGCCGCCCTGTTGGCCGCCCTGGACCGGGCCCGGTCGGGCCGGATGACCGACATCGTCTCGACCATCCAGGCCGAGCAGGACGAGATCATCCGTTCGCCGCTCAGCGGCGTCCTGGTCGTCCAAGGTGGTCCGGGCACCGGCAAGACGGCGGTGGCCCTGCACCGCGCCGCCTACCTCCTCTACACCCACCGGTTCCCGCTCGAGCGCCAGGGGGTGCTGGTGGTCGGGCCCAACCCGCTGTTCCTGCGCTACATCGAACAGGTCCTGCCATCGTTGGGCGAGACGGGGGTCACACTGTCGACCGTGGCCGGCCTGGTCCCCGAAATCAAGATCCGCGAGAACGGCCCGGCCGACGTGGCCCGCCTGAAGGGCGACGTGCGGATGGCCAAAGTGATCGCCCGGGCCGTGCGCACCCGCCAGCGCCCGTTGTCGGGGGACGTAGCGGTGCCCTACGGGGCACTGGTGCTGCGCCTCAGCTCGCAGGACGCGCGCACGATCGTGGAGGGCGCCCGCCGCCGCCCGGGCACCCATAATGCCCGACGGCGCCTGGTCGAGCGCTCGGTGGCCCAGGTGCTGGCCGACCGGGCCCGACAGACCCAGCAGCGGCTGGGCGCCGGCTCGCCGTCGTCGGTGACGGCCTTCCCCGGTTACGAGGATCCGGCCGAGCTCGACGACGACGAGTTCGACTTCGAGGACTTCTCACGCAAAGTGAAGCGGGTTCCGGAGCTGGCCGAGGCCCTCGACCGGATGTGGCCCCGCCTGTCGCCCCACGAGCTGCTTCACGACCTCTACGGCGCGCCGGCGCTGATCGCCGCCGCCGCCCGGGGGGTCCTCTCCCCCGAGGAGCAGGCCCTGCTGCGGCGTCCGCGTTCGGCGTCGTTCGACGACGTGTCGTGGACCCCGGCCGACGCCGCGCTGGTCGACGAGGCCCGGCACCTGCTCGGGCCGCGCAACGGGGGCGCCGACGAGGCGGTGCGCAAGTACGGGCACATCGTGGTCGACGAGGTCCAGGACCTCTCGCCCATGCAGCTGCGGATGCTGACCAGACGGTCCCTGGCCGGCTCGATGACGGTGGTGGGGGACATCGCCCAGGCCACCGCGCCGTGGGCCCCGGCCTCGTGGGACGACATCGTCGAGCACCTGCCGCGGCGGCGGTCGGCCCGCACCGTCGAGCTCACGGTGAGCTACCGCACTCCCGCCGAGGTCCTGGCCGTGGCCAGCCGGGTCCTGGCCGTGGCCGCTCCCGAGCTCGCCCCGCCCACCCCGGTGCGGCGCACCGGGGTCGAGCCCAGGATGCTGCAGGTGACGGGCAGCGACGGCCCGGCGACCACGAGCGACCTGGCCCGGGCCGTGGCCAGGGCGGCCGAGGAGGAGGTCGACGCCGTGCGACCCGGCCGGGTGGCGATCCTGACCCCCGAGTCGCTCCGCGACGTACTGGCTGCCGCCCTCGAGGAGTCGGGTGTCCCGGTGGTCGACGCCCGGGACATGCGCAAGGGAGGGCTGTCCGAGCCCCTCGTGCTGCTGGGGGCCGACTCGGCCAATGGGCTGGAGTTCGACTCGGTCGTGGTTGTCGAGCCGGCCGTCATCGCCGGCGAAACGGCCCGGGGCCTGCGCACGCTGTACGTTGCCCTGACCCGGCCCACCCAGCGCCTGGCGGTGGTGTCGTTGACGACCCCCCCGACGGCCCTGTCCGCCCTGGACTGAGGCTCGGGCGCTCCCGGTCGGACCCCGGGCGATGGCGTCGAAGACCCAGGTCAGCAAGCCTCGATCCGGGGTGCGGGGCGAGTTGGCTCTCCGAGCGCCGTATCGACTAAAACGTACGCCGTGACCCAGGCTCTCGCCGCCGATCCGGCCATCAGCGCACGCCCGCCGCGCCACATACCCGACCGGCCGCCGATGCTGGCGGTAGGCGTGATCATCTGGCTCGGCTCCGAGGTGATGTTCTTCAGCTCCATCTTCGCCGCCTTCTTCACCCTCCGGGCCCACTCGTCGGTCTGGCCGCCCCCGGGGGCCCACCTCGACACCGTGCGGGCGGGAATCTTCACCATCATCCTGGTGGCCTCGAGCTTCACCATGCAGAAGGCCGTCTGGGACCAGGAGCGGGGCGAGCGCAAGAGCGCGAAGCTCTGGATTTGGATCACCCTGGTCCTGGGCAGCCTGTTCGTGGCCAACCAGTTCTTCGAGTGGGTGAGCCTGTCCCACGACCACGCCACCAACCCCACCCAGACGTCCTACGGGTCGATCTTCTACATCTCCTCGGGACTCCACGGACTCCACGTGTTCCTGGGCCTGGCCGCCATGCTCTTCCTCCTGACCCGCCTGCGGGGCCCGGCCGGCGACCCCGGCGAGACGCCGGTCTTCCAGGGCGTCAGCTACTACTGGCACTTCGTCGACGTGGTGTGGGTCGGCCTCTACAGCTGCCTCTTCCTCCTCAAGTGAGTCAGCGCACCTCCCGCCGCCCCATGACGGCCCGGCTGGCCGCACCCGCCGCCCTGGTGGGCGCCGTGGCCGTGTTCGGTCTGGTCGCTTTCTCCTCCGGTCCGGCCCGGGCCGACACCAGCTCGACCACCACCGCTCCGACCACCGTCTCGACCGTGCCCGGCGCCCAGCCCGGCACCGTCCAGCAGACGCCCACCGCCGTCACCGCCGTACCGTCGCCATCGGCCGCGGCCAAGAACGCCGCGCCGTCCAACCAGGGCGGCATCATCTACACCGATCTGCCAGCGTCGTTCATCGCCCCCGGCCAGGCGCTGTTCGCGGCCAACTGCGCCAGCTGCCACGGACCCCTGGCCAACGGGGTCGTGAAAAACGGCGTGGCAATCGCACCCAACCTCGAGGGTCTGGGCGCCGGGACGGTCGACTTCTGGGTCTCCACCGGTCGGATGCCGCTGGAGAACATCAGCGCCCAGGCCATCCGCAAGCCGCCCCGATTCAACCGGATCCAGACCCTGGAGATCGCCGCCTGGGTGCAGTCGTTGGCCCCGGGCCAGGGCACCAAGGTCCCCCTGGTCAAGACGGCAGGGGCCGACCTCGAGTCCGGCAACACGCTGTTCACCCTCAACTGTGCTGCCTGCCACACCATCTCCGGGGCGGGTGACGCACTGGCCTTCGGCGCCTACGCCCCGAGCCTGCACCTCGCCACCCCGACCCAGGTGATCGAAGCCATCCGCTCGGGACCGGGCAACATGCCCCGGTTCAGCCCGGGCAACATTACCGACACCGAGGCCCGAGACATCACGGCCTACGTGACCGGCGTGCTCCAGCACCCGAACAACGCCGGCGGCGCCGGGTTGGGCGGCATCGGCCCGGTCGGTGAGGGCTTCGTCGGGCTCCTGATCGGTGTCGGTGTGCTGATGCTCGTCTGCTTCTGGATCGGAGATCGCCAGTGAGCGACCACAACATTCGCCTCGACGGCCCGCTGCCACCGGCCGCACTCGACGACCCCCACCTGCAGCCCGCCACCGGGCACCCCGAGCGGATGGAGGCCCTGGCCGCGGTGGCCATCGTCATCGGCATGATCGGCTTCGTCGGCTTCATCTGGGCCTACTGGGTCGACGCCAGCACACAGTGGCAGGCCGCCACCTTGACTGTGGGCATGCTCGGACTGGGCATCGGCACCATCTCCTGGGGCAAGTACCTGATGCCCCAGGGGCCCTTCGTGGAGGAGCGTCACGACTTCCACTCGACCGACGACGAGCGGTCCGCCTTCAACGCGGCGATCACCGGACGCGGTGGCCTCGAGGTCAAGCGCCGGGGACTGCTCCTCGGCCTCTTCGCCGTCGGCGGCGGCATCATGACCCTCGCCCTCCTCATTCCGGGCGTGCGTTCACTCGGCCCCAAGCCGGCCAAGTCCGAGGACCCGCACGGCTCGACCGACGTCTCGTTGTTCACCACCAACTGGCGCCAGGGATCGAAGCTGGTGACCGTCGGGGGTCGCCAAGTCATGGTCGACGACCTCGACGTGGGCGGCGTACTCACCGTCTTCCCCCAGGGCTACGAGGGCTCGTCCCCCGACCAGGTCATCCTGATTCGCTTGGCCCAGCAGGCACCGAACGAGCACTACACGCTCGAGCCACCCGGGAACACGGAGTGGACGGCCGCCGGCTACGTGGCCTACTCGAAGCTGTGCACCCACCTCGGCTGCCCCGTGGGCCTCTACCAGGAGAAGACCCAGCAGCTGGTGTGCCCGTGCCACCAGTCGATCTTCAACGTCAACGCCGGGGCCATCCCGCAGTTCGGCCCCGCCCCCCGCCCGCTGCCCCAGCTGCCGCTGGCGGTGGACGCCACCGGTCAGATGCGGGCCAACGGCACCTTCGACCAGGCCGTCGGCCCGGGATTCTGGGAGCGTCCATGATCGACAAATCCCTCAACTGGGTGGACGACCGCCTGGGCATCGCCAAGGGCGGCCGCACCTTCCTCGACAAGATCTTCCCCGATCACTGGTCGTTCATGTTGGGCGAGATCGCCCTGTACTCGTTCGTGATCCTGCTGGGCACGGGAGTCTTCCTCACCCTCTACTTCGTACCCTCCGGACACGAGATCGTCTACCACGGCAGCTACGTGCCGCTGCGCGGCCAGCGCGTGTCGGAGGCCTACGCGTCGACCGTCGGCCTCTCTTTCGACGTCCGCTCCGGCCTGTTGATGCGCCAGGCCCACCACTGGGCGGCCGACATCTTCCTCGGCGCCATCGCCGTCCACATGGCCCGGGTGTTCTTCACCGGGGCCTTCCGCAAGCCCCGCGAGTTCAACTGGATCGTCGGCACCCTGATGCTCATCCTGGGCATCGTCAACGGGTTCCTCGGCTACTCGCTTCCCGACGACCTGGTGTCCGGTACCGGTATCCGCATCGCCTACTCCATCACCGAGTCGATCCCGCTGGTCGGCACGTACCTCAGCTTCTTCCTCTTCGGGGGCAACTACCCGGGCTCGGGCATCATCATTCCGAGGTTCTACGTGCTCCACGTGCTGATCGTCCCGGCGATCATCGTCGGGCTGCTGGCGGCCCACCTGGGGCTGCTGGTCAAACAGAAGCACACCCAGTTTCCGGGTAAGGGCAAGACCGAACACAACGTGGTCGGCTCGCCGATGTTCCCGACCTTCATCGCCAAGACGACCGGCTTCCTCTTCATGGCCAGCGCCGTCACCTTCGGACTCGGTGGCTTCGCCCAGATCAACCCGATCTGGCAGTTCGGTCAATACGAGCCCTATCAGATCTCGTACGCCGTGCAGCCGGACTGGTACATGGGCTGGCTCGACGGTGCGCTCCGGATCATGCCGAGCTGGGAGTGGGTGGGCTGGGGCCACACCATCCCGCTCGAGGTGTTCCTGCCGGCCGTGGTCTTCCCGGGCCTGGTCTTCAACATCCTGATCGTCTGGCCGTTCATCGAGTCGATCTACACGAAGGACACGAACTACCACAACCTGCTGGACCGCCCGCGGGACCGCCCCAAGCGGACGGCGGCCGGTGCATCCATGCTGACCCTGCTGTTCGCCGTGTTCTTCGCCTCCTCGACCGACGTGATGGCCAACTTCTTCCAGCTGCCCCTCCTCGATGTGCTCTGGTTCTTCCGCTTCTTCGTGCCGTTGGCACCGATCGTGGCGTACTTCCTCACGTACAAGATCTGCAACGAGATGCGGGCCGCCGAGGGCATCGGCAAGCGCAAGCGCGCGCTTGTGGTGTCCCGCTCGGCCGAGGGCGAGTACTCGACAGTCAAGTCGGAGCCCCGCCCCGGCGATGCGCACGAGGAGCTCGAGGCCATCCCGGTGCCGACCTACATCGACACCACCCACCCGGACCTGGCCACGGCGGCCGGCGTCCGCCGGGTGATCCGCTAGCCGCCACCGCCCGAGTCGGTACCGTACGCGCTCTGCGTTGACGCTCGTGGGTGGGCGTGCCACGATGCGCCCGGACCCACCCGCGATCGATCGGAGTCCCGCCATGTCGCGTCTCGAAGGCCGCCGTGCCGTCATCACCGGAGCCGCCAGCGGGATCGGCGAGCAGACAGCCCGGCTGTTCGTGGCCGAGGGGGCCACAGTCATCCTGGCCGACGTCGACGACGAGCGCGGGAAGGCCATCGCCGTCGAGCTCGGCGACCAGGCCCGCTACGTGCATGTCGATGTGGCCGAGGAGGGTGCCATCGAGCACGCCATCGACGAGGCGCTGTCGGCCTTCGGTGGCCTCGACTGCGTGTTCAACAACGCCGGCAATCCGGGCTCGCTCGGCCGTGTCGAGGAGATCGACATGGCGCTGTTCGACAAGACGGTCGGGATCCACCTTCGGGGCGTGTTCCTGGGCATCCGGGCCGCGGCCCGGGTGATGCGTCCCCAAGGACGCGGCAGCATCATCAACACGGCCAGTGTGGCTGGCCTCCAGGCCAACTACGGCGGCCACGACTACAGCGCCTGCAAGGCGGCCATCGCCCACCTGACCAGGACCACCGCCAACGAGTTGGGCGAGGACGGAGTCCGGGTCAACGCCATCTGCCCCGGCGGCATCGCCACCTCGATCTTCGGGCGGGGCGCCGGCCTCGACGGGCAGGCGGCCCAGAAGACGATTGCCGTCATGGAGGTGGTCCTGGCCGACGTGGCCCCCATGAAGCGCTCCGGCCAGCCGATCGACATCGCCGAGTGTGCGCTGTGGCTCGCAAGTGACTCGTCGAGCTTCGTGAACGGCCAGGCCATCGCCGTGGACGGGGGACTCACGACCGGGCCCACCTACCGCAACTCGCGGTCCCGGACCGAGTCGATGGTGGGCATGCTGGCCGACATCGGCAACGCCGAGGAGTAGGGCGGACGCACGAGGCACCGCCGGCCGGGCCGCGGCGGTCAGGCGAACATCGTCAACGACAGGGTGTTCCCGTCGGTGTCACCGAACCAGGCCACCCGGTCACCACCGGGCGTGGTCCAGATCCCACGCTCGTCCTGCTCCATGCCGTCGTAGCGACGGAAGGCGACTCCGCGCGACGCCAGGAGGTCGACGACAGCGGTGATGTCGGACACCTCCCATCCGGCGATGGTGAACGGCTGCGGCTCGAGGCCGGGCACCTCGGTCAGACGCAGTGACGTGCCACCGGCGTCGACGACTACGGCGAACGGGCTCGCCGTGGTGACGGCCAAGCCCAGCGTCCCTTCGTAGAACATTCGGGCGACGCCGAGATCCCGGACCGGCACGAAGCCCACGAACCGGGCATTTCCGAGACCTGGGGGAAGATCATCGTGCGTGGTTGCCATCGCGCCAACTTACCGTTGGCCCGGGCACGGGATACGGGAGATCCGGGAGGCTGCGACAGTCCGGTGTCGCCGACGGTCGTGTCGGTCGATCGCGGTGGCCTGATCCCCGCGGACGGGGCAGTATCGAAGGATGCGCAATCAAACGGTCGGGACCGCCCCCGAGACAGAGCTCCTGACTCAGTTCCTGGACTTCCAACGGGCCACCGTCGTCATGAAGGCCGACGGGCTCTCAGGCGGGCAGATGGCCCAGATCCACCCTCCGTCCACTCTGTCGTTGGGCGGCATCTTGAACCACCTGGCCCTCGTCGAGGACTCTTGGGCCCAGGTCCGGTTCCTGGGTCTGCCCGAAGGCGAGCCGTGGTCGCAGGTGGATTGGACGGCCGACCCTGATTGGGAGTTCCGCACCGCCGCCGAATGCTCACCCGACCAGCTCCACGACCGCTACTGCCAGGCCTGTGACCGGACCCGGACCGTCGTCCTCCAAGCGGCGTCGTTGGATGCGCTGTCGGTCATGCCGCTGGACAGCGGCCAGCAGTTCTCCTTGCGCTGGATGGTGCTGCATCTCATCGAGGAGACGGCCCGGCACGCCGGGCACGCCGACCTGCTCCGCGAGGCGATCGACGGCACGGTCGGCGAGTAGGGGTTTGCGGCCCGTCGTCGGACGAAGGTCAGAGCGTCCTCCGACCCCCCGACCCATACTGGGGAGGTGGACCTTGAACACCTCGCACGACGGATCGTCGAGACCTCCCTGGTGGAGGGTTCGTCCCTAGGGCCGTCGGGGAGGGTGCCTCCGGGAGCCGGCTACCACAGCCGCAGGCGGCTGCAGGCGGTGTGGACCTCGGCCACCGCCCGCACCTTGTCGGCTTGGTCGGATCCACCCAGGGCATGGAACAGGTCGGTCGAGGCCGCATCGAGCCCGGCATCGCCCAGGCCGTCATGGGTTCCGGTGAACGTCGACACGCCCCCGGCAGCCTGGTGGAGCACGGCGGCATCGTGCCTGATTCCGGCGCAGAAGGAACCGGCCAGAGGACCCGTACCCGACGAGCAACTTGCCATCGCCACACCGAGCGATCCGATCAACGCGATGCTGAGGACCCTCGGGGCACAACGAAGTTGCACAGTATCGACCGGATGCCGCCGCCACCGATCGATGCTGTGCGCCACCACACCGCCCTGCCGCCACCACACCGCCCTCTGAACTTGCCGGATGCTCCAGCCGAGCCGGGTACCCCGTCGTTTGCTTTCGACGAGGAAACCGGGCCGGCGTGGAGTCAGCCGGGGGTAACGGCCGGGCTACCGGCTCAGGCCGGTGCGAACGACGCGTTGAATTGGTTTCCAGGGCCCGGGATCACCAGGTTCAGGGCCGCGGTGAGCGCACCACAGTTGCTGAGCTGTGGGATCTTATAGCTCCCGGAGAACGACGACGAACCCCCGAACGAGAATTTCCCCGAGAAGGTGACCGACACGGGCTTGGACGTGCCGCAACTGTTCCCCACGAGGTTGATCGGGAGTCCCAGTGGGTTCACCGAGGTGATCAGGACGTTGAAGGTGGACGTAGCCGTCACGGTCAGGTTGGACAGGTCGACCACCCCCGTGACCGGCTTCGTCTCGGCCAATTTGAACGTGGCCGTGGCCAAGCCGACTCCGGCCAACGCGATGGTGTCGCTGGCCGGTGGAAGCTTGAGCACGCCCGTCAGGATGAAGCCCGGTATCGAGACGCTCCCCTTGAACGTGCCGGGCGGCACCACCACGGTCTGGTGGAGCTTGGCCAGCGTGGTCGACGCGTTGACGACGTAGTTGACCGGTATCCCTGACGCCGAAGTGGCGGACGCCGTGCCGGCGGGCATCACCGTGGCGAGCGTCGCCCCGGCCGGTGCCACGCACAGTGCGGCGACGAGTGCCGATCTTCGTACGAACTTGTTCATGTCCTACCCCCTTGTTTGGATGTTGCATCTGGACTGATGTTGCATCTGGCCGACGGACTCGTCCAACCCACTGACGGCCGAGGCTCCCCGTTCGATGCGCCCCGCATCGGCGGATGCCAGTGATCCTACCAATGGATCACGTTTCCGATGCGTGGCGAAACGGTCAGGATGGTCGGTCGTTGGTGAAGTCGAGCTCGATCGGTTTTCACCTTTCGATGCTTCTTCGGAGCCGAGGTGCGTCCGGATGTACTTTGTTGCCCGCGATCGTGATCCTCTGTCGAATTGCCGATTCACCAGGGACGTGGACGTCTGCGTCAGCACTGAAGAGGTTGAAAATGAATTTAGGTTTCCGGCCGACGTGGGGAGCAATTACCGCGATCGGGAGTTGCGCGTTTGTTCCACCGACACATGGGTTCGCCCTGCGGCCGGGTTCACCAGACGTGGTGTGCACTCGCTCGAGGTCACGTACAGCCGGACGCGTTCGGTTCGAGCCTGCGACGTTCCCGCTGGTCTTGATCGCCGTGCGCGTGGTCGCCCTCCTTGGCACTGATCCGGTTGCGTATTCAGCGTCGGAACGGCGGATCGCCGTTGGCAGGTCGCCGTGCGCCATCGCCGGATCGACCTGTCCGCCTTGACAGGCAACATGGTACTAGTCATAGTAGTCCCATGAACTACTCGAGGCGGGGCCGACGTTGACTCTCATCGAATCCCGGACCGCGCCGCCCGAGTTCGACGCGGCCCAGCTCCTCTTCCAGGAGGCCAAGCAGCGCCGAAGGCGTCGGTGGTTGGTCTCCGGCATCGTCTCACTGGTGATCCTCGTGGTCATGGGTGTCACCTTCGGCCTGTCCGTCGGTCGACGTGGAGGGGGCACGCAGCCCCCGGTACCGTCGGCCGCCGTCCCGGCCGCTTCCGCCGTGTCAGCTGCCGACTTCAGCGTGCGCCCGTTGCTGTGTTTTGCCCCTGTGTTCGCACCCACTGGCCTGTCGGTCAGCGCCGGGACGTCTCCTACGTGCGGCCAGGCATTCCAGCTGACCCCAGCGCACCTGGGAGTCACTCCGGAGACCAACAGAGTTGGCGGGTTCATCGTCGACAACCCCGGTCGAGCAGATCCCTCCTTGGCAGCCGTTCCGTCGACGTCGTCGCAGGACGACACCAAAGATGCCACCGTGCTGCTGCCCGGTGCGACTGCATCGGACGGCCGCTATGTGCTCGGTCCTGCCGGACTGACCGGCGCGGGAATCCAATCCGCCACGGCAGTTCACATCGACGGTCAGTGGGCCGTCTTGCTCCGACTCACCGATGCCGGATCGGCCCAGTGGGACGCACTGGCTCAAGAGCAGTTTCACGCCTTCGTCGGTGTCGTGGTCGACGGTCACGTGATCTCGGCTCCGATTACACAGCCGACACAGTCGTCGTTCACGTCATTCGAAGGGGAGCTCCAGCTGGCCGGTTCATTCGACCAGCAGCAGGCCAAGGCACTGGCCGCACGCTGGTAAGTCCACCGTTGATGCAGGCTCGATCGGTGGGTCCGCTCTGGTCGTTGCGGCAGGGACCGATCCGGTGACCGCGTTCATCCAGGTCGAGCGAGTTCCCCGGGGTTCGAGGCGGATTGACGAGAGTCGCGGGATACTCACCACGTGTCAATGGTTGGCGACGTGGAAGCCGATAGGGACGGCGCTGACCCGGCGGTCGCCGATCTTGCTCCCATTGCATGGCGATTCCTCGGGCCCTTGGCCGGCGCAAAGGTCGTCCTCCAGCTCCTGACCTCGAATCTCTACGGCGCCCATCGGGACGAGTTCTACTACCTCGAGAGTGGCCACCACCTGGCGTGGGGGTATGTCGACAATCCTCCCCTTGTTCCCGTGGTCTACCGGCTGCAGGAGCTCGTATTCGGTCACTCCGTTTCCGCCTTGGCGGTGGTGCCGGCCTTCCTTGGAGGCGTCTACGTGATCCTCGGAGGTCTGCTCGCCCGTGAGCTGGGCGGACGGCGGTACGCCCAGCTGCTCACCGGTGTCGTTGCCTGTCTCGGTTCGATCTTCCTCACGACCAGCCATTTCCTCAGCACGCTCAGTCTCGACCTGGTCTTCTGGGCACTGGGCTCCCTGCTCGTGCTCCGGATGACCCGGACCGGCGACCGTCGTCTATGGATCTGGATCGGCGTGGTCTGCGGCTTCGGTCTACTGAATAAGTACACGATGGGTTTCTGGATCGTGGCGACGGTGGCCGGGCTCCTCCTCACGTCGCAACGGCGCCTCATGGCCAGTGTCTGGCTCCCCATCGGCGCCATCGTCGCAGGGGTGATGGTGGCACCCAACATCCTGTGGGAGATCGACAACCACTGGCCCACCTGGCAGTTCCTCCGGAACATCCGGACAAGCGGCGCACACAGCAATCTCATCCAGTTCGCGCCGGTGCAACTCCTGCTCGTGACCCTCGGGGGAGCCATCGTCTGGATCACGGCGCTCATCGTCCTGGCCCGGCCCGAGTGGCGGCCCCAGCGCTGGCTGCTGATCGGCTACGTCGTCGCCTTCACCATCCTCATCGCGCTGGCCGGAAAGCCCTACTACCTCGGTTCGTGGTACCTACCATTGGTGGCGGTCGGGTCGGTGGCCATCGAGCACCGGTGGCGACGGCGCGCCCGGGGAGTCGTCCTCGGCGCCGTAGCCGTCACCGGTCTGCTCTTCGCGCCGTTCGCCACGCCACTGGTACCAGAGGCGACCGCCGTGCGGCTGCACATCGACACGTCGAACGCCGACATCGGCGGGATGATGGGGTGGGCGACGACCACGGCGTACATCTCCCGCGACTTCCATCGGCTGCCGGTCGGCCAACAGCGTCATGCGGTCATCTTGACGAGCAACTACTCCGAAGCCGGCGCGATCGACTTCTACGCTGCAACCTATGGGCTGCCCGACGCCATCAGTGGACACAACTCGTTCTGGACGTGGGGCTACGGTCGACCGGCAGCCCAGGCAACAGTCCTGGCGGTGGGCCTACCCGGCGATGTCGTGCGGCGGTACTGGGGCTCAGTCGTCCGGGTCGACACCCTGGAGTCGGGATCGACTCCCATCGATCCCCACGAACGCGGGGTGCCGATCTGGATCTGCAGGAATCAGCGGGTGCCCTGGGTCCTCTGGCCGCAGCTCAAACACTTCGACTGACGTACGACCACGCGTCTCATGCTGCGGGGGGAGAAGCGTGATCGCTCAGATCGCGTCTGCCGACTTTCGCCTGCGGCCTCACCTGAAGAGCTCCCAACCGGAGCGCAATCCTTGCTGCCACCCGGCACGCCGCACTTCGCGCCACTTCCGACCCGGCCAGGGCGAGACCGATGAGACCCACAATGATCTCTACCGCAATCGCCACCAGGAATGCCCAGCCGTTGACGCGGAAGATCACGCCGAACGGGATCCACGAAACCAACCAGAGGGCGATCCCGACCCGGACCCTGAGGGCGGCGCTATCGACGTGCCTCGCCTCAGATCGGTGCATCCGACCAGTATGTCCGAGGTCGACGTGACCGCGACTCAGGACCATCGGGTAGGCGCATCTCAGAGGATCCTCGTGGCCCGGTCTGGCAAGATCCCGTCATGGAACGCGTGCTCGGAATCGGTGGATACTTCATTCGCGCCTCGGATCCGACGGCTCTGGGCGCCTGGTATCGGGGCTGCCTTGGCCTCGATGCCGATGAGCACGGCCTGTGGCACCAAGTGACGGGCCCCACAGTATTTGCGACGTTCGAGGTTGGGACCGACTATTTCGGTTCCCGATCCCAGCAGACCATGCTCAACTTTCGGGTTGGCGACCTGGAGGCCATGCTCACCCAGCTCCGCGACACGGGCGCCGACGTGGCAGACGAAATCCAGGATATGGAAGGCGTCGGCCGATTTGGCTGGGTGACCGACCCCGAGGGCAACCGCGTCGAGCTCTGGCAGCCCGCTTAGCGATGACAGCGATGCCCGCATGTGGCGCAGGCGTTCACGGGACTGCCGTTCCGCTACGTTCTTCTGATGGGACAGCCGGGCCGCAAGCTGGCGTCAGGCCGTGACGCCGACATCTTCGAATTTGGGCCCGGCCTGGTGCTCCGCCGTTCGCGCAAAGGACGCTCCGTCGCACACGAGGCCCGAGTCATGGAGTATCTCCATGGGAGCGGCTATCCGGTCCCTGCTATCCACGGCGTGTCCGATGACGGGACCGAACTCGTCATGGAGCGGATCGATGGCCCCACGATGGTGGACTACCTGAGCCGAAGACCGTGGCAGATTCGGCACCTTGGGCGAACCCTGGCCGGGCTGCACCGGCAACTGCACGAGATCCCTCCGCCGGACTTCCTCGGTCCCGCTGCGTTCGGCCAGGGAGAGTCACTTGTCCATATGGACCTTCATCCCCTCAACGTGCTGATCGGTCCCCACGGGCCGGTGGTCATCGACTGGACGAACGCGGGAAGAGGCGATCCTCTGGTCGATGTCACGTTGGCATATCTGCTCATCGCCTCAGGCACAATTCCAGGCGGAAGGTTCGAACAGAAGATCCTGGGCTGGGGTCGCACGCAATTGATTCGTGGTTTCCTCGGCGGCCGTGACCGTTCGGCATTGAGACCGAGGATATTGGAGGTTGCCGAACGGAAGACCGCCGATCCGAATCTGTCCACCGAGGAGATCCAGGCCATGTGGAAGATCGCACGAGAGGTCGCACAGGAGCATTGACGGAGGGGCCTGAGTATCGGCAACCGCGCCGGTCAGACGGCGCCGCCGCGGCGGCTCTCGATCACGCCACCGATGACGGCGGACAGGCCGAGGGCGGCGGCGATGGGCGCCAGCCACAGTCCGAAGATGAAGGTGAGGGCGGCAAACAAGGCCCCCATGCCGAGCAGGAAGGGCCAGATGCTGGAGCCCGGGAAGGCGTCGATGACGCCGGCGCCGTCGCTCATGTCGGCATCGTCCACGTCTCCCTCCAAGGGACGCATCCGCCTCGACCACCAGAGGTAGTAGCCACCGGGCAGGAGCCCGAGGATGGCGGAGCCGATCAGCATCAGGAATCCGGCGTCCTCGTAGGCCGTGAACCAGTAGATGAGGGCGATGACGCCGAAGAAGAAGCCGATGGCGGCGAGGAACGTCCCGCTGATTCTCATGAGCTGGCCCCCACGGTCTCCTTCTCATGCTCCCGGTGCCGCTTGTCCCCGTGGGATTCGTCCTTGCGGTGCTCAGGATGGTTGTAGTCCCACACCGGCCGCTCCGACCGGATGGGCGGTAGATGGGTGAAGTTGTGGTGCGGGGGCGGCGACGAGGTGAACCACTCGAGCCCACCGCCGTCCCACGGGTTGTCACCGGCCAGAACCGGCTTGCGCCAGGACTGGACCAGGTTGACGAGGAAGAACAGGAACGAGACCCCGATGACCATGGCACCCACCGTCGACAGCTGGTTCAGGCCCGTCCAGCCGTTGGACGTGAGGTAGTCGGCGACGCGACGGGGCATGCCCTTCAGCCCGACGATGTACTGCGGGATGAACGTTAGCCAGAAGCCGATGAAGAGCAGCCAGAAGTGGATCTTGCCGAGGCGCTCGTTGAGCATCCTCCCGAACATCTTCGGGTACCAGAAGTAGAACCCGGCGAACCCGGCGAACACCGTCGTCCCGATCAGGACCTGGTGGAAGTGGGCGACCACGAAGTAGGTGTCGTGGGTCATGAAGTCGACCGGGGGCGAGGCGAGGAGGACGCCGGTCACGCCACCCATGAGGAAGGCGAACAGGAACCCTATCGAGAACAGCATGGGGGTCTGGAAGCTGAGCTGACCGCCCCACATGGTCCCGACCCAATTGAAGAACTTGATGCCGGTCGGGATGGCGATGAGGTAGGAGAGCAGGGAGAAGAACGGGAGCAGCACCACCCCGGTCGTGAACATGTGGTGGGCCCACACGCCGGTCGACAGGGCGGCGATCGAGAGGGTGGCGAACACCATGCCCCGGTAGCCGAAGAGCGGCTTGCGCGAGAACACCGGGATGATGTCCGTGACGATGCCGAAATACGGTAAGGCAAGGATGTACACCTCCGGGTGCCCGAAGAACCAGAAGAGGTGTTGCCAGAGCACCGGCACACCACCACCTTGGACGGAGAAGATGTGCGTGCCGAAGTGGCGGTCGCAGAACAGCATCACCACCGCGCCGAACAGCACCGGGAAGGCGATGAGGATCAGGATGCCGGTCACCAGCATGTTCCACGAGAAGATCGGGATGCGGAACATGGTCATGCCCGGCGCCCGCAGATAGAAGACGGTGGCCACCAGGTTGACCCCGGTGAAGATGGCCGAGAATCCCGTGAGTCCGAGCGACATGAGCCACATGTCGGTGCCGGCGCCGGGGGAGTTGATCGAGTTGGATAGGGGTGCGTAGGCCACCCAGCCGAAGCTGGCCGCGCCGCCGGCCACCACGAAGCTGAGCGTCATCATCGACGCCCCGCCGAGGTACAGCCAGTAGGAGAGGGCGTTCAGCCGGGGGTAGGCCATGTCGGGCGCACCGACCTGCAGCGGCACGATGTAGTTGGCCAGGCCGCCGAAGGCGAAGGGGCCGGCGAACAGGTACAGCATCAGGCTGCCGTGCATCGTGAACAGCTCGTTGTAGGTCTGGAAGTTGACCAGCGACGAGGTCGGGTTGGCCAACTGGGCCCGGATCACCAACGCCATGGCGCCGGAAATGAAGAACGTCACCAGCGATGTGATCATGTACGACTTGCCGATGACCTTGTGGTCGGTCGACGTAAGCCACTTGAGCAGGCCGGTCGGTCCGTGCTCGGCGTGCTCGCCCCCGTGGCCGTGGTCGCTCGGCCCGTGGCCGTCGGGACCGCCCGGCTCCTCGGGCTCGATCAGCTCAGGGGTCTCGACAGTGGTGGTCACAGGGAACCCTTCTTGGCGGAAGGCGCAGCCAGGGCGTTGGACGGGGTCACGTGGGTGTAGGGGGGCGGGGTGTTGGCCGCCGGCACCGGGTAGCGCTGCAACGTGTGGCCGGCGGCGATCTCGGAGGTCGTCCACGTGGCGAAGTCCGACGGGGTCACGCCCTTCACGGTGAAGAGCATCTCCGAGTGGTAGAGGCCGCAGATCTGGGTGCACTGCCCGGGGAAGAGACCAGGTTTGATGATGTTGAGGTCGAACCGGTTCTGCACGCCGGGCAGGGCGTAGCGGCTGAAGTTGAAGTCCCGTACGTAGAACCCGTGGATGACGTCGTTGGAGACCAGCAGGATCTGGACGGTCTCGCCGACGGGCAGGACCATTTGGGGCCCGAGGCCGCCGGGGCCGTCGGTCACCTCACCTGAGACACTCACGTTGTTGTTCGGATAGTCGAACCGCCAACCCCACTGGAAGGCGGTGATCTTCACCTCCAGCACCGGGGCGCCGGTGGTGGTGATCCGGGCGTTGTTGGGCACGGTGGCGTCGACGTTGTTCTCGGTGAGCACGGTGAACAGGAACAGGACGGCCACCACGAACACCGGGATGGCGGTGTACAGGATCTCGATGGGAATGCTCTCGTGGAACTGCTTCGGCATGTCGTCCGAGCGCCGGCGGTAGCGCAGGACGGTGTACAGGATCAGGATGCCGACGAAGCCGCCGATGATGATGCCCGTGGTCATCATCCCCGAGTAGAGCTTGAAGGTGTCCTGCCCCTGGGTGGTGACCCCCCGGCTGGCGCCGTATGTCGGGTAGAAGTTGCAGCCCCCGAGCACGAGCGGCGCCCCGATGGCCAGGCCGACGGCCAGACGCTTCCAACGACGGCCGCGGGCCGGGTCCGAAGGCCCCGCCGGGTGCGCGTCGGACGAGGGGTCGCGTGCGAGTAGGGAGGTCGGAGATCCGTTTGTGAAGGCGTTCACGGGGGTCACACTAGTGGGGACCGAACCAAATTGAGAAGTTGAGAATGTGGGTGCCTGGCGTCGGAGAACTGCCTGGTCACAGGCGTGCGAATGGGGCCCTTCGGCGCCGGTCCGCAGGACCTCCGCCGACGTCCCCTCAGGACTCCCGGGCCGCCCACGCGAAGATGCCCCGGGCCATGGTGGAGGTCGCCGCGTCCGCCCGTCGGGTGCACACCGACCGCCGGGCCTCCGCCACGCCGGGGTCGTCGGGTGCCGCCAGCCAGGCCAGTTCGGCCAGATGTCCGGCCAGACGCAATGCAGCGTCGGGGTCGGCGCTCCCGGCCGCTTCGATCAGGGCCAGCGCGCGGTCGGCCAGGGCTCCGGGTCCCCCGGCCAGGTCGGCCAGTTCGCGTGCCAGGTCGGCCTCCGGGGCCGGCTTCAACGTGGCCGGGTTGCCGTCCCACCAGCCGCCGTAGAGCCGCCACACCCCACGGACCACAAATTCCGGCTCGTCGTAGACGGGCTGGAGGTAGGGCCGGGCCATCAGATGGGCGGGCGGGGTGACCGAGTGGATCGCCTCGTCGAGGCGGGCCCCGGCATTCATCAGCTCCAGGGTCTGGGCCACCAGGGACTCCAGCAGCTCAGCCGTTTCGGACAGGGCCCGCCGGATCCGGTCGGCTCCCACGATCGGGTAGCCGTGCCCGGGCAGGAGGACCTCGGGCCCGCCGCCCGGTGTGTCGTAGAGCGCCAGCATCCGCTTCAGAGCCTCGGCCCACTCGAGCGGGAAGCGCTGGACCTTCTGCGGGTTGCCGGCGTTGGGGGAGGCCCAGATGAACAGGTCGCCGGCACACAACACCTGCTGCTCGGCGAACCAGGCCCAGGCATGGTCGTCCGTCTCGCCCCGGGCGTGGTGGAGCTCGGCCCGTACACCCCCCACCTCGAGGTCGAGGTGGTCCCGGAAGGTCCGGTCCGGATACCGGTACTCCGTGGGCCACTGGAGGTCGTCGATGCCGAACTGGCGCCGGTTGACCACTGCGTTGTAGCCGGCGGTGCGGACGTAGCGGTCGAACCGGGCCGCCACCGCCTCGTGGGCGACCACCGACGGGGCGGGCCAGCCGTGCTCGTCGGCCTCGGCCTCCCATCGGTGGACCCCGAAGACGTGGTCGATGTGCCCATGGGAGTAGACGGCGGTGTGGAGAGGGAGGTCGCTCCACGTCCGCAGGGTCCGGTGGACCTGGCCGGACAGGAATGGGCTGCCGACATCGACCAGGACCAGCCCGTCGTCGGTGCGGACGGCCGACACATTGGCGAACGAGGGCACGAAGGCCACCCCGTCGGCCACCTCGGCCATGCCCCCTCCGGGGGCCATGGGGTTCGGTCCCGACGGGCCGTCGCCGTTCCACAGGCGTTCGGCGATGGCCAGGACGTCGTGGTCCTCGGGCATGCTGCTCGGCTCCTCAGCGAATGATTGCGTTGGGTGGGAATAGGTGGACGTTCCGACCCGGTCAGGCCGGTGGGTCGGGGGGTGACTTGGGCCCGGCGAAGCGGCCGGCCAAGCGGCCCGCACCCCGGAGTGTCCGCTTCACCTGGTCCTCCACCTGGGGACGGTGTTCGTCGACGGCCCGCTTGCCGGCAGCCGCCGCCGCCCCGGTGGTCCGGCCCGCCTTGCGGAACGCCGTTTCGGCCTCGGACTCCCCTTCGCGGTGCTCCGGTGGCGGCGACACCGGGGTGGCGGTGGCTGTGGCTGTGGCGTCGATTACCTCGCCGTTGCCTGCGCCCTTGCGCCGCCGCCCCCTACCGGTCATGCCACTGGTCCGCGTGAGGGTGGCCAACCGGATGAGTCCGATCGAGACCACCATGACGACGACCTTCTCCTCGCTGTCCGCATGCAGGGCAGGCAGCCACACGGCGACCCCGAAGACGATCGCCACCGCCACCGCCAGCTGCACATGCGTGCGCTTGCCGACGACCCGCAGGATTCCGAGGGGCCCGTCGGCCGTCAGGGCCAGTACGAACAGGGTCGCCGCGGCGACGATCAGCGCCTGACCGTGGGGCACGTGGATGGAGAGGTCGGCCAGGACGACGGCCAGGGCCAGTTCCGACGCTTGCAGTACCCAGAAGGGAATCCATCGTCCAGATCGCCACCTCGGAGCGGAGTCCGACGGAGCTGGTGGATCTCCAGCCGCCGTCGTCATCGGTGAAGTCTGTTCAGGAGGGAGCGCCCGGGGTCCCGTCTGCGGCAGGAGGAGCCTGCGCGACAGGAGGGGCGGGGGCCGGCGCCGGAGCCGGCGCCTGTGCGACCGCGGGAGCGACGGCGGGGGCCGCTACCTCGGCGGTGGCGGGCTTCGGGTCCTCGGATGCACCCTCGTCGAGGCCCTTCTTGAACTCCTTTTGGGCGGAGCCCAGCGAGCGGGCCAGCTTGGGAATCTGCGTGGACCCGAAGACGAGGAGGACGACTACGACCAGGATCAGGATGTTGTCGACGCTGGCGAACTCTGCTGGCGGGCTGAATGGCATGACGATGCTCCCTTGTCGAGTGCTACTACCAGGTTAGACGTGCCCAGGGTTCGTTGCCGACCGGTCCATCAGATGACGGGCTCCCGGCGTTGCCGTCAGCCGGCCAGGAAGACGCCCAGGCACAGGGCGGCCACAGACGCCAGGGCGCCGATGGCGCCCCAGACGGCCAGGCCCACCTTGGAGGTGGACCGCTGGTGGAGGAAGACGGCCACCCCGGCGATCAGCACGACGGCGATCTCGATCCCGAGCACGGCGTTCCAGGCGGACGAGGCGTGTTTGGCGTCGACGGCGCTGATGTTCCAGAAGCCGGTCAGAAGGAGGACACCGTAGGCCGGCCACAGCAGGCGCCCGAAGGCCCGCGCCACCTTCTTCGGCGCGTCGTCGCCGAGGGTGCGGATGGTCGGTAGCAGCCCGGCCACCGTGAACTGCCCGCCCACCCAGACAGTGGCGGCCAGCACGTGCAGGATCAGCCGGAAGCCATCCAGCCCCGGTGCCAGGGTCGGGGCGGTGGCGACCATGACTATGGCTGCGGGCATCGGCGTCGGCTACTTGCCCGTCCAGACCGGCTTGCGCTTCTCGGCGAAGGCGACGGCGCCCTCCATGGCGTCGGACGAGCTGAAGACGGGCGGCAGGGCGGCGTTGCTGATCGCCCACCCTTCGGCGTCGGGCACTTCGCCAGCCTCCAGCATGACCTTCTTGGAACCACGGACGGCCAGCGGTGCGTTCTCGGCGATGGTCCCGGCCAGGGCCAGGGCCGCCGTCATCAGCTCGGCGGGGGGCACGACCCGGTTGATGAGCCCGATGGCCAGGGCCCGCTGGGCGTCGATGGGATCGCCGGTCAGGGCGAGCTCGAGGGCGATGGCCCGGGGGATCCGCTTGGGGAGCCGGAAGAGGCCGCCGGCACCGGCCAGCAGGCCCCGCTTGACCTCGGGAATGCCGATCATCGCCCCTTCGACGGCCACCACCAGGTCGCACGACAGCATGATCTCGCACCCGCCGGCCAGGGCCGAGCCGTTGAGGGCGGCGATCATCGGCTTGGGGAAGTCGCGCTGGGCGATGCCCCCGAACCCGCCGCGGGCGCCCATGATGTCGCCCGCCTCGCCGGCGGCGAACGCCTTCAGGTCCATCCCGGCGCAGAATGCCTTGTCGCCGGCGCCGGTGACGATGACCACGTTGCAGCCGTCGTCGTTCTCGAGGTCGTCGAAGGCGGCGGCGAAGGCCTTGGAGACGGCGCCGTTGACGGCGTTGCGGGCCTCCGGCCGGTTGATGGTGAGGATCTCGATGGAATCCTGGCGTTCGCGGAGCAGTACGTCGGACATGGTGGTCTCCCTGGTGCGGGTCTGCGGAAGCGGTTCAGCGCTCCGCCAGACGGTAGCGCGGCTCGCCGGCCTGGACGACCACGGCGCCACCGATCAGACCGGGCATGTCGGTGTCGCCCATGGCCGCCACGACGTCTGCGTCGGCCGGCGAGACCGCCATCTGCCGCCCGTCGGCCAGGCGGGCGACGACCGGCGCACCGGCGGCCGTGCCGTCGTTGTCCCGCCACACGGTGGCCGCCACCACGGTGGCCGTCTCCGGTGCGTCGAGCCCCTCGGCGACGTCGGCGGCCGTGCCGTCGATGGCGGCCTGGGCGGTGGTGGTGTCCCCCCGCTGGAAGCCGCCCGGGGGCGGGGTCGAGGCGTAGAGGCCGAGTGCGTGCTTGGTGACGAACCAGCCGAGGCCGGTGGCCATGCCCAGTCGGGTGCCCGTACCCGTGCCGTCGCGCAGACAGTCGGTGAGCGTGGCGATGCCGTGGGTCGTGTAGTTGTTGCCGGGTCCGCCGAAGTAGGGGAGTCCACCGGTGACGGTCAGTCCCCGGGTGTCGTCGGTGGCGAGGCCCAGCGCCTCGGCGGCCATCTGCACCGCCGAGGGGAAGCAGGAGTAGATGTCCATCCGTTCCAGGTCGTCGACACCCACGGTGCGCTTGGCCGCGGTCGATGCCGCGGCGAACAGCGCCTCGCCCGCCGCCCGGATGGCCGGGGAGCGCCCGGGGTCGGTCCGGGCCGTGACGAACCGGACGTCCACCGCCTCCGCTCCGGACCACACGAACACGGCCCGGTCGGCGATGCCGGCCCGCCGGGCCGCGGCCAGCGAGCAGACGAGGACGGCGGCCGCCTGGTCGGAGCCGAGGAACGCCGTCATCCGCTTGGTGTACGGCTCGCAGACGATGCGGTTGTCGGCCGAGGGGGTGGCGATCTCGGCGGCTGAGCGCTCCTGGCGAAACCAGGCGTAGGGGTGGGCGGCGGCCACCTTTGTGAACGGTGTCATGAGTTCGCCGAGTGCGATCCGTTGGGCGGGTCCGTCGCGACCGGCCCGGGACGCCAACACGTTCTCGAACAGCGGATAGACGTGCACGGGGGCCAGCAGGGCGACGGCCAGCTCGGCCGGCCCGAAGCCGGGGTGGTCGTCGCCGACCACAGCGTCGGGGGCCAGGTCGGTGGCGCCCTCGTGGCGTGGGAGCCCCTGGGCGCGCCGGGCCCGCGACGACCGGATGGCCTCCGACCCGGCGATGAGGGTGACCGACAGCGTTCCGGCGGCGATCTCGGAGGCCGCCCTGCTGACCAGCCACTGGGGGGTGTTGCCCCCGACGGTGGTGACCTCGTTGACCACGTCGGCCCCGAGGCTCAGCTGGGCGGCGATCTCGGTGGCCGGCGCCGGACCCGTCTTGGTCATCACGTCGACCACGCTGAGGCGGTCGATGCGGTCCCGCAGGCCCGGCGCGTCGGCCAGGGCCGACTCGCACGCCCGGGCCATCAGCTCGACCGGCGTCACCAGCGAGTCGCGCTCGATGGCCTGTCCGGAGGCGATGACGACCGGTAGGCGCTCGGGATCGAGGATGGCTGGCGGCATGGTGGGATGTCCTGATGCTCGGGGTCCGCGGGGGCGGGGTCCCCACGGGGCGGCAAGCTACCATCGCCTCCCTGTGGCGACCCCGTCGGTCGGGGCCCGCCTGCGAGGAGAGGGCGCGACCGTGTCGCCAACCAGGAAGACATCCGGTACGGGACCGCGAGCGCCGGACGCCGGCCGCCGCCTGCTGCCGGAGGGGTTCCAGTTCGGGGTGGCCACCGCCGGGTTCCAGGTCGAGGGCGGTTTCAACGGCCCGGGCGAGCCGGCCAACAACTGGCTGGCGTGGGAGCAGGTCGGCCGGGTGGAGCCCTCGGGGAATGCGGTGGGCTTCTGGGACCGGCCCGAGGAGGCCCTCGACCGGGCGGCCGCCCTCGGATGTGACAGCTTCCGCCTCGGAGTGGAGTGGGCCAGGGTGATGCCCGACGCCCACCGGGTCGACGAGGCGGCCCTCGCCCGGTACGTGTCGATCGTGGCGGGGTGCGTGGAGCGGGACATGGCACCCCTGGTGACGCTCCACCACTTCACCCACCCGGCCTGGCTGGGGGAGGACCTGTGGCTCCGGCCCGACGCCCCGGCCCGCTTCGCTCAGTGGGCGGGGACGGTGGTCCCGGCCCTGGCCCCGTTCGTGCGCCACTGGGTGACGCTCAACGAGCTCAACATCTTCGCGGTCCAGACCTATGTGACCGGTGATTTCCCACCGGGGCGGACGGCCGCCTTCGGCGACGCCGCCGTGGCTCTCGACAACCTGGTGGCGGCCCACGTGTTGGGCTACGACATGATCCACGCCGCGCGCCCCGACGCCGTGGTCACGACCAACAACTTCTGCCTGTCGGTCTACGACTACGACCGGATGCTGATCGACCTGCTGCTGGCTCGCAGCCACGGCATCGGGCGCCGCGACCTCGACGGGTGGATCGCCGAGCGTCGCCGGGGCCACTACGCGCTGTTGCCCACTCCCGGGATCGGCGAGCAGCTGCTACGCAGGGCCGGGGCCCGCCTCGCCTCCTACGGGGCGAGCGGGCAGGGGTCGTGGGCCCCCCGGCGGGCCCTCGACGCGTTGGAGGCCAGTCCGCACGACCGCACCCTCGACGTGCTCGGAGTGGACTACTACGACCCGATGGCCGCCCGGCACTTCCGCCTGCCCGGCCACCGCACGGCCGGGGGCCGCAGCCTGCTCCCGGTGCGCGAGCTGTGGGACGACCCGCCCGACCCCGCCGGACTGACCCGGTGGCTCGGCGTGCAGCACGCGCTGGCTCCCGGCCTGCCCTTGTGGGTGGTGGAGAACGGGATGTGCCACCGGCTGCGCCGCGGCCGGTCGTACGGGCGGCTCGACGGGTGGGACCGGCCCCGGTACCTGAGGGCCAACGTGGCCGCCGTGGTCGACGCCATCGACGGGGGCGTGCCCGTAGAGGGTTACTGGCACTGGTCACTGGTCGACAACTACGAGTGGGGTTCCTACGAACCGCGCTTCGGTCTGCACGGGGTGGACCGCGACCGCGGCGGCCGCGGCGGCACGTGGATGGAGACCGACGCCATGGGCCGCGACTCGGCGGGCGCCTACCGGCGGATCATCGCCGGACTGCGGGCGGGCGACCGGACGGTGCTCGAGCCCGATGGACCAGGGTCGGGTGGCGACGCCTGACGGGGCTCACACGACATACGGGCAGTGCCGGCACTCCTGGTGGCAGCACGTCCCCCGGCCGGCCAGGTAGGCCGACGTCATGACGAAGTAGCCGGTGGCCGGATCGGCGTAGGTGGGTTCGCCCGCCTCGATGGCTGCCCGGTGGGCGGCGAGGATCTCGGCCCGCCGGGGTTGGTCGGGAGCGAGGCGGGACGGATGGGGCTCGTCCGGACCGCGGTCGGCCAGCGGCTCGTTGCCGCTCATCGTCCCCTGTCGATCATCGTCCCCTGTCGGTCATCCGGCCTGGGCCGCGGCGACCTCCGTCGGTCCGTCGTCGGCCTCGGGCTGCGCGGCCCGCCCGCTCTCGGCGATGCTCAGGACGAAGTCACGTTGGTGGACGAGGAGGAGGCAGCCGATCGCCCCCACCATGGCGGTCACGGCGGCGATGGCCATGAGGTGGTTGAGGGTCTGGGCGAATCCGGTGCGGTAGGCCGACAGCAGAGCGTCCCTGGCCGCGGCCGAGGGGATGGACGCCGTCGCCTGGCGGACGCTGCCGGAGGCCAGCGCGCCACCCAGACGCGAGCCGGCATGGGCCAGGACGCCCTGGCCGGAGGCCGTCGTCTGGAGCGAGGTGACGACGGCCGGCCCGATCTGGTGGACGAAGATGGCGCCGAGCCCGGCGATCCCGGTGGCGATGCCCACCTGGCGGAACGTGCTGGCCGAGCCGGTCGACATGCCGCTGCGCTCTGGGGGGACGACGGACACCGACACGGAGGCCAGCACCGGGTTGGTGATGCCGATCCCCACGCCGCAGACGAGGAAGCCGGGCAGCAGGACCAGCCACGACGAGGTGGCCTCGGTGTGGGTCATGAGCTGACAGCCGATCGCCACCAGGGCCAGGCCCAGTCCCAGCATGTACCGCGACTGGATCCGCACGGTGAGCTTGCCGGCGACGGGTGCGACGATGAAGGCGAGGATCGTCAGCGGCAGGAAGCGGAGGCCGGCCTGGAAAGGTGAGTAGCCCAGCACCTCCTGCAAGTACAGGGTCAGGTAGAGGAACATGGCGAAGATCGAGGCCGACAGGGTGAAGGACCCGAGGGACACGCCGACCACCGCCGGCCGCTTGAACAGGCCGAGGTCGAGCATCGGGTCGCCCTGCTTCCACTCGCCCACCAGGAAGACCGCCATCAGGATGGCCGAGGAGACCAGGAGCGAGAGGATGTACGCGCTGCCCCACCCCTTGGCGTTGCCCTGGACCAGTGCGAAGACCAGCAGGAACAGCGAGGCGGAGAAGGTGACGAACCCGAGCCAGTCGATGCGCCGCCCGGTGGAGAACTTGGCATTGTCGACCTTGGTCAGGGTGATGACCACGGCGATGACCCCGATGGGGATGTTCACGAAGAAGATCCAGCGCCAGCCGATGCCACTGGTGATGGCCCCGCCGACCAGCGGGCCGATGGCGACGGCGCCGCCCACCACGGCGCCGTACACGCCGATGGCCGTGCCCCGCTCCCTCCCGGAAAAGGCCTGGGCGATGAGGGCCAGCGACGTGGCGAACATGATGGCCCCGCCCACCCCCTGGGCCGCCCGGGACAGGTTGAGCATCAGCGGCGTGGTGGACAGGCCGCAGGTCAACGAGGCCAGCGAGAACAGGGTGAGGCCGATGGCGAACACTCCCCGGCGCCCGTACATGTCGCCGAGGACACCGGCGGTGAGCAGGAAGGCGGCCAGGGTGAGGGCGTAGGCGTCGACGACCCACTGGAGGTCGGCGAACGACGAGTGGAGGGCGACCTGGATGTCGGGCAGGGCCACGTTCACGACGGTGATGTCGAGCAGCAACATGAAGGTGCCGAAGCAGACGGCGATGAGGGTCCACCACTTACGGTCCACGTAGATCTCCTCAGCTCAGTCCGCCGACTGCGTCTCGTCCCTTACGCTCCGACGCCGACCGGTGCCTGGGCATGTATAGACGATGCGCACCGGACCGGCAATGGATCGGCGACGGCGGGCACACTCCTGGGTACGGGGTCTGGGCGGACCCGGCTCACACCGTCCCGTAGGTGGTGCCGCGGTCGGCGGCCCGGGCGCCCGAGCCGGACACGTCGGCGACGGCGTCCGCCAGGTCTGAGCAGAGTTCGTCGATGACCTCGGCGTGCCCGGCGTGGACCGTGGCGTGCAGGCTGTCGGGAGGGGACTGGCGGTCGAAGAACCACCCGCCCCGCTCGACGAGGGCGTCACCCAGGCTGAAGGTGTCGACCGACCCGGTCCCGTCGTCGCCGAAGGCGAGCACGGTGGCGTCGGGAGCGCCCCGCACGGCGATGCCCGGGGTCGCCTCGATGGTGGAGCGGAGCTTGCCGGCGGCCCGATGGGCGTCGGCGGCCAGGCGCAGGTAGCCGTCCTCGCCGAGGTAGTGGAGCACGGCCCACCCGGCGGCGATGGGTCCGCCGGGCCGGGTGCCGGCCATCGAGGGCGAGCCGTAGAGGCCGCCCAGCCAGTTCGACGTCACGAAGGGCTGGAGGCGGGCCAGAGCGGCGTCGCCGTAGAGGATGACCGACACGCCCTTGGACGCGTAGCCGTATTTGTGGAGGTCGGCACTGATCGACGTCACCCCGGGAACCGCCAGGTCCCACGACGTCGTGACGTGCCCGAGGGTGGCGAGGAACGGCAGGAGGAACCCCCCGAGGCAGGCGTCGACGTGGCACAGGATGCCACGCTCGGCGGCCAGGGCGCCGAGGTCGGTGATCGGGTCGATGACCCCCTGGGGGTACGAGGGTGCCGAGCCGATCACGAGCACGGTGTCGTCGTCCACCGCGTCGGCCATGGCCCCCACGTCGGCCGCCCCGTCCGGTCGCACCGGCACGCGGCGGGCCTGGACGTCGAAGTAGTGGGCCGCCTTGTCGAAGGCGGCGTGGCCACTGGTGGCGAGCACCATGTTGGGGCGGGTCACGCCCCGCTCGGCCCGACCCCGGTCGCGGGCGGTCTTGGTGGCCTGGAGGAGCGACTCGGTGCCCCCCGACGTGAGGTAGCCCCGGACGCGGCCGCTCCCGGCCGGCCGCCGATCGGCCCCCAGCAGGCCGGCGGTGATGGTCACGATGTCGTGCTGCATCCTTCCGAGGCTGGGGAAGGCCATGGTGTTGAGAGCGTTCTCGGCCGAGAACCGGTTGCCGGCCCGGGTCAGCAGGTCGAGCACGTCGTCGCCGGCGTTGTACACGAGGCTGAACACACGGCCGCCCCGCCAGTCGCGGTCGTCACCGGCCAGGGCGTCCAGGCGGGCGAGCACGGTGTCGGCGTCGACGCCGTGGGCGGGGAGCCGGTTGTCGGCGATGTCGGCCATCGACCGAGCCTACGGCGAGGCACCCGGCCGGGCCCGCGACGCGCTCAGGTGATGTCGCGGCTCGTGAGCAGGATCGAGCCGATGCCGGCGAAGACCAGCCCGTAGACGAGCATGAGCAGGCCGCCCTGCCACCAGGAGAACAAAGTGAGGTGGATCCCATTTCCCCCGTTGCGGGTCAGGTTGGACGCGGCGTCGGCCGCGCCCGTCGGCACCCACTTGAAGGCGCCGTGGACCAGGCCGACCAGGATCGCCTCGAGGATGATGAACCACCCGAGGCTGACCATGATGGCCGCCACCTGGTTGGTGAGGATCGACCCGATGCCCACCCCGAGGATCGAGAACAGGGCGAAGACCAGGATGAAGCCGGGGGCGACAGCCGGGATCTGGTGGACGAGGCCCGTGAACGACCCGCCCCGGGCCGTGAGCGTCAGCCCGCCTCCGACCAGGGCGACGATCAGCATCAGCACGCCGAGCAGCGCACCGAGGATGGCCGCGGTGATCAGCTTGCCGGCCACGAAGGCCGGGCGCCGGGGCGTGACCAGGAACGAGGTGGTGACCGTCTTGTGCCGGAACTCGATGGTGATGAGGAGCACGCCCAGGATCAGGGCCAGCAGGTAGCCCTGGAATCCGGAGCCGAGTAGGTTCCGCAGCTGCTGGGTGGTGTGGGGCACATCGTCGCCAGGCCCGCCGTAGTTCTGGCTGAGGTAGATGACCAGGATCAGCAGCCCGTTGATGAGGACGGCGATGCCGGCCAGCACCCACGGGACCGCAGTGGTCCGGATCTTGAGGAGCTCCGAGCGGATGACGGCGATCATGCTGACGCCTCGGGCATGCGGAAAGGCGCCGACTGGCCGCCGGAGTGGTCGGGTGGATGGGCCGTATCGAACCCGTGGGTCAGTCGGAGGAAGACGTCCTCCAGGCTGCCCCGCTCGTTGATCAGCTCGTAGAGGACGATCCGGTGGTGGGCGGCGAACGGACCGAACCATTCCGGTGTGGCTCCGTCGATGACCAGGGTGTCGGGAGCGGTCTGGCGCCAGCCCACGGGGACGGCGTTGAGCACTTCGGCCAGCCGGTTGATCTCGGGGGTCCGGATGCGCAGGCCCGTGCCGGTGCCGGCCTGGGCGGCCATGTCGGCGAGCGTGGTCTGGAGCACCAGCTTCCCCTGCGAGATGATGACCACGTCGTCGACCGTCTCCTCCATCTCCGACAGGAGGTGGGAGGAGACCAGCACGGCGTGACCGAGCGAGGCCTGATGGCGGATGAAGGTGCGCAGCCACTGGATGCCCTGGGGGTCGAGCCCGTTGGCCGGCTCGTCGAGGATCAGGATCTCGGGGTCACCAAGCACTGCGGTGGCCAGCTGCAGGCGCTGGCGCATGCCGAGGGAGAACTTGCCGACCCGCCGCCGGGCCACATCAGTGAGGCCGACGAGGTCCAGCGTCTCCGCCACGCGGGTGAGCGGGATGCCGCTGGCCAGCGCCACCGTCTTCAGGTGGTCCTCGGCCCGACGACTCGGGTGGAAGCTGGTGGCCTCGAGGGCGGCGCCCACGTGGTGGATTGGGTGGTCCAGGTCGAGGTAGCGGCGGCCGCCGAAGGTGGCGCCGCCACTGGTGATCGACACCAGGCCGAGCAGCATCCGCAGGGTGGTCGTCTTGCCCGAGCCGTTGGGGCCGAGGAACCCGGTGACCCGGCCCTCGGCGACCTCGAAGGTCAGGTGGTCCACGGCGCGGACCGACCTGAACTGCTTGCTCAGGTCGCGCACCTCGATGGCGGAGGTCATGAACGACCGTAGCGTCCGGCGGGACGGTACGAAAGGACGTGCGGTCGATCAGACCTCGGCGTAGACCTCGACGGGCAGCAGGAGGCCGATGGCCACCACGAGCTCGTCGTGCACGCGGTTCATGTTGCTCCAGCCGTTCACCCAGCCGACCAGGGCCGAGTACCAGACGTGGCCCAAGATCCGGGCCCGGTCGCTGATGTCCGGCGGTTGGGGCTCGCCGATGGCCCGGGTGATGATCCCCTCCATCAGCACCGACACCTGTTGTTGGCACTCGATGGCCGCGGGGTCGGGCGAGGCCAGCGCGGTGAACACGGCGCCGACCAGCTGCGGCTGGCGCCCCATCGACCGCAGGGCCCGGTCGAGGGCGTCGATGACCCGCTCGGCCGGGCTCGCACCCTGGGCCGGGTTCTGGGCCAGGCGGCTGTCCAGCTGTTCAACCCAGTGCACCAGGGCGGCCGCCAGCAGGTGATCCTTGCTGGTGAAGTAGCGGTAGACGGTGCCCATGGCCACGTCGGCCCGGGCGGCGACGTCGCGCATCTGGACCGACTCGTAGCCCCCGTCCAACGCCAGGGTCATGGCGGCGTCGACCACGCGCTGACGGCGGGCCTGCTGAGCCCGCGTCAAGGTGCGCGGCACCGGACCGTTCGCCATGGTGAATACCCTAGTCGGACACGATTTCCCGGCTTGGGCCACCCCGGAGGCCGCGCCGGCGCAGCCACCAGGGGCGACGGGATGCGATCGGCGATCGCGTCGGGCCCGTCCCCGGGGCGGTCGCCCTCGGTACGATGGGCCGCCATGCCCACCGCCGAGTCCACCGAAGACGACACGGAACTCATCGCCACCACCGACGGCCGCGTACCCGGTCGTCGGGGCCTGGCCACCCGCCAGCGCCTGCTGGAGTGCACGGCCGAGCTGCTCGTGGCCACCCCGTGGCGCTCGATCAAGGTCATCGATATCGCCCGCCAGGCCGGCACCTCGCCGGCCACCTTCTACCAGTACTTCGAGAACGTCGAAGCGGCCATCACCGTCCTGGCCGAGGAGCTGGTCGACGGTGCCGGCGTGCTCGCCGAAGTCGTTTCCGGCAATTGGTCGGAGGAGGCATCGTGGGACACGGCCGTCGCCGTGGTCGAGGGCTTCATGGACTACTGGGAACGCAACCGGGCCGTCTTCCGGGTCGTCGAGCTGACCACCGTGGAGGGTGACCTCCGGTTCCAGGGGCTGCGGGTCCGGGCGCTCAACGCGGTGACGGTCACCCTCGCCCGGGTCATCGCCAATCAGGCCGGGAGCTCGGGTTCGCCCGCCGGTGCCGACCCGATGGCGGCCGCCGGGACCTTGATCGCCATGCTGGCCCAGGTGGCGGGCCACCGCTACGGCTTCGAGTTCTGGGGGATCCGCACCGCCTCGCTCGTCGACAGCCAGGCCCGCCTGCTCCACTGGTCGGTGACCGGCCGGCCCGCGCCCGCTGGGGCCCGGGTGCCCGGGTCGGAGAGCCCGGCACCCCGCACCGGGCCGGTGGTGGGCGGCGGCGCGGCGGCCGCCCGGACGTCCAGGGGACGGGGCCGCGGGCGCGCCTGAACGGCGATGTCCGGCACTCGACCAACAGGATCAGCGCAGGGCGACCGGGTTGACCGGTGAGCCGAGTGCCCCGGTGAATGGCAACGGCGTGGCGTTCAGCAGGAACGTGTAGCGACCGTCGGACGCGCAGGCATCGGCCAGGTCGTCGAGGAACCAGTTCTGGCCCTGGGTCATACCCATCTCCACCAGATGGAGGAGGTGGACGGGCAGGAACAGGTCGTCTGACTCGCAGGGATAGACCTCGAGGACCATGTTGTCGATGGCCACCGCCGCCACGTCGCCGTCGTGGAACCACGCGGCGGTGGCGACGGTCAGTCCCGGGGTGGGCCAGGTGTAGGCGATCAGGTTCCGGACCGGGGGCGCGCCCCCGATGCCGGGTCGCCCCGGAAGGGCGAGGTGGGCGGCCTGGCCCGTGCGGACCAGAACCACGTCTCCCGGCTGGACGGTGAGTCCCCCGAGGGCGCAGGCGGCGTCGAGGTCGCCCGGGGTGATGGGGTAGCCGGGCTCCAACAGCTCGAGCCCCTTGGCGCGGGCCACGTCGAGCAGGACGCCCCGGGACACCAGGGTCGAGATCTGCTGGATCCCGAGGAGTGAGGCGCCCTCCTCGGTGATCGACGAGGCCGGGTAGCCGTTGTAGAGGCGGCCACCATCGGGTCCGGCCCCGTAGGAGGTGTGGGCCAGGCCGTCCCAGTGGGTGGCGCACTGCAGGGCGAAGGTGACGACGTCCTCGGAGAAGGCGATCCACTCGGGATCGTCGCTCTGGGGGGCGTTGACCGACACCATGGTGCGGGACGGATTGACCCGACCTTCGACGAACCCCATCTGGATGCCCTCGGCCTCCGACATGGGGATCCCGAGCGGGAAGGCGGCGCCGTCGACCACCGACGCCACCCCGCGCAGGCGGGCGGCCCCGTCGATGAGGTTGAGGGTCCCGATCTGGTCGTCGGGACCCCAGCGGCCCCAGTTGGAGACCCGTTTCGCCATCTCGGTGAAGGACGCGGGGATCGATGGGGGCACGGGCACGGGCACGACCCAGTTGTAGCCGATCCGGGCAACAGTTTTCGGCCCGACATGCCGATAGGTACGGAGAGAAGCAGGCCTGACCGAGGACCGGAGAGCCACCCCGGTACTCGGTCGCGAACTTCGAGGGACTCCAGACCGTGACGTACACCCCGGACAGGAACGGTGCAGCTATGCAGAGGATCGACGGAACCACGCGCCCCGGCGACCGGAGCCGGTCGGCGGCATCGACACCGACCTGGCGACGCGCCCTGACCGGGGCCTGCACCGCCGTGGTGCTGGTGTCAGCCGCCGCGTTCTCCCCGGTGGGACCGCTGTCCTCCGGCCGGGCCGCGGCCGCACCATCGGCCAACGACGTCGGGTCCGTCCAGGCCCTGTACGGCGGCGACCTGGTGGCCCGCATGAACGCCGAGCGGGCGGTGCGCAACTCGCCGGGACAGCCGGTGCCCCCGCTCGTCATGGACGCCGGACTGAACGCGGCGGCTGAGGCGTGGTCGAACTACATCGCCTCCACCGGTGTCGTCCAAGACGCCCCGCTGTCCGGCTGCGGCCCGTCCCCCTCGCCCAGCCAGCTGTGCATGCTGGCCAGCAACGCCGGCAGTTCGGGCAACGGCTTCTGGCCCGGCGACGGCTCGGACGGCATGGAGAGCGCATACATGGCCTCGGCCGGCCACCGCCAGAACATGCTGAACGCCGGCTATGACACCGTCGGCATCGGGGTCACGTGCAGCGGTGGCCAGGCCTGGACGGTGGAGCTGTTCGGGTTCGTCTACGGCACCCTCGGCTCCGCACTCGGCCGCCAGGCCGCCCAGAACTCGGTGGAGGGCAATCCGGTCTCGGCCGGACCGGAAGTGGCCGGCACCGGAACCGGATCGCCCGTGTACTGCCCGGGCCAGGTCATGGGACCCAACGACGCCATCACGGCCACCGGCGGTCGCTACCCCTATCCATACCCCGTCCCCTCGGTCCCGAACGAGCTCCCCTCCGTTCCCGGCCCCTCGGTCGACTCGTTCGTCGGGATGGCCGCCTCGGCTCGTGACGCCGGGTACTGGCTGGCCACGGCGGCAGGCTCCGTCTCGCCCCACGGCAATGCCGGAGCCTACGGCTCGATGGCCGGCAAGTCGCTGGCCGCGCCGATCACCCACATCGTGGCCACCCCCGACGGCAAGGGCTACTGGCTGGTGGGTGCCGACGGAGGGATCTTCGGTTTCGGCGACGCCGGCTTCTACGGCTCGACGGGCAACCTCCCGCTCAACGCCCCGGTGGTCGACATGGCACCGACCCCCGACGGCAGGGGCTATTGGCTGGTGGCGAGCGACGGCGGCATCTTCGCCTTCGGCGACGCCGTCTTCAGTGGCTCGGAGGGCGGCCGGGCCCTCAACGCCCCGGTGGTCGGCATGGCCGTTGACGCCGCCGGCTCCGGCTACTGGCTGGTGGCGCGTGACGGCGGCATCTTCGCCTTCGGCAGCGCCGCCTTCAGGGGCTCCGCCGGCGGCCAGCCCCTCAACGCCCCGGTGGTCGGTATGGACCGTGACGCCACCGGCTCCGGCTACTGGCTGGTAGGCGCGGACGGCGGCATCTTCGCCTTCGGCGACGCCCCCTTCCGGGGCAGCGCAGGTGCACTGCACCTCACGGCCCCGGTGGTCGGGATGGAGGTCGACCGGGCGAACAACGCCTACTGGATGGTGGGCGCGGACGGCGGCGTGTTCGCCTACGGCACCCCCTTCTTCGGCGCCCACTGACCGGCACCGCCGGTCCGGCGCGGCCGGGGCTCGACCCGGTCAGCCGGCCCAGATGATCGACTGGAGCTCGGAGTAGGCCTCCAAGCTGTAGTCGCCACCGTCGCGGCCGATGCCGCTCATCTTGAAGCCGCCGAACGGGGCGTCCATGTTGCGCTGCGCGGTGTTGATGCCCACGTGGCCGGCCCGTAGGAGCTTGGCCACCCGGAACGCCCGGGCGGTGTCGCCCGAGAACACGTAGTCGTACAGGCCGAACTCCGAGTCGTTGGCGATGGCGATCCCCTCGTCGTCGTCGTCGAACGGGATGGCCACGACGACCGGTCCGAAGATCTCCTCGCGGGCCGACTTCATGTCGTTGGTCCCGGTGATGAGCGTGGGCTCGACGTAGTAGCCCCGCTCCATGTGCTCGGGCCGCCCGCCGCCCAACACGACCTCGCCTTCGGCGCGGCCGGACTCGATGTAGTCGAGGATCCGCTGCTGCTGGGCGCCGGAGATGACCGGTCCGACCACCGTGGTGGCTTCGCGCGGGTCGCCCACCGTGAGGCGGCCGGCGAAGGCCTTCAGACCTTCGACCACCTGGTCGAAGATGCTCCGGTGAACCACAGCCCGGGTGGGGGCGGTGCAGATCTGGCCGGAGTGGAAGGCCCACGTGGACCCGATGGCCATGATGGCGGCCTTCAGGTCGGCATCCTCGAACACCACGGCGGCGCCCTTGCCACCGAGCTCCATCAGCAGGCGCTTCATGGTCGGCGCGCCGGCCGCGGCGATGCGCTGGCCGACCGAGGTGGACCCGGTGAACGACACCATGTCGACGTCCGGGGACGAGGTCAGCACGCTGGCCGGCTCGGGGCCCTGCGAGCACACCAGGTTGACCACGCCGGGCGGGAACCCGACCTCGTCCAACACCCTGGCCAGCTCCACGACAGCCAGCGGGTCCTGGGGGGCGGGCTTGATGACCACGGCGTTGCCCATGGCCAGTGCCGGGGCCACTTTGCCGGCCATGTTGGTCAACGGGAAGTTGTAGCTGGCGATGGCGGCCACCACGCCGACCGGCTGGCGGTAGGCGAGGGCACTGATGAGGCCCCCGGGGGCCAGCGGGGTGGCGGCGGTGGCGATCGGGGGGAGCATCGACTCCTGGACGTGGCGGAGGTCGCGGCTGTAGCGCTCGAACCGGTCGGCGCTGATCGGGACCTGCATGCGCGAGCCGACGGACGCGGTGGCCCCGGTCTCGGCGATCACCAGGGGCACCAACTCGTCGTTCTTGGCCCGGATCGCCTCGGCGGCCTTCTTCAGCAGGGCGAGGCGCTCCTCGACCGGAGTGGCCGCCCAGGCCGGGAAGGCCTCGCGCGCCGCGGCGGCGGCCGCTTCGGCATCGGCCACCGACGCGTTGGGGGCCTGGCCGACGACCTCCTCGGTGGCCGGGTTGAGAATCTCGTAGGTGCCGTTGCCGGCGTCGACCCATTTGCCCCCGATCAGGAGCTGCGACTCGTCCTTGGTGACCGTGCTTCCCATGGTGTGTCCCCTGTTCTGGTGGAGGTGGTGCTGGTGGCGGTGCGGTGGGTCGGTGCTGCGATGCGAGGCGATGGGGCCGGCCCGGTCCGGCCCGGGCCTGGGGGCTCAGACGGCCGCGGCCGAGGTGTCCACGGTCACGGTGTCGATGCCGGACCGCAACAGGGTGCCGGGCAGGTTGCCGGTGGGCTGGCCGTCGACCACCGTCTCGACCCCGTTGACCAGGACCCGGACGACGCCGATGGAGTCGGCGATCAGCCGGGGGCTGCCGCCGGGCAGATCCTCGACCAGGGTGGCCGGCTCGGAGGCCACGGTGGCCGGGTCGAACACGAAGAGGTCAGCCCGCAGGCCCTCGGCCACCCGGCCGCGGTCGTGGAGGCCGAACAGGTCGGCCGGCGCCTCGGTCATCCAGTGGACGGCCTGCTCCATCGGGACCAGCTTGCGTTTGCGCAGGCAGTCCCCGAGGAACGACGTCGGGTAGTTGGAGCCGCACATGCGGTCGAGGTGGGCGCCGGCGTCCGAACCGCCGACCAGTGCGCCCGGGTCCTTCCAGACGTCGACGCGTGCCTCCCAGGAGGCGGCGTCGCCGTCCGAGGCCTTGGGCCACAGGACGGTGCGCAGGTCGTCGGCGATGACCAGGTCGAGGAGGGCGTCGAAGGGCTCCTTGCCCTGCTCCTCGGCGATGGAGCCCACGTCGCGCCAGCTGTAGCCGGCGTTCTCGGGGGCGAACGTGTCGCCGATGATGTAGTTGGCCCAGTGCGAGAGTCGGCGGAACACCCCGGCACCCTCGGAATGGGCCAGCTCGTCCAGTTCGGCCCGCACCGCCGGGTCGCGGAGCTTCTCGATCCGCTGCGCCTCGGACAGTCCCATGACGTCACCCCAACCGGGGATGAGGAACAGGGCACAGTGGGTGCGGAAGCTCATGTTCATGGGGACCAGTGTCGGCATGGTCAGCGCGACGATCTTGCCCCCGGCGGCGGCGGCGGCCGACGAGGCCTCGAGCTGGCGGGTGGTCTTGTCCGGGGTGCGGGAGTCGACGGTCAGGAGGTTCCAGTTGAGCGGGCGCTGCGCCGTGGTGGTCATGGCCACCATCAGATCGATCTCGTCATCGCTGAAGGTGTCGAGGCAGCCGTTGGTGATGTACTCGAGCGTGGTGCCGGGGTGGTCCCGCACCACCTCGCAGAAGGCCAGCATCTCGCGCCGGTCGGCGTAGCGGGACGAGATCGGGTTGCCGTCGCCGTCGGAGTGCGTCCGCGACTGCGACGACGAGAAGCCGAGACCGCCGGCCTCGATCGACTCGGCCAGGAGGGAGGTCATGGCGGCCAGTTCGGCGTCGTCGGCCACTTCGGGGCCCCGCTCGGGTCCCATCACCCAACGACGGATGGCGCAGTGGCCCACCAGGAAGCCGGCGTTGACGCCGAGGTTGCCCTCGAGCCGGGCCAGGTACTCGGCGAACGTGGTCCAGTCCCACTCGATGCCGCTCTCGAGGGCGACCAGCGGCATGCCCTCGACCTTGGCCATCATCCTGCGGATGTAGTCGTGATCCGCCGACTTGATCGGGGCCAGGGTGAAGCCACAGTTGCCGGCGATCACCGTGGTGACGCCGTGGAGGTTGGACGGGGAGGCAGTCGGGTCCCAGAAGAGCTGGGCGTCGTAATGGGTGTGGGGGTCGATGATTCCGGGCGCCACCACGAGGCCTTCGGCATCGAGCTCGGTGGCGGCCACCTCGGTGACCGTCCCGACGGCCACGATCATGCCGTCCCTGATCCCGACGTCGGCGCGGAAGCCCGGTGCTCCGGTGCCGTCGACGACCAGGCCGTTGCGGATCGCGTAGTCGAGCATGTGCGCTTCCCTTCGTGGGGCCCGGGGCGTGCTCCCGCGGCCCGATGAGCATCGGTACGACCGGGGCGGCCATGGCGGACGGTGAGGTCCGTCACCGCGTCCCCGTGGAACTGACAGTGCGTCAGATTATGACACGCACCGGCGCCCGGCGAACCGGGTGCCACCCGGGTCGTCCCCGATGCCGACGGTAAGGTTCGGGCATCCACCCTTCTGATTTCCAGAACCATGTGCTGCCGGCCATCGTGCTCCTGCTGGGGGCCGGGCTGGTCGTGCGCTTCGCCCACTGGTCGGGCCAGCGCCGGCGCCGCTGGATCGACATCCAGATCCGCCGCCAGATCGAGTCGGGGGCGGTGGCCTCCGAGGCGCTCAAGCGGTCCAGGGCCATCAGCGAGGCCGTCGAGTGGTCGGCCGTGGCTCTCACCTACTTCGTCGTCGCCATCCTGGTCTTCGACCGTCTGGGCATCCCGCTGACCACCCTGGTGGCACCGGCCACGGTGATCGGCATCGGCCTCGGTTTCGGCGCCCAGCAGATGGTCGGGGATCTGCTGGCCGGGTTCTTCCTCTTCGCCGAGCACCAGTTCGCGTTCGGCGACGTCATCAGGCTCTCCACCCCCGGCCAGACCACCGGAATCACCGGGACGGTGGAGGAACTGACGCTGCGTGTCACCAAACTGCGGACCCAGCAGGGCGAACTGGTGGTCGTGCCCAACAGTGCCCTGCGTCAGGTCACCAACCTGTCCAAGGACTGGTCGCGGGCCGTCATCGACATCCCGGTGGCGGTCACCGAGGACCTCGAGCTGGTCACCCGGACGCTGAAGGACGTGGTCGAGGCCATGGCCGACGACCCGGCGTGGTCGGGCCTCATCCTGGGCGACCCCGTGGTGGCCGGGGTCGAGTCGATCGATGTCGGGTACGTGCAGCTCCGGCTCATCGCCCGCACCCTGCCCGGTCGGCAGTTCGAGGTGGCCCGGGAGATCCGCCTGCGGGCGTCGATCGCGTTGCGGTCGGCCGGCATCGCGTCGCCCGCCGTCGGGGCGTCGGGCTTCGGCGGCTACCCGTGAGCGACGAGGCGTCCGGCACCGACGGCGCCGCGGGCGACGCCGACGGGTGGGAAGGCACCGACGAGCCGACGACGGGGTCCACGCCCCGGGTCGAGGAGCCGGTGCCCCACAGCCGCCTGGTCGGACTGATGGCCGTCCCGATCTCGCGTTCGGTGCCGATCCGGCGGTCGACGGCCCTGATGCTGGTCGCCTTCCTCGGCTTCGGGACCCTCGGCTACCTCTACCCGCCGAAGACCTCGACGACGTCGGGCACCGGCACTTCCGGGTCCGCCGGGAACGGGGTCATCCCGGGGGTGTTCATCCCGGCCACCTCGACCACCACCACCCATCCGAACCCCGTCACCACGACCACACGACCGGGCGGCCCGACCACCACCACGTCCACGTCGACCTCGTCCACCTCGACCACCACCCGGCCGACGACCACCACCACCTCGACCCGGCCCGTCGGATCGACGACCACCACCACGACCCGGATCGGCGCCACGACCACGACGCAACCCGGTTCCACCACCACGACGACCGGGTCCGTCCCCTGAGCGTCCGGCCCGGGCGGGCCGCGGGGCCGGTCGATACGCTGCGCCCATGATCGTCCTCGTCCACGGCGTGCCTGAAACCGCCGCCCTGTGGGACCACCTGCGGAAACGGCTGGACGGCGACTCGGTGGCCCTGTCGCTACCGGGCTTCGCCAACCCCCGGCCCGACGGCTTCGGCGCCACCAAGGAGGAGTACGTCCACTGGCTGGTCGCAGCACTCGAGGGGATCGGCGGTCCCGTCGACCTGGTGGGCCACGACTGGGGGGCCGCCCTCACCTACCGGGTGGCCACCATCCGGGGCGACCTACTGCGGTCCTGGGCGGCCGACGTGGCCAACGTGATGCACCCCGAGTACTCCTGGCACGACTTCGCCCAGCTGTTGCAGACCCCTGGGGCGGGCGAGGAGTTCTTCGGCTCCCAGGCCGGCGTGCCGGCATCCGACCTGGCCGCCGGCTACGAGGCGATGGGCGTGCCGGCCGCCGATACCGGGGCACTGGTCCCGCTGGGCGACCCGGTGATGGCCTCGTGCATCATGGACCTCTACCGGTCGGCCGGTCCCCGCCTCTTCCGCGACTGGGGCGACGCCATGACCCCGACGAGCGCACCGGGACTGGTGCTGCACGCGGCCGACGACCCGTTCGGCGAGGAGCGGCTGTCGGGCGAGGTGGCGATCATGCTGGGAGCCAGAGCGGCGACCCTGACCGGTGTCGGCCACTGGTGGGCGCTGCAGGACCCGGAACAGGCGGCCACCGTGTTGAACGGGTTCCACGCGTCGCTGTCCTGACCGCGCCACGCGTGGATCCGCGCACCGGCCCCGGGCGTGGTGCCCGGGGCCGGACGGGACGGGACGGGACGGTGTCGGGTCAGGCGGTCAGGGATAGGTGACGATGATCTTGACCGCGCCCACGAGCTTGATCGTGTCAACCCCGGACGGTGTCGGCACGCCGATGAAACAGCGCACAGCGGTGGGCCCCACCCGCTTGCCATTGGGGCAGAGCTGAGCCTGGAACCCGGTGGTGAATCCACCCTTGGCATCGGTCGTCAAGGTGATGGCGTTGGTGGTGTCGCACGGGTTCGCAACTTCGACTACCCAGTTCTTGACCGAGCACTCCTTGAGAGTGATCGACTTATCGGGGGTGAAGTTGCTTCCGGTCAACGTCGTGAAGGTGTTGACCATCAAGTTGTTGGGATGGGCCGTGATCGTCGGTGGTGTGACGGATACCGCCGAGGCCGGAGAGGCCACGGCCACGAGCGGCACGGCCAGCAGGGCTGCTGCCGCTCCGCCGAGTAGGTACTGCCGAATGGAAATGCGGTGCATGGGTTTGCTCCAATCGCTCAGCCGGCCCCTCTGGCGCCCCTGCGCCGGGATCCGCAGTTGCCAGCGGCACGCGGCACGGGGCTCTGCCAGCTTGTACGAGGAACGGGGCGGGCGCTAGCGCGTAACGAAGGTTTCATCGCGGCGTCACCGCCCGGTCATCTTGGCGTGCGGCAGCCTGACGCGATCGCCGGTTGCGTCAGGCGTCGACCAGTGGGACGACCCCCGCGCCGAAGGCGGCGATCTGGTCGCACAGCTCGTCCACCGAGTGGGCCGGGAACCGCACCTGGACCTGGCCGCAGCCGGCCTCCCGGTAGGGCTGCAGGTACTCGGCCAGGTGCTCGGACGACCCCCGCACCGTCCCGGGCGGCAGCTCGTGGCCGGCCGGGGGCGTCCCTACGTACATCGGGTAGGCGATCGACCCGATGTCGAGGGGCGCGCCGTCGCGGTACTCGGCCCGCAGGTCCCGCAGCGTGGCCAGCAGCTCGACGTTCGGTCCCACCGACTGCGGCAGCCAGCCGTCGGCCAACCTCGCCGCGCGGCGCAGGGCGGCCGGTGACGAGCCGCCCACCCAGATGGGCGGCCGGGGCGTGCGCACGGGGCGTGGCTTGAGGCCCATCCCCGTCGACGGCCAACGCGGCCCGGGCAGTGCGGGGAACTCCTCGGTCAGCCCGAGGGCGAGCCCGGCCACGGCCTCGTCGGTGGCTGGGCCCCGTTCGTCGAACGCCGGCCCCATCAGGTCGAACTCCTCGGTCACGTGCCCGGCGCCGACGCCGCAGATGACCCGGCCGCCCGACAGGACGTCGACGGTGGCGAACTCCTTGGCGGCCCGCAGCGGGTGGCGCAGGGCGGCCACGTAGATGTGGGAGAGCAGATGGATCTCGGAGGTGACGGCGGCCAGCCACCCGAGGGTGGCGATGGTGTCGTACCAGACGGTGCTCATGGCGCCGGCCAGCCGGTCGGGGATGAAGGTGTGGTCGCACACACCCACGTAGAAGAAGCCGGCCGCCTCGCAGGCCAGCGCCACCCGGGCCAGTTCGTCGGGGCCGGCAGCGGCCTCCCACGGCTCGACGTAGATGGTCGACTGCGACTGGATGGGCAGCTGCATCCCGAACGACGTGACACCTGCGGGAAGCACGGTCACCACGTCGGCGGGCGGGGCGAATGGTGAATCGGTCATCGGTTGCACCTCACGTGCTCGGGCCCACCGGTGGTGGGGTGTGTCGTCCGGTGTCGGGCGGAGAGGGGGGAGGCGGCCACCATGCCGACTAGGCCCCGGCCAGCGAGTCGGCGAGCTCCTCGGCCAGCGCGTCGGCGGTGCCGAACCGGGTGGCCAGCACCCGGGCCCGCTTGTAGGCGAGGTGGGCGGGGACCTCCCACGTGAAGCCCATGCCGCCGTGGACCTGGATGCACGAGCGCCCGTTGGTGACCGCCGCCTCGTCGGCCAGCAGCTTGGCCCCAGCGGCCGCCAGGTCGGCGTCGCCGACGTCGGGCTGGTCGACGGTGACGGCCGCCGCCTGCACGGCGATGCGGGCCACCTCGGACCGCACGGCCATGTCCGCGCACAGGTGCTTGACGGCCTGGAAGCCGCCGATCGGCCGGCCGAACTGGACCCGGCCCTTGGCGTACTCGACGGCCAGGTCGCAGGCCCACTGGGCCATGCCCACCTGGCAGGCGGCCGTCAGCACGGCCCCGTCGCGGCGCCACCGGGCGGCGATCTCGGGCCCGGCCACCGGCTCGCCGGCGGGCAGGCCGGTCACGGACCACACCGGGGTGAGGGGGTCGAGAGGACGGGGGAGGGGTGTGGCGTCCAGGGCGGCCGGATCGAAGCGTTCGATCCCGTCCGCGGACAGGACGAGCAGGACGTCGAGATCGGCGAGGTGCTCCACGATGACCGGCAGGACGCCGGTGCCGACGGCGCCGGGCACCGGCCGCTCGACCAGGCCCACCACCACCGATCCGTCGTCGGCCCCGTCGATGAGGCCGGCGGCCAGGTGGGAGGGGACCAGCGGGCCCGGGATCAGGGCCCGCCCGAGCTCTTCGAAGACCAGGGCGGCCTCGGCCAGGCCGAGGCCCACGCCGCCCGCCTCCTCGGCCAGGCACAGGTGGAACACGCCGGCCTCGCCCAGCTCCCGCCAGCCGGCCCGGTCGACCACCCGGTCGGTCGACTCGACCGCCCGGATCGACTCGAGCGGGAATCGCCCGGCGCACAGCCGTCGGATGCCTTCGGCCAGCTCGACCTGGAAACCGGTGACCTCGAAGTCCATGGTGGTGCCCTCAGCCCTCAGCCCTTGGCGCCCGCGGCGGTGGCCTGGGGCTCCTTCGGGAGGCCCAGGATGCGCTCGCCCACGATGTTCCGCTGAATCTGCGACGTGCCGGCGGCGATGGTGAGCGAGATGCCCCGCAGCCAGTCCTCGACCATGGTGCCGGCCGGCAGGAGGCCGGAGCCGTCGATGCCCTCGAGGTCGTGGGCGGCGAGTCCCGCCCGTTCGAGCAGCCCGAGCGAGAACTCGCCCAGTTTGTGGCGGGCCTCGGAGTAGGCCAGCTTGAAGTAGGTGCCGCCGACGCCCGGGATCCCGGTGCGGGCGGCCTGGGAGACGTTCCGCTTGGTCAGCGCCCAGAGGGCGTCGAGTTCGGCCTTCAGATGGCCGGCCTGGCGGCGGGTGCCGGGGTCGGCCCAGGCCCCGGTCCGCCGGGCCAGCTCGACCGACGCCCCCAGGAGTTCGATGGCCTCGAGGAGGTCGCCCACGAAGGCGGTGCCCCGCTCGAAGCTGAGGGTCACCATGGTCACCCGCCAGCCGTCGTTCTCCTCGCCCACGCGGTTGGCCACCGGCACCCGGACCTCGTCGAGGAACAGCTCGGCGAACTCCGTGGACCCGGCGATGGTGTGGAGGGGACGGATGTCGACGCCGGGGGTGTCCATGGGCAGAATGAGCCACGAGATGCCCCGGTGGCGGCTGTCCTCGGAGCCGGTGCGCACCAGCAGCTCGCAGTAGTCGGCCACTTCGGCGTGGGACGTCCAGATCTTCTGCCCGGTGACCACGTAGTCGTCGCCGTCGCGGACGGCGCGGGTGCGCATCGAGGCCAGGTCGCTTCCGGCGTTGGGCTCGGAGAAGCCCTGGCACCACACCTCGTCGCCGCGCAGGATGGGCGGCAGGAACCGGGCCCGTTGCCCGGCGGTGCCCTCGGCGATGACCGTGGGTCCCGCATGGAGGAGGCCGACGAAGTTCACGCCGACGTAAGGGGCGTGGGCCCGTTCGAGCTCCTCTTTGAAGATCAGCTCCTCCACGGGCGAAGCACCGCGGCCGCCGCCTTCGACGGGCCAGTCGACGCCGGCGTAGCCAGCGTCGAACAACACGCGCTGCCAGTGGGTGTCGTAGGCGCGTCGACCCGGCCAGTCCTCGGGGGACGGTTTCTTGGGCAGGTCGGGCAGCACCGTCGCCAGCCACGCGCGCAAGGAGGATCGGAACGCCTGCTCGGCGTCGGAGTACCGCAGGTCCACGGGAGGCCTACCGCCCGGTGGTCACTTGAAGTCGAGGCCGAAGAGCTTGATGGCGTTGCCCCGGACGACCTTGTAGCGCTGCTCGTCGGTCAGTCCGGACATCTGCTTCTCGGCGATCTCGCGCGTGCGGGGCCACGTGGAGTCGGAGTGCGGGTAGTCCGACTCGTAGGTGATGTTGTCCTCGCCGATCTCGTCGATCAGGAGCAGTCCGTTGGGGTCGTCGAAGAAGCAACCGAAGACGTGGTCGGCGAAGTAGCTGGACGGCGGGTTCGGGACCTTGTCGGCCACGCCGCCCCAGCCCCGGTTGTCCTCCCACACCACGTCCATGCGGTGGAGCAGGTGGGGGATCCAGCCGATCTGGCCTTCGGAGTAGGCGACCTTCAGGTTGGCGAACCGCTCGAAGAGTCCGGACATCAAGAAGTCGGTCATGGACAGCTCGGCGTTGATGTGGGTCAGCGACGAGCCCACGGCGGCAGGGGCGTCGGCCGACGTCGAGGGCATCTTGGAGCTCGAGCCGATGTGCATGTTGACGACCATCGACGTCTCGTCGCACGCCGCGAAGAAGGGGTCCCAGTAGTTGTCGGGGTCGTGGATGGAGGGCAGACCCAGGTAGGCCGGGATCTCGCTGAAGCACACGGCCCGCACGCCGCGCCCGGCGTTGCGCCGGACCTCGGCGGCGGCCAGGTGGGCGTCCCACAGCGGCACGATGGTGAGCGGGACCAGGCGCCCCCCGGTGCCGGCACACCACTCCTCGACCTGGTAGTCGTTGTACGCCTGGACGCACAGCAGGGCGAGCTCCTTGTCCTCGGCCTCGGAGAAGGTCTGGCCGCAGAACCGGGGGAAGGTCGGGAAGCACAGCGAGGCCTCGATGTGGTTCTCGTCCATGTCCTCCAGGCGCTCCTTTTGGCTGTAGGAGCCGGGGCGCATGTCGTCGTAGGTGATGCCTTTCATGGTGACCTCGTCGCGGGGCACGCCCACGGCCGAGTCGACCCGCAGCAGGGGCCGCTGCAGCTGCTCGTAGATCCACCAGTCGGCCGGGGCCGTGCCGCCACCCTCGTTGACGGTCAGCTTCCCGCCGACGAACGTGACGTCCGGCATCTCCTTGCGGACGATGTGGGGGGCGGCGTCCTTGAACTTGGCCGGCATCCTGCTGGTCCAGACGTCGGCGGGCTCGACGATGTGGTCGTCGACGGAGATGATCTTGGGCAGTTCGGCCATGGAGGGGAGTGTATCCCCGGTTCTGACGGTGTGTCAGTTGCGTCCCGGGATCGGCTGGGGCCCCGTTGTCGGCGCGATGCCGCCGGTCCGTGGCGCGGCCTCCGTCCCGTGAATTCGCGAAATGACCCCTTTCGCCGGCCCAGGGCGCTGCCTACCATGGGGGGCCATGTTCGGACCGCGACGAGTGCTGGCCGGCTGCGCCGCCGCACTGGCGCTGGCCGCCGGCCTCGCGGTGGCTCCGGCTCCGGCCGGGGCCGTCTCGGTCAGTGAGGCGCTGGCCGGACCGCACCTCTACGCCGGCGGCGGGGTGCTTGGCTTCGGAGCCCCGCAGGTGGCCCCCCCGTTGACCCTGCCGCTCGACTCGGTGGTGGTGGGCATGGCCGCCAACCCGGTGGCCCCGGCGACCGACGAGGGCTACTGGCTGGCGTCGGCCGACGGCGGAGTCTACGCCCAGGGGAACGCCGGGTTCTACGGCTCGCTCGGCGCCTTGCGACTGGAGGGACCGGTGGTGGCCATGGCGGCCACACCGGACGGCCGGGGCTACTGGCTGGCCGCCCTGGACGGCGGGGTGTTCGCCTTCGGCGACGCCGGCTTCTACGGGTCGATGGGCGCGGTGCCCCTCAACCAACCGATCGTGGGGATGGCCTCCACGCCCGACGGGAAGGGCTACTGGCTGGTGGCCTCGGACGGGGGTGTGTTCGCCTTCGGCGACGCCCCGTTCCTGGGCTCGATGGGGGGCACGCAACTGGTGTCCGCCGTGACGGGCATGGCCCCGACCCGCGGCGGCCTGGGCTACTGGCTGGTGGCGGGTGACGGGGGCATCTTCACGTTCGGCGACGCACCCTTCCGCGGCTCGATCGGAGGCACTGTCCTCAACGACCCGGTGGTCGGCATGGCCGCCATGCCCGACGACGGCGGCTACTACATGGTCGCCACCGACGGTGGTCTGTTCACGTTCGGCGACGCCGTCTTCCGGGGCGCGCTCGGCGGCGGTTTCGGCGGCAACCCCCGCAACGTCCCGCCGATTGCCGCCATGGCCCTGACCCAGGGGGGCTCGGGGTACTGGATGCTCGACCCCGACGGGTTCAACTACTCGTTGGCCAACCCGCCCGACCCGACGCCCTCACCGCTGGCCTCGGCCATCGTGGCCACGGCCGCCAGCCAGGTGAACGCCGACCCGTCCGCCGGGTACTTCTGCAACCCGTACGGGCCGTGCGAGGCGTGGTGCGCGCTGTTCGCCACGTGGGTGTGGGAGCGGGCCGGCGTGCCCATACCGTCGTACGCCTTCACCGGGAGCATCTACAGCTGGGCCCAGTCCGACACCGGGGTGCTGGCCCCGTCGGCCTCACCGTCGCCCGGCGACGCCGTCCTCTACGGCACCGGGCCGTGGTCGACCGCCTCGTCGGTGCACGTCGGCCTCGTCGTGCAGGTGTGGCCGGACGGGGCCATCGTCACCGTGGAAGGCGATGCCGGCCCGGCCGCGACGGGCAGCCTGGCCGTCATCATCAACGGGCCCTACCTCCCGTCGCACTCGTCGTCCTACAACGGCGTGCCGATCTACGGGTTTGCCCAGCCCTAGACCGGCCGACCGGGTCGTCGTCCGATCGGCGAGACCGGCCGACGCGGCGGCGTAGCGCGCCGACTCCGGGTTGGGTCGAACGCCGGGTTCAGCGCCCGTCGAGCAGCGATGACAGGAGCCGGGCCCGGTGGTCGCCGGCTGACCCCCACGACTCGGCCAACGCCCACGAGCGTTTGAGGAAGAGGTGGAGGTCGCACTCCCACGTGTAGCCGATGGCCCCGTGCACCTGGAGGGCCACCCGGGCCGCCTCGAGGGCCGCCTCCGAGGCGTAGGCCTTGGCCACGGACGCCGCCCGGGTGGCGTCGGGCGCCCGTTCGTCCAGGGCCCAGGCGGCCCCGTAGACCACGGGCCGGGCGAACTCGAGCAGGACCTGGGCCCCGGCCACCAGGTGCTTCACGGCCTGGAAGCTGCCGATCGGCTTGCCGAACTGCTGGCGGTCCCTGGCGTAGGAGGCGGTCATGGTGATCATGGCGTCAGCCAGGCCGAGCAGCTCAGCGCCGACGACCACGGCCGCCCGGTCGGCGGTGCGGTCGACCATGGCATCCACTCGGGGCCCGTAGGCGAGCAGGGTGGCCGGCGACGGCTCCCATGCGGGCGCCCCCAGGCGACGGGTCGGGTCGAGGGACGCCACCGGGGTGACGGGGCAGGCGCCTGCGTCGAGCCCGTGCAGTTCGAGCCGGCCCGACACGTCGGTCACCAGCAGCAGGAGGTCGGCCCCGTCGGCCCCCGCGATGGGTGCCGTGGGCCGTCCGGCGTCGCCCACCGCGGCGGCCACGCCCCCCTTGGCGATCCCGCCCAGCCAGCCAGTGACCCGGGGATCGGCCTCGCCGTCGCTCCCGTCCGCGGCCAATTCGGCCAGCAGCGGGGCGGCGAGTCCGGTGGTCTCGACCAGGGGCTCGGGCAGCGCCACCCGGCCGGCTTCCTCCACCAGGGCGACCAGGTCGACCAGTCCCAGGCCGAATCCCCCGTGGGCCTCGGGGACGGTCAGTCCGACCACGCCCAACTCGGCCAGCGTGGCCCACCGGGGCGTCCGGGCCGATGGGGCGTCGACGGCGGCCCGGAGGTCGTCGGTGGTGCACTCCTTGGCCAGCACCTGGCGGACGGCGTCACGGAATTCGAGCTGCTGGTCGGAGAAGGCGAAGTGCATCGCTTTGTCCCCTCAGCCCCGCGGCAGCCCGAGCATGCGCTCGGCCACCACGTTCCGCTGGATCTCGTTGGTGCCGGCATAGATGGGTCCGGCCAGGGCGAACAGGTACCCGTCGAGCCACGGGGCGTCGACCCCGTCCCCGTGGAGCTCGGCCTCGGGGCCGAGCAGGTCGAGGGCGGCCCGGTGGATGGCCAGGTCCGTCTCCGACCAATGGATCTTGTTGGCGCTGGCCTCGGGGCCCACCGACCCGCCGTCGAGCACCCGCGTGGCGGTCCACAACGTGTTCAATCGGTAGGCCTCGGCGTCCATCCAGGCCCGGGCCACGGCGTCGGCGCTGCGTGCCGCCCGGGCGGGGTCGACGGCCAGGCGATCGGCGTAGAGGTCGACCAGCCGGTCGGCGGCCCGGCTGTAGCGGGCCGGGCTGCGCAGGCTGAGTCCGCGCTCGGAGCCGGCCGTGGCCATGGCCACGTTCCACCCGTGGCCGACCTGGCCGAGGACCAGGTCGTCGGCCACGAAGACGTCCTCGAAGAACAGTTCGGCGAAGCCGGTCTCGCCGTCGATCTGGGGGATGGGGCGCACGGTCACCCCCGGGGTGGCCATGTCGATCAGGAAGTAGGTCAGCCCCCGGTGGCGTTCGGCCTCCGGGTCGGTGCGGAACAGCCCGAAGCACCACTCGGCGAAAGCTCCCCGCGACGCCCACGTCTTCTGCCCGGAGAGGACCCACCCGCCCTCGGCGTCGGAGCGCCGGGCCCGGCTGCGGATGCCGGCCAGGTCGCTGCCGGCATCGGGCTCGGACCAGCCCTGGCACCAGATCTCCGCGGCCGATGCCATCGGGGGCAGGAAGCGCGCCTTCTGGGCGTCGGTGCCGAACTCGAACATGGTCGGGGCCAGGAGGAAGACCCCGTTCTGGCTGACCCGCAGCGGGGCCTGGGCCCGCCAGTACTCCTCTTCGAAGACCAACCACTCGATGATGCCGACGCCCCGGCCTCCGAACGCCTCGGGCCATGACACCACCGACCAGCGGTCGGCGTACATCTCGGCCTCCCAGGCCCGGTGGGCCTCAAAGCCGTCGGCGGTGTCGAGCGAGGGCAGCGACCGGGGTGCGGGTGCGTGGCCGGCCAGCCACGCCCTGGCCTCGGCCCGGAACGCCTCCTGGGCGTCGGAGTAGTGCAGGTCCATCGGTCGGTCCATCAGGTGCGTCCCTCGCTCGGACGGGTGCGATCCACGCACGTCGCGGTCGCTCCGAAATCTGACACACCTTCAGATTTCCGGCAACCGTGGCCCATCGGGCACAATGGCTGTATGGCCAGCGCTGTGATCGTCGACGTCGTCCGCACTCCGGTAGGGAAGAAGAACGGACGACTGTCCGGCTGGCATGCGGTCGATCTCGCCGCCCAGCCGCTCGCCGCGCTGATCGCCCGCAACGACCTCGATCCGGCGCTGGTGGAGGACGTGGTCTTCGGCTGCACCATGACGGTGGGCGAGCAGGCCATGAACATCGGACGCAACGCCGCGCTCGCCGCCGGCTTTCCCGACACGGTGCCGGGCACCACCGTCGACCGGCAGTGCGGATCGGCCCAGCAGGCCGTCCACTTCGCCGCCCAGGCGGTGGCGTCGGGGGCCATGGACATCGTGATCGGCGGCGGGGTCGAGGCCATGAGCCGGGTGCCGATCGGGTCGACGACCGACCACGGCCCGGGTGAGGCGTACGGGCCGACCGTGCACGACCGGTTCGACTTCATCCACCAGGGCCTGTGCGCCGAGGAGATCGCCCGTCGCTGGGGCATCACCCGCGAGGAGATGGACCGATTCGCTCTCCGGTCCCACGAACGGGCCGCCCGCGCCATCGCCGAGGGCCGCTTCGAGCGCGAGATCGTCCCGCTGGCCACCCGTCGCGCCCGGATCGAGGACAAGGTGGCGGTGGCCGGCACCGACGAGGGCGATCCGGCCGACGAGGGCGACCTCGCCTTCGACGAGGGCGTGCGGGCCGGCTCCACCTACGACAAGCTGGCTTCGCTGCCACCGTGCTTCGTGGAGGGCGGACTGGTCACGGCGGCCTCGTCGTCGCAGATCTCGGACGGTGCGGCGGCTGTGCTGATCATGTCCGAGGAGCGGGCCGCCCAGCTGGGCCTCACCCCTCGGGCCCGGTTCCACACCTTCGCGGTGGCGGCCAACGACCCGGTCATCATGCTCACCGCTCCGATCCCGGCGACGGCGTTGGTGCTCGAGAAGGCGAAGCTGTCCCTGGACGACATCGACCTCGTCGAGATCAACGAGGCGTTCGCCTCGGTGGTGCTGGCCTGGGAGAAGGAGTACCACCCGGACATGGACCGGGTGAACGTCAACGGCGGGGCCATCGCCATCGGCCACCCGACCGGTGGGTCGGGCGCGCGCCTCATGGCCACCCTGCTCAACGAGATGGAGCGCACCGGCGCCCGCTACGGACTCCAGACGATGTGCGAAGGCGGCGGCCAGGCCAACGCCACCATCATCGAGCGCCTGGGCTGAGGGCGGGCGCGCGCCGACCCCGGAGGGTGGCGCGGGCCCACCCCGCATAGCGGGTGCCGGAACACGCCGCTACGCGGGGAGGTCTGTCTGCGGGGTCGTCTCCGCCTTTTTGGCGAAGTCGACGTGGTCGGCGCTGATCGGTCGCGACATCAGGTAGCCCTGATAGAGGTCGCATCCGAGGGCCGCCACCCGCTCGAGCTGGGCGGGGGTCTCGACCCCCTCGGCCAGGACCACCAGGCCCAGCGCCTTCGACAGCTGGACGATGGCGGCCACGATGGCCTCGTCGGTCTCGAGAATCCCGAGGCCGTCGACGAAGGACTTGTCGATCTTCAGGACCTTCACCGGGAACCGCTTCAGGCGGGCCAGCGACGACTCCCCGGTGCCGAAGTCGTCGATGGCCAGGCCCACGCCCATGGCATGGATCCCGCCGAGGGCGTCGATCGTCTCCTGGGTCTCGCTCATCAGGAGTGACTCGGTCACCTCGAGCACCAGCGCCTCGGGCGGCAGGCCCGAGTCGGCCAGCGCCGCGGCGATGGAGTCGAGCAGCGAGACGTCGCTGAGCTGGTGGACCGACAGGTTGACGGCGATGTAGGCGTCCTGGGCGCCGGGTACGTCGTTGCGCCAGCGCGCCATGGTGGTGCACGCCTCGCGCAGGACCCACCGGCCGAGCGAGAAGATGAGATCGGTCTCTTCGGCGAAGGGGATGAACTCCATCGGGCCGAGCAACCCGCGGGTGGGGTGGTTCCAGCGCACGAGGGCCTCGAGGGCCACGATGGTGCCGTCGGACACCGAGGCGATGGGCTGATAGTGGACGACGAGTTCGTCGTGCTCGATGGAGTGGCGGAGGTCGTCGTAGATCTCGAGTCGGGCCACCGAGTTGACCCGCAGCGACTCGTCGAACACCTCGATCCGCGACCGGCCCTTGCCCTTGGCCTTGAACATGGCGGTGTCGGCCTGCTGGAGGATGTCCTGCGCGCTCTGGCGTCCCCGCTCCACGAAAGCCACCCCCACACTGCAGGTGACGACCACCGAGCGACCGGTCGACAGCCGGAACGGCGCATCGACCACCCGCGAGTACTCCTCGGCCAGTTCGACGGCGTGGTCGCCGTCGCGCACATTCGGGCACAGCACCACGAACTCGTCGCCGCTGAACCGGCTCACCACGTCGCCCTTGCGGGCCGCCGTCTTGAAACGACGGGCCAGCTCGAGGAGCAGCTCGTCGCCGCTGGCGTGGCCGAACGAGTCGTTGACCAGCTTGAAGCGGTCGAGGTCGATGAAGAGCACGGCGAGGTTGGCGTCGCTCTGCATGGCCATCAGCAGCTCGCGCTCGAGCTCGTCGTTGAAGTACGAGCGGTTGCCGAGCCCGGTCAGCGAGTCGTGGTAGGCGAGCCAGTGCAGCTGGGCCTCGGCCGCCCGGCGGTCGGTCACGTCGGTGAACGAGCAGACCACCATGGGGGAATCGGCCTGACTGGCGCCGGACAGGAGGCGGGAGCTCATCGACAGCCACTGGCGCCGGCCGTGGTCGTCGGTGACCCCGATGACCACGCCGTCCTCGGACTCGCCGGTGGCCAGGGTCCTGACGTGGGGGAACATGGACGGCGTGAGGGGGAACCCCTCGGTCGAGGTGGCGATGGACGACCCGGTGAAGAGGCGGTGGCCGTTCGCCTCCGTCAGGCGGCTGCCGAGGATGGACGCCGCAGCCTGGTTGTGGGCGCTGACCTTGCCGGCCTCGTCGAACAGGATGATGCCCTCGCTCAAGGAGGCGACGACCGCCTCGTAGCGCTCCTCGGCCGCCCGACGTCCGGCTTCGGCCTGGCGGGCGTCGGTGAGCTCGGTGCACACCACCACCCAGCCCGAAGGCTGGAAGGTGTCGTCGATCAGCGGGTCGATCGAGACGAGCACGTCGACCGAGGAGCCGTCCTTGCGATGGTGGGTGTGGGGCCCGCGTTCGAGGATGGCGGCGCTGTCCGACCGGTTGGCCGTCACCACCGTCCCGATGGACAGGCCGGCCACGTCGGCCTCGGACCAGCCGTAGATGGACTGCGCGGCCTCGTTCCACGACTCGATGAGCCCGTCGGCGTCGATGCCGATGATGGCGTCGGACACGTGGGCCACCAGGCTGGCTCGGTAGCGGGCGGCGGCCTCGGCGGCCCGCCGCTCGGACACGTCGCGCAGGATCACCTGGAAGGCGGGCTCGCCGCCCCATGTGGTGCGGATGCTGGTGATCTCCATGACGGTGACGGTCCCGTCCGGAGAAATGATCCGGGCCTCGCCGTGCTCGACGAACTGGCCGTCCTCGGTCAGCGCGGCGATGCGCTCGAGGCCGTCGGCGACGTCACCGGGGTGGACGAAGTCTGTGATCGGGTGCCCGTAGTACTCCGTCATCGAGGTGGCTCCCCACTTCTTGACGGCGGCGCGGTTGCCGTACACCAGGAGGCCGTCCTGGTGGACGATCACCAGGTCGGGGGAGACCTCGGTGAGGAGCCGGTAGCGGTCGACGAGGCTGCTGAGTTCGCGCTCGAACTCGGACTGCGCGGTGACGTCGACGATCACGCCCGTCAGATAGGTCTCGGGATCGAAGCGATGGGCGGCGGTGACGGTGTCGTCGGTGTCACCGACGGCCGAGGCCCGGATCACCAGGTGGTGCTCGGTGCCGTCGGGGCAGGAGACCCGGGTGCGCAGGTCGTACTGGCCCACCGGCGCCCCGGCCCGGATGGGGGCGAGGATCGGGGCCAGGATCTCGAGGCCGAGGTCGGTCGGGTCGGCGTAGTCGAGGTGGAGCTCCGGGCCGATGGGGCGGGCGTGGTCGCTGGCGCCCTCGGACGCGACGTCGACGGACGGCGCGCCGTTGATGGCGAACCCCCTGACCCCGGGGGCGAACCCGAACAGGGTCTCCACGGGGGCGGACCACAGGACGGCGTCCTCGATCCGGTCGTACACCCAGGTCAGGGTGCTGACGCCCGCCCCGTCAAGGTCGATCTTCCGGGAGAGTTCGAACGGATGGAGGAGCGATTCGTCCTCGAGCTCGACGCGGTCGAACGATACCCCGGGCCGACCACCTTCGAACTTGCTCGAAATGACCATAGGCCCATGTCATCGGCCTGACGCTTCCCGGCCTTTAGCGCCTGTGTTCCGCATTGCGACTGATAGTCGCAACGGGGTCGGCCCGATGGGCTACGGGCGGGGCTCGGCGACCACGATGGCCGAGTTGTATCCACCCAGTCCGATCGAGGACTTGACCATCATGCCGGGGCGGCGAGGGGTCCGTCCGGCGATCAACCGGGGATGCCCGGGTGCCACCTGCGGTGGTGCGGGGACGTAGCCGGACTGGAACGCGTAGATGGTGGCGAGCAGCTCGACCGTCGAGGAGGCGGCCTGGCAGTGCCCGGTCAGTGGCTTGACCGAAAAGATGCCGTGGGCGTCCGGGAAGAGCTCGTCGAGGATCCGGGCCTCGGCCGCGTCGCACTGGGCGGTGCCGGGCCCGTGGGCGTTGATGTAGGCCACTTCCGACGCGTCCACGCCGGACACCTCGAGGGCCTCCTCGAAGCAGCGGAACATCTCCTTCATGTCGGGGGCGATGGACACCGCGCTCCAGGCGTCCATCGTCATGGCGCCGCCGAGGACGTCGGCGTAGGAACCGGAGTCCTGGTTCGACAGGACCATGGCGACGGCGGCCTCGCCGCCGACGAATCCACGGCTCCCTTCCTGGAAGGGACGGCAGCCGTCGAACGGGGGCGAGTCGAGGACTGCGACGCCGATGTCCTGGAAGCGCCGGAGGTTCTCCGGGATCCCGGAGAGGTCGGTGGCGAGGAGGATCACGTCGGAGGCGATGCCCGAGTCGATCCACGACTTGGCCGTGATCATGCCGGCGTTGCCCGACGCGCACATGGCCGTCACGGACATGGCCGGTCCGTGGAAGTCGTTCTCTTTCATCATCATGGAGATCACGGTGCCCGGCATCATCTGGACCCACTGGCGTCCGCCGATGGTGGCGGACGGGGTCCGGTAGTAGTCGCGCCACATCTCGACGTCGCCGAGGACCATCGAATGGACGACCCCGACGACGGGACCGGGGCGCCAGCCGCGTTCCAGGGCGTCGGCGATCGCCTCTCTGGCCGCGAAGCGCAGGGCCCGCATGAAGCGGCTCGGACCGCCGGGTCGTCCGCCGTCGGCCGAGATGGTGGCGACGTAGGCCTGCCCGCCGTCGACGAAGCCTTCGAGACCCGTGCGGAGGCGGACCGCGCTCTCCCCGAGCATGAAGCCGTCCCACACGTGCTTGGCGCCCCAGCCGTAGCCGGTCACCGCACCGACACCGGTGATGCTCAGCGGTGTATCGCGTCCCGCACGCCGAAGCGAGGAGGAGGGGTCGACTGCTTGGGGCATCTGGCCTCCTCGGTGGTCTGGGATCGCTGGTGATCCGATGGTCCGGGTTTACCGTGCGCCCTGCATCGGTTGACCGCTGGTTCAAGAGTATGGCCCAGCGCACGAGGCGACACAATGGGCAATGGACCTTTTCCCCACCGTACCTGCGCAATTTCGCCGTTGTGTTGACCCTGGCAGCACCGGCGGACACTGGGCGCAGACCCTTTCGCGCCGTCGAAAGACACTCGTGGAGGCGAAAATTCGAGGCGGCCGCGGGGCAACGGCGCACGTGATGCGATGTGATGCGCAGTGATGCGAAGCAATGGCATCCGGTGCGCGCCCCGGCGCGCTGCGCGTGGCTAGGCGCCGAGCCGATCGAGGACGTGGCCGGCCTCGTCCATGATCCGGTGGATCAACTGCTCGACGGTCGGCAGTTCGTCGATCTCGCCGACGACCTGGCCCGTCGGGAGCACGCCGACGTCGACGCGACCGTCGACGAGTGCCGCCTTCGTCATCATCGGTGCGTTGGCGGCCATCACGACCTGTGGCCACGAGAGATCGTTGCCCTGCTTCATCGCCGTGCCCTCCTTCCAGAGCGCCAGCAGCGAGGTGTCCGTCTCCTTGCGGAACGCATGGGCGTTGGCCAGGGCGCGGGGGAGTGCCCGCAGCCAGCCCGACTTCTCCAGGTGGTCCACCAGGTCGGTGCGGATGACGCGTTGCGGGGCCCCGTCGACCGCGGTGGACACCACGGTGCCGGTCACCGGCGTCTGCAGGTAGAGCTGCTTCACCTCATCGGGCACCCGGCTCTCTTTGGTCAGCAGGAAACGCGTGCCCATGGCGATGGCGGACGCGCCGTAGGCCAGGGCGGCCACGAGCCCGCGCCCGTCGAAGAACCCACCGGCGGCCACGACGAGGACCTTGTCGCCGACGGCGTCGACCACCGCAGGGGTGAGCAGCGAGGTCGGCACGGTCCCGGTGTGGCCGCCCCCCTCGCCACCCTGGGCGATGACCGCGTCGACACCCCACCCGGCGACCTTCTCGGCGTGGCGACGGGCGCCGATGGTCGGCATGACCACCAGCCCGGCGGCGCGGCACCGGTCGACGAGCGCCTGGCTGGGTGCCTGCGCGAAGCTCGCCACCTGCACGCCGTTGTCGATCATCAGGGTGACACGGTCGCCGACGTCGGCGACATCGGTGCGCATGTTGACGCCGAACGGCTCGTCGGTGCGCGACCGCACCTCGGCGATGGCGGCCACCAACTCGTCGAAGGTCATGGTGGCCGAGGCCAGGATCCCGAGCCCGCCGGCCTCGGCCGTGGCGGCCACCAGGCGCGGCCCGGCCACCCATCCCATGCCGGTCTGGACGATGGGGTAGCGCACGCCGACCAGGTCGCAGAAGGCGGTGTGGAGAGCGGGATGGGTCACCCGCGCACCTCGCGGTCGCGCAGGCCCGACGGGTCGAGCACCGTGCGGAGCAGGTCGAGCTCCTCCGGGGTGGGATCGCGGGTGTCGGGCACGTCGTCGGGCACGTTCAGGGCGAAACCGGTGGACTCGACCACCTCGGCGATGCTCACGCCCGGGTGCACGGACGCCAGGCGCATCGACCGGTCGGGTGTGGCGAAGTCGAACACCCCGAGGTTGGAGACCACGTACCGGATCTCGTGGAAGCGGGAGGCTGACGGGCCGGCGGCCGCGGCCCGCGCGTACCCGACGCCCGACACCACGTCGACCTGCTCGACGAACGCGCGCGTCGAATGGTTGGGGACCCAGTAGCTGGTCGAATGGTTGACCGTGTTCCCGGGTGCACCGCGCACCCCGATCAGCTGGGCCTTCGGTCGGGCCCACGGCCCGATGGCACTGATGTTCTGGTTGCCCGTGCGGTCGATCTGGGAGGCCATCATGATCAGGTTGCGCCGGCCCGACCACACCACATCGAAGACGCGGCGGTACGGCATGTGGGACTCGAGGACGAGCGACGACGGTGCCGCGCCCAGCGGGGGCGCGCCGTCGACCAGGGCGGCGTCACCGTCGGTCAGAACGAGATCCGGGGCGAATGTGAGCCGGGCCAGACGGGCCCCGAGGGCGGGTGCGGTCCCGAAGGCACTCGCCATCACCTCGCCGTCGCCGCGGAACACCTCGGCGCAGGCGACCGCGCAGTACTCGGCCCGGGTGACTCCGGTGTCGGTCGTGTCGGTCATGCGCCCTCCTTGGCGGCCTTGGCGGCGGAGCGCTCGTCGGCCGCCCGGCGGGTGGCCGCCTGGTAGCCGGCCTCGTCGACGTCGAGGAACCGCCCGCGGAACGCCGCCCACGCGTCCGGGTCGCCGGCGGCCGCCACGTACTCCCTCTGGAATCCCTCATCGCGTCCGTAGTCGGGGACGCATGCGGTGAAGTGGGCCCCTCCCGGCGTCTCGACCACACCGTCGGTCAGCAGGCGGCTGATGCACATCGACTGGAGCGGGCCGCCCGGCGCCAGCTCGTCGGTGGCCACCACCTGCTCGGTGGTGACGAACCGCCGGTCGGCGGCGCCCAGGAACAATTCGTCGAAGAACGGGTCGGGCCCGAGGATCTGGCCGGAACCGGCGGCGTCGGACCGGTTGACGTGGACGACGGCGGCGTCGAGCCGGAGCGCCGGCATCGCTACCAGCTCCTCGCCGTCGTCGTAGGGGGAGCGCACCGTGCGCAGCGACGGGTTGACGGCCAGCACGTCGGAGCCCAGGCCGGCCCGTGTGGGCAGGAACGGGACGCGTTGCGAGGCGGCGAGCAGGCCCAGGTAGAACATGCCCTCGTCGATCTCCATGGCCCCGATGGCGCCGGACTGGCGGGCCGCCTTGAAGTGGGGGTCGGTGGGGATGGAGTCGAGGGTCACGAATCCGTAGACGACCTTGGCCACCTTGCCTGCGGCGCACAGCAGCCCGACGTCGGGGCCTCCATAGGAGACGACAGTCAGATCGGTGAGGTCGGATCGGAGGATGGCCCGGACGGCGGCCATCGGCTTGCGCCGCGAGCCCCAGCCGCCGAAGCCGATGGTCATACCCGAGTCGAGCTCGGCCACCAGGTCCTCGAGGGTCAGTCGTTTGTCAGCCATGGTGCGGTCCTGTCTGTATGTGGGCCCGATGCCGACGAGCGGATGGCGCCGCCCCCGGAGCGGTCACTTGGTGGTGTCGGCGTCGCGCTTGTCGACGAAGGCGGCCCGTTGCTCGTCGGCGACGCCGGCGACGTGGAGCTCGTAGGTGAACCCCTGTTCGAACCGGTAGCTCCGGCGCACGTCGACAGGGTCGATCCCGTTGAGCGATTCCTTGGCCCGCCGGATGATCGTCGGGCTCTTGGCGGCGATCTCTTCGGCCACCTCGTAGGCCGCGGCTACCAGCTGGTCGGCGGGAACGACGCGCAGCACCGACCCGTAGTGGTGGAGCTCGGCCGCCGTCGCCGGTTTCGCCGTGTAGACCATCGACCGCATGCGGTGCTGGGGGACGAGCCGGGACAGGTGGGTGGCCGCACCGAGGGCGCCGCGGTCGACCTCGGGTAGGCCGAACGTGGCATCTTCAGAGGCGACGATGATGTCGGCGTTGCCCGCCAGTCCCACGCCCCCGCCGAGGCAGAATCCCTGCACAGCGGCGATGACGGGCACCTCGCACTCGTAGACGGCGGCGAAGGCGGCGAAGCACCCCCTGTTCGCACCGATCAGGGCGTCGTCACCCTTCGCCTGGATCTCCTTGATGTCGACGCCGGCGCAGAAGCCCCTGCCCTCGGCCCGCAAGATCACGGCCCGGTTGGCGGCCACGCGTCCGGCGGCCAGCACGGCATCGGCTAGGGCGTACCAGCCGGCCACGTCGAGGGCGTTGACCGGCGGGTGGTCGATGACCACTTCGGCGATGCCGGGGCGTTCCTGGTGGGTGACGATGGGCATGTTCTGCTCCGGGGATCTGCGGCGTGTCCGGTCGGCCCGACAGGGCCCGGGGCCCGGCGGTGACGCGGCCACGCACTCGGCGTGCACTGGTGTTCCCTATCCTCCGACGCCGCCGCTGGGTCCGCCCGGCGTCCGGCCGGGTGCGGTTTCCGATCTGATGCGGTGTCAGGTAATAGTGGTGTGGACAGTACCAGCCGGAACCAGGGAGGCAGCAGTGGGAGCGCAGCGGAGCACCGACGGCCTCGACCCCCTGGACTTCGGCGGCCGGGTGGCCATCGTGACCGGCGGCGGGCGCGGCATCGGGCGCGCCGTCGCCGAGGCGTTTCTGGCCGCCGGGGCGGACGTGATGGTGTGCGGGCGCACGGAGATTGCCGACGGGGCACTGCCCGAAGTGTCGGACGGCCCCGCCACCGTGCGCCGGGCCGGGTTCTTCGCCGCCGACGTCCGGGACCCGGACCAGGCGTCGGCACTGGTGGAGGCCACCGTCGGGCGGTACGGGCGACTGGACGTACTGGTCAACAACGCCGGCGGTTCGCCTTACGCCGACGCCGCCACCGCGTCGCCCCGGTTGATGGCATCCATCGTGAACCTCAACCTGCTCGCGCCTCTCTACTGTGCACAGGCGGCCAATGCGGTCATGCAGGGCCAGGACGACGGCGGCGTCATCGTGAACATGGCTTCGGTCAGTGGCCTGCGCCCCTCGCCGGGCACGGCCGCCTACGGGGCGGCCAAGGCGGGGCTCCTCAATCTCACCCAGTCGCTGGCCGTCGAGTGGGCTCCGAAGGTCCGGGTCAACGCGGTCAGCGCCGGCCTGGTGACCACCGAGGCCGGCGACGACCACTACGGGGGGCCCGAGGGCATCGCCGCGGCCGCGGCCACGGTCCCGCTGGGGCGGTTCGGCACGCCGGGCGACGTGGCCGGAATCTGCCTCTTCCTGGCCTCCCCCCTGGCCGCCTACGTGAGCGGGGCGAACGTGGTGGCCCACGGGGGTGGCGAGCGGCCGGCCTTCCTCACCGCCGTCGAAGCGGTGACTGGTCCCTGACGGGACCCCGCCAGGCACGGGCCAGGCGGCCCCGGGAGGCGTTCGGGTGGCTGGCAGGACTCAAGTTCGCCCCGTCTCAGGACGATGGAGGGGCTGAGGACCGGACGTCGTTGCCATGCCCCGACCCTGGGGACGCAGTCCTGGTCCAGGAGTGACGAGTGTCATGTTGACCTACCCGGAGCCGACGTTCACCCTGCAGGGGACACCCTACCTGGAGTATCTCCCGGTCGTCGATGTCTCGACGGGCCGCCTCCTCGGTATGGAGGCGCTGGTGCGGTGGCGCCACCCGACCCGGGGGCGGATCTCGCCGGACCTGCTCATTCCGGCGGCCGAGGCCAGCGGCGACATCGGGCCGCTGACCCGCTGGATCGTGGCCGCCGCCTGCGAGGAGGCCTGCCACTGGTCCCGCAGCATCCAGCTCGGGGTCAACTGCACGGTCGAGCAGCTCCAGCGCGGTGAAGTCTCCGAGGCCGTGGCCGAGGCGCTGCGCGAGACCGGCTTCCCGAGTGACCAGCTGAATATCGAGGTGACCGAGGACGCGGTGGTGGACCCCACGGCCTCGGCCGACCTCCTGGCCATCTCCGACATGGGGGTCCAGCTGTCGGTGGACGACGTCGGTACCAACTGGTCGTCCTTCGAGCCCTTCAAGCGCCACGCCATCAGCACGGTCAAGATCGACGGTTCGTTCATCGCCGGGCTCGAGTCCAATCTGGGGATCAACCGACTGGTGGTCGAGACGGTCATCCACATGGCCCATTCGCTCGGGATGTCGGCCATCGTCGAGCAGGTGGAGAATGCCGCCCAGGCCCGCATCTCCGCCGGGTTCGGCGCCGACGCCGCCCAGGGCTTCTTCTTCGCCCACCCCCTGTCACGGGTCGACTCCCGTTCCTTCGCCGCCGGACCCGACATCCCCGTGTTCTCACGGACCGAGGCCCACACGCTCCTCCTGGCCAACGGCGAGGCCGTGTCGGTCGACTCCCTCCTCACCGACACCGATCCCGGGCCCGACGCGTCGTCGGCGGTGACCCTGCCGCAGTCCGTGCCCGACTCCGGGGTGCAGGCACCCAACTGAGTTGGTGACGGGCTAACTGACTGACTGACGGGCCGCCGGCGCCGGCGGACGACGGCCACACCCCACTTCCGACCAGTGCCGCCGCGGTCCGGAACCGTCGCCGGACGACGTGTTGGCTACCATGCCCGGACCGCTTGCCGACCGGCTCCACATCCAGGCAGGAGTGGTCTGCACCCCCCAATTGCCTGATATACCCATGCCCGTGAAACTCGCTGTCATCAAGGAGTCGCGCCCGGGGGAGGATCGCGTGGCGATCGTCCCCGAGGTGGCGGCGAAGTTGGCCAAGACCGGCGTCGATGTGGTCGTCGAATCCGGCGCGGCCGCCGGCGCCCGGTTCTCCGACGACGAATTCGTCCAAGCCGGGGCCACGATCGTCGCCGACGCCGCCGCGGCCCTGGACGGCGCCGACTTCCTGGCCCATGTGCAGCCACTGACCATCGACGAGGTGGCGCTGCTACCCACCGGCGCGTCGGTCATGAGCTTCCTCCAGCCTGTGGCCAGTGCCGACGTCGTGCAAGCCCTGGCCGCCAAGGGCGCCACCGTCTACAGCCTCGACCTCCTGCCCCGGATCAGCCGGGCGCAATCGATGGACGCCCTCTCGTCGCAGGCCACGGTGGCCGGCTACCGGGCAGGCCTGGCCGGCGCCGAGCACCTGGCCAAGTTCTTCCCGATGTTCATGACGGCGGCCGGCACCGTGCCGCCGGCCAAGGTGCTCGTGATGGGGGCCGGTGTGGCCGGCCTCCAGGCCATCGCCACGGCGCGGCGCCTCGGTGCGGTGGTCCGCGCCTACGACGTCCGGGCCGCCGCCAAAGAGGAGGTGCAGAGCCTCGGGGCCAAGTTCGTCGAGCTCGACCTCGAGACCCAGGACGGCGCCGGTGGCTACGCCAAGGAGCAGTCGGCCGAGTACCTGGCCAAGCAGCAGGAGTTGCTGACCGCCGAAGTGGCCGCCTCCGATGTCGTCATCACCACCGCCCAGATCCCCGGACGCAAGGCACCGGTGCTGGTCACCGAAGCGATGGTCCGGGGCATGGGGGAAGGGGCCGTCATCATCGACATGGCCGCCGACTCCGGAGGCAACTGCGAGCTCTCGAAGCCCGGTGAGGACGTGCGCGTCGGCGGGGTGACGATCGTCGGCCTGTCCAACCCGCCGGCCTCCATGCCGACCCACGCCAGCTTCCTGTACGCCCGCAACATCGCCAACTTCCTCGGGCTGGTGGTGACCGACGGCGTGTTGGCCCCCGACTTCGAGGACGAGATCGTGGCCGGCACGTGCGTGGTGCGCGCCGGCCAGGTGGTCCACGCCCCGACCGCCGAGGCGTTGGGCCTCAGCGTCCCGGCCCCGGCCGAGCCGGAGCCGGCCCCGGCACCGGCCGCCGAACCGGGCGCCACCGACAACGAGCAGGGGGAGTCATGAGCGGCAACACGACCGGCATCCTGGAGTTCCTGACGATCTTCATCCTGGCCATGTTCGTCGGGAACGAGGTCGTGTCGCGGGTGCCGAGCATCCTGCACACCCCACTGATGTCGGGAAGCAATGCCATCCACGGCATCGTCCTGGTCGGCGCCATGATCATCATGGGGACGGCCTCGGGGACCGCCGAGCAGATCCTCGGCTTCTTCGCCGTGCTGCTCGCCACCCTGAACATCGTCGGCGGCTTCACCGTGACCGACCGGATGCTCGAGATGTTCAAGGCGAAGCCCGGTGACAAGCCGGCCCGGTCCAAGTCGACCGACCCCGAGGACGGTGCCAAGTGATGGTCGCCGTCCAACTGACGCTGTCCGTCTGGATCGACCTGATCTACCTGCTGGCGGCCGTCGCCTTCATCATCGCCCTGAAGGGCCTCAGCTCGCCCAAGCACGCCCGCAACGGGAACCTGCTGGCCGCCTCGGCGGCCGTAGTGGCTGTCGGCGCCACGTTCTTCAACCCCGAGGCCGAGTTCCACCACCACACCACCAATCTGGTCCTGGCCATCGTGGCCATGGTCATCGGCACGGTCATCGCCGTGCCCGTGGCGCGCCTCGTCAAGATGACGGCGATGCCGCAGTTGGTGGCGATCTTCAACGGCGTGGGGGGCGGGGCCGCCGCCCTCATCTCGATCGTGGTGTTCCTGTCGGACGCGCGGGTCCTGCCGGGGGTCGTCCACCAGAAGCCCGCCGTCTACGCCATCTCGGAGGGGATGCTCGGCCTGCTGATCGGCTGCGTGTCGTTCAGCGGCAGTGCCATCGCCTTCGCCAAGCTCCAGGAGCTGATGACGGGACGGCCGATCACCTACCCGGCCCAGCAGGTCATCAACGGCCTCGTCGGGGTGGCCATCGTCGGACTGGCCGTCGCCACCTTGCTGACCGACAGCGTGCCCCTGATGATCGCCACCGCGCTGCTGTCGCTCGTGCTCGGCATCATCTTCGTGCTGCCCATCGGCGGGGCCGACGTCCCGGTGCTCATCTCGTTGCTGAACTCGTTTACCGGCGTGGCTGTGGCCGCCTCGGGCTTCACCCTCAACAACAACCTCCTCATCATCGCCGGCACCCTGGTCGGCGCCTCGGGCATCCTCCTCACCCGGATGATGTCGAAGGCCATGGGCCGCTCGCTTTCGAACGTGCTGTTCAGCGCGTTCGGCTCGGTGGTCACTGCCGCCGCCGGCGCCGACGGTACGGGGGAGACACGCACGGTCAAGTCGGGCACCGCCGAGGACATCGGCGTGCTGCTCGCCTACGCCCGGAAGGTGGTCATCATCCCGGGATACGGGCTGGCCGTGGCCCAGGCCCAGCACACGGTGCGCGAGCTCGCCGACCTCCTCATGGAGCGCGGGGTCGAGGTCTTCTACGCCATCCATCCGGTGGCCGGCCGCNNGGCCGCATGCCCGGCCACATGAACGTCCTCCTGGCCGAGGCCAACGTGCCCTACGACGAGCTGAAGGAGATGGACGAGGCCAATCCCGAGATGGCGACGGCCGACGTCGCGCTCGTAGTCGGGGCCAACGACACTGTGAATCCGGCCGCCAAGAACACGCCGGGCAGCCCCATCTACGGCATGCCCATCATCAATGCCGACGAGGCCGCCGCCGTCATCTTCCTCAAGCGCTCGATGCGGCCGGGGTTCGCCGGCATCGACAACGACCTGCTCTTCGACGAGAAGACAACGTTGCTGTTCGGGGACGCCAAGGACACCCTGGCCAAGCTGGTGGCCGCCGTCAAGGAGGCCTGACCGAGCGATTTTGCCACGCACAGTGCTCGTCCGGTCGCCCTTTGCGAAGGTGCTTGACACCCGCCCGCCCACCGCCGATGCTTCCTCAGCACGTTGGGGGGGACCCACGCCACCTCTGGGTGGAACGATCCACTTCCGATGATGCCGCGCAGTCGGATTCGCGAGCCGGGAAGCTGTCTACGCGAGACGCTGTGGAGGTAGGCGACCTATAAGCAACGGCCTCGGACGAATGTCCGGTGGACCACGAAATGTGAACCAAAGGGGAGAGCTCTACATGCGTACATCAAGATCAACGGCAGCACGAATGGCGACGGTAGGGGTGGCCGCGCTGCTTGGCATGGTAGGCATGGGAGCAACGGCCCTGGTGACCGCCACGCCGGCCTCGGCCGCGGCGGTAAATCAGGAATTCGCGTTCCGAATCCCCCTCTTCGGCGGGTCGCTCGGCTACACGGGAGTGGTGATCTCCTCGAACTGGTCGGCCTCCGCTGCATCAGTCAGTCAGGGGAGCAACTTCACGTTCCACAGCGCACCGACCACGACGGTCGTGCCCACGACGAGTTCCGGGTTCACCCTGCTCGACATCCATGACACCTTCAACTACTACCCGATCCCAGCAGGCACCACCTTCGTCAGTGCCGTGGCAAGCGGCCCGGTGTCCTTCACCCCGGTCGGCGGAACGGCCACGACCTCGCCGCTGACGGTCAAGTACTGTCCCACGACCACAACGCCGGGCTGCACGGCAGACCCGACGAACCTCGGCTTCCCGAACAACTTCCTCGGGCATACGCCGGCGCCGTACCTCGAGGCCGGCACGCAGGCTGGCTTGAAGTTCGCGGCCGGGGGCTCCCTCACGACCCCCGGGCTCACCGTCACCCTCAAGGGGACGACCGGTGGCACCACGGCTAACTGGACCCAGACGGAGTTCAAGACGACGAGCGACATCACGCTCGGTGCGGTCACCGTGCTCGGCTACCCGTCCAACGCCCCGATTCCACCCACCTTCACGTCTTCGATGGCCCTGCTCAACCCGCCGCCTACGCTGGCTAGTACCTCAATCGCCGGTACCGCATCGGTGAGCGCGGTGCTTCCGAACTCCGGCCCGTTGGCCGGTGGGACGCAGGTCAAGGTGATCGGGCAGTTTCTCGACAACCCGACCAGCGTCACCTTCGGTGGCAAGCCGGCAGCCAACGTGATCCCGCTGACGTCTGACTCTCTCCTCGCCACCGCCCCTGCCGGGTCTGCGGGACCGGTCGATGTCCAGGTGACCACGGCCCTCAGCGGTTCGCCTCCCAACGGCGTCGACAAGTTCACGTACACGGCCGGCCCGATCGTGACCGGCATCAGCCCGAGCGTCGGCCCACCGGCTGGCGGCACCTCGGTCACCATCACCGGCCTGCAGCTGACCGGAGCGACTGCGGTCCACTTCGGAACCACCGCCGCCGCCACCACGGCCAACACGGCCACCTCGATCACGGCGACGGCGCCCCCCGGCACCGGCGTGGTGGACGTGACCGTGACCGCCGGCGGCAAGACGTCGACGATCAGCCAGCAGGACAGGTTCAGCTACCTCGCCGGGTACTTGCTGGCCGCAGCTGACGGCGGCGTGTTCGCCTACGGGAGCGCGCCGTTCAACGGATCCGCCGGCGGATCGCCGCTCAATAAGCCGGTGGTAGGGATCGCCAGCACACCGGACGGTGCCGGCTACTGGCTGGTCGCCGCTGACGGTGGCGTGTTCGCCTACGGGAATGCCCAGTTCTACGGCTCCACCGGGGCCCAGACGTTGAACTCGCCGGTCGTCGGGATGGCCTCGACCCCTGATGGGTTCGGCTACTGGCTGGTCGCCGCTGACGGTGGCGTCTTCGCCTTCGGTGATGCCCAGTTCTTCGGCTCCATGGGTGGCACCCACATCAACAAGCCGGTGGTCGGGATCGCGACGACCCCGAACGGTGGCGGCTACTGGCTGACCGCCGCGGACGGCGGGATCTTCGCCTTCGGCGATGCACCCTTCGCCGGCTCGCAGGGCGCCAATCCGCTCAATGCCCCGGTGGTCGGCATCTCGGCGACCTCGACCGGCAAGGGCTACTGGATGACCGCCGCCGACGGTGGGGTGTTCAACGAGGGGGATGCGACCTTCGCAGGCTCCGCCGGCGGAGCGCCGCTCAACAAGCCGGTCGTGGGGATCGTGGGTAGCGGCACGTCCGCCTACCTGCTGACTGCCTCTGACGGCGGTGTCTTCAACTACGGAGGCACCTACTACGGCTCGGCCGGCGGCATCATGCTCAACAAGCCGGTCGTGGGGATCGCCGCCACCTGAGCACGACGGTAGGCAGTACCGCATCGCGGACCACGCCCGGCGACCCCCTCAGGGGGACCTGCCGGGCGTTGTCCGTTCAACGGACGCCCGTGCCCGCCGGCGGCCCGAGAGGCGCACGGGGAACCGACCGTTGCCCGGTCAGCTCGACACAGCGGAGCTCGCCTCGTCTACCTCGGTGGACGGGGCGAGTTTCGCGAAGACCATGATCCCTTGGCTGGTGGGCCGAGTGGAGAGCACCGTGATGAGGACGGGTCCCTCGTCGATGAGGTGGATGGCGTCGTTCACGACCACCATGTCGCCATCGGACAGGTAGCCCACGGCCTGGCGGGGCTGACGGCCCTCCTTGACCAGTGAGACCGTCATCCGCTCGCCGGGCACATGGTCCGGGGCCAGTTCGGTGGACACCGCGTGGAGGTTGACGACGCTCAGGTCCCACTCCTGGGCCTCCTCCATCACCGTGGTCGAGCACGTGCCGATGCGGAGCCCCGTCCGCCGGGCCAGGGTGAGCAGCTTGGTGGTGGGGTCGTCGACCTCGGGGAGTTCGTCCTTGGCGATATCGACCGACACGCCGAACTCGAGTAGGGCGTCGAGTCCCTCGAGCCCGCGTCGGGCCCGGCGCGACGTGACCGGGTCCGGGGACTCCGCCATCAGCTGCACGTGGTCGATGACGAACTGGGGGACCACCATGCCGGCAGGCAGGAGGCCGCTGCGGCCGAGGATCAGGAGGAAGCGGTCCATGACGGCCGTGCCGTCGACCAGCAACGCCTGTCCGGGCAGGGGCTTGGAAGCCGGGCTCAGAATGCGGGACAGCCCGGCGGCGGCCACTATCTGGCGGCCCTTGACCGTGCCCAGTCGCCACCCGAATGCGGCCAGCACCCACACCAGTCCGGCGGTGATCACGATGGCGTAAGCGGAGTGCACGATGGCGACCAGGGCCATGCCCAGGATCATCCCGAGGATCATGCCCGACGTCGAGATGATGGCGGCGGCGAAGATCTCACCGGGGGGGCTCTTCCGGAACAGGAAGACACCCCGCTGCAGACCCTTGTCGAGGATGCGGCCGGCCACGCCGCCGATGACGTAGCTGATGGCGGCCCCGATGAGCAGGCCGACGACGCCGCTGGTGCCCACCGGGTTGACGCGGTGCCCGACCTCGTAGCCCACGAGCGCGCCGAGCAGCACGACGATGAGGCGCACCCCTTCGACGAAAATCATGCCTGACCTCCAATTTCCATGGCGGTCCCGGCAATTGACATCGTGTTCCAGCTCACATCGGTCTCGCGTTCTCCTGCCGTACGCCTAATTGTCGGTATCTGACGCTCAACCTTGAGGGGGGGGTGGTATTTGACCTCTGGTGGTGGTCGTCTAGGCTGATCGGGTGAGATCGGCGGGGCTCCGAGAGCTGATTACGCCCCGTCGGACCAGGTAGTTGCCTCCGATTGACACTGAGAGTGATGATCTGACCACGGGAACGGGTCAAGAGTGGGACGTTGTCCACCTCCGGCCCGGACTCGACTGACCGCCTCCCATGACAGCCCTCGACGAACTCTCCTTCCCGCCTGTGGACATCTCTGGGCCGTCGGCTGTCCCCGTCGGGCCGCGGCCGGTGCCGCAGATGGTGCCCAGCCTCGACGACGTCCAGTGGGCCGGGGACGTCGGCCCACCCGCGGCCGTCTCACCGGATGGGGCGGTCACCGGTGTCGTAACGGCCTTCGTCGCCACCCTGGGCGGTTGGCGTCCGGCCCGCGCATTCGGCGCCGCCGGGGTGGCCGCTGTCGCTGTCATCCTGATCGTGGGACTGGTGGCCTCGTTCGTCACCTCGTCGGCCAGCGCCACCCACGAGCACGCCGCGGCGACCACCGGTCCGTCGAGCGGTAACCGGGCCCAGGCCGCAGACCACCCGTCGTCCCACCTTCCCGCAGCCTCCACGGCGCCCGCTCCGACGCCCCCAACGCTGGCGGCTTCGGGGCCGCTTCGGTCCCACGAGGTCTTCGGCTACGCCCCGTACTGGACGCTGCCCCAATCGGCCGCGTTCGATGTGAAGGACCTGACCACCCTGGCGTACTTCAGCATCGACGCCAACGGGGACGGGACCCTCAACCAGAGCGGCCCCGGTTGGAACGGCTATCAGAGCCAGGACCTCGTCAACCTGGTGACGCGCTCTCATGCGGCGGGCGACCGGGTGGTATTGACCATCACGTGCTTCGACCAGCACTCGCTCGACGAGATCACCTCGGATCCGAACGCGCCCGTCCGCCTGTCGGCCGCTCTCATCACCGCCCTACAGGGCAAGAATCTCGACGGGGTGAACTTCGACTTCGAGGGGCTGGGCAGCGCCGACCAGGTCGGCCTCACCAATCTGATCACCAAGGTGTCGGGGGCGCTGCATGCCACCGACCCGCACTGGCAGGTCACGATGGCCGTCTACGGAAGCGCGGCAAGCGATTCCGGCGGCTTTTACAACGTGGCCGCCTTGGCCCCGGCCCTTGACGCCTTCTTCGTGATGGCCTACGACATGAACTCCCGGACCCAGCCCAGTGCCACGTCACCCTTGTTCGGATCGGGGTACACCGACGCCCGTGTCCTCGCCGACTTCGTCAAGGTGGTGCCTCCCTCGAAGATCGTGCTCGGGCTCCCCTTCTACGGCTACGACTGGCCGACGACCGACGCCTCGCCGACGGCAGCCGCCACAGGGTCGGAGAGTCCGCTCGCCGATGCCGCCGTCGTCGCCGGAAAACACCCGACCTACTGGGACCCGGTGACCGACACCCCGTGGACGGCGTACCAGGTGGGGAATCAGTGGCACAAGACGTACTTCGACGACCCGACGTCGATGGCGCTGAAGGCCCAACTGGCCAACTACTTCCACATCGCCGGCGTGGGGATCTGGGCCCTCGGCATGGACGGCAACGACCCGGCCATGCTGTCGGCCCTGCTGGGCAACGCTCCGGTGACCAAGGACGTCCTCACCGGTCCCCCTCCGGGAACCGGGTTCACGACGCTCGCCACGTTCGCCGGGGTCCCCAACGTGGGCCTGAATCCGATCGCCCCGCCACCGCCGGGGGGGACGTCGCAGTTGATCGGCTTCCTCGGCGCCTTCGGCACGACCGACCCGGCGCTGTCCTGCCTCTTGAGCGGGCCGCCGATCCCGGTGTGGTCCTTCACCACGATGCCGGGGGTCTACCTGGTGATCGCCACCACCCCGACCGACTGCGCAGCGGCCATGTGGAGCTTCCCGATCCCACCGCCGACCCCCCCGACCACCACGTCGACGGCGCCGGCCACCACGACCACGTCCCGTCCACCGCCCACCACGTCGACGACCCGGCCGCCCACCACCACGACCACCACATCGACCGTGCCCACCACCACGACCACGACCTCCACCACGACCACCACCACCACCACGACGTCGCCGCCCTGACCCCCGACGGGAGGCGGCCGAGGTCCCGATCGGGGATACCGGAGGTGTGGCGGCGACTAGTCTCTGCAAGGCACCCGGGGGTGTAGCTCAGCTGGTAGAGCGCTACGTTCGCAATGTAGAAGTCGACGGTTCGAGTCCGTTCACCTCCACAGATTTGAGGCCTCGACCGAAGTACTCGAACCGGCCGCGAGTCCGCCGCTCGAGCGATTCACGACTACGGCTCGATCGTCGGGATCGTTGACGGGTCGTTCGGTGATCACAAGTATCGGCGAGCGTGAATGTCAGCGTGGCTGGCGCGTCTTGTACAGATGGGCCGCCCACAGATAGGAGACGATCGCGATGCAGACGCTCCACGAGATCGCGGCGATCGCGTTTGCACCGAGGTGTGTGCCGGTCAGCAGCCCTCGAATCGTTTCCGTAACCGGGGTGAACGGCTGCCAACTTGCGAACTGGCGTATGCCCTCGGGCATCGTGGATGCGGGGACGAAGCCACTTCCTAGGAATACCAGGAGGACGATGAAGATTGGGGTATTGCTCGCCGTTTCAACACTCCTTGCTGCCAGTCCTAGAGCAGTGGCAAGCCAAATCAATCCGAACGCGAACAACAAGAGCACCCCGATCGCGGCCAGCCACCCGAGAGGGTTGGCGGTCGATCGGAAGCCAAGGGCGAAGGAGACGCCGAGCACGACGACGATGCTCGTCAGAACTTGCGTAAGGCTGGCCAGCACATGGCTGGTCAAGAATGCAGCACGGGCGATTCCCATCGTTCGGAACCGATCGATGATGCCGCCAGTCATATCCATGGCGACGACGATCGCAGTCCCCTGGACAGCTGCGGCGATCGTCAACAGAAGAATGCCCGGGACTACATAGTTGAGGTAACCGGCGCGGGAGGTGTGACCCCCAGCGAGCGGAACGCCCAACCCGTGTCCGAGCTGATTGCCGAACACGAAGACGAACAGGAAGAGCATCAGCACGGGCAGGACGACGAGCTGAACGGTCATCGAAGGGTATCGAATCAGTCGACGCAGATTCCTGCGGAGCAGAGTTGCCGAATCCGTGGCAGTCAGTGCGAGCGTCGTCACGTCGATGCCCCGTCCTTGCTCGCCGAGTGCCCCGTGACAGCGAAGAAGACATCGTCGAGGTCGGGAGTGTGTATGGAAACCTGACTCGCCACGATTCGGGCGTCGTCGATCTGGTCCAGGAGGCGACGGAGCGAACTCACCTCACCACTGGTAGGTATGTGGAGCGTCAGTCTGGCGCTGTCTTGAGATCCCGTCCCGAGGAGCCGGGCCGCGGACTCGAGGTCCTGGGGCTGTGCGAACTGCAGCTGCACATGGGCTCCTGGGATCCGCCGCTTCAGTTCGTCCGGAGATCCTTCAGCGACAAGCTTTCCTTGGTCGAGCACCGCAACCCGATCAGCAAGTTGGTCGGCCTCCTCGAGGTACTGGGTGGTGAGAAAGATCGTGACTCCGCCCGCTACCAAATCCCGGATGATCGTCCACATCATCCGTCGGCTCCGCGGGTCCAATCCGGTTGTAGGTTCATCGAGGAAGATGACCGTCGGAGTACCGACAAGGGTCATGGCGAGATCGAGTCTGCGCTTCATGCCACCCGAATGCGTTGCCACCGGTCGGCGCGCCGCTTCGGCCAATTCGAACCGGTCCAGTAGTTCCGCCACGCGACTGCGGCCGGCGGCCGGTCCGAGATGATTGAGGTCGGCCATGAGCCGGAGGTTCTCCTCGCCGGTCAAGAGTTCGTCCAGCGCTGAAAACTGGCCCGTGACGCCGATCGTGGTGCGCACGCCGTCGGAGTCTCGAACGACGTCGTGCCCGGCCACGCTTGCCGTGCCTGCGTCAGCGCTGATCAAGGTCGACAGAATGCGGACGACGGTCGTCTTTCCCGCCCCATTCGGACCGAGCAGAGCGAAGACCGTACCTTCGGGGACACTGAGATCGACATCTACGAGGACCTTCACTTCGCCGAACGACTTGCACAGTCCCTTAGCGATGATCGCCGGTTGACGGGCGTCAGTCATGACCGGCTTCCCCGGACGGCCCCGTGGGACTGCGCCAGCTCCGCTCGTCTGGCCTCCCACTCATCCTGTAGCCGGGGCATCTGTTGAACCAGGAAGTCTGCATAGGCAGCCATTTCGACGAGAACTGCCCGCCGCTCCTCCGAAGCATCACGAAGCACGTCGAGCCCTTCCCGTGCCAGCTTGGCCAACTCTTCGTACTCGGCGACGTCCATTCCCAGCGACTCTTGACCCGGCATGTCGATGCGGACCCGGTCCATCCGCTCACCGGCTACCCGAGATCGACGCACCAGTTTCAAGATCTCGAGGGACTTGACGGCATTGGCGATGGCGCTTCGACTGGCCAACAGCGCCTCAGCCAACTCGCCGATGCTCTGCTCCCGGGGATCGCACACGGCCAGGTATCCGATCAGTCGCCCGACCATGGGTGGAAACCCATACCGCTGGGCGTAGAAGCGGCCCGTGTGGTCGGCGAAGGTGATTTCAGCGTCGGTTGCCATCGTTCCATTATACAGTAATCTCTGAAATCACACAAATATGTGTTATCTCAGAAATTGAGATCCGATAAACGTGAATTGGTCCGCTCCTAGTGGAGGATCTCGACGTATCCGTCCGTACCATGCACGCGGATCCGCTGCCCATCTCGGATCAGTCGGGTGGCTTGCTCCACGCCTACGACGGCCGGCAAGCCGTACTCCCGGGCGATCACTGCCCCGTGGGTCATCAGGCCCCCCACCTCCGTCACCAGGCCCGCGATGGCGACGAACGCCGGCGTCCAGCTGGGGTCCGTATAGGCAGTGACCAGGATGTCGCCCGGTTCGAGTTCGGCCTCCGCCATGTCGAGGATGACGCGGGCGCGCCCCTCGATGGACCCGGCGGATACGGGTATGCCGACAAGCGCACCGGTCGGCACGTCGTCGCGTCGGTACGCCCCGGCGACGACCTCGCCATCCGACGTGAGCACCCGGGGCGGCGTCAGCGCTCGATACGACCTGAACGCCTCCTTGCGCTGGGAGATGAGTTGATCATCCACCTGGTCCGTGCGCACGACCTCGTGCAACTCCTCGAAGGTGAGGTAGAAGATGTCCTCCTTCTCACGCAGCACCTGGGCCTGCACGAGGCGCCCGGCCTCCTCCAGCAGGGCCAGCTTGTACACGAAGTAGCGGCTGACCATGCCGTACTTCGGATACTCCCGGTATCCGATAAAGGTCCGGACCCGGTCGATCTTCCGCTTGGCCTCTTCGGCTTTCTGCTCTCCGTCCGGCAAGTCCCGCAAACTCGCCAGCAGGTCTTCTTCTCTCTCCCATGCCTCTTGCCGGCCTTGTTCGAAGCGTCGCTTTCCGGCGCCCGGTTCGAAGTTCTTGATGTTGCTGAGGATCAGGGGCACGAGCGTGGTGGGGCGTTCGCTCCAACGTGGCCTCGTGATGTCGATCTCGCCGGCACAGCGCATGCCGTACCTATCGAGGAAGGCCCGGATGGCGTCTCGTGCGTCCTGCCCGCCCGCAAGTGGCGCCATCTCGTCCAGGAAACCCTCGTCCGCGACGTGTTGCAAGAAATTCACCACCTCCGGATGCGGGCGGATCACGTCCGCGATGTCCATCAGTGCTAGCCCCATCTCCGACGTGACGTTATGGGGGACGGACTGGGTGAGCGTGTCGGCTGCGTTCTTTTCGTCCAGCCACACCTGGAGCTTCTCATTGAGCCACCACGTGGCCTCCATTGCCGACATGAACACCTGATGGCTGCGCCGATCGAACAGGATTCGCCTCAGCTCCTGGATGTCCTCCAAGATGAAGTCGAGCAGCCCGGAGCCGGACTTGCCACGGATGTCGCTCTTCAACTTGGCAATGGAAGCCTCGCTGTGCTCGATCAGCTCGGCGACGATGGCCGGATCGGTCTCGATCGGGGGTTGCGCATCCCCGGTCGGGGTCCTGCTCGGGCCCTCGTCCGGGACCGTCGGGATGAAGTCTCCGCGTTCGAGGATGTTCTGCAGCGCGTCCCCGATCAGCGGATCGCCTCTTCCCATGACCTCCAGGAGGCCGGCACGACGCGCTGGCGATGCCAGGTCCACAGCGACATCCACGAACAACCTCCCACCGGCCACGTACATCGGCCGGGGAGTCGTCAGCTGCCACATGGAGATCCCCAGGGGCTTCATGGCGTCGGTCATCATCTGGTTGTGACCGACGGAGACGAAGACGTGGTTCCCTCCGTCGTCCGTAACGGGGATGGGGAACAGCGTGGTGATCGGCCGGCTTTGGACGATCTGGAAGCCATCATCGACCAGGCACCATTCGACGTCCTGGTGGCGGCCGAAGTGCGCCTCGATCCGCCGACCCAGCTGCGCAAGCTGCACGACCTGTGCGTCCGTCAGTGCTGGCAGCTCTTGCTGGGCCGGCTCGATCGCAACTTCCTGCGTTCCGCCTGCCGGCGAGGCCACGATGGCGAGCTGCTTGGTGGCGATTTCCTTCGCGACGACCTCGCCGTTCCGCACCTGGTAGGAATCCGCGTTCACCAAACCGGAGACCAGGGTCTCGCCGAGGCCGAAGCTGGCCTCCACGGAGGTGACCTTCCGGTTGGAGGTGACAGGGTCGGCCGTGAACAGGACGCCGGCCGCCTCCGGAAAAATCATCTGCTGCACGACCACGGCCATATGGACCAGCCTGTGGTCGATGCCGTTCCGGAGTCGGTAGGTCACGGCCCGTTCGGTGAACAGGGAAGCCCAGCATCGGCTGACGTGCTCGAGGATCGCCACCGACCCCACGACGTTCAGGTACGTGTCCTGTTGGCCAGCGAAGGAGTGCGACGGCAGGTCCTCTGCCGTCCCACTGGATCGAACGGCGTATGCAGCTCGCTCGCCGAGCCGGGCGAGCGAGCGGGTGATCGCCGTCGCCACATCATCAGGGATGGCGATGCCTTCGAGGGTCCGGCGGATCTCCGCGCTGAGCGTGCGGATCGCCTCCCGGGCATCCGGGCTCAGGAACGACAGCTGGTCAAGCCGATCGACGATCGACGGCGCTCCGGCCATGACCCGCCGGAAGGCGTCTGTCGTCACACAGAAGCCTGCCGGCACGTGGATGCCTTCGATCCGCGCAAGCTCCCCGAGGTGCGCGCCCTTGCCACCCACGACCGCGACCTGCGTCTGGTCGATCTCCTGGAAATCCAGCACGTAGTTGCCCATCCAATCCACCTTGTCCTTGAGCCCCTTCGGGCGTCTCTGATTCCTACGGTCGCTCGCTCGGACGCCCGTGGTCCGGCTTGTGGCGTGCATTGTCAGCACACCAGGAGTCCTTGCGACAAGCCCCCCACCCCGGTGTACCTTGGTACTGGCGGGGAGGATCAACTGGCTTCCGTGGCGGCACATGAACCGGGTGGTCGCCGAGTCCGCATCACGACCGGCGGATCCTTGGATTGGCGTTCGACTGGCCTATACCGGCCCGGGCCCCCGTTGAACTGGATATCTACGCGTAGTCGGGCACAGCAGCTAGCGTGCTCCGGTGCTGCACGGACCACAGTCGAGGCTCGAAAGGGACCGATGACCCGATTCATCGAGAGCACCATCACATTCCCCTACAAGCGGTCCCTCGGGCCCGTCGTCGGGGCGTTCATGACCGCCCTGACCGAGAAGCAGATCCTGGGCATCCGTTGTCAGGACGCGGTGCTGGTGCCTCCCATGGAGTGGGATCCGGCGACCGGAGCCGAGCTGCCTCACGAATTCGTCGAAGTGGGGCCGGCGGGCACTGTGGAGTCGTGGACGTGGGTGGGCACGCCGTCGATCCAGCATCCACTCGACCATTCCTTCGCTTTCGCATTCATCCGTCTGGACGGTGCCACTACGCCCCTGCTCCATGCGGTGGACGCCGGCACGCCGCAGGCCATGTCCGAAGGGATGCGGGTGGCTCCCCGATGGCGGGGAAGTCGAGAGGGACGTATCGACGACATCATCTGCTTCGTCCGCGGCGAAGCGGCAGAGACCGAGGGCGAGGACACCGGTGGAGCCACGGATCCGGTGACCCGGATGGACTATCTGGCCTCGATCACCTATCGCAACCCCGTGCCCGAGGCCGCCGACCGGGCCACGGAGGCATCCCGGGAGCACCGGCTGCTGGGCTTGCGCTGCCCGACGTGTGGACGTGTGTACGCCGGCGGGCGGGGCCTCTGCCCCGTCGATGCCATCGAGCTCGGGCCGGAGTGCGAGGTCGACCTCCCCCATACGGGCACCATCACGAACTTCGCCATCGTCACCCCGGTGCAGTACCCGGGCCAGACCGAGACCGAGCCGTTCGTGCGGGCCTTCGTGCTCCTCGACGGGACCGACGTGATCATCCCCTATTCGGTGGTCATCGAGTTGCCCGCCGACCAGGTGAAGGTCGGACTGCGGGTCGACGCCGTGTGGGCGTCACCGGCCGAGGAGACCGAGGAGGGTGGCGGCATGGGGGGGAGTTGGGGATCGCTGCTCGGCTGGATCCCCAATGGCGAGCCCGATATCGACGATCCCGACCTCGTGAACCGGATCTTCTGACCATGAGCGCTCCATCGACCGACATCGCCGTCATCGGCTGGGCCCAGACCCCCATGGTCCGACACACCGACAAGTCGGAGACCCAACTCCTGATGGAGGCCATCACCGACGCCATTGTCCCCCTCGGGCTCACCCGTGCCGACATCGACTACACGTGCCTGGGCAGCTGCGACTACATCACCGGCCAGGCCTTCTCCTTCGTCTCCAACCTGGACGCCATCGGCGCCTGGCCGCCCAAGCGGGACTCCCACGTGGAGATGGACGGCGCCTGGGCGCTCTACGAAGCGTGGCTCCGTCTGCAGGAGGGCGACATCGAGATCGCCGTGGTCACCGGATCCGGGCGCTCCTCGACCGGTGATCCGGCCCTGATCTATCCCATGGAGATGGACCCGTACTTCCTGGCCCCCCTGGGGGCCGACCCGCTGACCTTCGCCGCCCTCCAGGCTCGGGCGGTGATCGCCGCGGGCATCGCCGACGAGCGATCGATGGCCGAGGTGGCGGTGCGGGCCCGCGGTGGTGACGTCGAGACGCTGTTGGCCGAGGAGTACCTGCGCCAGCCGCTCCGACGCCACGACGTACCTCCGATCACCGATGGTGCGGCCGCCATGGTGCTGGCCACCGGTGACCGCGCTCGTCGGCTGGTGGAGCGGCCGGCCTACATCACCGGATTCGATCATCGGACCGAGTGCCACAACCCGTCCTTCCGGGCACTCGACGACTCGCCATCCACCCGAATCGCCGCCGAGAGCGCCGGATTGAGCGACGCCCCTGTCGAAGTAGCCGAGCTCCAGGCCGCCTTCACTCACGAGGAACTACTCCTGCGGGAGGTGCTCGGCTTCGGGGACGAGGTGTTCGTAAATAGTTCCGGGGGAGCGCTACGGGACAATCCCATCATGGCCACCGGGCTGTGCCGGGTGGGCCATGCCGCCAACCACATCTTCGGGGGTGGGAGTCGGGCCCTGGCCCATGCGACCTCCGGACCGTGTCTGCAACAGAATCTGGTCTGCATCCTGGAGGGACGATCGTGAGCACTCCGCCGGTGGCCGTCGTCGGAGTCGGCCAGACCCATCACAAATCCCGGCGGCTCGACGTGTCGTTCGGCGGTCTGGTGCGCGAGGCCGTCTTCCGGGCCCTCGACGACGCCCAGATGTCCCTCGATGACATCGACGCTGTGGTGCTCGGCAAAGCGCCCGACCTTTTCGAGGGCGTGATGAAGCCGGAGTTGTACCTGTCCGATGCCCTTGGCGCGGTGGGCAAACCCATGTTCCGGGTCCACACGGCCGGCTCGGTGGGCGGAACCACGGCCATCGTCGCCGCCTCGCACGTGCAAGCGGGGAAGCACCGGACGGTGCTGGCCGTCGCATTCGAGAAGCAGTCCGAGGGCAACGCCCAGTTCGCCCTGGGCAGTGGTAAGGGCGCCTCGCTGGGTGCAGGGGGCGCGTTCGCCCCGTTCATCCGGGCCTACATCCAGCGGAGTGGTGCCCCCGAGCACATCGGGTGGAAGGTGGCGGTCAAGGACCGGCTCAACGCCCTGAAGAATCCCTACGCCCATCTCAAGATCGAGGACATCTCGATCGAGAAGGTTAAGGCGTCACCGATGATGTGGGAGCCCACCCGGTTCCTCGAGTCGTGTCCATCGTCCGACGGAGCCTGCGCGGTGGTCATCACTGACGAGGCGGGAGCCAAGGCTGCGGCGGCCGACGGTCGACCCCCGGCGTGGATCCTGGCGTCCTCGTCCCGATCCGAACCATCGAGCTTTCCCGGCCGTGATCCCGTGCGGCCCGCGGCCGCCCTCCAGTGCGCAGCCGACGTGTACACGGGCGCCGGGATCACCGATCCGCGCCGGCAGATCGACACCGCCGAGCTGTATGTTCCCTTCTCATGGCTGGAGCCGATCTGGCTCGAGGCCTTCGGTCTGGCCGAGGTGGGGGAGGGTTGGAAGCTGGTCGACGACGGAACCACTGAACTCGGGGGTTCACTGCCCGTCAACGCCTCTGGAGGCGTCCTGTCCAGCAATCCCATCGGAGCCTCCGGCCTGTTGCGATTCGCCGAGGCGGCCAACCAGGTGCGGGGCGCGGCCGGTGAGCATCAGGTTGACGGAGCCAAAGTGGCCATCGGCATGGCCTACGGGGCCAACAACCAGTACTTCAGCACCTGGGCCGTCGGGAGTTCCCTGCAACCGTTCGGGTGAGAGGGGCTGCCCAACCAGACCGGTCGCCTTTGGCACCCCGATGAAGCTTGTCGATCTAACGGATGGGTGAACCGAAACGGATGACGTTCCCATCGGGGTCGGCAACGGATCCCTCCCGTTTGCCGTAGTCCTCGTCCTGGGGACCGATTACTGCGAGCCCCGCCTGTCGCCATTCGTCGGCCACCCGGTCAGCATCTTGGCAGTGAATGTAGAGAGCGCCATGACCCGGCAGTTCGCCTTCCGATGATTGCGCAAGGTGGATTGTGAGGTCCCGATTCCGGTGAGCGAATGCATAGGTGTCATCGTGGAGCGACACCTCGAATCCGGCCATCTCAAACCACGCGACTGAGCGAGTCACGTCGGCAACACAGAAGATCGGCTCAGACCCTGTGGCAAGCCACGTCCCCGCCATGAGCTGCATCTGGCCATCTCGCTGTCCGTTCAGCCCGCCGAGGCAGTCGTGGCAGATCGGGAGGTCAGGGTGCGACCGCAATCGGACCCACCAGTCGACCGACATCGAACAGCAAGTGCAAGTAACGGCCACGACTGACATGGTAGATGGGTGCCTCGCACCCCACCGATCTGGCGCTTGGGGGCAGGTGAACCTGTTTTCAGTCACTCACTCTCCGAGCGGCGATCCACGTGGCCACTCTCTGGTCGCTGCGGCCATCGGCTTCAGCGACCTCGGGCGACCGACTGGGCCGGCTCGGTTCGTTCGACGGCACGGCTGCACCGATCAGCCCATGCGCGGGCGTACTCGAGCATCTCGGGCGGAGCGACGATCTCGAATTCTTCGCCGGTGGAGCCGAGCGCCATCATCGGCCACGCCAACGAGTCCGCCACCATGTGCAGGCGGCACCGCTCATTGTCGATTTCCACGACGGTTCCCCATCGGCCGATGCGGGAGCGGACGACATGCGCAGGGGCGTGCATCACCGCCTCCACGTGGTGGCGAGTCGACAACGTGTCGATGCCGCTCCGGACGAAGTCGGCCGCATTGCCGGTCGGAAGCTCGCGAGGGGGGAAATGCGCGCCCGTGGCATGGAGTTCCGTGAGGCGGTCCAGGCGGAAGCTCCTCCAGTCTGCGCGGGAGGAATCCCAGGCCACCAGGTACCACCGCCGGCCGAGGAGGACCAACCTGTGTGGATTGACGAGGCGCTCAGTCCGCTCGCCATCGCGGGCGGAGTAGGTGAACTCCAGCCGCCGACGAAGTGGCACGTCGCACTGATGAGGTCGTCGCCAACCTGCCCGACCTCGATCACGGCCACCCTCTGCCCGAGGCACCATGGTTCGAGAAGGGCGGACACTGGTCAGCTCGACGGGTGCTCCTCCACATCATCGCCGAGACGGCTCAACATGCCGGACACGCCGACATCATCCGTGAGACCTTGGACGGCTCCAAGACGATGGGGTAGCACCGTCGACCCAGGCCGTGGCGGGCGGGGTGGACGAGTCTCGGCTGTTCGAGGTGCGTCCGGCCACTGGTGGCAAACGGACATCTCGCCCGGCCCGGCCTGCTCGTCCCCAACGTGCAGGTCTAGGGGCAATAACCTGCCGTGGTGAGTACTTTGCTCGAGCTGGAGGGGCTCCGCCGGGCATACGGCGCTGTGACCGCGCTCGACGATCTCTCCTTCGACGTACCCGCCGGACAGGTCATCGGCTTCCTCGGGCCCAACGGAGCAGGCAAGACGACGACGATGCGGGCCATCTTCGGCCTGACTGATCTCGATGCGGGGTCGGTCCGGTGGAACGGTGCAGCCGTGGTCCAGGCCGACCGGCGGCACTTCGGCTACATGCCCGAGGAGCGCGGCCTCTACCCGGGCATGCTCGTGGGTGAGCAGCTCGAGTATCTGGGCCGGCTCCACGGGCTCAGTGCCACCCGCGCCGCTAGCGCCACCGACAACTGGCTCGAGCGTCTCGGCATCGCCGACCGGCGCAACTCCAAGGTGGAGACGCTGTCCCATGGGAACCAGCAACGGGTGCAGCTCGCGGCGGCGCTCGTGCACGATCCCGAGCTGCTCGTGCTGGACGAACCGCTGTCGGGACTCGACCCCACCGGTATCGACGCCATCGGCCAGGTGCTGGTCGATCGGGCCCGGGCGGGATGCTGCGTGCTCTTCAGCAGCCACCAGCTCGACCAGGTGGAGGAGTTGTGCGAGCAGGTGACGATCATCGACCACGGTCGCCTGGTCGTGTCGGGGACGGTGGACGAGTTGGCGACGAGCGGGGCCCGCCGCCTGCTGGTCCGCATCGAAGGCGACCGCAGCGCCACATGGGGCCGACACCTTCCCGGAGTCACGGTGTCCGAGGTGAGCGGGGGTGCCGTCCGCCTGATCCTGGATGACGGTGTTGACAGCGACGATGTCCTCCGTGCCGCCATGCGGGCGGGTCGCGTCATCCAGTTCTCGTTCGAACGCCGCCGACTCTCCGAGGTGTTCCGGGAGGCGCTGGCGTGAAGTACGTCGTCGTCATTCTCGTGGCGTGCGCGGTCATCGCCTTGCGGGTGGGGATCTTCCGGAGCCGGCGCCGTCGCCGGGCCGCCGATGACCGGCCGTGCCCCGAAGTCGACGGAGCTCCGGCGGCCGGCGAGACGGGCACCGACCCCACCCCAAAGGGGACCCGGGCCCGGACCTGGCATGCGCTGGAGGACGCACTGGGTGACGTCGGGATGGTTGCCGGGCGCGAGATCAGAGAGCGCGTCCGGGGCCGCATCTTCCGGGTCGGCACCCTCGTCATGCTCGTTGCCGTGGGCGCGGCGATCGTCATCCCGACCTTTCATAGGAACGGAGGAGGACTCACCACCCAGAGGGTGGGCGTCGTGGGTGGCCTCTCCCACGAGGCGGAGCAGTTGGTGAGTGCGGCGGGGTCGACGAATCAGGACCTGGTCACGCTGGTGCCGGAGCGCTCCCTTGCCGCGGCCAAAGCCGGCCTGCGCTCGGGGAGGATCGACCTTGCCGTGGTGGACGGTGGGCAGATCCTGCTCGACCAACCCGCGAGTTCGGGCAGTTCCCCGGCCGACCCCGGCTTCGTGCAGAGCGTGGCCGACTACCTGGGCGTGTTGAAGGCCTATCAGTCCGCCGGGCTCACGCCCGGCCAGGCGGCACAGGTGACCGGATCCAAGCCGGTCCCGGTACAGACGCTCCAGCCGCGCCCGAAAGGCGCCACCAAGACGACGTCGGTGATCGGGCTGGTGCTCCTGTTCTTCATGCTCACGCAGTACTGCACCTGGATCCTCATCGGCGTCATGCAGGAGAAATCGAGCCGGGTGGTCGAGGTGCTGCTGGCCATGGTGCGCCCGATCCAGCTCCTGGGCGGCAAGGTCCTCGGCATCGGCCTGGTGGCAATGGGCCAGGCCACCCTCATCGTGGGGTTCGCGCTTGTGGTCGGCCAAGTGGTCGGCTCCGACCTGTTGCACGGCACGGCGCCGCTGGTGCTCGTTTGCGAGCTGCTGTGGCTGGTCCTGGGGTACGCCTTCTACTCGTGGATGTACGCGGCGGCCGGCTCGATGGCCGAGCGGCAGGATCAGGTACAGACCCTCGCCCTGCCGCTCAGCCTTCCCATCCTCCTGGGCTACATCTTCTCGATCACAGTGGCGAGCACCGGCCACGCCGATTCCCTCTTCGTCATCCTCGCCTATCTTCCCCCTACGGCCCCGTTCTGCATGCCCGTGCTGGTGGCCTTGGACCAGGTCGCGTGGTGGGGATTTGTCATCTCAGTGCTGATCACCATCATCGGGACGGTGGGCATGGCCACCTTCGCCGCTCGGATCTATCGTCGGGCCGTGCTTCGCACCGGGGGTCGGGTGCGCGTGCGTGACGTCCTCGCACGTACGTCCCATTAGCGGTCCACCTCGTCCCGCCGGAAGCACGTCGGGTGGTGGTCGTTGACGAGCCCGGCCGCCTGCATCAGGGCGTAACAGGTGGTCGGTCCCACGAAGCGGAACCCTTGCCTCTTCAGCTCCTTGCTCATCGCCGCCGCCTCGGGGGTCGATGAAGGCAGGGTGGAGTCTGACGACCATGCGCGCATCTGAGGGCGCCCGCCCACGAACGACCACAGGAGTTCGTCGAGGCTGCCACCTTGGCGTTGGAGTCCGAGGATCACCTCGGCGTTCGATACGACCGACTCGATCTTCCCCCGGTGGCGGATGATGCCTTCGTCGTCGACCAGGCGGTCGACATCTCCGGGTCCGAAGCGGGCCACCGCGGCCGGGTCGAATCCGGCAAAGGCGGCGCGGTAGCCGGCCCGACGTCGCAGCACGATGAGCCAGCTGAGGCCGGCCTGCGCGCCCTCGAGCGTCAGTAGTTCGAAGAGCGCGACGTCGTCATGGACGGGGACGCCCCACTCCTCGTCGTGGTACGCACGCAGCTCGTCGTGCTCGGCCCAGCTGCACCTCGTCACCACGCCTGACCCACCTCCGCTGCCCGTACGATCCGATCCTGTGGCTCAGGTCTAGCGTGCGGGACGGCCGACCGCTGCCGGATTCAGATGCGGCCGGCCAGGGTGGCCGATCCTTCGCCTGCGAGGTCACCCACCGCGCCTTTCCGACCCGACATGGCCAGCACGAGGGAGGCCAGCGGACCGGTGACCTCGGGTCCGTCTCCGCTCGACCAATCGGCGTCGGTCGCCTTGAGCCGCAATCCGGCGATCCGGCGCTTGGACCCGATGAGGAGATTTGTGCGGGTGAAGTTGTCGGCCACCGCTCCAAGGGCGGCCTCGGGGATGTCGTGGTGGATGCCGAGGGGTCGCCTGATGTCTTCGCCGTGCACCACGATCTCGCCCAGCATGGCGACGACCGGTGCAGGCGGATGGTTGGTGGTGGTGGTCCGCAGGCGGAGCCGTCGGATCATCTCCTCGGGCGGCACTTCGGACAGTCGCCGAGCGGCCCGGCCGGTGAACACGTTGAACCGGAAGCCGGCCTGCACGAACTCCTTGTAGAAGTTGGGGATCGTCTGCTCGGCGGCCGCCAGGATGTGGCCGGCGGTGACACGGACGGTCCAGCCGTCGCACCACGACCCCTCTGACCACTGGTCGGACGCGAGGCCCTCCCACGTAGCGGCCATGCCGGCGCGTTCGGCGTGGATATGGGACCAGATCTCGTCGGTCTTCACGGTCGGTCAGCTCCTTGTCGGTGGCGGTCCCGACGGGCCGGCGGCCCGCCGGGGTTCAAACGTCGGGGGCGGATCCGGGCAGTCCGTCGGGCCCCGCGTCGCCGCCGGTGGCGACGATCGACAGCCGGTCGAGGTAGTGGTCCCAACCACCGGTGTGGTCGTCGACCGCGTCCGCCGGTAGGCCGCTGTGGGTCAGGCGGACGGTGGTGCCGTCCTCGTCGGGGAGGAGGCGGATCTCGACCTGGGTCGACCCGGACGGGATCGGGTGGCCCGGCTCGTCCCACCCGAACGAGAACAGGACGCGGCGGTCCGGCTCGACTTCGAGGTACTCGCCCGCCGACTGGTGGGTGCCGCCCATCAGGACCCGGAACGTGCCCCCTGGCCGCGGCTCGAGTACCGCATCGGTCCCGCCCCATTCGGCGTACTTGGCAGGATCGGTCAGGTACTCGAAGATCACCTCGGGACTGGCCTTGATGTGGACCTCCCGCACGAGATCAGCCATGGGTCTCTCCTTCGAGGGTGGTGTGTCCGCTCCTGCTCCGTTGTTCGGCCTCGGCCACCCGGCGGAGTTGGTCGAGGCCGCTCGTCCAGTAGTCGTCGAGGAACGTGCGCAGACGGGCCATCTCCTCGTGGTTCGACCGGTAGAGACGGCGGGTACCTTCCCGTCGCTCGACGACCAGGCTCGCCCGTTTCAGAACGGTGAGGTGCTGGGAGACCGCCGACCTCGAGATCTGTCCCACCCGTGCGGCGATCTCGGTGGCGGGCAGCTCCTCGGACCACACCAGCCGCAGGATCTCGCGCCGTCGGGGCTCGGCCACTGCTCTCAGGGCTGCGTCCACGGGCTGAATGTAAGCCACTGCTTGCGTAAGCGTCAACTGAAGTAGCGGGAGGTCGGGTTCCACAACGCGGGCCCGGCACTCGTCATCGTCCACGGCGAAGTGGAATGATCGGGGTACGGGCGGGGAGTCGTTTCCGTCCACTATGGGGAGTTCCAGGGGGAAGCGCGTGCGTACCATGCATCGTCGTCCGTTCAGGAGCCTGGCCGTCGTCGGGCTCGCCGCCATCGGCCTCGGCCTCACTCCGGTGCTGGTGGCCACCGCCCCCCCGGCCGGCGCGACTGTCGTCCACACGCTGCGGGCCGGCGGCTCGGTCGACGAGGCGTGGCTGACCGGCGCCGGCGCCGGCGACTCGGTCACCCTCCTGGAGCAGGGCGTCCCAGTGGCCGTCCCGGGCAATCCGGGCACCGCCGACTCGCTCGGCTCGTTGATCATCCGGAATCTGACCCCGGCGTCGGGCTACGCGTGGGACGACACCACTACCGGCCAGAGAACCGCTCGCTTTTCGGTGCTGGCGCCGGACGCCGACCCGGCGACGAAGTCGACCCTGTACACCGGCCAGCCGCTCAAGTCCGGCCTCAACTACATCACCATGCGCGACGGCGTGCAACTGGCCGCCACGGTCCGCTTCCCCTTCGGGGTCACATGCAGCACCACTGCGCCGTGCCCGACGGTCATCGAGTACTCGGGATATGCCACGGCCGCTCCGACCGACCCGATCCCGTACCTCCTCGCTGCGGCCGAACACCACCCGTGCACGGGGTGTGGCAATCCGAACCTCCTTCCGGACGGGGCGACCGATGTCGGCGCCGTGGTGGCCCGGGTGTCCGGATTCGCCACTGTCAGCCTGCAGATGCGCGGCACCGGCTGCTCGGGCGGCGCCTACGACCTGTTCGGCTACCCGTCCGACTACGACGCCTATGACGCGGTGGAGATCGTGGCCCACCAGAACTGGGTGGCCAACCACAAAGTCGGGATGGTCGGCATCAGCTACTCCGGCCTGTCGCAGCTGCCCTCGGCCGGGACCAATCCCCCCGACCTGGCCGCCATCGCCCCCATGAGCCCGACCGACGACCTGTTCTCCACCGGCTACCCCGGCGGGATCTACAACGACGGGTTCGCTGCCAGCTGGATCGGGAGCCGGATCAGTGACGCCAAGGCTGCGGCCGTCCTCAGCGGTGGCGCGTTGGTCCCGCTGGCCACCACGCCGGTGGCCGGCGTCGGCCAGAGTTGGGTCTACTACGAGATCGACGCCGAGCTGGCCGCCAGCGGCGGAGCGTCGTCGTCGTGCCTCGCCAACCAGGCCCTGCACAATCAGTCCGAAAGTCTGGCATCGCTCGTCGGCCCGCAGTTGGTGGCGCCCGGTACCGGCCCGGGCCGGGACCCCTCGCTGTTCGACCGGCGCTCGATGACCACCTGGGCCGGCCGGATCACCGTGCCGGTATTCATCTCCGGCGCCATGCAGGACGAGCAGACCGGACCCCAGTGGACGGCGCTGCTCACGGCGCTGCCCCTGACGACGCCGGTCTTCGCCAACCTGATCAACGGCGGGCACATCGACTCGACCGGTCCCCAGATCATCAGCCGCTGGCTGGAGTTCCTGGACATCTACGTGGCCGATGCGGTGCCGAAAGCGCCCGGTTTCATCGACGGCTTGATCCTGGACGAGTTCACGAGCTTCGCGGCGGGCACGTCGGCCCAGGCCCCGCTGCCCGCCATCCGCTTCACCGCGGCCGGGAAGCCGGCCAAGGCCCGTCTCCACTTCGCCAGCCAGACGCCTCGGGTCCAGGTACTCTTCGACAACGGCGCCGGTCCCGTCGGGGCGGGCGATCCGCAGTCGACCTACTCGGCCGGATTCCGCCAGTGGCCGGCATGGGGGCAGACCACCACCTTCTGGTTCGGGTCTGGTGGGTCACTGACCGCCGGCGGCCCGGCCCCCGTGGCGACCGGTAGCGCGTCGCTGACGCTCGACCCGGGTGTCCGCCCGGCCACCAGCCTGCCGCCGGGCGACAACGCGTGGGCCGCCGCACCCGCTTGGGACTGGACGCCGGTACCGGCAGCGGACGGCCTCGGCTTCCAGACTGCGCCGCTCGCCACCGACACGACCATCGTCGGACCTGCCACGCTGAACCTCTGGGTGGCGTCGGCGTCCCCCGTGGTGGACCTCCAGGCCACCATCACCGAGGTGCGGCCGGGTGCGGCCCAGGAGGAGTACGTCACGTCGGGGTTCCTGCGCTCCTCCAACCAGGTGGACCTGCCGCTGTCGTCCAAGTTGTTCACCGCACCCACGTATCTGGGCTCCGACGCCCGCACGCTGTCACCTTCGCGGTACACCCTGGTCAAGATCCCGATCGACCCGATCGCCCATACCTTCCGGGCGGGCACCGAGCTGCGCGTGGTGATTTCGGCGCCCGGCGGCGACCGTCCCTCGTGGGCGTTCGACACCGTGGACAATGGGAGCCAGTCTGCGTCGGTCAAGTTCGGGAAGCCGGCGGCCTCGTCTCTGGAGGTCGACGTGGTCCCGAACGTGGTCGCCACACCGACGTTGCCGACCTGCGGCACGCTGCGGGGCGAGCCCTGCCGTGCCTACCAGGGCGAGGGCAACCAGGCCTGACCTACCGGAGGGCGGCGATGCGGGCGAGGGCGGCCTCGGTCTCGGCCATGAGCCGACCGACCAGCTCACCGGCCGGAATCAGGGCGTCGATGGCCCCGACGCCCTGCCCACTCGGATAGCACTCCCGTGACGGGTCGACGTCGGGATCGTCCGGTCCGGTCGGGAGGTGGAGGACCCCGTCGTTGATCGAGGCGAGCATCTGCTGGGGGAACGGCGCGAGCTCGTCTGGGTGGCGGTCGAAGTACTCGGTGCGCTCGTTGGCGATGACCCGCATCGGCTTGCCGCTATAGGAGCGGCTGACCGTGGTCTGGCTCTCGTCGGCGGCCAGCAGTGCGTCGTGGTAGCCGAGTGAGACCCGGGCCTCCGGGGTGGCGATGAAGCGGGTGCCCAGCCACACGCCGTCGGCACCGAGGGCCAGAGCGGCGGCGATCCCCCGACCGTCAACGATGCCCCCGGCCGCCACGACGGGCACCTGGTCGCCCACGGCGTCGACGATCTGGGGCACGAGCGGGAGCGTGGCCACCCGTCCGGTGTGACCCCCGGCCTCGGTGCCCTGGGCCACCACCAGGTCGCAACCCGCCTCGACGGCCAGGACTGCGTGGTGGACCCTCCCGCACATGTTGACGACGAGCACATCGGCGTCGTGGCACATGGCGATCACCTCGCGCGGGACGCCGAGGGCGCCGACGAAGATGCGGGCACCGGCGTCGATGATCCGCTGGACCTGCGCGGCCATGTCCCCGGGCATGGCGGTGAGCAGGTCGACACCCCAGGGCTTGTCGGTGGCGGCATTCATGGCCGCCATCTCGGCGTCCATGGCGACCGGATCCATGGTGGCGGCACCGAGGGTGCCGATCCCCCCGGCCTCGGACACCGCGGCCGCCAACCGGTGGTAGCTCACCCCGCCCATGCCGGCCAACATGACGGGGTGCTCGATCCCCAGGAGTTCGGTCAGCCGCGTCTGCATGGTCGGTGTGCCCTTCCGGTCGCGTGCGGTGGGCCCCGGTGCATCCGATCCCCTCCGCTCCGGGCCCCATCCTAAGCACGGGCGCCCCGTCAGGCCGGAGCGGTAGCTCGCGTCGCGCTAGAAGTCGCCGGGACCGGTCGGGACATCGACGGCGTGGGCGCGCATGGCCTCGAGGGGAACCACGGCGAGGGCCCGCTCGTGGGTGGAGGCGAGCACGACGAAGGCGGCCGCGCCGTCATGGTGGGCCCGCAGCCAGTTGGCCGCCGTCACGCACCAACGGTCGCCGGGCACGAGCCCGGGGAACCGGTGGGCCGGCATCGGCGTCGACAGGTCGTTGCCGATCGACCGCTGGTGCTCGAGGAACTCCGCCGTCACCACCGCGCAGATGGTGTGGCTCCCGAGGTCCTCGGGTCCGGTCGAGCAACAGCCGTCGCGGTAGAAGCCGGTCATCGGGTCGGTCCCGCAGGGTTCGAGGGTTCCGCCCAGGACGTTGCGTTCGGTCATCGGGGCCTCAGTTGAACGTCTCCATCTCGAGATCGTCGCCGCCGGCGGACTCGGTCAGGGTCACCGAGTACCCGTCGACCTGCACGATGCGCTCGAGCGCGTCGAGGTGCCCGGGCGGCGCCCCCCGCCATTTGGCGGTGGCCCTCGCCTTCGCCTCGGCCCGGTCGGCGGCCACCACGAGGACGACCTCGTGCCCCTCGCCCATGCGTCCATCGTCCAGGGGCCCACCCAGGTATGCGGCGTACAGATCCATCGGATGCGACTGTACCGCCGGCCCCCGGGTCCGGGGACGGTCAGCGCCGGGCGTTCTTCACGAAATCTCCGGTGCCATGGCCGACCGGGAGGCGTGTGCCGCCGTGCCAGCTTCCCCGCAAGTGACGTCGCACGGCCGCGTCCCCGTCCGCGGTGGCACGGGCGGCACTGTGCCACAGGTCGGCATGGTGGAACAGGACGTCGCCCCGTTCCTGGTAGACGGCGATCTCACCGGGTACCCGTTCGAAGCCCTCGGGCATCCCCTCGGTGCCGACCAGATGGCTGCCGGGAAGCACCCGGAGAAAGCCGTTGGCGGGGGAGGTCGGGTCGAAATGGATGGTGAAGGCGACGCCCGGCCAGACATCGAGGTGGGGACCGGACTGGTGGTCGGTGTGCCAGCCGATCCGGGTGTAGCCCGATCCCGGTCCGGGCCGGGCGTCCTGGTAGACGATGCCGAACTGTTCGTAGTCGAGCAGCCACGCGTCGGGTCCGAGCAGACGACGGCTCACCTCGACGAAGGCCGGCAGGTGGACCAGGCGGTCGGCGAGGGGCGACACCTGGGTGGCGAAGCACACGTAGTGGGCGAAGCGCCGGCCCTCGACGGTGGCGTCCGGGTCGTCGAGGATGGTGGTGGCGTGCCGGGTGTCGAGACCGCCTCCGACCAGGTCGTCCTGGGCCCTGACCAGCTCCGACTCGGCCGCGGCCAGGTCGTCCTCGTCCACGGCACCACGCAATGTGGCGTAGCCGTGGGAGTCGAAGTACGCGCAGAGCGCGTCCAGTTCGTCGGCTCCGAAGGCGCCGGGATCGGCCGACGTCTCCGGTCCGGGAGCGGGCCGGGGCTGCATGGTCCGACTGTAGGGGCTCTTTCTGGCGGCGTCCCGCACCTCGGCACGCGCGCCATACCATGGTCGGATGAGCGACACGACGTCCGCAGGCGACCCCTCCGAGCTGCCCCTGGTGGGCATCAAGCCGCGTAGCCACGAAGTGACCGACGGTCCGACCCGGGCGCCGGCCCGGGCCATGCTGCGGGCCGTCGGGATGGGTGACGACGATTGGGACAAGCCCCAGATCGGCGTCGCCTCGTCCTGGAACGAGGTCACACCGTGCAATCTCCCCCTCGCCAGGCTGGCCAAGCAAGCCAAGCACGGTGTGCGCCAGGCGGGTGGCTACCCCTTCGAGTTCGTGACCATCGCCGTCTCCGACGGGATCTCGATGGGCCACGAGGGCATGCGGGCGTCGCTGGTCAGCCGCGAGGTGATCGCCGACTCGGTGGAGACGGTCATGCACGCCGAGCGCTTCGACGGCATGGTGACCCTGGCCGGCTGCGACAAGTCGTTGCCCGGCATGCTGATGGCGGCCGCCCGGCTCAACCTGCCCAGCGTGTTCCTGTACGGCGGGTCGATCCTGCCCGGGCGGGTCCGCGACAGGGCCATCGACATCACCTCGGTGTTCGAGGCGGTCGGTGCTCATGCGGTCGACGCCCTCACCGACGAGGAGCTCTCGCTGATCGAGCACAATGCCTGCCCGACCGAGGGTTCGTGCGCCGGGATGTTCACGGCCAACACCATGGCCTCGGTGGCCGAAGCGCTGGGCATGTCCCTACCCGGCAGTTCGTCGGCGCCGGCGGTGGATCGCCGCCGGGACGACCTGGCCATCGCCTCTGGGTATGCCGTGGTCGAGATGCTGCGGGCCGGGATCCGCCCCCGACAGATCCTGACCAAGGAGGCGTTCGAGAACGCCATCAGTGTGGTCATGGCCCTGGGCGGCTCCACGAATGCGGTGCTCCACCTCCTGGCCATCGCCAACGAGGCCCGGGTCGACCTCACCCTCGACGATTTCAACCTGGTGGCCGCCCGGGTCCCGCACCTGGCCGACACCAAGCCCCACGGCAAATACCACATGTCGGACCTGGATCGGATCGGCGGCGTCCCCGTGGTGCTCGCCCAGCTCCTGGAAGCCGGTCTTCTGCACGGAGACTGCATGACGGTGACCGGCCGGACGATGGCCGACAACCTGGCCGCGCTGGACCCCCCGGCGCCGGACGGCGACGTGGTCCACGTCCTGTCCGACCCCATCCACGCCCAGGGCGGCATCGCCGTCCTCACCGGCTCGCTCGCCCCCAGGGGTGCGGTGGTCAAAGTGGCCGGCATCGACAGCCTGACGTTCGACGGGAAGGCCCGGGTCTTCGACGGCGAGGACAAGGCCATGGAGGCGATCCTGGCCGGCTCCATCCAACCCGAGACCGTGGTGGTGATCCGCTACGAGGGCCCGAAGGGCGGTCCCGGCATGCGTGAGATGCTGGCCATCACCGGTGCCATGAAGGGGGTCGGCCGCGGAAGCGACTGCGCCCTGGTGACCGACGGTCGATTCTCGGGCGGGACGCACGGCTTCTGCATCGGGCACGTCGCCCCGGAGGCGGTCGACGGTGGACCGATCGCCCTGGTGGCCGACGGGGACCGCATCGTGGTGGACGTGAAGAAGCACACCATCGACCTGCTGGTGGGCGACGACGAGTTGGCCCGACGGCGAGCGGACCTCAAGCACCCGGCGCCCCGGTACACCTCGGGGGTCCTGGCCAAGTTCGCCCGGCTGGTGACCGGCGCCGAGCGCGGCGCCGTCACCGAGGCCTAGGGGCGGCCGCGAGACCGTGGCCTCCTGGGAGGGGTTCCGCCGGGGCGACCCCGGGCTGGCAGCAACGGCCCAGGCCCGGATGGCCGAGGACGGACTGGTCCTGGTGGGCACCCTGCGAGCCAATGGGTGGCCGAGGATCAGCCCGGTCGAGCCGCTGGTGGTGGGGGACGATCTCTTCCTCGGCATGATGTGGCAGTCGCGCAAGGCGCTCGACCTGCTGGCCGACCCCCGTTGCGTCGTCCACACCACGGTGCACGACAAGGCCGGCACCCAGGGGGACGTGAAGATCTACGGTCGGGCCTTCGACGTGACCGACCCCGATGCGCGCGAACGGTACGGGACGGCCCTCGAGCAGGCGGTCGGGTGGCGCCCCGAGGCCGAATTCCACCTCTTCACGGTGGACATCACCGAGGTCGGTTACTTCGCGGTGGTCGACGGGGGCCACGACGTGCGGACCTGGCGACCATGAAGGTCCGCCCACCGCTACTTGTCGAAGCGCCCGGGGCGTGCAACAATGTTCGCACCATGCGTACCGCCTTCCCGACCTCCAGCACCCTGGTACTCGTTTCGTAGCGCACGCGACGTCTCTTCGCCGTGTGCGCTTTCCGACCTCCCAGATGGGAGGTCGTTTTCATGTCCGCCCTCGGATCGCACGCAGTGCCGTCCACCACCGAATCGTCACCACCGACCATCGTCGAAAAGGGAGCACCCGATGGAACTCACCGGAGCACAGGCACTGATCAAGAGCCTCGAGATGCAGCACGTGGAGGTCATGTTCGGCCTGCCCGGAGGCGCCATCCTGCCGGTCTACGATCCGATCCTCGACTCGTCGATCCGCCACATCCTGGTCCGCCACGAACAGGGTGCCGGTCACATGGCCCAGGGCTACGCCCAGGTCACCGGCCGCCCCGGCGTGGCCATGGCGACCTCGGGCCCCGGTGCCACCAACGTGGTCACGCCTCTGGCCGACGCCTACATGGACTCGACGCCCCTGGTCGCCATCACCGGCCAGGTGGCCACGGCGGCGATCGGGACCGACGCCTTCCAGGAGAGCGATATCACGGGGATCACCATGGGGATCACCAAGCACAATTGGCTGATCACCGACGTCGACGACATCCCCCGGGTCGTCGCCGAGGCCTTCCATGTGGCCACGACCGGCCGGCCCGGCCCGGTCCTGATCGACATCCCGAAGGACATCGCCCAGTCGACCATGACGTGGTACTGGCCGGCACCGGCCGACCTCGACCTGCCGGGCTACCGTCCGGTGACCGAGGGAGACCCGGCACTCGTGATGGAGGCGGCCGAGCTGCTGTTGGCCGCTGAACGGCCCGTTATCTACGCCGGCGGGGGCATCTTGAAGGCCCGGGCCGCCGACGCGTTGCGGGAGCTGGCCGAGCGGACCGGGATCCCGGTGGTCACCACCCTCATGGCCCGCGGCTGCTTCCCCGACTCACACCCGCTGTGCCTGGGCATGCCCGGCATGCACGGCAACTACACGGCGGTCACGGCCATGCAGAAATCTGACCTCCTGATCGCCCTCGGCAGCCGCTTCGACGACCGGGTCACTGGCAAGGTGAGCGCCTTCGCCCCCGGGGCCAAGGTCATCCACGTGGACATCGACCCGGCCGAGCACAACAAGGTCCGGGCCGCTGACGTGGCCATCGCCGGCGACTGCCGACTGGTGGTCGAAGAGCTGCTGCTGGCCCTCGAGGCCCGCGGCCTCAGCCACTCCGAGGCGACCCGCGGCGGGCGGGGGGGCTCGCCGTCCGACGCCGTGGCGGGCGCCCCGGCCGCACCCGGGACGATGGCCGAGCGGTACCCGCGGGAGCGTCTGGCCCCGTGGCGGGCGCAGCTCGGGGCCTGGCAGGAGCGGTACCCCCTGGTCTACGACCAGCAGCCCGGGCCCGGCCCGCTCAAGCCGCAGTTCGTCATCGAGTGCCTGCGCGACCAGACCCCGGAGGACACCATCGTCGCCTCGGGCGTCGGTCAGCACCAGATGTTCGCCTCGCAGTGGTGGCAGTTCGACCATCCCTACACCTGGGTCAACTCGGGTGGGCTCGGCACCATGGGCTTCGCCGTCCCCTCGGCCATCGGCGCCAAGGTGGGCCGCCCGGACAAGATGGTGTGGGCCGTCGACGGCGACGGCTGCTTCCAGATGACCGCCCAGGAGCTGGTCACGGCCAGTTCCGAGCGGATACCGGTGAAGATCGCCATCCTTAACAACGCCTACCTGGGCATGGTCCGCCAGTGGCAGGAGATGTTCTACGAGGAGCGCTACTCCGAGGTCTACCTGTCACCCGACCTTCCCGACTACGTCGGCTGGGCCGAGTCCATGGGCTGTGTCGGCATCAGGGTCGAGTCGCCGGACGACGTGGCCACGGCGATCGACAAGGCCAATTCGGTGGACGACCGCCCGGTCGTCGTCGACTTCCGTACGGACGCCTTCGAGAAGGTCTTCCCGATGGTGGCGGCGGGATCGTCGAACGACGACATCATCGTCGACCCTTCGCTGATCGGAGGCAGCCGCCCATGAACATGTACGGCACTGACCAGCGCCACCACATCCTGACCGTGCTGGTGGAGAACAAGTCCGGGGTGCTGGCCCGGGTGGCGAGCCTGTTCTCCCGACGCGGCTACAACATATTCAGCCTGGCCGTGGCCCCGTCGGACAACCCGAGGTTCAGCCGCATCACCATCGTGGTCGATGTCGAGTCCGCCCCGCTCGACCAGATCGTGAAGCAGCTCGACAAGCTCATCCCGGTCGTCTCGATCACCGAGCTCGACCCGGCGCACTCCCGCGAGCGTGAGCTCCTGCTGGCCACGGTGGAGGCCGGCCCCGAGTCGCGGGGCCAGGTCATCCAGCTGGTCGGGGTGTTCGAGGGCAAGATCGTCGACGTCGGCCCGGCCCACCTCACGGTGATGCTGGCCGGCGCCCCCACCAAGCTCGACGACTTCGAGGACCTCATCCGGGGATACGGGATCGTCGAGATGCAGCGGACCGGTCGGGTGGCGTTGCCTATGCTTGACCGTGCCGATCACCGGGGCCAGCCGGCCACCGGAACGGCAGACACCACAGAAAAGGCAGGTTGAACCACGATGGCCACGCTGTACTACGAGAAGGATGCGGACGCCGGTCTCCTCGGGAACCGCAAGGTTGCCGTCATCGGCTACGGGTCCCAGGGGCATGCCCACGCCCTCAACCTGTCCGAGTCCGGGGTGGACGTGCGCGTCGGCCTGCGTGAAGGCTCGTCGTCCAAGACCAAGGCCGAAGAGGCCGGCTTGCGGGTCCTGTCGGTGGCCGACGCCGCCGCCGAGGCCGATCTGATCATGATCCTCCTGCCCGACACCGAGCAGGCCAGGGTCTACGAGGCCGAGATCGCCCCCCACCTGAAGGCCGGGGACGCCCTCTTCTTCGCCCACGGGTTCAACATCCGCTTCGACCTGATCAAGCCCCCGGCCGACGTCGACGTGGCCATGGTCGCCCCCAAGGGACCCGGCCACCTGGTGCGGCGCACCTACACCGAAGGCGGCGGTGTCCCGTCGCTCATCGCCGTGGCCCACGACGCCACCGGCAAGGCCCACGACCTCGCCCTCTCCTACGCCCACGGCATCGGCGGCACGCGTGCCGGCGTGCTCGACACGACGTTCGCCGAGGAGACCGAGACGGACCTCTTCGGCGAGCAGGTCGTCCTCTGCGGTGGCGTGACCGCCCTCGTGCAGGCCGGATTCGAGACCCTCGTCGATGCCGGCTACCAGCCGGAATCTGCGTACTTCGAGTGCCTGCACGAGCTCAAGTTGATCGTCGACCTGATGTACGAGCAGGGCATCGCCGGGATGCGGTACTCGATCTCGGACACCGCCGAATACGGCGACCTGACCCGCGGCCCACGGGTGATCAACAAGGGCGTGAAGGACGAGATGCGGGCCATCCTCGACGAGATCCAGGACGGGCGGTTCGCCGCCGAGTGGGTCGCCGAGAACAAGAACGGGCGCCCGAACTACCAGCGGCTCAAGCAGGCCGGCCAGGAGCACCAGATCGAGAAGGTCGGGGCCGAACTGCGCGACATGATGCCGTTCGTGACGGCGGGCAAGCAGAAGGTCCAGGACATCTCGGGCGGCTGACCCGTCCCGGCCCATCGCCGCTCGGTGGGCCGTTGCGCGGGCAGGCAGGGATGGTGCCGGTCAGGCCGCTGGGCCGGTCGTCGACGAGGCCGCCTTGCTGGAGAGCGACGAGAAGATCTCCTGGGCCAGGCTCTCGGTCTGGCCCAGGGTGGCCGTCGAGGCGATGGAGAGCTGGCTCTCGCCGACGACGGTCACCAGGCCGGTGACCGTCTCGGTGCCTGAGGTCGTGGTGAACGAGAAGGCCTGGCCGCCGGTCACGCTGATCGGCGTGACCGTCGCGTGGGACTTCTCGAGGGCCGCCTCTTCGGCGGCGGCCTGGGCGGGCGTCACGTTGCTGCGGAACGTGATGATGACCGAGTCGGACTTCCGCCCGTTGGTAGCCGGATACGTGCAGGCGGTGCTCCCGGTCGAGTTCGAGGCGGACGGCGAACCGACGGTCTTGTCGAGGGCGGACTGGATCTGGGTCGGTGTGACGAGGGCGCAGGCCGGGTTGGTCCCGCTGCTGCCGGCGGCCCGCGTCGTCGTGGTCGAGGCGGCGGACGTCGTGGAACTCGAGCAGGCGGCCAGGATCAGGGGCAGGGCCACCGTCGCCAGGAGGAGGGCAGTCAGGCGCGGGTGTGAGGTCCGGATCGGCACGTGGGCACGCTACACGGGCCAAATGACGGCCCGGCGAACGGCCGGTGACGTCCCGGTGACGTCCCGGTCACACCGCATGCGCCGAGCCCTACTGGGCGAGTGCCCCGACCACGTGGGTGATGCAGGCGCACAGGGAGGCGATGTCCTCGGGGTCGATGCCGGGAAACATGGCGATGCGGAGCTGGTTGCGACCGAGCTTGCGGTAGGGCTCCGTGTCGACGACCCCGTTGGCCCTAAGCACCTTCGCCACCACGGCGGCGTCGATCGAATCGTCGAAGTCGATGGTCCCGATGACGTGGCTCCGGTCCTGCTCACGGTGCACGAACGGCGTCGCGAAGTCCGAGTTGTCGGCCCATGAGTAGAGGATCTCGGCCGACCGGTCGCTGCGGCCCGTCGAGAATCCGAGACCGCCGTTGTCGTTGAACCACTGCACCTGGTTGTCGAAGAGGAAGATGGTGGCGAGTGCCGGGGTGTTGTAGGTCTGCTCGAGCCGCGCATTGTCGAGGGCGATGGTCAGGTCCATCGAGGCCGGCACCCAGCGTCCGGTGGCGGCGATGGAGCCGATGCGGTCGACGGCCGCGGGGGAGAGCAGGGCCACCCACAGCCCACCGTCGGAGCCGAAGCACTTCTGCGGGGCGAAGTAGTAGGCGTCGAACTCGGCGGGGTCGACCTGCAGGCCACCGGCCCCCGAGGTGGCGTCCACGGCCACCAGCCCCCCGCCGTCGGCCGGTAGGGGCGCGCCCCCGGGCCGCAGGATGGGCATCATCACGCCGGTCGAGGTCTCGTTGTGGGTGAGGGCGTAGAGGTCGACGTCCTCGCGTGCCACCGGCAGCGGGTGGGTGCCGACCTCCGAGGAGATGACCTCGGGGTCGCCCAGATGGGGCGCGGTGGCCGCTGCGGTGGCGAACTTGGAAGAGAACTCACCGAAGCTGAGGTGCTGGCTCTTGTGCTCGATGAGACCGAAGGTGGCTGCGTCCCAGAAGCATGTGGTGCCCCCGTTGCCGAGCACCACCTCGTAGCCGTCGGGAAGGGAGAAGAGCGACGTCAGTCCGGCCCGTAGGCTGCCTACCACGGACTTGACCGTCTTCTGCCGGTGGCTCGTACCGAGAAAGCTGCCCGAGGCGGCCGACAGGGCGGCCACGGCCTCCGGGCGGACCTTGGAGGGGCCGGCGCCGAACCGCCCGTCGGCGGGCAGGAGGTTGGGCGGGATGCGGATGTCAGGGGTCTCGGTCACGTATGGAATCATGGCACCCATGGCCCAGCAGACAGAAACCCGCCCCGGGGCGGAGGCAGGTGCGGGGGTGACGGGCAACCGCATCTCGGCAAGGATCGCCGCGGTCTCGCCGTCAGCCACCCTGGCGGTGGACGCCAAGGCCAAGGCCCTCCAGGCCCAGGGTGAGAACGTGATCGGCTTCGGAGCCGGAGAACCCGACTTCCCGACACCCGACGCCATCGTGGAGGCCGCCGAGGTGGCTTGCCGCGACCCGAAGAACCACCACTACACGCCCACCGCGGGACTCCCCGCGTTGCGTGAGGCCGTGGCCGCCAAGACCCGACGGGATTCCGGTTATCTGGTGACGGCCTCCCAGGTCCTGATCACCAACGGTGGCAAGCAGGCCGTCGCCAACTCCTTCGCCGCACTGTGCGACCCGGGTGACGAGGTGTTGGTACCGGCTCCGTACTGGACCACCTACCCCGAGGTCATCACCCTGGCCGGCGGCGTCCCGGTGGTCGTGTCCACCGGCGTCGCCAGTGGGTTCCGGGTGACCGTCGACCAGCTCGAGGCCGCCCGCACGCCGGCCACCAAGGTGCTCCTCTTCGTGTCCCCCTCGAACCCGACCGGTGCGGTGTATCCGAAGGCGGAGATCGAGGCCATCGGACGGTGGGCCGTCGAACACGGGATCTGGGTGGTCACCGACGAGATCTACGAGCACCTGGTCTACGGGGGTGCCGAACACCACTCCATGCCGGTGGTCGTACCCGAGCTCGCCGATCGCTGCGTGGTGATCAACGGCGTGGCCAAGACCTACGCCATGACCGGCTGGCGCGTGGGATGGATGCTCGGCCCGGCCGACGTGATCGCAGCGGCCACCAACCTCCAGTCCCACGAGACGTCCAACGTCGCCAACGTGTCCCAACGCGCCGCCCTGGCTGCGGTAGCGGGTGACCTCTCGGCGGTGTCGATGATGCGTGAGGCCTTCGACCGCCGACGCCAGATCATCCACCGGATGCTCAACGAGATCGACGGGATCGAGTGCCTGTTGCCGGAGGGGGCGTTCTACGCCTTCCCCTCCGTCTCCGGTCTCTTGGGTCGGGACCTGTCCGGCCGCACCTGCACCTCGAGTGCCGAGCTGGCCGAGTTGGCCATCGAGGAGGCGAAGGTGGCCGTGGTACCCGGTGAGGCGTTCGGATCTCCGGGCTACTTCCGCATGTCCTACGCATTGGGCGACGACGACATCGTCGAAGGCGTCACCCGCCTGGGTCGTCTCTTCGCCGGGACCTGAGCCAACTGTCGGAAGGTCAGCGACCAGCCGGTTGGCCCACAGGGTGTCCGGACGGTCATGCTGTAGGGACTGCTGGCGGTACCAAGGCGAACCGCGTGCCCCGGCGCTCGCGGCAAGCCACATATTCGCTCCACGAACCGTGGTCGCCCGACGACCGCCGATCTCCAACCGGAAGGAAACACCATGGCCAGGGTCCTCGTCTCCGAAAAGCTGGCCCAGCCGGGTCTGGATCTCATGGCCGCGGCCGGCCACGAAGTGGACGTCCAGCTGGGGCTCTCCCCTGAGGAGCTGGTCGGGACGATCGCCGGAGCCCACGCGCTGGTGATCCGCTCGGCTACCACTGTCACCGCAGAGGTCCTGGCCGCCGGAACGGATCTGATCGTCGTCGGTCGGGCCGGGATCGGCCTCGACAACGTGGACGTCGCCGCGGCGACCGAACGCGGCGTGATGGTCGTCAACGCCCCACAGTCCAACATCCTGTCAGCGGCCGAGCAGGCGATGGCGCTCCTGCTGGCCCAGGCCCGGAACATTCCCCAGGCCCACGCCGCGTTGGTGGCCGGGAAGTGGGAGCGGTCGAAGTGGGAAGGCGTGGAACTCCACGGCAAGACACTCGGTGTCGTCGGACTCGGTCGTGTCGGGGCGCTCGTCGCCCAGAGAGCGCTGGCGTTCGGCATGCGTCTCGTTGCCTACGACCCCTTCGTATCGGTCGACCGGGCGAAGCACATGGGTGTCGAGCTGATGAGCCTGGAGCAGCTGATGGGCGAGTCGGACTTCGTGACCGTCCATCTCCCGAAGAACAAGGAGACCCTCGGCCTGCTGGGCGCGGACATGCTGGCCAAGGCCAAGCCCGGCCTGCGCATCATCAACACCGCCCGGGGTGGCATCGTCGACGAGGATGCGCTGGCTGACGCCATTCGCAACGGCAACGTCCAGGGAGCGGGCCTCGATGTGTTCGCCAAGGAGCCGACGACCGAGTCGCCGCTCTTCGATCTACCGTCCGTGATCGTCGCTCCGCACCTCGGGGCCTCCACCGCGGAAGCGCAGGACAAGGCGGGCATCACCATCGCAGAACAGGTCATCCTGGCCCTCGACGGAGATTTCGTGCCGTTCGCCGTCAACGTCGATGCGACCGATGTGTCCGAGACGGTCCGACCCTTCATGGGTCTGGCCGAACAGCTCGGACGCATCCTGGCCTGCCTCGAGGACGGCCTGCCCGAGGGGCTCGAGATCGAATACCAGGGGGGACTGGCCGGATCGGGTACCGGGATCCTGACACTGTCGATCCTGAAGGGGCTCTTCGCCGAGGGCACCGCTGAGCCGGTGTCCTATGTCAACGCACCGCAGTTGGCCGCCGAGCGGGGTCTCGAGGTCCGGGAGACGTCGACGGTCACGGCGCACGATTTCGTCAATCTGATCACCTTGCGGGGTGGTGGACACTCGGTGGCCGGAACGCTGGCCGGGCCTCGGGCGGAGCCCCGGCTGGTGATGTTGGACGACCACACCGTCGAGGTCCCACCCGCCCCGGACATGGTCGTCGTCCGCAACGACGACAGTCCTGGGATGATCGGTGTGGTCGGGACGATCCTGGGCGACGCCGGAGTGTCGATCTCCTCGATGGCCGTCGGCCCTTCGGCCAATGGAAACACCGCACTGATGGTCCTGACCACCGACGGGCAGATTCCGGACGGTGCGCTCGCCAGCCTGCGCGAGGCGCCGGGCATCAGCGACGTCCACACGGTCCGGACCTGATCGGGAAGCGACGACCACGCTGTGTCCGACGGACCTGTGCCCGAATTCGCCGAGGGCCAAGTGGTCACCGTGTTCAGGTCGAACCGCAGGGCCGGGTCCGACGAGGTCTACGCCCGGCTGGCCGATTCGATGCTCGCTGCGGCACGGGCGGTACCGGGGTTCGTCGACTTCGCCACCTTCATCGGAGATGACGGTGCCCATGTGTCGTTGGTCACGTTCGCCACCCCAGAGGCCCATGCGGCGTGGCGAGACGACGCCGCGCATCGCGCCGCCCAACAACAAGGCCGTGACGAACTCTACGAGTGGTATTCGGTGCAGGTGAGTACGTGCACCGGTGCCACGTACTGGGAGCGCCCGCCCGGGTGATCGGTCCGGATCGCCGGACCCTTTGGGGTCGTCCTACCGGGGGGACTTGACAGGTACCGGTGGCCAGGTGTCGCCGATCACGGCGGGCAGGCCGGCGCGGCCGCGGGAGGGAGTCCTCAGATCTTTGAGGATCCGACCGACGGCCACCATCGCCACCATCACGACGACGGCCCGACAGAGATGACCGGCAACCGTGCGCATTCCTGCACTCTACGATCCGCCCGTCCGACGTGTGCGCGCCGCCGGTCGCGGGTCCGGATCGGCAGGTGCCCGGGGCGCCAATGCTGCGACCTGCAGCGTTGACAGCAAGGTTCGTGTGTGCCACAACTTAGGGGCTCGAAGCCGGCGGCCGTCCGACCCCGCTTCCTCATCCGAGGGTCCACCAGCTGGGGCGGCCACATCCCGTTCCATCCGACAGGTCACGGAGTCCCACGAACATGAACCCGCTACTCCCCAGCGCAATTGCCGACGGGCGCTTCAGTCGGTCCGTGCAACCCCGCCCGGCCGACCGGCCACGACAGTGGGCTCTGCGGGCACTGGCCGGCGTTGCGGCCGGTGGATTGATGTTCGTGGCCACGGCGTGCGGAGGCACATCCTCTGCAACCACCACGTCGACCGTCGCCGCCGGCGCGGTGGTCCGGCCCCCGGCGATACCGCTTCAGGGCTGCAACTACGTCCTCAACGGCGCCGTGCCGGCCGGTGAGCCAGCGGGGATCCAGCCCGGCTTCCGGCCCTTTACTCCTGACCAGGCTGCGCAATCGGCCATCGCCCACATCACCGCCCACGGAGGAATCGGCCTCGTCGACGGCTTCACCCTGCCCAGTGGCGTCAAGCTCTATGCGGGGCCGGACTCGGGATCTGAACCCGTGGCGACCATCCCGGTCGACCGGTCGATGCTGGCTGCCGATCCGGTCCTCTGGACCACCGGATCAGGTGCGCACTGGATCGCCACCTTCGTGGCCTGCGGCGGGGAGCACCTCTACTGGGTCAGCGTCGACCAGATCGGCAAGGCGGATCCGGCGACGGGCGCCGCAGCCGCCAGCACCATCACCATGCTCGAAGCGGCGGCGCCCTACACCCAGACCGGTCAGGCATCGGCCCTCCCGGTGAAGATCGTGGACGGCCAAATCGTCTGGAACGCTCCGGCCGGACCTCACGCGCTCGTCCCGCCCGCCCGCGGCCAGCTGCTCGGATTCTGACTGTTCCCCGATCTGATCCCGGCCCCTCTGAGTTGTCGGGGTCGGGTGGAACGCGGTCTTCCGGCGGCCACAAACAGGCTGGACGCGGCGTTGATCACACAACGATTACCCACCCATCGGGAAACGTTTGCCCAACGTTCACCTTCGAATCGTACGATGCGTGTGGGCTCGGAGCGACCACGATGACGGCCCGGCTCCCGCGTCAGCCACAGCCTGACAGCGACCACCGCAGCTGTTGAGCGGCCAGAAAGGCCCCCCCAAGATGACCATCGAATTCGACATGCGTCCCGGTGGATCGGTCGGCGTCACCCCATCGCCCATCACGCCCAATCGGGACTACTCGATGCCGGACCGCATCTACCGGCGGGGGGTGCAGATCGCCGGCCTCGGTGTACTGGTGCTGTTGGCCGCCATCGGCTTCTTCCTGATCAACAAGGGCTTCCCTGCGTTCCGGGTGGCGGGACTCAGCTTCTTCACCCATTCGGGGTTCAACACGCTCGGCCACAATCCGACATTCGGTGTGTTCGCATCCCTGGTCGGCACGGTCGAAGTGGCCATGGTGGCCATGATCGTCGGTACGCCGGTTGCCATCGCCACCGCCATCTTCCTCAGTGAGTACGTTCCCCGAAGGAGCCGGCGCTCGCTCATCGCCCTCGTCGACCTGGCCGCCGCCATCCCCAGCATCATCTTCGGTCTGTGGGCGATCTTCGAGCTGCAGCCGAATGTCGTCGGCCTCAGCACGTGGCTCTCCCGGCACCTGGCATTCGTCCCGTTCTTCAAGGTGACGAGCCCACCCCTCAATGCTTCGATCTTCATCGCCGGACTCGTAGTCGGGATCATGATCGTGCCCATCGTCGCTTCCATCTGCAGGGAGGTCTTCTCCCTGGCCCCGCCGGGCGAGCGCGAGGCCGCCCTCGCCCTTGGCGCCAGCCGGTGGCAGATGATCCGGACGGTGGTCATCCCCTTCGGCCGGGGTGGCATGATCGGCGCCGTCATGCTCGGGCTCGGGCGCGCCCTCGAGGAGACCATCGCCGTCACCATCATCCTGGGCGGAGGCTTCCTCTACGGCCCTCACATCCTCCAGCACGGCGGTACGACGGTCTCCCAGTTCATCGTGGTCAACTTCGGTGCCGGAGGCAAGCTCGGCACGCAGGCGCTCCTGCTCGCTGGCTTCACCCTCTTCGTGATCACCTTGGTCATCAACCTGGCTGCCTCGTCGATCGTCAACCGCTCACGAAGCGGAGCCGGGGTGGACCTGTGAGTTCCGAGGCCGACATGCAGGCCGCCCCTCCGGGAGTCCTGATCGCCAATTCCTCGGTGTCGACGGGATCGCTGCCGACCCGGCAGCCCTCCCGCCCGGTGCCTCCGACACGCGGCCCCGGCGATCCTTCCGGTGGAACTCCTGACCCACCGGCGCCGAGGCGCCTGCCCACGCCCATCCGACCCGGTGCCGTGGGCCCGCAGGACGTGGCGCTGATCGTGGTCTCCGCACTCTCATCGTTCTGCCTGGTGTGGGTCGTCTTCTACCAACTGACCTCTCTCACCGGTGGCTTGGGCTTCCTCGTGTGCTGGTATGCGGGTTTCCTGGCGCTCACGTGGTTCGGGACGTCCCAGGTGATCGAGCGCCAGGTGGCGACCGACCGGGTCGCGGGCATCCTCGTGTGGACCGCCGGCCTACTCATTATCGGGATCGTCATCTTCATCGTGGCCTGGGTGACCTACAAGGCCGTCCCGTCCATCCACTGGAGCGCGCTCTTCACCAAGGACCAGAGGACCCTTGCCGCCTCCGACCCCAACCTCCTCAATCACGTAGGTGTACTCCAGGCCATCGTGGGTACGTTGGAGCAGGTGTTGATGGCCACCCTCATGGGAGTGCCATTTGCCATCGCTACCGCCGTCTACCTCAACGAAGTCGGCACCGGCCGGACGGCCCGCCTCGTCCGTACGGTGGTGACGGCCATGAGCGGGACGCCCTCGATCGTGGCAGGCGTCTTCATCTATTCGATCTTCATCTTCACCGGCGTGCTCCACTATTCGGGCTTCGCCGCCTCCTTGGCCCTCGTGGTGATCCTCCTCCCGTCGGTCACCCGCGTGGTGGAAGAGGTGCTCCGCGTCGTGCCGAGCGGCCTGCGCGAGGCATCCCTCTCCCTCGGCGCCCCCGAGTGGCGCACGGTGTGGTCCGTCGTCATTCCGACGGCCCGGTCCGGTGTGGTGACAGCGGTACTCCTCGGCGTCGCCCGCATCGTCGGCGAGACAGCACCTCTCATCTTCACCGCCTTCGGATCCCAGGTGCTGAACGCCAACCCCTTGGTCCACGATCAGGGTGCCCTCCCGTTGGTCATCCTCTCCAACACCCATGCCGCCCAGCAGGTCCTGATCGACATCGCATTCCAGGCCGCCTTCGTGCTCATGTCGATCGTGCTCATCCTCTTCGTGCTGGCCCGGTACTTCTCCCGCACGAAGTCCAAGAAGTCAGGCCGGGCACAGCCGACAGAGGACGACATGATGGCCCGTTACTTCCTGCCGATCCCGATCGAGAGGAGCCCCGAATGACCACCTACGCCACCACGCCGCCACCTCCGGTCCCCGAGGACGTCAGTGGCCTCGGGCACAATCGCGGCACCGACTTTTCCGGCGAGGCCGGTCAGATCGACGCCGACGGAGTGCACGCCTGGTTCAGCGGACGGCTGGTGCTCGCCGGGGTGACGTTGACCATGGAGAAGTCCAAGGTGACGGCATTGATCGGACCGTCAGGCTGCGGCAAGTCCACGTTCCTGCGCATCCTCAATCGGATGCACGAGGTTGTGCCGGGCGCGCAATTGGCAGGTTCGGTGCGACTCGATGGCCTCGATATCTACGGCCCGGGACAGCGGGCCATGGAGACCCGGCGCCACATCGGCATGGTCTTCCAGAAGCCCAATCCCTTTCCTGCCATGACCATCGCCGAGAACGTGCTCGCGGGTCTCCGGTTCTCGCGGGTCTCCGCCGGCGACAAAGGCGACCTGGTGGAAGCGTCGCTGACCAAGGCCGGTCTGTGGAAAGAAGTGAAGGACCGCCTGGGCGAACTGGGCGGTGCCCTGTCCGGCGGCCAGCAGCAGCGGTTGTGCATCGCGCGCGCGCTCGCAGTGAAGCCACGGGTACTGCTGATGGACGAACCGTGCTCGGCGTTGGACCCGACGTCCACACTGCGGATCGAGGAGACGATCAAGGACATCGCCGACGAGGTCACGGTCGTGATCGTGACCCACAACATGCAGCAGGCTCAGCGCGTCTCGGACTACTGCGCCTTCTTCCTGGCCGAGGAGAATCTACCCGGACGGGTGATCGAGGCGGGACGCACCGAGACCATCTTCGGAAATCCCACCGACCAAAGGACGTTCGACTATGTCAACGGTCAATTCGGCTGACCGGCCGGCCCGGTGGGTGCGCGCCGCTGCTGTGACGGCGGTGCTTCTCGTCGTGCTCGGCGCTTCGCAGCTCTGGGGGGCCCTGCCAGCGGGGGCGAGTCCGAACATGCAATCGACCGGCTCGAGTTTCGCCGGCGCGGCCATCCAGGAATGGGTGGGTACGTCCAACACGCTCTTCGGCCTGAATATCAACTGGCAGGTGCAGAGCTCGATCATCGGCCTCAACCAGTTCGCCACCAACCAGGTCGACTTCGGAGCCTCGGACATTCCGTACAGCTCCGGACAGGCCCAGAGTTCGCCGAACCAGCCCTACCAGTACTTTCCTGATGTGGCCGGCGGTCTGGCCTTCATGTTCAACCTGAACGGGCAGGACGGCAGTCAGATCACCAACCTCAACCTCGACGCAACAGTGATATCGAAGATCTTCCTCGGGAAGATCACCACGTGGAACGACCCGGCCATCCGGGCCCTCAACCCTGCGCTCTGCCCGTCGGCCAACCAGTGCGACCTGCCCAACCAGCCGATCATCCCGGTGTATCGGAGCGAGCCATCCGGTGAGAACTACCTGCTGTCGGACTACCTCCTGCACCAGGACCCTGCGGACATCAATACGGCCAATACGGACTTCTCCCGTTCGCCGCTGGCGTTGCCCAGTGCCACCTGGCTCTACCCGTCCGACCTCGGCCAAGTCAACAATCCGAACAACTACCCGAACCTCGGGAAGTTCGTGCCGCAGGTGGGTTCCGACAACGCCGCCAACTACGTCGCCTCGGCCGCCAGCGTCGGCTCGATCACCTACGTGGAGACCGCCTATGCCATCAACCACCACTTCCCGGTGGCTTCGTTGGTGAACGCCCACGGCAGTGCCGTGCAACCGTCGTCGGTGAACGTCGCCACCGCCCTCGAGGCCGCCGTCCTCCACGCCGACCTCACCCAGGACCTGACCGGCGTCTACACCAACCCGTTGGCCAACGCCTATCCGCTGTCGGCGTACAGCTACCTGGTCGCCGCCTGCTCCCCGACTCTTGCCGCCGGCCAGCACACCGCGTGTGCCGGTGGCCCGAACATCGCATCGCCGTTTCCGACGTCCAAGGGCCAGGCCCTCGGCCAGTTCGTCGCGTACCTAGCCTGTGCCGGGCAGGCACGGATGTCCTTCCTCGGGTATTCGCCCCTGCCGCCGGTGCTCGTGCAGGAGGACTTCCTGGCGGTCGGCCGGATGAACGGCGGCGTCCAACCGCCCCCGCCCACTGCGGCCAACTGTAAGAATCCCTATGTCGATGGCACGACCGTCCTGCCCGGCGCGCCCGTCGTCGCCGGGGTAGCGGGCGGTGGCGTGACCGCCACCACGGCGGTTGCGAACGTCGGTGGCGGTGGCGCGGGCGGTGGCGCGGGCGGTGGCGCGGGCGGGACGTCGACCTCGAACGGTGGCTCTGGCTCCTCCGGGTCGAACACGGGTTCCGATTCCGCTACCGCAGGACTGGCCGCCGACCAGATCGCCGAGGGATATACGATCGTCAATGGCCAGGTCGTCCGTAAGGCCTGCCCCGATGGTCGGTTCATCTGTGGGTCCGACCTCGCCGCCGCCACCAAAAGCGTGATCGGACCGTCGGGACTGCTCTACATCGGGTGGGCGCTCCTCTTTCTGGCGCTCGTGCTCGGCCCACCGCTCATCGCTACGCGCATCAAGCGCCGCCGTGCAGGAATCGTAGGGGAGGGGCCGGCATGACCAGTGTCCGCTCCCCGATTCGACGTCGGTCGCTGAGCATGGCGCTGGCGCTGGCGCTCGCGATCGGTACCGTGTCCATGGTTGCTGCCATTGTGCCGACGACGTCCAAGGCGACGACCGCCGGTGCCGCGTCCACCTGCGCCGCCGATGGACAGTCCGGGTGTCTGGTGACTCTGCCGTGTTCCGTCCAGAGTTGTCCGTCGGTGGACGTCAGTCCGGTGTCCAACCTGGTCGACGGTCAGTACGTGTTCGTGACGACCCGCAACTTCGACCCGACCGGAAGCATGCGGATTGCCATCTGCTCGCTCACCTCCGATCCGTCCGACCCGTCCTGCCTCACCGGACAGTGGGAGCAACTCTCGCTCGGGCCGATCCATGTCCCGATCACCACCTCCGCGTCGACGGGCAATCTCTCCACAGTCTCGTACCCGGTCTTCTACAATCCAGCGACCGACGGGAATGCGACATTTCCGGCGCACGACATCACCAACACCACGGGCTCCGTCCCCGGCTTCCACTGTGACAACAGCGCCAACCCCTGTGCCGTGGTGGTGACCGAGGAGCCCGGCCAGGGGAACTTCGTGGGCAATGGTCCCCAGGTCACTGCGGCCAACAGTGCAGTGGTGCCGATCAGCTTCGCAGCAGCCTCCAAAGGTTGTCCGCCCTCGGCTCCCCAGATCCAGACCGACAGCTCGTTCAGTCTGGAGCACTTCATGACCGCCGCCGTCGCGGCCAGCTGCAACGGTGCCAACGGTGTCACCGCGACCAACACGGCGGCCGACAGCAACCGCGTGATCTCCGACGAAGTGTCCGGTGGTGTGCCCCTCGGCTTCATCGACAACGCGTCAGACCCGGTGCAGATGAACGCTTACGAGGGCACTCCCGCGTTGGCGGCCAAATACACCCTGATCCCGGTAGCCGTGTCTGGCGCTGCCGTCGGATTCCTGGCCTCCGCAAACGGCGGACCGGTGGACTTCCCGATCGCCTCATACAACCTCACCCCCAACATGCTGGCCGGCATCATCGCCGGTCAGTACCAGTCGCCTCAGGGGAATATCCAGTTCAACACACCTCCGATCGTGGTGGCCAACGACCTCCTGATCCCGCCGTTGAACTGCGCGACGCTGATCCACTGCAAGCCGGGTGGGAGCGTGAACGCGCTCACGTCGCAGCTTCCGTTCGATGCGTTCGATCTGCTGAACCCGTCGGCTCCTGGCGTCGGTGGTCCCAACCAGTTCGGGTCGTACATGTCCAACGTCGCCACTGGTGCGAGCCTGCAGGCGACCAGTTGGATCTGCAACCAGCCCAACGTCGCGTTCAACGCGACCGTCAACGAGGTGGGCAAGGCCAACCCGGTCTCCGTGCCCGTCACCGACCAGCACCTCGCCTCGACCACCCTCATCACGCCTCCGGTGGGATCGACGATCTGGCCTCCGGTGGACAATCCGACCGCCGTCTGGCCCTTTCCGTCTACCTGCAAGGGCATCTCCACGATTCCCGGGATCGGTGCGTTGACGAGTTCGGACATCAGCTTCGGGCTCGCGCAGCAGCCCAGTGGACAGGCCAGAGACATCCGTACGTGGGCCTACAGCGACCCGGCGGCGTTCGTTCCCGGCCCCGGTGCGTTGCCCCGCGTGGCCTTCGGCGTCATGGACACGTCGGAGACCTCGTACTACGGACTCAATGACGCGAGCCTGCAAAATGCGTCAGGGGCGTTCGTAGCTCCGACCGCAGCCAGCCTCGAAGCGGCCGCCAATGACCTGAAACCGTGTGGGGCCGACGACCTGACCTGCCCGCCCAACACGTACGCTGTCGACTACGGCAATACCGATCCTGCCGCCTACCCGATGCCGGTGGTGACCTATGCCGTGGTGGACAAGACCCCCCAACCGGCGGCGGCGGCCACGACACTCAAGAACCTCCTGACCAATCTGGTGAGCTTCTCCCATACGGGTTCGTTGCCGTTCGGCTACGCGCCGCTGCCGACGGCGATGTATCAGGCGGCGATCTCGGAGATCAACGCCGGAGTGGTTGCCCAGCCGACCGCCAGCAAGAAGTCAACCACCAGATCCGCGACCAGCGGCTCGCCCGCCGGCTCGCCCACCGGAGGATCGTCGACGACCGGGTCCGACGGTTTCTCCGGTGCGAGTTCAACCGACTTTTCGAGCACCTTGCCGCTCTCTGGATCAGCGGACACCGCTGGTAGCGGCGGCGCCAATGGCGGTGGAAAGGGTGGTAGTGGCACCAGCACCGCGAGTAACGGGAGGTCGCTGCCCACTGGCCTGTTGCTGGTCAGCCTGGCAGAAGCCACCCGGTTCCTGCTCCCGGCAATTGTCCTTCTGGCACTGGCCAGCCTGATCGGCGGGTCCCTGCTGTTGTTCGGCCCAGGTGCTCGGCGACGACGCGAGTCCGAGGTACCCGAATGACCGGTACCCCGTCCACCATCGACCTGCCGTCCGCCGCCGTCCCTACCATCGGCCCGCCCAGGATTCCGGGTGACCCCGTGTCCGTAGATCGAGACGCCGACCAGGACCGGGGCATCCAGTCGGATCCGAATGACCCCGTTGCCGGCGGACGCACCATTCACCTGCCGGACCTCCCCGTCCGGAGGCTCGTCGGCATGTCCCTTGTCGGCATCGGTGCGCTCATCGTGCTCTTCATCGTCTACCTGTTCGCGTTCACGCCCCTCACGGCCGCACGCAATCAACAGCGCCTGACCCAGACGTTGGTGGGCCATCCCCTCACCCTGTACAAGCTGGTCGACGGTGTGTCGCCGCCCGAGGGGAGCGCCATCGGTGTGCTCACCATTCCTGCGCTCCATCTCGACCAGGTCATCGTCCAGGGGACGAGCGCCGCCGACCTGATGAACGGACCGGGCCTCATGCCGGGTTCCGCACTCCCGGGTTCCCTCGGTAACTCGGTCATCGCGGCGCGACGCGTCGCGTTCGGCGCGCCCTTCGGCGCTGTCAACACCCTGAAGAAGGGTGCCGTGATCCGGGTGGTGGACGGAGCCGGGACCTTCACCTACAAGGTGACCCGTGTGCACACGGTGGTGGCGGGTCAGCGCGACGTGGTGCTCCCCACCACGGACAACCGCATCACGTTGGTGACGGCGAACTCCACGACCGTGCCGAACGGGCGCCTGGTCGTCCAGGGGAAGCTGGTCGGCCCCGCGGTGGCCGTCCCCAACCACACGGTGGCGGTACCGAGCTACGAACTCGGGTTGGACGGCGATCCGGTGGCCGGCGGCCTCGCCGCCTTCTGGTCGATCATCACTCTGCTCGTGCTCCTCGTCGCGGCGTACGCGGCCTGGCGGTGGCGCCGGCCGTGGCTGGTCTACCTCTTCGCCGCCCCCGTGCTGCTGATGTGCGGGTTGTTCGCCTGCGAGAGCGTGGCCCGGGCCCTCCCTGCAACCTTCTGAGCTGGCCCCCGACTGATCCGGCGAGCCCCGCGGGCACGTCTCCCGGTCCGATTTCGCCACGCTGAGTGGTCGCGGCACCTCGTAGAGCCCGAGGGGTGAACATCATGTCACGAAGAGTTCATCGTCACCCCATCCATCTGTGACGTTGGGATTACCTGGGTTCCTTACAGTGCGCTCACGAGGGGCACACACGGGGGCGTATCTTCCCGTGTCCTCGCACCTAACCACCCAACTGAGGAGATAGTCCATGATCCGTTCACTGTTCACCCGCCGAGGTGCTGCGGCCGTTGCCGCGGCATCCATCGGCCTCACGGGGATGTCGCTGGCCTTTGCCGGCGCCGCTGGCGCGGCTCCGAGTGCTTCCCTCATTGTCGGAAGCGGCTCGCAGACTTCGTACGCCGTGATGACCGCTCTCAGCAACGTGTTCGACAACGCTGCCGGCTGCAACCTAGACGGCACCACTGGATCGATTCCTGCCACACTGAACTGCGGCACGTCGACCTTCGCTCCCGGCGCCGTCGGTGGCGAGCAGGGCTTCAATGTCTCATCCGAGAACCCGTACAACGACTTCACGGTTCAGGCTCCGGCCATCGGCTCGGGCAACGGCCGCACCGCCCTGTTGGCTTCCGGCTCGGGCTCGCCCACCCAGCAGATCGACTACGCCCGGTCCTCCAGCTACAGCGCCGTCGGTTCCACGGTGAACTTCGTCAAGTACGCCACGGACGGCGTCTCGTGGACCACCTTCAACCATTACAAGGGAGTGGCCACCGCACAGTCGGCCATCTCCAACATCAGCACCACTGACCTGAAGCTCATCATGAACGACACCCTGAGCTGCGTCAAAGCCGGCGTGACCGTAAAAATGAACTGGGAGTGCCTCGGCGCCACCAAGTCGGCGCACATCGACTGCTACATGGCCCAGACCGGCTCGGGTACCTACAACACGTGGTCGGGTTACCTCGGGTTCAGTGGCAACCCGGCGTGTGTGAAGGACAACACCAACGGTGACACGACAGGTGCCAAGCACAGCGCCCTCTCCGAGAACGAGATGGCCACCATCTACGGGCAGAGCGACGCCAAGTACGCCATCTACTTCATGTCGCTGGGTAAGTACACGACGACCTGCCCCGGTGGGGTCTCCGGAACGAGTTCCAAAGGCGTCTGCGCCGGTACCTCGACCACCACCTACACCACCTTGGGCAAGATCGACGGGATCGTGGCCAAGCAGTCAACGGTGCAGGGCACCGGTGGCGGGGCCGGTGTGACCTTCCCGGTCACCCGTGGCCTCTACAACGTGTACAACAACTCGACGGCCATCGTTCCTTCGAGCCAGGCCACCCTCAACTTCACGTCTGAGTACGGCTTCCTGTGCAAGGCCAGCGCCACGGATATCGATCCCTCCACGGGCGTGAGCTTCCGCACCGACATCGAAAACGCCATCAAGGCGCAGGGCTTCTTCCCGCTCGATGTGACCATCGGACACACGTTCCCCGAGGGCACGGTCGCCAATCCGGCCGTCCTCACGGACGCCGGCTACACGGCTATCGACCCGACGGTTCCGACCAACGGGTACTGCCTCCTCAGCCACGGCTGAGCAGCAGCAACACAGCGGTACCAGTAGGCGACGCCCTTCGGGGTGTCAGTGGAAAGGGGGTCCGGTCCAGCCGGGCCCCCTTTCCGCGCCTGCAGCGGGGGGTTGTGGCCCCGTGCCTCAGCTCTCGATGCGGACGAGGGTGAGGGCGAGTCGGGGACAGCTGACCGTGGCCCGGCGGGCAAGGTCCACCAGGCCGGGGGGAACTTCGGCCCCGTGGATGATGGGGAAGCCCCACGGGTCCAGCGAGATCATTTCGGGGAGCAGCTCGGCGCACACGCCTGCCCCGTCGCACGCGATCGGGTCGACCACCAGCTTGTAGCGGGGCCTGCTCATCGGGCCCGGGCCACCGGTGTCGTCGGCACGGCCAGGAACGGCCGGGTCGTCTGGCAGGGGCCACGGCTCAGGTGCAGCCCGGCATGGTCGGCGAAGACGTCCACGGCGGTGCGTACGAACCGGGCCACCCCGTCCGGGTGGTGGCACGCCCCCCGGCCCTCGACCAGGCCGCACAGGGTCGGCAGTGCCGCCACGCCTCCCCGCAGCGAACGGGGGCGGTAGGCCAGGTGCTCGAGCGACGTGGCCAGCACGTCCAGCCCGTTGACACAGGGACCGCACTGCCCGGCCCCTTCGCCCTCCATGTACCGCACGACCCGGGCCACCTCGGCCAGCGGGCACACGCCGGTGGGCAGGAGCACCACCACGCCGGCGCCGACCGACGTGCCGTGGGCTCGGGCGGTCTCCTCGGCGAAAGGCATGGCCAGCGCGGTGGCCGTCGGGAGCCAGCCCCCGCCGTAGCCGCCGAGCAGCACGCCCTGAATCCCGCGGGCCGTCCCGGCGTCGATCCCCAGGGCCTGGCCGAGCGTGGTCCCGAGCGGGACCTCGACGATGCGGGGCGCGTCCCAGCGCCCGGTGACGGTGAGCAGCGCGGTCCCCGGCGACTCCGCCGTGCCGACGCTGCGGAACCAGTCGGGGCCGAACCGGGCGATCAGCGCGGCGTGGGCCAGCGTCTCCACGTTCTGGACGAGTGTGGGACGGCCGGCGACACCGTGCTCCCGGACGGTCCGGATGCCCACGAAGGTGGGGATTCCGGGGCTCTTGCCGTTGACGGTGGCCACGGCGGCGGACTCCTGGCCGGCCAGGAAGCGGTCCGGTGCGACCACGATCTCGAACGAGCACCCGTCGATGCCCCGACGGGCGCGCTCGTCCAGGGCCGCCCGCACCCCGGCCGCCGCCTCGGCAGTCAGGTGGACCACCACGTGGTCGGCCCCGACGGCGCGGGCCGCGGTGGTGGCGCCGTCGAGGACCAGGTGGGGGGAGTGGTGGAGCAAGTAGCGATCCTTGCCGCTGGCCGGCTCGCCCTCGGCACCGTTGGCCACTACGACCGGCCTCGACCGGCCCGACCCGGCCACTGCCCGCCACTTGGTGCCGACCGGGAACCATGCGCCGCCGTGGCCCCGCAGGCCGCTGCGCCCGACGGCGTCGAGGAGCGCCTTGGAGCCGGCGCTGGGCAGGGGCCCCCACCGCTGCAGGTGGGCGTCGAGCCCGACCACGTCGGGGCCCCCGGTGGTGTCGAGCAGTCGGGTCGGACCGACGGGCGCGCTCACCGGTCGCCGCCGGACGACCCGGTCACCGTGCCCGAGAGCGCGCCGGACTGCTGGTTGATCTGGAGCTGGACGACGAGGTTGACGGGACCGGGGGCTTGCACGCTGCAAGTTACCGTCCCGCCATTCAGCCCGATGACGGAGCCGCTGTAGGTACCGTAGGTGACCGTGCCCGACGACAGGGAGACCCCGCCGCCCGACTCCTGGCCGGTGAGCACGATGGTCAGCGGTGTGGTCGAGGCATCCTGGAGGTGCATGCCCAGGGTGATCTGGATGTTGCCCTGCGCGTCCGGTGAAGTCTGGGTCTGGCGGCCGGTGAGCTGGGTGGTGAAGGGCACCGCTGGCAACTGGCCGGACGACGTGCCCGATCCGGACGGCGTGGTGGCCGCCGGCGCGGTGGCCGGCGTGGTGGCCGCCGGCGCGGCGGTCGTCCCGGCGAAGTGGGCGGCGATCTGGGCGAGCACCGCCGCCGAGGTGCCGGAGCGGTGCGACCATCTCGGTCGCAGGGGTCCCACGGCGGCGAACCCGGCGATGGCGAGGGTCACCACCACGGCGGCGATCCCGGCGGCGGCGCGCCGGGCGATCGGCAGCGACCGACCGGTGGTGAGCCGCCAAGCGAAGGCCGCCAGCACCGCTGCGGTGCAGGCCGCCTCCACGAACAGCACCACGGGCAGGGGAGTGTCGGTCCCGGAGCCGAGCCCGTGGATCAGGGCGATGGGCCAGCTCAGGTAAGCGAGCCAGTGGACGAATCGCCACGACCCGTAGCCGATACGGTGGCGGAGGGCGCTGGTGACCAGTACGGCCAGCAACAGGTCGAAGCCCAGGGCGCCGAGCCCCAGGTAGATGGGCCGGTACGACGACCGGAACGGCAGCACGGCGTCGACGAACCCGATGGGCACGAAGCCGTCGAGCACGGTGGTGACCACGTGGACGCCGACGAAGACGATGCACAGCAGCGACAGGTTGCGGTGCACGTCCTGGGAGACGAACCGGGGCCAGCGCTCGGTGGTCCAGCCGACCGAGGCGACCACGCCGAGGATCAGGGTGGCGCTGAGCAGGACGATTGCGACGACACCACTGGCCCGGGTCAGGTACCAGAGCGCCGTACCCCCGACGGCACCGAGCAGGTGCGCGGAGGCCGGGTTAGTCACGAGGGCCGTGGTCATCCTCCGCCGCTTCCAGTGGCCGCCGGGTCGTCGGGCCAACCGGCGACGGTCGTGACCGTCCCGTCGTGGGCCACAAGGCGGGCGGGCAGGGCCCGGTCGCCCAGCCATGCCGGAGCGGCCCCGCCCAGCACCAGGGAGGCGGTGGAGGCCGTGTTGGCGTCGACCGCCGAGGCGGCGGCGACCGTCACGGTGCGCCACGGCGTCTCCACGGGCAGCCCGGTCATCGGGTCGACGATGTGGTGCACCGGGGTGCCGCCCAGCAGCCAGTGCCGGTTGCCGATGCCCGAGGTGGCCAGCCCCCCCGACACGATCGAGACCGCGGTCGGGGCGTCCGGGTCACCGCAGATGTCCGCAACGCCCACGGTGAACCCGCCGGCCGGTGCCGAACGGACGGCGAGGTCGCCGCCCAGGGACACCAGGACGCCGCAGCGCAGGCGGGTGGCGATCACGTCGGCGGCCCGGTCCGCGGCCCAGGCCTTGGCCGTGGCGCCGAGGTCGAGCACCGTGCCGGCCGGGACGGTGACGGTGCCGGCCCCGGCGTCGAGCCCGACCGATCGCCATCCCGGCACCGGGGCGGCCGTAGGCAGCTGCCCGTCCACGTCGGGGCCCAGTGCGTCGAAGTCGCGGTCGTAACCGAGGCGGCACAGGGCGGACCCGACGGTCGGGTCGACGGCGCCGTCGGTCTGCGCAGCGGCCCGCAGGGCCACCTCGAGCAGGTCGACCAGGTCGGGGGAGACCGGGGTGGTTCTCCCTCCGGCGCGGCTCAGGCGGCCGACCTCGGAGTCGTCGCGGAAGCGGCTGGCCGCGGCCTCGACCCGGTCCAGCACGCCGTCGAGGAGGCGCGCCGCGGCCACGACGACGGAGGGGTCGGTCACCACCACCTCGATCCGGGTGGACCAGCGGAACGTGCGGTGGGCGCCGAGACGGGCCGCCCGGTCGGTGACCGGTACGGTCCGGCTCAACTCGATCCGCTGCTCACGACCGGCGCCTGGTAGGCAGGAGCCGGCGTGTACGCGGGTGCCGACGGTGCGGCGTTCGACGGGGTCTGGACGGTGCCGCCGCCGCCCGACGAGGCGGCGGCCGGGGAGCTGGCGGGCGTGGCCGCCCCGCTCGTGGAGCTGACGCTCGTGGCGGCGTGGCCCGGGAGCGCCTGACTGAGGTAGACGCCGGTCACGGCCACTGCGGCCACCGAGCCCAAGGCGATGCCCTTGGTCACCGACCGGGCGCGCTCGAGGCTGGCATCGCGCTGGAGGCGCGCGGCACGGGTCGGGTCGGGGCGTCTCGCTGGGGTGGCGCGTCGAGGCGTGCTCATGCACCCCAGGCTACGGAGCGAACCTGACAGCCATATGAACGGAAGATAAGAACCAGATGAGAATCTGGTTGCGGGATGGCAGATCCCCCGGCCGGCTCCCGGTCCTTCAGGCGGGCACAGGCTGCACCATCGCCACCCGGGCATCCTGTCGCCAGGTGACCCCGAAGTGGGCGCCGCCGAGTGGCGAGTCGGTCACCGACCACGTCCCCGATGTCGAGCGCACAACGGCATCGGCGATGGCCAGCCCCAGCCCCGTCCCGTCCGGTCCCTGGTCGGACCGGTGGAAGCGGTCGAACACCCGGGCGCGGTCGGCTTCGGGAATCCCGGGCCCGGAATCGTCGACGGACAGGAGCACCCGGCCACCGGAGGCGGTGACCCGCACCTCGACGGCCCCACCGGCTCCGGCGTACTTGCAGGCGTTGTCCACCAGGACAGTGACCAGGCGGTCGATCCCTTCCTGGTCCCCTCTGACTCGCGCCGCGCCCGGGGTGCACGTGTGGGTCGTGAGGGAGAACGACCCGGCCTCGGCGACCGCCCGGAACCGGATCGCCGCGGTGGCCACCGCCTCGGACACGTCGAAGATGCCCGCCTGGTCCGAGTCTGGGCTGCGGCCGTCGGACCGGGCCAACCAGAGGAGGTCGTCGACGATGGCGTGCAGGCGGTGGCTCTCGGAGCCGATCCGCTCGAGGGTGGAGCGGTACTCGGCCGAATCGCGTCGCCGGCCCAGCGCCAGTTCGACCTCGGCCTCGATCACGCTCAGCGGGGTGCGGAGCTCGTGGCTGGCGTCCGCAGTGAACTCGGCCTGGCGACGTCGGATCTGCTCGATCGGGGCCGACGCCCGCAGGCCGACGATGAAGGACCCGACGAAGGTCACGACCAGGAGCAGCGCGCCCAGTGCCAGCTCGACGGCCCACAGGTCGCCCCGCGCGTCGTGGGCGCGGGCCACGCTCTCGCCGGCCACCAGCCATCCGCCCTGCGACGGCACCGCCGCATAGCGGAAGGTGCCACCACCGGTGGGCATGGAGACGGTTCCGGCCTGCCATTCGTGGGCGGGGAGTTCGGGTGCCCCCACGCTCAATGCGGTGACCTGCCCGGTGGGCCCGACCCGCCACACGAAGGCGGGGACGTCGTCGACGTCGCCGCCGTGCCGCCCCGATGAGGGCACGATCGACCCGGGCGGTGCCGCGGCGTCGGCCGACAACACTGTGGCCAGCCGATTGTCGATGTCGCGGGCGAGGTTGCGCTCGATCAGGGTGTTGACGGCGAGCACCAGCAGCAGGGCGACGGCACCCACGACGGCGGTGGCGGCCAGGGCCACTTTGGCGGCGTGCACCCAGCGGTCGTCGGGACGCCTCATCCGGGCACGATCCGGTAGCCGAAGCCGCGGACAGTCTCGATGGCGGCCGTGCTGCCGGCCAGCTTGGCCCGGAGCCGTCCCATGTGGACGTCGATGGTGTTGGAGCCGACCGCGTCGGCCTCATCGGGCCATACCTGGAGGGCGATGGTCTGGCGGTTGACCGGGGCGGGCGACCGGCGCAGCAACAGCTCGAGGAGGCCGGACTCGATGGCCGTCAAGTTCAGCGGCTCGTCGCCGCGGGAGGCCAGACGCGTGGCCGGGTCGAAGGTCAGGTCGCCGCAGGCCAGCACGGGGGCCAGGGTCAGCGGGGGCCGTCGCTGAAGCGCCGACAGGCGGGCCAGCAGTTCGGCGAAGGAGAAGGGCTTCACCAGGTAGTCGTCGGCGCCCTCGTTGAGGCCCTCCACCCGGTCCCCGGTGGTGTCCCGGGCCGTCAGCATCAGCACCGGGGTCCGGTCGCCACGGGCCCGCATGGATCGGAGCACCTCGATCCCGGTAGTGGAGGGCATCCGCCAGTCGAGTACGACCACCTCGTAGGTGTAGGAGCGCAGGTAGGAGAGGGCGGCGTCGCCGTCGACGACGCCGTCGACGGCGTAGCCGTGCTCACGCAGGCCCCGCTCGAGGACCGAGCGCAGGCCGGCGTCGTCTTCGGCAACCAGCACTCTCATCGGTGGTCATTGTGACCCACGGAATGGATCAGCCGCCCCTGCCGCCGGTGGCCACCCACGGCCCGATCGTCGGGGCCATGGCCACGGCGAGCAGGATGCCGACGACGAGGGAGGCGGCCAGCGCCCACAGGCGGGCCCCGGCGCCGCGCACCTGGGACCGTGTCCGGGCGACGAAGTCGGCCGGCGCCAGCTTGCTGGTGTCGAGCACGTGACCGAGCACGTGGACGGCCATGGCCCCGAACCATAGGACGAACGTGACCTTGTGCAGGAAGAACATCGACGAGCGCCACGAATGGGGCACCAGCAGCAGGGCGATCCCCGACGCGAAGACGGCCACCGTCGCGAGCACCACGACCGGGCCGAGGAGGCGGAGGAGCAGCGGCGGTGCCCCGCGGGCGAGGTAGGGGGGCGAGCCCAGGTAGTACTTGGCCATGCGCCAAGAGGTCGAGGCCATCTTGACGGCCACGAACGGCACCAGCACCATGCCGATCACCACGTGCGGGGTGATGAGGGAGTGCACCTGCAGGAGGGTCAGGCCCTCGGCCGCCAGGAGCACGAGGAGCACAGCGGCGGTCATGCCCGTCAGCCGGGCATTGCCCTCCGGCCCGCCCAGCGAATTGTCGTCGATCCCACGCTCGGACCGGTCAGTACCCCCGGAGGGGCGGCGTCGACGGGCGGTCGGCGTCCGGGGCGGCATCCTTCCAGTATGCAGGGCAAACCTGACGTGGTCATGACGGCGGCCCGTTCCTGGGCAAGCGTCCCTGTGCCGGGATTCCCATTCGTGTATGGTCATTCTCCAAGGCGGAATAACACTCCGCGTGACACATCGGTCGCCCAGCGGGCGGCAACAGTTCGAGGGTGCGGGCGCAGGGGAGTGACCCGCATCTCCCAATCCTCCGGGTTCCCCGACGTTGGCTGCCCCCCTGCCCCTCGTGGTGGTCGGCGCCGGGGACCCGGCGGGCTCTCCGTCCTCCGGGGAGGTCGCACCGACTAGTCGGTTGCGCCCCCGTAGGGCGAACCCCCAGCACCGGGACCTCAGCGTCCCGCGCCCGCGCCGCGGGCAGATGCCGGACGGCGGACGCGCCAGTTAGACGGTGGTGGGCAGCCAGGTCTGCCGGCCCGCCTCGTAGGCCACGATCTCGTCCTCGTGCCGCAGGGACAGCCCGATGTCGTCCCAACCGTTGAGGAGGCGGGCCCGGGTGAATTCGTCCATCGGGAACGTCGTCTCGATGCCGGCGGCCGGCGCGTCGAGGGTCCCCCGTTCGACGTCGATGGTGATCTCGAGACCCGGGTCCGCGATGAGGGCGTCGAGGAGGGCCCGCCCGACGGCCGGGTCAACCTGCACCGGTACCAGTCCCGACTTCGTGCAGTTGTTGCGGAAGATGTCGGCGAACCCCGGGGAGACGACGGCGGCGAAGCCGTAGTCCTGCAGCGCCCACACGGCGTGCTCCCGTGACGATCCGGTGCCGAAGTTGGGCCCGGCCACCAGGATGGTGGCTCCGGCGTACTCCTCGTGATTGAGCACGAAGTCGCGGTCGTCGCGCCACTCGCTGAACAGTCCGGCGCCGAACCCGGTGCGTTCGACCCGCTTCAGCCAGTCCGACGGGATGATCTGGTCGGTGTCCACGTCCGAACGGTCGAGTGGCACGCCGCGACCGGTCACCATCTGCACGGCGTCCATCAGCTGAGCTCTTCCGGTGTGGCGAACCGGCCGGCCACGGCGGTGGCCGCGGCCACCGCCGGCGACACCAGGTGGGTGCGCCCACCGCGGCCCTGGCGACCCTCGAAGTTCCGGTTGGAGGTGGAGGCGGCCCGCTCGCCGGGCGCCAGCTTGTCGGGGTTCATGGCGAGGCACATCGAACACCCCGGCTCCCGCCAGTCGAAGCCCGAGTCGGTGAAGACCCGGTCGAGGCCCTCGGTCTCGGCCTGGGCCTTGACGCGGTGCGAGCCGGGAACGACGAGGGCCCGCATGCCGGACTTCACCTTCCGCCCCCGCAGCACGTCGGCCGCGGCCCGCAGATCCTCGATCCGCCCGTTGGTGCACGAGCCGATGAAGACGGTGTCGACCGCCACCTCGGCGAGGGGCGTGCCTCCCACCAGGCCCATGTAGTCGAGCGCCCGGGCTGCGGCCTCCTGCTCGGCCGGCGTGTCGAACGAGTCCGGTTCGGGCACCGTGCCGTCGATGCGGGTGACCTGGGCCGGGTTGGTCCCCCAGGTGACGTACGGGGCGAGCCCGGTCGCGTCCAGCACGACCTCTTTGGCGAAGGTGGCCGCCGGGTCGGTCGGCAGCGACCGCCAGTAGTCGAGCGCCTGCTCCCACGCCACACCCTTCGAGGCGTGGTCCCGGTGCTCGAGGTAGGCGAACGTGGTGTCGTCGGGGGCGATCATGCCGGCCCGGGCCCCGCCCTCGATCGACATGTTGCAGACCGTCATGCGGCCCTCCATGGAGAGCCCTTCGACGGCCGAGCCGCGGTACTCGATGACGTGGCCGCTGCCACCACCCGTCCCGATCCGGCCGATGACGGCCAGCACGAGGTCCTTGGCGGTGACGCCGGCGGGCAGGTCGCCGTCGATGGTGACGGCCATGGTGGCCGGGCGTCGCTGGGGAAGGGTCTGGGTGGCCAGCACGTGCTCGACTTCGCTCGTCCCGATCCCGAAGGCCAGGGCCCCGAAGGCCCCGTGGGTCGAGGTGTGGCTGTCACCGCACACGATGGTCATGCCCGGTTGGGTGAGGCCCTGCTCGGGCCCGATGATGTGGACGATGCCCTGGTTGGCGTCGCCCATCGGATAGCAGGTGATCCCGAACTCGGCGCAGTTGGCGTTCAGCACCGACAGCTGCTTGGCCGACACCGGGTCGGCCACGGGCTTGTCGATGTCGGTGGTCGGCACGTTGTGATCGGCGGTGGCGATGGTGAGGTCCGGGCGGTGGACGGTGCGGCCGGCCAGCCGCAGGCCGTCGAAGGCCTGGGGCGACGTGACCTCGTGGACTAGGTGGAGGTCGATGAAGAGGAGGTCGGGCTCCTCGGTCCCCCCGGCGTGGACGACGTGGCTGTCCCAGACCTTCTCGGACAGGGTGCGCGGCTCGGTCACGTGCTCAGGCTCCGATCCGGACGATTGCGACCCGGAGGTTGCCGCCGGGGGCGGCGTACTCGACGGACTCGCCCGGCGCGTGCCCGATCAGGGCCTGGCCGAGCGGCGAGCCGGGCGACACCACGGTCAGGTCGCCCTGGCGTTCCTCGATGGAGCCGACGAAGTAGTCGGTGGTGTCGTCCTCGTCGTCGCCCTCGTAGCGGAGGGTGACGACGGATCCGTGGGCGACCGTGCCGTCCGACGTGGCGGCGGCGTCGACCACGGTGGCGGTCTTCAGCATGCGCTCGAGCTGGCGGATCCGCGACTCCATCTTCCCCTGGCTGTCCTTGGCCGCGTGGTAGTCGCCGTTCTCCTTCAGGTCGCCGAGGGCACGGGCCGTCTCGATGAGGGCGGCGATCTCCACCCGGCCGCGCGTCGTCAGGTCCTCGAGTTCGGCCCGGAGGCGCTCGTAGGTGTCACGGGTCAGCTGGGTGTCGGGCGTGTCACTCACGAGGTACCAGGGTAACGGTTCCCAGGCACCCGTCGGCACGTCGCCAGAGGCGGGCTGTCGGGTCCGGGGACCGGCGCACGGATCCGGGCGCCGCCGGGGTAGACCGGACCCGGCGCTCCGGTATCGGCCGGGCCACCGGAACCGCCGATCCGGTCCCGGGCGCACCGCCCGTGGAACAATCGGGCGGCAACGCCGCACGAGGGAGGAATACCACCATGGCCGACATCCAGGGGACCTGGGAACCGAGGTTCGAGGGGGTGGCCACCACGTTGTCGGCCAGCCTCGACGCCGGCACCGACGTCGGGGCCTCGGTCGCCGTCCTGCTCGGCGGCGAACCGGTGGTGGACATCTGGGGCGGCGCGGTCGACGAGGCCGGCACCGCGCCGTGGCAGAAGGACACCATCACCAATGTCTGGTCGACCACCAAGACCATGACGTTCCTGTGCGCCCTGATGCTGGCCGACCGGGGCGAGCTCGACTTCTATGCGCCGGTCGCCCGCTACTGGCCCGAGTTCGCGTCCCAAGGGAAAGAGGCCATCGAGGTCCGTCACCTGATGTCCCACACCGCCGGCCTGTCCGGGTGGGCCGAGCCGATGGCCCCCGAGGACCTGGCCGACTGGGACAAGTGCACGTCGGTCCTGGCCGCCCAGGAGCCGTGGTGGGAGCCGGGCACCGCCTCCGGGTACCACGCCGTCACCCAGGGCTACCTCATCGGCGAGGTGGTCCGGCGCATCACCGGCACGACCATCGGTGCCTGGTTCGCCTCCGAGGTGGCCAAGCCGCTCGGTGCCGACTTCTCCATCGGCCTGCCCGAATCGGAGGACCACCGGGTGTCGATGGTGATCCCCCCGCCCCCGATCGACCTGGAGGCCTTCAAGCCGTCGGAGCTCGTCATCCGGACCATGACCAACCCGAAGCTGGACGCCACCTACCCGAGGGAGACCTGGTGGCGCAGGGCCGAGATCCCGGCGGCCAACGGGCACGGCAACGCCCTGTCGGTGGCGCTGGTGCAGTCGGTCGTAGCGGGGAAGGGACAGGCCCGGGGCGTCCGGCTCCTGTCGGAGGCCGGGTGCGAGCGGATCTTCGACGAGCAGATCCACGGCACCGACCTGATCCTCGGGGCCGAGTACCGCTTCGGCATGGGCTACGGACTGAGCTCGGGCATGATGCCCATCGGGCCCCGAGCCTGCTTCTGGGGCGGCTACGGCGGTTCGCTCATCGTGATGGACCAGGACGCCGACCTGACCGTCTGTTACGCCATGAACCGCATGGAGGCCGGCCTCCAGGGCGACCTGCGCGGCGCCAACATCGGCCTGGCGGCGGTCATGGGCCTGGCCGGAGGCTGAGGGTACGGGCCGAAGGTGACCGACGGTCGGAGGGAACGGTGAGGACATGACGGCCACCGCGCGTCCCCCCGACGACGCCAACCCCCGGTCGTTCGAGGCCCAGTTCGAAGAGCAGCAGCACCGGCCGATCCGGTGGAAGGCACTGATCTGGCGGTCGATCGGGATCACCCTGACCGGTGTGGTCCTCTACCTGGTGGCCCCCAGCGTCCTCTCGGTGCTCCACTCCTGGCCCCGCCTGGTCGAGCTGAACTTCCTGTGGTTCATCCCGGCGGTGGTGGCCGAGGGCGCCCACTTCGCCTGCACGTTCGCCCTCCAGCGGATCGCCCTGCGGACCAAGGCCTGGTTCGCGGTGATCACCGCCCAGCTGGCCGGCAACGCCATCTCGCTCATCGTGCCGGGCGGCGCGGCGGCCGGGGCGGCCGTCCAGTTCCGGATGCTGGGCACGGCCGGCATGGACGCCACCGAGTCGGTCAGCGGCCTGACCGCCTTTTCGTTCCTGGGCATCGGCGGTCTGCTGGCCCTGCCGGTGTTCGTGCTGCCGGTGGTCATCTTCGGGGCCCCGGTGGCCTCGGACCTGTCCCATGCGGCGTGGGTCGGGGCCATCGGCTTCGTGCTGTTCACCGCCTTCGGCGCGGTGGTGATGGCCACCGATGGGCCACTGCTGTGGGCCGGCAAAGCGGCCCAGGCCGTGCGCAACCGGGTGTGGAAGAAGCGGGCGCCCATAGAGGGCCTGCCCGAGCGCCTCCTCGACCAGCGCAACGTCATCCGCACCGTGCTCGGTGAGCAGTGGTGGCAGGCGGCCCTGCTGTCGGTGGGCCGGCTGGTGTTCGACTACCTGTGCCTGCTGTTCTGCGTGCGAGCCGTGGGCGCCGGCCCGCGCCCGTCGCTGATCCTTCTGGCGTACGCGGTGGCCGGCGTCATCGGCCTCCTCCCCATCACCCCGGGCGGCATCGGGGTGGTGGAGGCGAGCCTGGCCGGATTCCTGGCCCTGGCCGGCCTCACCGGGGCGGAGGCGGTGCTGGCCACTCTGGCCTACCGGCTGGCCTCCTACTGGCTGCCCATGCTGGCCGGACCGGTCGCCTACGCCGTGTTCCGCCACCGGTACCGCGACCACGGGGGGTCGGCCCCCGAGCTCGAGGCGACGAGCACCTAGGGTCGGCTCAGCGCAGATCGACCCGGCCGTCGGGGCGCAGGGTGGCGAGCCGGCCGCAACCCTCCTCGGTCACCAGGACCGCCAGGTGGTCCGGCTCGGTCACCTTGGCCCAGGCCCGACGCCCCTCCGGGGTGCGGCAGGCCACCACGGCCCGCTCGGGCGAACCGTCGCGTCCGAACGATACCGAGTAGGTCTCGACGGTGACCTCGCCCTTGGCATCGGCGTCGGGGGAGCACTGGGGGAGCGATCCCACCGCCGCCTGGGGGTCGGCCCAGGCGAAGCCCGCCGCCGTCTCGACGACGGTGCCGTCGGGCAGTCCGTCGTCGTCGTGGGACCGGGCGACCGGCGGGTCGGTGCCGTAGATCCCGATGCTGTGCTTGGACACGTACCAGCCGAGCCCGGTGGCGAGGCCCAGCGTCCCCGGTGCCTCGCGCAGGGTCCCGACCATGGCGGCCAGCGCGTGGGTCCCGTAGTTGTTGCCGGGACCGCCGGCAAAGGTGAGCCCGCCCGTCACCGTCAGCGGACGCCTCGAGTCGTGGTCGGTCACGCCGAGTTCGGTCGCCGCGATCTCGACGGCCGACGGGAAGCAGGAGTAGAGGTCGAGGTGGGCGACCTCGTCGACCGAGGTGTCGGCCAGGGCGAGCGCAGAGGAAGCGGCCAGGCGGATGGCGGGAGACGAGTGGAAGTCGGCACGGTGGGAGAGGAACCAGTGGTCCTCGGCGTCCGCACCGGTCAGCGGGAAGACCCACCGGTCACGGGGGATGCCAGCGGCTTCGGCGGCGGCGGCCGTACACAGGATGGCTGCCGCCCCTTGGTCGACCTGGAGGTTGGCCGTCATCAGCTTGGTGTACGGATAGGCGATCATCCGGTTGGCCTCGGTGACGGTGATGAGCTCGTCGGCCGTCATCGACTCCCGGATCCAGGCGTGGGGGTTGTCCGCCGCCACCTCGGAGAACCGGGACCACAGGGCGCCGATGTGGATCAGGTGCTCGGCGAGGGTGCGCCCCGACTCGGCCCGCAGGGCGTTCTCGAACAGGGGGAACACGTGGATGGGCAGGTCGAGGCCGCGCTCCTCCTCGGACCGGGTCGTCCCCCGCCGGTCGCTCCCGAACAGGGTGGGCGGCTCGGTGTCCCCCGGCTGGACGGTCCACGGCAGCAGGGGCCGGTCGGGGTGCCGGCGGGCCGCCGCCTGGGTGTAGTGGCAGTCGGCCCCGGCGATCACGGCCACGTCCAGCTCACCCCGGCCGATGGCCAGGGCGGTGGCGTTGACCAACGACTGCGGGTTGTTCCCACCGGTCGTCGTGACCAGGGTCTGCTTGGGCTCGATGCCCAGCTCCTCGGCCAGGAGGGCACCCGGGTCGACGTAGTGCCAGCTCAACGGGTTGGCCACCCGCAGCGACCCGGCCCGGGCGAGGAGGGACCGTCCGGCCGGCGCCTTTCCGCCTGGAGAAGCACCGTCGCAGTCCTCCACCGCGGCGTGGACGGCGTCCAACATGAGGCCCAGAGGCTCGGGGCGGTCGGCCAGCGAGCCCTCCCCCTCGGTATGGGGTCGGTTGGTCACCTGGCCGACGCCCACGACCACCGGGGTGGCAGGGTCGATCGTCATCGTCCGTCGAGCCTACCGGTGGCCCGGAAAGGGTCGATTCCGCTCCGATCCGACCCCCACGCGCTCGGTACACTCGGTCCATGCGCATCGCCGTGGGCTCGGACCACGCGGGCTACGCCCTGAAGACGGAGACCATCGCCCGCCTGACGGGGGCGGGGCACGAGGTGCTCGACCTGGGCACCGATTCCGCCGAGGTCTCGGTCGACTACCCCCTCTTCGGCCGGGCCGTGGGCGAGGCGGTGGCCGAAGGGCGGGCCGAGCGGGGCGTGTGCGTGTGCGGCACGGGCATCGGCATCGGCATGGCCGCCAACAAGGTGCGCGGCATCCGGGCTGCGGTGGTCCACGACTCGACCACCGCCCTCCTGGCCCGGAGCCACAACGACGCCAACGTGCTGTGCCTGGGGGAGCGGACCACGGGGCGGGCCGAGGCCATGGACGCCGTCGACGCCTTCCTCACCACCGCGTTCGCCGGTGGGCGCCACCAACGGCGCATCGAGCAGATCACCGACCAGGAAAGGCAGCCGACCCCATGAGCAGCCCGATGTCCGGATCGCCCTTCGACCCATGGCTGACCGCCGACCCCGAGGTGCGCTCGCTCCTCGCCGCCGAGGTCGATCGCCAGTCCACCACGCTCCAGCTGATCGCCTCGGAGAACTTCACGTCGACCGCCGTGCTGGCCGCCACCGGCTCCGTGCTCACCAACAAGTACGCCGAGGGCTACCCGGGCCGGCGCTACTACGGCGGCAACCAGGTCATCGACGAGGTCGAGGACCTGGCCCGCGACCGCTTGAAGGCGCTGTTCGGTGCCGAGCACGCCAACGTGCAGCCCCACGCCGGCTCGAACGCCAATCTGGCCGCCTACCAGGCGCTGCTCCAGCCCGGTGACACGGTGCTGGCCATGCGCCTCGACCACGGCGGCCACCTGACCCACGGGTCGCCGGCCTCGATCACGTCCAAGGTGTGGAACTTCGTCTCCTACGGGGTGTCGGCAGCGACGGACGACCCCGACAAGCCGGGCGAGATCATCGATTTCGACCAGGTTGCCGACCTGGCCCGCACCCACCGGCCCAAGCTCATCGTGGCCGGCTCCACCGCCTATTCCCGGATCATCGACCCGCTGCCGTTCCGCGAGATCGCCGACTCGGTCGATGCCAAGTTCCTGTACGACGCGGCCCACCCGGCCGGACTCATTGCCGGCGGGGTCCACCCGTCGCCGGTGGGGGTGGCCGACGTGGTCACCTTCACCACCCACAAGACATTGCGCGGCCCCCGGGGCGGCGCCATCGTGTGTGCGTCCGAGTACGCCAAGGCCATCGACGGCGCCATCTTCCCGGGACTACAGGGTGGTCCCCTCGAGAACGTGATCGCCGCCAAGGCGGTCGCATTCGCCGAGGCCGCCCGGCCGGAGTTCGCCGCCTACTCGGCCCAGGTGGTGGCCAACGCCAAGGCACTGGCCGCTTCCGTGGCGGCCGAGGGCGTCCGCCTCGTTTCCGGCGGCACCGAGAATCACCAGGTCCTGTGCGACCTCCGCTCCTTCGACGCCGAGCTGACGGGCAAGGAGGCCCAGGAGGTACTCGACCGGGCCGGCATCACCTGCAACCGCAACACCATTCCCGACGACCCCCGGTCGCCCTTCATCACGTCGGGCCTCCGCCTGGGCACGGCGGCTCTCACCACCACCGGGATGGGGCCGGCCGAGATGGCCCGCATCGGCGCCCTGCTGGGCCGGACCCTCCGGGAGCGGGCCGACGAGGCAGCCGTGGCCTCGATCCGGGCCGAGGTCCGCGAACTGTGCGCCGGCTTCCCCCCGTACCCGGACCTGGCCGGGGCGTGACGGTACCGGGCTGGGGCGGGCGACCAGGGTGACCTGGTGAGCGCGGGCGTCCCGCTCAACTGGTACGTCGTCCTCCTCGTGGTGGCGGCCGCCTCCACCTGGATCCTGACCTTCCCGGCCCGCCGTATCGCCGTGCAGATCGGCTACGTGGCCCAGCCCGACGACCGCAAGGTCCACCAGCGGGTGACCCCCCAGGCGGGAGGCGTGGCCATGTTCCTGGGCATGCTGCTCACCTGGGCCGTGGCTGCCTCCATCCCCGGCCTCGACCAGCTGTTCCGCGGTCCTTCGCGGGAGGCGCTCGGCCTCATTCTCGCCGCCGCCGCCATCTTCGTGGTCGGACTCATCGACGACTTCCGGGACATGTCCGCCCCGGCCAAGGTGGCCGGACAGGTGCTGGCCGCCACCATCTTGTACTTCATGGGCGTCACGTGGTTCCAGTTCAAGGTACCGCTGGCCGGCCTGGTGCAGCTGTCGCCGGAGTGGACCCCGCTGCTCACCGCCCTGTGGGTGATCGCCATCACCAACGCCGTCAACCTCATCGACGGCCTCGACGGGCTGGCGGCCGGGGTGGTGGCCATCGCGTCGGGCGCCCTGGCCGTCTACGGGCTCCACCTCCAATACCTGGGCAACCTCCCGCCCGACAACATCGGGCCGCTGATCGCCGTGGTCACCTGCGGCATCTGCCTCGGCTTCCTGCCCCACAACTTCCACCCGGCCAAGATCTTCATGGGGGACGGGGGAGCGCTGCTGCTGGGGCTGCTGATGGCCGCGTCCACCATGCTCATCGGCGGCCGGTCGGCCGGCTCCGTCGGCGGCGTGGCCGCCCGCAGCGGCCAGACGTACTTCTTCTTCGCCCCCCTGTTCATCCCGTTCTTCATCCTCGGCGTGCCCATCGTCGACATGGCCTTCGCCTTCGTGCGCCGCACGGCCAACCGGACCGGGTTCTCGACCCCCGACAAGAACCACCTCCATCACCGATTGCTGCGGCTCGGCCACGGCCACCGGCGCAGCGTGCTGATCCTGTGGGCCTGGACGGTGCTGTTGTCCGGACTGGTCCTGTTCCCGCTCTACGTGTCGAGCGTGAACGCCTTCATCCCCTTCGGGGCCCTGGCCCTCGGGGTGATCCTCTACACCCTGTTCCACCCGTCGTTGCGACGGGGGGGCGAGCCCGAGGAGGTGTCGGCGCCGGTCGACGCCCCGGCCCCGGCGGTGGCCGACGCCCTGGTCGAACGCCCGGCCGGTGCCGTCGAGGCCCCAGTCGGACCGGGGACCGCCCTGCGGCACCCCTAGGTGCCCCAAACAGTTTCCAAGCCGTGAACAGCAGGTTTCGGGCGTTTTGCCGGGGTCGGGGGAAAAGTGCGATGATGCGCCACGTGAATTGCAGGCCTTCCACCCCTCTGGAGGGGTCCGCCCTGACCGGCCACACCGTAGGCCTGCGCTCGATCGCCACCCACGCCAGGACGACGTCCAGCTCGTCCCCTGCGTGACCTCGGAAACCACTCGTGACGCCTCCCCCCTCCACATCCACTGACGCGGTCCGGCCCCGGCATGGACGAACCCACCCCCGCACCCGGCACGGACGACGAGGAGCCGGATTCCGAGCCACGGTGGCGGCCGGAGGACCGTCGGCTCTCGCCGGGGGCCGTGGCCTTCCTGGGGCTCGGACTGGCCATCGGACTGTGCCTGGCCGTGACCGTCGGTGCCGGACTGGCGCTGGACGCGGTACTGCACTCCTCGCCGGTCTGCCTGCTGGTCGGGCTGGCCATCGGACTGGTGGTGGCCGTGGCCATGGCCGTCTCCACCATCCGCAAATACCTCTGACACCGGTCACCGGACGGGGGAACTAGCCGTGTTCGCCCACTTCGAGCTGCCCAACCTCCCCGAGGTCTCCCGTCGCACCATCGGCTCGGCGCTGGTGATCGGCGTGGCCGCCCTGGTGGCCTCCTTCTCCTTCGGGCATCTGCTGGTCGGTGTGGGGGCCTGCATCGGCCTCGGCATGGGCACCCTCAACTTCCGCCTCATCGGGGTATCGGTCGACAAGGTCGCGGCCATGGACGTCGACAACCCCAAGCGCCCGCTGGCCGTCAACACGCTGGGGCGCATGGGCGTGATCACGGTGATCGCCCTGGGCCTGACCTTCCTTTCCAAGCCCCTCGGGTTCGGTGTGCTGGGCGGACTGGCCGCCTTCCAGATCATCCTGATCGTCAACGTGGCCCGCTCGATGGCCAAGGCCGGCCCGATGACCTCGGTGGACGACGTCATCCACGCCAACGTGATCGACGACAACGAGCCCGTCGTGTCGCCGACCGCCATCGAGGCCGCCGACGACACCCGTGGAGGTGCCTGACCGCATGTCGAGCTTCCTGACCCCGATGATGGGCATCGACATCTCGGTGGGCGACCACGTCCAGCGCAAGATCGGCCCGCTCACGATCAACATGGACATCGTGTGGGCGACGTGCATCGCCGGGGCCATCGTCATGACCCTGGGCCTGATCCTGCGGGCCAAAGCCACCAGCGGGGTGCCGGGCAAGTTCCAGATGGCCTGGGAGTTGCTGGTCGGCGCCGTGCAGACCCAGGTCGACGACTCGATCGGCCCCCGGGGCGCCAAGATCGTCCCGCTGGCCATCACGCTCTTCGTCTTCATCTTCACCTGCAACCTCTTCGAGGTGGTGGGCATCGGATCCAAGCTGGACGTCCTGCCCGCCCCGACCAGCGACATCAACCTGCCGCTGGCCATGGCCCTGTATGTGATCGTCATGGTCCACCGGGCGGCCATCAGGAACCGGGGCGTAGGCGGGTACTTCAAGCACTACTTCTCCCAGCCGTTCCCCGTGAAACTGGCTCCGGTCAACTTGTTCATGAACGGGATCGAGGAGCTGGTCAAGCCGGTCACGCTGACCTTGCGTCTGTTCGGCAACCTCTTCGCCGGCGGCCTGATGCTGTCACTGCTGGCCGCCCTGGTGGCCTGGAAGTTCGGGTCGTTCGGGGTCATCGGCGGCGTACTGTCCGCCCTCTTCACCGTGGTCTGGAAGCTCTTCGACATGGCCATCGGCGCCATCCAGGCCTTCATCTTCGCCCTCCTGACCATCCTCTACTTCGACACGGCCATGGCGCCGGACGAGGCCCACTGACGCCGTTCGCCGGCACCCATCACCCGACGTTCCCACCCACTACCTCAACAAAGGAGCAGTTCCCATGGCAGCAAGTCCCGTCGACTACACCAGCGCTATCAAGACGGCCGGTGGCCTCATCGGCGCCGGTCTGGCGCTCGGCGGCGGTGCCGTCGGTGCCTCCATCGGTGACGGCCTGGCCGGTAGCCAGACGATCGCCGGCGTCGCCCGCCAGCCCGAGGCCCAGGGCCGCCTCACGACCATCATGTTCCTGACGGTCGGCCTGTGCGAGGCGGCGTACTTCATCAACCTGGTCTTCGCCGCCCTCTTCGTCTTCTCGCTGGGCAAGTAGTCCCCGCTCTTCCGGGCGACCGCGCCGACGGCCAGAGGGCCGCAGCGTGCGGCTCCGTCCGGGGGCATCTCCGACCGACCGACCAAGGATGACGACCATGCCAATCGCCACCAGCAACTTCCTCGTCCCGAACGGGACGTTCATCGTCGTGCTGATCGCCTTCATCGTCGTGCTGGGCGTGATCACCAAGTACGTGCTGCCGGTCCTGAATGCGGCGCTGACCGAGCGCCAGGAGCAGATCCGCGGCGAGCTGGAGGCGGCCGACAAGGCCAAGGCCGACGCCGAGGAGGCCGACGTCGAGCGGCGGGCCGTCCTGGAGCAGGCCCGCACCCAGGCCCGTGAGATCGTCAGCCAGGCCCAGACGACGGCCGACCAGATCGTCACCGGTGCCACCGCCGAGGGCCAGGCCATCCACGACCGGATCGTGGCCTCGGCCGAAGCGGAGGTCATCGTGGCCCGGCAGGCCGCCGTCGAAGAGGTGACCGCCCGGGTGGGCGAGATCGTCCTGGCCGCCGCCGAGCGGGTCATCGGACGCGAGATCCAGGCCAGCGACCACCAGGACCTGATCAGCGAGGCCATCGCCGCCGTCCGGGCCGAGACCTCGGGTGCCGCCGCCGGTGCCGGGGGCGCCCGGTGAACCCTGCCCTCCAGGGCTACCTGGCCGCCATGGAGGAGTCGCTGGCCGCTGACGGCGGCCTGGCCGACGCCGGCGCGCAGCTGCACGCCGTCGCCGACGTGGTCGAGGGCAACAACGCGCTCCTCCTGGCCGTCAACGACGGCTCGGTTCCCGTGCCGGCGCGCCGGGCCGTGCTCGACGAGCTGCTTGCCGGCAAGGTCCGGCCCGAGGTCGGCCGGCTCGTGCACCAGGCCGTCTGGGTGGTGCCGGCCGGCGACGTCGTCACGTCGTTCCGATGGATGGGCAGCCGCCTCGTCCAGGCCGCGGCCCGTCCGGCCGCCACCACCGCCGAGCCCTTCGCCGAGGACGTCCTCGGCCGGCTGGGCTCGCGCAACCGGGTGTCGGGCTACGCCGCTGCCGTCTTCGAGTCGTGCACCGTGGCCGACCTCGAGGAGATCGAGGACCAACTGTTCCGCTTCGCCCGCACCGTCGAGGCCAACCGACGACTGCGCCACGCTCTCGGCGACCGCGACCTGCCGGTGGCCGTCCGCCAGGATGTCATCGTCCAGCTCCTGGGCGGCAAGGTCCTGGCCGCCACCGTGCGCCTCGCCTCCTACGCGGCGCGGGGCGGTCGTGCCCGCGACATCGTGGCCACGCTCGACACCCTGGTCGAAGACGCGGCCAAGGCCCGCGGCTGGCGGGTGGCCCGGGTGGCCGCCGCCGACACGGTGGGCGACGACCAGCAGCGCGACCTCAGCGACGCGCTGGCCCACCTGACCGGCAACCCGGTCGACCTGCAGGTGACCGTGGACCCGCTGCTGCTCGGCGGTGTGGTCGTCCAGGTCGGCGACCTGCTGGTGGACTCCAGCACCCGCCACCGGCTCGACGAGCTGAAGGAGCACGTGCTCGCCTCCGAGGAGGCCTACCGGATTCCAGGAACGCCAACACGAAGGGATGCAACCGATGGCTGAGTTGACCATCAACGCCGACGAGATCACCGCTGCCCTCAAGCAGTATGTCGACGACTACACGCCCGAGGTCGGGACCGAGCAGGTCGGCCGCATCGTGGAGGTGGGCGACGGCATCGCCCGCATCACCGGCCTGCCCGGCTGCGCGGTCAACGAGATCCTCGAGTTCGCCGACGGGACTGAGGGACTGGCCCTCAACCTCGACGAAGAGACGATCGGGTGCGTCATCCTGGGCGAGGACACCGGCCTCGAGGAGGAGCAGCTGGTCAAGGCGACCGGGCGCATCCTCTCGGTCCGGGTGGGCGACGCCCTGCTCGGCCGCGTGGTCAACGCCCTGGGCGAGCCGCTCGACGGCAAAGGCCCCATCGCCACCACGCAGACCCGGCGCCTCGAGGTGCAGGCCCCGGGCATCGTGTCCCGCCAGCCGGTCAGTGAGCCGCTGCAGACCGGCATCAAGGCCATCGACGCCATGACCCCCATCGGCCGGGGCCAGCGGGAGCTGATCATCGGGGACCGCAAGACCGGCAAGACGACGGTGGCCATCGACACCATCCTCAATCAGAAGGGTCTGGGGGTGAAGTGCATCTACGTGGCCATCGGGCAGAAGGAGTCGTCGGTCGCCCAGACCGTCGCCACCCTTGAGCGCTACGGCGCCCTGGAGTACACCGTGGTGGTACTGGCCGGCGCCGCCGACCCTGCCCCGTTCAAGTACCTGGCCCCCTACGCCGGCTGCGCCATGGGCCAGCACTGGATGGACAACGGCGAGCACGCCCTCATCGTCTACGACGACCTGTCCAAGCAGGCCGAGGCCTACCGCCAGATGTCCCTGCTCCTGCGCCGCCCGCCCGGTCGGGAGGCCTACCCGGGCGACGTCTTCTACCTGCACAGCCGGCTGCTCGAGCGGGCCGCCAAGCTGTCCGACGAAGCCGGCGGCGGCTCGCTGACCGCCCTGCCGATCATCGAGACCAAGGCCGGCGACGTGTCGGCCTACATCCCGACCAACGTGATCTCGATCACCGACGGCCAGGTGTTCCTCGAGTCCGAGCTCTTCTACGCCGGTGTGCGCCCGGCCATCAACGTCGGCATCTCGGTCAGCCGGGTCGGTTCCGCGGCCCAGGTCAAGGCCATGAAGTCCGTGTCCGGCACGTTGAAGATCGACCTCGCCCAGTTCCGCGAGCTCGAAGCCTTCGCCACGTTCGGCTCCGAGCTCGACAAGGTCTCCCAGGCCCAGCTCGACCGCGGCTACCGGCTCACCGAGCTCCTGAAGCAGGGCCTCAACCAGCCGGTGCCGGTCGAGGAGCAGGTGCTGGTGATCTTCGCCGGGTCCGAGGGCTATGTGGACGGGATCCCGGTGGCCGAGGTGCAGCGCTACGAGTCAGAAGTACGCGCCTTCTTCCGGGCCAACCACGCCGACATCCTCGACACCATCCGGAGCACGGGGAAGCTGCCCGAAGGCGACGGGCTGGCCGACGCGCTGCAGAAGTTTACCGACGCGTTCGATACCGGGAAGGTCGACTGACCGATGGCAGGTGGCCAGGAGCGCATCCTCCGTCGACGGATCAAGAGCATCAAGTCGACGCAGAAGATCACCAAGGCGATGGAGCTGATCGCGGCATCGCAGATAGCGCGCGCCCAGGGCAGGATCGCGGCCGCCAAGCCGTACCAGGAGGGCATGGCCCGCATCGTCCTCGAGACCGCCCTCGGCGACCCCGCCGCCGCCGGCCGTCTGCTCGGCACCCCCGAGGAGGTCGCCAAGGTCCTGGTGCTCAGCGTGGTGGCCGACCGCGGCCTCTGCGGCGGCTACAACACGAACGTCTTCCGGGCCACGGAGCGCCTGCTCACCGCCCTGGCCGCAGACGACGTGGAGACCCGACTCGTCACCGTGGGCAAGAAGGCCCAGGGCTACTTCCGCTTCCGCGGCCAGGAGGTCGAGCAGTCGTTCCTCGGGATGAGCGAGCGTCCCTCGTTCGCCAACGCCCGCGAGGTGGCCGAGGCCGCCGTCACCCCGTTCGTGGGCGGCGAGGTCGACCAGGTGCTCATCGTGTCCACCCGGTTCCTCAGCGCCGGCTCCCAGATGGTGGAGGTGCGCCAGCTCCTCCCGCTGGTCGACCCCCGCGACGCCGAGCAGAAGGCTGACCACGAGCACGAGAACGGGGTCAGCCGCAACATCGCCGCCCACGAGGACGCCACCAAACTGGGCTACACCGAGTTCGAGCCCGACGCCGCCGTCCTGCTCGTCGACCTGGCCCCACGGGCCGCAGAAACCCAGATCTTCGCCGCCCTGCTCGAGGCCTCGGCCTCCGAGCTCACCTCGCGCCAGCGGGCCATGGCTGCCGCCACGGACAACGCCGGCGAGCTCATCAAGAAGTACTCACGGATCATGAACCGGGCCCGCCAGGACAGCATCACCACCGAGATCATGGAGATCGTCAGCGGTGCCGAGGCGTTGCGGGCCGGGTCCGAGGGTGACGAGGGTGGCCTCGTCATCGAGACGAGGGTCTGACCTGTGCCCGCCACCACACCGAACTCCGAACCCATCACCCCAGCAGCAACTGACGACCTCAAGGGAGCCCGACGCTCATGACCACCACCGCCCCCCAGCCCACCGAGCCCAAGACGCTGGCCTCCGGCCGCGTGGTGGCCATCGCCGGGCCTGTCATCGACGTCGAGTTCCCGCCCCACTCCCTCCCCGAGATCAACGGCGCCGTCGAGGTCGACGTGGTGCTCGAGGGAACCCCCGAGACCATCACCGCCGAGGTGGCCCAGCAGATCGGCGACGGCCGTGTGCGGTGCATCTGCCTGAAGGCCACCGACGGTCTCACCCGCGGCGCCGAGGTGCGCAACCTGGGCCACGGCCTGCAGGTGCCGGTGGGCGACGCCGTCCTCGGCCACGTGTTCAACGTGCTGGGCCAGCCCCTCGACACCGACTCCATCGGCGCCGTCGAGGACCACTGGGACATTCACCGTCAGGCTCCCGACTTCGACACCCTCGAGCCCCGGGCGCTCATGTTCGAGACCGGCATCAAGGTCATCGACCTCCTCGAGCCCTACGTGCAGGGGGGGAAGATCGGCCTCTTCGGCGGCGCGGGCGTGGGTAAGACGGTGCTGATCCAGGAGATGATCAACCGCGTGGCCACCAACCACGGTGGCGTGTCGGTCTTCGCCGGGGTGGGCGAGCGGACCCGTGAGGGCACCGACCTGTGGCTGGAGATGCAGGAGTCCGGCGTCATCGAGAAGGCCGCCCTGGTCTACGGCCAGATGGACGAGCCCCCGGGGGTGCGCCTGCGGGTGGCCCTGGCCGCCCTGACCATGGCCGAGTACTTCCGCGACGTGAAGAACCAGGACGTGCTCCTCTTCGTGGACAACATCTTCCGGTTCGTCCAGGCCGGCTCCGAGGTGTCGACGCTCCTCGGCCGCATGCCGTCGGCCGTGGGCTACCAGCCGACCCTGGCCGACGAGATGGGCCAGCTCCAGGAGCGGATCACCTCGACACGGGGCCGCTCGATCACCTCGCTGCAGGCCGTGTACGTGCCCGCTGACGACTACACCGATCCGGCGCCGTTCACCACCTTCACCCACCTTGACGCCACCACCGAGCTGTCCCGGGACATCGCCTCGCTGGGCATCTACCCCGCCGTGGACCCGCTGTCCTCGACGTCGAACATTCTCGCCCCCGAGATCGTGGGCGAGCGCCACTACAACGTGGCCCGTCGGGTCCAGGGTGTGCTCCAGCGGTACAAGGAGCTGCAGGACATCATCGCCATCCTCGGCCTCGACGAGCTGTCCGAAGAGGACCGGGTGACCGTGTCCCGGGCCCGCAAGGTCCAGCGCTTCTTGTCGCAGCCGTTCAACGTCGGCGAGGTGTTCACCGGCCTGAAGGGTGTGACCGTCCCGGTCGAGGAGACGGTCGAGTCCTTCGAGGCATTGGTCAACGGCGACCTCGACGACGTCCCCGAACAGGCGTTCTTCAACGTGGGCGGCGCCGAGTCGGTACTGGCCAAGGCCCATGACCTCGCCAACAACTGATCGGTAGCTAGTTCCATGGCCGACGACTCGCTCTTCCAGATCAACCTGGTCACCCCCGAGCGCATCCTGCTGAGCGGGATGGCCTCCGAGGTGATCCTCCGCACCGGCGAAGGTGACGTCACGTTCCTGGCCGGCCACACGCCCCTGGTGGGCACGGTCCAGCCCGGCGTGGTCCGGGTGGTCCGGCCCGAGACCGACGACGCCCGGGTCGCCGTCCACGGCGGCTTCACCCAGGTGGAGCAACACGTGGACCTCGACGCGCCCGACGCCGAGGCGGATGCCAACGGCACCCGGGTCACCCTGCTCATCGGTGTGGCTGAGCTGGCCGAGGAGATCGACGTCGACCGCGCCCGGGTGGCACTGGAGGCCGCCGAGGCGCGGGTCGCGGAACTTGGCGGTGCCACCAATCGCACGCCGGGCGAGGACGACGAGCCGGACCCTCAGCTCGTGGCCGCCGAGGCCGCGTTGCGGCGGGCCCAGGTGCGCCTCGAGGCGGTCGACGCCTCAGCTCCCGCTACCGCCTGAGGTCAGCTACCGAGCCTGGGCGGTGGACGTTCCTCGTGGGGTAGGGCCCGAGCCAGAGGGGGACACAGGGGAGTGATCCCGGACCGGACCCCGCCGTCGCAACCCTGCGCCTTCCCGCGGTGCTCGAGGTCGAACGCAACCGGAACGGTGCACCGCGACCAGCACGGTGCACCGTCCGAGACATCAGGGAACAGCCGGAACCACCGTCTGGGTGTAGGTGGAACTGCTCGAGTCATAGTTGCTGTCGCCGTCGTAAGTGGCGGTAACCGAGTAATCGGTACTTCCGGGCGCCGCCGGATCCGTGAGGCTGCCCGCGGGAAGGTAACAGGTCACTGCTCCCTGCGTCGCCACGTTCTTCTTGAGCTTGACCACGTTGCCGCCGGCGCACGTCAGACTGCCGTTCGGACCGGTGATGGAGAATGTCACGAAGCCATGGGGCGGACCGACAAGGCTCGACGAGGAACTGTCGTCCTGTCCTTTGACGGTAGCGGTGATGGTGACAGCGTTGCCGTCCTCCGAGGGATTCGCCGTTGGGATCAGCCCTATCGTCGTTGTCGATTTGATCGCCGACGGCCACGTTAGCCAAGACCAGAAGGGCAAGCAACTGCGAGTTGTCAACGTCCAGAAGGGTGCACAACTCCGCCGGCGGAGCGCTGGATCCGGCAGAGCCAAGGCTCAGCCGAATTCGATGGCGCTGTACTCGGACAGCTTGTGGAGCGGGTGGCGGGCGTCGATGAGCCGCACCGTCCCCGACTTCGACCGCATGACGAGCGACTGTGTGTTGGCGCCGAACTCGTCGTAGCGGACGCCCTGGAGCAGCTCGCCGTCGGTGATCCCGGTGGCTGCGAAGAAGCAGTTGTCCCCTTTCACCAGATCGTCGGTGGTGAGGACGGCGTCGAGGTCGTAGCCGAGGTCGAGGGCGGTACCGCGCTCGGCGTCGTCGCGGGGGAAGAGGCGGCCCTGGATCTCCCCACCCATCGACTTGAGGGCGGCGGCGGCAATGACGCCCTCCGGTGTCCCGCCGATCCCGACCAGCAGGTCGACACCGGTGTCGGGCCAGGAGGTGGCGATGGCCCCGGCCACGTCGCCGTCGGTGATGAGCCGGATCCTGGCTCCGGTGCTCCGCACCTCGGCGATGACTTCGTCGTGGCGGGGTCGGTCGAGGATCACCACGGTCAGATCCCGCACCGAGGTGCCTTTGGCCTTGGCCACGGCGTCGAGGTTGTCCTTGACGGGCCGCGTGATGTCGATGGCGCCCACCGCCCGGGGTCCCACGGCGAGCTTCTCCATGTAGACGCAGGGGCCCGGGTCGAACATGGTGCCCTCTTCGGACACGGCGATGACGGCCAGTGCCCCGCCCCGTCCGAGCGCCGTCGACGTCGTGCCGTCGATCGGATCCACGGCAATGTCCGCCTTGGGTGGTGTCCCATCGCCGATCCGCTCGCCGTTGAACAGCATCGGGGCGCTGTCCTTCTCACCTTCGCCGATCACCACCACACCGTCCATGGCGATGGAGGACAATACGATGCGCATGGCATTGACGGCGGCGCCGTCGGCCCCGTTCTTGTCCCCCCGGCCCATCCACCGGGAGGCGGCGAGCGCCGAGGCCTCGGTGACCCGGACGAGTTCCATGGCCAGGTTACGGTCAGGTGCCTGCGGGATGGCGTTCACGGGACCCGACGATAGTGGCTGGCACCGGTGCTGGACGCCGGCATCGGCGCAACGCCCGGTCGCACCGTGCATCGACGGATCGGTAGGTGCGCAGCGGCCATACTGGGGGCCGTGGATCGCATCATCGTCACCCCCAGCGGTCCGCTGTCGGGCACCGTGCGGGCCGGGGGCGCCAAGAACTCGGTCCTCAAGCTGATGGCCGCCTGCCTGCTGGCCGAAGGACGCCATGTCCTGACCAACGTGCCCCGTATCAGTGACGTCGACATCATGGCCGAGGTGCTCGAGGCCATGGGTGCCTCCGTCACCCGTGGAGAGCGCCCCGACGAGCTGGTGGTGATCACGCCGGCCGAACTCGTCCCCGAGGCCCCCTACGAGCTCGTGGAGAAGATGCGCGCCTCGGTGGTGGTCCTGGGGCCGTTGCTGACGCGGTGCGGCTGGGCCCGCGTGTCCATGCCGGGAGGTGACGACTTCGGTCCCCGGCCCATCGACATGCACCTGCGGGCCCTCGAGGCCATGGGCGCCGAGTTCACCTCGTCGCACGGCAACGTCGAGGGACGGGTGGAGTCGAGTGTCGGCGGGTCCCCCCGCCTGGTGGGCAACCGGGTGGTGCTCGAGTACCCGAGTCACACCGGGACCGACAACGTGCTGATGGCCGCCGTCCTGGCCAAAGGCGCCACCGTCATCGAGAATGCCGCCCGCGAGCCCGAGGTGCGGGACCTCGCCGACTTCCTCAACGCCATGGGGGCGAAGATCATCGGTGCGGGCACCTCGCGCATCGAGGTGGAGGGCGTCGACCGACTCGAGCCCACCCCCCACGCTGTCATCCCCGACCGCCTGGTGGTGGCCACGTTCCTGGTCGCAGCCGGTCTGACCGGCGGCGACGTGACGGTCGAGGACGGGCGGCCCGAGCACATGGACATGATGCTGCGGAAGCTGACGACCACCGGGATGGAGATCACCTTTGAACCCGACGGATTGCGGGCCTCGGCCGCCGGGGTGGGGCGATTGCACAGCACCGACGTGGCCACGCTGCCCTATCCAGGATTTGCCACCGACTACAAGCCGCTGTTCGTCACCCTCCTGACCGTCACCGAGGGCGTGGGCATCGTCACCGAAAACCTCTTCTTCGGCCGGTTCCGCTACGTCGAGGAACTGCGCCGCATGGGGGCCGAGATCCGGACCGAGGGCCACCACGCGGTGGTCCGGGGGGTGGGCCGACTGTCGGGGGCACCGGTGCGGGCCTTCGACGTCCGGGCCGGGGCCGCACTCGTCCTGGCCGGACTGGTGGCCGACGGCGAGACGGTGATCAGCGACGCCCATCACATCGACCGCGGCTACGAGGACCTCGACGGCAAGCTCGTGTCGCTTGGCGCCGACGTCGTGCGGGCCTAACGATTCCGTCCCGCCCCGGATACGCTCCTTCCTCCATGGCCGCCCACCGCAACGTCGACGCCGCCTCGCTGTTCGCGCGTGCCCGGGCCGGCGACCGGGTGGCCCTGCCCCGGCTGTTGTCGCTGGTCGAGCGGGGGGGCGACCGGGCCCGCGAGGTGGCCGGTATCGCCTACCGATCGCCGGGCCAGGCGTACACCGTGGGCATCACCGGGGCGCCCGGTTCCGGCAAGTCGACGCTCACCGACCAGCTGATCAACCAGGCCCGCGAGCGAGGGCTCGACGGCAGCGACCGGGTGGCGGTGCTGGCCATCGACCCGTCGTCCCCGTTTTCCGGTGGGGCCATCCTGGGCGATCGGGTGCGCATGCAGAACCACGCCCTCGACGACAACGTCTTCATCCGCTCCATGGCCACCCGCGGCCACCTGGGCGGTCTGGCGGTGGCCGTGCCCGACGCGGTGCGGGTCCTCTCGGCGGTCGGCGTGCCGGTGGTGCTGCTCGAGACGGTGGGGGTGGGCCAACAGGAGGTGGCGGTGGCGGCGGCCACCGACACGACGGTCGTGGTGGTCAACCCGGGGTGGGGCGATGCCATCCAGGCCAACAAGGCCGGCCTGCTGGAGATCGCCGACCTGTTCGTCATCAACAAGGCCGACCGCCCCGGCGCGCGCGAGACGCGGCGCGACCTCGAGCTCATGCTCGAGCTCACCCAACTGGGTGATTGGCGCCCGCCGATCGTGGAGACGGTGGCCACGGCCGGGAACGGCGTCGACGCGCTGTGGACGATCATCGGGGAGCATCGGGCCCACCTGATCGAGGGCGGCGACCTCGATGAATCCCGCCGCCGGCGCCTGGCCCGCGAGTTCCACCAGATCCTGCTGACCCGCGTGGGCCAGCAGCTCGATGCCCTCCTGGCCGAGGACCGCTTCGCCGGGGTGGTGGCCGACCTGTTGTCGGGTGTCCTCGACCCCTACGAGGCGGCCGACCGGCTGCTGGACGGCTTGTTGCCCGACGCCTGAGTGACGAGTCCCGTCCGTGCCGACCGAGTCTCACCGCGAAGCATCGGACACCTGTTTGCCGTCGGATAGCGTGCGCTGATGACCGTCGTGCCGACACTGCCGGATGGACCGCTGCCGTCGCCCGAGGACGATCCGCTCTGGTTCCAACGCGCCGTCTTCTACGAGGTCTTCATCAGGGGCTTCTTCGACGGCAACAACGACGGGGTGGGCGACATCCCGGGGCTCATCGCCAAGCTCGACTACCTGCAGTGGCTGGGCGTCGACTGCATCTGGCTGCTGCCCTTCTACCCATCGCCGCTGCGCGACGGCGGCTACGACATCAGCGACTACTTCTCGGTCCACCCGGAGTCGGGCTCGGTCGACGACATCAAGGCCCTGCTGGTCGAGGCCCACGCCCGGGGCATCCGGGTCATCGCCGATCTGGTCATCAACCACACCTCGGACCAGCACCCGTGGTTCGTCGAGTCCCGCCAGAGCCGGGACAACCCGAAGGCCGACTGGTACGTGTGGAACGACGACGACCTGCGGTGGCCCGAGGCCCGGGTGGTGTTCATCGACGTCGAACGGTCGAACTGGTCCTACGACGTGGTGCGGGAGCAGTACTACTGGCACCGCTTCTACGGCTATCAGCCCGACCTCAACTACGACAATCCCGACGTGGCCGACGCCATGCTGGAGGTGGTCAGGTTCTGGCTCGACCTCGGCCTCGACGGGTTCCGCCTCGACGCCGTCCCCTACCTGTATCAGCGTGACGGCACGGCGGGCGAGAACCTGCCCGAAACCCACGCCTTCATCAGGCGGGTCCGGGCCGAGCTCGACACCCGCTACCCGGGCCGCATCCTGCTGGCCGAAGCCAACGGCTGGCCGACCGACGTGGCCGACTACTTCGGGGACGACGACGAGTGCCACCTGTGCTTCAACTTCCCCCTGATGCCCCGGTTGTTCCTGGCCGTGCGGCGTGAGCAGGCCTACCCGATCACCGAGATCCTGTCCCAGACCCCCGATGCCCCGTCGGGCGGGCAGTGGGCCATCTTCCTGCGTAACCACGACGAGCTGACCCTCGAGATGGTGACCGAGGAGGAACGGGACTTCTTGTTCACCGAGTACGCCAAGGACCCGCGCATGAAGCGGCACATGGGGATCGGCCGCCGCCTGGCCCCTCTGCTCGACCGCGACCGGCGGCTGTCGGAGCTGCTCTTCTCCATACTCTTCACGCTCCGGGGCAGCCCCGTCCTCTACTACGGCGACGAGATCCAGATGGGAGACAACCTCTACCTGGGCGACCGCGACTCGGTGCGGACCCCGATGCAGTGGTCGCCCGACCGCAACGGCGGGTTCAGCCGCGCCGACTTCGCCCAGCTCTATCTGCCACCGCTGATGGACCCCATCTACGGCTACGCCGGGGTCAATGTCGAGGCCCAACAACGGAACCCGAGCTCGTTCCTGCACTGGATGCGCCGGATGCTGGCCGTCCGTCGGCAGTTCCCGGTGTTCGGCACCGGCTCGGTCCAGATGGTGACCTCGGCCAACCCCTCGGTGCTGGCCTTCGTGCGCACCGACCGCCGGGCACCCGAGTCGGATCGGGAGCGGAACAACGCGGTGCTGTGCGTGCACAACCTCAGCCGTTCGGCCCAGCCGGCCACCATCGACGCGGCCGAGTGGGCAGGGCGCCAGCCGGTGGAGCTGCTCGGCAGGGTGGCGTTCCCTCTCATCGGCACCGAGCCCTACGCTGTCACCCTCGGGCCCTACGGTTCGCTCTCCTTCGAGCTGATCTGAGCTGAGCAGATCTGAGCAGATCTGAGCGGGTCCGGCGGGTCCGGGTCGGGCCGATTCAGCCGGTGTTGGCCACGGGCTGCTGGGCGCCGAGTTCTTCGGCCGCCTGCTCGGGATTGACGATGTTGATCAGCACCCCGGTGCCGAGCTCGAACCCGGCGACGGTGGTCAGTTTCGGTACCACGTGGACGTGCCAGTGGTACGGCTCGGGTGCCCGGTACGGGGCGGAGTGGAAGACCAGGTTGTAGGCCACGTCGCCGAGCACGTTGCGCAGGCGTCCGAGGGCGATCGTGAGTGCCCGGCCCACGGCCAGCAGGTCGGTCGTCGGGCTGTGGTGCAGGTGGGGGCCGTGGGCCCGGGGGATCACCAGCATCTCGTAGGGGGAGCCGCTCCAGAAGGGGCACACCACCAGGACCTGCTCGTCGGAGTAGATGACCCGGTACCCGACGTTCTCCTCGGCATCGACGGTGGTGCACAGCAGGCACCGGCCGGCGAACCGGGCGAAGCCGGCCTGCTCCTCGACGAGCTCGCGGGGGACGAACGACATCCCGAGGAGCTGGCCGTGCGGGTGCTCGATCGACGCGCCGGCCTCGCGTCCGGCGTTCACGATGGCCTGGCTGTAGCGCAGGCCGGGAATGGACGCGTGTTCGCCGATCCGGTCGCTGATCGCCCGCATCACCGCACCGGTCTGGTCGTCGCTCAGCATCGACCACGAGTTCTGGTGGTCGGGGGACAGCACGAGCACCTCGTGGATGCCGCCGGCCGAGGCCTGGGTGAAGACCGGCCCGCGGTTGGTGACCACGAACGGTGCGTCGCCTTCGAAGGCCGGGTACTTGTTGGGGACGACCCGGACCCGCCACTGGCCGTCGGGGCCGAGCGTCTCGAGGGTGGGGGTGGTGGACTCCTCGTTGCCCGGGCAGAAGGGGCACGGCGACGAGGTATCGGCCTGGATGGAGGCGATGCGGGGGGCGAAGGCCCGGGGGCGGTTGGCGCGCTCGGTGCTGACCACCACCCATCGCCCCGTCAGGGGATCGAGTCGAAGCTGGTTCATCAGAGGGGTGCGGTGCTCCTCAGCGATCGTCGGTCATGTCTGCACACCTGCCTGCCACCTCGGTATCCGTCGTCTAACCCGGAACGGGCCTGTGCCGCCGAACAGGACGTCGACCTGCGTCCAACCTAGCAATTCCGTGGCCGGAAGCGGTGCAGGGGGGTCCGGATGGCGCACCGTCCGGTGGTGCGAGAATCGCGGCGTGTCCCTCACCCTCTCGACGGTGGCCGCCGCGACGGTGGCCTCCGTCAACCAGAACTCCGCCACCTACGACCTCGTGCTGCTGGCCCACGTGCTGGCGGCGGCGGCCGCACTGGTGGCCGTGGCGGTCGCCGGGGGATTCGCCATGGCCCTGCGGGGTGCCCTCCGCCGCGGCGGCCCGGTGCCGGAGGTCCTGGTCCGCTACTACCGGCCCGGAGTCAACTGGGCCGGCCGGGTGCTGTTCGCGGTGCCCGTCCTGGGGGCCGTACTGATCGCCATGAGCGGGGGCGAGTGGAGCTGGTCCGATACCTGGGTCTCGCTCGGGACGGCGGCGTGGGCGGCGGTGGCCGTGGTGGCCGAAGCTGTCCTGTGGCCGCACGAGCGCCGTCTGCAGCAGGCGGTTGCCTCCGCCGACGGTGGCGGCGTTCCCGATGGGGGGCAGAGTGAGTCGGGTGCCGCGGTGGAGGCCCGATGCCTGCGGGCGGGACTGGTGGCCACGGGGTGTGCGGTGATGCTGGTGGCGGTCGCCGTGCTGATGGCGGCCAAGCCCTGAGCGGTGGTGGGGAGCCCTACGCCGAGGTGAGGCGGGCCGGCGTGAACCGGCAGGGCAGGTGCTTGATCCCGTTGACGAACCGGGACTGGGCCCAGTCGGGCTCGCCGGACACCTCGATGTCGGGCAGCCGGGTCAGTAGCTCCCGGAGCATGACGTCGATCTCCCGGCGGGCGAGGTGGGCGCCCAGGCAGAAGTGGGGACCGGCCGCCCCGAATCCGAGGTGGGGGTTGGGGTTGCGCAGCACGTCGAACCGGTAGGGGTCGTCGAACACCGCTTCGTCCCGGTTGGCCGATGCGTAGTAGAGGACCACCTTGTCGCCGGGGTGCAACTCCTCGCCGGACAGGACGGTGTCCTCGGTGACGGTGCGCCGCATCCAGATGACCGGACTGGCCCACCGCACGACCTCGTCGACGCCGGTGGCGGCCACCCGCAGCGGGTCGGCCTGCCAGATGGCGCGCTGGTCGGGGTATTCGGTGAGGGCCAGGATCCCATGGGAGATGGCGTTGCGGGTGGTCTCGTTGCCGGCCGTCAGCAGGAGGATGAAGAACGAGGCCAGCTCGGCGTTGGACAACGCCTCGCCGTCGATGTTGGTCGAGATGAGGGCGGTGGTCAGGTCGTCGGTCGGGTGGTCGATCCGGTAGGCGGCCAGGTCGGTCATGAGGGCGGTCAGCACCTGTCCGGCCTCGAGCATGGCCTGCAGGGGATCGCTCCCTGCCGCCAGGTACTCGGCATCGCCCGACGAGGCGATGACGTTGGAGCAGCGGAACACCGTGTCGTGCTCGGAGGGGGGCAGGCCCATCATGTCGCAGATGATCTCGAGGGAGAGAGGGGCGGCGAACGACGTGACGAAGTCGCACTCGCCCAGGTCGGCCGAACGGTCGATGAGGCGTACGGCCACTTGCTCGATGCCCTCCTCGATGGCCTTGATGTGGCGGGGGCTGAAGGCAGCGGACACGATGCGACGGAGGCGGGCGTGGCGGGGATTGTCGGTCGACACCATTCCTGCGAAGAACTCGACCATCTCCTGGGGAAGGTCGATGATGCTGAGCGCGCCCTTGCCCGACGAGTAGATGTCCGGGTGCCTGCTGATCTCGGTGATGTCGGCATGGCGGGTGATGGCCCGGTATCCGGGGCCCCGAGGGAAGGCGAGGGCGGAGGAACTGGCCAGGTCGGGCTCCTCGAAGAAGGCGATCGGCCGCTCGGCACGCAGGACGGCGAACGCTGCGTCCCGCTCGGCGGGTGGGCGTCCCCAGAACTCCATGTCCGACAGGTCGATGTCGGCGACCGCGAGGGTCGGCACGTGACTCACGGTTCAACCCTACAGACACCGGGGGTTGCCAGGTACCGCCCGAGCGGGTGAGGCGCCCGGGGTGCCTCAGATACGGGTGCCTCAGACACCGGTCAGGCGCGCCAACGAGCGACGGGCCTCGTCGAGGCGTCCCTCAGCCACCAAGGGGGCGACCTCGTCGAGGACGGGACCCCAGTCAATCGAATCCGTGGCCCGACCGGTGTCCTGCAGGGCCGTGCGAGCCTCGGCGACGAGCCGGGCCAGCAAGGCGACATCTGGTCCGAGGGCAGCCGCGGCACGGGCCCGCAGCCACAGTGCCAACGCCGGTCCGGACCCGGCGGTGGACACGGTCAGAGTGACCGGGCCGTCGCGGTGGACGCCGGGGAATCGCACCGACCCGGCTGTGGGCCCCGTGCCGTCGCCCCCCGAGTCGGCCCGGTTGACCAGCGTTCCAGCGGCTACGGCGTCGGCGGCCACCACGGCGTCGACGGCCGGGTCCCCGGTAGCCGACACCACCAGGAGGTGGTCCGCCGCTTCGGGGGACCGGTAGGGTCGCACCTCGACGACGAGCGTGCCCGGCGACGGGTCGGCGGCCAGCGCCTTCATGTGGGCACCGATCCGAGGGGCGACGACGGTCACCCGGGCGCCGGACGCCAGCAGGCCGCGGGCCTTGCGGGCTCCTACGGGCCCCGCCCCCACTACCAGGCACGAGGCCCCATCGAGGACGACTTCCACGGGAAAGGCCGGCGGGCGCTCGGAGGCGGGGTGGCCCGGGCCGGGGCTGGAGGTGGGGGTGGGGGCCATGGGGATCGAATTGATGGCGTGGTGCGAGCGGCGGCCCGAGGTCGCCGAGATGCTGTCCACCCTTATTCTTGCCTACAGGGTCGTGCCTGGAGGGATGTGCCTGGAGGCTGAGCCCCCTGCCACCCCTTGTCCCCTAATCCCTCCGGACCCGTCGGGAACGTCTGATCTGCCGCGAATGTTTTAAAAGCTGATCGGGTTAGTCATGTATAGTGCACGAGAAGCGTGGATCGGCACTCCGGGGGGCAGATCGAAGGTGCCGGAGGCTGGAGATGGAGGGCCGCACGACAGCGGACCCCCGCTCCGGGCGGAAGAGGGAGTGACGACGTGAAGCTGAGCGTGGTGGACAACCGGACGAGGCTGGCCGAGCTGGCGATCGATCCTGCGATCTCGCGGTTGCGCACCGAGATGACTGAACAGTCGCTCGCCTTCGAAACGGCACCCGCCGGGCTCATCGTGGCCTGGGCCGTGGAGCGGTTCGGACCCAAGCTCGCCATGTCGTGCTCGTTCCAGGAGGCGGTGCTGATCGATATCGCCGTGGCCGTCGAACCGGACATCGAAGTGATCTTCCTCGACACCGGCTCCCACTTCGATGAGACGCTCGAGTACGTGGAGGCCGTCCGGTCGCGTTACGACCTGAATCTCACGATCGCCCATCCGATCGCCGGGGCCGAGGCCCATCCGTGCGGGACCGCGCAGTGCTGCGAGTTCCGCAAGGTCCGCCCCCTGCGGGCCGCCATGTCCGGCAAGGACGGATGGGTGACGGGGCTGAAGCGTTCGGACGCCCCGACCCGGCGCCACGCGCCGATCGTGGCCTACGACGACAGCTGGGGCATGGTGAAGATCAACCCGCTGGCCACGTGGACCCATCAGGACCTGGTGGGCTACGCCGTCGACCACGACGTCCCCCAGCACCCGTTGCGCTCCCAGGGCTACGTGTCCATCGGGTGCGCCCCGACCACCCGGCCGGTGGCCGAGGGGGAGGACCTGCGGGCCGGACGGTGGGCCGACTCCGACAAGGTCGAATGCGGGCTCCACGTCTAACATGATCGGTTGTTGAGATGACCAAGGACCGCGACGAGCTCTACGGGCTGAACCTGCGCGGGACGGACCGCCCGATGCCGTTCGTCAACCCCTACCGGACGACGGGGGAGCTCAACGAGATCGAGCTGCTCAAGCTGGCACGCCACCCCCTCGAGATCGCCGACGCCATCATCGACACCTACTCGAAGGAGGGTCCGGCCGGCATCGCCAAGGTGCCGGGCGAGGTCGAACGCCTGAAGTGGGCCGGCATCTACCCCCAGAAGCAGGGGGGCGACGCCTTCATGATGCGAGTCAAGGTGCCAGGGGGCTTCCTGACCGCTCCGCAGGCCTGCGAGATCGGCGTCACCGCCGACGCCTTCGGCGAGGGTCCCGACGGCACCGAGTCGCGGATGTTCGGGTCCCGGTACGCCGACATCACCACCCGCCAGACCATCCAGATCCACTGGCTGCGGATCGAGGACATCCCCCGCATCTGGCGCCGGTTCGCAGCCGTCGGCCTCACCACCGTGCAGGCCTGCGGCGACTCGGCCAGGAACGTCCTGTGCTGCCCCGTCGCAGGGGTGGACGCCGACGAGGCCTTCGACGCCCTTCCCGTGGCCCGTGCCGTGTCGGCGTTCTTCACCGGCAACCGCGAGTACGCCAACCTGCCCCGGAAGTTCAAGATCTCGGTGTCGGGCTGCCTCGAGGACTGCGCCCAGGCCGAGATCAACGACATCGGCCTGTGGCCGGCCCGGGCCGGTGACGGCTCCCTCGGTTTCAACCTGCTGGTCGGCGGCGGGCTGTCCGACGGCGAGCGGATGGCCTCGGACATCGACGTGTTCGTGGCCCAGGACCAGGCGGTCGAGGTCACCCGGGCCATCGCGCAGCTCTTCGGCGAGCTCGGCAACCGCGAGAACCGGGGCCTGGCCCGCATGCGTTACCTGGTCCAGGAGCTCGGCCCCGAGGGCTTCCGGGACGAGCTGGCCAAGAGGGCCGGATTCGACCTGGTCCCGGCCGGTGTGGAGCTGACCCGCCGTTACCGGGGCGACCACGTGGGTGTGCACCGCCAGAAGGAGGACGGCTTCTTCTACGTCGGCTGTTCCGTCCCGGTCGGACGCATGCAGGGCATGGAGCTGGTCGAGGTGGCCCGGCTGGCCGAAACCTACGGGGACGGCACCCTGCGGCTGGGCACCGACCAGAACTTCACGTTGACCGGTGTCCACGGCAACAACGTCGACGCGCTGCTGGCCGAGGACCTCCTGGCCAAATACTCGCCCTTCCCCGGGCCGTTCAGCCGGGGCGTCGTGGCCTGCACCGGGTCAGAGTTCTGCCGCTACGCCATCGTCGAGACCAAGGAGCGCGCCGTCAAGTGGGCCCGGTTCCTCGACGACCAGCTGGCCGGCGAGCCGGTGGGTGCGGCCCCCACACCGGGCGGGTACTCGCCCAAGGGTGAGGACGCCGGCATCATCCGGATGCACTTCTCGGGCTGCTCGGCCAGCTGCGCCCAGCCCCAGATCGCCGACATCGGGTTCCGGGGCGACGTCGCCAAGGTGGGCAACCACCTGGCCGAAGGGGTGGACATCGGGATGGGGGGCTCGCTCGGGGCCGACGCCGGCTTCATCGACTGGATCGAGAACGCCCGCCCCGTCAATGACGTGCCCGACGCACTACTTCGGGTGGTGCGCCGCTACCAGTCCGAGCGCCGTGCCGACGAGCCGTTCTACAACTGGGCCCGCCGGGTCCCGAACGACGAGTTGCGGACCACCTTGGCAGCCGAGGGGACCGGCACCCCGGTCGCCCTCACCACGAAGCCGGGCGGTGCCTCGTGAAGGCCTACCGGATCCGCCAGGAGATCAACGGGATCGAGGAGCCGCCGGGCAAGACCTGGTTCTTCGAGCTGCAGGCGGGCGTCATCGACGCCGGGCGGTGCATCCAGTGCGGCACGTGCGTGGCCGCGTGCCCGTCGAACTCCATCGGCGTCGACGAGGACACCGACTTGCCCGAGCTGGTCAAGATGTGCACGGGCTGCTCGCTCTGCTGGGACTTTTGCCCCCGCGGTGGGCTCCGCTACGAGGCCTTGTGGCCACCCTCGACGATCATGCCCGGGGCCACCGCCGACGAGGTGGCCGCCTCCTCGGTCGAACGGGTCGACGCGTCCGACACCTACTGGAAGATCACCGGGGGTCCCCCGGGCGACGGACTGGGTGCCGTCACCGAGGCCTATTCCGTGCGGGCCGGGGCTCGGGCGGACGGGGCCCAGGACGGCGGGGTGGTGTCGGCCCTGCTGATCGCCGCCCTGGCCGCCGGCGATATCGACGGAGCCGTGGTCACCCGCCCGAGCGACGATCCCGAGGAGCCCTGGAAGGGCGTCTCCCACCTGGCCACCACGGCCAAGGAGATCACCGACGCGGCGGGCAGCTACTACAACCAGACCATGGCTCTGGCCGAGCTGGACCTGTCCCGTTACGACCTGCCGGCCAAGCCGAAGATCGCCGTGGTCGGTACGCCGTGCGAGATCCAGGGCATCCGGGCCATGCAGGCCCGCCGCTGGCCGTCGGGCGCCCACCGCATCGACGCCGTGGTGCTCACCATCGCCCTGTTGTGCACCAAGAGCTTCGACTATCGCGGCCTGATGCTCGACCTGCTCCAGAAGGACCGCGGCATCGACATCGACCGGGTCTCCAAGGTGGACGTGATCCGAGGCAAGATGATCGTCGAGTACCGCGACGGCGAGCTGGCCGTGGACGAGCCCATCAAGAACTTCCACGGTGCCGCCTTGAAGGGCTGCGACGAGTGTGCCGACTTCCTCGGTCGCAGCGCCGACCTGTCGATCGGCAGCGTGGGGGCGATCGACGGCTGGAGCAGTGTGCTGGTGCGGACCGAGCGGGGGCACCGGGCCCTCGACAACGCCCGCGGCCGCCTCGACTTCCGGGAGCTCGACAGCCCTGAGGCCCTGGTCAAGCTGGACGCGTTCGACAAGCGGGTGGCCTTCGACAGCCTGCGTCGCCCCTTCGACCCCGACGCGCCCCTGTTCATCGACTACGCCGAGCACGTGGCCACCTACGAGGGCACCGACCGGGCCCCGGTCGTCGCCGACCGCTGAGCGGCCCGGGTGCGCAAGTGCGGGGTAGCGTGGTGCCGGTGACCGACGTCGAGGAACGCATCGAGCCGACCCAGGGCCCCAGACTCGAGTTCCCCGAGGAGCCCGAGGCCCTGCGGGTCGGGCTGCGCGACGCCCTGCTGGCCGGAGGCGACTGGCGCGAGGGGTTCAGCGACGACATCTGCATCGGCGTCCTGCTGTGGAGCCTGTGGCAGCCCGCGTTGGAGCCGGCCGGGTGCTCGCGTGAGGAGTTCGTCGACATCGTCGTAGCCGACCGCCGCGAGCTGTGGCTCTGGCTGCTGGGCGACCGGCGGTGGGAGCAGTATGTGTCCGGGCTGGCCGGACGGGTCATCCGTCGGCTGCCCGCCGCCGCCGGATCGTGACCGGGCAGTCGCCCGTCCGACGCGGCCGACCGTCGAGGAGGACCTGATGCCCAACGTGACCGTCCCCGCTGCCTCGGATCCCCTGATCCACGTATGGACGGCGCTGGCGCCGCCGCTGACGTCGGCGGCGGCCGGGTACTCCAGCGCCGTCTACGAGCACTCGAGCCTGTCGCTGCGGGAGTTCGAGGCGGCCCGCATCACCATGGCCCGCATCAACCAGTGTGCGCTCTGCCTGGACTGGCGGACTGCACGCGACGTCCCGTCCCGGGGGGCGGCGGCCGACGAGGTGCCCGAGTCGTACTATGCGGCGGTCGGATCCGGCGACGACGCCGCGCTGACCGAACGCGAGCGACTGGCTGCAGAGTTCGCCCGGCGCTACGCCACCGACCACCTGAGTATGGACGCGGCGTTCTGGGACCGGTGCCACAACGCCTACACCGACGACGAACTGGTCGACCTGGCCCTGTGCGTCGGCTCGTGGCTGGCCCTCGGTCGCTTCAACCAGGTGTTCGACATCGACGGCGCCTGCCGGGTGCCTGCGGCGCACGGCGCGGCGAGCACCCGGGACTGAGGGGACCGCGGTGGAGAAGGTCATCGCACTGGTCTGGGGTCCGGGCGATGCCCAATCGGGCGAGGCCCTGCGCCACCAGCTGATCGAGGACACGGTGCCGCGCCTGCGTCGGGGCGGCGCCCGCGCCGTGACCTTCAATGTGCACGATGCCGCCGCCGACCGGGCACCGTCACCGGCACCCGCCCCCGAGGGCGAGCACCCCCATGTGGCCGAGGTGTCGATGTGGCTCGACTGTTACGAGCGCACCGCCGACATCGACGCCGCTCTGGCCGCCTTGCGCCAGCCCACCGCCTCCTACCTGGTCGTCGAGTCGCTGTACGACGACTACGGGACGACCCCGTACGCACAGCCGCGCGACTGGCCCGACGGCGAGCGGTCGCCCGGCGTTCTGACCGTTGCCCTCATCTACCGGCCCGAGGGCCTCGACTACCGCGAATGGATCACCCGGTGGCACGGCACCCAGTCGCCGGTGTCGGGCGAGCTCCAGCCCCGGACCCGCTACGTGCGCAACGAGGTCGTGCGGTCCCTCACCGAGGGCGCGCCCGAGGTCGGCGGCATCGTCGAGGAGGGATGGCCTTCGGTCGAACACGTGGCCGACCCCAAGTTGTTCTTCAACGCCGCCACCGACGAGGAGCTCGGTGTCAACGTGGGCCGGATGCTCGACAGCGTGACCGCGTGCCTCGACCTCGGCCGGCTGCGCAGCTCGACCATGAGCGAGTACCTGGTCGCACCGCTCGCCTGACCTGCCCCCGGGGGTGGGCGGTACGCCGGGTACCGCCTGGCACGGCCATCACCTACGCTCGCGCCCTGACCCACCGCCGGCCGGCGCCGGCGGCGACATCGGAGGAAGCACCCGTGGGACTCTCCATCGGCATCGTCGGTCTCCCCAACGTGGGGAAGTCCACGCTGTTCAACGCCTTGACCCGCAACGAGGTCCTGGCCGCCAACTACCCCTTCGCCACCATCGAGCCCAACGTGGGGGTGGTAGCCGTCCCCGACGGGCGTCTCGCCGTCCTGGCCGAGATCTTCTCCTCGAAGGAGATCCTGCCGGCCATGGTCACCTTCGTGGACATCGCCGGCATCGTGAAAGGCGCGTCGGAGGGCGAGGGGCTGGGCAACAAGTTCCTGGCCGCCATCCGCGAGAGTGACGCCATCTGCCAGGTGGTCCGGGTCTTCGAAGATCCCGACGTGATCCATGTGGACGGGCGCATCGAGCCGGCCGCCGACATCGAGACCGTCAACACCGAACTGATCCTGGCCGACCTCCAGACCGTCGACAACCGGATCACCAAGCTGGCCAAGGAGTCGCGCAAGCAGCCCGACCTGGTACCCCAGCTGCGCGCCGCCGAGCGGGCCCGCGAGATACTCGACGCCGGGCGCACCGTGTCCTCGGCCATCGCCGCGGGCGAGATCGACCCCGGGCTGGTGACCGACCTCCACCTGCTGAGCGCCAAGCCGTTCATCTATGTGTTCAACGTCGATGAGGGTGCCCTCGGCGACGACGACCTGCAGGCCGAGCTCCGGGCTCTGGTCGCACCGGCCGACGCAGTCGTGCTGTGCGCCCAGATCGAGGCCGAGGTGGCCGCCCTCGACCCCGAGGACGCGGCCGAGTTGCTGGCCGGCTACGGGCAGGAGGAGTCGGGCCTGGTCCAGCTGGTGCACGTCGGGTTCCACACCCTGGGCCTCCAGACCTACCTGACGGCAGGGCCGAAAGAGACGCGGGCCTGGACCATCCACATCGGCGACACGGCCCCGGTGGCTGCCGGTGTGATCCACACCGACTTCGAGCGGGGCTTCATCAAGGCCGAGGTCATCGGCTTCGACGACCTGGTCGAGGCCGGCTCGGTGGCCGCGGTGAAGGCGGCGGGCAAGGCCCGGATGGAGGGCAAGGAGTACGTGATGCAGGACGGGGACGTCGTGGAGTTCCGCTTCAACGTGTAGTGGAGCACGTTCTCCCAGTTCAGACGGCTACTTGCTACCCGGAGTCCTCACAGAGTCCTCACCAGCAGCAGGCACTACGGACTGGGCCTCGGTCATCATCGACTGCGCCGCTGCCCTGGTCCGGTCCTCTGCCTTGGGCCACAGGTGCGAGTAGGTGTTGAGCGTCGTGGTCGCCTGAGCGTGCCCTAGAGCCCGCTGGACAGTCACCACGTCCGCACCGTGGTGGATGAGCCCGGAAGCGTAGAAGTGGCGCAAGTCGTGGAGCCTGAGCCCCTCGATGCCGGTCTTTTTGAGAGTCGCCCGCCACCGATGGCCGACCGTGTTTTGGTGCGGTGGGTCCTGACCCTCGCCAGTAAAGAGCCACCGCGTCGGGTCATCTCCGGGCCGGTGTAGCCGGACGTGCTCGGTGAGCATCGCCACCAGGTCCGGGGCGAGGTAGACCGTGCGCTCCGAACCGTGCTTCGGCTCCCGTACCTCGAATCCGCGGCCATCTCTTTGAATCTGTCGATCGACAGACAGGGTGCGCCGCAGGAAGTCAATGTCTCCGACCTGTACCCCGGCCGCTTCGCCGAGACGGAGTCCAGCGAAGGCACACAGTCCGATGAATGCCCGGAACGGTCCGTCAGCGACGACCAGGAGCTGCCCGACCTGTGCGACTGTCGGGACAGTCATTGCAGCCGCGGCACGCCGGCGACGGGGGAGCCTGACGCCCTTGCTCGGGTCAGACGGGATCACCTTGTCGCCGACCGCGCCCCGGAGCACGGAGCGGACGTTGTTCATCCGGGTGTGCACGGTACCGGGGGCCAGTTTGCGGACCTCCATGCCCTTGACCCATCGCTCGACGTGCGAGCGCCTCACGGTACCGAGGGGTAGTGACCCGAACGTGACGGAGCCGGCCGCTAGGTCCATCGCCCTACGGGTGCCGGGTGCCCACACCTGGCGAGTGGACCAGTCCGCGTAGAACGTGGCGAACGTCACTTTGCCGGCCGACGGGTCGACATACATGCCGGTGACGACTGCGGTCGTGACCTCGTCGAGCCAACGCTGAGCGTCGACCTTCCGCGGGAAGTGCTTCGCGTGCTGCTTGCCGGCCTCGTCGCGGTACCGGGCTCGCCACTTGCCGCTAGGTAGCTGACTAATGCTCGCCATCGTCTGCCTCCTCATCGGGTTCGACCTCGCCGAGTGTCCAGAAAAAGGACTCCACTTCCAGCCTTTGGATGTCCTGATCCGCCCGAGCCTTGGCGAGCTGCGCTGCCTCGAGCCGCTTCTGCAAATCCAGGTAATCGGCATCGATGCCCCTCAACATGGCGGACAGGCGCATTCGGAGGATGTCGGCGAGCGCCTTCGCCTCGTTCAGGCGGATGGGCCGCTGGGCCGCCTCTGTCTTGGAGGTCGTCGTCTGATGCCAGTCGAATCCCTCGGCGCGCATCGCCGCGGCCAAATCGTCCTGCGACAAGCCCCTCTCCTGCCGAAGCAGACGAACTGTCTCACCGAAAATCGCCTCAGTGCTGGGAATATCTGTCATGGGTATGTTATACACCCCCACCATGGTTGACAGCAAGTAGTCACCGCTGATACATTAAGGTTAGAGGGGTTGAAATTTAACCCGGTTGAGATTAGAGGAGGCACCCATGGAACGCCAGGTACTGCTTTTGCCAGAGGCTGCGGAGAGGCTGAGGACGCCAGAAGAGACGCTGAGGTTCTGGCGACATGTCGGCAGGGGGCCTCGGTCATTCAAGCTCGGTCGCAGGGTCGCCTACTTCGCGGACGACCTCGAATCCTGGCTCGAGGAGCAGGCTGCGTCGTGAGTGCCGACGACGAGGTCGGTGACGTGCGCGACACCGTTTTTCGAACATCCACCCACACGCGACGAACGGCCGGGAACTCAACCCCGACCGTCGTCTAGTTACCAACTCCTGATTGGAAACCTTATGCCTCAAGATGACACCCAATACCCAGTTAGTCAAGGGGCGGCCACCGCCGACGAGCGGATTCCGTGGGGCGATCTGACCGACGTAGAGCGGCCCGCCCTAATCCGTGAAGCGAGACAGACCAACCTCCCCCCGGACTATGACGAGGCCGACTACCTCGAGACGGCCCGACGCCGCTGGCAACTCCTGCAACCAGCCGAGCAGAGGGAGTGGCGAGAAACGCGGGAAGCCGTAGCCGAGGACAAGGCCGCCAAGCGCAAGGAAGCGTTCGAGGCGAAAATAGAGATGGAGCGGAGGCTCGAGCGGGTCAATAACCCCCTCCTAATTGCAGTGGCCGAACCCGACGACACCGAGCCCGACCCGCCCCTGTCGGCCGGCGGAGATTTCATCGTCCCGGGGGGAAGCGTAGGAATCGTCTACGGGTTACGGGAAGCGGGCAAATCCATGTTGATGGTCGACGCGGCCTGCTGCTGGGCGACTGGCCGGCCGTGGTTGGGGCTCACCGACATCGTCAACGAGCCGGTCGGGGTGATGTACCTGCAGTGCGAGGGGCCGCGGGAACAGGTCGCGAACCGGATCGTCGCATGGGAGCAGGAGACCGACGAAGACCCCTGGAGGCGGCTAGTCCATAGCGCCCCGGCCGAGTTCGACCTGGCCGACCCCGAGGCCGCCGACACCATCATTCGGGCAGCGGAGAACGAGCGGTGTTCTGTGCTCATCATCGACACGCTGGATTCCGTCCGGCCCAACGGGTCGAACATGGTGGACAGCGATGTCGGCGCCATCTTCGCCAAGACACTTCCACAGATTTTGTATCATGGGATCTCCGTCGTCCTGGTTGCCCATTCCAACGAATCGGACCGTAGCCTCGCCGGCCTGTCTCGCCAGCAGAACCACGCCGAGTGGATGATTCACGTTCAGGAGCGCCGGGGTGGGAATCGGGTAGCAATTCTGGACAAGCAGAAGGACGTCCCGGGCAAGCCTTCGGTGGACTTCCATATCGTCGATTCCAGCTATCTCCACCCGGCCACGAATCGACCAGTCGGCGTCGTGCGGGTCGGGAAGAAGAAGTCGGACGCCGCGCCCAAGGCGACGGAATCGCCAGTTGTGGCTGCAGACGGCGACGATGCCGTGCTGGCGGCCGTCAAGGGCAACCCAGGGGCATCTAAGCGGGCGATTCACAAGCTCGTCCCAGGTCGTGACGCCGAAATAGATACTGCATTGCAACGCCTGGTCGACGCTGGACTAGTTCGGGTTGAGGTGATCGGACAAGCGCGGTGCCATCATGCCGTTTAGCGCGTCCGACGCATCCGCCTGGGACGCGGTCGGGACGCGGTCGGGACGCGGTTCGGGACGCGGTTACAAGCCTCTGACCTGCGGGTTAGCTACAACCGCGTCCACCAGGGGTTATGTATCTTACAAGCCCGTGACCTGGACTTTTACCCCCAAAATCCGGTGCAGATTGGAGCGGGTGGCGGAGCGTCTCCCTCTCTCCTATAGGGAGAGGGACGCCGCCGCCCGTGACAAGCACCGCCTCTTTTCGATTGATTCTCAGCGACGACCAGCGGCGCGCTCGAGGTTGTCGGCCGCCTTCTCCGAAATCAAGGCGAACCGAGAGTCGTCCATTTCCCGGTTGGGTGGCGGCATCCATAGCCAACCCGTGTCGCGCTCGATGTATGTCCGTGGGTCAGAGGTGTTCAATGTAGTTCTCCTCGCAATAGTTAGGTGATCGAACTATACCACGAGCGACGAATCGACGGGTCCGGCATGACCGACCACATGGGTATCTATGAGGGTGAGCTCACCAAAACCTCGAACAACGAGACCGCCAGCCTCGATACCGACGACATGCCGACGCTGACCTACGAGGCGTGGTGCAAGCGGGAGCGGTTCGACCCGCTGACCCACCGGTATTTGCCAGACGAGGGTGAGGTCATCGCGCTGACCGACGAGGGCGATCGACCAGACGAAAGGACGATATGACCGACGACGACGTGGTGGTCAAGCACCAGATCCGCGGCGACCTGACCGCTGTGGTGAGGTCATACACGGGCGTGTTCGACGTTCAACATCTCGACGGCCAGTGGTTCTGCTCGTGCGGTTCGGCCAAGGATTATTGCCCACACGTCGACCAGGTGTTACTTGCACTGGCCGACCCGGTGGTTCGACCGGCTGAGGATGTGAGACCTAAGGAGGATTCAAGTGGCTAGGCGATGGGGTGCCAAGGTCCGGCGCAAGGACAAGCGCAGGGCAAGGGTCCGCGTCGCCAAGGTGGCGGCCCGTCGGCGTCGGCTGGAGCGGCGCGGTGGTGGGGTAACGATCCCGAGTGCGGCCGATGTCCACCGATAACCACCGGGGTAGTCCCGAGTTCGGCCTGATCTCACCTCGGAGAGAGACGAAGTCAGGCGTTGTGTGGTCATGGGTACTACCCCCAAAGGTCGACCGCCGGCCCCATGCAGGTAACTGCTCTGTGTCTCCCTCTACCGGCCTGTCGATTCACCCGCACCCTAGGTACCTGACAAGAGCGACAGCGCCTCTGACCTGCGCTAATGGGGGGGATATCGAGCCTCCGTGGTGGACACATCGGACCACACAACGCCGGACTTTTTTCCCTCCCCGACGATTTCAGGGCGCTAGAACACGTTCGCTTTCGGCGGGATTCGGTCGCTTCGAGGTCATCCTCGGCGCCTGTCAGATGTTTCTCTCCGCTGACACCCCCCCAGGCCAAACGTCCCGTCGGGTGGTCCAGTGAGCAAGCGCGCCATCACCAGCGGCTACGCCTGGGAGCAGGTTCACAAGCGGGTGCTGGCTGCCTCTTCGATCTGCCACCTCTGCGGCGAACCAGTCGACTTCGACGCCCCACCGCGCACCTCACGGTCGCCCAGCGTCGACCACAAAATCCCGGTCAGCCAGATGGGCCACCTGAGCCGCCTCGAGCAGCAGCGCGCAGCGCTGGACATCACCAATCTCAGAACCGCCCATTACGGGTGTAACGCCTCCCGCGGGAGCAAGCCCGCGAGGCCCGTACGGAAGGCATCGCAGCAGTGGTGAGCCCTTCCGCCCCTTCCCCCAGCATCACCGCGCCGTGCGGTCCACGGCTGTCAACCCGAAAGGACCTTCATGGGACTCTTCAGTAGGAATCTACCGACCGAACCCGACGACACCGAGCCCGTGGAGCACGCATGGAGCCTCGACCGGATCGTGGAGGAGAAGCGGTCAGACGCCGCGGACGCGAACCCCGCCATAGCCCTCCGCATCCACCCGGACGTTCCAACGACCACCGAGGCAGCCGCCAACCCGATCGACGCGGTCATGGTCGGCTGCGGGACGTGCACCGCCGAGGTGCCCCGCTCGGAGTGGGGCGGCCACAAGTGCGCCCTCACGCCCCGCCAGGCCGCCCGGAATCGCCGCGCCATGCAGGCGATGGCGAAGGCGGCAACCTTCCCGACGATCACCACGATCTGCGACATGTGCGGGACTGAATTTAGCGCCGGCGTCCACCGCTGCACCGGGCCGAAGGCGCTCCTCCCCGTCGATGCCGCCGCCCTGGCCTTCCAGCAGGCAGGCGCTCGTCAGGCACTCCAGGAGATGGTCGACCTCGCCAACAAGGGAGGCAACGGTGGCGCGGCCTGACCGGCCACGTTGGACGCCCGAGCAGCGGCGGGCACGGGACCAGGCGCTCGCCGCCGCTCGGGCCCCGGTCCATGTGCCCTGGTGGTGGCGGGCGGTGTTCCGGGTGACCGTCCGGTGAAGTCGAACGGACCCGTTGTCTGGGTGGACGGAGAGACAGCGCACCACTTGGAGTTCATTGTCGCGGCCGGCCTGCGACTGGCCCACCAGAAGAACGCCGTCGTTCCGCCGAAGGTTCTTGAGTTCGCGCGGGACGTGACCATCGTCGCCGGCCACTACCGGATGACCGTCAGTGGCGCGAGTGGCGCGAACGCCACCAGCCCGGCACCGGAATCACCCGTACGGGTCACACTGGCAGCACAAGAGGTCGCAGACCTCGCCGGGATCAGTCGCAACGGTGTAGCCGAGGCGGCACGGAGAGGTCGGCTCGTCGGTCGCCAGGTCGGTGGCCGATGGCAGTTCGACCCGACAGACGTCCAGAAGTGGCTCACACGCGTTGAGCCCGAGTGAAGAGAGACAGAATGACCGACAAAACCGAAGCCCGAGCCCTCGCCACCGAGCGACGGATGTGGAAACGGGCCCAGTCGACCGGGCGCGACGTTTCGGCACAACAAGAGGCCGACGCTGCTCGGGTCACCGTCGACGCCACGGCGCCGCTTCTCTTCGACCGCGCTCGCGCGCTCCGGGACGCCCATTTGAGTAGGGCGGCGAAGATCATCGCCCTCGAGGTGCTCAACCCCGGAGGGTCACTCGACTCCGACATCAAGGGCGACGTCGCTCACCGCTACAAGGAAGCGCTGCGCCTCGGCGAGGAACAGGACGATCGCGTGCAGCGTCTGTCACGGATCATCACCGAGGAGCGCGCAGTAGTCGGCGTTTCGGTCAAGAGTGAGCCCCGCACCTACGGCGAGGGTTCCGAGCACTCCCACTACCTCGACCTCGCCCGCGCGGCGTGCCCAGGTACCCGCCTGCACGACGCCGCCGTTGAGCGCCTCCAGCGCCACGCACGGGAGGTCTCCGTGGAGTCGTCTCTCCGCTCCGAGGAGGGCAAGCGTGCGATTCGGTCGGCCTCTACCCGTGGACGCGGATGGGGAGGAAGCGAGGAGACCGCAAGGACGGAGATTCGATCACTGACGACGGCCGGCGGCTCTGGAGCAGGATTCGTAACCCCGCAGTACGTGGTCGAGGACTGGGCTGACTACCGAACCTACGGCCCGGCCTTCGTCGACCAAACGTCCAAGGTCCCCGATTCCGGTGTCGGCATGCAGCTCAATATTCCGTCGATCACTTCGGCGGCATCGGTGGCCCAGCAGACCGAGGGCTCGACGGTGCCGAACGACAGCCCCACCGGCGCCTACATCACCAGCAACCTCGTCACGTTCGCAGGCGAGGTGGACATTTCCCAGGCGCTGTTCGATCGGGCCGGACCAATCGGGATCGACAAAATTCTTCACGCCCAGATGACCGAGCAGCTCTGGACCTCGATCGACTCCTACGCACTCACGCAGGCCATCTCGACGGCCGGCTCGGTGACGAGTGCATCGGTGTTCTCGAACGCCAACTTCTGGGGTGACGTCGCCAAGGGCTCGGCGAACATGATGACGGCCTCGGGTACGGTCCTGCCGCCGACGCACCTGTTCATGCCGCCGACGTTCTATCAGTGGGCCACCGCTCAGGTGGACACGACCGGGCGCCCGCTCCTCACCCCGCAGCCCTCGGACTCCTACGTCCCCATCGCACCGGCACCGGACGGCGACCATCCGGTCGGCTACACGGGTCAGAGAATCCTCACGTCGTCGGTGTTCACGGACGGGAACCTTCCCGCCAGCGGCTCGAACTGCCAGTTCGTCCTCGCCAACGCGGCGAACATCTACACCCTCATGAGTGAACCGGTGGCCCGGGCCATTCCCGAGACATTGGCCAACGACTTGAACGTCGTAATCCAGCTGTACTGCGTCTTTGGGATCGTCGTGCGTCACGCCACCGCGGTGCAGGTCATCAGCGGCGCGGCCTACCCGACGGCCCCGTCCTTCGCCTAACCAGGGAGAGACCACACCCGTGACTCAGATCGTCCCCGCCGGGTCGGGTACTCCTTTCCCCGGCCCGGCCGGGACCAACTTCTCGTCGGGAGCTCACTCCGGCGATACCCCGGCACCCGAGCTCCTCCAGGCTCGGGTGCCGGGGACCTTCGAACTCAAGTCGGTCGTCGGATGCCGTCCGGACGATCAAATGTGAGCGATCAGTCCCGGCGGCGCAGGAACCCCTTCGTGTGGCAAGGGCACGGCCCACGTCCTGCGGCGCCCAAGTTGAGATCGCGCCCAACGCAACAGTGCACGATCGCCGCAGCATTCGACAAACTCACACAAGTGGTCTGATTAGCGAATCCCACCGGGACGGGAAGGCGAGCGTCTGACGAACCATCAATGAAGCAGAGCCCTTTAGGCCCGTGAGATGTGGATCGACGGATGAGCCCCAGTCAATGACTTTCGACCCTAGCTCTGGCATTCTTCCTCTGGTAAGTTCCCGGTGCGGTCTGGAATGAGTCTCCAGGGAGCTCAGCGAGAGGAGCGGCGGATGAGTTATGCGCGGAGTATTTGGAAGAACGGTCCTAATCGCTATCCGAGACGGGTCAGGCTGGACATTCTCGCTTTAGTTGCGTTCCTAACGCTAATAGCTTCGGCGGTGGGCGGTGGGCTGTTCGTCGACGGGGTCGGTGCATCATCGCCATCTCACTCGGAGAAGAGTGCGCTATTGCAGGCGCCGCTGGCGGGGAATGACTGGCGGATGGCGGGGTATGGGCCTGCGGATACTCATTTCAACCCTGAGGCGACCATTAATGTAAGTAATGCAGGGCAATTGATCATGAAGTTTGGGTCGAACCCTGGCTGTGGAGGAAATGGGGTACCTGCGGTTGTGGGTGGCACGGTCTATGACGGCGGGGCAAACGGTCTTTGCGCGATCGATTCCGGAAATGGTGGGCCAAATTGGTCGGCTCTTTACGGTGACCAAATACCGGGTCCCGCTGTCGTGAATGGCACTGTCTATGCCGGAGACCTTACAAGAGTTCGATTCTCCGGATTCAACGCGACCACGGGTGCCAAGGTCTTTACCAACAAGGCGGTTGGTGGGTTGATAGGAGCTCCAAGAGTGGCGAACGGCGTTGCCTACGCGGGCGGTGGCTCGTGGGTGTATGCGTTCAACGCGGTCACCGGAGCCGTGAAGTGGGCGTATGCAACTGGCGGCACCACGGTGTCGTCACCGGCGGTCGCGAATGGCGTCGTCTATGCCGGATCGAGTGACGGGAAACTCTACGCGATCCAAGCGAACGGCAGTGGCGCCCTCTGGATCTATTCGACTGGCGGAACCATGGTGTCGTCACCGGCGGTCGCGAATGGCGTCGTCTACGTCAACGCAAATGATGGCAAGCTCTATGCATTCAACGCAGCCACAGGTGTCCCGCTGTGGGCACATGCGATCAATGTGGATGGGCTTACGACGCCAGCCGTCGGGAACGGCAAGGTCTTTGCAGGATCGAGTGATGGCAAGCTCTACGTGTTTAACGCGAGCACTGGGGTTCTGTTGTGGACCTTTACCAGTGGTGGATACGTCAATTCGCCAGCGGTCGGCGGCGGTGTCGTCTACGCCAGTTCAAGTGATGGGAACCTTTACGCTCTGGACCTCACCGGGAGATTTGGCTGCTCTGGAACAGTGCCGAGGACCTGCAACCCCTTGTGGAAAAGCGGCCTTCATACGATTCGGGGCGTTCCCTACGATCCAGTCATTTCGCATGGCACGGTGTACGTTACGGATAGCTTTGGTACTATCTACGCCTTCGGGCTCAGAAAGATCCAAGTTGTCGAGCGTTACCAGGCTGGCGGTAAGTTCTTGGTTCCGGGTGCAACCGACACGAGCACGGCCACGTGCAATGCTGGCGAAGTCGCCGTCGGGGGCGGCTACGTGGCAGTGCGTGCTGGCACCAGTACCGCTGATGACGCCGTGAGTGTTGGATGGAATGAAGCGAGTCCAGACGGAGCAACGAACCCGACGCAATGGACGGTCACGCTTACCAACAACGACTCTGTCAACAACGTCACGTTCGGGGCGCGAATCTTGTGCTTGTCCTAGCGCCCTGATCGGACATCCGCAGGGAATGTGGCGAGCCGAGTGGCATGGCGTCCTTGTGTTGAAAGGGTCGGCGGGTGCGCGACATCGGATCGAGCCACTTCTGAGGCGTGGGAACGACTGGCCCAGAAGGGCTCAGTCCTCAACTGGTCAAAGGGTACTGCCCCACAACGCAGGCTCGGGGGCGATATCGCCGACGCGAAAAACCCCGGCCGAAACCGGGGGCCATCGCAGTGTGAAGCGGAACCTCGGCTCAGGTCATGCCGAGACGGGCCTCGTGCCGGGCGATAACCCACTGCATATCCTTTGCTAGCTCGTCGGCCAGATCGTCCAGGCCGGCCTCTCGACATGCGGCGATCTCTGTCCGGCCCGCACTGATCGTTTCGTCGAATCGGTTGTTCTCCATCGTTTCCCCTCATTCGTAGGTTGCATACGATCATACGCCGACTACGATCATACGCAAGAGCCAAGCGGACTCACCCCTTCATGCGGAATACGCATATCGGGATAGTTTGCTGATGTGGCGAGAAGGGTTGACGTGGAGAAACTCGTGGGAGCGGCGGAAATCGCCGATCGGCTGGGATACAAGCGGGCCGTCTACGTCCATGACTTGCGTCGCCGAGATCCGGACTTCCCCGCACCAGTTGCCAAGCTCAAGGCCGCTCTGGTCTGGAACTGGGCCGACGTCGAGAAGTGGGCTAGGAAGACGGGCCGGCTGAAGTGATGGCTCTCGAACTGCCAGTGCCCGTGGTCCCAGTTGCATGGTGACTGGCGTCGATAACCAAATGTCGGGGTCGTGGCCCGCATGGGTCACGTGCCCTTGCGGCGGCCGGCGGCTAATCGACAGGATCGGGGGGCCGGCCAGGCACCCCAGGATCAAGTGGCTGCGGAGCAGGGTCGGCGGGCACGGGCTCGCTTGGGGCAGGGACTGTCATAGCTCGAGGATACCCGGATGTTCTCCCGACCCGCAGGAACGCATCAACCTGGCCAAGTCGAACTACTGGGACATTCGGGATCATTGGCAAGTCGACCCTTTTTAGGGCGTGCGCCTGTGAGTCTCCCGACGCGAAGAACCCGCCGGAACCGCGGGTCCTCACTGGTGCATTCCCGGTGCGAGTGGTGGGCGAGTGACGCGATGGATCTACAAGATTGACGCCGCTCCGACGAATGCCGCGCCGCCGACAAGCGCCCAGAAGCTGAGCGAACCGACGCCGACGCCAAGCAGATCGCCCTGGCTGGAATGAGGTCGGGCCCGGCTCGGCATGACGGAGACCACCGCCAGTACCAGCGACACAAGCGGCGGGAGTGCGACGAGCAGGAAGACCTGACCCCATGTCAGGTGGTGCGGGTCGGACCACGCGACACTGTCGGCGCAGGGCATCCCGATCACCAGAACGAGAAGTGCCGCAACTGCGAGCCTGCTGCGATTGGCCACGCGGAAAGGCTAGTGGGGTGGTTGCAGGATCTCCAGGGGCCGCAAAGTGAACCTTCGGTGAACGCGACAGACCCCCGGCCGGAACCGGGGGCCTCCGTCGGTCAGGTCGGCCCGTCGGGCCGCCCTCGGGCCGCCCTCGGGCCGCTAGAACTCGTCTCCTACGAGACGGATCAGGGCGTGGGCGAGTGCGATGGCCTCGTCCTCCGTGACCTTGATGCCATCGGTGCTGCCGGGTGGCCGGATCCAGACGAGCTGCTCGTTTGCTTCGTCCGCCCAGTACCCGGGCGCACAGATGGAAGTGACCAGGAGGCCGCTGCCGACCATGTGACTCAGGCCGACATGATCGCCCTCGTGGGGCTCTGTGCCATCACCGACCCAGATCGAGTGCTCGCACCACGACGGGCACGAGGCTGCTAGTTGCTCTTTGACTTCTTCGGTCGTTGTCATGGTTTCCCTCTCTCGTAGGTTGCGCTAATACTGTCGCAGTAGCTACTATAAGGGGTGCGCTACTAATAGCGCAAGAGGTATCCGCCATACGTATACGGGATACTGGCGGCGTGCGAAAGGTCGACGTGGAGCAGCTAGTCGGGACAAGAGAGATTGCCGAGCGTCTCGGATCTGACAGGCCCACGTTCGTCCACGACCTACGCCGCCGGCACCCTGACTTCCCACCTCCCATCACAAAGGTGTCCGGGGTTCTCGTGTGGGACTGGCCCGAGGTCGAGGCGTGGGCGAGGGAGACGGGCCGGCTCAAGTAAATCCCTCCGCCGGATGCGCCCGTCCTAGACGACTGATCTGTCCTGATTTGGTCTAGACCGTTTCCCGTTATCCTCTATTGGCCGGACCCGTCGAGCGGATGGTCCCGCCACCTGAAGCTCCGGGTCCGGCACTTTCGCAATTAGGGACCTAAGGCCCGTTCAGTCAGCGCCCCAAGATGCCGATGGAGTGGGCACGGGCCGATCACCCTGCGTATGGCCAGACACGATGTCCTCACGAGCACTCAACAATGTGTACGTGGGGGCATCGCCGCGTCCCTGGCGGTCCATTTGGACAGGGTAATACGGCTCAGGAGTGACAGCGGAGGGACCCCCGCCTACAGTTGAAATGGCTGGTCGTTCGAGCGATGTCCCTCATGCCGCTCTCGGTCAGCGGGGCAGGCGTCGGTTCCAGCGGGGGGACCGACGCGAGCGCAGACCTAAAGGGAGCGGAGATTCGGGCCCCGTCATCCGCCGGGGTCGATTGCTACGAATCCAGTTGGGCGGGACCTGCGCCGATACCAATGGGTCGGGGTCGCGGCGAGCAGGGCTGCCGCGATCCCGGCCCCGTCGGCGACTACGTTCTTCCGGCCGGGCCCGTCGAGTTGAAGGTCCCGCCGCCTGATGCTCCGGGCCCGGCACCTGACCCCCACGCCGATCGTTCTGAGGGCACAGGGCGAACTGGTGGGGAGCTATTCGGCGAGTGAAGGCGACGGGGCGGCTGAAGTGACCAACCACCCGCTTAACCTGAAGGGGGTCGGTCCCGTCCGAGCGGAAGGTCCCGCCGCCTATCGCTCCGGGCCCGGCATTTTCATGCTGGATATGGTTGCTGGATGCCGCCGACGACGAACGTCTACATCGACGGCTTCAATCTCTACAAGGGGTGCATCTCCGGAACCCCTTACAAATGGCTCAACCCCTTTCATCTGGCTGAGTTGCTGTTGTGCGACCACAGCGTCCGCGAGGTCAACTACTTCACAGCCATTGTGAAGGACCGGGTCGAGGACCCCCAACAGAGTCAGAGGCAAGACACGTACCTCAAGGCCCTTGAGACCATTCCGGGCGTTGTGGCACACCTTGGACACTTTCGGACGCGCAAGAAGCGAGTCTGGGTGCTCCAGGAGCAATCCGACGGCGGTCACTTTGCCACCGCAAAGGTGACCGAGGAGAAGGGCACCGACGTGATGTTGGCAACCCGATTGGTATGGGACGCGTGTCACCAGATGATGCATCGCGCCCTGGTGGTAACAAATGACTCCGACTTCCAAGCGTCAATCGAATTGGCCATGGGCGAGGGCATCGACGTGGTGACGGTCAACCCACATCATCACGTAGGCCAACGCGACCACTTGAAGGGGACCGACCACAGGCGAATCAGGCGAGGACACCTAGAGCGCAGCCAGTTGCCAAGCACCGTGCACGCCGCTGACGGAACGCAGATCCGCAAGCCGGTCGAGTGGGGACCCTAGACGCGGCTCGGCCCGCCTTTCGGCGGGCCTGCCAGTCCTGACCCCCAGAAGAAGCCAGGTGGGTTACAAGGAGTATGACAGGTGGGTGTCATGACGTCCATGCCAAACATCACCACGTAGGTAGCCCGTGAGTCCTCAAATAGTCCTCAGAAAGTCCGCAACGTGCCAACGGTTGCCAACGGTTGCCAATCACAGAGCGCCAGGTCAGACACGGTTTCTCAATGATTGCCAACGGTGGCCGTCCGTGCCTGCCACGTTCCGCTTCAACGTATGACAACTCCACGGACGTCGACGTGACGGGTGACGACCGACCGGTGGTCCGCCTCGACGGGGTCGCCGTGGTCCGCGACGGTGTCGCGCTGCTCGACGACATCACCTGGACGGTGGGCGCGGGGGAGCGGTGGGCCCTGCTCGGACCCAACGGGTCGGGCAAGACCACCCTGTTGCGGGTGGTGGGCGCCGGCCTGTGGCCGACCCGGGGGACGGTCGAGATCCTGGGTGAGGTCCTCGGCCGGGTCGACATGCGCGAGCTCCGCCGGAGGATCACCGTCGTCAGCGCATCGGTGGGCCGGTCCCTGCGCCCGGCCCAACCCGCGCTCGACGTCGTGCTGACCGGCCGTCACGCCGCGCTCGAGACGTGGTGGCACGAGTACACCGACGCCGACCGGGCCCGGGCCGGGGCGTTGCTGGACGACGCCGGCTTCGGGGGCGACCCCTTCGCCGCCCGGGCGTTCGGCCTGCTGTCCGAGGGGGAGCGCCAGCAGGTCCTGCTGGCGCGGGCCCTGATGGGCGATCCCGAGCTGATCCTGATGGACGAGCCGGCCGCCGGGCTCGACCTCGGTGCCCGCGAGGGACTGCTGGCCCGGCTGGCGGCGCTGGCCGTGGACCCCGCCGTCCCGCCCATGGTCCTGGTCACCCACCACCTGGAGGAGATCCCGCCCGGGGTCAGCCATGCCGCCCTACTCCGCAGGGGATCGCTGGTGGCTGTCGGACCGATCGACGAGGTGCTGACCGACGACTCGGTGTCCGAGGCGTTCGGCGTCCAGGTGTCCGTCGAGCGGCGGGGCGGCCGGTGGTCGGCCCGGGCCCAGGATTGAGAACGTGGGCTGAGCGTGTCGGCCGAGCGAGCGGGAAGCGAGGGCGGGGTGCCGGGGTTGTACGGGGGAGACGTCCGGGAGGAGACCCATGTCGACCGTCACATCGCCCGCCCCGTCGGAGACGACCGCCACCGGGCGCACCGTCGCCCACTTCTGGTTCGATCCCCTGTGTCCGTGGGCCTGGATCACCTCACGCTGGGTCCTGCATGCCGCCGAGGTCCGTGACTTCGACGTCGAGTGGCACGTGATGTCGTTGGCCTACCTGAACTCCGGGCGGGACGAGCTGCCCGAGGATTACCGTGCCCGGCTGGCCAAAGCGTGGGGTCCAGTGCGGGTGGTGGCCGCCGCCGAGCAGGCCCACGGCGCCGGCGTCCTGCTGCCCCTGTACACGGCGATGGGCACGCTCCGTCACGTCGAAGGTCGCGAGTTCGACCGGCCGATGCTCGAGGAGGCGTTGACCCGCTGCGGACTGCTCACCACGCTGGCCGACGCCGCGGACAGCGACGCATTCGACGAGGCGGTCAAGGTGTCCCATGACGCCGGGATGAACCTGGTGGGAACCGATGTGGGTACTCCCGTCATCGCCGTGGGCAACGTCGCCTTCTTCGGTCCGGTGGTCACCCCGGCACCGAAGGGCGAAGCGGCTGGTCGCCTGTGGGACGGCGTGCTCCTGGTGGCCCGCACGCCCGGCTTCTACGAGATCAAGCGGACGCGCACCGAGGCGCCATCGTTCGACTGATGCGGTAGCCGACCGCCGGTCGGGTCAGCGCACCAGCGACAGCACGAGGAGCATCTGGGCCAGGTGGTAGGTGACGTGCACCACCACGTCGCCGTGGGGGAGCGGTCGCACGAACCGTCCGAGGGCGAGCACCGTGTCGGACACCACGAACAGGGCGGCCCCGGTGGCCGCCGCTGGCACGCCGACGTTGGCGGCCAGCACGGCCATGGTCAAGATGGCGACCAGGTAGACGGCCACCGGGGCGACCAGCGCCCCGCCGCCGTCCCGGGCCAGGGCACGGAAGATGAGGGTGGCGGGCACCGCCCCGTAGGCCACCGCCACCAGCGAGGCGACGACCAGACCCGTCGTCGAGAAGGCGAACGGGGGCGTGCCCGCGGGCGATGGCGGCTGCAGCAGGCCGACGATGAACAGGACGTGGCCGACCAGGAAGGCGACCAGTCCGGGCACGAAGAGGTCGCGCCGGAGCATCAGCAGTACGTCGCCGACCAGGCAGCACGACAGGGCGGCCACGAACCACCATTTCCGGTCGACCAGGTCGGTATGGGTGGAAGGGAGGACGGCCGCAGCCACGGTGAGCAGGGCGAGGACGGCCGGTTTGGCGACGTACTCGAGCCGGGTGTCCTCCCGCGCCACCGCCACCCAGTCGACGATGGCGGCGACCGCGGCCAGGCCCATCAGGATCCAGAAGGCCGTCACGCGGGACGACGCTAGTGGTGGCGCCCGATCCCGGCGTGCAGCATCCACCACCTCGGAATTCCCGATCGGTACCGTTAACCCAACAGGTCGCTGGAGGAGTTGATGCCTGTGGTACTGGTGATCATCATCCTGGTGGCGTGGGTCGTCATCTTGGGACCGAGTCTCCTCAAGCGTCGTGCCCGCAGTGGGGGCGACCAGTCCATCTCCCACTTCCACTACCAGCTGCGCGTCCTCGAACAGCGCGCGCCCGAACCCATCGTCGCCCCGGCCTACCGGCTCCGCGCCGTCGACGGCAGCGGTGCGCCGACGGCCATCGTCTGCCCCGACACCGGGCGCCCCCCGGTCCTCACCGTGGTCGGCGCGAAGGAACTGCCGCGCCCCGCGCTCGCCTTCCTCGGTGAGCCGGAGATGACGACTCCGGGGCCGTCCGACGACAGCCCGGAGGACCGCCCCGTCGAACTCCCGCCGGCGGCGCGCCTCGACGATCGCCGCCACCTGTCCGATCTGGACGCCTACCCCGGCGATCCCCCGGTCGGCCTGGACCTGTCGCCGCGGGGCCCGGAGGCGTACACCCGTGCCCAGGCGCGCCGGCGTCGCCAAGACACGCTGACCGTCCTCGGAGCGGTCCTGGCCGTCACGTTCATGGCCGGCCTGGTGACCGGCTCGTCGTTCGTCTGGGCGGTGGTGGCGCTCGACGCCGTGGCCCTCGGGGCCTACGTCGGTCTCCTCGTCCACCTGCGCCGGCGGGCCCAGGAGCGCGAGATGAAGCTCCACTACCTCGAGCCCCGGGCCGACCGTCCGGAGCCGATCGGCGGACTGCCGACGTACGTCAGCGGCCGCTACGCCCATCCGTCGAACCAGCAGGCCATCGCCCGCTGAGCGGTCGACGCGACCGGTGGACCCGATTGGTAGGGTGCTCGCATGACCGATGACTCCCGTGCACAGGCCCTCCAGACCCGACTGCGTGCCGTGGTCGCCACCACCCTCGAGGGGCGCACGCTCCTCACCCATCCGTTCTACCGACGGTGGGAGGCGGGTGAGCTCCGCATCGAGGAGCTGTCCGAGTACACCGTGCACTACCGGGCCTTCGAGGCCGTCCTCCCGACGGTGCTGTCGGCGGTCGTCGACCGGCTGATGTCCGAGGGCGAGTTCGAGGCCGCCGACATGGTGGCCCGCAACCTGGCCGACGAGCTCGGGTGCCCCGAGCCGCACCTGGCCCTCTTCGATGCCTTCGCCGACGCCCTGTCCGCCGCCGCGGCGCCGTCCCCCGGCCCGGCCGCCGAGGTCCTGGTAGCCACCTACCTGGCCCTGGCCGACGAGTCGCCGGTCGCCGCCATCGCCGGCCTGGCCGCGTACGAGACCCAGGCCGCCGCCATCGCCGCCTCCAAGGGCGACGGCCTCCGTCGCTGGTACGGCATGGACGACGCCGACACGACGTTCTGGGACGTGCACGCCACCATGGACGCCGACCACGGCGACTGGGCCGTCGAGGCCTTGGCGCTGCTCGGTGCCGACGAGGGCGAGGTGGCGAACGCCTCCCGCCGGGCCGCCGACGCCTGGTGGGCGTTGCTCGACGAGCGCGAGGCCGAGGGCCTGGCCGTCGCCTGACCCCGGCTGGGGCGAGTGGGGCTCAGCCCAGCTCGGTGCCGACCACGGACACGAACGACACCATCTCTCCGGGGTAGCCCCCGAGGTTGTGGGTCAACGCCAGCTTCTTGTCGGTCTCGATCTGCCGTTCCGGCGTGGCCTCGCCGCGCAGCTGCAGCCAGGCCTCGAAGAACATCCGCAGCCCTGACGCACCGACCGGGTGGCCGAAGCTCTTGAGGCCTCCGTCGGGGTTGACCGGGAGCGGGCCGGTGCGGTCGAAGGTGCCGGCCAGCACTTCCTTCCACGCCGTTCCCCGGGCTGCGAATCCGAGGTCCTCCATGAGCACCAGCTCGGTCGGGGTGAAGCAGTCGTGCACCTCGGCCATGGCCAGTTCGTGGCGCGGGTCGGTGATGCCGGCCTGGGCGTAGGCGTCCTGGGCCGCCGTCGCGCACTCGGGGAACCAGGTGTAGTCGTAGTCGGGGTCGATCAGGCCCGACCCACTGCCCGCCGCGAAGGACAGGGCCTTGATGTAGATCGGCTTGTCGGTGTACTTGAGCGCGTCCTCGGCCCGCACCACGATGGCGGCGGCGGCCCCATCGGCCACGCCGGCGCAGTCGAAGACGCCCAGGCGTCCGGCCACCCGGGGCGACGCGCAGATGGTCTCGGTGGAAACCTCCTTGCGGAACTGGGCCCGGGGGTTGCGGGCCCCGTTCTGGTGGTTCTTCCATGAGATCCGGGCCAGCACCTCGGTCAGCTCGTCTTCGCCGACGCCGTACTTCTTGCCGTAGGCGGGGGCGACCATGGAGAACATGGCGGCCGCCGTCAAGGTGCGGGCCGTGCCGTCGTTGGGGATGGGGAACGCATTCAGCCCCTGGTAGCCCGAATCCTTCACCTTCTCGGCGCCGACGGCCATGGCCACGTCGTAGGCCCCCGAGGCCACGGCGTAGGCGGCGGCCCGCAGGGCCTCGGATCCGGTGGTGCAGTAGTTCTCCACCCGGGTGACGGGCTTGCCCTCGAGCTGCAGCGGACGGGCCAGCGTGATGCCGCTCATGCCCGACTGGGCGGTGCCGAACCAGTAGGCATCGACCTCCTCCTTGGTCACGCCGGCCGACGCGAAGGTCTCGGTGGCGGCGTCGATGATGAGGTCGTCGAGGCTCTTGTCCCAGTGCTCGGCGAAGCGGGTGCACCCCATGCCGACGATCGCCACCCGGTCCTTGATCCCATGCGATGCCATTGCTCTCCTTCAAGTCGTGCGGTGGTGTACCGGGCGCGCGGGGCGCCCGGATCCGGTGTGGAATGGTCAGCCGGCCGTCGCCGCGTCGCCTGCGGCGTGGCGGACGGGAGTGGCCTTCCAGAAGTAGTCGTGAATGCCGTCGGCGGTGAACAGTTTGCGGAACGTCATGCGCACCCGGTCACCGATCTCGACGGTGTCGGGGTCCACATCGGTCAGCTCGACGGGGAACCGGCCGCCGCCGTCGAAGTCGAGGATGGCGAAGACGATGGGCGGGCTGGGCGAGTAGGCCAGCCGGTCGATGGTGTACGTGGCGATGGTGGCCTCGGCGTCGGACCGGTCGACCGGCACCATGTCGTCGACCACCCCGCCGCTCATCGACACCCGGGCCGGCGGCAGGTGGACTGCGCCCGAGGTGCGGTCCTCGGACCCCACGAATCCGAACTTCCACGACTCGTTGCGCCAGGCGGCCGACGACGACACCCGCTGCGGCTCGGGCCGGCGGGCCGGCTCCGTGGTCACCATGCCCCGCCAGGTCAGGAACTTGCCGTAGGGGAGGTCGGCCCCTGCGGCCACCTGGTCGGCCACCGGGTCGGCCGGCGACCAGGCGGCGATGGCCGGCGTGGTCCGGAACACCAGCACATCGGCCCCGTCGGCCAGCGACACCACGGCCACCACCTCGCCCGGACCGGACTGCTCCAGCATGGAGGCGAGCATCAAGGCGGCGTGGGCAGTACCGGTCTGGCCCACCGTGGCCGACAGGTCGTCGCCGAGGGCGCCGTCGCGGACGCCCAGTTGGCGGCCCAGGGCCTTCGCCGCCCGGCCGTGCATGCCGGTGACGACAACGCGGTCGATCTCGTCGGCCGTCACCCCGGCGACCTTCAGCCCGGACTGCCAGGCGTCGGTGCCGAGGGGCACGTAGCGGGTCTCGCCGAAGCGCTCCTCCCAGGTCTTGGACCGGCGGTCGCCCACCGTGCGCCAGCGGTCGAGGAACTCGTCGGTCATCGATGCCCCGCCCAGGTATGCGGCGACGACCGGGGTGCCGGGCCCGTCGTCCCCGACCAGGACGGCGGCCGCCCCGTCGCCTCCGGCCGACTCGTCGCCGGAGGTGGGCAGCCCGTCGCGCAGGTCGGCCACCACCACCAGGGTCGACCCCGAGCCCGGGGCGCCGAGGGCGGTGCGCAGGGCGCCCGGTCCCGACCGCAGGGCGCCGCCGAAGTCGAAGGCGGCCACGTCGGCCGGCTGGTGGAGGGCGGCATGGATGGTGGTGGCGTTGGTCTTGTCGAGGTAGGCCGGGGTGGCGGTGGCGAACCACACCGCGCCGGGGGCCGCACCCGGGGCGGAGCGCAGGGCCCTTCGGGCCGCCTCGACCCCCATGGTGGTGGTGTCCTCGTCGTGGGAGGCGACCGAGCGGGCGCCCTTCCCCCCGCCGCTGGCGAAGACCTTGCCCACTTCCGCCCGCTGGAGCCGGCGGTAGGGGACGTAGCCGGCGATGGAGACGATGCCCCTGGTCATGACGGTGGCCCGCTGGGGCGGTGCTGATCCATGGTGGTCCTGATCCCTTCGTCGTGGTGCGGGCGGCCGTCGGCGCCGGGCCGCTGGCCCCGCCTGCCGGCCCATCCTATGATGTCCACAGTATCTGACGGTCAGTCAGGTAACGTCTGACGGTCAGTCAGACCGCGACGATTCCGCCCGCCGTACGGCAGACGATGGAGGCCAGGCCATGGACTTCGAGTTCACCCCCGAGCAGCTCGAGTTCGTCAAGGACGTGGAGCAGTTCCTCGACGACAACTACGACCCCGAGGTCTTCGACGTCACCCGGGAGAACATGGCCCAGATCGTCGACACCCCCCCGCGCCGCAAGTTCATGGCCAAGCTCGGCGAGAAGGGCTGGCTGGGGATCACCTGGCCCGAGCAGTACGGCGGCAAGGACGGGGACGGCGTCTACGAGTACCTGCTCAACGAGGCGCTGGCCGCCCGGGGCGGCCCCCAGATCGGCAAGGGCGTCGGGATCATCGGCAAGACCATCATCAGCCACGGCAGCGAGAAGCTGAAGGCCGAGTTCCTGCCCAAGATCCTGAAGAACGAAGTCGAGTTCGCCGTCGGCTACTCCGAGCCGAACGCCGGGTCGGATGCCGCTTCGATGCAGCTCAAGGCCACCCGGGACGGCGACGGCTGGCGCCTCAACGGCCAGAAGACGTGGACCACGTCGGCCCACTTCGCTGACTGGTACTGGGTGGGGGCACGGACCGATCCCGACGCCCCCAAGCACAGCGGCATCACCTTGTTCCTGGTGCCGATGGACCATCCGAACATCACCATCAAGCCCATCTGGACCATGGGCGACGAGCGCACCAACGAGGTCTACCTCGACGACGTGTTCGTACACGACGACTACGTGGTGGGCGAGCTCAACCGGGGCTTCCAGTACATCTCGGAGGCGCTCGACCTCGAGCGGTTCACCCTGTTCACCTACTCGCCGATCGCCCAACGGCTCGGCTTGTTGACCGAGTACATCAAGAACGCCACCCGGGACGGCGAGCCGATGAAGGACGACAGCGTGGTGCGCTCCAAGGTGGCCCAACTCCACACCGAGGCGGAGGTGGCCCGGGTGCTCGGCCTCAAGTTCGTGGCCGCCTCGACCTCCGGCGGCGCCCCACCCACGTCGCAGGCCTCCGAGTACAAGCTGTTCACCACCGAGTACTCGCGGCGCCTGGCCAACGCCTCGATGGACCTGGCCGGCTCCGGCGGCCAGCTGCGGGTCCATACCGAGGAGGCCCCCATGGCCGGCCGCTCCGAGTCGACCTACCGCTACACGGTCATCGACACCATCGGCGGCGGCTCGTCCGAGATCCAGAAGAATATCCTGGCCCGGCGCAAGCTCGGCCTGCCCAAGAACTTCTGAGCCCGCCGACGACCGTGACGACCCCGTCCGCCACCTCTGCCGCCGCGCCCTCCGAGCCGGTCGCGGACCGCGGGCCGGATGGGCCCCTGGCCGGGGTGACCGTGCTCGACCTGGCCAGCGTCGGGCCGGCCGCCCGGTGCACCCGGGTGCTGGCCGACTACGGGGCGACCGTGGTGAAGGTGGGCACGGTCGCGGGCCGCGGCGTCGAGCCGATCCGGCCGCCCTTCTACGCCTACAGCGGGGCCCGCCACCTGCGCCACACGGCGTTCGACCTGAAGGACCCCGACGGCCGGAGCGCCTTCCTCGAGTTGGTCCGCCACGCCGACGTGGTGGTCGAGAGCTTCCGGCCCGGCGTGGTCGATCGTCTGGGCATCGGCTTCGACGCGCTGTGCGCCGTCAACCCCCGGGTGATCCTGTGCTCGACCACCGGGTACGGCCAGGACGGCCCGCGAGCGCAGTGGGCCGGCCACGACATCAACTACCTGGCCGTGGGCGGCTACCTGGCCGCCACCGAGCCGGGCGCCGACGGCGGCCCGCCGGTGCCGGGGGCCACCATCGCCGACGCCGCCGGGGGCGGGATGCAGGCGGCCATGGCCGTGATGGCGGCCCTGATCGGGCGGGGCGAGGACGGCCCCGGCGTGCACCTCGACGTGTCCATTGCCGACGGTGTCCTGTGGCTCACCTCGCTGGCCGTGGACGAGTTCCTGGCCACCGGCGCACCGGTGGGCTTCGGCCACAACATCATCACCGGCCGCTACGCCTGCTACGACACCTACCGCTGCGCCGACGGCCGGTGGGTGGCGGTCGGGGCCATCGAGGCGAAATTCTACGCCAACCTGTGCCGGCTGCTGGGCTGTCCCCAGTGGATCGCCAGTCAGATCGACGACGCTGTCCAGGACGCCGTACGGGCCGACTTTGCCGCCGCCTTCGCCACCCGGGACCGCGAGAGCTGGGTGGCCGAACTCGGCGCCGCCGACACCTGCGTCAGTCCGGTGCTGAGCGCGTACGAACTGGTCGACGACGAGCAGTACGGCGCCCGCCGGGCCTTCGTGGACGCGCATCTGCCGGGCGGGATCCGGGCCGACGGGGCCCCGTCCACCTTCCGCCAGGTCGGACCGGTGCTGGCCGGGATGGCCGGGGTGGGGGAGCCCGTCGTGGCCGGCGACGCGGCGCGGTCGGACACCGACGTACTGCTGGCCGCCGCCGGGGTGGCCGCCGAACGGATCGCCGCACTGCGGACGAAGGGAGTGGTGGCATGAGCGCCATCGGGATCGACGACGTCGAGGGCCTCCTCGGGGTGGGCCAGTACGAGGAGGTCGGAGAGTTTCCGGTCGAACAGGGCTACATCTGGACGACCTGCTCCTCGGTGGAGAACGGCAACCCGCTGTTCTGGGATCCCGAGGTGGCCGACGAGGTCACCGGGGGTCCCATCGCCCCGCCGACCATGGTGTCGGTGTGGTTCCGGCCCCACCACTGGGCCCCCGACCGCTCGACCCCCGGACTGCCCCTCCAGATCCACTTCGACCTGAAGGAGGGCCTGGGCCTGCCCGAGGCGGTGATGAGCGACAACACCATCGTGTTCCACGAGCCAGTGCGCCCCGGCGACCGGCTCCGCACCCGCCAGATCCTGCGGTCGGTCAGCGACGTAAAGACCACCAAGCTCGGCACCGGGCGCTTCTGGGTCATCGACGTCGAGTACCACAACCAGCGCGGTGACCTGGTGGCCGTCGAGAGCTACACCGGCTTCGGCTACCGCCGGGCCGGTAGCGAGGAGGCATCATGACGGCGCCGACACTGCTCCGGGGCGCGGTGACCGTGGGCGACGCCCTGCCCGAACTGGCCTATCCGGTGACCGCCACCACCGTCGTCCTGGGTGCCCTGGCCGCCCGCGACTGGCGGCCCATGCACCACGACAAGGACTTCGCCGTCCACCGCAACGGGACCCGTGACATCTTCCTCAACACCCCCAACCTGGCCTCGTGGTTCGAACGGTACATCACCGACTGGACCGGGCCCTACGGGCGCCTGCAGCGGGTGACGTTCCGCATGCTCGGGTCCATCTTCCCGGGGGACACCATGGTGTTCCGCGGCACGGTGACCGACACCGGGGTGGACGACACCGGGTGCGGCTGGGTGGCTCTCGACATCTCGGTGTCCGTCGACGGCGACACCAAGACCTCGTGCACGGCCCGGGTCGCCCTGCCCGAGACCGAGCACGACAACCCGTGGTCGCGCACCGGCGACCGCTGGACCCCCTGAACCACCGCCCGGCACATCCGCCGCACCCTTCGACACCAAGCAACCGGTAGCTGCACCAGAGGAGAACACGACATGTTGGACCTGACCTTCAGCCCCGAGCAGGAGATGCTCCGTGAGACGGTGCGCGGCGTGGTCGCCTCCACCAGCCCGCTCGGGGTGGTGCGTGAGCTCGAGGACGACCCCACCGGCTACTCGCCCGAGCTGTGGAAGCAGTTGGCCCACCTCGACCTGATCGGCCTGCAGCTGCCCGAGGAGTACGGCGGCTCGGGCATGAGCGCGATCGAAGGCGTGGTGGTCTACGAGGAGTTCGGCCGGGCCATCGCCCCGTCCCCCCATTTCGTCAGCTCCGTCCTTTCGGGTGCCAGCCTGGCCCGTTCGGGCAGCGACAGCCAGAAGCAGGCGTGGCTGCCGGGGATCGTGACAGGCGAGGCCATCCTCACCCCGGCCTGGCTCGAGCCCGAGAACAGCTCCGGCCCGACGGGTGTCCAGGTCCGCGCCGTGCCCGACGGGGACGGGTGGACCATCACCGGCACCAAGCGCCACGTGGCCTTCGCGTCGGCGGCCTCCCAGCTGATCGTGCTGGCCCGGACGGGTGACGCGCCCGGCGATGTCGACCTGTTCCTGGTGGACCCGGCCGCCGTCGGCGTGACGCTCACCCAGCAGCTGACCATCGCCTCCGACGCCCAGTACAAGGTGGAGCTGGCCGCGGTCAGGGTCACCGAGGAGGACCGGATCGGCGCCGCCGGCAGCGGGTGGGCCACGTGGAGCGCGGTCATGCACGATGCGATCATCCTGGCCGCCGCCCAGGCCGTCGGGGGCGCCCAGTACGCCCTCGAGATCACCGTGCAGTACGCCAAGGACCGCCAGCAGTTCGACAAGCCGCTCGGCGCCTTCCAGGCGCTTGCCCACTACCTGGCCGACGCCGCCACCACGGTGGACGGGGCCGAGGTCCTGGTCCACGAGGCGGCCTGGGCCCGGTCCGACGGCCGGTCGGTGGCCAAGTTGGCCCCGATGGCCAAGCTGTACGCCTGCCAGACATTCCGCGACGTGACGGCGACCGCCCAGCAGATCTTCGGCGGCATCGGCTTCACCGTCGAGTTCGACATCCAGCTCTACTTCCGGCGGGCCAAGGAGCTCCAGTTGTCGTGGTGGGACCCGCGGACGCTGGAGGAGCTCATCGCCACCCAGGTGCTCGACGGCTGAGGGCGCCGGCCCCAGGCCGGCCACCCCCGGAGCACCGGAACGCCACCCCCTGCCTGCACAGATACGGGCCGCGGCTGCGCGCCTGCGCTACGGTCGGTCCTGCACCCCGGGGAGGGGGCGTTCGGACCCAGGGGGATCGACATGGCAGTAGACACGGCAACCGCTGCGAGCACCGGAGGCGAGGCGACCGAGCGAGGGGGGCTCTTCCGATTCCTCTTCGTCCACGAGATCGACGAGTACCCCGACACCGGCAAGCGCACGGCCTACCTCGCCCTGGCCGTCCTGGCGACCATCGTCCTCTACTACACCTATTACACGCAGACCGGGGTCACCCCCAACATCCTCGTCTCGTACCACATGTCGTTCTCGTTCTATGTGTGGATCGTGGTGATCTCCAACGCCATCGGCGCCTTCGCCTCGCTGCCCGCGTCGAAGACAGACCGGCTCGGGCGGTCCAACGTCGTCATCTACGGGCTGCTGATCATCGGCCTGCTGGTGGCGGTCGGCGTCCCGCTCTGCAAGACCGAGTGGCAGTTCGCTTTCGTCATCTGTGTGCTCGGCCTAGTCGAGGGCGCCATCCTGGTGGCCACCCCGGCCCTGGTCCGCGACTTCAGTCCGCAGCTCGGACGGGCCTCGGCCATGGGCTTCTGGACCGTCGGCCCGGTGGCCGGCAGCCTGATCACCTCGATCGTCGCCGCACACACGCTCGACACGTTCATCAAGAACCACGGCGCCGATGCCTGGAAGAGCCAGTTCATCATCTCGGGCGCCACCTCGATCGTGGTGTTCGTGCTGGCCCTGTTCTTCCTGAAGGACCTGTCGTCGCGGCTGCGCGACCAGCTGATGGTGAGTGAGCAGGACCGTACCCTCGTCGAGGCCAAGGCCCGCGGGCTGACCGAGCAGGACGTGCTGGCCGCCACCGCCCACCCGTGGCGCCAGATCCTCAAGTGGGACCTGGTCGGCTCGGCCCTGGGCATCTCCGTGTTCCTACTGCTCTACTACGCGGCGTCGGCGTTCTTCACCATCTACTGGGCCACCGTCTTCAAGAACCCGAGCGGGCTCAACCTCACCACCTCCCAGGCCAACGACCTCAACACGTGGTTCTGGTGGGCCGACATCGTGGCGCTCATCGTCTTCGGCATCCTGTCCGACCTCTTGAAGGTGCGGAAGCCGATGATGCTGGCGGGCGCCATCGGGTCGATCGTCATGCTGTACTTCTTCATCCAACGGGCCGACCACCCCTACTCCAGCTTCCACCAGATCATCCTGCTGGAGGTCCTGCTGGCGTCCTTCATCTCCCTGACGTTCGCGCCGTGGATGGCCGGCTACACCGAGATGGTGGAGGCGAAGAACCCGGCCCTGGTGGGGACCGGCCTGGCGCTGTGGGGATGGCTCCTCCGGCTCACCGTGGCCATCTCGTTCATCTTCCTGCCCGTGGTGGTGAACTCGGTCAACCCGGTGGTCGACAACCTGCCGTACGCGCAGACCACGCTCAACGGCAAGCCGTTCAACGCCCAGGAGTTCCAGATCCATAACAAGGCGCTGGTGGCCTTCGCGGTGAAAAACAAAGATTGGCTGAAGGTCCTGACCGAGCCGAAGAACGTCCCGATCGTCACAGCGGCCCATAATGCCCCGACGGCGGCCAACGTGACCGCACTGCAAAAGGCCGTCGGCCCGGTGGTGTTCGCCCAGGTGGCGGCAAACCTCAACTACCTGAACACACAGGTGTTCCCCAACTCAACGGCACTCGGCTACCTGGCCCTGCACCAGAACCAGCTGGACAACCTGCTCGGCGGTGTGTCCAAGTCACCCAAGCAGTGGCAGAACTGGTTCTGGGTCTGCATGGTCGGCATGTTCCTGTTCATCCCGACGATCTGGCTGAACCGCGGACGCTGGAGCCCGGCCCGGGCCCGGGAGGACGAGAAGCAGCACGAGGCCGACGTCGAGGCCGAGTTCAAGCAACTCGTCGGCGCCAACGCCTGAACGGGGGACGGGTCCGGTGGCGCACACTCCGGTCGGCGCCACGGGACACCCACCCTCTACGGTGTCGCTCATGGAGTCCAGTGCCCCCGCCCGGCCGGGGTTCGCCGTGGTCGACCTCGAGACGACCGGGTTCTCGCCCGAACAGGAGCGGGTGGTCGAGGTGGCCGTGGTCGTCCTCGGCCCCGATGGCCGCGAGGTGGACGCCTTCTGCACCCTGGTCGACCCCGAGTGCGGCCCCGGCCCCACCTACGTCCACGGCATCACCGCCGAGATGCTGGAGGGCGCCCCCACCTTCGCCGGCATCCACCCCTACCTGGCCGGCCTCCTGTCGGGCCGGGTGGTCGTCGGCCACAACGTCGACCGGTTCGACCTCGCCTTCCTGCTGGCCGAGTGCCGTCGCCTCGGCGGCGAGACCCTGGTGCCCGGATCGGTCACCACACTCGACACCCTGCGGGTGGCCCAGGCCCATCTCGATCTGCCGGGCAAGGCCCGACTGGTGGACTGCTGCGACCGCTACCGCCTGATCTGGGACGACCACCACAGTGCACTGGGCGACGCCCGGGTGACGGCCGCCCTCTTCGGCGCCATGCGGGCCGAGCTGGGCGACGACTTGCTCCGCGTGGACCGCCTCCTGGTGGAGGGCGGGGGGCAGGCCTGGCCCGGGTGGAGCGACGTGCGTCCCGTCGCCCACGAACGCCGCCACACGCCCGCTGCCTGACGGATGTCGGAGGCCGAAGGGCCGCCAGAGGGGACAATCGTGCCGAGCCGGAGTCGCGGCTCCGGAGTTCCGCGGGGTGCGGACGACGTCCCATCCGCTCTGACGATGACGGCCCGATCCCATCGGCGCCGGGCGGGGTCGCGGATGGTCGCATTGACATTGGGGTTGACCATCTATAAAGTACCTTCCATGAAGGAAACTACTTTTCCATACCGATCGGATGGATCCGAGGACCCGGACGTGTTGCTCGCCGCGGCGGACGCGGCGAAGGGCAGGATCCGCTCCGACACGCCCAAGGAGTGGAAGGTGTTCGTGCTGTGGGGGATCTGGGTCCTCGTCTTCGTCCCGCCCTTCGACTTCGTCGACGGCCGGATCTGGGGACCGATCGTGTGGAGCGCGTCGTTGGCCGGTGGGGTCGCAACTATGGCCTACTTCGTGTTGCGGGCCCGCCGTCTCCACTGGGCGCGTCAAACCACGTGGCGCAACTGGCTGGCCGTGTTCGTCGTGTACGTGTTGATCATGGTCATGGCCGGCGTGCTCCAAGGTCACTTCCGCTTCGCCTGGACGGCGGCGGCGGTGCTGGCCGCCATCCCGTTCTTCGTCACCGGTCTCGTCGTCCGCACCCGCGAGGAGCGTGATGTCGCACCCTAGGGAAGCCCTCGACGACCTCCTCCAGAACAGCGTGCGCCTGTCCATCATGGGCGCGCTGTCCGCGGCCGAGGAAGTGGAGTTCGCGTATCTCCGTGACGTCCTGTCAGTGAGCGATTCTGTGCTCTCCCGCCAGCTCAGTCAGCTCGAGGATGCTGGATACGTGCACATCCGCAAGGGATACGTGGGCAAGCGCCCCAGAACGTGGTTGGCCATCACCGGTCTCGGCCAGGAGGTACTGGCCCGCCACATGCACGCACTCCAGGAGATCGTCAACTTCTCGGCGCGCTCGACGCCCGGGTGATCGAACTCGTGCGGCTCGCCACGATGCGATCCCGCTGATATCAGAAGGCCCTGATTCAGGGCATGGCCTCGATCGGCATGGCCATCATGGCCCGCTCCCGTGCCCCGCCCAGCATCTCCCCGTCCGTGCTGCCGTCGTCGGCCCCGGCCACCAGCGGCGACCGGGTGAGGACCACCACGCCGACCACCAGCACGGCGAGGGCCAGGACCTCGAGGGAGATCCGCAGCGCACCGCCCCGCAGCACGTCGCCGAACAGGGTGATGCCCAACACGATGCTGATCAGCGGGTTCATCGTGACGAGGGTGGTCCTCGACGCGGTGATGGGCCCGGCATGGAGGGCGTTCTGGAGGAGAAAGACGGTGCCCAGTCCGGACACGGCCAGCATGTAGGGCTGGAAGTGGGTGAAGACGTGGCCCCAGCCCTGGGACACGTAGCCGGTGATGGCCTTGGTCAGGGCGGCCCCGTAGGCCGCGCAGATGGCCGTCGCCGCTCCGAACGCCGCCGCCCGCCACCAACGGGGCCCGCGCAGGGCGGCCACGATGAAGGCGGTCACGGCCGAGATGAGGATGACGGAGGCCACCACCCACTGCGAGGTGGACGGCAGGACCTGGCCCCCGTGGGGATGGGCGGCGAGGAAGAAACTGCCAAGGCCGCCGACCACCAGGAACGCGCCGAGCCATTCGCGGGTGCCCAGCCGGTAGCGGAACCACACGGCCAGGATCAGGAGCAGGAACAGCAGCTCGGTGGTGAGGACGGGCTGGACCACACTGAGCTGGCCGAACTTCAAGGCGGTGGCCTGCAGGCCGAACTGGACCAGCATCAGGGCGAAGCCCATGAGCCAGATCCCCCGCTTGATGGCGTGGGAGATGAGGCTGAGGCGGAGGGCGGACGACTCGGGGGCGGTCTCCACGCCGATGCGCTGGAGGACCGAGGTGACGGCGTTGGTGAAGGCGGCGAGGGCCGCGAGGAGGAAGGCCACAGACCCTGTTGTAGTCGCGAACGGGCCGGCTGGGAACCCTACGGGCCGGATGTTGGGTCGGCGGCCCCCGCGGCATCCGTGTGGAGACCGAGGTGGTAGCCGTCGAGGAAGAGCTCGGCGTCGTGCTTGCGCGGGTAGCGCTCCTCGAGCTGGCGGAACCGCGGGGAGTGGTTCGGTTCCACCAGATGGGCCAGTTCGTGGACGATGACGGCGTCGAGTACCCACGGTGGGACGGCCCGCAGCCGCGAGGAGATCCGGATCTCGCGGGTGGCCAACGTGCACGACCCCCAGCGCTTGGTCTGGTTGGTGGACCACCTGATGGAGGCGGGCACCACCCTGTCGAGGTAGACGGCGCCCAGGTGGCGGGCCCGTTCGGCCAGGAAGTCGTCGGAGGCGTGCAGTTGGGGCCGGTGCCGGGTGAGCCGTCGGGTCAGGTGCTCGACCATGTCGTCGCGGGCCGCACCCCGCAGGTGGGTGGGGACCACCACCACGATGCGGTCGCCCTCCCAGTGGGCGCCGGCGGTCTTCTTGCGTCGTTTCGACACCCGGACCTCGACGTCCGGGGCGAACGGGATGGCGGGCTGGGGAACCGGGGTCATGTCGTCACGCTACGGGCGGGTTGTGACGTCGGCGAGTCGGGCAGGCGCCGGCGCTACTGGCCCGGCATGGCGCGCTTGCCGTAGGGGCCGGGCGCGACCTCCTCCGACTCCTCCAACGATTCCTCGTCCGACTCGGGCCGCAGCACCTTCCAGAGGGCGGCGCCGAGGATGCCGCCGACGATCGGGAACACGATGAAGACCCAGACCTCGTGGAGCGCCCAACTGCCCTGGAAGACGGCGGTGGCAAGCGACCGGGCCGGGTTGACCGAGGTGTTGTCGACCGGGATCGAGATCAGGTGGATCACGGCCAGCGTGAGTCCGATGGTGATCCCGGTGATCCCCACCGGCATCGACTTGCGGCTGGTGGAGGCGATGATGAACACGAACACGGCGGTGAAGAACACCTCGGACAGCATCACCGTGCCGACGGGAAACCCGCCGGGCGAGTGGATGCCGTAGCCGTTGGAGGCGAACCCGGTCGCCTTGGCGCTGTAGGTCCCGAGGTTGGTGGCCGTGGCCGAATGGACCCGGGTGGCGTTGGCGATGATGAAGATGACCAGGCCGCCGAGGATGCCGCCGACGACCTGGCCCACGATGTAGTACGGAAGCTCCCTGGTCTTGGTCTTGCCGATCACCCACAGCCCAATGGTGACCGCCGGATTGATGTGGCACCCGGAGATGGAGCCGATGGCGTAGGCGGCCACCAGCAGGCTGAGGCCGAAAGCCAGGGCGACGCCGAGGATGCCCACCGAGCTTTTCGGGCCGTTGAAGTGACCGGTGGCCAGGATGGCGGTGCCCGCACCGCCGACGACCAGGATCATGGTGCCGACCGCCTCGGCGATTCCGATGCGCAGACGCTCGTTCATGGGTGCTTCCTTTCCTGCTGCGCATCGGTGCCGGGTGGGCTCCTGGCGCGCATGGTCTGTCGCCGTGCATGGCCTGTCGACGTGCGCACCCAGGCTAAACAGCGCCCCGTGGCCACCGGTGGATGGCCGTCGGGCGAATGGGAGTCGTCGGCGGCGGCCGGTACGATGGCGAGGTGCGTCGCTATCTCACGCCCAGATGTATCGGGATGCACGTGACGCTCCTGGTCCTCCTACCTGCGTTCGCGTGGCTGACCTGGTGGCAGTACAACCGGGCCACCAGCGGGAACACCCTGAGCTGGGCCTACGTCTTCCTGTGGCCGGCGTTCGGGGCCTACGCCGTCTACACCTGGTGGAGCCTGGTCCAGGACCAGGTGACCGGCAAGGGCACAGCCTCGGCCACCGACGCCCTTGGCGCACCTGCCACGGCGGAGGAGGGAGCCGGACCGCGTCCAGCGGGCTGGGCCCTGAGCGGCGGTAGGAAGCGGAACACGGCCATCGCCGCCAGTGCGCCGATCGACGCCCAGCGGGGCGGCAAGGGGGAGCGGTTCACGGCCCAGACGCCCGAGGAGGCCGCCCGCCTGGCCGAGTACAACCGTTACCTGGCGGCACTGGGCGCCGAGGATGCCGACGCCGGCTCGGGGGCCGGACGGTGAGCGACCTGTCCGCGTTCTCGGGGGACCGGGCCGTGCACGGCGCCGTCCTGCGTTACCGGGTGATGGCCTTCATCGTGGGGTCGGCCCTCCTGGTGCTGACGGCCATCGTGATCCTCCAGTACGGGTTCGACCTGCGGTCGCAGATGAAGACGCCCGAGAAGATCGTGGCCCCGATTCACGGTTACCTCTACCTCGTGTACCTGGCCGCCGCCGCCGATCTGGCCCGACGGGCCCGATGGAGGATCGGGAGGATCGTCCTGGTCGTCTGCTCGGGCTTCGTGCCTTTCCTGGCCTTCATCGTGGAGCACCGGGTCTACACGCAGATGCAGGCCGAGTGGGCGGCCGAAGCGGCCGGCACCGCGCCGGCCGAGCCGGTCACCTCCGGCCCGACACAGAGCGGGGCCGGGCCTTCCTTCTGAGCCCGACGGTCCGGTCGTGCCTCAGCGGGCGCCGCGGACCAGGGTGCCCGGGCGGGCGCCGGTTTCGACGCCTTCCGCGAAGGTGGTGACCCCCGACTTGATGGTCTCGACGTAGCCCACCGCCCCCTGGAGCAGGCGCTTTCCCCCGGCGGGCAGGTCGGCCACCACCCGGGGATTGGTGAGCTGTAACCGGTCGTAGTCGATGAGGTTGAGATCGGCCAGAGCCCCGACCTCGATGGTCCCCCGGTCGGTCAGGCCGTAGAGGCGGGCCGTATCGTGAGTCTGCTTCTTCACCATCCACTCGAGGGGGAGGCGCTCACCCCGGTCCCGGTCCCGGGTCCAGTGCGTGAGCATGAACGTGGGCTGGGACGCGTCGCAGATCACGCCGCAGTGGGCGCCGCCGTCGCCGAGGCCGGCCGCGGCCCGGGGGTGGAGGAGCATCTCGCGGGCGGCGTGCAGGTTGCCGTCGGAGTAGTTGAGGATCGGCACGTACAACAGGCCCCGCCCGTCGTCCTCGAGCATGGCGTCGTAGGCCACCGACACCGCGGAGTGCCCGGTAGCCGCGGCGATCCCGGCCAGCGACCGCTCGGGGCCCGGCTCGTACTCGGGCGGGCTGCCGAGCGTGTAGGTGGTTGTGAAGGCCTGTTCCATCCGCTCGGCCGTCTCGGCGTCCGGCTCCCACGACTCGATGTCGGCGCGCACCTCGGGCGTCCGCAGAGCGGCCACCAGGTCGTCGGGCGACAGGTCCTTGGCCTTCAGCTCCTGGTAGGCGGGGATCTGGTCGAGCAGGCAGTAGGTGGTGAAGTGGCCCGACAGCAGTCCGAAGCCGCGTCCGGCCACCTGGGGCCACAGGTCGGCCCCGTCGGCCTCCGCCCGCAGCGACTCGTCGAGCAGCTCGCGCCACAGATTCGGGGCGGCGTCCACCTGGACCATGGCGAAAGTGACCGGCCGCTGGATGGCCGCCGACAGCCGGCGCATCCAGTCGACCTCGAGCTTCGGGGCCAGCACGTCCTCGCCGGCGGCGCCGGCCGGGGCCAGCTCGAAGATCCCGGTGCCGAGCTCACCCAGGGCGGCACCGATGCCGAACAGCTCATCTTCGGCGGCGTACGTGCCGGGCACCGGCTCGCCGTCGATGGCCCGGTGGGCGATGGTGCGCGACGTCGAGAACCCGAGGGCGCCGGCCACTATCGCTTCCTTCACCACCTGCTTCATGGCGGCGATGTCCTCGTGGGTGGCGGGCTCGTTGCGGGCCCCTCGCTCGCCCATCACGTAGGAACGCACCGCGCCATGGGCGATCTGGGTGCCGACGTCGACCGTCCAGCGGCGCTTGTCGAGGGCGTCCAGATACTGCGGGAACGTCTCCCAGTCCCACTTCATGCCCTCGGAGAGTGCGGTCCCCGGGATGTCCTCGACGCCCTCCATGAGGCCGATGAGCCAGTCGTGACGGTCGGGCCGGGCCGGGGCGAACCCGACCCCGCAGTTCCCGGTGACGAGGGTGGTGACGCCGTGCCAGCTGCTGGGGGCGAGGACCTCGTCCCATGTCGCCTGGCCGTCGTAGTGGGTGTGGATGTCGACCCAGCCCGGGGTGACGAGCAGGCCTTCGGCGTCGACGGTGCGGGCGGCATCCTCACCGCGGTGGTCTCCGACCCCGGTGATCCGGCCGTCGCTCACGGTGATGTCGGCGGTGCGGGCCGGCGCCCCGGTGCCGTCGACGACGGTGCCACCCTGGATGATGAGGTCGTGCATGGCTCGGTTTCCCCCTCGTTCTGTGGCTCCGACGATGCTGTCACGGCCAGGGGGGGCGCGCAATGGAGCCCCCCCACCCGGTGTCAGCGAGGCGGGATCGAGTACGTGACCTGGGCCTTGGCCACCAGGGCGTCGTCGGCCACCGAGTACAGGGCCACGTCGACCACGGCCAGCCGCGCTCCGAGCTTGAGCAGCGTGGCGACGGCCACCACGTCGACCAGGGCCGGCTTGCGCAGGAAGTCGATGTGGAGACTGGTGGTGACGGCGAGTGCCACCGGACCGATCTGGCCCACGATGGCCAGCCAGGCCGCGCAGTCGGCCAGCGACATCAGGGTCGGACCCGAGACGGTGCCCCCGGGCCGGACGTGCGAGCCGTCGACGGCCAGGCGCATCCGGGCGCCGGTGTCGGAGATCTCTTCGACACGGTACGGCAGCTCGTTCGGGAAGCCGGCTTCGAGGAACGCCTGGAGCTCGGCCACGTCCATGGCGGGCGGTGGGGTCATGACGGGAGGATCGTAGCCACGCAGGCCGCCGCGGTGGGCCGACCGGTGACCCGCACCCGGTCCCGGTTCGTGCAGACTGTCCCCCAGGCCGAGAACCGGCACTGCGGACAGCGACAGGGGAGAGCCAGTGGCCGAGGGCGAAACAGCGGGGCAGGGCCGATACGGCGCGGACGACCATGCGGCGGCCGCCGAGCTGGCCCATCGGGCCGGCCAGGTGCTCCGGGAACTCCAGGGCGGTGACCTGGAGGGCAAGGCGCTCGGGGCAGAGGGCGACCGCCGGTCCCACGAGCTGCTGTTGGGCCTGTTGGCGGAGCGCTTCCCGGAGGATCGGGTGCGGTCCGAGGAGGACGACCAGGCCGAGGAGCTGGCCGACGCCGCCGGACGGGTCTGGATCATCGACCCGCTGGACGGGACCCGCGAGTACTCGGAGCGGCGGACGGACTGGGCGGTGCACGTGGCCCTGGCCGTCGACGGTGCACCGAGGGTCGGTGCGGTGGCCCTGCCCGGCCTCGACCTGGTGCTGGACACCGGGAGCCCGCCCACGTTGCCCGTCAGGCCAGCCGTGCCCCGCCTGGTGGTCAGCCGCACCCGGCCCCCCGAGTTCGTGCCCTTCGTGGCCGAGCGCCTCGGGGCCGAGACGGTGCCCATGGGTTCGGCCGGGGCCAAAATCTCCGCGGTGGTCCGGGGCGAGGCCGAGGTGTACGTGCACGCCGGGGGCCAGTACGAGTGGGACTCGTGCGCGCCGGTGGCGGTGGCGCTGGCCACCGGCCTCCACGCCAGCCGCATCGACGGGTCCCCCCTCCGCTACGCCCGACCCGACCCGTGGCTGCCCGACCTCATCGTGTGCCACCCCGACCTGGCTGGCGACGTGCTGGCCGCCGTGCGCGACTCCGGGCTCCTCGGGGACGGGTGAGCCGGTGACCGACGGACCGGGCACCGTCCTCGCGCCGGTCTTCGGCGAGGCCCGGCTCGGGCCGTTGACCCTCAAGAACCGGATCATCAAGTCGGCCACCTTCGAAGGCGCCGCCCCCCGGGGCCTGGTGAGCGACGACCTGGTGGCCTTCCATGAGCGGGTCGCCCGGGGTGGAGTGGCCATGACCACGGTGGCCTACCTGGCGGTGTCGCCGGAGGGTCGCACCGACCGGCACTGCATCCTCCTCGGGCCGGGCTCGCTCGAGGGCCTGTCCCGGCTGACGGCGACCGTCCACGACGCCGGGGCGCTGGCCTCGGCCCAGATCGGTCATGCCGGACCCGTGGCCAACTCCAAGTCCAACCGCGTGGCCTCGCTCTCCCCCAGCCGGCGGTTCGGCGCCTCGGGTGCCTTGACCCGAGCCGCCACCGACGACGAGATCGCTCGCATCACCGAGGACTACCGCGCCGGGGCGGCCACCGCCGTGGAGGCCGGATTCGACTGCATCGAGATCCACCTCGGTCACAACTACCTGCTCAGCTCTTTTCTGAGCCCGAGGCTCAACAAACGTTCCGACGGGTGGGGGGGACCGCTCGAGCGCCGGGCCCGCTTTCCCCGACAGGTGGTGGCGGCGGTGCGCGAGGGTGCGGGCGACGCGGTGGCGGTGACGGCCAAACTCAACATGGCCGACGGGGTACCGGGCGGCTTCGACGTGCCCGAGAGCATCGAGTTCGCCCGGATGCTCGAGGCGGACGGGCACCTCGACGCCCTCGAACTGACCGGAGGGAGTTCGCTCTCCAACCCGATGTACCTGTTCCGGGGCGACGCCCCCCGAAAGGAGTTCGCCGCCACCCTGCCCCAGCCCATGCGTCTCGGGTTCTCGGTGGTGGGCAAGCGCTTCATGAAGGAGTACCCGTTCGAGGAGGGCTACTTCCGGGCCCAGGCCCGCCAGTTCCTGGACGCCCTCGACCTGCCCCTCATCCTGCTCGGCGGCGTGAACCGGCTCGACACGGTGGAATCGGCGCTGGCCGAAGGGTTCTCCTTCGTGGCCATGGCCCGGGCGCTGCTGCGCGAGCCCGACCTGGTCGAACGGTGGGCGGCCGGCGAACGGGTCGACGGCGCGTGCATCCACTGCAACCGCTGCATGCCTTCGATCTACAGCGGCACCCGCTGCACCGAGATCGGCACGGGCGCCTGAGGCTCAGTCGCCAGCCGGCTCCTCGTCGTCCTCGTCACCGGGGACGATGGGGGCGTCGAGGTCCCAGCCCTCAGGGTCGATCTCGCGGGACCGGGTCCTGGGTGAGGGACCACCCAGTCCGTCGGGGTCGTCGATGAGACCGTCGAGCACGGCGATCTGCTCGGGGTCGTCGAGTGCGGCGCCGGCCTCCTCGATCTCCTTCTCGTCGGCCTGGAAGTTGGGGTCGAGCGACGGGTCGAGCTCGAGCTCCTCCATGAACTCGGGATCGAGCCGGGACGCCTCGTCGATGGCGTCGTCGCCCTGCTCGTAGATCTCGGTGGCGTCGTCGGGTCCGCTCATGCTCGCTCCAGTGTCTCGTCGGTCGGGATCGGGTGCCCGCACGCACCCCGGCCCGGTGCCGGGGACACACTGCGATGGTAGGGCCTGGCGGGGTCCGCGCCCAAGGGCCATCCGACCCCGACGGGGGGTGGGCCGACGGGTACGGTCGGGTGGTGTCGATCCCCTCCACGGCGAACGACTGGCTGGTCGAGGAAGGCACGGGGTCCGACGGAGCGGCCACGGCCACCTTCGACCCCACCCGGGCCTACCGGTTCCGGCTGACCCGGACCTGGGACCCGGGTCTGCCCCGGGTCAACTTCCTCATGCTCAATCCGTCGACAGCCGACGCCCACGAGCTCGACCCCACCGTCCGCCGGTGCGTCGGGTTCGCCCGGGCCTGGGGATTCGGCACCCTGGTGGTTACCAACATCTTCGCCTTCCGGGCGACGGATCCGGCGGTCCTCGCGCTACCGGACGATCCCGTGGGTCCGGGCAACGACCGGGCCATCACCGACGCCGCCGTCTCGGCCGATCGGGTCGTGGTGGCGTGGGGCACCCGGGGGAGCCAACTGGCCCGCGGGGAACAGGTGGCCGGGCTGCTGGACGATCACGGGGTGGCCGCCGTGGCCCTCCGGGCCACCCGGGACGGGTACCCGGCCCATCCCCTCTACCTGAGGGGTGACACCGTCCCCGTGCCCTGGAGCCGTCCATGACGGTCCGTCCGGACAAACACCCTGGTCAGAAGGTGGCACCCCGAATGATCTCCTCGATCTGCCGGACCCATAGACGTTTGCGACCCAAAGGTGCATGATGGAACGGTGGACGGGGTTCCGGTGGGCGGGAGCGGTGGAACGGTGGCGCAGGCCGCATCCGGCCGGCGCCAGAAGCGCCAGTCGAAACAGGCGTTGCGCCAGCTCATGGTCGACGCCGGTCGCGCCATCGTCAACGAAGAGGGGATCGAGACCTCGTCCAACAATCTGACGTTCAAGCGCGTCTTCGAGCGGGTGGAGCGGGACACCGGGCGCCACCTCACCAACGCGTCGATCATCAAGCGGATCTGGGAGAACCAGTCCGACTACCAGGCGGACGTCCTGGTGGCCATCGCCCATGATGAGGGGCGCCCGGAGATCGAGGGGACCCTCGACGTCGTGCGGTCGGTAATCGACGGCATCGACCGGAGCTCGGTCGAAGGACGCATGCGCGGGATGTCGCAACTGTGCCGCGTGGCCGGCGATGCCAACCGCCAGGTTCTGGCCGCGTCCACCAGTCGGTCGCTGTGGATCAGCGTGATGGCCATCGCCTCCACCAGCTCGAATGAAGAGCAGCGGAACCGGATGTGCGACGCCCTGGCCGAGGGCTACGACACGGTGACCGATTTCTGGGCGGGCGTCTACAGCGGGTTGATCGCCTTCCTCGGCCTCCGGGTTCGGGAACCGAGGACGGTGCGGCAGTTCGTACTGGCAGCGACCTCGGTGTCCGAGGGCGACATCCTCCGGTACAACATCCTGCGGGAGATGCCGACCCTGATGCTGCCGAGTGGGCCCGGCGGCGAATGTCAGGAGTGGTCGCTCTTCGCCCTCTCGATCGAGGCCCTGGCCCTGCAGTTCTTCGAGCCGGACCCCGACTTCGTGGCGCCCTGACCGACGGCGGCGCAGGGCCGCAAGGCGCCGGGCCCATTTGACGGCGCAACCCGTGTAGCGGTAGTCGGGTCGGCGGCCGGACGGCCGGGCCCGTACGATGTCAACATGGATGGCGCGGGCGACGTGGCCCAGGTAGTCCTCGAGTACACCGTGGCCGTACATCGACTCGTCGACCGGCTCAATGAACAGGTCGAGTGGAACGAGCGGCTGATAGCCGAACTCGAATGGGACCGGCCGCTCGACGGGACACTTCGAGCGATCGATTCGGCCCAGTGCAGCTTGTCGATGACCAATCAGCTCGGCGACTTCGAGCGGGCCCGGTTCGTCATGCGGATGGGCGTCGCACAATCACTGCGGGCCCAGGGGCGGACGGACCTCGAGATCGCCGAGCTGTTCGGCGTCTCGCGCCAGCTGGTGCACCGCATCCTGGCTGGAAGCTGTGACGAGCGCTCCTGATCCCGCCGGTGACTTCAGGGTACTGAAGCCTCCGGGTCCGTGGTACTCGGCGTCAGTGGTACTAGTGTGTCAACAGTTGTTGACGACCGGTAGACTGGGGCCGCCGCCAGGCCCGTGACGCGGGGTCCCGCCACCCGGCTCCGGGCCTGGCGCCACCTGTTCCGGCGTATCGACGAGCCGATGGTCTGGCCGTAGGCCGGAGCCGCGCTCCGAGGGTCGACCCTCGTACGAGGGACGTTCGGAGACGCGTGAGCACGGGACGCCCGACGAGTGACGATCCGTTCGGAGGTGGCGACGCCTGCCCTTCGGGAACATGGTCGACACAACCCCGATGGGCGCGGCCCAGGTGCATGCCGACACGACCCGCGCCTCGGAAATTTGGTGCAATGCGTCCGTCTGGCCTCGAGGCGCGACGGCCGGAGACATGCAATGACCCTCTCCCGTTCGATCGGCGGCGACAAGTAGCGTGCATCCCGTGGATCCTGGACAACGTCCGACGTGTCGCCGGACTCCAGCCCACTCCCGCCCGCGTAGCTCAGGGGATAGAGCGTCGGTTTCCTAAACCGTGCGTCGCAGGTTCGAATCCTGCCGTGGGCACTGCAGTGGCCACTTGTGGTCGAGGTGGCAGGGATAGGTGATGGGGCCCCGCGAGACGTCCGACGGGTCCAACTACGTGCGATCATCACGCGGTGGGAACCGATCTTCATGCGGGCCGACTTGGTCTGCAATAGCCGCGCGATTGGCTCCCGCGCGCAGTTATTGGCTCGGAACGTCGAACCCGGACGGCTCACCTCATGCGACTCCCGTCTGGGGTGTAGTTCTGGACGATTGCCTCTACATGTACAGCGAGCGGGCCACTGTCAAAGCAAGGAACCTGGCCCTCGACAGTCGAGCGGTGATCCATCTTGAGAGTGCAGAGGAAGTGGTGATCGTCCACGGCCACTTCGACGACATTGGTCTACCGGGAGACACCCCAGGAGTTGTCGAGGCCCTCAGCTCAAAGTACGACGCCGCGGAAGACGCCCGATACCTACCTTCTCATGACGAGTCATTCGACGTGCTTTATCTCCTACGACCGGAGAAGGCATTCCTTTGGAGCTTGTCGAACTATGAACACACGCAACAGCGATGGGCGGCAGACTCAAATTCTTAGTTGGACCTGATGGGTTCTCGAACTCTGACTAGTGAACCGAGTGCCAGAATCCGCCCTCCCCGGTTGATCGTGCGTACCAACTATTCGGCGGCGAGACGCTTCTCACACTCTGCTGCGGAAAGTGGCCTGGCGTACAGATAGCCCTGCCCGTAGTCACAACCGATTCCCCGCAGTGCGTCAGCCTGCTCCCGTCGTTCGATGCCTTCGGCGATGACCGTCATCTCCATGGATCGGGCGAGGTGGCAGATCTCCTCGACCAACAGCATCGAACGGGTCGAATGCGGCAGCTCCGACGTGAACGAGATGTCGAGCTTCAGGTCATCAAAGGGGAATCGGCGTATGTAGGAGAGCGATGAGAACGCGGTGCCGAAATCGTCAAGTGCCAGCAGGACACCGAGGCCCTTGAGCTGGGCGAGGAAGTCCATGGTGGGCGCGGTGTCGGCCAGAAGCACGGATTCAGTGATCTCGAAGATGAGATCTCCGGCGTCGGCGCCGGAGCGGGCGACGATGTCAGCTATCCCTTTCAAGGGCTCGGCATCCGACAGATCGCTGGCCGACAGATTGACGCCCATGCGGATGTTCGGTTCCCGCGGGAACTGACTCTGCCACTCCATGAGTTGGAATATCGCCTGTTCCCAGATCCACTGATCGATCTCCACGATGAAGCCGGATGCCTCCGCCAAGGGCAGGAACGAGTCGGGGTAGAGCAGTCCACGACGGGGGTGCTGCCAGCGGACCAGGGCTTCAAAGGCGATTGTCCGCGTGGTGGCCAGATCGACCACCGGTTGATAGTGCACCACCAGCTGGTCGAGCGAAGGTAGGGCTGCCATCTCCTCACTCTTCACGGGCAGTCCTGCGGCGACGCGCAGGACCGTGTCACGGAGCTCTTGAATCGCCCGGGTTTTGGTCACCCACGCGGAGCTCCCCGCTCGCAACGATGCGAAGAAGGCACCGGGACGCTCCGAACCGGAAAGCGTGATGACCTTGACCTCAGGGCATTTTTTACGGAGCAACTCGATTGCCTCCGGCGCGTCCATGTCGGGCAGGGTGTAGTCGATGATCACGACGTCGGGATGCTCCCTCACCGTGACCTCCAGTCCTGCCCTCGCGTCCAGTGCCTCGCCGACGACGACGATCATCGGATCGTCTCGAAGCAGTCGCACCAGGCTCTGGAGGATCATCTCGTGGTCGTCGATCACCACCACTCGGATCATGGGATGCTCACTCATCGCGCTCGAGGATCGTGCGCACACTCTCGAGGAGCATGGCTTGGTCGAACGGCTTCTCCACCAGGAGAAAGTTGGTGCCGAGCACGGACTCCGCCTCCAACACAGGATGCGCGTGACCGGACATGTAGAGCACCCGGATATCAGGGCGCAGTTTCCTCACTTCGATAGCCACAGTCGGTCCCTGCATGGATGGCATGATCACATCGGTCAGCAGGAGGTCGATCGACGTATCGTACGACGTGGCGATCTCGATGGCCTGGACCCCACTTGATGCGGTCACGACGGTGTAGCCATTCCGGGTCAGAATTCGTCGGGTCACTTCGCGCAGCGCGTCTTCATCGTCGACCACCAGGATCGTCTCCCGTCCGGTCAGGGAAACGAGGCTCACCTCGGACTCGTCGAGGTCGATCGGTGTCTCGTCCTCCACTGCGGCAGGAAGGAGAATGGTGATCGACGTACCGACCCCCTCATCTGAGTAGATCCTGGTGAAACCACCCGATTGCGAGACGATTCCATACACCGTGGCCAGACCGAGACCCGAGCCTTCACCCCCGGTCTTCGTCGTGAAGAACGGCTCGTAGGCGCGATCGCGGACCTCCGTCGACATGCCGATTCCGTTGTCACTCACCCGGCAGCACACATAGGAACCGGGGGGAGCGTCGGTACCCGCAACTTCGTCACCGACCGCTTCCCTCAGCGACGTGTCGATCGACAGGGTTCCTCCGTCAGGCATTGCGTCGCGGGCATTGATGGCCAGGTTGAGCACGATCTGTTCAATCTGACCGGGGTCAGCCACGACCATGGGCAACCCTCCGGCGAGATCAGTGACGAGCTCGATCTGCTCGCCGATGGTCCGGCGCAGGATCTGTTCCATCCTGGTGATCGCGCTGTTGAGACTGAGCGCACGAGCCTGGACCACTTCGCGTCGGGCGAACGAGAGGAGTTGGTGCGTGAGGACGCTGGCTCGCTCGGCTGCGAGCTGGATCTGCTCGACGTCCTTGAGCGGACCCTCCCAACGGGTGCCGGTCGGACCAGACGCCGCGATCGAAAGTTCCTCCGCGACAAAGGATGCGTAGTTGAGAATTACCGCCAAGAGGTTGTTGAAGTCATGGGCGACGCCGCCGGCCAGCTGGCCCAGGCTCTCCAGACGCTGGGACTGGTGAAGCTGCGCCTCGAGCCGGCTGCGATCGGCAATTGCCTCCAGGTGCATGCTCTCGGCCTTTGCCTTCTCCCCTTCGGCCGTGACCCGTTCGGCTTCGACCTTCAGCCTCACCCGTTCGGCCTCGAACTTCTCCCCCTCAGCCGTGACGCGGTCTGCCTCGGCATCAAGCCGCACCCGCTCGGCCTCCCGCTTCTCCCCCTCGGCGGCGACGCGGTCGGCTTCAGCCTCGAGGCGGACGCGCTCGGCCACCGTCTTCTCTCCCTCAGCTGTGACACGGTCGGCTTCAGCCTCGAGGCGGACGCGCTCGGCTACCGTCTTCTCCCGCTCCGCCTTCACCCGCTCCGCCTCAGCCTCGATGCGGACCTCCTCCGCCTCCGCTTCGACCTCGATCCGCTCACTGACGTCGCGGATTGTGGCCGATATCAGCTGTCCGGAATCGGACGCCACCGTCGCCAATGCGATGGCGGCCGAGAACTCAGTGCCGTTCTGTCGTCGTCCCGGCATCTCCAACCCTTGCGATGACGTCGGGACACCCGGATGTCCAATGGAGATGAGCGGTTCGACGGGTTTGCCGATGAGCGCTTCCCGGGAATATCCGAACAGTTCTTCCGCCTCAGCGTTCAAGAAGACGATCAGCCCGGACTCGTCCACGACGAGCATGGCTATCGGAGCCGAATCAAATAGACCAGCAAGTGCACCGTCGGTGAGCTGGATCTCGCTCACCTCCTTCGAAGTCGCACACTTCTCAAAGAACTGAGGTATCTCGCAGCGCTTACGGTTGTTCGCGGCCGAAAGATCCGGACTCAAGTCTCCCAGGTAACGCGTTCCAATGCTGACGGGTTCCCGAATCCAAGGTGATTTCCTGAATCGGGCGGGCTGGATACGCGTGTACGCGTGAAGGTCAACCCCAACGCCAAACCCTCAGGTGCAGTTGCCATCTTGTGGGTCGGGCCTGTCGAATCGACGTCCCGGCGTTTCAGCGCAGGAGTTCGACGGACGTAGCGCGGACCTTCCACATCTGCACGGGACCTTCCAGTCCCTCGCACTCCTCGATCGTCGCCTCCATGGCGATCTTGAGCTTGGCGTACCCCTTGGTGTCTGGCTTCGCCATGTTGACCGCACGCAGTGCGGAGCGAGCCTCCACCTTGCCCCAACCGATGAACGAGGAGTCTGCGGCCTGCGTCGGGTGGCCCAGCTCGTCGAAGCTGACGATTCTGCGCTCGTGATCGAACCAACCGGCGGCCAGCACCACCGTGAGGTCGCTCCGCCTCTCACCTGGACCGGGGGCGCGGTTGGCTGCCGCCAAGAAGAGGGAGACATGACCATCGAAGTCCGACCAATCAGTGGGAGCCGCCAGTTCGAGGGTGCGTCGGAGTTCCTCGCCGATCGGCTCCTCGCCGACGTAGCCCCAGACGATGTTCCGCCCAGGCAACCGGTACATCCTGATGACCCGGCGGATCTCCTCGCCGGAACTCCTGGCGTCGGTCTTGACGAGTTGGGAGTCGGAGGCGACGAAGATCTCGGACTCCGACATGAGCGCGCCGAGGAGCGTCATCGCCGCTCCGGCAAGGTGGAGGAGTGAGGATCGGTGCTGACGTGGTCCCGCATCATCTCACCCTAATTCCTAGGAGTGCGTCGGGTGTAGGGCAAATTCCCCCATTTGGTGCCTCGGCTACCTGGCCATGGTCTCGCGGCCATGGTGACCGGTATGACTGGGGACAGCCTCCCCGCGACCCCTGCGGACCGGGCCCGACGCCCAGTCGATACAGGTGCTGTCGATTTGGACGGCTTTCGATCGTCATTGGGGTGACAGAATCGAGATGCGATCTGGAAGGACCTATGCCATGCGATACACACTCCTACTCCACTATCCCGAGCCGACCGGCGACGAGCTCGGACCCGAGGCCCTCGCCGAGGCGATGCGCGCGTTCCAGGAGTATGCGCGGGCGCTCGACGATGCGGGCCTCCTGGCCAGTGCGGAGGTGCTGCAGCAATCGGCTTCGACCACCACGATCACGCTGGTCGGAGGAGAGCTGGTCGTCCAAGACGGGCCCTTCGCCGACACGAAGGAGCAGCTCGGCGGCACGTTCGTGATCGAAGTCCCGGACCTCGACGCCGCCATCGAATGGGCGGGGCGGGCACCATCGGCATCGTGGGGACATGTCGAGATCAGACCGACGGCGACCCGCTTTGTGGACGGCTCATGGCAGGGCGCGCAGCCGGTCACGTGACTGGCCACGAGGCCAGCGCTGTCGCCGAATGGGTGGCGCGGGCGTCGTACGGCCGCCTCGTGGCCTTGCTGGCAGCCTCGACCCGGGACATCGCGCTCGCCGAAGATGCGCTGGCCGACGCATTCGAGCGGGCGCTTCGCACCTGGCCTGAGGCCGGTGTCCCCGACAACCCGCAGGGGTGGCTGGTAACCGTGGCCCGCAACCGCATCCGCGACCTGCTCACCTCCGCTGCGGCGCGCACCGCGGCACCACTGCCCGCCGACATAGCTGGCACGCTCGCCGAAACCGACCTCGACGCCATTCCGGACAAGCGGCTGGAGCTCCTGTTCGCGTGCGCGCACCCGGCGATTGATCCCGCGGTGCGCACTCCGCTCATGCTCCAGGTGGTGCTCGGCTTCGACGCGGCCCGCATCGCCGGCGCCTTTGGAGTGGAGCCTGCCGCCATGGCCCAACGCCTGGTCCGGGCCAAGCGCCGCATCCGCGACACCGGCATTCCGTTCCGAGTCCCGACGCGTACGGATCTGCCGACGCGGTTGCCCGCCGTCCTCGGGTCCATCTACGGCGCCTATGCGATCGACTGGCTCGACCAGCACGAGCACATCCGTGAATCCATGGCCGACGAGGCACGATGGCTCGCCGTGCTCACCGCGAACCTGCTCGCCACCGAGCCCGAAGCGTGGGGACTCGCCGCGCTGCTCACGCTCGCCCAGTCACGGGCGCCCGCCCGCACGGGTACGCCGTGGCCGCCCCTCGACGAACAGGACACGGCGCTGTGGGATCGATCACTGATCGCCGAAGGCGATGCTGCGGCGAGCGAGCGCACTCGGCGCGCCGCTCGGGCGATTCCAGATCGAGGCTGCGATCCAGTCCGCCCACTGCGACCGGGCCCGGACCGGCACCCTCGACCGCGCCACCATCGTCAAGCTCTACCGCGGGCTGGTGACGATCGCTCCGACCACCGGAGCGCTCGAGGCCCTGGCGGCACTCACGTCTCAAGCACCGGATCGTCCCCCATCCCACCCGCCTGGACGACCCGCCGCATCAGGCGCATGACCAGCACTTCAGCAATGTCCGTGGTGAGGCTGCGGACTCCAGCGGGGGCCGGTCAAGCCTCATCGGTCGTTCTGCTCTTCCTGCCCGGCGAGGATCCCTTCAGCTGCGTAGCATCGGGGCGATGGCCACCCTAGGCCCGTTCTCGAGGCGACTGCGAGGAAACGAGGAGGCTCCGCTCCCGCTTCCTGCCGGCCCGGTGTCCAACGGTGAATTCATTCCGTCCGCACCGAGTGCACGCGATCGTGCGACGAACGATCTGATTCATTCGATGACCGATGATGCCGTTCGTCGGCTGGGGACCGATCGCCGACACTTCTTGATGTCTGCCGGAGCGGTGGCCGCGTCACTGGCCGCGTTCGAGTTGACGGGATGCGCGGGACCGACTGCTGCGTCCCGCCCTCCGACGAAATCCACGCGCCCAGGCCCGGGAGGGACCTTCGGTGTGCCGCCACCGACCGACACGGAGGCGTGCCAGGCTGCACTCGGCAGCCAGGGCGAGTTCATCGTCGACGTCCACACCCATCACGTGATTCCGAGTGGCGCGTGGACCCAGAATGCTCCCGAGACCGTGAACCTGGTCCTGAGCATGTTGCCGGCAGGGTGCACCGACAGTCCGCAGCTGGACTGTGTCGATCGGGCTACCTATCTTCACGACGTGTTCCTGGCCAGCGACACGACGGTGGCCATGCTGACTGACGTTCCCAATTCGGGCGCGACCAATGCTCCGATTCCTTTCCCGGAGGCCGTCAAGACCCAGCAGATCACCGCCGGCCTCACCGCCGGTGGAGCAGGTCGGCTCTTGGTGGAGAACATCATTGCCCCAAACGTCGGTCCGCTGGCCGCGACGCTCGACGAGATGTCAGCTGCAGCCGAGACCGGCGAGGTCGCCGCGTTCAAGGTGTACACGGCATGGAGTCCGAGCGGTCAAGGGTTCTCTCTGGAAGACCCGACCGTCGGACTCCCGACGGTCCAGCACGCCCACGACCTGGGCATCAAGGTCTTCGTGGCGCACAAAGGACTGCCACTCGTCAACTTCGATCCGGTCAACAATCATCCGGAGGACATGGTCGCTGTGTCACGCCAGTTTCCCGACATGAACTTCGTCATCTATCACGCGGCCTGGGATCCGTCACGCGTCGAAGGCCCGTACGATCCGAGTGCGGCGATCGGGATCGACAGCCTGCTCGCGGCGCTCGATCGCCATCAGGTTCCACCCGATGACAATGTCTGGGTCGATGTTGCGACAGTCTGGCGTCAACTCCTCACCCAGCCGGATCAGGCCGCACACGCCCTCGGAAAGCTGTTGAAGCGGGTGGGTCAGCAACGAGTCCTGTGGGGCACCGATGCCATCTGGTTCGGTAGCCCGCAGCCACAGATCGCAGCCATGCGTGCATTCCAGATCACTCCCGAATTCCAGGATCTCTACCAGTACCCGCCGCTGACGGACTCGGTGAAGGCTGGAATATTCGGGCTCAACGCCGCCCAGTTGTTCGGCATCGATCCGACCGCGGTCCGTTGTGGACTCACGGCCGATCCGCTGACGTCCAACATCGACGAGACCGCCATGCTCGCGCGTGATGGGGCCATCCTGTCGCCCTGGACGCCCAACGGCCCGACGACGAGGCGCCAAGTCCTCCACTGGCTCGCCTCGGCGACGACACAGTGGGCGCCGATGTAGGTCGTGCCCATGCACGGGCCCGACCAGGGCGTCGGACATCACCATGTTCTGGGAATGTTTGATTTCGTTGAACGAATCGGCCTCCGCGGCAGTAGTCAGAGGTGATGAACAACCTCACGCCTCCATCCATGAACCCAACCCCTGAGCGACACCTGACATCGCGCCTCCGATATTCATGGCTCATCGGATCGCTCGCGGCGATCGCCCTGCTGTCGGCCGCATGCGGCTCTTCGGCGAGCTCACCGACGACCACGAAAGCCGCGCCGACAGGGTCGGGAGCGACCGCAAAGGCGGTCAAGCTCGCGTCAACAACCCTTCCCAGCGTGGGTTCGGTACTGACTGGTCCGAACGGCATGACCTTGTACTACTTCACGACTGATTCCCCAAGCTCGACGACCTGTACCGGGCAGTGCGCTGTCGTATGGCCCCCCCTCGAGGTGCCAGCCGGGTCCACTCCGACGCTTTCGTCGAGTATTTCCGGGACGGTGGCGACGATCGCGCGCCCGGACGGCACGACCCAGGTGACCTACAAGGGCCATCCCCTCTACTACTACCAAGGTGACACCGCCCCCGGCACGGACAAGGGCCAGGGTGTCGGTGGGACGTGGTTTGTGCTGAGCACCTCGAACTCCACGCCGGCATCGAGTCCGACGACGACGAGCCCCAGCGGAGGCGGGGGTGGTGTTGGCTTCTAGTGGTTTTGTCGACTCGTGTGATGCGGAAGCGCTCTGTGCCATCGAGGCAATCGAGCGATCAGCGGAACACGCGTGGCCAACTCCAAGAGTGCTCGAGACCGATTCACAGGGCCTCGAGCGTGCCCCTCGCCTCTACCTGCCGGCATCCTCGATAGTGGCCGCCCTCGTCGTCTTGATCGGCATCGCCTGGTCGAACCACTGGGGTGGTGCGAGGTTCGGCGACTCGATGACGCGTCAGCGCGTCGTCGTCATCGGCCCGATGACCGTGGCGATCCTCGCGGTCGTGCTCGTCGTCGAACGAGTACGACCCGCGCAGCGCCGATCACTCATCGCCCGGGGCTATCGACAGGACGCGCTCTACACACTCTTGAACGCCAGCCTGGTCGTGCCCCTGGTTGTGGCACTCTCACTTTCCTTTGCTGACGTGGCGCAGAGGTATCTCCCCTGGATCGTCGTGCCGCGACTCGAGTTCCTTCCCCGGTGGGTTGCCATCGGCCTGATCTTCGTGGCGATGGACGGGTGCAATTGGCTCGCGCATCTCGGAAATCACCGCATCGGCGTGTTCTGGCGCTTCCACGAGCTCCACCACTCGCAAGAGGACATGAGCGTGCTCACGGTATTCCGAACCCATCCGCTGATCCATGTGTCCTATCTCATCGCTCTCATTCCGGGGATCGTGCTCCTGGCTAACGGCGCCGTGCCGACCGCGTTGCTGGTCGTCTATGCCGGCTTCGTGGCGTTCGAGCACTCGAACACCAACCTCGGCCTCGGTCCGCTCGAGAGGATCTTCGTGAGTCCGAATTACCACCGCATTCATCACAAGTTGGATGGACCTCAGGACGTCAATCTCGGCTTCGCGCTCACGATCTGGGATCAGCTGGCTCACCGGGCGGTGTTCCCTACCGAGGCCACGATCCGGACGGACACCGGGCTACCTGGACGGCCGCTCATCGTCGAACAGGCCGGCGACCGTCCCCGCTATTTTGCGGTATTCCTCGCCCAGCTCTGGGGTCCATTCCGCCCGCTGCACGTTCGTGGCGATGCACTGGATGGCGACGACGAAACCCGCCGGTTCCGGACGACCGTGGTCGGAGGGGTGCAACGCTGATGGAGTCGCCTCTTCGGACTACTCGACCCGGGCGCGTTCGGATGGGGCTTGCGACCTTGTGCAACACCGATCCTTCGGTCCTCGGCACCGATATCGCGGTGGTGCCGGTGCGCATCGCCCTCGTCTGGATCTTCACCTACTACGGAGCCGGAAAGCTTTTCGGTTGGTTCAATGGTCCGGGAATCCACCGCACAGCGATCTACTTCTCGAACTCAGCTCACCTGCATCCCAGAGGATTTTTTGCCGTCCTCGGCGGGATCATCGAATTCGGCGCGGCTGTCGCTCTCGCGCTCGGCTTCATGTCGCGGCTCGCCGCGATCGCTCTGTTCGGGGACATGGTGATGGCGATGATCACCGTGTCGTGGGCGAACGGCATCAACTCGCTCTCAGCGACGCCGGGCTACGAATTCAATCTGGCACTGGCCGTCATGGCGTTGGTCGTGGTCGGCCTCGGTGGAGGCCGACTGAGCGTCGACGCTCTCATCGCGCGCCATCTTCGGTCGATCGACTCGATGGAGCTACGCCGAGACGAGGGTCAGCAGTCCTCCGTTGACCGGGTGCAGGTACGACCGAGTGCTGACCCATCGCCACGGTGACCACCGGCGAACCACGTCTGCACGCTGATCTGCAGAACACGGACGCGTCGGCCCGGTCAGACAGCCGATTGACACCCATCATCGAAGGCGACGGGCCGTTCCGCTCGTCCAAGTCGCCACGGACCACCCTTGTCCTGCGGGTCGGTGCCAATCTTGTCGGTGCCTGTGGCGCACTCCTGTTCGCACGGGCCGGACTTGAGCACTACCTGCGGACTCACTCACTGATCGGTGGCCTCTTTTTCGCCGAGCAGCTGTGGATCGTCGTGGCCTTCGTCGTGAGGCGTCCAGCCAGCGTCGTGAGTCAACGGCCCGGCGACTGGCTTCTGGCATTCGGCGGTACGTTCGGCGGCGTCCTGTTCAGGCCCGACGGCGCACATCTGCCGGGTTGGATCGCTGCAGGGTTGGGCCTCCAGCTGACCGGGCTTGCGCTGTGCGTGACCTCGTTCTTCGCACTCGGACGCTCGTTCGGGTTCGCGCCGGCCTACCGGGGACTGAGCCGGCGCGGTCCTTACGCCATCGTGCGCCACCCCATCTACGCGTCGTACTTCCTCCTCCAACTCGGCTACGTCCTACAGAGCATCTCGGTGCGGAACGCCTTCGTGATGCTCTTCGTGTGCGGCTGCAGTGTAGGACGGGTACGCAGCGAAGAGCGATTCCTCACGGCGACCGGCCACTACGACGAGTATCGTGCCGCCGTGCGATGGCGGTTGCTCCCCGGTGTCTGGTGAGCGCTTGCGCTGTCGTCCCGCCCAATAGCTACGTGCTGGACCCGACACCAGGGCCGCCGCACCACGATGGGGATCCATTCCCCGTGCTGCATCACGTCTCCATGAGGCAACTCGGTTGAGCGGCGACGCCCTGGAAATCTGTCGGATCCGGTGAACAAATCAAGCTCCGTGACGGTACTCATGTCTGGATGGGGCGACCTCGGCTGCGAGACACGCCTGACTCCCATGGGAGGATCGGCATGACGAGCATCGTGCGGTCGCTGGGAATCGTGGTAGCTGGAGGCCTGATGCTCGCCGCATGCGCGACCTCAGGTGCGAACCCGTCTGGAACGACGACGACTCGCGCCAAGACGGCGACCACGACGACGCCAGCGACAACGCGTCCTCCGGCCACGATGCCACCGGCCCACGCCGCCTCGCCCACGACTCCGTCGACACAGGTGAGCTCAGCCACGGCGCCATCTGTGCCGACTCCACCCTCGACGACCGCACCGACCTCGCCTTCGCCGGTCTCGAGTCCTACGGTAACGGCGCCTCCTGCCAGAGCACCACCGACCACCAACTCACCGCCCACGACGACGGGTCCGGGAGGAGGCGGGGGTGGGGTCGGGTTCTAGGAGCCTGGATGAGCGGTGTGGTGTCGGAGTGCCACGTGTTATCGGTTCACTTGGGGGCTGTGCCTGCCGCTTCACGAACCGATCCATCACCCGGTTGGATCGGCAGAATTGGACCGGAAAGTGGACTATTGGCCCTATGGGCACTCGTCGGGCAGGACGAGGATTGTAAGAGAGGAAGCCGGGACGTTGCCAGGCATGGAGCGGGTGAGCCGAGTTGTCCACAATCCGGAGTTCGAGTCCACAACATGGAGGTTCCGCCCGTGGGGGAAGAGCGCCTTGACGGGCAGCGGTAGTGGGGATAATCTCTAGTAAGTCACTAGAATCACTAGGAAATCACGGAGAGCCCAGAAATGTCAGGTGCGAGCAGGCAGCGGTTCGGAGCAGAGGAAGCCCGGTACCGAGGTCCACATCGAACCCTAACCACGGGGAAAGGGATTCCTAACAGTAACTATTCAGGCCCCGGCGGGGA
>PLZW01000013.1 GCA_003153575.1 Acidimicrobiaceae bacterium | reverse complement strand
ACCCAGAACCTGCGGATTAAGAGTCCGTTGCTCTGCCATTGAGCTAGAGGCGCGTGGCACTGCAATCTACGGTAGTTCCCCGGGCAGCACGGGCACCGCGCCCGTGAGCCGAGGCACTCGAGGGTGGCCGACGGGGCTCGAACCCGCGACCTCCGGGATCACAACCCGGCGCTCTGACCAGCTGAGCTACGGCCACCAAGGAGCCTCTAGTGTGGCACACGCCGGCGGTTGCCCAGACAACGGTTGGCCTCGACGACGGCCCCTGTAGCTCAACTGGATAGAGCAGGTGGTTTCTACCCATCAGGTTGCGGGTTCGACTCCTGCCGGGGGCGCTGAGTGACGTTGCAGCGGTCGGCGGGCGGCCGCGTCGGGCCCCCGCCGACCCCGGGCGGAGGCGCGTAGACTCGGCCCGTGACCGATGTACTGGCGGTGGCCAACCAGAAGGGCGGTGTGGCGAAGACCACCACCGTTCACTCCCTCGGGGTGGCCTCCGCCGAGCTGGGCCGGCGCACCCTGGTCGTCGACCTCGACCCGCAGGCCTGCCTGACCTTCTCGCTCGGCTTCGACCCCGACGCTCTCGACAGCTCCCTCCACGATGTGTTCGTCCGACGCCAGAGCGTGGCCGAGGTCGCCCTGCCGGTCCCGGGGGTGCCCGGGCTCGATCTGCTCCCCTCGACCATCGACCTGGCCGGCTCCGAGGTCCACCTGCTGACCCGGACCGGGCGGGAGCACGTCCTGGCCCGGGCCCTCGAGCCAGTGCTGGATCGCTACGACCTGGTCCTGATCGACTGCCCGCCCTCCCTCGGGGTACTGACCATCAACGGACTCACCGCCGCCCGGGCTGTACTGATCCCACTGCAGTGCGAGGCGCTCTCCCACCGGGGGGTCGGTCAGCTGCTGGAGACCATCGAGGACGTCCGGGCCTTCGCCAACAGCGAGCTCACCGTCCGCGGGGTCATCGCCACCATGTACGACGACCGCACCAAGCACTCGCGGCACATCTTCGAAGAGGTGCAGGCCCGCTACGGCATCCCCGTGCTGCAGCCGCCTGTCCGCAAGTCGATCCGCTTCGCCGAAGCACCGGCGCGGGGGAAGTCGATCCTCCAGCACGCCCCGAAATCGCCGGGAGCCGAGGCCTACCGGGCCCTCGCTGCCGAGCTGCTCGCACCGGGCATGGTCGCCGGCATCCCGGGGTGATGGACGAAGGGCCCGATCCTCTGGGGAAGCGGGCGCTCTACTGGATGCCGGTGGAGCCGGAGGCCGAAGGGGACGCCGCACTGGATGGGCCGGGCGGACGGCGCGTCGGCGAGAAGCCGGTGCCGAGCAGCCCGCGCCACGCCCGTCCGGCCGGGAAGCACGCCTTGTTCTCCGACGCCACACCGGCCGACGAGCCCGGGCGCCAGCGGGCACCGGCGTCGGACCCGGTGCACGAACGAGGGATCCTGACGGTGGCCTGCTCGAGGTGCGGGTCGGTGGAGCGGATCGGCCTGGTCGAGTTCGTGATCCTGCACTTCCCCGTGGGCGCCTGGCTGCCGGGGCGGACGTTCGACCGGTGGATGACCTGCCCGGCGTGTCGTCACCGCGCCTGGACCAGTGTGTCCCTGGCCAGGTGACCTCGCTACTCGGCGCGACTGTCTCGTCTACCGTCTCGGGCCCGGCCAGCATCTCCGGGCACCTCCTCAACTTCCACGGTCCTGTGGCCTACGCCCTCATCGGGTTCCTGGCGTTCGCCGAGGCGGCGCTGATGGTGGGCTTCTTCATCCCGGGCGAGACGGCGGTGGTCATCGGCGGCGTGTTGGCCGGACTGGGCAAGGTCAACCTCGGGTTGGTGATCGTGGTGGTCGTGGTGTGCGCCATCGCGGGAGATTCCGTGGGCTTCGAGGTCGGGAGGAAGGCCGGGCCCTGGCTGACCTCCCACCGCCCGCTCCAGGGGAACTCGGCGGTCCGGTCCACGATGGCGCTCCTGGAGAAGTACGGCGGTCCGGCGGTCTTCCTTGGACGGTTCATCGCCTTCGCCCGGGCCATCATCCCCGGGCTCGCCGGCATGAGCGGACTCCGGTACCGGACGTTCCTGTTCTGGAACGTGCTCGGGGGCATCGCCTGGGGCGTCGGCTACACCCTGCTCGGCTACGTCGTCGGGCGCTCCTTCCAGCGCATCCTCACGCAGATCGGACTGTGGTCGGTGGGCGTGGTGGGCGTCCTGGTGGTCGGGGTGGTCGTGTTCGAGGTGCGGAGGCGGCGCAAGGACCGCCGACGCATCGAGGGCGACCTCGCCGTCCTGGACGGAGAGGACCCGGCGGGCGGCACCGGGGGGATGCCGGACGCCACCGATGGCACCGACGCCGCTCCGCCGTCCCCCGAGGCCGGCGCCTGAAGCCGCGCCTGACTACGCCACCGCCGGCCCTCAGCCGGTCTGGGGATGGGTGGGGGAGGTCCCGTTGGCCAGGAGGATGTCGAACCCGTCGGGAATGGACAGCTCGCCCGTGGAGGTGCCGGACACGTCGGTGATCCCGTACTGCCAGACGATCTGGTCGATGGCGGGGTCGATGACGACCACCCGGTTCCGGTAGTCGTCGTTGATCATGATCAAGCCGTTCGGCAGGCGCTCGGCCAGGGACGGCTTCTTCAACATGGCGTCGCCGGCGGCCACGTCGTAGACCCAGGGGGTCGACCCGGACCGGGTGAACTCGAGGACCTTGCCCTCGCCGGGAGGGTTGTAGTCAGTCATGAGGTAGAGGTTGGGACCGAGCTGCTGCGGGTCGGAGGGGTAGTCGACGGTCGGGATGTGCACCGTCCAGACCAGTTGGCCCGACAACGTGTACTCGTCGACCCACGAACCGTTGATCTCCGACACCAGGAGGTCGCCGTTGGCCAACGGGGTGTCGCCGTTCGGGTAGTCGATCGAGGTCGGCGGGTTGTGGGCGGCCGCCCCGTTGCCGATCTGGCCGGTGGGCTGGCCAGCCGGCGAGATGAACAGGATCCGGTTGTTGGAGGCGTCGGCCACCGTGATCGTCCCGTTCTTCAGCAGGTAGGCGTCGTCGGGCTGGTTGAGGTAGCCGGGGGCGGACCCGGACTGCAGCGGATGCCCGTACTGGAAGAGCACCTTGCCCGACGGGTAGCCGATCTCGACGATGGTGTGGTTGTCCTCCTGGTTGGAGATGATCCCGGTCCCCCCGTGGATGAAGAAGGAGTCGTCGGGGAAGTAGAAGCCACCGGCCGGTGCCGGCATGGTCGGCGACGGGTACTGCCAGGTGATGTTGCGGCTGGTGTCCAGGGCGACCAGGCGGTCGTTGCCGCGGTCGGCGATGAGCAACGTCCCGGCATAGGGCGCGCCGGCACCGGGCACGCCGGCCCGGCCGCCGTAGGGGCTGGGCCGGAGGGTGAGGACCGAATCGAGGGTGCCCGACGCCACCCCGGCCTGGTCGGGTCCGCTCTGGGCGGCCACTTCGCCGCCGACGATGTAGCCGACGGCGGACTTGCCGGTGCCGACCGTGGCGTAGCCGCCGAAGGCCTCGGCCTGGGGGAGCAGGCCGGCGTTGAGCACCTTCCTGGTGGACGGCACGAAGGCGAAGATCTGGGTGAGGGTCGGGCCGCCGGGCACCTGGCCGCCGGCCACGTACATCGTCCCGCCGAGGACGAAGGCCGACGCCCCGTAGACGGGCTGGGGGAGGTGGGCGACGACCTTCGTCTGATGGGAGGCCGGATCGATCACCTGGATGGCATCGGTGGCCGTGGTGGTGGACCCGGCCGAGGCGGTCTCGCCGCCGAAGCTGTAGAGCAGGCCGCCCATGGCCGCCACGGCGGGGTAGCGGACCGGAACGGCCAGCTTCGCCACCGTCGCGTAGTGGGTGCCGTCGGTGGTGGCGAGGACGTCCGGTTGATAGGTGGTGCCGTCGTAGCCGCCCACCACGTAGGCCGTGGTGCCGCGTCCTGTACCCATCGTGGCGATGGCCAGGTCGGACCGCGGCGCGGGCAGGTGACCGGCGATGGTTCCCGTCGAAGTGACCGCGGCGCCCGCTCCGGGGCCCACGGCCTGGGTGGGCACCGACTGGACGGTGGCCACGGTGTTCGGCGAACCGCCACCGACCACGAAGGTCGTCGGGCCGAAGGACACGGCGGCACCGTCGTGTACGGCGGCGGGAAGGGTGCCGGCCGGGGTGGCCGCCCCGGTCGCGGGGTTGACGGTGTAGGTCGTGGCCACCGATGCCTGTGACGTGGCCAGACCGCCCAACACCGTGAAGCCGGGTCCGGTGGCCACCACCGCTTCGCGGGAGACGGCGGGAACCTGCCACGGGGCGACGCCGGCCTCGATGGAGGTCGGTCCGCTCGACGTCACCGCAGTCCCGTGCGAGCCGGCTGCAGCAGCCGTCGTCGAGGACGTGGTCGTGGGCGGCTTGTCGGACGAGGAGCTACCACCTGACGTGGTGACCACGACGACGATCACCACGGCGATGGCCAGCACCCCCAGGGAGGCGGCGCGCCGGCGGTTGCGCCGCATGTGCCGTTCCCGCTGTGCCTGTCGTTCCAACGGAGCTCCTACCGCTCGACGGCGAAGAAGAGGGCGGGGGCGTCGCCGACACGGCGCACCCGGTCGTGCAGTTCGAGCAGCACGCAGTGGGCCAGGGTCTCGCCGTTGGCCTGCCGCTGCATGAAGGGCTCGATGTCGTCCCACGGGCGCGACCAGTGCATCCGGAGGGTGATCTGCCAAGCGGTCGATCCGGGGTGGGCCTCGAGGTCCTCCACGATCTCGTCGAGGCGGTCGGCGTGGTGGGCGGTGAGCTCGTCGATCCGGCTCCCGAGGTCGGCGAACCGGTACTCGTGGGCGGGCAGCACCTCGTCGGTCCCGAGGTCGCGCACCTTGGCCAGCGACTCGAGATAGTCGCCCAACGGGTTGGAGAACTGCTGCGCGTGCACGGAGATGTTGGGCGTGATCCGGGGCAGGATGTGGTCGCCCGACAGCAGCAGGCGTCGATCGGCGGAGTGGAAGCAGACGTGGCCGGGGGAGTGACCCGGCGTCCAGATCGTCCGCAGGCGCCAACCGGGGAGCTCGATCTCCTTCTGGTCCTCGAACAGGACGTCGGGTTCGGCCATGGTCACCATCGACTTGATGACCATGGAGGCGAGGGCCAGGTCGGGCAGCTTCTCGTCGGGCACGCCGGACAGAGTGAGGACACCGGTCATCGCCTCGAGGAGGTCGTCGGTGTCGACGTAGCGGGACTCGAGCATCACCGCGTCCTTCGGGTGGAGCCCGATCCAGGCTCCCGACGCCTCCCGCACCCGGCCGGCGAGACCGTAGTGGTCCGGGTGGATATGGGTGACGAGCACCGCCTCGACGTCGGCGATGCTGCCTCCGACGGTGGCGAGTCCGGCGCTGAGCGCGCCCCATGCCTCGTCGGTGTTCCAGCCGGCGTCGATGATGGCGACACCTCCTCCGTCGAGCTCGAGTGCGTAGACGAGCACGTAGCGCAGGGGATTGTTGGGTAGAGGCACCGGGATGGACCACAGCCCGGGCCGTACCTGCTCCACCGGTGGCATCACGTTGTCGATCCATGCCTGCTTCTGCACGGTTCCGGTGACCACGACCACGACAGGCACGGTACACGGCGCCCGGGTGCGGTCGGTTGACCACAGGCGGCGCCTGGACGGATCGGCGCCGCTACGTCGAAATCCTTGTATGGGAGGTGCGTGGTGCCTAGATTGACGCCGAGCCCTCCCCGTCCTCGGGGCCCTGCAGCAGTAGCCGGTTGGAGCGCACACCCATGATCGACGGAGTCGGAAGGTGGCGGCGGACCTTGCGCAAGCCGACATGCTGAGATCCTCGGCTGCCGAGGGCATGCACCGCATCGAGCCCGGCTCGACCGACGGTCGGCGTCTCGACCGACTGATCGCCGGGTGCCCTGATGCCTTCGTCGAAATCGACCGCAGCGGCGTGGTCGTCGAGTGGAACGCCGGCGCCGAAGCGGGCTTCGGTTGGTCGAGGGAAGAGATGATCGGGTCGTTCGTGGCCGACTCGTTCCTGTCCTGTGCGTTCGCCCGGTCGCCGTTCGGCCTACTGGTCGCCGACACCACCGGTGCCTCGTCCGGACCGGTCACCGGATCGGTGACCGATGGCTCCCTCGAGATACAGTTGGACCTGCGCCACCGGGACGGGCGGCGGATGCGGACCGAGGGCCGCCTGATCGTGCTCGGCCAGGGTCGGAACCGGTCGGTGGCCGCCTTCCTGCGCCCTCGGGACGAGCCGGAGGCGGTGCCGGTCGACCCAGCGACCCGCCCGGGGACGGACCCGCTGACGGGCCTGGCCGACCGGGCCGCCTACCTGGCGCACCTGGCCGGCGCGGCAGCCGCCCATGCCGGGAATCCGGGCAGTGTGGCCGTGGTGCTCCTCGACCTCGACCGCTTCAAGGCCGTCAACAACTCGATGGGTCACTCGCTGGGCGACGGGGTGCTGGTGTCGGTGGCCCGGCGGTTGGAGCTGGCGGCCGGTGACGTCGACCTCGTGGCTCGGTTCGGCGGCGACGAGTTCCTGGCCCTCGTCACCGACCCGGGCGGCGACGCCGGCCGGAGGGCGGAGGAGTTCGTGACGCGGGTCGAAATGGTCCTGTCCAGCCCGATTCCGGTGGACGACGCCGAGGTCTTCCTCGACGCCTCGGTCGGCATCGCGCTCAACACCTTCGGCGCCGACGATCCCGACGATCTGCTGGCCCACGCCGAGGCGGCGATGTACCTGGCCAAGCGACGGGGGGGCTTTGGCGTGGAGACCTTCGGCGAGTCGCTCAGGATCGAGGAGCTGGACCGGATGGCGACGGAGCACTCGCTCCACCGTGCGCTCGAGCGCAACGAGCTGACGCTCCACTACCAGCCGGTGGTCGAGGTCCGTTGGGCCACGACGGTGGGCGTCGAGGCCCTGATCCGCTGGGACCACCCGGAGCAGGGAATGGTGCCCCCGGGGCGGTTCATCCCCGTGGCCGAGGAGAGTGGGCTGATCATCCCGATCGGGGCGTGGGTGCTGGAGCAGGCCTGCCGTCAGCTGCAGGACTGGCACCTGTGCGCCGAGTCCGGACCGCGGGGCTCGATGGAGGTGAACCTGTCGGCCCGCCAGATCGACGACCCCGGCATCGTCGGCACCGTCGAGGAGATCCTGGCCCGCACCGGGCTCCCGCCCGAGCACCTGACGCTGGAGATCACCGAGAGCGCACTGATGCGCGACGCGGCCGCCGCGCTGGTCGTGCTCCAGTCACTGAAGGACCTGGGCGTGCTCCTGGCCATCGACGACTTCGGCACCGGGTACTCGTCGCTCAGCTACCTCCAGCGGTTCCCGCTCGATGTCGTGAAGGTGGATCGGATGTTCGTCCACGAGCTGGGCATGCACGGAGGCGGCGACGAGATCGTCTCGGCGGTCATCTCGCTGGCGCATGCCCTCGGACTCCACGTGGTGGCCGAAGGCGTCGAGACCGAGCGTCAGCTCGAGACGCTGCGCGCCCTCGACTGCGACTTCGCCCAGGGCTTCCTGTTCTCGAAGCCCGTGCCGGCCGGCGAACTGCGGCCCCAGTTCGGGCTCCGGCTCGACACCTGAGCAGTACCTCCCGTGGACCCATGGTCCACCACCGGGTCGGTGCCGAGCCGTTGCGACCGGGGTACTCCGCCCCGGTCGCAACGGCGTGCAGATGGTCGGGGCGCCCGGATTTGAACCGAGGACCTCCTGCTCCCAAAGCAGGCGCGCTACCAAGCTGCGCCACGCCCCGTCGTGCCACCGACCGGGTACCGGCCGGGGTGACCGGGCCCAGCGTACGACATCGCAGCGGCTGTCCCCCGACCACCCCGGGGTCGAGATAGCGTCACGGCGATGCCCACCGTGCGTGTAGCCATCTTCGACCTGGGCAGCAGCTCCTTCCACCTCATGGTGGTGGACGCCTCCCGGGACGGTCGGCTCGAGCCGGTCCTCCGGCGGCGCTCGTTCCTCCATCTCGGGACCGAGGTGGCGCGCACCGGCGGCGTGCCCGGAGACCGGTCGGCGCTCGCCGTGCGGACGGTCAAGCGGCTGCACGTGGCCGCCGAGGACGCCGGCGCCGACGTCGTGGTGGCTCTGGCCACGGCCGCACTCCGGGACGCGGCCAACGGCACGCGCCTGCTCGCCCGGATGGAGCGCATCCTCGGGAGTCCCATCATCCTGCTGTCGGGCGAGGAGGAGGCCCGCCTCTGCTTCCTCGGTCAGCGGGCCGGGGTGTGGGTGGGGGACCGGCCGGTCCTCGGACTCGATCTCGGCGGCGGGAGCCTGGAGGCAGGCATCGGGACGATCGACACGGTGGCCTCGGTGGCCAGCGTGGCCCTCGGCACCGCCCGGATCCGGGGCGAACTCGACACCGGGGAGCGGCTGACCCCGGGTGAGCGTGCCACCATCGGCGCGCTGACCGCCGAGCGGGCCGATCCGATCGCCAAGATGCTGGCCGACACCCCCGATGCCGCGGACCGGGTCATCGCCAGCGGCGGGACGGTCCGGGCCCTGGCCCGCCTGGCCATGGGTCTGCACCGCTCGGCCTCGCGCACCGGCTCCTCGGGCACGCCTTCGGTCAACCAGGTCGAGCTTCCCGCCGACCAGCTGCACGACCTGGCCGATCGCCTGTCCACCCTCGACCTCGACGCCCGCATGGCGCTGCCCGGCATCCAGGCCCGTCGGGCGCCGCTTCTGCCCATCGGCGCCGTGGTGCTGTCCACCCTGGTCGACCGGCTGGACCTGCGCGGACTGGTCGTGAGCGAGTGGGGACTGCGGGAGGGGGCAGTCCTCGACTGCCTCGCCCTCCCCGCCGGCCTGCGCTGAGGGCCGTGCTCGGGCCGATCCGGACCTGATGTCCGGGAAGGGCGGCGGACCCCTGTCCGCCGCCAAGTCCCCGAACTAGGCGTTCTTCCCCAGGATCCTGTTCATGCCGGTGCCGCAGACCGGGCACTTGCCCTTCGCCGACCGGCGACCGTTGGCCATCTCGACCACCTCGCCGTCGAACTCCCGCTTTTCCCGGCACTTGACGCAGTAGCCCTCGTACATAGCCATGGTTCCTCCTCCTGCTCCGAGTGGTGTCCGATCGGACACCTGATGGAGCGACGGTATCGGCCCCTCCTGGTGGAACGGGGGATGGGAGCCGCAATTGCTAACTCCAGCTAGCACTTGCTCGCGCCTGTCCAGCGGTGTCGGCGACCCCGCCGGGGCCGGTCAGCCCGGTGTCTGGTCGGGGGGCTGGCTGCCGTTGGCAGGATCCCCGAACGACTCCGGCACCTCGGCCGGGGCCAGGTTGGCGAGCATCTCGGCGATCCCCTCGGCCGGGAGGGGCGGGCTGAAGTAGTAGCCCTGGGCCGTGGTGCAACCCCGCTGCAGCAGCACCCGGCTCTGGAGGAGAGTTTCCACCCCTTCGGCCACGCACGACAGGCCGAGGCGGCTGGCCATGGCGATGATGGCCGCCACCAGGCTGTTCTCTTCATCGGTGGGTCCGAGCACCTGCACGAAGGACTGGTCGATCTTCAAGGTGCTGACCGGGAACGAGCCGATCCGGTCGAGCGAGGAGTTGCCCTGGCCGAAGTCGTCGATGGTGAAGCGCACGCCGAGTCGGCGGAGGCGGTCGATGTTGTCCGCGGCCGGGCTGCCCTGGTCGAGCACCACCCGGTCGGTGATCTCGAGCTCGAGCAGCTCGGGCTCGATGCCGGTGTCGCGGAGCGTGCGCTCCACGCTGTCGTAGAAGTCGGGACTGGCCAGGTCGCGTGACGCCAGGTTGACCGACAGTCGCAAGGGGTCGAGGTCGTGGTCCTGCCAGGCACGGAGCTGGCGGCATGCCTGCCACAGCACCCAGCTGTCGAGCGAGACGATGAGGTCGCTTTTTTCGGCCATCGAGATGAAGTGGGGCGGCTCGAGGATCCCGAGGGTCGGGTGGTCCCAGCGGACCAGGGCTTCCACGCCCACGATCTGTGCGGTGCGCAGGTCGATGTAGGGCTGGTAGAGGAGGAAGAACTGGTTGGCGTCGAGGGCCGTGATGAGGTCGTTGTAGAGCTGACGGTCGTCCACCGACCGGCGGCCCGGGTTGGCGGGGTCGGGCGAGTGGTGGAACATCTCGTAGGCGTCGCGACCGTAGTCCTTGGCCCGGTACATGGCCTCGTCCGCCCGGTTCAAGAGGTCGTCGTAGCTGTCCCCGTGCTCGGGGGCGATGGCGATCCCGACGGAGGCCGATGTGGATACCTGGTCGCCGAAGATGTCGAAGGGGGTGTGCATGGCGTCGAGGGTGCGCTCGGCCAGCTGGTTGATGGCGAGCTGATCGACCAGGCCGGGAAGCAGGATGGCGAACTCGTCGCCGCCCACCCGGGCCACGGTGTCCTGGCTCCGGACCGTCTCGACGAGGCGTTGCCCGACCTGTTGGATCAGGGCGTCGCCGGTGGCGTGCCCGAAGGTGTCGTTGACCGTCTTGAAGTTGTCGAGGTCGACGAAGAACATGCAGACCGGCTCGCCGACCCGCCGCGACCGGACGAGTTCCTGCTCGACCCGGTCCTCGAACAGCCGCCGGTTCGGCAGCCCGGTCAGCGCGTCGTGCCACGCCATGTGGGAAACCTTCTCGAGAAGCTCCAGGTTCTGGATGGCCGTGGCCGCCTGGTCGGCCAGCCCGCACAGCCGCTCGTGGACGTCGGGGTCGTGGATGGACGACCGGGTGGTGTCCCGGACGAAGTTCGCAGCAATCACGCCCAGGAACTCGCCGGCCGCGAACAGCGGCGCCACCACGCAGGCGGTGACGTCGGACGAGGCCATCAGGGCCTGGAGCTGCGGGTCCTCGATGGCGGCGGCGTCGAGGACCATCACTTCGTGGCCGTTCATCATGCGCTGCACCATCGGATTGTCGACTTCGACCGACAAGGTGTCCGGGTCGGTGTCCGGACCGGAGCCGACCTGGATCTCGGTGGTCGAGGTCCGGGTCGCCCAACGGGGGGCGAAGGGTCCGAGGTCGGCGTCGGGCGGGGTCATGCCGGTCGTGAAGGCACCGAGTACCAGGCGGGACCGGTCGCGGTCCCACAGGTACACGGTCGACTGGTCGGATCCGGTCACCGCGGGGACGGTGTCCGCCAGGATCTGCAGCGCCTGGGCCAGGTTGGTCAGACCGGACAGTTTCTCGCTGAAGGACAGCAGCGTCCGAGCCGTCGAGTCGCTGCGGCGGGCGTCGCTGAGGACGGTGAAGACGTCGAGCAGATTGGCCGCGTACCGGGCGAACAGGCGCAGCACTCGCTCCTCGGCCTCAGTGTCGGCCTCCGGATCGAAGAACACGGTCAGGCGGCCGTAGCGGCGGAGCGGGGAGGCGATGTCCACCACCAGTCGCGTGCCGTCGGCGTCGTCGGGGCTGCCGGTCCACAGTTCGGTGGCGAGGATCCGAGCCTCGCCGGCGTCGAGCCCCCGGTGGTGCAGCTCGAGGGGAAGGCCCGACCCGACCCGGACCAACAGGAGATAGCGGTCCGAGGCGAGGACCTGGTCGGCCCGCTTGCCGAGCGCGTCGACCACGGCGTCAGCCTCGTGCTCGAGCAGGTCGAGCGTGGCCGTCGAGGTGCCCTCGAGGAGGTGTTCGAGGCGGTCGATCTCGGCGCGGGAGCGGGCCGCCTCCGCCTCGGCCCGAAGCCGGAGGCGCTCGTCCTCGACCCCGGAGCTCGTCGTGGCGGCGGCCTCCCAGCGGGCGGCATTGGCCGACGCTTCGAACAGGGCGGCCCGCGCCGCGCTGAGCTGTTCGACCAGGAGTTCGACCTCGGCCCGGTGGACCCCGTCGAGATGGGCTTCGGGGATGTCCGGTACCTCGACGTCCGCGGCGACTGGCGGCGGGCGGTGCCCGTTGGCCGAGGATGCGGGGTCGTCCCGTTCAACGTACTCAGCCGTCCTGGTCAGGGTACCGGGGTGATCGGAGTGGACGGGTGCGGGATCCCATGCCAGCGCGTAGCGGCAGGACCGCCCGCCGCGTGCCGCGCACTGGTGCTCGATGACACGGGCCGGCGACCGGCCGGACAGGGTCGGGAGCTGGGAGAGGAGGCCCCGCGTCATCTCGCAGAGTTGGGCGTGGCGCACGCCGCCGACCGTCGACACCTCGACGAGCGCGTGACCGGGCCCGGCCTCGAGGGCTACCGCCTCGGTCGCCCCTTCGAACTGCTCGATCAGGGCACCGATGTGGCGGAATGCGGCCTCCGGCTCGCCGAGCTCGGCCAGGCGGGTCGTCACCTCGACGGCGCCACCGGTCCAGAGGATCTCCTGCCCGACGTGCAGGGCAATGGCTTCGTCGCCGGTGACCAGGGCGCCGGCCGCGAACAGGGCGGTGGCGTCGGCCAGCGGTGTCCAGCTGGCGGCGTCGGCGAGCACCGGGAACGTCCGTTCCTCGGCGGCCAGGGCCAGCGCCTGGGCCACCCCGGTCTCGCCTGCCTCGAACCGGATGAGGGAGACCAGCGCCTGGACCACGGATCCTGATACGCCGGGGCGCGGCGAACCGGAGCGCTCGTCGCCGTCGACTGCAACCGTCATGTTCCCGATCCCACCTTTCCGCTCCGACGTGCGCGTCGCCGCGACCGGTGCTGCTGACTTCTTCGTCCGGCAACGACCGTTGCTTTAGCCCTGGCCCGCTACCCCCGTGGCGGCCCGGCCCGCATCGCGGCCCTACCCCGGATCGCGGCCCTACCCCTAGACTCGGCGCCATGAGCATCTACGACACCCCCCTCCACACGCTCCAAGGCGAGCCCACCTCTCTAGGCGACTTCCGGGGGACCACCCTGCTGGTGGTCAACGTGGCCTCCAAGTGCGGCCTCACGCCGCAGTACGAGGGACTCGAACGGCTGCAGAAGACATACGGGGATAAGGGGTTCTCCGTGGTCGGCTTCCCGTGCAACCAATTCGGCGCCCAGGAGCCCGGCAGCGCCGAGGAGATCGCCACGTTCTGCTCGGCCACGTACGGCGTCACCTTTCCGATGATGGAGAAGATCGACGTCAACGGCGACGACCGGAGTCCCGTCTACGACGAGTTGACCGCCTTCCCCGACGCCGAGGGCGAGTCCGGCGACATCCAGTGGAACTTCGAGAAGTTCCTCGTATCGGCCGACGGCACGATCGAGCACCGGTTCCGTCCCATGGTGGATCCGGAGGCCCCCGAAGTCATCGACGCCATCGAGTCGAACCTCCCCGGCTGAGTCACCGGGCGGGGCCGGGGAACGAGGGGAGCACCAGGGAAGGGGAACGACGTGGCCGCAGCCCCCACCAACCGCGAGCCCGCCGTCGACCACCTCGTCGAGGTGTGGACGTCGGTGGCGACGGCCTGCGACCGGATCGGCGGGACCCAGTGGGAGCTCGGCACCGACTGTCCGGGCTGGACCGTCCGGGACCAGATCTCCCATCTGATCGGGGTCGAGCGGATGCTCCTCGGCGAGCCGCCGCCCCCGCCGCTCGCCGTTCTTCCCGACCACGTCCGCAACGGCTTCGCGGAGCTGAACGAGCCGTGGGTGGAGGCCCGTCGACGGATTCCGGGCAACGAGGTCCTGGCCGAATTCATCTCGGTCACCGGCCGTCGGATCCACGAGCTGCGGACGATGCCGCCCGAGCGGTTCGACGTCGTCGGCTGGAGCCCGGTGGGCGAAGTCCCGTATCGCGACTTCCTGGCCACCCGCGTCCTCGACGGATGGGCCCACGAGCAGGATGTCCGGCGGGCCCTCGGGCGACCCGGCGGACGCAACGGGGTGGGTGAGCAGGCCGTGCTCGACCGGTGCGCGCAGACGACGCCGTTCGTCGTCGGCAAGCGGGTGGCACCCCCCGACGGCACCACGGTGCGATTCGTGGTGACCGGGGTCCTCGGAAGGGTGGTGACGGTGGCTGTCGAGCAGGGGCGCGCCGTGCCGACGCCCGATGCCGGAGCCGGCGCGACCACGACGACGCTGACCATCGACCAGGAGACGTTCTGGCGCCTCGGCTTCGGCCGGATCGATGCGGCGCGCGCCTTGGCTGCCGGCCAGGCCCGCGTGGACGGCGACATGGCGCTGGGCCATCGCGTCCTCGAGTCGATGGCCTTCATGACGTGACGTCCCGGTAGCGCCGTTGCACCCCGGGTCCACGCCACCCCGCCGGTGGGCGGGGGACCCGATGGGGCGGAGCCCAGGGGACGGCAGGGCGCAAAGTCGGGGCCCCGGGTACCGGTACACTCCTCTATTCGTATGCGAGCGACAGCAGCGCCCGAGGAGGGCAACAAGGTCCGTCTCACCGTCGAGATCGACGAAGCAGAGATGGACGGAGCCCTCGACGACGTGTTGAAGCGCCTGTCGCGCGAGGTTCGGGTGCCCGGGTTCCGACCCGGAAAGGTGCCCCGCAAGGTGCTGGAGACCCGGATGGGAGGCGCCGGCGCCCTGCGCGGCGAGGCCATCCGCGAGGCGCTTCCGGAGTACTACTCGCGGGCCGTCGACGAGACGGAGGTCGATCCGATCGACCAACCCGATATCGACATCACCGCGGGCGAGGAGTCCGGTGCGGTCTCGTTCGAGGCGGTGGTGCTGGTCCGACCGACCGTGGCCATCCCCGGTTACGGCGGCCTGGTGGTCACCATGCCCACTCTCGAGATCACCGACGAGGAGGTCACCGCCCAGGTCGACCGACTGCGGTCCACGTCGGGTGAGCTGGTCGAGGTGACACGCCCCGTGCTGACCGGCGACCAGGTCACCATCGACATCCACGGCACGCGCCCCGACGCCGATGCCGATGCCGACGCCGATGGCGGCGCGGACGGCGACTCCGACGACGAGAACCTGACGGCCGAGGACCTCCTCTACGAGGTCGGCACGAACGGCGTGGTCCCCGGCCTCGACGACCAACTGCTCGGGTCCAAGGCAGGCGACACCCTGACCTTCGACGCCGAGATCGAGGCGCTGGAGCAGACGGTCTCGTTCACCGTGACCGTCAAGGACGTGAAGGAGCTCTCGCTCCCCGACGCCGACGACACGTGGGCCGCCGAGGCCAGCGAGTTCGCCACCTTGGCCGAGTTGCGGGCCGACATCGCCGAGCGTCTGCGCCAGCGGCGCATCGTCGAGGCGCAGATGGCCCTCCAGCAGAAGACGGTCGAAGCGTTGTGCGAGCTGGTGACCGAGGAGATACCCGAGCAGCTGGTGCTGGAGGAGCTCCGCGAGCGCATCCACGACCTCAACCACAGGCTCGAGGGACAGGGCATGTCGCTCGAGCAGTTCCTCGGGGTGACGGGTAGGGGCGAAGTGGAGTTCCTGGACGAGCTCCGGGCCGGCGCTCTCCAGAGCGTCAAGGCTGACCTCGCGCTTCGGGCGCTGGTCGAGGCCGAATCGGTGGAGGTCTCCGACGAGGAGCTCGACGAGGAGCTGACCACCATGGGGGCCCGCCTCGACATGGACGCCGACCAGGTACGGAGCCAGCTCGAACAGGCCGGACGCCTCTCGGCGGTACGCTCGGACCGACGCAAGGCCAAAGCGATGCGATGGCTGATGGATACCGTCGAATTGGTCGACGACAACGGGAAGCCCGTATCGCGGGACGACCTGTTGGTGAACCAGGGCGAGGAGGACTCGGAGTGAGTTTCACAGAGGTAAGCCGGTCGATCGACGCTCAGGCCTACAGCGTGCCGTGGGTCGTCGAGTCCACCAGCCGGGGGGAGCGCAACTACGACCTGTATTCGCGCCTGTTGCGCGAGCGGATCATCTTCCTCGGCACTCCCATCAACGACACGGTGGCCAACCTCGTCTGCGCCCAGCTGCTGTTCCTCGAGTCGGAGGAGGCGGACAAGGACATCCATCTCTACATCAACTCTCCCGGCGGCGACATCACGGCGCTGTTCGCCATCTACGACACCATGAAGTACATCAAGCCGGACATGTCGACGTTCTGCTTCGGCCAGGCGGCCTCGGCCGCCGCCGTGCTGCTCGGCGCAGGCGCCAAGGGCAAGCGATTCGCCCTGCCCCACGCCCGCATCCTCCTCCACCAGCCCTTCGGCGGCGTCGAGGGCCAGGCCAGCGATATCGAGCTCCAGGCCAAGGAGATCCTCCGCATGCGCGATCTCCTGAACGGGATGCTGGCCGAGGACACCGGGCAGAGTCCGGAGCGGGTGTCCAAGGACACGGACCGCGACTTCATCATGACGTCGGCCGAGGCCGTCGAGTACGGGCTCCTCGACGAGGTGATCTCGGCGCGGGACTCCCTGCCGATCGATGCCATCGGTGCCGCCTAGGGATCGCCGGTAAGGACCGGTCCGACCCGCACCAGCCGCTAGAGTTGGTGGTCCGGACGGCACCGTCGGTCACACCGGGCCGCCGGGACGCACACGTAGTCAGTTCGCAGAGGTAGACAGCGCCCGGTCGAGTTGCCGGGACCGCCGATAGAAGGACAACGAGGAACCCACGTGGCGAAATTCGGAGACGGTGGCGATCTGGTGAAGTGCAGCTTCTGCGGCAAGTCCCAGAAGCAGGTCAAGAAGTTGATCGCCGGCCCCGGTGTCTACATCTGTGACGAGTGCATCGAACTCTGCAACGACATCATCGCCGAAGAGCTGGCCGACACCACCGAGCTGAGCTTCGACGAACTGCCGAAGCCCAAGGAGATCTACGAGTTCCTCAATGACTACGTGATCGGGCAGGAGTACGCCAAGAAGATCCTGTCGGTGGCCGTCTACAACCACTACAAGCGGGTGCAGGCGGGCAACAACGGCCTCCACGACAACGAAGTGGAGCTGGCCAAGTCGAACATCCTCCT
>PLZW01000032.1 GCA_003153575.1 Acidimicrobiaceae bacterium | reverse complement strand
GAGCAAAACCCGCGTCGTCACCCAGTTCGGTGCCAATGCCCCGCCTGTCGAGTTGGCGACGACTGGACGATGGTGTCACGTGCTGCACCTTCCATTGGAATCGGCTTGCTCGACGAACAGTGGTCACATTCGTTGTCCAGACATCCACTGCCCCGGCGACACGCGGATCTAGGCCGACGTTGTCTGCGGTGCGAGAGATCTGTCAGACACGTACCGTCCCAGTTGGTCGGAGATTCGGGCACCGATCACGGACGCAGAACAGGCGACAAGGTTGGCACCGAACACGACGCAATACTTCGCGGCACTGATCGAAGACGATGATCCGGAGTCCGGCCACGCCTTCGTCTGGACGAGCCACCAGACAATCAGCACCCCGGGAACGAGAAACTGCTGCCAGGTGAGGTGTCTACGTTCCAGGATGCGAGAAGTCCACAACCAGAGGACCGGCAAGCAGTAGAGGGTGTAGGCCAGGTGTGAAATCGGAAGGAGCAGCACGATGCAGAACGTCACATTCCACGTGCACATGATCTTGTCGCCAGACGTACGAAGAGCCACGATCAAGAGTCCGAATACCCATGTCAATAGTGCCGCGGTACTCAGCACATGGAGGGGAGCAGAGACGAAAACTGGATGAGCTAGTCCGCTGTTCGAGAAAAGCAAGCTTGGTGCTCCCCACGCCGAGTCACTCACTAGATGCTGGGATCTGGCCGAGATGACCGACTTCACGAACTCTACGAGGCCGGATCCACCTCCAAATGCGACTGCAAGCAGTGGGGCGATCAGGATCGTCACTACGAATGCCGCTACTGCTCGAATTCGACGCTCTGTACCCTTTTGGAATACTGCCACCACAACGGCAGCGGGCCACGTCTTGAGCAGCCCAGAGACTCCGATGAGCCCGCCGCGTGTGGCGGGCCAGCCTCGATTGGCTGCCCATGCCGACAGCATCAGTGCGGCGAATACGAAGGCATCGGCTTGACCTAAAAAGAGACCGACTGTCAGCGGCCAGAAATGGAAGACCGTAACAGTACAGAAGATGAATAGGACCGGCTGCATCCACGATCGGAGCTTCGATGCCTGCATGGCGACGAAGGCGCCAATCCCGACAAGTAGCGCAGCGAGCTCGAGAACGGTCCAAGCTCGAAAGACGTGGATAGGCGAAGCATGGACGAAAGGGGCAAGGACAAGGGGGAGTATTGGTGGGTAGAGAAACAAGCCGTTGCTCTGATAGGGGCTGTGCCCGGCCGCCACTAGATGGGCGGCGTGCAGGTAGATCAGGAAGTCCGCGCCGATGCTGCCCGACACCGCTCCTCGATAGCGCTGATGAATGAGCACCACCGTTGTGAGGAGGGCAATGATCCAAAGCGCTATGAGTACCACTTTGGTGCCGGGTTGCTGTGGTCGCCTTCGGCGAGACCGATCGAGATTGGCCACAGATGAGCCGACCGAAGCGTCACTACTGATTTCAGAATCCAACGTCGAAGGCTCCTCGCCGTGACCAGACCTAAAGACTGGTATTTGTCATCGCCAGATTCCATTTGCAGTCCGTCCCTGCAGTCATCGGGTCTTGGGCCACAAAGCTTGAGGTCACTCCGACACCATAAATTTGCTGGATTCTCCGGCACCGACCATGACGGCTAGTCAGAAACGGGCGATATACCGTCGCTCTACTTCGACGTATCCGAGGTGGGCGTAGAAGGCGAGGTTCTCCACCATGACCTCGTTTGTGTAGAGAACGAGGCGCGGGAGCTGCAGGCGGATGGCCTCCTGCTCGGCAAAATCCATCAAGTGACGACCAAGCCCGGCGCCCTGTGCGGAGGGATCGACAGCGACGTTCTCGATGAGCAGGCTGTCGTCGGTGCGGACGAATGAGATGAGACCGGCTACGGGCTCGCCGGCCACCCAGAGGGTGCCCGCTTCGACCGCCGCGTTGTAGTCGCGACCGATCGGAGCTGGGGGCCGGTCCATCCGATTCAGATAGCTCTCATAGGCAGTCGCGATCAACGCCTGGACCGATGGCAGATCTGATGTCCTGGCTAACCTAAGAGGCGGCATCCGATCGGACCCTTTCGTTGACACATCATCGCCCGGTTGCCGGCTTCGTCCAGAGCTTCGGCCGCTGTGTGCCTGGTCAACGATCCAGTACCGGGTTCGCGACTGTAGTCTCGCGCGATGGCTACGGTCACCGTCGAGCAGTCGCGAGCGATTCCCGTCGAACTCCAGCGAGCATTCGAAGCAACGCTTCCGATGCCGCTGACAGCGGTCTTCTCCCGGCGCTACGGCCTCCTGCCACCAGTGAAGGAAGTGCGCGGACAAGATGGGGTCTGGGGCCAAGTCGGACAGACTCGGACAGTCGTCACCACGGACGGCGGAACGATGCGCGAACTACTGACTCACGTGGAACCTCCGCACTCGTTCAGGTATCACTTGAGCGAGATCTCTGGCCCCATGCGGCCGCTGGTCGATACCATCGACGGCTCCTGGGAGTTCTCCACTCGGGGTACCGGCACCCTGATCACCTGGCGATGGGCCCTGCATCCAACGGGTCTTGGGTCACCGGTGATGCCCCTGATCACCTTGATGTGGCGTCGCTACGCACGGCAGGCTCTGGAGTTGCTGTCCGAGCACTTGCTCGCTGAGGAGTCTGCCTAGCGCACGTCGCGGCAAATCATCGACGTTGAAGCGGGCGCCTCGGCGTGCCTACCGTTCTGTGGGCCCAACCGATGTTGAGAATCCCACGTAGAAGGCGCGGAGGATGTCGGATTCATACAATTCCGACATCAGTCTCACGTGCCCGTGGTGGATCCTCCTTCGGAGGCGTCCGGCCAGCGGCGAGGCTCCCATCCGGCGCCGGCTGGTGATTGCTTTCACAAACGGTTCATGACGGCGTGAATGGAACTCGCTCGTGCCCGTTAGCCTCGGAGGGAGCGACGACGGGACCGGAGCCGACCGAATGGAGAGTCTGTGAGCCGTGACTCGAATCTGCATTCGACGTCGCCTTCGGTGAGGAGGATGACATGACGGGAGTCAGTGGACGAGCAGTTCTCTTCGACCGTTACGGCGGCCGGGATGTGCTCTATGTCGCAGAGGTGCCGATACCCACGCCGGCCACCGATGAGGTGGTCGTAGCGGTCAAGGCAGCGGGGATCAATCCGGGCGAGACGGCCATCCGATCAGGTGCACTGGCCGACCGGTTTCCCGCCAGTTTTCCTTCGGGAGAAGGGAGCGATCTTGCTGGCCTCGTCGTCGCCGTCGGCGACGGAGTCGACGAGTTCGCAGTTGACGACGCCGTGTTGGGATTCTCGTGGGGTCGTTCGAGTCACGCCACTCACGTGGTTGTTCCGGCGTCCCAGTTGATCCACAAGCCCCCGGAGCTCAGTTGGGAGGTCGCCGGGTCTCTCTACGTCGTCGGGTGCACCGCCTATGCGGCCGTGCGCGCCGTGGACCCCATTCCCGGAGAGACCGTGGCGGTCTCGGCGGCGGCGGGCGGGGTCGGAACCGTCGTGGTGCAGCTCTTGGCCCTCCGGAATGCGACGATCCTCGGGATCGCCTCGTCGTCGAACGCCGACTGGCTCCGATCGCATGGCGCCGTGCCCATTAGCTACGGGGATGGTCTCGCCGAGCGCCTGAAGGCGGCGGTACCGGAGGCGATCGATGCCTTCATCGATCTCTTCGGGCCTGAATATGTGCAGCTCGCCGTCGATCTCGGCATCCCTCGCGATCGCATCGAGACCATCGCATCGTACGAAAAGGCCCAGGAGCTCGGCGTCAAGTCTGACGGGAGTGTCACCGCGTCCACTCCGCAGGTCCTCAGCGAGATGGCGGGTCTCGTGGCATCGGGAGCCATTGAGATCCCAATCGCCGGGACCTACCCGCTGGATCGGGTGGCCGATGCATTCGAGGAGCTGGAACACCGACATACCCGGGGGAAGATCGTCCTGATTCCATGACGGCCGCTCGTAGGCGCAAGGGCCGATAGGGAGCATGTCATGGCCGAACAGTCCGACGTCGAAAGGGGATCACGATGGCTTCAACGCCCGAGCCGGTGACGTTTCTCGGGATCGGCACGATGGGACATGGCATGGCGACCAACGCCTTGCGTGTGGGAATCCCGACCATCGTATGGAACCGTCGCCCGGGTCCAACCCGGGATCTCGCCGATCTGGGCGCGGAAGTGGCCGACACACCTGCCGATGCCGCCCGACGCGCCGCAATCGTCGTCACGATGGTGACCGACGCGGACGCCGTCCTCTCGATCGCCAAGGACCAGGGCATGCTCGTCGCTCTCCCTCCCGGCGCCATCTGGGTCCAGATGAGCACGATCGGCGTCGCAGGGATCGAGCGCGTGGCAGCGCTGGTGGGAACCGAGCGCCCCGACGTCATCCTGATCGATGCACCCGTGTCGGGCAGCAAGGAACCCGCTGAATCGGGTCAGTTGACGATCTTTGCCTCAGGACCGGAGGCGGCCAGGCCGCGCCTGGAGCCGCTGTTCGATGCGCTGGGTCAGCGAACGATCTGGGTGGGGCCCGTTGGGACCGGGTCCGGGCTGAAGCTTGTCGCCAATGCGTGGCTCGCCTTGGCGGCAGAGGCGGTCAACACGTCGATGGCCCTGGCCCGTCGATTGGGACTGGAGACCGGGACCGTCGTGAGCGCCTTGAGCGGCGGGGCGTTGGTCTCCCCATGGCAAGCCGCCAAGCTGCGGCGAATTGCCCAAGGTGACTTTTCTGCCCAGTTCGCACTGTCACTGGCACTCAAGGACGTGCGTCTCGCTCTGGAAGCGGCGTCCGATGATCGATTCCGGGCGCTGGCCTGCCTGGCCGACGAGTGGCAAGAGGTTGTGGATCTGGGGCTCGGCGACCGCGACCTCACGGTCGTCACCAGGGCACTCGAGGAAGGGGACAAGCCGTAACCGGACCTCCTCGGAGCCACAGGGTGGTCCGGCTGCCCCTCGGAGATGGGGCGATCGACCTACGTGGGCGCGACGGCACGCTCTTTGAGCTCGCGGCCGGTCGGAAGATGCGGCAATTCGATAGATTCGCGACGAACAACAATTTGGAGTAGCCACCACGTGACCAGCTACGTTCCCGCAGAAGATCGCTACGATTCCATGACCTACCGCCGTTGTGGGCGCAGCGGCATCCTCTTGCCTGCCGTGTCGCTCGGTCTGTGGCAGAACTTCGGTGACGACCGACCCTTCGAAACCCAGCGTGCCATCGTCCGCCGAGCCTTCGACCTGGGAATCACCCATTTCGACTTGGCCAACAACTACGGGCCCCCCTACGGAAGCGCCGAGACCAACTTCGCCCGGATCCTCCACGACGACTTCCGCAACCACCGTGACGAACTTCTGATCTCCACCAAGGCTGGTTGGGACATGTGGCCGGGACCCTATGGCGACCTCGGCTCCCGGAAATATCTCGTCGCCAGCCTCGATCAGAGCTTGCTGCGCCTCGGGCTCGACTACGTCGACATCTTCTATCACCACCACTTCGACCCTGACACCCCTCTCGAGGAGTCCGTCGGCGCGCTCCACACTGCCGTCACGTCCGGGAGGGCCCTGTACGTCGGCATCTCCTCGTACTCCGACCAGCGGACCGCCGAGGCTGTCGCCCTTCTCCGCCAGCTCGGGACCCCGCTGCTCATCCACCAACCGTCGTACTCGATGTTCAACCGTTGGATCGAGGACCGCTTGCTCGATGTCCTCGATGCTGAAGGGGTGGGGTGCATCGCCTTCTCCGTCTTGGCGCAGGGGCTCCTTACCGACAAATACCTCCAAGGGATCCCCCAAGGCTCCAGGGCCTCACGAGACGGCTCACTCACCCGTGAGATGCTCAACGACGAGAACCTCGCCCGTATTCGGGCTCTCAACGCCATCGCCGTCGCGCGAGGCCAGTCCCTCGCCCAGATGGCCATCGCCTGGGCGTTGCGCGACCCACGGGTCACGTCCGTACTGATCGGAGCCAGCAGCGTCGTCCAGCTCGAGCAGAACGTGACCGCCCTCGAGGCCTTGGAACTCACCGCTGATGAGATCGCCGCAATTGACCGCTACGCCGTCGACGGCGGTATTGACCTGTGGCGCACCCCGGCCACATCCTGAGCCACCAATCCCACCAGGACGTGGGTGTGGAGCTGGGGTTCGCCGGCAGGGGGGTCCGGTGCTGGCATCCGGCGGCAACCAGCCCATCGGTCCCGATCCGGCGCTCCCCATAACCCCCCGGCGGACTCGAGGGGCGTTGCGCTCGAGGTAGGAAAGGGCGTCGGCGACCGCGTCAGCGTGCACCCTACAGACGACATCGGATACCGAGGGGCCGCCAAGGCCGTAGAGGAGGGAGCCGATCAGCACGCCCTCGTGAGCAAGGGGACCACCCCGAACACCCATTTCGAGAAGCACATCCGTGCCAATTGGTCCCGTTGGCTCTGGGGCGGCGGGGTAGGTCACCTCGTAGTCCCATGTCGACCGGTCTCGCTTCCGCCGAACGCCCGGGCCGCACAGCCGACCTTGCTCGCAGCGGTTTCTGCAATGACCGTCATTGGTTTGTCGGTTGCATGCGGGAAGTCGCGAAGCGCACGCAATCCCTACTGTGCCTGCCTCTGCTCGGGCGTCATGTTTTCCTCGTCTGAGGGCGGTGAACCGACCTCTGTCCCGTCACGACTGGGCCGCACAATTCGAGCATGCCCGATCAGCCGGCGGTCGTGCCACCTCGAGCCCCTGAGCCACCGAATCCCCCGGCGCCTCCGAGTCCGCCGGCTCCGCCCGGAAAGCCGGTGGTCCCACCAAATCCACCGATTCCGGTTCGGGTGGAGGTCGTTGACGACGTCGGGACCGGTTGGTCAATTGTGGCCAGGCTCACCTGCTGACCGGGTGCGACACCTGAGGTGACCTGGGTCAGGATTGCCCCCACGGTTCCGGTGGTCACCTTGACGCGACTGGTGGTCGTTCCGTTCACCACGGTCACGAAGTGGGACGTGCCAACCGTCTGCACCGACGACGTGGGCACAGTCGTGACCCCTACCGCCTTGCCTGTCACGATGGCGATCCCGGCTTCTCCACCGGAGAAGAGCCCCAGACTCGATGACTCGATGGCCACCGTCACGGGATAGGTCGTGGACGTCGATCCGGCTGTGGCAAGGGCTCCGATCCCGGTAACCGTTCCAGGGACGGCCGAGTTGGACGAGTCAGGAGTGACCAGCGCCTGCTGGCCAACGGCGACCTTGCTGATGGACGTGACCGGCACCGAGGCCACAACTTCGTACGACGCACCTGTGCCCAGGACCACGACTTGTCCGCCCGCTGTAGAGGATCCGGCGGATACCGAGGAGCCGGCTGCAAGGGTCACCGCGCCCACTGTGCCGGAGATCGTGCTGACCAAGTTTACGGACGCAAGTGCCCGTTGGGCGCTGTCCAGGCTTGCCTGGGCCACGTCGATGTCCGCCTGGTCGAGCGCCAGTTGTGCGGCGGTCACCACTTTGGTCTTGGCGCCGGATGAGCCACCGGCCGCTGCACTTGCACCGGCCCCACCACCGGCTGAACCGGTCGCCCCCGAGGTCCCAGCCGATCCCGTGCCCGCCGACGGGCCGCTTCCCGATCCGGATCCGGAACTGCCGGTTGCACTGCCCCCTGCAGGTGACGAGGCAGCAGCCTCCAGCGCGGCGGTCAATGCCGCTTCGTCGGAGGTGACAGTGGTGATGTCCCCGTCCAGGGCGGTCTGAGCAGCCGAGGCGGCGCTCAGCGCTTGGGAGCAGGTCAGAGTTGTCGGCTTCGTCGGTGGCGTGGTCGACGCTCCTGAGGGTGTCGATGGCGCTTCGGCCGATGGGGTCGACGTCGGGGTCGTGGGGGTCGTGCACACCGACGTGGCCTCGGTGATCGCCGCACGTGCGGCAGCCGAGTCGGTGTCCTCCTTCTTCTGGTCGGCGACCAGGGTCGCTTGCAGTGCGGCCACCGAGGAGTTCCCGGATGACGAGGTACCGCCGCCGGACGTCGGCTTGGAGCCCGACGGACCGGAGGTGACGACACTGGAGAGTGTGGCGGTGGTAGTGGTCGACGCCGCCTGACTGGCCTCGTCGCTGGCCAAGGCTGCCTGGGCAGAGGCCAAGCCGGCCTGAGCCGTCACGACGGCGTTCTGCAAGGGAGTGGAATCCAAGGTCGCAACGGTCTCGCCGGCAGTGACCTTTTGACCCACGACAACGTCGACGGTGCTCACATTCCCTCCGACATCGAAGTTCAGGTTGGCCTGATTGACCGGAGTGATCGTACCGACAGAGCTCAGCGTGGACTCCGCTGTGCCCATCGCGACCGTTGCGGTCCGATGGGTGGCTGCGCCGGCGCGGGTGAGCTGCCAAGCGACCACTCCGGCTACGAGCAGGACGACCGCCACCACGATCCGGAACGGGGAGATAGTCATCCAGCGAACGCGGTGCGTCGCGACTGTGGATCCCTGTCCGTCGAACACATCATCGGTCATTTCTGGAGCAACCGCCGGCCAGGCACTGCCCACGGTGGCGGGTGTGGACAGATCAGGCATTTGCACCAGATCCTCCGGCTCCGGCGCGGAAGCCACCGAAACCACTGGTGCAGCCAGACGCGCCCGGCGTCGAGATGGTGATCGATGTGGCGGCGATCGCCCCCGTGCTGTCAGCGGCGCCGTTGGCCCGGGCACACTTGCCCACAGCCAGATCCGAAGTGGATGCTGTCTCCGTGGTCGAATAGGTGGTGGTCGAAGTGAGTGTCACCACGACGGACGACGTCACCTTGGTGGAGGCATTGGTCTCGCTGACAGTTACCGCCGATCCGTTCACCCCCGTCACCGACCCCGACGCCGCTGCGAACGAGCCACCACCGGCTCCGCCGGGCCCACCGGCTCCACCAGCTCCAGCGGGCCGGGATCCCGAGCCTGATGTGGACGAGCGGGTCCCGCCCCCTGGCTGACGCCCCGCTCCGGCGGTGCAGGCTCCCGCTACCGGTTGGGAGATCGACACCGTGGTTGCCGTCACCGGACCGCCGAATCGACTCGCACTCGACGTCGAACCTGATGTGGGCGTGCCGAAGGCCGAGATGCATGACCCGACGGCCACCGCCGACGCCGTAGTGGGAGTGACCTGGCTGAAGTTGGTCGTCGACGAGTAGTTGACGGTGGTCTGGCCAGATGTCGGGCTCTGCACTTCGAGTGCCGTGCCGGTGATTGCCGCGATGGTTCCCGACGTACCGGGGAACTTGCCCGCCGCTGCGCCGCCAGATCCGCTGGAGGCTCCACTGGGGCTGGGTGCGGTCGTCGCAGGTGTCGAGGCCGACGAGGCGCCGCATGCCGCGAGTGCCACCCCGGCGACGCCGAGTCCCGAGAGGATGATTGTGCGGCGGATGCGTCGGCGCCGGGGTGAACTCCCGGGCTCCGTCGATCGATCGTCTGCTGATTGTGCGGTAGGCGTGCGATTCATGATTTGTGTCCTTCTGTTGATCGGGGAATGGGGAGTCATTCGCTGCGAAGTGCGTCGATGGGAGCGAGGCGGGCGGCCCGGCCGGCCGGGTACACCCCGAAGGCAATACCGATACCGATGGCGACCACGATGGCGCCCGCGGCTGCCACCGGGGAGATGGTGATCGGGTCAGTGATGAAGTGTGGAAGTACCTCAGCTCCGATCAGTCCGAGGATGGCTCCGAGCACTCCGCCGACGGTCCCGAGAACGGACGCCTCGACCAGAAACTGGCGGCGGATCACCCGAGGTGTCGCCCCGAGCGCTTTGCGGAGCCCGATCTCTCGGATTCGTTCGGTCACCGACACCAGCATGATGTTCATGACGCCGATCCCGCCTACCAGAAGCGAGATTCCGGCCACTCCACCCAGGAGGACGGTGAGCGTCTTGTCGACGGAGGTGGCCGTGGACAGTACCTGGGCCTCGCTGGTGATGGTGAAGTCAGCCGCTGCGGAGTTGGTGATGCCGTGAAGGCTCAGCAGCTCGGCGTCGGCCTCCTGGTAAGCAGCGGACAAGGTGCCGGCCGAGGTGGCCTGAATCAGGATCTGGCTGACAGAGTTGCGGCTGGCCCCGCTGAATAGCAGGGATGAGGCCGTCGTGAGCGGCACGATCGCCTGGTCGTCTGGGTCCGAAGTCGTCGAGGAGCCCGACGACGAACCGACGGTATTGAGCACGCCGATCACCGACATCGGCTGGCCCGCGATGTTGACGGTCTGGGCGATGGGATCGCGGGCGCCGAACAACTGCTGGGCGGTGGTGGCCCCGAGCACGACCACGTTGGCTTTGCTGGTCACGTCGTGGCTGACGATGAATCGCCCTTCGGTCAGCGAGCGCCCACGAACGGTGAGCCAGGAGGGGTCGGTGCCCACCACCGTGGTGGTCCAGTTGGTCGTGCCGGCCACCAGACTCGCGTTGGTGGAGATCACCGGGGCGACCGTGCCGATATCCGGGGCGACCACCTTGGAGTTGAGAGCGGTGGCGTCGGCGACGGTCAGCGTCGAGGCGGAGCCGAAGCCCCCACGGATTCCTGTGCTCGACGTGGTGCTGCCCGGAGTCACCGTCAGCAGATTTGAGCCGAGAGCGGTGATCTGCGAACTCACCTGCTGTTGGGCACCTTCGCCCAGGCCGACGGTGAGGATGACGGCGGTGATCCCGATCATGATGCCGAGCACGGTCAGGGCTGAGCGAAGCCGGTGGGCCACAACGGCCTCGGTCCCGGTGCGGAAGGTCTCGATGACGTTCATCGGCCAGTTCCTGCCATGCCCACCATTTCGGCTTCGAGAATCTGGCCGTCCCGAATCCGCATGGTCCGCTGGGCCGCCCCTGCGACCTCTGCATCATGGGTGATGAGCACGATGGTTCGACCGCCAACGTGGAGCTCGTCGAGCAGATGCAGTACGTCAGCGGCCGAGGCCGAGTCGAGGTTGCCGGTAGGCTCGTCGGCCAAGATCAGGTCGGGGTTGGTGACCAGCGCGCGGGCGATGGCCACCCGCTGCTGCTGGCCACCCGACAGTTCACCGGGTCGGTGGTCGACCCGGCTCTCCAGTCCCACCCGCTCCAGTGAGTCGAGTGCCCGGCGCTTGCGTTCCGTGCGGTCGACGCCGGCGTAGAGCAGGGGGAGCTCTACATTGCGCCAGGCCGACAGGGAGGCGAGCAGGTTGAACTGCTGGAAGACGAAGCCGATGCGCTTGTTGCGCACGTGGGCCAGCTCCTCCTCGGTCATGGTGCTGGCGTCCTCGCCCGCCAGGCGGAACGAGCCCGATGTCGGGACATCCAAGCATCCGAGAATGTGCATGAGGGTCGACTTTCCCGATCCCGAGGGACCCATGATGGCCACGTACTCTGCGGATTGGATTTCGAAGGACACGCCGCGCAGAGCGTCGACCTCGAGGGTGCCGTTGCGATAGGTCTTCCAGAGGTCTCTGGCCTCGATGACCGGAGCCCGGTTGACAGGGAAGGTGCCCGTAGGTTCGATCCAGACCGGGCTCGTGTCGGATCCGGATGCCATCGATCCATTCGACTGGCGGATTGGGGTCGTCATCCTCCGATGCCCCCGCCACCGGCACTGCCGCCGAATCCGCCTCCGCCGCCGAATCCACCGCCACCTCCGAATCCGCCACCGGTACCCCCACCGAACCCGCCACCAGCTGCACCACTACGACCGGCGCCCAGGGTGCCGTGGAAGGAGATGGTGGTCACATAGATCTTTTGCCCCGCCGAGAGGCCGCTCACGATCTGGGTGTTTCCGCCCCCGGCCACACCGACGGTCACCGGTTGTGTGGTCTTGGTCCCGTTCGTGTCGAGCGACACGGTTGCAGCCCCCGAGGCGTAGCTGATTGCTGTGGTCGGAACGACGACGACGTTCTGGAGTTGCTTTACGACGATCGAGACGGTGGCACTCGTCCCGCCGTAGAGGCCCGTCGGGGTTCCGGTGACGCCGACTACGACGGGAAATGAAGACACACCCGACGTTGTCGTTGCCAACAGACCGACCGACCCGACCGTCCCGTAGATTGGAGTGGTCGAGCCGGACAGCGTGATCGTCGCCTGATTGCCGACCTGGACCTGGGAGACCGAAGCGCTTGTCACCGAGGTGTTCACGATGTACGAGCCGGTGGAGACCACCACGAATTGAGTGGTCGAGGAGCTCGACGTCGACGACGATGACGCGGCCACAGAGGAAGACCCACCGCCGGAGGAGGCTCCGCCGAGTGATCCGGCTCCCGTGGTGCCACCCGTTGCGCCACCGGAGGAGCCGGATCCGCTGCTGGCAGACGACCCTGATCCCGCACTTGAAGATGAACTCGAGCCCGTCACTTGCTGGCCCACGGTGAGGTCTACCGAGGCCACGGTGCCAGAGATCGTCGACGTCAACGTCGCGTTAGTCGCGTTGGTCTGCGCCGTGGTCACCTGCGTCTGAGCTGACGCGATGTTGGCATTGTCCAGGGCGATCTGTGTGGCCGAGGCACTCGCGGCCTCATCTGTGGCCAACTGGGCCTGGTCGTTGGCCAGGGCGGCCTGGGCTTGAGCCAAAGCGGCATTGAGTGTTGTCGGATCGACGGTGGCCAGGGCCTGTCCCGCCGATACCGTCTGGCCGGCGGTCACGTTCACCGCCGAGACCACGCCGGAGACGGTGAAGTTGAGATTGGCCTGATTGGCCGGCTCAATCGTTCCCGTTGCGGCCACAGTCTGGGTGATCGTGCCGGTGGCTACCGTGTGGGTCGTCGTACTGGTCGTGATCGCGGGTGTCGCAGCAGCGGAACTCTTGGTTGCGAGCCAAGTCCCTGTGCCGGCCCCGACGAGCACGATTACGGTGCCACCGATGAGCATGCGCTTCCGGCGTGAACCGGTCCTTCGATCTGAAGTCATGATTTCGTGGCCAGTCCTTTGGTCGTAGCGGTTCACACCGCCCTTCGCTGGATCGTCAAGGGTGATTGACGGTCCTTGTATCCGATGAGGCGAGGGTCATCGTGGCAGTAGCATCTGTGGCTGGAGCCGCAACTACCTGAATCCCACCTGTGAGTCCGTGAGTTCGCATCGGAGGGCACGTTGGTCGGTCGGGGTCCAAAAATGTCGTTGAATCGTCACCGGCGCACAGTTGAACTTGTCCTCATTCCGATTCGCGCCGGGGCTGGCGAACACCTCGGGACGCCGACCCGTCGAACCTCCAGTTCGTCCAACCCAGCGGATCGTCCAACTGGATGCAGAGCCGCTGCCGCGTGGCCTCGATCTCGGGTGTGTCGGTGACCATGACGCAGCCCTGCTGGGACATCACCACCTAGTGGGCTAGGGGCGGGGACCTCACTGAACGAGTCGGGCTTCGGCCGGTCGCAGGCCGTTACCCCCATCGCCACGGACGCCCCCCACTGACGGGGACACGCGTCGGCGCCAGGTCCTACGAGGCTCTGCAGGATCGGCACGAGGCAGCGAGGTGACGATGGCACCACACGGCGCCCTGTCGGGCGCAGGCATTCGACCTGCCAAGTTAGAGTCGGGCGATGGGACGCGAGGTAGTGACGGGGTACTGCTGGCCGCAGTCGGTGAGCCCGGGCGAACAGGTCGGTCTACACATGTCGTCTTCCGCTGGACGGCCGGTCCGCGTCGAGGTCGCCCGCGTCGGTGCGCTTCGCGAGGTCGTATTCCGGTCTGACTCGATCGTGACCGACGAGCACGAGACGCCGCGCGACGCCGCGTCGCAGGGCTGCGGCTGGCCCGTGGCCCTGACGATGGACATCGACCCGACGTGGCGGTCTGGCTACTACGAGGTCGTGATGGAGATCGACGTTGGCGAGAAGGTGCGGCGCGACTACGCCTTCTTCGTCATTCGTCCGACTTCCGGTGCGCGGATCGTGATCGCGCTGGCGACCAATACCTGGCACGCGTACAACGACTTTGGCGGACCGAATCTGTACACCGGTGGAACCCAGGTCGCCATGCAGCGGCCCATGTCGGCGGGCTACCTCCACAAGCCGCCGGGCAAGGGACGCCGGGTAACAGGAACGGGCGCGCCCGATCCGCAGAACGCCGCACACGTCGGATACATCCAGCTGAACCATCTGTCGGGCTACGCCGGGTCGGCGGGTTGGCCTGACTGGGAGCTGCCGTTCATCGCGTGGGCCGAAGGTGAGGGATTCGAGATCGCCGTGTGCACCAATGCCGATCTCGAAGAGCACGCCGAGGTACTGGACGGCGCCAGTCTGTATCTGTCGGTCGGCCATGACGAGTACTGGTCGGCAGGCATGCGCGACACGGTCGAGGCATTCGTCGGGCGCGGCGGCAACGCAGCGTTCCTCTCGGGCAATACGTCGTTGTGGCAGGTACGCATCGAGGGCGACGATCACGATGTCATGGTGGGGTACAAAGGATTTTTCAAGGACGATCCGCTGATGGGGACCGACCGCGAGCCGGAGGTGACGACCTTCTGGTCCGACGTGATCATCGGTCGACCCGAGAACCTCATGACCGGTGTCTCGTTCACCCGCGGCGGATATCACCGCATCGGCCGCAATGTGACCTCCGGACTCGGTGGCTACACCGTGCACCGTGCCGGTCACTGGATCTTCGACGGCACCGGTGTTGGCTACGGCGACGTGCTCGGTGCCGGTGCGACCGTCGTCGGCTACGAGTGTGACGGGTGTGTGTTCACGTACCGTGACGGGCTGCCACACCCGACCGGCGAGGACGGTACGCCGTCGACCTTCGAGATACTGGGCACGTGTCCGACGCAGCACTTCACGCGTGAGACCGCACCTCGTCCACCCAAGCCGGGAGAGCCGAGCGAGTTGGAGTACATCGCGGCTCGCGTCTTCGGGACCCGTGATCCCGACGCGATGGAACGCATCCGTCACGGCCACGCGGTGCTGGGTGTGTACACGAACGACGCAGGGGCAACGGTGATGACGTCGGGGTCGACCGACTGGGCCCACGGTCTGGCCGGCCGAGACCCGCAGATCGAACAGATCACACGGAACGTGCTGACGCGGTTGGGGTAGGACAACATCGGCGGGACTCCCGTGCCGCGGGCCCTGATCGGGCCCGATGCGGCGCGCAAGCCCGGGGTGTCAACGAAGGGACCTCACCTGGTTCAATCGGCTCCAGACCCGGCCGTGGACCCCGAGCCGCCTCGACTCCGTCGTTGTGTTAGTTGACACTTACGTTAGTAGACACTAACGTAAGTGGTCATGGACACGGCATTCAAGGCGCTCGCCGAACCCAGACGCAGGGAGATCCTCCGTCTGGTGTGGACCAGCGAACTGCCTGCGGCGGAGATCGCCGCCCGATTCGACGATGTCACCCGGTCGGCCGTCTCCCAACATCTCAGTGTCCTCCGTGAGGCGGAACTGGTGATCGAACGGCGGGACGGCACACGCCGCCTCTACCGGGCCAATCACGTCCAGATGGAGCGGCTCCGGCGGTTCCTGGACGAGTACTGGAACACAAGTCTGCAAAACCTGCAGGACCTGGCCGAATCGGCCGAACGCGAGAAAGGAACCAGTCATGGCTGAACTAATCCGCGAGGTGGTGATGGAGGCCAGCCCGGCCACCATCTTCCCCTTCTTGACCGACCCGGCCCACCACGTGCAGTGGATGGGCAGCGAGGCCGACCTCGATCCAAGGGCCGGCGGCGACTACCGCGTCCTGGTCCAGGGGAAGCACCCTGGGGTCGGGAAGTTCGTGGAGGTCGTCCCCGACACCAAGGTGGTCTTCACGTTCGGGTGGGACGAGCCCGACCATCCGATCCCGGCCGGATCGACGGAAGTGGAGATCACTCTGCTCCCCGACGGCGACAAGACGACGGTCCGCCTGGTGCACCGGGGACTGCCAGACGACGCCGTGAGCGACCACACCTCAGGTTGGGGCCACTACCTCGACCGACTGTCCATCGCCGTTTCCGGAGGTGATGCCGGTCCCGACGAGGAGATGGCATCCCCGAGCAGCTCACACAACTGAGGAGCGGGCATGTCGAGAGAACGTAGAGATTTCACCACCACAATCGTGGTGGACCAATCGCCCAGCGAGGTGTTCGACGCGGTCGTGAATGTGCGGGGCTGGTGGTCAACAGGCATCGTGGGCCCGACCGAGCAGCTCGATGACGAGTTCCTGTTCGAAGTCGAAGGCATCCACCGCACCACGCAGCGGCTGGTCGAGGTGGTCCATGACCAACGGGTCGTGTGGCTCGTGACGGACGCCTGCATGACATTTCTCGAGGACGAACGTGAGTGGGTGGGCACGCGTGTCATCTTCGACATCTCCGAGAAGGACGGGAGGACACAGCTCGCGTTCACCCACGAGGGTCTGGCTCCTGGAGTCGAGTGCTTCGACGCCTGCGCACCTGCATGGACGCAGTATGTCCAGATCAGCCTGTTCAGCCTGATCACGACGGGCGTCGGGAATCCCAACCTCGAGGGACGGACGATCGAGGTGCCGACACTGTGACGTGAGGACGGGGGAACGGCAGGGCACTACGGTCGTGGCGGTGACGGAGGCCTCCCCCGCGCCGGACAGGTTCGACCCGGGTGTCGACGCCTGGTTGGCCGGCCTCGGCCTCGTCCGCGACCGGGTGCGCCAGGAGCTCGTCCGTCGCCAACTCGTCGCCCACCTGCCCGCTGGACCCGAGCCGCTCCTGGTGCTCGATGCCGGCTGCGGGCAGGGGACGCAAGCCATCGAGCTGGCCCGCCTCGGGCACCGGGTCGTCGGCGTCGATCTGTCCGAGACGCTCCTCGAGGCGGCGCACATCGCTGCGTCTGGCGAGCAGGAGGACGTGCGCCGCCGGCTGAGCTTCGTGGCCGGCGACCTGTTGGCCCTCGAGGACGGACATGCTCAGCGGTACGACCTGGTCTGCTGCCACGGCGTCGCCATGTACCTTCCCTCACTGGCCGGCGCGGCACATGCGCTGGTCGATGCGTGTCGCCCGGGAGGCCTCATCTCGATCCTGACGAGGAACCGGGCTGGCATCGCCATGCGGGCCGGGATGACCGGCGACTGGGCCGCGGCTCTGGACGCCTTCGATGCACGCCACTACGACAACCGCCTCGGCATCACGTCCGTCCGCGCCGATGAGCCCGACGAGGTCCAGGCTGCGCTGGCCGCCGCAGGGGCGACTCTCGTGGCCTGGTATGGAGTGCGTCTCTTCTCCGACCACGTGGGTCAGCGGCCTCCCGGCAGGGACTTCCCGGACCTGGTCGCGGCCGAGGAGGAAGCCGGTCGTCGGGACCCCTTCCGTTCCCTCGCAGCCCTGACCCATACGATCGCACGACTGCCGCTGGGCCGGAAGCGATGAGCGTCCCGGACGACACCCCGGGCCCACTGATCGTGGTCGACGACCTGGAGGATCCCCGTCTCCTCGAGTACCGCGGCCTCAACGACCCGGCGGCCCGCCGCCTCCTCGAAGCGGAGCTGTCCATCATCGTGGTGGAGGGCAGGGTGGCTGTCCGCCAGCTGCTCGACTCGGTGCACCCGGTGCGGTCGCTCCTGGTCGACGATCATCAGGTGACGCTGGCCGCCGACCTGGTGGCCGCCGTCCGGGCCCGGGGGGCGACCGTGTATGTGGCACCCCGGGACCAGATGGCCGACCTCGTCGGCTTCCGGCTCCATCGCGGGGTGGTGGCGACCGCCGACCGGCCGCGCCACGCCCAACCCGACGAGGTGCTGGCCGAGGCCGCGCTCCGGGTCGGCTCCAGAGGGCAGCCGACGCTGGTGGCGATCCTCGAGGGCCTCAACGACCCCGAAAACGTCGGTGCACTCTTCCGCAATGCCGCCGCGTTCGGCGTAGCGGGTGTGCTCCTCGACCCGACTTGCGGCGACCCGCTCTACCGACGGGCGATCCGTGTCTCGGTGGGCCACACCCTCCACGTCCCGTTCGCCCGACTGGAACCGTGGCCGGCCGGGCTCGGCCGGGTCCGCGCCGCCGGTTTCGTGGTGTGCGCTCTCGTCCCGCACCCGGGCGGTCCAGCAAGGGAGGTAACGTTCGAGGACCTCGGGGTACGGAGTTCCGGCTCGGCACCGCACCGGGTGGCTCTGATGTTGGGTGCCGAAGGACCGGGACTGTCGACGGGGGCGCTGGACGGCGCTGACATGGTGATGTCGATCCCCATGGCGCCCGGCGTCGACTCCTTGAACGTGGCGACGGCCGCCGCCGTGGCCTTCGACCGGCTGTCGGGTCGATAAGGACAGCCGGCTGGGAGGGCCGGTGGGGACGGCCGATCCGTCGGCCGTAGGGTGTCCGGGGTCCCGGATGTGTGATCGAGGGTCTCGGAGGATCGGAGGATGGACACCATGGAGGATCGTCCCGGACGACGCGGTGTCAGGACCGCCGGGCTGGTCGCCGCCGCCGTGGTCGTCGTCCTGCTGGTCGTGGCCGTCCTCGCCACTGCCGTCCCGACCCACCGGGGCACCGTGACCACGACGACGACGTGTACGACTCTGGGCCCGGGCCGGCTGACGGCGGTGACGCCCACCGCAATCGCACCGACGACGACGGCACCGCCCTTCCGGGACAACGACGCCGGTCGCGCCCGGATCCCGGACGAGTACAACGACGCCGACATCGACAACGGGGTCGTCCACCGGGGCTGCACGGACTGAGCGCGGGCCGCCTCTCGGGCGCCCGATGCGGGCCGTCTATCGTTGGTGCGACCTGACCGCCGACCGCCTACGGAGTGTGCGTGACCGAATCGACAATCATCTACACGCGTACCGACGAGGCCCCGTCGCTGGCGACGTACTCGCTGCTCCCGGTGGTGCAAGCGTTCGCCGCCCAGGCCGGCATCACCGTGGAGTCCCGTGACATCTCGCTGGCCGGGCGGATCCTGGCCGGGTTCCCCGAATACCTGGATGCCGACCGACGCGTCGACGACGTCCTTGCCGAACTCGGCCGCGAGGTGCTCGCCCCCGAGGCCAACATCATCAAACTGCCGAACATCTCGGCCTCCATCCCCCAGCTGAAGGCTGCCGTCGCCGAGCTGCAGGCCAAGGGTTACGAAGTGCCCGACTTTCCCGAGGACGCGCAGTCCGACGAAGACCTCGACACGCTGGCCCGCTACCGAAAGGTCCTCGGCAGTGCGGTCAACCCGGTCCTCCGCCAGGGCAACTCGGACCGTCGTGCCCCGGCCTCGGTCAAGCACTATGCGCAGACCCATCCCCACCGCATGGGCGCATGGTCGCCGGACTCGAAGACCGATGTCGCCCACATGGAGGGCGGCGATTTCCGAGGCAACGAACTCTCGGCGGTCATGGCCGCGGACTCGTCGCTGCGGGTCGAGCTGGTCACGGCCGACGGTGCCGCCGCGGAACTCCGGGCCCCCGTTGCGGTGATGGCCGACGAGATCGTGGACGCCACCGTGATGCAGGTAGCCGAACTACGGACCTTCATCGACCGCCAGATCGCCCGGGCCAAAGCCGAGGGCGTCCTGTTCTCGGTCCACCTCAAGGCCACCATGATGAAGGTCTCGGACCCCGTCATCTTCGGCCATGTCGTCCGGGCCTTCTTCCCGAGGACCTTCGCCGAATACGGGGACGTGCTGGCCGCCGCCGGCCTCAGCCCCAACGACGGTTGGGGCGCCATCCTCGACGGGCTGGACGGCCTGCCCGAGGGGAAGGCGATCCGGACCTCCTTCGAGGGCGAGCTGGACGACGGTCCCCGGCTGGCCATGGTCGACTCCGACCGGGGGATCACCAACCTCCACGTGCCGAGTGACGTCATCGTGGACGCGTCGATGCCGGCCATGATCCGCAGCTCGGGACACATGTGGGGTCCGGACGGGGCCGAGGCCGACACCTTGGCCGTCATCCCCGACAGCAGCTACGCCGGCGTGTACCAGGTGGTCATCGACGACTGCCGGACCCACGGGGCATTCGACCCGGCGACCATGGGATCGGTGCCCAACGTCGGCCTCATGGCCCAGGCCGCGGAGGAGTACGGCAGCCACGACAAGACTTTCGAGATCCCGACCGACGGGAGTGTCCGGGTGACCGACGCCGCCGGCACGGTGGTCTTTGACATGCCCGTCGCCGCTGGCGACGTGTTCCGGATGTGCCAGACCAAGGACGTCCCCGTCCGGGACTGGGTGCGGCTGGCCGTGAGCCGGGCGCGTGCCACCGGTGACCCCGCTGTCTTCTGGCTCGACGAGGGACGGGCACACGACGCCAACGTGATCGCCAAAGTACGCACCTATCTCCCCGAGCACGACACCGAGGGTCTGCGCATCGAGATCCTGGCACCCGAGGAGGCGACCGCACTCTCGCTCGAACGTATCCGCCGCGGTCAGAACACCATCTCGGTGACGGGCAACGTCCTGCGCGACTATCTCACCGACCTGTTCCCCATCATGGAGTTGGGGACCAGCGCCAAGATGTTGTCGGTCGTCCCGCTGATCAACGGGGGCGGCCTGTTCGAGACCGGGGCGGGTGGGTCGGCCCCGAAGCACGTCCAGCAGCTTCTGGCCGAGGACTACCTGCGCTGGGACAGTTTGGGCGAGTTCCTGGCCCTGGCCGTCAGCTTCGAGCACCTGGCCCAGCGCACCGGGAACGCCCGGGCCCAGGTGCTGGCCGACACGCTCGACCGGGCCACCGGCAGACTCCTCGACGAGAACCGTTCACCCAGTCGCAAGCTCGGCGGTATTGACAACCGGGGCAGTCACTTCTACCTGGCTCTCTACTGGGCCCGCGCCCTGGCCGCCCAGACAGACGACGCAGGGCTGGCCGCGGCGTTCACCCCTCTGGCCGACCGTCTGTCGACCGACGAGGAGGCCATCGTGGGGGAGCTGCTCGCCGTCCAGGGTTCGCCGGTCGATCTCGGTGGCTACTACCTGCCCGACAGTGCCATGGCCGAAGCCGTCATGCGTCCGTCGACGACCTTCAACGAGGTACTGGCGACCCTGGGCTGACGGTGAGGATCAGGCGCCGGGACTGCCGGACCGGTGGGACTCAGGTCCCGGCGGGGCCCGTCTCGTCCAGTCGGGCCCGCAGGAACTCCCGTTCGACGTCGTTGTCGGTCAGGGCCAGGGCCTCGGCGTAGGCGGCGCCCGCCTCGTCGATCCGGCCGAGCCGCTTGAGGAAGTCGGCCCTCGCAGAAGGCAGGTAGGCGTAGGACGCCAGCTGCGGCTCGCCGGCCAGCTCGTCCAAGGCCTTGAGGCCGGCGCCCGGACCCTCGGCGAAGCCGACGGCCACGGCCCGGTTGAGTGCCACCACGGGCGAGGGCCAGATGATGACCAGCAGGTCGTAGAGGCCGACCAACTCGGACCAGTCGGTGGCCGACCAGGTCGGAGCTTCGGCGTGGACGGCGGCGATGGCGGCCATGAGGGCGTAGCGACCCGGCGGACGGCGGTGCAGTGCTTCACGCACCAGCCCGAGCCCCTCGGTGATCTCGGCCGCATCCCAGCGGGTCCGGTCCTGTTCCGACAGCAGCGACAACGACCCGTCCGGCGACAGGCGGGTTGTCCGGCGGGCGTGGGTCAACAGGATGAGGGCCAGCAAGCCGGCCACGTCGGCGTCGTCGGGCAGGAGGGTCCGCAGCATCCGGGCCAGGTAGAGCGCCTGCTCGACCAAGTCGGTGCGCACGAGATCGCTCCCGACCGGTGCCGTGTGCCCCGTGGTGAAGACCAGGTGCACCACCGTCAGCACGTTGTCCGTCCGCTCGGGCAGCTCGGCCAGCTCCGGCACCCGATAGGGGATGTGGGCGGCGGCGATCTTCTTCTTGGCCCGGGTCAGGCGCGCCGCCATGGTGGACTCCTGGACCAGGAACATCCGGGCGACCTCGCCGGTGGTCAGGCCGCAGACCAGCCGCAGGGTGAGCGCCACCTGGGCCTCGGGGGACAGGGACGGGTGGCAACAGGTGAAGATCAGCCGCAGTCGGTCGTCGGCGATCTCGGGGACACCGGGCGGCTCGGCGCCTTCTTCGTCAGCTCCGGCCAGTTCGGGTAGGAACCGGTCGTGGGTGGCGCGCCGGCGCTGCACGTCGATGGCCCGACGACGGGCCACGGTGGTGAGCCAGGCCGCGGGCCGGTCCGGGATGCCCTGGGCCGGCCACGTGGTCAGGGCCCGGGCGTAGGCGTCCTGGACGCACTCCTCGGCCACGTCGATGTCACCGGCGACCCGCACCGTCGCGGCGAGCACGTAGGCCCACTCACGACGGTGCGCGTCGGCGACCGCGGCTTCGACGGAGACGTCCATCGGCCGGCCGGGCCTCACATCGGGCGGATCGGACGGACCTCGATCCCGCCGGACGGCGCCGGAACCTCCTTGGCCAGGGCGATGGCCTCGTCGAGGTCGGCCGCCTCCACGAGGTAGTACCCACCCAGGGCCTCCTTGGTCTCGGCGAAGGCGCCGTCGGTGATGGTGAACCCGCCCGACCCGTCGCCCCGGACGGTGGTGGCCGTGCCCGCCGGCTGCAGGGCGTTGCCGCCGCGGAGGGCGGCCCCGTGCTGCTCGCCGAAGCGGATGTGCCCCTTCATGATCTTCTCCCTCGAAGCATCATCGGTGTCGGCGGACTCATCTTGGTAGATGAGGACCAGGTACTCGGCCATGGTGGCTCCCTTCGGTCGACCCGTCCTTCGGGTCTTCTGCCTCTTCGACGAACAGCCTCGCCGAGAATCGACAGCCTCGCGTCCACATCTGGTAGGAATTCGGAGGGCGACGCCGCCACCGAGGTGACGCCTGCTTCACTGGACGGACAATGCCTGTGCCGCGACGCCCGATGACGAAGCGCCAGTCAGCGGTCGTGGCCCGGGCCCGTACCGTCCGCCGCCGGCGCATGATTGCGGTGGTCCTCCTGGCGGCCGGCGTCGGCGCCGTCTGGGTGTGGGCACATCGGGCCGCCGGCTCGGCCGATGCCGGCGTGGCCCTCGACCCGACCGGCTTCTCGCCGGGCGCGTGCGTGGCCATTGCCCCGACGACGGGAGACCGCCACACCACGGTCTTCCTGGACGCCGGCCACGGGGGCCTCGACCCCGGAGCCGTCGGCACTACCTCGTCGGGAGCCACGGTCGACGAGGGGAAGGTGACACTGCCCGTGGAGCTCGACACCGCTGCCCTGCTCCGGGCCAACGGATTCCGGGTGGTGGTGTCCCGCACCACCGATTCGAACGTCGTCCGGCTGACCCCGCCCGAGCTCTCGGGCGGGGAGCTGAGCCTCCAGGGCGCCCACGACGACGTGGCCGCACGCGATGTGTGCGCCAATCTGTCCGGGGCCGCCGTCCTCTTGGGCATCTACTTCGACAGCGGCGCCAGTCCGTCCGACGGGGGGAGTGTCACGACCTACGACGGCGCCCGGCCGTTCAGCGTCGCCAACCACCGCCTGGCCACACTCGTCCAGCGGGACGTGCTCGCCGCCATGAACGGGCAGGGCTGGCAGATTCCCGACGACGGGGTGCAGCCCGATTCGGTGGAGGGCTCCCTGGTCCCGACGTCGTCGTCCAGCCCTATCGCCCGGGCGGCCGCCTCCTACGGTCATGTCCTGCTCCTGGGCCCGGCCGACCCCGGCTTCTTCGACGCACCGTCCCAGATGCCCGGGGCCCTGGTCGAGCCGCTGTTCATCACCGATCCCTTCGAAGGCACCCTGGCCGCCCGGCCCGCCGCCCAGCAGGTGATCGCCCAGGGCCTCGCCCGTGCGGTGGAGCAGTACCTGGCGCCGTCCAAGGCGGGCTGAGCCGACCTGTCCGGGGTAGGGCCGCGTCGGTCAGGCCAGGGCGGCCGCTGGCGTGGCTACAGGGTTCGGATTCGACAGTTCGAGGGCGTCGTCGACCTTGGCGAAGCGCAGCAGCCAGGTGTCGCGCAGGTAGTTCTGATGGAGCCGCCACGGCGTCGTGGCCCCTTGCTTCGGAAGGTCGGCCGCCGCCCTGGTCACGTACCCGGAGGAGAAGTCGATGAACGGCTCGGTGGGCAGCGAGGGGTCGGGGCCGAAGGGCGTGCACTGGCGCATGCCCCGGTCGTCCATCAGGTCGAGGAGGCGGCAGACGTACTCGGCGGTCAGGTCGGCCTTCAGGGTCCACGAGGCGTTCGTGTAACCGAACGTCGTGGCCATGTTCGGCACACCGCACAGCATGATCCCCTTGTAGGCCACCGTGGCGCCCGGCACGACCGGGGTCCCGTCGACCTCCAGGGTGATCCCCCCGAGCAACTGCATGACCAGGCCGGTCGCCGTGACCACGATGTCCGCCTCGAGCTCGGCTCCCGACGACAGACGGATCCCCGACTCCGTGAAGGTCTCGATGGTGTCGGTCACCACGTCGGCCCGCCCGTCGCGGATGGCGGCGAACAGATCGCCGTCGGGTACGAGGCAGAGGCGTTGATCCCACGGGTTGTAGCGGGGGGTGAAGTCGGTGTCGACGTCGTACCCGGCGGGTAGGGCCTCGATCACGCCCTTTCGGATGCCGCGCTTGACGAACTCAGGCTTCCGCCGACTCAGCTCGAAGCTGAACTGGGTCAACAGGACATTCTTCCAGCGGATGATGGCGTGGGCGACCCGGGCCGGCAGGTGGCGGCGCAACGAGTCGGCCATCTTGTCCTCGCCCGGGCGGGCGACGATGTACGTGGGCGACCGCTGGAGCATGGTGACGTGCGCCGCCCGCTCGGCCAGGGCGGGCACGAGGGTGACGGCGGTGGCGCCGCTGCCGATGACCACGATCCGCTTGTCCTCCCACTCGAGGTCCTCGGGCCAGTGCTGGGGGTGGACGACGATGCCGCCGAATCGTTCCTCGCCCGCGAACTCGGGCCGGTATCCCTGGTCGTAGCGGTAGTAGCCGGTGTTGCCCCAGAGGAAGGCGCAGGTCATCTGCTCCCGCTCGCCGGTGTCGGTGTGCTCGACGTCGACGGTCCACCGGGCGTTGTCCGTCGACCAGGCGGCGGACACGGCGCGTCGCCGGTAGCGGACCTTGTCCTCGATCCCGTGGGTCCGCGCCGTCGTGCGGATGTACTCCAGGATGGACGGCCCGTCGGCGATGGCCTTGTCGCCCACCCAGGGCTCGAACGAATAGCCGAGCGTGAACATGTCGGAGTCGGACCGGACGCCGGGGTAGCGGAACAGGTCCCACGTGCCGCCCATGGCCCCGCGGGCCTCCAGGATGGCGTAGGTGGAACCGGGGCGCTTGGCCTCGAGATGACAGGCGCTCCCGACGCCGGAAAGTCCGGCTCCCAGGATCAGAACGTCGACGTGGTCCACGGCGGGATTCTAGGCAGGGCCGAGCGTTGTGCCGCCCCGAGGGCGGGGGCCGGCGGCAGCGCACCAGGCGGGCAACGCAGTGGAGTGGCCCCTGGCGGGCTGCAAGAGTGGGGCACGTGAACGTCCTCCTCGTGACCCTGGACCAATTCCGCGCCGACTGCCTGTCCGTCGCCGGGCATCCGGTGGTCTCCACCCCGAACCTCGACCGACTGGCCGCGTCCGGCGCCCGCTTCGACTCCCACCACGGCCAGGCCGCACCGTGCGCCCCGGGCCGGGCGTCCCTGTACACCGGGATGTACCAGATGAACCACCGGGTGGCGGCCAACGGGACGCCGCTCGAGGACCGCTTCGACAACGTGGCCCGCCTGGCCCGTCGGGCCGAGTACGAGCCGGCCCTCTTCGGCTACACCGACCAGGGTGTCGACCCGTCCATCGTCGCCGACCCTTCCGACCCCCGCCTCGACACCTACGAGGGCGTCCTTCCCGGGTTCGACGCCGCCCTCCTGCTGGATGGCCGCATGGCCGCATGGCTGGGCTGGCTGGAGTCCCTCGGCTACGGGACCCTGAAGGCCGTGCGGGCCCTGCGGACCGAGCCCGAGCGCCCGGCCGAGCACAGCGCCTCGGCCTTCCTCACCGACCGACTGCTGGCCTGGATCGACCGTCGGGACGAGCCCTGGTTCGCCCATGCCAGCTACCTCCGTCCCCACCCGCCCTATGCCGCGGCGGGCCACTGGTCGACCCGGTACAGGCCCGACGAGGTGGGCGAACCGCTTGCCCCCGATCCCGGCATCCATCCGCTCGTCGATATGGCCCGCACCCTCCCGGTGTGCGCGGCGCCGGCGGACCCGGCGGAGATGGCCCACCTCCGGTCCCAGTACTTCGGCATGGTGTCCGAAGTGGATGACCAGTTCGGCCGGGTGCTCGACCACCTCGAGGCGACCGGACAGGACCGGGACACCCTGGTCATCGTCACCGCCGACCACGGCGAGCAGCTCGGCGACCACGGACTGATCCAGAAGCTCGGGTTCTACGAGTCGAGCTATGCCATCCCCTGCATCGTGCGGGCCCCGGGCCGGTCCGGCACGGCCGGGCAGGTCGTCGACGCCTTCACCGAGGCGGTCGACATCTTGCCGACGGTGGCCGAACTGCTCGGCCAGGAGGTGCCCCTGCAGTGCGACGGCACATCGCTGGTCCCGTTCCTGGACGGGTCCCGCCCGTCGAGGTGGCGCTCGGCGACCCACTGGGAGTACGACTGGCGGGACATGGCGATGGGCGAACATCGCACCTCGGGCGGGGCCGACCCCCGCCTGGAGCGGGCCAACCTGGCCGTCGAGCGCACGTCGACCCACGCGTATGTGCAGTTCGCCGACGGCTCATGGCTGTGCTTCGACCTCTCCGCCGACCCCGGTTGGTACACCACCACCGAGGACCCGGCCGTCGTCCTCCCGCTCGCCCAGTCGATGCTCACCTGGCGATCCACCCACCTCGGAGGCAACTGCACCCAACTGTTGCTGGGGCCCGAACGCCGGGGGCTGTGGCCGGCCCGGCATCCGGCCTGACGCCGACGATACGGCGGCGTCCGTCGGGCGTCAGGCTCCCCCGGGAAGGCCGGCGGCCGAAGCCACCGACGCCACCACGGCAGCGGGGTCGTCCACCGTCAGCACCCACCGCCGGAACTTCTGACCGGCGAACTCGACCACCACGCCGGGCCCCTTGCCGTGCACGGCGGCGAAGTCCTTGCCGAACGATCCGCGTCGGGTGCCGACGGCCACCACCCCGGGCAGGCCCGTGCCTGGGGCACGCATGCCGCGCAACTCGGGCCAAGGGTCGTCGACGGCGCGCACGGCGGTGACCGCGGACAACGGTGCGTCGAGGTCGCCGCGGAAGCCCTCGAGGTGCTCGAGCCGGCTCATCGCCAGGATGATGGTGGCGTCGTGCAGCGTGATCTCGGCCATGGGCCGACATTACAAGTGCCCCCGGCTGGGCGGCCCACCGGCGCCGGAACGCGGCGCGGCAGTCACGGATCGGTCATGCAGGCCCTGGCCATCTAGCTCCCCTGCACGTCCCGGTGGTCGAAGGCGACACATGCGGCGATCGACGCGGTGATCCCGATCAGTCCGAGGGCCACGAGCGAAGGCCAGTTCGGGGGCACGGCGGGTACCGCTGCCATCTGGTGGAACACGGACGTGTCGGCGACCCAGTGGTCGAGGGAGCCGATACCGCCGATCAGGTCGATGAGCACCGACCAGCCCACGAGCCCCCAGACGATCCGGCCCGCCATGCGGGGGACCATCCCGTAGGCGAGGGCGCCGATGCCCAGGATGCACACGGCCGGCGGGACGAGGTTGAGCCCGGCGCCCACCACCGCAGCGCCGTCCACGTGGGCGCCACCGAGGACCGCGCCGAGCAGTGTCGCCAGCCCGGCGACGATTCCGCACACCGAAAGAGCGGCAGCGGCGACGACGATCCGGGCACCGAGCCACCGGTGCCGGGCCACGGGCGCGGTGAGGATCGGATCGAGTCGACCTTCGAGCTCCTCGGCGCGCACGGCTGCGACCAGGCCGGCCGCCGTGCAGCAGAGGAGGATGGCGAGGAAGAGGTTGGTCACGCCCAGGTAGGCGTCGGCCCCCGCTCCCGGGGCACCCAGCCTGGTGAACACGGTGCGCACCGACGAGCCCGAGATCGAAGCTGCCGCCGCATGGGCCACGAACCCGAAGAGCAACCCGGTCAACGCGATGGCGGCGCCCCAGGCGACCACGGTCGGGCGCGTCAGGCGGACTGTCAGACCGATGTGCCCGGACAGCAGCCGGAGCCGGGGCCGCGTTCGGATTCGTTCGGGAATCGTGCTCGCCCCGACGTCACGGCCGGCAGCAAGGCGCACCGCGACCAGACCGACGACGACCGTGCAGGCGACGATCGGGATGAGGGGAAGCGGTCGGGGCGACGTCAACGGCTCCAGGCTCTCCACCCAGCCGAGCGGGGTCAGCCAGATGAGTCCGTGGAGCCCGGTACCGGAGTCGGCGACCATCCGCAGGGCGTAGCTCGCCCCGAGGATCGCCCCGGCATAGCCGGTAGCCTGCCGTCTGGTGGCGCCGAGCTGACTGCACAGCGCGCCGATTGCGGTGAACATGAGTGCACCCGACACCAGGGCGGCCGCGAAGAACAGGCCGGCGCCGGGCTGGATCGCCACGCGGGACGACCGCCCGGCGACGACGATGATCGCCGCGGTGATCACCCACAGCACGACGACGCCAGCCACCAGGCCGCACAGGGCCTGGGCAGTGGCGCGTCCGCGGGTGGTGGCGCCGGTCAGCAGGAGCTCCCACCGCCCGGCATCCTCCTCGCCGCGCAGCGACCGGGTGCCGGACAGCAGGCCCCACACCGCACCCAGGATGCTCAGGGTCAGGAACGTTTTGAGGACGGTGAACCCGGCGCTCGTCTGCAGCATCGGGGCCGGGCCAAAGAGGGCGATGATGGCCCGGTTCGACCCGAATGCGGTGGCCAGGGCGTCCCGTTGGGCCCGGGTCTTGTAGATCGACGAGTAGCTCCATGCCGTCGCCACCACGAAGGCGCCGAACACGTAGCCCCACAGTGCCCCGGATCGGACAGCGCGGCGGGACGTGTGACGTAGGACGACGGTCCCCGGACTGCGCCCTGCCGGCGCGGGCGCCCTGGCGACGGCGTCAGTCGTCACCGGTGGCACGGTCCCCGTCCCCGTCCCCGCTCCCGCGGGGGCCACCGCCACCCCCGTACAGGGTGAGGAAGAGCTCCTCGAGCGACGGCTCCCGGCTCCGGAGCTCGCTGACCCCGGACGCGGCGAGCACCTGGAGCAGGGGTTCGACGGAGCCGCGCAGCTGCATCGTCGCCTGGCGGCCGTGGGTGGAGACGGAGAGGACACCGTCCACCCCGGCCAGGTCGGGAACCGTCCCGTCGAAGGTGGCCTCGACGGTGAACGAGGAGAGGTGGCGCATGTCGGCGAGGGTGCCCACCTCGACGAGTCGTCCGTCCCGCAGGATCGCCACGCGGTCGCACAGGGCCTCGACTTCGCTCAGGATGTGGGACGAGAGGAAGACGGTCTGACCGCGCTCCCGGGCCTCGGTCACGCAGCGCCGGAACTCGTACTCCTTCAACGGGTCGAGCCCGGATGTGGGTTCGTCGAGGATCAGCAGGTCCGGTCGGCCCATGAGCGCGGCGATCAACGCCACCTTCTGCCGGTTCCCTTTGGAGTAGGTCCGGACCTTCCTCGACGGGTCGAGGTCGAACCGCTCGACCAGCTCGTCCCGGTAGGCGTCGTCGACACGACCCTGGACCTGCCCGAGCAGGTGGAGGGTCTCGGCGCCGGTGAGGCCGGGCCACAACGACGTCTCACCGCCGACGTAGCCCAGTCGACGGTGGACCGCCACGATGTCACGTTGGCAGTCGAGACCGAAGAGCTCGGCGCTACCCGACGTCGGGCGGATCAGGCCGAGGAGGAGGCGGATGGTGGTTGTCTTGCCGGCCCCGTTCGGTCCCAGGTAGCCCAGCACTTCGCCGGGCGACACCTCGATGTCCAAGTCGATGAGGGCGTCGGCGTCCCGGTAGCGCTTGGCCAGTCCCCGGGTCCGGACGACCGGCGTCGCCGTCACGTCCGGTGGGCCCGCTCCGTGACCTGCGCGGACATGGCCGACTCCTTCCCGCCGGGCACAGGCGCCCTGGCACACCACGAACCATACGGGGGCACCCAGTTGGTCACCAAGAGCAATTGGTCCCCTGCAGGCGGGACGATCAGCCTTCGTCCGTCCGGCTCCGACCCTCGGCGCCGAACGCCGGGACCGCCCAGACGAGCACGGTCCCACCGGTCTCGGGATGGGTGACGTTGAACGTGCCTTCCAGTACCTCGGCCCGGCGCTGAATGTTCTGGAGGCCGAGCCCCCCGCCGGATGTGGGTTCGGCCGTGAACCCGTGGCCATTGTCGGAGACCTCGAGTCGGCAGATGCGCCCGACGATCGACAGTCGCACGCGCGCCCGGGTGGCGCCCGAGTGCCGCCCGATATTGGTCAGCGCCTCGCGCAGCGTGGGCAGTAGCTGTTCGGCCACCAGGTCGGTGACCGCGGTATCGACCGGGCCGTGGAACTCGACCGGAACGTCGAACCCGACGACGGGCACCAACTCTTCTGCCAGGGCGGCCACGAGGGCCCGGATGCCCCGGCCCCCCCCGGCGCCACCCAGCTCGAAGATGGTCGCCCGGACCTGGCGGATCGTCTCGTCGATGTCGGCGACGGCGGCGGAAAGGCTGTCGGCCACCGACCGGCCGGCTGGGCTGACCGACAGGCCCTGGAGCGACAGGCCGATGGCGAACAGGCGCTGGATCACCCCGTCATGGAGGTCCCGGGCCATGCGGTCCCGGTCCTCGTAGACGGCGACCTCGCCGGCCCGCTGATGGAGACGTGCGTTCTCCACGGCGATACCGGCGGCCAGGGCGAGGGCCTCGATGACCGCCTCGTCGTCGGGCGTGAACTCGTCGGCCCCGATCTTCTCGGTCAGGTAGAGGTTGCCGTAGACCCGGTTGTGGACCTTGATCGGTGCCCCGAGGAAGGACGACATGGGAGGGTGCCCGGGCGGGAACCCGGCACTGGCCACATGGTCACCGATGACCTTGATCCGTATGGGGCGGGGGTCGCGGATCAACACGCCCAGCACGCCCTTGCCGGTGGGCAGCGGACCCTGGAGCAGCCGCGCCTCCACCCCGGCGTCGAGGCCCGACACCAGGAATTGGTCCGTGACGGTCCCCAGCTCGTTCAGCACGCCGAGTGCGCCGTAGCGGGCGTTGGCCAAGGCGCGTGCTTCTTCGACGATGTGGGTGAGGAGGTCGCCGAGGTGGAGATTGGACTCGAGCAGGAGGGTGGCCTCCAGGACACGGCGCAGCCTGGCCGGGTCCTCGATGGCCTCGTAGGCCGCTCGTTTGCGTTCGACGTGTTCGGCCACTGGGTCCAAGTTTACGGCAACCCTGGGCACGCACTCCAACGTGGACCCCGCTGACGTGGTCAAATGGTCGGCGATGACGATACGCGTGTTCCTCCTCGACGATCACGAGATCGTGCGCACCGGACTGCGCTCCCTGCTCGAGTCGACGGAGGACCTCGAGGTGGTGGGGGAGGCCGGAACGACGGCCGAGGCCCTCGCCCGGATCCCCGCGCTCCGTCCCGACGTGGCCATCCTCGACGTCCGGCTGCCGGACGGCAGCGGTGTCGAGGTGTGCAGGGAGATCCGGTCACAGATGCCGGACACGGCCTGCATCATGCTGACGTCGTACGCCGACGACGAGGCCCTGTTCGCCTCGATCATGGCCGGGTCGTCCGGGTACGTGCTGAAGCAGGTGGGCGGGAACAGCCTGGTCGACGACGTCCGCCGGGTGGCGGCGGGCGAGTCGCTCCTCGACCCGGCACTGACCGACCGGGTCCTGCGCCGACTCCGGGAAGGCCCGGAGGAGGAGCCGCTCCTGGCCAGCCTCACCGGGCAGGAGCGGCGGATCCTCGACCTCATCGCTGAAGGCAAGACCAACCGCCAGATCGCCGAGGACATGTTCCTCGCCGAGAAGACCGTCAAGAACTACGTGTCCAACCTGCTCACCAAGCTCGGCATGGAGCGCCGCACCCAGGCCGCTTCCTACGCCACCCGTATCCACGAGCGGTCTGAACACGACCGTCGCACGGACGCTTCGGGGACCTGAGGCCCGCCCGACGCGTGGGCGCCAGGTCCGATGGGCCGGTGGCGTCCGGGGTGTCCCGTCAGGACCGCGGCATCGTCAGCCCGAGTCGGCTCCGTTTCCGGACGCTGGTGGCCCGGTGCTCGTTGGAAGGTTGACACCCAGGGCGACGAGCGCCTCCTCGAGTCCCGCGCGTCCCCGCTGAGGAATGTCGAAGGCGTCCGTCCCGGCCGGGATGCCCCGTTTGCGGGCCAGTCGGACCAGGGCGGCGTCGTAGGCAAGTTGGTCGGCCACCGCCTGCAGCGCCCACCCCGGGTCGGTCCGGGTGGCATGGCGGTCCATGGTGTGGCGGAGTCGGATGACGTCGGCCAACGGACCCTGTGATCGGGGCTGGGTGGCAGGATCGGCTTCGTAGCCGAGCACGGCCTCGAGAAGTTCTGTGTACATGGCGTTCACGTGTGCGTCCCTGGCACCTGACGGCTCGTCGAGGTGCGGAACGGTCGGGATGGCCGGAACGGCCCCGATCGCCCCGCGACCCGCTACGAGGACCGGCTCCGGCGGATGACAGCTTCCGCGGACTGGTAGGCCTCGCGGAGGTCGTCGAGCAGCTTCTCCACGCCGGCGCGGAGGGAGCCGATATTGGAACCGGCGTCCTTCGGGATCTCGAGCAGCTTGTTCTTGGCGGCCAGATAGGCGTTCTGGGCGGCCTCCGTCCGGGCCCGGACCTCCTCGGACACGTCCTTCGACGCCAGGTCCGCCTGGAGGAGCAGTTCGTCGATCTTCGCCCGCCACTCGTCGAGCACGCGCTCCAGTCGCTCGACGGGTGCCTCCTGATGGGGTGAGGGCATGGGTGCGGTGGTGGGCATGGTTCCCTCCTCGACAGGGCAAGGTGCATGGTCGTTATCAGCAACCATGGCCTCTCCCTCGGGACCCCGGTAGGGCCGAACGTCCTGACACCCTGACGCCTCCCGGGGGCCGGGTTCGGTACTTTCGGCCCTGGATCCCAGGGGCGCCCTCCACTACCAATTGAGGCAACGGAAACGGGAAGGTGATGTGACCGGAAACGGGAAGGTGATGTGGAGGAGTCATCGGACCGGCATACTGGGGTGGAAGCAGTGACCCGAGTGGAGGTGGAGTCCATGGAGGTGGAGCGGACGCAGGTGGGGCCGGATACCGCGGTGCAGCCGTGCCCGGTACCCCCGGTCGAGTTGGCCCGCCCGAAGGGCCTGGCCGACTGGCGGGGCGACGTGGCCCTCGAGCTCTGGGTCGAGGTCGACGTGGTGCCCGTGCGGATCCGCCTGGCCGGGCGCCTGGATGCCACCACGGCGGCCAACCTGCACGAGGTCGTCGGCGAACTGCTCCGCGCTGGCAACCGCGAGATCGAGTTGTGCACCGATGGACTGCGGGTGGTCGACGCCTCGGCCATCGGCACGCTGGCCGACGTCGAGCGTCGGGTCCGCCTCGTCGGCGGCTCCCTGATCCGGGTGGCTCCATCGAGCGGGCCCTTCGCCAAGCCGCGGCTCGGGATGGTGCCCCCGCTAGTCCGGGGCTAGACCGCCCATCCGGACTCCGCCGGTTCCGCACCTCTCGGCCACCGGGCATAGCATCGAGACGATGCCCGACGGATCCAGTGCGGGACCGCCGAAGATCTCCGGGGACTACCCGGTAGGACTCGAGGCCGAAGAGCGCCTGCATGACGACAGGGTGGTGCTGTTCCGCCCGATACGCCACACCGACAGCGACGCCATGACGGCCTTCCACGAGAGCCTGTCGGCCCGCTCGGTCTACCGGAGGTTCTTCTTCGCCCATCCCCGTCTGTCCGAAGGAGAGGTCGAGCGCTTCACCCATGTCGACTATGTCGACCGTATGGCCTTCGTGGTGGTCGACGACGGGCGGATCGTCGGAGTCGGCCGCTACGAGCGCCTGAAAGGCACCGACGAGGCCGAGGTGGCTTTCGTGGTGACCGACACCTACCAGCGGCAAGGGATCGGCGCGCTCCTGCTCGATCATCTCGCCGACGCCGGGCGGGGGCAGGGCATCACCCGATTCACCGCCCAGACCCTCTCGGAAAACCGCGACATGATCGGTGTGTTCCTCGCCTCCGGGTTTCCCGTAGTCACCTCTTCGGAGGGCGGGACCGTGACCGTCCGGTTCCCGATCGAGCCCACCGACGGCTACGTCGAAGCCCGGGAGCGACGCTCGTCACGGTCGACCCTGGGGGCGTCCGAAACACCCGATGGACCCCACGCGACGGGCACCCGGTAGCCGTCAGACCCACCCGACTCCTCAGACCAGGTGCCAGAACTCGTCCTCGCCGTCGGGCGGGACCTCGTCCCCGACGCCCGGCCCCGCCGACGACACGTCCACCGTCGGTCCGCTGGACGATCGAGGGGCAGAGAGCCCGACCAGTCGGCCCATCTCGAGGAGCGACCGGTCGAACACGGGCGAGACCTCGTCGATGACGTTGTGGAAGTGGCCGAAGAGCTCGAACGAGATGATCCCGAACAGCTGGGTCCACGCGGCGACGGCCCGGACGGCGACCTCGTCGCTGACGTTGGGGAACGCCAGGTCGACCAACGTGCGCACGGAGGCGCGCAGCTCGACCCCGATGGGAGGGAGGGTCGGGGTCCATGGCGGGTCGTCGAGCACGCCGGCCCGGGCCGCCCCATCGATGAGACGGGCCATTACCAGGGTGACCCTGCTGGCCGGGCCCACGGTGTCCGGCGGGGCCCGGTAGCCCGGCACCGGCGAACCGTAGACCAGGGCGTACTCGTGCGGATTGGCCAGTGACCAGGCCCGGACGGCCAGGCCGACAGCCCGCCACCGCGCGCCGAAGTCGTCGGGCGCAACTCCGGCATCGGCCTCCTCGGCGGCGGCGCCGACGGCGTCGTAGGCGTCGACGATCAGGGCGGTGAGGAGGTCGTCCCGGCTCGGGAAGTAGCGGTAGATGGCTGACGATGCCATGCCCAGTGACCTGGTCACCGCCCGCAGCGACAGGCCGGGCGCGCCCTCCGCGGCCAGCTGGCGGCGGGCCTCGTCCTTGATCTCGGTGGTCAGTTCGGCCCGCAGGCGGGCCCGCAGTCCAGTCGTCGGGGGCATGCACCCAGCCTGGCACTCCAAGAGCGCTCGATCAATAGAAGAGCAGTGCTCGTGCAATTCTCCGGAAAAGTGAGAATACTGGTCACTAACGAGAGCAGTGATCACAATAAGGAGGAAGCACCATGGGAAGGCATGCCATCGTCGGATCGGGAGCAGTGGGGACGGCCACCGCGCTGGCCCTGGTCGATGCCGGGCACGAAGTGACCGTCGTCACCCGGTCGGGTACCGGGCCAGATGGCATCGGCATCACCCGGACGGCAGCGGACGCCTCGGATCCCTTCGCCCTGGCGGCCGCCGTCGGACAGGCCGACGCCCTCTACAACTGCGCCAACCCGCTGTACCACCGCTGGCCCGAACTCTGGCCCCCGCTGGCGGCGTCGATGCTCGAGGTGGCGGCCCGGTCGGGTGCGGTGCTGGTCACCATGGGCAATCTCTACGGCTACGGCCCGGTCGACCATCCCATGACCGAGGACGAACCGCTGGCGTCGACCGGCACCAAGGGGCGGATCCGGGCCGCCATGTGGGAGGACGCGCTGGCCGCCCATCGGGCGGGCAGGGCGCGGGTCACCGAGGCGCGGGCATCGGACTTCTTCGGACCCGGGGTGGTGGAGACGAGCTTCTTCGGCCGCAACGTCGACCGGCTCCTGGCCGGCCGGAAGGTGCGGGTCCTCGGCGATCCGGACGTTCCACACTCGGCGACCTATGTGCCGGACGTCGGGCGCACCCTGGCCGTGCTCGGCACGGACGACAGGGCCTGGGGTCGGGTCTGGCACGTCCCGACGGGCCCGGCGCTCACCCAGCGCCAGTTGGCCACCCGCTTCTGCGAGGTCGCCGGCGCGCCGCGGGCGTCGGTGGCCGCCTTCCCGGCCGGGATGCTGTCGTTGGCCGGCGCGTTCTCGGCGCAGGTGCGCGAGTTGAAGGAGACCCGGTACCAGTTCGACCGGCCCTTCGTCCTCGACTCCTCGGCCTGCACGGCGACCTTCGGGATCGAGTCCACGCCGCTCGACGGGGCACTTTCGGCGGTGGCCGCCCACGTCCGGGTTGGGTCCCTGTCCGTGCCGGCCTGACCCCGGCAGCAGAGGTGCTTCCCGCCGCACCCGTAGCCGTCCCCGTCGCTATGGTCGGGCCCACGTATGGAGGCCCCCCGACGCGACCGGACCCGAGCTACGGCGTGGACCCGGCACCTCCGTGGTGCGCTGGCGGCCGGAACCGTGCTCGCGGTGGCCGGCTGCTCCGCGGTGGCCACCCCGGACTCGCCGAGCGTGCCCGGCTCGCCCCCGGCGTCGGCCGGACCGGTCGGCTACGTGGCGTGCCCGACAGCCATCACCCCCGTCGAGCTCGCCACCCGCACTCCCGAAGCCCCCATCGCGCTGCCGATCGCCGGCACGCCCCCGTTGGGCGACTTCGCGGTGGCCACCTCCCCTGACGGGAAGTGGGCCTTCGTGGTCACCCAGTCGACGCCACCCGGTCGGGCCACGACGAACGTCCTCGTGCCCGTCGACCTCGCAACCCAGCGGGCCGGGGCGCCGATCGTCCTGCCCGGGAGTGGGGCCACCGGCGCTGTGGTGGTCATGCACGACGGGCGCACCGTGCTGGCGGCCAGCGGCACCACCATCGTGCCCGTGGACGTCGCCACCCGGGCGGTCGGCCGGCCGCTCGATCTCGGGAAGGGCCGGACGGTGTCCGGCATGGCGCTGAGCCCGACCACCGCCACGCTCTTCGTCCTGGTGGCCGACGGAGTTGTGCCGGTCGACACGGCGACGGCCACCGCCGGGTCGCCCATCGTCACGGGGCTCACGGTCTCGTCGGTGTCCTCACCCCACGGACTTGTCGTCTCGGCCGACGGCACCACGTTGTACGTGGGTGGGCAGGGCCCCCCGGACTTCGGGGGACGGGTCGTCCGGGTGACCATCGCCACGGGCACCGTGGCCGCCTCCACCGGTTTCGACCAGTTCGGGATCGCCGATCCGGCGGCACTGGCGCTGACCGCGGACGGGTCGCACCTCCTCGTGGCCGACTCCGCCGACAACTGGATCGACGACGTGCCGGTCGCCGACCCCGCCCACCCGCTGGCGCCGGTACGTCTCCCGACCGGCACCGGGACGGCCGCCGCCTCGGGCACCGACCATCCGACCGACATCGTCACCGGGCCGGGCTCGACCGGGGCGTTCGTCGTCACCGGACTCGGGACCGTGCTGCCCTACGACCCGACGCACCAGACATTCGGACGGTCGATCAGGGTCTGCTCGGGCGCCTCGTCGATGACCGTCGGCGTCACGTCGTAGCCCCGGATCCGTGGTCGCCGGCCTGGACAGTCAGCCGGCGGGCGGGGTGGTGCGTCCGGCCGCCGAGGCCGCGTCGGTCGCCTGACTCGACCGGTACTCGGCCGGGGCCAGGCCCGCGGCGTCGAGCAGTTCGTCGAGGGCCAAGGGGATGTCGGCCGCCAGCTGCCACACCTTGGGCATCGTCTCGGGGCACGAAATGATGCCCCAGTAGAGGGTCCCCCGGTAGCTCATGATCGTGATGTTGACGCCCAGACCGTCCATGACGGGACCCAGGGGGAACCCGGACACCATCTCGGCCCCGGCCAGGTACAACGGGAAGTCGGGGCCGGGCACGTTCGAGATGATGAGGTTGGCGACGGGACGGTGCCGTTCGGCCAGGCGCATCCGGCTGTACAGCCGGGCGGCGGCGGCGAACGTGTTGGGGGTGGCGTGCTCGGCCCAGTTCACCAGCATGTCGGCACCGAGAGCGTTGTGCTCCTCCTTTGCTCCCTTGGTGCCCTCGCGGATGGCCGTCAGCCGCTCCATCGGATCGTCGAGCTGGGCGGGGAGCTGCACGAACATCGACGACACCTTGTTGGACCCGTACGGTGCGTCGGTGTCCGGGTGGACCGACACCGGTACCACCGCCACCAGCGGCTTGTCGGGGAGCTCGTCGCCTTCGACGAGAAACTTGCGGAGGGCTCCGGTGCACACGGCCAGCACAACGTCGTTCACCGTGGTGCCGGTGGCGTTCTTCAACCGCTTGACGTCGGCGAGGCCGATGGCCGACAGGGCCACCTGCCGCCGGCGGGTGAGTGTGCTGTTGAACGACGTGCGCGGAGCCGACAGCGGCAGCGCCGCCTTGGCCCGGGGCTCGCGGTGCTCGGGCTCGTTGCGGACGCGGCGGACGTTGAGCAGGCGCTGGCCGGTGCGCAGGATGTCCCGGGTGAGCTCGAAGGGACGGAACATGCGGGCGGCGATGGCCTCGCTGATCAGCTCGGCACTCGACGGGATGTGGCTGTCGGCGACCACGTCGGGCGGCTCCGGCTCGGGCCCCGGGTCCACCTCGAGATCGAAGAGGACCGAGAGGAGGGCGGCGCCCGACATGCCGTCGACCGTCGAGTGGTGCATCTTGGCGATCACGGCGATCCGGTCGTCCTCGAGGCCCTCGACGATCCAGATCTCCCACAGCGGTTTGGTGCGGTCGAGCTGGCGGCTGGCGATGTCCCCGGCCAGGTCGGCGAGCTCGAGCAGACCACCGGGTGAGGGGACGGCGGTCCGGCGGACGTGGTAGTCGATGTCGAATGTGGGGTCGTCCACCCACACCGGGTGGCCGAGGCGGAACGGGACCTCCACCAGGAGCCGGCGGAAGACGGGCGCCTGGTGTGTGCGGGAGGCGATCTGGGCCTGCAACTTGGCGAACGAGTAGCCGCCCGGGACGGTGGACGGGTCGAAGACGGTGACCATCTCCACGTGCATGTGGAAGGTGGGTGTCTCGAGGTAGAGGAAGCTGGCGTCGAGGCCGCTCAGTGGTTCCATGGCACGCCTCCTCGCTCGGTCGGTATGGCGCCGACGTGGCCACGGGATCGGGATCCCCTACCGATCGGTGGCGCCGCCTCGCGCCTTGACGCCCGTGCCTCCGAACCCACGGCCGGACCCAGATGATGCCCCACCCGGGCCCGGCGATCCACAGCGGGTTACCGCCCGGGCCACCGGACGGTGTTTGATGGAGGGGTGCTCTGGGCGTTCCTGGTCTTCACCGCGGTGGCCACCCTCCTCGCCGTCCTGGCCTGGGCGCCGGTCCGTCGGGAACCGTTCTCGGTGGTCTCGTTCGTGTTCGGCTGGATCGTGGGCGAGGTGCCGGTCCATGCCGCGGTGGTCGTGCTGGCCGGCGCCGCGGTCCTGGGCGGGGCCGTGCACCCGCGCGGCGGGCTCTGGTGGCTGGCGCTGGCCTTGGGCGCAAGTGCGACCCTGGTGTACAGCGCACTCGGCGTGTCGGCCCACCGGTCGGCCCGATTGGTCGACGAGGCTGTGGATTCGGCCTCAGGCGGTCCTATCCTGTCCGGGGGATTCGACCCGGCACCGGTGTGGGCGAAGTGGTGGCGGGTGGTGCTGGCCATCCCCTTCCGGTTCGGCCAGGTCCGCCGCATCCGCAACATCGACTACGCCGGCGACGGGCTCTACCGCCACAAGCTGGACGTCCTGTTCCGCCGGACCGACCCGCCGTCCGGTGCCCCGGTCATGGTCTACATCCACGGTGGAGCCTGGGTCATGGGCGACAAGCGTGAGCAGGGCCTCCCGATGCTCCACGAACTGGCCATGCGCGGCTGGGTGTGCGTGGCCATCAACTACGGCATCAGCCCCAAGGCCACGTGGCCCGACCACATCGTCGACTGCAAGCGGGCGGTGGCCTGGGTGCGGGACCACATCGCCGAGTACGGCGGCGACCCGTCGTTCCTGGCCGTGTCGGGCGGGTCGGCGGGCGGTCACCTTTCGGCCCTGCTCGCACTCACCCCCGACGCCATCGAGTGGCAACCCGGGTTCGAGGAGGCCGACACCTCGGTCGACGCCTGCATCCCGTTCTACGGGGTGCACGACATGACGGGCGACCCTGAAGCCCAGGGAGCACACGGCCACGGCCTGCTCGAGCTGCTCGAGAAGCGGGTGATGAAGTTGCCCTACGTCGACAACACGCCGGTCTACGCGGCGGCTTCGCCCGACCAGCGCATCACCCGCGGGGCGCCGCCGTTCTTCGTCGTCCAGGGCGCCAACGACACCCTGGTGCCGCCCGAAGTGGGACGCCGTTTCGCCAAGCGGTTGGCGGAGCAGTCGGACTCGCCGGTGGCCTATCTCGAGCTGCCCCGGGCCCAGCACGCCTTCGACGTGCTGCTGACGATCCGGTCCCGGAGGACCATCCTCGGCGTGGTGCGCTTCCTCGAGGGGGTCCGGCCCCGGGCGCCGCGCTCGCCGTCGGGCCGCGCCGACTCCGGCACCGCCGCTCACTAGATTTCGCACGGCGTCCGGGCCCGGAATGAGCGGCGGAATCGCCGGGGTTGCTGGACACGGGGTCGAGTTTCTGACGTAGAGTCACATATTCGTGTCGGCCCGGGCTGTGCCGAGGGGACACATACGATCGACCGGACCGATAATGACAAGGGGGAGCCTTGCGCTCAGCATCATGGAAGACTCGCACCACCGCGCTGACGGCGGTGCTGGCGATAGGCCTGGGCGCGGCGGCCTGCAGCTCCACCAGCTCGTCGTCGACCACGACGACAGCGGCCAGCGGCTCGTCGACCACGGGGACCGCCTCCCGGCCGATCCCGGCCAGCGCCTTCTCCGACCACACCGGCGTGACGTCGACCTCGGTGCAGGTCGGCAATGTGTCCACGCTCTCGCTCGGCCTCTTCAAGGGGGCCCAGGTCGGCACCCAGGCCTACTTCGACTACATCAACTCGACGGGCGGGGTGAACGGTCGCAGGCTGGTCCTCAACAACGCCGATGACGGCTTCACCGGGGCCGCCAACAAGCAGGCCACCCAGAACGCGGTCCAGAGCGACTTCGCCCTGGTCGGCAACTTCTCCCTGGAAGACAGCTTCGGCGGGGTCGTCCTGGCCCAGAACCCCGGATTCCCCGACGTGTCCCAGGTCCTGGACAACGTCACCAACAAGCTGCCCAACGTCTACAGCCCGATCCCCCTGGCCGACGGGTGGGCCTCGGGGCCGATGACCTACTACTACAACCGGTTCAAGTCCGACGCCAGCCACGCCGGGGCGTTCCTGGCCGATTCCCCCTCGGCCTCCCAGACCTGGGCGGGGGAGAAGTACGTCGCCGAGAAGGAAGGGTTCAAGTTCGTCTCGGAGCAGACCTATGCCACCACGCAGACGGACTTCAACCAGCAGGTGATCGCCATGAAGAACGCCGGCGTGAAGATCATCTTCATGGATCAGATGCCCGGCAACTATGCCTCCTCAGTGCTCAAGGCCCTGGCCCAGCAGAACTTCCACCCCCAGGTCCTCCTGGGGGCTGCCACCTACTCCAATCAGCTGGTCGCCCAGTCGGGCGGTGCGGTCAACGTGGACGGCGCCTACCTGTCCCAGAACCTCGCCCTCTACCTGGGCGCCGACCAGGCCGCGGTGCCGGCGGTGGGCACCTTCCTGCACTGGGTCCAGATGGCCTCCCCCGGATTCAGCCCCGACCTGTTCACCGCCTACGGGTGGCTGTCGGCCAACCTGTTCGTCCAGGGCCTGAAGAACGCCGGCTCGAGTCCGAGCCGGGGCTCGCTGCTCCAGTCCCTGTCCAAGGTGACGTCGTTCAACGGTGACGGCTTCAACGCCCCGTCCGATCCGTCCACCAAGATGCCGCCCAACTGCTATCTGATCGCCACCGTGACCAATGGTCAGTTCGTGCGCTCGCCGGACAACCCGCCCACCACCAGCAGCACCAACGGATTCCGGTGCGACGGGTCGTACATCGTCAAGCCCGGTACCTGAGCGCCCGGCCCGTCGACGAGGACAGCTGAGATGGTCGCGGGGGGGAGCCCGACGATGATGAAGGAGGTGGCATGAGCAACTTTCTCCAGTTCACGGTGTTCGGGATCATGCTCGGCGCCGGCTACGCCATCGCGGCCACCGGCCTGGTGGTGACGTACACCACCTCTGGCGTCTTCAACTTCGCCCAGGGCGCAGTGGGGATGATCGCCGCTTTCGGGTACTGGGAGCTGGTATCGGCCCACCATCAGCCGACCCTGGTCGCCCTCCTCCTGGTCCTGATCCTGGGGGCGTCGATCGCCGGTGCCTTCGTGGAGCGGGTGCTCATGCGCCGGCTCCACGGCGCCTCGGCGGAGCGTCCCGTCATGGTCACGCTCGGCCTGATGGTCATCCTCACCGGGCTGGCCACCGTGGTCTGGTCACCGACCGTCCAACGCACCGTCAACCCCCAGATCAACGGTCAGTTCCGACTGGTCGGCATCAACATCCAGTACCAGTACGTCCTCATCATCGGCGTGGCCATCGCCGTGGCGGCCGGCCTCAGGCTGCTCTTCTACTCCACCCGCACCGGGTACGCCCTGCGTGCCGTGGTCGACGACCCCGAGCTGCTCGGGATGGCCGGGGTCTCGCCCAACCGGATGAGCCAGTACGGCTGGATCCTGGGCTTCTTCATGGCCGCCCTGTCCGGCGTGATGCTGGCCCCCACCCAGACCACCGGGATCAGCATCGAGTCGATGACCCTGCTGGTGGTCAGCGGCTACGCGGCGGCCATCGTGGGCCGGCTCAAGCACATCCCGTTGACCTTCGCGGCCGCCATCGCCATCGGCCTGGCCGAGAACTACATCCTCAACTACATCGAGCCCCATCTGTCCTCGTCCCTCCAGCGCGACGTCGACGTGTCCCTCCCGATGATCTTCCTCTTCATCGCCCTGGTGACCCTGCCCTCGGTCCGGCTGCGGGCCGTCGGACGGCTGACCTCGATGCGGGCGCCCCGGGTGGCCAGCGGCAAGGAGTCCCTCATCGGCGGGGCCGCCTTCCTGGTCGTGGCCGTGGTGGTGTCGGTCGCCTTCGCCAGCACCAACATCAAGGGTACGACCCTCCTGACCCTCGGCGGCATGGTGATGTGCCTGGCCATCGTCGGCCTGTCGCTGGTGCTGGTGACCGGCTACTCGGGCCAGGTATCCCTCTGCCAGTTCTCCTTCATGGGGATCGGCGCCTTCGTCATGGGCAAGGTGGCCGGCGGCGGGTCGCTCGCGGGCTTGCTGGCCGCCACCGCCGTCTGCGCCGGGATCGGTGCCCTCGTCGCCCTGCCGACCATCCGGCTGAGCGACCTCTACCTGGCGCTGGCCACGTTCGCCTTCGCCGATGCCGTGGCCCAGGGCTTCTTCGCCGACGGCAGTGTCTACGGTTCGGGTGGCCTGCAGATCGCCCGCATCACCCTGCCGGGGCTCTCGTTCGGCGGCGACACCGCCGAGTTCCTGCTCGTCACCGTGTTCTTCGTCGTGTCGGCCTGGCTGGTGCTCGCCATCCGCAGGAGTCTGTTCGGGAGGCGACTCGTCGCCGTCAACGACTCGCCGGCCGCCTATGCCACGGTCGGCCTCAACATCGGCTTCACCAAGGTGGCCGTCTTCGCCATCGCCGCCGGCATGGCCGGCCTGGCCGGTGGGCTCTACGGCACCGTGCAGCAGATCGTGGGCACGACCGACTTCGACATCTTCCCCGGCATCATCTTCGTCCTGTTCGTCACCATCTGGGGCATCCGGACCGTTTCGGGGGCGTTCCTGGCCGCACTGACCTATGTCGCCCTGAACCAGATCTGGCCGTCCAGCATCGGCATCTTCGCCGGACTCGGGGTCATCCTCATCGGCCGGGCGGCCAACGGGATCCTCGGGATCGAAGCGATCCACGTCCGACTGCCCTGGGTGAAGGACGGCGGCGCCACCACCGGCGAGGCGCCGACTAGGACCTTCGGGAGTCTGGCGCTCGGCGGGGAGGGCTCCCGTGCCGCAAGCTGAGGCCACCCTCGCCACCGACGACGGGCCGACCCCTGACCACGTCCTGACCGTCGAGGGCGTGGCCGTGCGCTTCGGCGGCGTGGCCGCCTTGAGCGACGCCAATCTGTCGGTCCGGGCGGGGACGGTCACCGGGCTCATCGGGCCCAACGGTGCCGGCAAGACCACCCTGTTCAATGTCATCAGCGGACTCCAGACCCCCGACCGGGGGACGGTCCTGCTGTACGACACCGACATCACGAAGATGAAGCCGCACCGTCGGGCCCGGCTCGGCCTGGCCCGCACCTTCCAGCGCCTCGAACTGTTCGGCACCCTGTCGGCCGGCGAGAACGTGCAGGTCGGCCTGGAATCCTCGGTCAAGTGGTGGCAGTGGCGCCACGTGAAGCGGAAGTTCCCCTGGGTGAAGGAGGGCGTGGCCTCGGTCGGCGGCGTACCGCTCGGCGAGCCCACCGGCCCGGGCTCGTTGGCCGTGGTCACGTCCGACCGCCTGCTCGAAGGCGTTGGCCTCGGCGGCATGGCCGCCGACCAGGCCAGCGCCATGCCCACGGGGCTGGCCCGGATGGTGGAACTGGCCAGGGCCTTGGCCATGGCCCCCAAGATCCTGCTTCTCGACGAGCCGGGATCCGGGCTCGACGACGCCGAGTCCCAGGCCCTCGGCACACTCCTGACCACGCTGGCTAAAGGCGGCATGGGCGTGCTCCTCGTCGAACACGACATGGAGCTCGTCATGCGGATCTGCGACTTCGTCTACGTGCTCGACTTCGGCGACATCATCGCCTCGGGAACCCCCGAGGAGATCAGACGGGACCCGATGGTCCAGGCCGCGTATCTCGGCGCGGTGAGTGAGACGGATGCGCAGAAGACCCACATGGCAGCGACCCACGGGACAACGGACGGGGCGACGGGGACCACACCCGGCACCGACGACGGCGAGGCGACACAGGCATGAGCGCTCAACCCACCACCGACGCCACCGGCGCCACGACCACCGTGCTGCCCCCGAGCGTCAGCGTGCGGGGCGTACGGGCTTCGTACGGGCGGATCGAAGTGCTCCACGGCGTCGACCTCGAGGTGCCCGCCGGGAGTGTCTTCGCCCTGCTCGGTCCCAACGGCGCCGGCAAGTCGACGCTGCTCAAGGTGATGAGTGGCCGGATGCGGCCCACGACCGGTGAGGTGCTCGTCGGCGACGTCGCCATCGGCAAGACCCCTCCGGAGAAGCTGGCCCGCCAAGGTGTGTGTGCGGTGCCCGAGGGTCGGGGCATCTTCCCGAACCTGACCGTGCGCGAGAACCTGCGGATCTGGACCTACCGCGGGGGGATCACCTTGAAGGTGGTGGAGGAGCGGACCTACGAGTCGTTCCCGGTCCTGAAGGACCGGCGCCGCCAGATGGCCGGGACCCTGTCGGGTGGCGAACAGCAGATGCTGGCCATCTCCCGCGCACTGGTGACCGAGCCGCGGGTCCTCTACCTCGACGAGCTGTCCATGGGACTGGCACCGCTGATCGTCGCCGAGCTCTACGAGCTGGTGGGCAAACTGGCCCGCCAGGGCATGACCATCATCCTTGTCGAGCAGTTCGTGACCACCGCGCTGGCCGTGGCCGACCACGCGGCGATCATGGTCCACGGGGGGATCGAGCAGCAGGGGACCCCGGCCGACATGGCCGACGCCGCACTCAGCATCTACCTTTCATAGGCCCGCAGCAGTTCCGACGGCGGCCCGGCCGGGGGGTCGGGCCCGTGGCGCCTACTCCTCGGCCAGCTCGACCTCGACTGTCGCCGCATCGCCCACGCGTGTGACCAGGTCGACCACCCCGCCGGCGTCGCGCACGTCGCCCTCGGCCGCGGCCAGGGCATCCAGCCGGGCGGCTGTGTCGGTCACCGTCAACCGGGCCACCGGTGCCCGCATCGACCGCTTGGCCGTCGTCTTGGCCCGACGGACCAGGCCGAGCACGTCGGCCGCCACTTCGAGGACGGTGTCGGTCGCCGCGTCGGCGCCGGCCCCCGCGGTGCCCCCCGGACCCAGCTCGTCGATCGTGGGCCAGCCGGCCGTGTGGATGGAGCCCACCTGCCACCACGACCACACCTCCTCGGTGACGAAGGGGAGGATGGGGGCCATCAGGCGGAGGAGGACCGACAGTGCGGCGGCCAGCGCCGCCCGGGCCGAGGCGGTGCCAGGGTCGGCCGCGTCACCGTAGGCGCGGGTCTTGACCAACTCGAGGTAGTCGTCGCAGAAGGACCAGAAGAACGCCTCGGTGCGCTCGAGGGCCCGGGCGTAGTCGTAGGCCTCGAAGGCGACGGTGGCCTCGTCGACCACCAGGGCCAGGCGGCCAAGCACGGCCCGGTCGATCGGCGCGGTGACCGCGTCGAGGGGCGGGACCACCAACGTGCCGTCGCCATCGGTCAGTCGGCCCAGTGCGAACCGGGAGGCGTTGAGCACCTTCATGGCCAGGCGGCGCCCGACCTTCATCTGACCCTCGTCCACCGCGGTGTCGGTACCGGGACGGCCACTGGCCGCCCAGTAGCGCACGGCGTCGGCACCGTGTTGTTCGAGCAGGGGCAGGGGGGTGACCACGTTGCCCTTCGACTTCGACATCTTCTTGCGGTCGGGGTCGAGCACCCACCCGCTGATGGCTGCGTCCGACCACGGCAGGACCCGGTGCTCGAGCTCGGAGCGGACCACGGTGGAGAACAGCCAGGTACGGATGATGTCGTGGGCCTGGGGTCGAAGGTCCATGGGGAAGACCCGTTCGAAGAGGTCGGGATCGTCCTCCCAGCCGCCCGCGATCTGCGGCGTGAGCGATGAGGTGGCCCAGGTGTCCATGACGTCGGGGTCGCCGACGAACCCGCCCGGCTCGCCGCGTCGGTCGGCGGTGTGGCCCTCGGGGACGTCGGTCGACGGGTCGACGGGCAGGCGGTCCTCGTCGGGCAGGATCGGGGCGTCGTAGTCGACCTCGCCGTCGGCGTCGACCGGATACCAGACCGGCAGGGGGACGCCGAAGAACCGCTGGCGGCTGATGTTCCAGTCGCCGTTGAGGCCCTCGACCCATGCCCGGTAGCGATGGGCCATGTAGGTCGGGTGCCAGCGCAGCTCCTCGCCGCGGGCCAACAAGGCGTCGCGCAGGGGGAGGGTTTCGACGAACCACTGTCGGGACGACACGATCTCGAGCGGGCGGTCCCCCTTCTCGAAGAACTTGACCGGATGGGTGATGGCGCGCGGCTCCCCGACCAGGTCGCCCGACCGCTCCAGCAGCTCCACGATGCGGGACTGGGCCTGCTTGACCGACTTGCCCACCAGCTCCGCGTAGGCGGCGTCGGCCGCCGCCGGGTCGTCCGACTCCCATCCCTCGGCCCCGAACTCGACGGGCAGGAGGCGGCCGTCCCGACCGACCACCGCCCGGGTGGGCAGCGACAGCTCGCGCCACCAGACGACGTCGGTGGTGTCGCCGAATGTGCAGATCATGGCGATTCCGGAACCCTTTTCGGGATCGGCTAGCTCGTGGGCGACAACCGGGACCCGCACACCGAAGAGCGGCGTGGTGACCGACGTGCCGAACAGGGGTCGGTAGCGATCGTCGTCGGGATGGGCGACCAGGGCCACGCAGGCCGGGAGCAGCTCGGGCCGGGTGGTCTCGATCTCCACGGCGCCGGCGGCGTCGGTACGGGGGAAGCGCAGCCGGTGGTAGGCGCCGGGTCGTTCGCGGTCCTCGAGCTCGGCTTGGCTGACGGCGGTGCGGAAGTCGACGTCCCACAGCGTCGGGGCGGTGCGTTGGACTACCTGGCCGCGGCGGGCGAGGCGCAGGAAGGCGCGCTGGGATACCCGACGAGCCCGCTCGCCGATGGTGGCGTAGGTGTGCGACCAGTCGACCGACAGCCCGAGCGTGCGCCACAGGTGCTCGAAGACCTGCTCGTCCTCCAGGGTGAGCTGGTGGCAGAGGGCGACGAAATTGGGCCGGGAGATGGCGGCGGGGTGCTTCGGCGGGTCGGTCGGCGGCACGTAGTCGGGGTCGTAGGGCAGGCTCGGATCGCACCGCACCCCGAAGTAGTTCTGTACGCGACGTTCGGTGGGCAGCCCGTTGTCGTCCCATCCCATGGGGTAGAAGACCTGGTGGCCGCGCATGCGACGGAACCGGGCCACGGCATCGGTGTGGGTATAGGAGAAGACGTGGCCGATGTGGAGCGATCCCGACACCGTCGGCGGCGGGGTGTCGATCGAGAAGACGCGGTCACGGGTGGCGGTCCGGTCGAACGCGTAGATACCGTCCGCCTCCCACCGGGCCGACCAGGACGCCTCCAGCCCCTCGAGTCCGGGCTTGTCGGGGATGCCGCGCCCCTGCACCGTGTCGCTGGCGGGTCCGTTCGTCTGCTCCGGCATGATCGGGTTACCGTACCCTGCGTGCTCACGCTCCACGACACGGCCACGGGCGCAGCGGCCCCCCTCCGCCTCCGCCGACCGGGCCAGGTCTCGCTGTACGTGTGCGGTCCGACGGTCGACGGCGTGCCCCACCTCGGCCACGGGCGTTTCTCCCTGGTGTTCGACGTGCTGCGCCGCTATCTGCTCTTCAGCGGCCTCGACGTCACCTATGTCTCCAACATCACCGACATCGAGGACAAGATCATCGAACGGGCCGCCGAGCGGGGCGTGCCGATCGCCGAGTTCACGGCGGCCAACGAGACACAGTGGTGGGAGATCATGGATGCGCTCGGCGTCCTCCGCCCCGACGAGGCACCCCACGCCACCGACTACGTCGACCGGATGGTCGACCTGATCGTCGACCTGGTCGACCGGGGGGTGGCCTACGAGACGGCCACGGGCGTGTACCTGTCGGTGCTCGACGTCCCCGGCTACGGGCTCCTGGCCCGCCAGCCGCTCGACTCGTTGCGGGCCGGTGCCCGGATCGAGGCCGACGAGGAGAAGCGGTCGCCGCTGGATTTCGTGCTGTGGAAGAAGGCCAAACCCGGTGAGCCGAGCTGGGACGCTCCGTGGGGCGCCGGTCGGCCCGGTTGGCACACCGAGTGCGTGGTCATGTCCCTCGATCTCCTGGGCGAGGGGTTCGAACTCCATGGTGGCGGCCAGGACCTGATGTTCCCCCACCATGAGAACGAGCGGGCCCAGGCGGTGGCGGACGGCAAGGAGTTCGCCCGCCACTGGATGCACAACGGCTGGGTCACGGTGGGCGGCGAGAAGATGTCCAAGTCGGTGGGCAACTTCACCTCGCTCGCCGACCTCCTGGAGAAGAGCGACGCCCGTGCCTACCGCCTGCTGGTCCTGCGGTCCCACTACCGGTCGCCCATCGAGGTGACTCCGGAGACCATCGCCCAGGCCGAGGCCGGACTGGCCCGGCTGGACGAGATGGCCCGCCGTTTCTCTCTCGCTGACCCGCTCGCCGCCGGTCCGCTGACCGGCCCCGACGACGGGCACGGTGGGATCGACCAGGCCGCGGTCGACGCCTTCTGCGCCTCCATGGACGGCGACCTCGACACCCCCGGGGCCTTGGCCACCGTCTTCGACCTTGCCCGGCGGGCCAACGCCGCAGCCGACGCCGGCGACGACGGCACCGCGGTCGTGGCCGCCCGGACGGCGGCACTGTTGGCCGCCGCGCTCGGGCTCGGTCTCCGTGGCGGGACCCGGGACGAGGTGGACGCTGCCGCATCCGACCTGGTGCGCCGGCGGGACGAGGCCCGGGCGGCACGTGACTGGACCAGCGCGGATGCGCTACGGGCCGAGCTGGAGGGCGCCGGCTGGTTGGTCGAGGACAGCGCGGAAGGTACCCGGATCCGTCGCCGCTGAGACGTTTTGCCGTCGGTGCACGGGTCCGGCATGCCCGCCCGGCGCCGGTCATGAACGCCGTGTGAACACACCCGTTTCGGGCCGTTTCGCGTGCGGTGGCGAGAAGCGCGACTGCTAGCGTTTTCTCCATCGGAGAGTCCCCGTCGGAGGGTGGCGGACCGTCCCTGCGGGGTGGTTTGGCCCCTCGACCGGTGGGAGCACTCCGAGCACCATGCAGTTGAAGGAAAGGGGACGCCGTCGTGGCTTCCGGAACAGTCAAGTGGTTCAATGCGGAGAAGGGCTTCGGCTTCATCTCCCAACCGGACGGCGGTGCCGACGTGTTCGTGCACCACACCGCCATCCAGATGAACGGATTCCGATTCCTCGAGGAGGGACAGGCCGTCGAATTCGACCTTCAGGAGGGCCCGAAGGGCCTCCAGGCGGTCGATGTGCGCGCCGTCCAGGCGTAAGCCCACCCTCCACCCGGCCCGGCTGACCCGGGCCCGTCCTCCAGCTCCAGGCATGGGCTCCATGCCTGGCCGCCCCCTCGACCGATCGCGCCCTGCGCCGGGCGGTTGCCCTTCGCGCCCTACCGTGGTTACTATTGGGTAACTACAAATGTCCCGCCGGGAACTGTGCGGGTGCGGCAAGAACGCCGACACCGGTCGATGCAGTGTGTGAGGGGCCCCCGGGCCAGAACGGAGCAGTGCACGATGTCTGATTTCTCCCTGGACCTCGACGAGGATCAGCTGCAACTCCAGAAGTGGGTCCACGACTTCGCCGAGAACGTGATCCGTCCCGCCGCCCACGAATGGGACGAGCGCGAGGAGACCCCCTGGCCGATCATCCAGGAGGCGGCCAACATCGGCCTGTACTCCTTCGAGTTCATCGCCAACGCCTTCCTCGACACGAGCGGCCTGCTCATGCCCATTGCCGCCGAGGAGCTGGCCTGGGGCGACGCCGGCATCGCCCTGGCCATCCTGGGCAGCACGCTCGGCCTCGCCGGTATCGCCGGCAACGGCACCCCCGAGCAACTGGTCGAGTGGGGGCCGCAGTGCTTCGGTACCCCCGAGAAGATCCAGACGGCCGCCTTCGCCGTCTCCGAGCCCGACGCCGGCTCCGACGTCTCCTCGCTCCGGACGCGTGCCGTCTACGACAAGGCCAAGGACGAGTGGGTTCTGAACGGCACCAAGACCTGGATCACCAACGGCGGGATGGCCGACATCCACGTCGTGGTGGCCTCGGTCGAGCCCGAACTGGGCTCGCGCGGCCAGGCCAGCTTCATCGTCCCCCCGAACACCCCGGGCATCTCCCAGGGCCAGAAGTTCCAGAAGATGGGCATCCGGGCCTCCCACACCGCGGAGGTCATCCTCGACGACTGCCGGGTACCGGGCCACTGCCTGTTGGGCGGCAAGGACAAGCTCGACGAGAAGATCGCCATGGCCAAGGAGGGCAAGAAGAGTGGTGCCCAGGCGGCCATGAAGACCTTCGAAGGCTCGCGCCCGACGGTCGGCGCCCAGGCCCTCGGCATCGCCCGAGCCGCCTACGAGTACTCGCTCGACTATGCCAAGGAGCGCAAGGCGTTCGGCCGGGCCATCATCGAGAACCAGGCGATCGCCTTCAAGCTGGCGGACATGAAGACCCGCATCGACGCCTCCCGGCTGCTGGTGTGGCGTGCCTCGTGGATGGGCGCCAACAACAAGGAGTTCACCTCGGGCGAGGGCTCGATGTCCAAGCTCTACGCCGGAGAGACCGCCGTCTACGTGACCGAAGAGGCCATCCAGATCCTCGGCGGTTACGGCTACGTGCGCGACTACCCGGTCGAGCGGTGGCACCGGGACTCCAAGATCTTCACCATCTTCGAGGGCACGAGTGAGATCCAGCGGCTGATCATCGCCCGGGCCATCTCCGGCGTCCATATCAAGTAGGTACGCCCCGAGGCGCCTGTCGGTCCCGGGCCGGCGTCGGCCTGCCGACAGCAACCACCATGACGCACCCGCCCACCCCGTCGGACGCCGACGGCCCCGTCCTCATCACCCTGTGCACCGGCAATGCGGCGCGCTCGGTGATGGCCGGGGCCATGCTGGCCGGGGCACCACTGCCCATCGTGACGGCCGGGACCCATGTGATCGAAGGCCAGCCCATGAGCCGCCGCACCCGGGGCGCCCTCGAGGCGGTGGGCCTCAACGCCGACGGCCATCGCAGCCACCAGATCACCGAGTCCGACATCGACCACTCGGTGCTGATCCTGGCCATGGCGGCCGAGCACGTGGCCTACGTGCGGCGCAAGCACCCTGAGGCGGCCCACCGGACCGCCTCTATCAAGCGGCTGGTCCACGACCTCCCGCCCGGTCCCGCACCCCTGGCCGACCGTCTGGCGGCCCTGCAGCTGGCCGATGTCGAGATCGGCGCATGGGAGGACGTGGAGGACCCGGCCGGAGGCGAGGACTCCGTCTACGTGTCGTGCGCGCAGGAGCTGGCCGACCTGTGCGCCCGACTCCTGCCGCTGCTCGGCTGAAGGGGCCGACCCGGGAGCAGCCGGCGGTGCCTTGGTAGCGTCGCCCAGGTGGACTCGGATCCGACGGAACCGACGGAGCCGCCGCCCGGCGGGATGGCGCCGGCCCGCCGCTCGCTCCGGTCCTGGTGGGTCGGTCGTGACCCCGGCCTACGCGCCACCAAGCGGTCGGCCCGGGCCGCGGTGCTGGTCCCGGCCATCTTCGCCATCGCCGAGTTCGGTGTGGGCGATGCCCAGACGTCCCTGTTCGCCGTGTTCGGTTCGGCGGCACTCCTCTTGTTCGTCGACTTCGCCGGCCCGCTGCCCGCCCGTCTGCAGTCCTACCTCGGACTGTGGCTGACGGGCGCCGTCCTCATCACGGTGGCCACCCTCTGTTCGCCCCACGCCGTTGCGTCGGTGGCGGCCATGGCCGTGGTCGGGTTCGCCGTGCTGTTCGCCGGCATCGTCAGCCCCCGTGCCGTCACCGCTTCGACCGCCATCCTCCTGACGTTCGTTCTGCCGGTGGCCGAGCCGGCTCCCGCCTCGGCTATCGGCCACCGACTGCTCGGCTGGGCGCTGGCCGGTGCCGTGTGCATCCCGGCCGTACTGCTGGTGTGGACGGAGCGGTGGCACGACCGGCTCCGGCTACGGCTGGCCGATGCCGCCGATTCGGTGGCCGACCTGCTCGAGTCATTGGCTACCGATGGGGCCGGCCAGACCGGGAGCGACGGGGCCCGCAACCGCATGGGTCTCGCCCTGGGCGCGCTCCGCGATCAGTACGAAGCCACCCCGTACCGGCCGACCGGGGCCGGGATCACCGACGTCGCCCTCACCAGCCTGGTGTCGCAACTCGAGTGGGTCGGCGCCCGGGCACGGGACATCGAGCCGGGGGCCACCCCGGCCGCGCTCGCAGACTCGGTGGCCGACGTGCTGATGGCGGCGACCGGGGTGCTCCGGCTCGTCGCCTCGCCGATCCGCGCCCAGGCATCGGGCCCGGGTACGGGCACGGACGGGTCGGCGGCGCTCGCAGGAGGTGCCGGGCGGCTGATAGCGGCCCGCCAGGTGGCCACCGAGGTGGCGCTGGCCAGGCTCGTGGAGGGCGCCGACTCGGCCGATCCGGACGCGTCGGACCCGGACGCGTCGGACCCAGCGGGCCGCAACACCGCCGGCTCGGTCAGGGACATCGATCCGACGTTCGCGGTGCGGATGCTGGCCTTCGCTGTCGAGCACCTGGCCGATGCGGCCCTCGGTGCCCTGGGTGCCCGCCGCGCCGACGTCCCGTCTGTCCGGCGAGGAGCGCAGACGGTGCGCTCGTACGCCCGGATCGCGGCCGGGCACTTCACGTATCGCTCGGTCTGGTTCCGCAACAGCCTGCGCGGCGCCGTGGCGCTGGCCGTTGCCGTGGCGGTGGTCGAGGCCACGACGGTGCAGCACGGTTTCTGGGTCGTGCTCGGGACCCTGTCCGTTCTTCGGTCGAACGCGTTGGGCACCGGGTCCACCGCGGTGCGGGCGGTGGCCGGCACCGCACTCGGGTTCGTCGTCGGATCGCTTGTCCTGGCCGTGCTCGGCCATCACGACGTGTACCTATGGGCCGTCCTGCCGGTGGCCGTCCTGGTGGCGGGCGTCGCCCCCTCGGCGATCTCGTTCGTGGCCGGCCAGGCCGGATTCACGGTGATGGTGGTCGTGATCTTCAATATCCTCGTCCCCGTCGGATCGTCGGTCGGACTGCTCCGGGTCGAGGACGTGGCCATCGGGACTGCGGTGAGTGTGGTGGTCGGGCTGCTCTTCTGGCCCCGGGGCGCGACCTCCGAACTGGCACGGGCCCTCTTCCAGGGTTACGAGACCGCCACCGGCTGGCTGGTCGCCGCCATCGACCACGTCGGTCGGGAGAGCCCGGCGGGTGACGGCTCGCCCGAGTTCACCCGGGCCCTGGCCGCCGCCCAGCGGTTGGACGATGCCTATCGCCAGTTCCTGGCTGAGCGGGGAGCCAAACAGGTGCCGCTCCCGAGAGTGACCCGCCTCCTCACCGGGTGCGCGGCGATCCGTCGGTCGGCCCTGACGCTCGAACGGTTGCCGGTGCTGGCCACTCCGGGCGCACCACCTCCGATCCGCGAGGTCGTGGTGGCCCGCACCATGGTGGCCGAGTCGTGCGGGACGGTCGAGCGGTGGTTCGGCGACGTCGCCCGCTCCCTCGACGACCCGTCCAAGGTGATGCCGGCTCCCCAACCGATGGAAGCCCGGCTTCCCCCGGAGCTGACCGACGCTTGGTCGGCCGTGCGCCGGGCCGGCAGGCGGGAGGGCGTCTTCGCCATCCTGCGACTCCTGTGGGTCGAGGAGCGCCTGGACGACCTGCGTCATCTCCAGACCGAGCTGGCCGGTACCGGGACGGACCTCCCCTGAGCTGTCAGAGCACCATGCGCATGGCCACTCTCGGACCCATGGCGTCGATCCCGAGCTCCCGTTCGTCGGCGCGGATGGCGGCGAGCCGGGGCGTCGGGTGGGAGACCACCTCGAATCCGACCCGGCGGTAGAAAGGTGCGTTCCACGGCACGTGGCTGAACGTGGTGAGGGTGACTCCGGGAAGCCGTTGGTGCCGCGCCCAGGAGATGGCGTGGTCGAGCAGGGCGCGGCCGATCCCCTGCCGGCCGTGTTCGGGAACCACCGACAGCTGGTCGATGTGGGCCTCGCCGTCGACCATGCGGACGCTGACGAAGCCCACGGCCGGCTCACCGGCGGCGAAGACGACCGCCGCCTCGACCAGCCGATGATCGTCGACGTCTAGAAACGGTCCGATCCCGACCTGGGCGAGCAGCCGGTCGGACTCCAGCTCCACCTGACGCAGCCGGTCGAACTCCTCGGGGACCGCACGGCGGATCAGCACCGGGGACGTGCCGTTCTCGTCGTTCACCTCGTGAGCGCCATTCCCGTGAGTCGCCGCCCGCCCGCCACCACCGGACTCACCGCGTGAGCGCCAGCTGGCCGATGGACCACCGGATGGGCCCGCGATCGGCCCGGCCACTCCGCTCGACGAGCCCTTCGTGAAGGCCCTCGAGGTCGGTGGACGGCCAGCCGGCGACCGCCACGGGGTCGTGGCGGAGTGTGGTCAGGTTCATGGCGAACAGCCTGGCCGCTTCGCCGACCGTCGGCACCAGCGGGGCCTCGACGAAGTCGACGTGCGCCACCGGTGCGTCAGTGGCCAAGGACCCGTCCGCATCCCGGACCAGGTCGGCGAAGCGGCGCCCGATGTACATGTCATGTGCGCGGGCGCCCAGCACGGCGCCGGCCAGCTCGAGATAGGCCGCCGACACCGGGTCGTCGGAGGTGATCGACGCCGTCTCCTCGACCAGGAGCACGCCGCCGGGAGCCAGCCGCCTGACCCACTGTGCGAGCGCGGCGGTCGGGTCACCCAGGTGCGTCACCAGGAAGCGGGTGGCGATCAGGTCGAACGGCCCGGGGTCGAGGTCGTCCGAGGTCACGTCGGCCACGTCGACCGACGCCAGACCCCCGAGGCGGGTGTGGGCGATGTCGACGAACTCGGGCGACAGGTCGACGGCCACCGCCCGGGCCGTCGGGAACCGTTCGACGAGGCGGCGCGTGGTGACCCCCGGTCCGCAGCCGAGGTCGAGGACGTGACGGGGGTCGGCGGGCGCGGCGCGGTCGAGGAGGGCGTCGGTCGTCTCTGCGAAGACGGCATCGAGCAGTTCGAGCCGCCCGGCCGCGGTGGGGGAGTGACCGAACGCGTAGGTCACGGGTTCATCGGGTGCGGGGACCCCGTCGGGTCAACGCCTTGCGGAGTCGCTCAGCTGGGGATGGCGGCGGGACAGGTCAGCGCACTCCTCGCACACCGACTCGGGGATGATCCCCGCCCGCATGAGGAGGGAGAAGACCTTGCAGCCCAGGCAGATCCCCAGCACCGACTCGAGGAAGGCGGCGCAGGCCAGAAGGGCCACCACCACCCAGGCCGCGGTGGTGAGGCCGAATCCGAACGCCAGGACCAGGGCCGTGGTCGAGAAGGCCACGCCGATGCCCTGGGAGAAGCGCTTGGGCGGCCCGGGGACCGGCTTGGGGGCCAGCCCCAGCCACGGGACGATCACTCGCGAGGCGAGCAGGGCCAGGGGACTGAACCGCGGCCCGGCAGCCAGGCGTGCCCAGAACCCGTAGGTCAGTGGGATCAGGATCCACGGCTGATCGAAAGCGATGGCCGCCACGCACATGATGAGCACGCCGCCCGCGACGACTCGACCCACGTTGTCGTCGACGGGGTTCGGGTACGTGAACACACCAATACCTTACCTGTCTGGTCGGGTTTCAGCCACGGCGGGCATGGCTTCGGCGGCATGGCCCGGGAGAACTCGGTGGCGCCGGAGCGGGTGGAGGCCCGCCGGTCCACCATCCCGATCGGTGTCCGCTACGAATAGGATCCGTGCAAATGGATGTCGAGCAGGCGAGCGACGCAAACCTGGTCGTTGCCGTGGGCCGGTGGCACGAGCCCGCCCTCGCCGAGATCTACCGCCGTCACGGGGGCGCCGTCCACGCCCTGTCGCGACGCATGCTCCGGTCGGACCCCCTGGCCGAGGAGGTCACCCAGGAGGTCTTCCTCGACCTGTGGCGGAATCCGGAGAAGTTCGATGCCCAGCGGGGGACGCTGCGGTCGTTCCTCCTGGCCCGGACCCATGGGAAGTCGGTCGACGTGGTGCGCGCCGAGGAGTCGCGGCGACGCCGTGAGGATCGGTCGACCCGGGAGACGGCCACCGCCGCCTACGACATCGACCACGAGGTGTGGGACCTGACCGTGGCCGAGCAGGTCAAGGACGCCCTCGGGGCACTGCCCGACGATCTTCGCCGGCCCATCGAGCTGGCCTACTTCGGCGGGCGCACCTACCAGGAGGTCGCGGTCCTACTGGACCAGCCCGAGGGCACGGTCAAGAGCAGGATCCGTTCGGGGCTCGGGCGGCTGCGGGTCAACTTGATGGAACAGGGCATCGAGCCGGCGGGAGCGGGACTGTGAGCACCCCGGCCCGGCTGAGCCACGAGGAGATCCGGGAGCTGCTCGGCGCCTATGCCCTGGACGCCCTCGACGCCGATACGGCGGCCGTGGTGGACGAGCACCTCGGCGGGTGCGTGCGCTGTATGGCCGAGGTGGACCAGCACCACGAGGTCGCCGGTCTGCTCGCCAACTCCGGCGGCACCCCGCCGGCCGAACTCTGGGACGGCATCGCCAGTCGCCTGGGCGGGACCTCCGACGATTCGTGGGACCGCCTCGCCGCGCGGCTCGACGTGCCGGGGCCGGTGTCGACCGGTCCCCAGGTGGTGCCTCTCGACCCCGCCCGCCGCCGGTCGCGCCTGGTGGCGGGGGGTGCCGGCCTCGTCGCCGCGGCGGCAGCCGTCATCGCACTTGTCTTCGGAGTACAGGTCGACCACCTCCATACCCAGGTCAACGCCCTCCAGGCCACCTCCCGGCTGTCCGGCGCCGAACGGGCCGCCCTGGCCGAGTCGGGCACCCGGAGGATCCCGCTGACCGACCCGGCCCGCACCGGCGTCACCCCGGCCACGATCGTGCTGACGGCGGCCGGTACCGGGTTCGTCGTCAACGACCGCAGTGCCGGTCTGGCTCCGCTGCCTGCGGCACGGACCTATCAGTTGTGGGCCGTGGTCGGGACCCGGACCATCTCGCTCGGCCTGCTCGGATCCCATCCTGGCATCGTCCCGTTCAGCGTCGCCGGGTCCCCTGGGGTGTCGGCGTTCGCCATCACCGACGAGGTGTCGGGCGGCGTTGTCCAGACGGCCAACCAACCCGTGGCCGAGGGCACCGTCCGGGTCTGACGTACCGGGTGTGACGTTCTGGGACTGACCGGACGTACCCGCCCGGCCTAGGCGAGGTTGCGGGCGAAGAGTGCGTGCAGCCGTTCCCAGTGGCGCTCGGCGGCCGACTTGTCGTAGGCGCCTTCCCGGCTCGGGAATGCGAAGCCGTGGTGGGTGCCCGGGTAGCGCTCGACGCGGGCGTCGGCCCCGATCGCCGCCAGATGGCGCTCCAGATCGTCGACCATCTCCGACGGCGCCCACTCGTCGAACTCGGCGCAGGCGAAGTACAGCTCGGCCCGGGCGGCACCCGCCTGATCGGCGGGGGTGCCGGGTCCGAAGAGTCGGATGCCGTGCAGCGAGGCGGCCGCCCGGATCCGGTCGGGGTAGCGGCACGCCATGGCGAACGAGAACGGTCCGCTCATGCAGTACCCCATGCAGCCGACCCGGGCGGCGTCGGCCGCCGGGTCGGTGTCGACGAAGTCGAACAAAGAGGCCGTGTCGCGCTCCACCCGGTCGGCGTCGAGCGACTCCAGGAGCTCCCACATCCGCTCGGGGGTGTGGGCCGGGTCGCCGCTGAAGAGATCGAACTCGCGGGCGTCCCGGTAGTAGAGGTTGGGCAGCACGACGAAGTACCCCGCCGTGCCGAGCCGCCGGGCCATGTCGTGCAGCTCCTCCCGCTTGCCGGGTCCGTCCATGTAGAAGAACACGACGGGGTGGGGCCCGCCCTCCTCGGGATGGGTGACGAAAGTGGGCATCGAGTCCTCGGAGGTGACGATGTCGATGTCCCGGTCGATCACAGGTGCCCGCCCTCCTAGATGCGGTGGACCTGGCGGAGGCCGGCCCAGGCGAAGTCGGCCAGCTGGGCGGCCAACCGGGCCGCTTCGGCGGCGCGGTCGACCCCCTGCCCCGGCGCGGCGGCGTCCGACGGATCGTCGCGGTGGGAGTCCAGCCAGTGCCGGCTCGCCCCTTCGGCCATCCCGACCACGGCGTGGGCCAGCAGCAGCCGGTGCTCGGGGTCCAGACCGGCGTCGATCAGCGGGTCGATGGCCTCGGCGATCGTCTCCTCGACACGGTGGAGGGCGGCGCCCAGCTCGGCGTCGTCGGGAGCGTCCCGACCGTAGAGCAGACGGAAGGCCAGCTCGTTGTCGATCATCAGCTGGAAGTAGCCGGCGAAGCCGAACTCCACCTGCTGGCGTGGCCCCTCCGCGGCGGCGGTGGACTGGACGATCCGGTCGATCAGCTCGTGCGAGACCACGTCGAGCAGTTCGAGGTACAGCGCCCGCTTCGACTCGAAGTGTTGGTAGACGAGGGGCTTGGTGACCCCGGCCAATTCGGCGATGTCGTCCATGGTGGTGGCCGAGTAGCCGTGTTCGGCGAACAGGGAGAGCGCCACGTCGAACAGTTGACGGCGCCGGGCGTCAGCAGTCAGGCGGCGGGTCGGCCGGGCATCGTCCGGGGGTCCGGCGCCGTCCTGGCCGGCGGTGGCGGTGGTCGACATTGGGGTCATGGTAGCCCTCGGGCCGAAACCGGCCTTGCGCTGGGCGTTCCGGGCCCTAGCGCTCAGCAGGGGGGGAGGATCGAGGCGATCCGGTCGGCCAAGTCGTCGAGGGAGAAGTGGGTGCGGGCCACCTCCAGGTTGCGTTCCAGGACTTCAGGGTCGGGGGCGGCCAGCCAGGCGTCGAGCTTGGCCATGGCGTCGAGCGGGAACCACTCGAAGCCGAAGGACGCCAGTTCGCCGGCCACCGGATAGGGACCGATGACCAGCGGCCGCCGGTGGGTCACCGACTCGAGGCTGGGGTTGCCGAACCCTTCCCAGGTCGATGGGAGGGCCACCACGTCGCAGGCCAGGTAGGCGTCGTCGACGTGCATGGCCCCGCCCGGTCCGTCCCCGTCGGTCATGTCCGGGACGCCTTGGAGCACCGGGCAATGCGCCGCCGCCACCAGGCCCTCGAGCTCGGGGCCGTAGCCGTCCTCCGGTGGGCCGAGCAGCCAGTAGGTGGCGTCCAGATTGGTGGCGGCGGTGATCCCGGCGGCCACGTTCTTCCTGTCCAGGGCCCGGGTCGGCTGGAGGACGAGACGCTGGTCGGGACCGATCCCGAGCGCCCGGCGGACGGCCTCGCCCGCCTTGCCGCGCTGTGGGTAGGGCCCGGCCGGTGCCGCATCCGGTCGCGGTATCGCAAACGAGTTGTAGATGGTGCGGGCCCCAATGCCGCGGCGGGTCAGCTCCCTGCGGCTCAGCTCGTTGATGGTGACGTGACGCCAGCGCGGGTGGTCGGGCGGGGCCGGGTGGTCGATGAAGCGGGCGCGTTGCCAGGGCAGGTCGTGGTGGTGGAGGACGGCGGGCCGCCCGGCCAGTGCCCGGGCCACCGCGTCCCACGCCGGCTGGTTGAGGGGCAGGGACAGGAGGTTCTCGACCACCACCAGGTCGGCCCGGGACAGGGCGTCCTCGAGCTGTCGGGGGGTCGGCGCCTCCTCGGCGTCGATGGCCAGTCCCGGCACCGTCACGTCGGCCGCACCGCTCCCGGCCACCGTGTAGGTGGTGGACCCGAGCTCGTCCAGCGCCTGCTGCCACTTGGCGGACTCGATGGCCACGCCGTCGGAGCCGCCGAACCGGAAGGAGAGGAGCGCGATCGTGGGGATGGCGTCACCGTAATGGTGGCGCCCGCGGAAGCGACCGGCCCGGCCCGGTCGGGGTACCGTCGGGGCGTGCCCGACGACGCCGCCATCCGACCCGAGACCAGCGCCGACCTGTTGGCGGTGCGCGACGGCCCGGTCCTCACCTTGACCATCAACCGTCCCGAGCGGCGCAACGCCATGACGTGGGACGTCATCGCCGGTCTGCGCCGCGAGCTGGCCCGGGCCAAGGTCGACCCTGCGGTCCGGGTGGTGGTCCTGACCGGAGCCGGCGACCAGGCCTTCTGTGCCGGGGCTGACCTGTCGGGCATGGTGCCGGCGGACTCCGGTGGGCTGTCGGACGAGTACTTCGACCACCACCTGGCCCGGGGCTGGCTGGCTGCGCTGTTCGAGGAGATGTGGGCGCTCGGCAAGCCGACCGTGGCCCGGGTCCAGGGTTGGGCCATGGCCGGCGGCTTCGGTCTCGCCCTGGCCTGCGACATGGTCATCGCCGCCGAGAGCGCCCGCTTCGGCGCCCCGGAGCTCAATGTCGGGCTGTGGCCCTACATGGTGACGGTCTCCCTCCTGCGCTCGATGCCCCCGAAGAAGGCCCTGGAGCTCATGCTGACCAGCCGCGTGGTGGGGGCGGAGGAGGCCGACCGGATCGGGTTCGTGACCCGGGTGGTGCCCGACGTCGGGCTCAACGCCGCCGTGGCCGAACTGGCCGCCGTCCTGGCCTCCAAGCCTCCTGGGGTGACGAAGCTGGGCCGCGATTCGTTCTACGCTGTCATCGACTCAGCGGCCTCCGAGGCCCTGCCGTACCTCCACGCCATGCTGACGCTCACCAGTCAGACGGCCGAGGCGAGGGAGGGGATCACCGCATTCGCGGAGAAGCGCCCCCCGTCGTGGCAGGTGGCGACGGACGGCGACGGCATGGCCTGACCAGACACCAGCACCCACGACCAGATCCCGAGGAGCACCCACAGCATGTCGAAACGAGCACTGATCACCGGCGTCACGGGTCAGGACGGCTCCTACCTGGCAGAGTTCCTGCTCGACCAGGGCTACGAGGTGTGTGGGATGGTCCGCCGCTCGAGCACCATCAACTTCGAGCGCATCGCCCACATCCAGGACAGGATCACCCTGGTCGCCGGCGACCTCCTCGACGAGGTGTCGATGATCAACATCCTGAAGGAGAACCGGCCCCAGGAGGTCTACAACCTGGCCGCCCAGTCCTTCGTCCAGACCTCGTGGAACCAGCCCGTGCTGACCGGGGAGACAACGGCCCTCGGCGTGACCCGCGTCCTCGACGCCATCCGTACCGTCGACCCGGAGATCCGCTTCTACCAGGCAAGTTCCTCGGAGATGTTCGGCAAGGTCCAGGAGGTCCCCCAGGTCGAGTCGACCCCCTTCTACCCGCGGAGCCCCTACGGAGTGGCCAAGGTCTACGGCCACTGGATCACCGTCAACTACCGCGAGAGCTACGACCTGCACGCCTCGTCGGGCATTCTGTTCAACCACGAGTCCCCCCGTCGCGGCCTCGAGTTCGTGACCCGCAAGGTGACCCACGGCGTGGCCCGCATCGCGGCCGGCATCGACAAGAACCTGGCCCTCGGCAATCTCGACGCACAGCGCGACTGGGGCTTCGCCGCCGACTACGTGCGGGCCATGTGGATGATGCTCCAGCAGGACCACCCGGACGACTACGTGGTGGCGACGGGCGAGACCCACTCGGTGAAGGAGCTGGTGGAGCTGTCCTTCTCCGCCGCCGACCTCGACTGGGAGAAGTACGTCACCATCGACGAGCGCTTCCTGCGTCCGGCCGAGGTCGACCTCCTGGTGGGCGATCCGGCCAAGGCCGAGAAGACCCTCGGTTGGCACCGCGACGTCGACTTCGCCCGACTGGTCCAGATGATGGTCGAGGCCGACCTGGCCCTGGTGAAGAGCCAGCGGGGCTGACGGTTGGTCATGGCCGGGCTGGCCGCGGTCCACGCCGATCCGCTCGGCCTCCTCGTGGCCTTCGGGGCCGGGATGCTCTCGTTCCTGTCACCGTGCGTGCTGCCGCTGGTGCCGGCCTACCTGTCGATGGTGTCCGGGCTCACGGCCGCCGAACTGTCGGCCCTCGGCAACGACGCCGTGGCGGCGCCTGCGTCTGTGCCGGTGGCCGCGGCTGTCGCGGTGGCCCGTCCGGTGACCGTCGGCGGTGGCGGGCCTGCCGCCGGCCTGGCCGACCGGTCCGACGTCGCCCCGGCCGGTCCCGACCCGGACATGCTGCGGCGCCAGCGCGGCCGGCTGCTCCGGGGCATCCTGGCCTTCATCGCCGGGTTCACGGTGGTGTTCACCATCCTGGGAGCCACCGCCTCGTCGATCGGCCGGCTCTTCCTCACCCACCAGCAGGCCCTCGAGGTGGTCTCGGGCGTCCTGATCGTGCTGTTCGGCGCCGTCCTGGTGGCTATGACCCTCGGGGTCACCCTGCCCATGGCCCTGGCCGGCGAGAAGCGGTTCATCGTCCGGCCCTCGGCACTCGGCGCCTGGGCCCCGCCGGTCATGGGCATGGCCTTCGCCTTCGCCTGGACGCCCTGCATCGGCCCGGTTCTCGGCAGCGTCCTGGCCCTGGCGGCCGGCAACGGGGGCTCGGCCACCGGGGGCATCGCCCTCCTGCTCGCCTACTCGATCGGCCTCGGGGTCCCGTTCCTGCTCAGTGGCCTGGCTTTCGGCCGGATGACCGACCTGCTTGCACGGGTCAAGGGCCGTCTGCGCATCGTCGACCTGGTCGGCGGGGCCATCCTGATCGCCTTCGGGCTCCTGCTCCTGACCCACAACGTCGGCATCGTGTCGGCCCACATCTCCACCTGGCTCCGTGACCTGCACCTGAACCGGCTGTCGACCAGCTGACGCCGGGCCTGCCGGGCCGGATGTGTGGCCCCGGGGCTTGGCCGGTCGTGCCGGGGGGGCCCGGACCAGGGCCTGCCCCCCGTCTGGCTACGGCCCGCCCGCCCCCGTAGCATTGACGGCAGCCCATGGCCCCCGCTGCTCTCCCCTCCTCTGCAGTCTCCCTCCGCGGCGCGGTCGCGCTCTCGGGTCGGTTCCCGCTCCTGGCCGGGGTCGACCTCGAAGTGGCCGTGGGGGAGACGGTCCTGGTGGAAGGCCCGAACGGCGCCGGCAAGACCAGCCTTCTGCGGGTGTGCGCCGGCCTGGTGCCCCTGGCCTCGGGCCGACTGTCGGTGCTCGGACTCGATCCGGCCCGCAACAGGACGACGGTGCGTCGCCGGGTGGGACTCCTGTCCCACGACTCGCACCTCTACGACGATCTCACCGTCATCGAGAACGTGCGTTTCGCCGTGCGCGCCGCGGGGGGCGACACCTCCCGGATCGACCCGGCCTGCGAGCGGTGGGGCCTTGTCGGGCGCCTGGCCAAGACTCCGGCCGGCAAGCTTTCGGCGGGCCAGCGCCGCCGGGTGGCCCTGGCCGTCCTGACCGCCCGCTGGCCCGAGGTGTGGCTGCTCGACGAGCCCCACGCCGGCCTGGACGCCGCCGCCCGGACCTTGCTCGACCAGGCCGTCCTCGAGGCCGCAGCTGCCGGGGTGACCGTGCTCATCGCCAGCCACGAGTCGGGGCCGGTCGAGGAGCTGGCGGCCCGTGCCGTGACCATGACAGGAGGGCGCGTGACGGCCGAGCGGTCTCTCGTCCCGCCATCCACTACGAAGGCACCATCGGTGGCGCCTGGAATAGCCCCCGACGTCCCGGGTGCGGCACGTGAGGACGGACGGGTGGCCCATGTGGCGTGACGCGGCCCTGGTGGCGGGCAAGGACCTCCGCATCGAGGGCCGCTCCCGGGTGGCGCTGTCCCAGGTCGCCCCGTTCGGGATCGTGGCCCTGGTCCTGTTCGCCTTCGCCCTCGGCCCGGACCGCCAGGTGATGGCCAAGGGCGCCCCCGGGCTCTTCTGGGTGGCCGTCCTGTTCTGCACGGTGCTGGCCATCCAGCGCAGCGTGTCGGTGGAGTCCTCCGACGGCGCCCGTGACGGCCTGCGCCTCTCGGGCATCGATCCGGCCGGGCTCTACCTGGGCAAGGCGGTGGCGGTGGCCGCCCAGCTGATCGTCCTGGAGGTCCTCCTGGCGGCCGGCGTGGTGCTTCTGTACGGGGCCCGGATCGAGGTGCCGTGGATGATCGTGGTGTCGTGCGTGCTCGGCACCGTCGGCCTGGCCGCCACCGGCACCCTGTACGGCGCCCTCTCGTCGGGACTGCGGGTCCGCGAGACGCTGCTCCCGTTCCTGCTGCTCCCGATCGCCGCCCCGGTTCTGCTGGCCGGCACCCGCATCTGGCAGGCCGCCATGGCTGGCGGGACCCCGGCTTCGGGCCTGCAGTGGCTGCGGCTGCTGGTCGTGTTCGACGCCGTGTACCTGGCCGTGGGCGTGGTCCTGTTCGGGCCCATCCAGGAGACGGCATGACAAGCGACCTGACCGCCCTTCCGGTGTCCGGTCCGCCCGCAGCACCCGTCCCGGACGCACGGGTGGACCCGCCGCCCGTCCAGTCGTCCCGCTCGAAGCTGGTCGAGCGGGTCATCGGCGTGACCGCCCTGGTCGGCATCGCCGCCACCGTGTGGCTCGGCCTCTGGGTCACCCCTCCCGACAAGGTCCAGGGCGACCTCGTCCGCCTCGTCTACATCCACCCGGGCGTGGCCTGGGTGGCCCTCTACCTGGCGTTCGGCCTGGCCGCGGTGTCGAGCCTCCTCTACCTGTGGCCCCGGACCCGCTCGTTGTTCTGGGACCGCCTGGCCGCCGCCGCCGTCGAGGTCGGCGTGGTCTTCAACATCTGCACCCTGGTGTCGGGCTCCATCTGGGGCAAGCCGACGTGGGGCGTGTGGTGGGCATGGGACGCCCGACTCACCCTCACCGCCGTGCTCCTCGTGCTGTTCCTCGGCTACCTGGCCCTGCGGCGGATCCCCGCGGAGCCGGAGGTGCGGGCCCGCCGCAGTGCATTCGTCGCCCTGTTCGCGGCCATCGACATCCCGCTCGTCCACTTTTCGGTCAACTGGTGGAACACACTCCACCAGGGGGCCACCGTGCTCAACCCGGGGCTCAAGCTGAAGATCCACGGATCGATGGCCTGGACGTTGCTGCTCGGCTTCCTCGCCCTGACCCTGGCCTTCGTGTGGATGCTGCTCGTCCGCTACCGGGTCGGCGTCCTCGAGGACTGGCTGGCCGCCAACGAGCTCGATTTCGCCCTGGCCGAGCGCCAGTCCGAGGGCGCAGGGTCGAGCGGCACTGACCCGGGCGCAGGACCGGGCAACGGTCCGTCCGGCGAGGGACCGTCCGGCGAGGGACCGACCGGCGACCGGGTCGGGATGGCCTGATGCGCTACATCATCGCCGGCTATGTTTTCGTTCTGGCCGTTCTGGCCCTCTACGCCGTCCTGTTGGTCTGGCGCCGCCACCGGCTGGCCCGGGACGTCGAGCGGGCCGTCGGACACCCGCCGGACACCGTTCCCGCCTCCGAGGCCGCCCGGTGACCACCGCCCCCCCGGCCAGCCCGCCGTCGACCGGGACCGCCTCCGATGCCGGCCCGCCCCCCTCTCCCCGCCCGGCCACGGTTGCCAAGAAGCCCACCGCCCGGTACGTGGTGGTGGGCCTGGTGCTGGCCGGTGCCCTTGCCTTCCTCCTCGTGAAGGGCCTCGGCTCGGCCCTCGACTTCTACCTGCCGGCCGACCAGGCCGTCGCCCAGAAGGCCACGCTCGGGGACCGCACCATCAACTTGGAAGGCGTCGTGGCCCCCGGGTCGATCCACCCGACGCCCGATGGTGTGGACTTCGTCGTCACCTCCGGTGCGGTCCGCCTCGCCGTGCACAACAGCTCGAGCCCGCCCGAACTGTTCCAGCCCGACATCCCGGTGATCGCCGTGGGCCACTTCCAGGGAAACACGTTCGTATCCGACCAGATCCTGGTCAAACACTCCTCGACCTACATCGCCCAGCACCCGTCCCGGGTGACGGCACCGAACGGGTCCAAGCGGTGAGGGACGCCCCGCCCCGTCCCGCGTCCGACCGCGGCCCGCGGTGAACGGCACCCTCGGGCATACCGGGGTCCTACTCGGATTTGCCGCCGCGGTCGTAGGCATCGTCGTGCTGGTGGTCGGCCTGGTGCGCGGTCGCCCGGGCCAACTTCGCGGGGGGCGCCTCTACGCACCGGTCATCCTGCTCGGTGGGGTCGTCGCCCTGGTCGCCATGGAGCACGCCCTTCTCACCCACGACTTCTCACTCGCCTACGTGGCCGCCAACAACAGCCGCTCCACCCCGTGGCTCTACTCGTTCACCGGTCTCTGGTCGGCCCTGGCCGGGTCGATCCTGCTGTGGGGTGTGGTGCTGGGTGGCTACGCCACCGCCATGGTCTGGCGCTTCCGGGCTCGAGCCGCCGATGAGCTGGTGGCCTGGGCGACCTTGGTCGTCTACGTGGTGGCCGCCTTCTTCTTCGGTCTGATGCTCGGCCCGGCCGACCCCTTCGCCCACGTGGTCGGAGCGGTCCCGCCCAACGGGCCGGGACCCAACTCGCTCCTGCAGGACAATCCGCTGGTCCTGATCCACCCACCCATGCTCTACCTGGGACTGGTCGGCTTCACCCTTCCGTTCGCCTTCGCCGTCGCCTCGCTGATCACGGGCCGCCTGGACGAGGACTGGCAGGGGGAGACCCGGCGGTGGACCTTGTTCGCCTGGGCCTTCTTGTCCATGGGGATCCTGCTCGGCGCCTGGTGGTCCTACCAGGTGCTCGGTTGGGGCGGCTTCTGGGGCTGGGACCCGGTGGAGAACGCCGCGCTCCTGCCCTGGTTGGTGGGGACGGCGTACCTCCACTCGGTGATGGTCCAGCAGCGCCGGGGGCTGCTGCGGATCTGGAATCTGTCCCTCGTGGTGGCGGCGTTCAGCCTGACCATCCTCGGCACATTCCTGACCCGGTCCGGGGTCCTCCAGTCGGTCCACTCGTTCTCGGAGTCGACCCTCGGTCCGTTGCTGCTCGGCTTCTTCGGCGCGGTGCTCTTCACCGGGGTGGGCCTCATCGCCTGGCGGGGGGACCGGCTCCGGTCGCCCGGAGGGATCGACTCGCCGATCAGCCGAGAAGGGGCCTTCCTGGCCAACAATCTGCTGTTCGTGGGCTTCGCCTTCGTGGTCCTGTTGGGCACGGTCTTCCCGCTCCTCTACGAGGCCCTCAACCATGGGACCCAGGTGGGGGTGGGCGCCCCCTACTTCAACCGCTTCTTCGTGCCGGTCGGCCTGGCGCTGCTGTTCCTCATGGCCGTCGCCCCCGCCCTCCCATGGCGGAAGTCAACCATCGACGTGATGCGGGGGCGACTGGCGGTGCCTGCCGCCCTGGGCGTCCTGGTGGTGGTGGTGTGCGTGCTGGCCGGTGTCCACGGGGTGGAGCCGCTGCTGGCATTCGGCCTCGGAGCCTTCGCCGCCGCCTCGGCGGGCCGATCCCTGGTGCTCTCGGTGCGCGGTGCCCACCGGGCCGCCCGGGCGACCGGCGCCGCGCCGGCCCGGGCCGTCCTCTCCGGGTGGCGGGGATTCGTGGGCAGGGCCAACGGGGGGATGGTCGTCCACATCGGGGTGGTCGTCGTGGCCATCGGACTGGCCGCGGCCACGTCCTACCTGCAACGGGGACGGCTGCACCTGACCCAGGGCCAGACCGCCTCGTTCGCCGGCCACACGGTGGAGTTCGAGGGCACCAGGGTGGTCACGTCGCCGTCGCACTCGTCGTTCGAAGCCATCTTGCGGGTGGACGGCGGCGGCCAGTTCTTCCCGGCCCTCAGCCAGTTCGGCGCCGGGACCTCCACTGTGGGTACGCCGGCCATCGACTCCGGCTGGCGCGACGACCTCTACCTGACGATCGCCTCCATCCCCAACAACAGCGGCGCAACGGGCCGCAACATCGTGTGGGCCTTCGACGTGGTCGAGCAGCCGCTCGTCATGTGGCTGTGGGTCGGCGCCGGACTCATCGGGCTGGGGTCGGTCCTGTCGGCCATACCCGGGCGCCGCCGCCGGCCCACCGACCCGGTGTCCACTCCGGTCGAAGGGACCGCGCCGCCGATCGCATCCGATGCCGCAGATGCCGCTGACCCCGTAGATGCCGTGCCGACGCCGCCGCCGGCCGAGCGCCTCCCCGTAGGGGCGGGGGAGTCGACGTGACCGACGTGGCCGCACCCGTGGATCCTCCGGCTCCTCCCGGCCCTCAGCCACCGGCCCGGCACACCGCCCGGTGGGTGGGCGTCATCGTGCTGGTGGCCGCTGCCGGCCTGATCGCCGTGCTCGCCACCCGGCCCCCGGCGATGGTGTCGGAGATCCAGAGCCCGCTGCTCGGCAAGATGGCGCCGCCGATCGGCGGGCTGACCTTGGACGGCCAGAAGTTCGCGCTGCCGAAGGTCCCGGGCGCGTTTGTGGTGGTCAACTTCTTCGCCGACTGGTGCCAGCCATGTCGGTCCGAGGGACCCGACCTGGTGAAGTTCGCGTTCGAGCACCAGCAGTCCGGTGACGCACGCCTGGTCAGCGTGGTGTTCAACGACACCCCGTCGGCCGCCCGCTCCTACCAGGCGATGCTGGGGGCGAACTGGCCCACGCTGGCCGACCCGCAGGGGAACCTGGCCCTCAGCTACGGGGTCCGGGGCCCGCCTTCGACCTTCCTCATCGCCCCCGACGGCCGCATGGTGGCCTACATCGTCGCCCCTGTGACGGCCGACGACCTCGACCAGCTCATCGCCCGGGCCAAGGCGGACGGCGCGTGAAGTCCAGGCACTTCCCCCTTTGGACGCTGCTGGGCGTCGTCCTCGTCGTGGCCCTCCTCGTGGGCAGCGGCGTCTTCTCGTCGTCGCCGCAGACCAACGCCCAGCGAGCCGCCGCCCTCGAGTCGGTGATCCGATGCCCGAGCTGCGAGGACCTGTCGGTCGCCGTGTCGAGCGCATCGACGGCGGTGACCGTGCGGGCCACCATCCTCCACATGGTCGACCAGGGTCGCAGCAATCAACAGATCGAGGACTACCTGACCGCCCGCTACGGCTCGTCCATCGTGCTCGACCCGCCGGCCAGCGGGTGGTCGGCACTGGTCTGGGTACTGCCCATTGCCGCCGGTCTGGCCGCGACGTCTTTGCTGGTGTGGGTGTTCGTCCGTCGCCGCCTGCCCGGCACTGACGTCGATGCCGACGTGCGGGGCCCGACGGTCGACCCGGTGGCGCTCGACGAGCGGCGGCTGTTCCTCACCCAGTCGCTGGCCGACGCCGACGCCGAGTACCTGGCCGGCGACCTGGCGGACGCCGACTACCTGGCACTGCGCCAGCGCGACTTGTCCCGACTGGCCGCGCTCGGTCCGGCCACAGCCACGTTGGCCACAGCGGCTACGACGGCCACGACGGTCGCCGCGCCTGCGGTCGACCGGAGGGCGGTGGCCACGGCCACCCTCATGGACGAACCCGCCGTGGCGACGGGTGCCGCCGTCGTGTCCGACGGATCGACGACGACCCGTCGCCGGGTCCGGAACACGTGGTTCCTGGCCGGCGCCATCGGCTGCTTCGTGGCCGCCCTGGCACTGGCCGTCCCGCTGTTCTCGTCCGACCGCCTTCCCGGACAGTCGGCCACCGGCTCGGTGGCGCTGAGCCCGAGCCAGCAGGTGTCCCGCGCCCTCGACCAGGCCGCGGCCGTCGAGAACCAGGGCCAGCTCGGACTCGCCGCCCAGCTCTACCAGGCCGTCCTCACCGCCCACCCGGACAACGAGCTGGCCCTCGCCCAGCTCGGGTGGCTCGAATACCGGATCGGCCAGCAGGGAGCCAGCGCCACGCTGGTCAGCGACGCCCGGGCGAAGCTGAGCCGGGCGGCCGCCCTCGACCCCGGCGACTACGCCGTGCACCTCTACCTGGGCACCCTCCTGCTGCAGTCGGACGGCAACGCACCGGGGGCCGTCGACCAGTTCGCCGAGTTCCTGGCGGACAAGCCGCCGGCCGCCGTGGTGGCACAAGCGGCGTCGGTCCTCCATCAGGCCTACACGGTCGCCGGCAAGCCGATCCCCACCGGGATCCCCACCATCTGAGCCTGATCACCCGCTGGGCCCGGTCCAAGGCCCACGCACGGCGCAGGCCGACTGGCACCGCGCTACGGCACCAGGACGACTTTGCCGGTTACCGTGCGGTCGATCAACCCGGTCATGACCTCGGCCGCCGCGTCGAGCGGCCGGGTGCCGGGGACGGTCGGATGGAGCCGGCCGTCGGCCACCATGCCCATCAGCTCGTCGATGAGGGCCCGGTTGCCGAGCGGGTCCTTGAACGTCCAGCCTCCCCACTCCACGCCCACCATGGTGCGGTTGTTGAGGAGGACCTGGTTGATCGGGATCGAGGGGATCGGCCCCGACGCGAAGCCGATCACGCAGTACCGCCCGAGGAACCGGGTGGCTCGCAGGGCCGGCTCGGCGTGCTTCCCCCCGACCGGGTCGACCACCACGTCGACCCCGCCGCCCGACAGCTCGCGGGCCCGAACCTTCAGGTCGTCGTCCTCGTAGGCGATGGTGGCCTCGGCGCCCATGGCCACCGCCGCCTCGAGCTTGTCCGGAGTGGAGGCGGCGGCGATGACGCGGGCCCCGAGGGCCGTGGCCACGTCGACGGCGGCCAGACCGATGCCCCCGCCGGCCCCGAGCACCAGTACCCACTCGCCCGGTGCCACTGTGGTCCGGCGGGTGAGCGCGAAGAGCATGGTGCAGTAGCTCTGGATGAGGGCGGCCGCCTGGGTGAGGTCGATGGCGTCGGGCACGGTCACCAGCGACAGGGCCGGAGCAACCACCTTGGTGGCGAACCCGCCGAAACCGCAGAACACCAGCACCCGGTCGCCCACCGACCAGTCGGCGACACCGGGACCGACGGCCGAGATGGTGCCGGCCACCTCGCTGCCCGGCACGAACGGGGTCGGCGGCTTCAGCTGGTACCTGCCCTGGCAGATCAAGCCGTCGACGAAGTTCACCCCGGCGGCGGCCACGTCGATGACCACCATCCCCTCGGACGGCTCGGGGGTGGCACGTTGCTCCACCACCAGGGTGTCGAGAGGACCGAACTGGTTGCAGACGACGGCACGCATGCCGGCCAACCTACCGGTGACGACGGGGCCCGCGTGTGGTCACGAACGGAGGGAACGCAGGCGCTCGACGACACCCGGGAATGCGTCGACGCAGGCGTCGACGTCGGCGTCGACGGTCGACCATCCGGTCGACAGCCTCAGCGACCGCTCGCCGTCGACACCCATGGCCTCGAGCACGGGCGAGGGCTCGAGGGACTCCGACGAGCACGACGAGCCGGAGTGGACGGCCACACCCGCCTGGTCGAGCCCGAGGACGACCGGCTCGGCCTCCACGCCCTCGATCCCGACGCACACGATGTGGGGCACCCGACGGTCGGTGTCGCCGTAGGGGAGAACGCCGCCGACCGCGGTGGCCGCGGCCAGCAGCCGGTCGGTGGATCCGCGGGCGGCACGGGCCTCGGCGTCGATCCGACCGGGCTCGGCCAACGCGGCGGCCGCGGCGCCGAACCCGATGGCACCCGCCACGTCCTCGAGGCCGGCCCGGCGACCCCGCTCCTGCTCGCCGCCCACCAGCAGCGGCTCGATCCGCAGACCGCGGCGCACGATGAGCGCTCCCACCCCGGCGGGACCACCCAGCTTGTGGGACGACACCGCCGCCAGGTCGGCACCGAGCGTCTCGAGGTCGAGCGGGAGGTGCCCGGCGGCGGCGACCGCGTCCACGTGGACGGTGATGCCGCGCTCGCGGCACAAGGCCACCACCGCTTCGAAGTCCTGCACCGTCCCCACTTCGTGGTTGGCCGCCTGGCAGTGCACGAGCGCCGGCGGCCGCCCGTGCTCGGCCGCGCTTCGCTCCACGGCGTCGCCGACGGCCGCCGGCGTGATGCGCCCGAGCCCGTCGACCCCGATAGGGACCAATGTGCCGAGGCGGGTCGATGCATCGCGCACGGCCGAGTGCTCAACGGCGGCGCAGGCGACGGGGGCGCGGTCGCCGACTCCGGTGAGGACGCCCCACACGGCGGCGTTCACCGCCTCGGTGCCCCCGGACGTGAGGATCACCTGGCGGGGACGGACACAGAACAACGCGGCCACCTGGTCGCGGGCGTCCTCGAGGGCGGCCCGGACGACGCGTCCCTCGGTGTGGACCCGACCCGGGTCGGCGGTGATGCCGAGGTCGGCCCACTCGGCCATGGCGGACCGGGCCTCGGGGCGGAGCGGGGTGGTGGAGGCGTGGTCGAGGTAGTGGCGGGCCACGGTCGACGGTCAGACCACGGCGCTGCAGGCGTCGTCGCCCCGGGCCCGGGACGACGACAGGACCACGGGCACGGCGCCGGGGTCATCCCCGCACAACCCGGCCAGCAGTCCTTTGACCATGCCCCGGTCGACGGCGCAGAGCACCGGGTACTGCGACGCGGCGTCGCCGAAGGGACAGTTGTCGGCCACCACCGCGGTGGCAGTTCCCTGGTCCTCGGCGTGGGCGGCGAAGCCGTGGGCCGTCAGGGTGTCGGCGATGGCGTGCATGGCCGTCCGCAGCGACCGCTGGCTGTCGCCGGGCGACATCTGGCCGGCGAGCTGGCGTCCATACTCCTCGCCGACCCGTTCGGCCATCCCCTCGGCGGCCAGGGGCCCGAGCATCTGCAGCGCCTCCTGGAGAAGGAGGACCAGCAGGTCGTCGCGGCGGGTCAGCAGGTCGAGGGTGGGGTCGGGACCGATGGCCCGGAAGCGTTTGGACGGCCGGCCGGCACCCCGCCCGTCGGCCCGTTCCATGGTCACCTCGACGTAGCCGCCGGCGGCCAGCCGCTCGAGGTGGTGGCGCGCCACGTTGGGGTGGAGCGAGAAGCGGGCCGCCACCTCGGTGGCGGTCGCCCCCGGATTGGACCGCACGAAGAGATAGATCTCGCGCCTAGTGGGGTCGCCGAAGGCGGACGTGACCGCGGTCACCGCCGCGGCGAATTGAGCGTCGGAGTCCGAGGTGACGGGGGCCGCGGGGCTGTCCGGGTCGGGCTGCACGTCCCCTAGTGTACCGGTGACGCCGATTTCGCCTCAGGAGAACCCCCATGTCCATCGACGAGTCCCAGGTCGCAGCAGCGGTCGCCCATGTGGCCGACCCCGAGCTGCGTCGCCCCCTCGGGGAGCTGGGCATGGTCGGGCCGGTCCGGACGAAGCGGAAGAAGGTCACCGTCGAGCTCGCGCTGCCGGTGGCCCACTACCCACAGGTGGACGAGCTGACGGCCCGGGTCCGGGCGGCAGTCGCCCGGGTCGAGGGTGTCGACGAGGTCCTGGTGGACACCGCAGTGATGGACGACGAGGCCCGGGCCCACCTGCGCATGCTCCTCCGGGGCGACGCCGTCGATGGCGGCACCATGCACGCCTCGGACGACGACCACGGGCACGAGCACGGAGGGGCGCTCGGCCACGAGGAAGGCCGGCCCAACAAATTCATGGAGCCCCGGTCGAAGACCCGAATCCTCGGGATCTCCTCGGGAAAGGGCGGGGTCGGTAAGTCCTCGGTGACGGTAAACCTGGCTGTTGCCCTGGGCAGGGCCGGCTACGACGTCGGCATTCTCGACGCCGACGTCTACGGCTTCTCGGTCCCGAAGATGCTGGGCGTCACCACCGACCCCCTCATCATCGGGGACCTGGTCGTGCCCCCGACCGCCAATGGGGTGCGGTGCCTGTCGATGGGCTTCTTCGTCGCCGATGACACACCGGTGATCTGGCGCGGCCCGATGCTCCACAAGGCACTCGAGCAATTCCTGGTCGACGCCTACTGGGGCGAGCCTGACTTCCTGCTGATCGACATGCCCCCCGGCACCGGCGACGTCACACTGTCCCTGGGCCAGTACCTGACCAAGACCGAGGTCTTCGTGGTCACCACCCCTCAGGCGGCCGCCCAACGGGTGGCCCAGCGGTCGGCCTACGCCGCCCGCAAGCTCAAGCTGGCCGTGCGCGGCGTGATCGAGAACATGAGCTGGTTCAGCGGCGACGACGGCAAGCGCTACGAACTGTTCGGCAGCGGCGGCGGCCAGCTGCTGGCCGACGACCTCGGGGTGCCCTTGCTCGGCAAGATCCCGTTGGTGGCGGCCCTGCGGGAAGGGGGCGACGAGGGTGTGCCGGTGGTGGTGGCCGATCCCGATGGCGAGGCCGCCGCCCTGTTCACAGAGCTTGCCGCGACCATCGCCTCCCTCGGGCCGGCCCGCGTCTACCGACGGGAGCTCACCGTCCGGTAGTGCCCGTCAGCGGGGTCCGGGCTGCCGGCCCAGGTAGGCCGCCAAACGGTCGTAGACGGGGGCCGAATCGGGCATGTCGACCGCCGCATCGAACCCCATCCCCTCTTCCCTTCCGTCGACGGGGATGAACTGCTGGACGACCGGGAGGATCACTTCGGCCAGCACCGGGTCGAGCGAAGCCTCCTGTCCGATTGCCACCGCCAGATCCCACCCGTGGGTGACCTGCTCCTCCACGTAGATCAGGACCACGACGGGCGCGGCGAACGTGCCGAACGGGAGCGTGATCTCGCCCTCCAGCGCGCCGTCCGCCGTCCAGGCGTCGATGGCCGACCGGGCCGCCGCCCCGAACGCCTCCGACCACTCGGTGTCGGCTACGCCGGTGATCACCGGAGCCTCGTCGATGATGGGCTGGCGTCGTCCTGCGGTAGCCAGGCGGCCGGCGGCGAACGTCATGTGGCCGACGAGCGCGCGTACGTCGAAGTCGGTGCACGGCGTCGGGTCGCCCATCCGATCAGCCGGCACGGCATCGACCAGGCGGATCGACTGGTCGAACGCCCTTCGGATCAAGTTGATGGGATCGGCGGCGTCGGTCAAGGGTCCTCCTGGTCGGGATCGGCTCCTTGCATCATGCCCGCAGCCGGCCCTCAGCGGGCCCGGTCAGTCCCAGTCACCCCTTGTCGCGGGCATGCCGCTCGTGCCGTCGGCGCCGGGCACGACGCCCAGCACCTGGTGGACGCCGATCCCCCCGTCCTCGAATCCGATGGCCGATGCGGCCATGTACAGGCGCCATATGTCGGCCCTGGCCCGTCCGACAATGGCCACCGCCTCGTCCCAGTGGGATTCCAGGTTGGCTACCCAGCAGCGCAATGTACGCGCGTAGTGCTCGCGCAGCGACTCGACGTCGCGGATCTCGAAGCCGGCACGCTCCATGGCGAGCACCACCTCGCCCACGTCGATCAACTCGCCGTCGGGGAACACGTAGCGGCCGATGAACGTCCGGCTCCCGAGGCGGGATCCACCCGGGGACGAGATGGCGTGGTTGAGCAGTCGCCCGGTCGGGGCCAGGATGCTGCGCAACGTGGAGAAGTACTCCGCGGTCCGCTCCGAACCGACGTGTTCGAACATACCGATCGACGAGATGGCGTCGAACTGCTCGCCCTTCAGTTCCCGGTAGTCCTGGAAGCGGATCTCGACCCGATCCGCGAGGCCGGCCTGTCGCACCCTGGCCCGTGCCGCGTCGACCTGAGCGCGGCTGAGGGCGACGCCGACGACGGTGGTGTCGTAGTGGCGGGCCGCGTGGATGGCCATCGATCCCCACCCGCATCCGACGTCGAGCAGGCGTGCACCGGGGCGCCGGTCCAGGCCGAGCTTGCGGCAGATCAGTTCGTGCTTGGCCGCCTGTGCCTCCTCGAGGGTCGTCGACGGGGTCACGAATCGGGCGCAGGAGTAGGTCCAGCTCGGCCCGAGGACCAACTCGTAGAAGTCGTTCCCGACGTCGTAGTGGTGGCGGACGGCCCGGGCATCTCGGGCCGGCGAGTGGATCCTCCCGGCCGGTCGGCTCTCCTCGGCGGGAGGGGGCAGCGGCGCGCCGAGTCCGCCGATCGCCTTCGACGACCGCAAGGCGGCGGCGATGGTGCGGGCGTCGAGACGGCGGAGGTCCCGGGCGGTCCCGTCGCGCAGAGCGACCACGACTTCGAAGACGTCTCCCTCGACTGAAAGGTCACCGGCCACGAAGGCGCGCGCGAAGCCGAGCTCGCCGGGAGCCCAGAGGATCCTGCGCAGCGCGTCGGCCGAGTGCACGACGACGGTGCCGACGCCGTCGTCACCGATCGTGCTGCCGTCCCAGAACCGGAACTGCACGCGTGTCGCCGGACCGACGATTGCCGTGATGACCGGGGCCAGGGCACCGGCGACGCCGCCGGCGAGGGGGCCGCCACCTCCCCCTGATCCGATCCGCCCACTGGGGGTCGCCGACCCATGTGGTGCTGCTTCCCGGGTGACCATGGGGACCTCCTCGATCGGTGTGCCTCCCCGATGGCTCCAATCCTAGGGAATGTGCCCGGCCGGCTCCAACGCCACCGGGAAACCGTGCGGCGCCTAGAACCTCGCGGTCACCCCGATGCCGACCGGTAGCTTGTCCGGGTCCCAACCGAGCAGGGCCACCGCCTGGCTGAACGCGAAGCGGTCGGTCATGCCGGCCACGTAGGCGACCGCGGCATGGACGGCGCCCGGCTCCCCACCGGTCAGGCCCTCGTCTTCCAACCCGGCTGTGGGGAGCAGATGAGGCCGGTCACCGAAGTACTCGACCAGGGCCTGCAGCACCTCGATCACCGACTTGCCTTGGGCCACTGAACTCGGCCGCAGGTAGATGTGCTCGTAGTTGCTGGCCCGGAACGCGGCCAGCGCCTCGGCCTGATCCTCGGCCATGCCGATCCGTCCGGTGCGCAAGGTGGTCTCGACGAGGGCGTCGATGAAGGTGCCCAGCTGTCGGCCCCGTCGGTCGCCGCACCGCTCGCGCACGAGGTCGGGCAGGGCCGCTGCGGTGACGATGCCGCTGCGCACCGCGTCCTCGAAGTCGTGACAGACGTAGGCGATCCGGTCAGCCCAGGAAACCACTTCACCCTCGGGTGTCGACGGGGCCGGCCGGGACCAGGAGTGGTTCCGGATGCCGTCGAGTGTCTCGCCGCACAGATTGAGGGAGGCGAGTGACACATCTGCCCCCCACGGCGCATGGTCGAAGCCGCCGCCGACGTAGGGAGACAGTGCGTCCTCGCTGGCGTGGCCACCGGGACCGTGCCCGCAGTCGTGCCCGAGGGCGATGGCCTCGGTCAGGGCCACATTGAGCCGGCACGCCCGGGCGACGCCGGCTGCCACCTGGGTCACTTCCAGCGCGTGGGTGAGCCGGGTCCGCTGGTGATCGTCGGGGAAGATGAACACCTGGGTCTTGCCGGCCAGGCGACGGAACGACGGCGCATGCAGGATCCGGTCCCGGTCGCGCTCGAAGCAGGTCCGCCACGGGTCGGGCTCCTCGGTCCTGGCCCGCCGTCCCGCCCCCTCGGCGCGGGTCGCCCCGGGGGCGAGGAGGTCCCGCTCCAGCTCCTCGCGGGCCACCCGGTCGAATCCGGGGGTGGGGAGGTCGGCTCCGGTGGTGGCGTGACTGTCGCCGTGGGCGAAGGTGATCCCCTCGTCCCCGTGGCCCGCCATGGTGGCGGCCCACCTCCTGTTCCGTTCGGTCTCTCCGGGCCGTGCCGGCCCTCCGGCAGGGGGTGTCTCGCCATCCATCCCGCCAGTGTGCCCCATCGGTGTCACCGTCCGGCGCCGGGGCGGACCGGGTCCCCGAGGGCTGTATCGTCAGGGTTACCCGGTGGTCCCATCGACCGCCGGGACGAGAGGAGCGTGCCAGGTGGACGTACGTATCGGGATCGTGCAGTCGATGAAGGAGCTCGACATCGAGCTGCCGGACGACGCTGACCGAGACAAGGTCCTGGCCGATATCGAGGCGGCACTGGCCGAGGAGGGCAGGATCCTCTGGCTCACCGACCGCAAGGGCCGCCAGGTCGGGGTCCCGGTGGCCAAAGTGGCCTACGTCGAGCTCGACCCCCCGGCATCCGACCGCCGGGTCGGATTCGGGATCTCCTGATCCGAGTCCACCGTCCCTTCCGGCACCGGCCGTCCCGGACCGGGGTCCGTCGTGCCGGCTGACCCCATGACGCCGGTGCTCGACCGCAAGCTGGTCTTCGTGACGGGCAAGGGCGGCACCGGCAAGACCACCGTCGCCTCGGCGTTGGCGCTGCTCGCCTCTTCCAGGGGCAAGAAGGTCCTGATCTGCGAGATGGACGCCAAGGGCGAGCTGGCCGGCTACTACGAATCGCCGCCCACCGCCTTCAAGGAGAAGGAGGTCCAGCCGGGCCTCTTCGCCATGGCCATGGACACCGAGGCCGCCCTGCGGGAGTACCTGCGGATGCAGCTGCACATCCCGATCGTGGGGCGCATCGGCCCGGTGGCCAAGGCCTTCGACTTCCTCGCCACGGCCGCCCCCGGGGTCCGCGAGATCCTGACGGTGGGCAAGCTGTGCTTCGAGGTGCGCGACGGCCCATGGGACCTGGTGGTCGTGGACGCGCCGGCCACCGGCCACATCGTCGGCCAGCTGGCCGCCCCCCAGGCCGTCAACGGACTCGTCAAGGTGGGCATGATCCGGAACCAGACGGACTGGATGCTCGAGATGCTGTCCGACCCGGCCACCACCGGACTGCTGGCCGTGTGCACTCCCGAGGAGATGCCGGTCACCGAGACCATCGAGCTCGCCGATCGGGTGCGCGAGGAGACGACGGTGCAGTTGGCGGCCGTGGTGGTGAATCGGGTGCTGCCCGAGCTGTTCGGCCGACAGGAGGAGGCCGTGTTCGACGCCCTCACCGCGTCCGGACCCTTGGCCGCGCTCGACGGACTGGTGGACGGAGACGCCGGCCCGGTCCTCGAAGCGGCCCGCCTGGCCGTCACCATGCGGCGCACCCGGTCGACCCACCTCGAGCGGCTGCGGAAGGGCATCGACCCCGACGTGCCCCTCTTGTACCTTCCCTATCTCTTCACCCGGTCGCACGGACTGCGGACCACCAGGCAGGTGGCCGGTTCGTTGGCCGAGGAACTGGGCTTCTGATGGCCCCCCGGAACCCGCGTACGGCCAAGCGCGCCGAGGCCGACGTGGCGGCCCCGACCATGGAGAGCCTGCTGGCCACCAAGGAGATCGTCGTGGCCTGCGGCCCCGGCGGTGTGGGGAAGACGACCACGGCGGCGGCCTCGGCACTGATGGCGGCCGTCAATCATGGCTCCAAGGTCCTGGTCCTGACAGTCGACCCGGCCAAGCGCCTGGCCAATGCTCTCGGGCTCGATGGCATCGGCAACACCGAGCACCGGGTTCCGGACGCCGCGTTCAAGGCCGCCGGGGTCAAGCCCCGTGGCGAGCTGTGGGCGGCCATGCTCGACACCAAGGAATCGTGGGACTCGCTGATCGCCCAGCACGCCCCCGACGCGCAGACGCGCGACGAGATCCTGGCCAACCCCCTCTACCAGAACATCGCCGGGCGGTTCATCCAGAGCCACGACTACATCGCCATGGAGCGCCTCTACGAGATCCATTCGACCGGCGAGTACGACCTGATCGTGGTGGATACCCCACCCACCCGCAACGCGCTCGACTTCCTCGATGCCCCCGAGCGCCTCGCCGACTTCTTCTCGTCGCGGTTGCTCCGATGGCTCATCGTGCCCTACCGCTCGAAGCTCATCAACGTGGCGACCAAGCCCTTCTACCAGATCTCCGACCGGGTCCTCGGGACGGAGTTCATGGGGGACATCTCCGAGTTCTTCATCCTCTTCCAGACCATGTACGACGGATTCGTCGAGCGCTCGAAGGCCGTCGGGAGGCTGCTGTCGGACCGCCGCACCACGTTCGTGGTGGTCTCCACCCTCGAGGCCACCCCGCTCCGCGAGGCCGAGTTCTTCGCCGAGCAGCTGACCGAACGCAAGCTGCACCTGGGCGCAATCGTCCTCAACAAGGTCCTGCCCGACTATCTGCGGGGCAGGGCCGGAACCAAGGTGGCCGAGGCCATGAAGGACCGGTCCGAGGACATCGCCGCGGCACTGGCGCCGTCCCTCGGCCCCACCTCCGGCGCACTGGGCGACCCGGCCCAGATCGCCCGGGTGCTCACCGAGGTGGCCGACAGCTACCTCAACTTCCAGATCGTCGCCCTCCGGGAGATGGAGGAACGGTCCTCCCTTGCCGTCGCTCCCGAGGTACTGGCGACCGTGCCCTTCTTCGACACCGACATCTACGACCTGTCCGGCCTCCTCCGCCTCGGTGAGCAGATCTGGGCTTAGCCGACCGGCGACGGGCCCTCCCGCCGGGCCGTACGATGCGGGTATGACCGACATCGTGGATCCGACGCTCGAGGCGTACGCCTCTGAGCACACCACCGCCCCGCCCGCCCATCTGGAGGCCCTGGCCGCAGAGCTGATCGAGACCCTGGACTTCCCCCACATGATGGTGGGGCGCCTCGAGGGCCGCTATCTCGAGATGCTCGTCTTCGCCCTGTCGGCGACGTCGGTGCTCGAGGTCGGCACATTCGGCGGCTACTCGGCGCTGGCCATGGCCGCGGGCCTCGCCCCGGGTGGACGCATCGTCACCTGCGAGCTCTCCCCGGTACACGCCGCCTTCGCCCGCCGCCACATCGCGGCCAGCCCCTACGCCGACGTGATCGAGGTGGCCGAAGGGCCGGCCATCGAAACGATCGCCGCGCTCGACGGCCCGTTCGACCTGGTCTTCCTCGACGCCGACAAGACCGGTTACCGCGCCTACTACGAGGCCGTGCTCCCGAAGCTGGCGCCCCGGGGCCTGATCGCCGCCGACAACACCCTGTGGTCGGGAAGGATCCTCGACCCGTCGGACACCACCGCGGACACCGAGGCCCTGCGGGCGTTCAACGACTTCGTGGCGACCGACCCCCGGGTGGTCGCCGTGCAGACCACCGTCCGTGACGGGGTCACCCTCATGCGCCGGGCCGGCTGAGGACGCCGTCCCACCACGGCCAACCGCCATCGCCCCCACCGCTCCCAACCCCCACCGCTCCCACCGCCCCTACCGCCTGTCGGCCGCCGGGCACCGAAAGGATCGAGCACCAGCGTGCTGGACTACCACCTCCACCTCTGGCCGCACAGTCAGAGTGACGCCCAGGCCACCGTCGACCAGGTCGCCGCCTACTGCGAGCACGCCACCGCCCGCGGCGTCACCGAGATCGCCGTGACGGAGCACCTGTTTCGTTTCACCCAGGCCAAGGACCGCCTGGGCGGATTCTGGGACGATCTCCCCGGCGAGGCGCTCCGTCCGGGGATGGCCGCCTACTGGGACCACCACGCCCGCGTCGACCTCGACGACTATGTCGAGGTGGTCCAAGCGGTCAAGGCCGCCGGCCTGCCCGTCGTGCTCGGTCTCGAGGTCGACTTCTACCAGGACCGAATGGACGATGTGGCCGAGCTCCTCGCCGGCTACCCCTTCGACGTCCTGCTCGGCTCGGTCCACTGGCTCGGGACCTGGCGGTTCGACGTGCTGAGCGACCCCCAGGTGCTGGCGGAGTGGGACCACCGGGATGTCGACCAGGTGTGGGACGAGTACACCCGGGCGATGGAGGAGTTGGGCGCGTCGGGTGTGTGCGACGTGTTCGCCCATCCCGACCTGGTCAAGATCGCCGGCCACGTCCCCACCGTCCCGGACGAGTTCTACGATCGGATCACCGAGGCCGCCGTCCGGTCCGGCATGGCCGCCGAGGTCTCCTCGGCCGGCTGGCGTAAGCCGGTGGGCCAGGAGTACCCGGCACCCCCACTGCTGAAGCGGTTCGTCGACCGGGGCGTGCCACTCACCACCGCCTCGGACGCCCACACCCTGCCCGACGTCGCCGAGCGGGCCGACGACCTCCGGGACCTCCTGGCCGAAGCCGGCGTGAACACCCTGCGCGGCTTCCGCGACCGCACTCCCCATGACGTGGCGGTGTCGGCGCCGGTCGCCGCAACGGCGGCACCCGGGAGGGCATGATCCATGGCCACGCCCGCCGAGCTCGCCTTCGAACGCACCAATCTGGACGAGGACCAGCTCGCCCACCTCCAGCGCCTCCTCGGCACCTGGGGCATCCTGGCCGACCTGTCCTTCTCCGACCTGGTGCTGATGGCCCCCATGGCGCCCGAGCCGACCGATCCCCACCCGGGCGGCGGGCTCGAGTTGGTGATCCTCGGGCAGATGCGCCCATCCAACAGCTCCACCGTTGTCGAGCACGACCTCGTGGGCCAGACGGTCGACGCCGACGTCTGGCCGCTGGTCGTACTCACATTCGAGTCGGGGGAGTCGTCCCGCGGCGAGATGCTCCTCGAGCCCGGGGGCGAGCCGGTCCGGCTGCAGTGCATCCCGGTGCGCTGCCAGGGCGAGGTGGTGGCCGTGTTGACGCGGATGTCGGCGGGGGCCGGCCGGCGACCGGGTCACCTCGAGCGGACCTACCGGGACGTGTTCAACCGCTTCGCCGTCATGCTCTCGGAAGGGTCCTTCCCCTTTCCGAGCGAGGAGGTGGCCACCGAAGAGGCCCCTCGGGTCGGCGACGGCGTGGTACTGGTCGACGAGGAGGGCCGGGTCCGTTACGCATCCCCCAACGCCACCAACGCCCTCCATCGCATGGGCATGTACTCACAGATCGAGGGACGCCGACTGACCGACCTCGGGATCGAGGAGTCGGCCATCGAATGGGCCCTGGCCTCCGCCCTGCCGGTGGTGGAGGAGGTGGAGCGCCGACCCGACGTGACGGTCCTGCTCCACTGCATCCCCTTGATGCAGTCGGACGATGTGACGGGATGCATCGTCCTGCTCCGCGACGTCACCGACCTCCGGCGGCTCGACCGCCTGCTGCTGTCCAAGGACGCCGCCATCCGAGAAGTCCACCACCGGGTGAAGAACAACCTCCAGACCATCTCGGCGCTGCTCCGGCTCCAGGCCCGGCGCCTGCCCCCCGGCGGCGGGCGGGTGGCGCTGTTCGAGGCCGAGCGCCGCGTCCGGTCGATCGCCATCGTGCACGAGATCCTGTCCCGCGAGCCGAGCGACCAGGTGCCGTTCGACGAGATCGTGACCGCGCTGATCCGCATGGCCAAGGACTCGGTGGTCTCCCGCCACCTCGCCTTCGAGGTCAACGGAGGCCTGGGTGAGGTGCCGGCAGACGTGGCGACACCGCTGGCCGTGGTGCTGGCTGAGTTGGTCCAGAACGCCATCGAGCACGCCTTCTTGGACTTCGAGGCGGAGGAGGACGGCGAGGGGACCGGCGAGGTCGACCGCGACTCGATCGGCACGATCCGGGTGGACCTGTCGTCCGAGGGCGGGATGTTGCGGGTTGAGGTCCTGGACGACGGCTCCGGCCTGCCGGACGGATTCGACATCGACGACAGCCAGAGCCTCGGCCTTTCGATCGTCCGCGACCTGGTGCGCAGTCAGCTCGACGGCACCATCGCCATGCACAACCGGGCGGGCTCGGGGAATGGCGAACGGGGCACCCTCGTCGTCATCGAGCTACCGGCGCGGGATCCGCAGCCCATCGGCCTGTAGCGGAGGAGTGCGGCGGTGCGGTTACGAGGCCCGGCGGCGGGCGGCGAGCCAGGCCTTGCGGAGTTTGCGGCGCTCCTCTTCGGAGGTGGCGCCCCAGACACCGGACTCCTGGTTGGTGGCCAGCGCGAAGTCGAGGCAGGTCTCCTGGACCTCGCATGTGCGACAGACCCGCTTGGCCGACTCGATCTGATCGACGGCCGGTCCCGTGGTCCCGATGGGGAAGAACAGATCGGGCTCGGTGCTCCGACAGGCGGCGAACTGCCGCCAGTCACCTTCGTCCCACTCGACCGTGCGATTCCACATGAGGGCCACGCTGTTTCCTCCACTCACCAGATTGTCGACCCTCTTGTGATTTGTTTCACATGGCTCGGCGCTAAAGGTGTCACCGGCCGTTCAGGGTTCGTTCACTAGAGTATCCAGAGACGTCCATGGTTGCAAGCAGTTTTGCCGCTTCCACGTGGGATTTGACACAGATGTGTCGGCCTCGCGTCAGGTGTTGGAGAGAGTACGCAGCGTGGCTACACCGACTGCAGTCCAAGCCCATCGGGGGAGCCCCGACCCGGCCGCCGGCATCCGGGAGAACACCTTGGAAGCCTTCGCCCGGGCCCGGGCCCTCGGAGCCGACGGCGTCGAGCTCGACGTCCGCCGTACCGCCGACGGCGGTCTGGCGGTCCATCACGATCCCCTGGTCGACGGCGAGACCGCCGTCTGCGACCTGGCCAGCGCCGATCTGCCTGGGCACGTGCCCCACCTGGGCGAAGCGTTGGAAGCGTGCGCCGGCCTGGTCGTCAACATCGAGATCAAGAATCAGCCCCACGAGCCTGGCTTCGACCCCACGGACCGGGCCACCACCGACGTGCTCGCCCTGGTCGAGGCGGCGGGCCGGACCGGGTCGGTCATCATCTCCTCGTTCTGGTCGGGCGCCCTGGTCGCCGTGCGGTCGGCGGGCTCATCCGTGCCCACCGGGCTGCTCGTCGTCTCCTCGTTCGACCCGCTGGCCAGCATCGCGGCCGCCGCCGATCTGGGCTGTACGGCCGTCCACCTGCCGTTGGGACTGGTAGACGGCCCGACCGTGGCCACCGCCCATGCCGCCGGACTGGCCGTGGCCGCCTGGACCGTGGCGGACGAGGCCTCGCTGGAAGTCGTGCTGGACGCCGGGGTGGACACCGTGATCACCGATGACGTGGCCATGGCCCGCCGGGTGGCCGACCGCCACTGATCCGACCCTGGGAGAGGACGCCCTGACCAGGGGTCGCGCCCCGATTGGTCCCTCGGGTCGTTTTTCGTCAACAATGCACGGTCATGAACGTCGTCGTCTGTGTGAAACAGATCCCCGATCCCGCCGCTCCGCCGGCGCTCGACCCGGGGACGAAGAACCTTGTCCGTGACGGGAAGCTGATCCTGGACGATTCCGATGCCTACGGCGTCGAAATGGCCCTTCAGCTGGCCGATGCCGCTGGTGGGGGTGAGGTGACCCTGGTCTCGATGGCCCCCAACGGGGAGGTGTCGGGCCTGCGCACCGCACTGGCCATGGGCGCCGCCAAGGCCATCCTGGTGAGCGACCCGATCCTGGCCGGAACGGACGCCCTCGGGACGGCGAAGGTGCTGGCCGCCGCTATCAAGCGGGCCGAGCCCGACCTGATTCTGGCCGCCACCGAGTCAACGGACGGCTACACCGGGACGACCCCGGTCCAG
>PLZW01000007.1 GCA_003153575.1 Acidimicrobiaceae bacterium | reverse complement strand
TGAAGACCGTCTGCTCCTTGATCTCCCCCGTGCCGGCGTTCATGAACCGGGCGCGCACGAAGACCGGCGCGGCGTAGGTCATGTCCTTCTCCTTGCACTCCTCCACCGAGAACTTCGGCGGTGGGCGCAGGTCCGGGTCGGTCGGGTCGAATTCGAGCTCGAGGCTCAGCTGGCCCGTGAAGTCCTCGATCGGGCTGATGTCGTTGAACGTCTCTGCCAGTCCACGGTCGAGGAACCACTTGAAGGAGTCCCGCTGGATGGCGACGAGGTCAGGCAGCGGAAGCGCCTCGTCGATGTTGGCAAACGAAAAACGTTCCGGGCTGTTGGACCGTGTAGGCAACGGCCTACTCCTCCCAGTTGCAAGGCGAATGGGGCAAGGACGGGGTACTGCGGTGGATCAGGTGTCGAAGCGGCACGGCGGTGCGTGGTCAGCGGGGTCGACGGCTCCCGCCGGAGCAGTCGTGGGGGGCGTCGGGGCGCGCGTCACTCAGCGAAAACGGCTGAGGAAGGCGACAGGGGCAGGCACGGCAACCAGTAAGCATAACCGGAAGCGCACAAGATCACAACCCCCACGGGGAAACCCCGGAGCCAGGCCCCCACAAGGTACGAGAACCTGGGGCGTCCGTCAAGGATTCCGACCGTGCGACGGCGGGCCCGGGCATATCCGGACCCCCCGTCGTCGACCACCTGCAGCCCGGGCCCCGACCGCCGACGACCGGCGGACGGGACCAGGGGAACTACTTGAGCTCGACCGTGGCTCCGGCCCCTTCGAGCTGGGCCTTGGCCTTGTCGGCCTCCTCCTTCTTGACCTTCTCGAGCACGGGCTTGGGGGCGCCGTCCACGAGGTCCTTGGCCTCCTTGAGGCCCAGGCTGGTCAGCGAGCGGACCTCTTTGATGACCTGGATCTTCTTGTCGCCGGCCTCGGTGAGGATGACGTCGAATTCGGTCTTCTCCTCTTCGGCGGCTGCCTCGCCACCGGCGGCTCCGCCGGCTGCGGGGGCGGCGGCGACGGCCACGGGGGCCGCGGCAGTGACGCCGAAGCGCTCCTCGAACTCCTTCAGGAGCTCGCTGAGCTCGAGCACGGACAGCTCAGAGATGCCGTCCAGAATCTGGTCCTTGGTCAGGGTTCCTGCCATCGTCGTTACTCCTTGTTCCTGTGTGTCGGTGATTGGTCGGTAGATCGGTGGTGCAGTGGTACGGGCACTCGGTGCGGTGCGGAGCCGCTACTCGGCCGCCGGGGCCTCGTCGGCCGGGGTGGCCTCGGCCGTCTCGGAAGCGGTCGCCTCGGCTTCGGGGGCCGCAGCCTCCGGGGCCTCGTCGGCGGGTGCCTCAGCTTCTGGTGCCTCGGCTTCGGGGGCCGCGGCCTCCGGGGCCTCGTCGGCACCGCCCTCGGCCCGCTTCTGGTCGATGAGGGCGGAGATGCCGTAGGCCAGGTTGCGGGGCAGGGCCTGGATCAGGCCGGCCAGCTGCTGGAGCGGTGCCGACAGGGCACCGGCGAACTGGGCCAGCAGGGCCTCACGCGACGGCAGCTCGGCCAGGACGTCGATGTCGGCGGCGGTCATGATCGACGCACCGACCAAGCCACCCTTGACGATCAGGTGGGGGTTGGTCCGGGCAAAGTCCCGGAGGGCCTTGGCCACCGCGCTCACATCGCCCTGGACGAAGGCGATGGCGGTGGGACCGGTGAGCAGGTCGCTCACCCCGGCCCCCGGGGTGCCGGCCACAGCCAGCCGGACCAGGGTGTTCTTGTAGACCTTGTAGTCGCCCCCGGCCGCGGCGAGCTCACGACGGAGCTCAGCCAGCTCGGTGACGGTCAGGCCCCGGTACTCGGTCAGCAGGGCGCCGTCGGCGGCCTCCAACCGTTCCCGGACCTCGTTGACGACGGCCACTTTGTCGGCCCTCGGATTGTCCATCGTGCCTCCACCGAGCGGTGCGCTCTGGTTCGGGCCGCAGACACCATCGAGTGGCTACGCACAGGCACGGGGTGCTCGGTGCGGAACGCCTCATCAGGCGGACCCTCTCGGGTCCCTTCGGTACCGGGTGACCGGTACACCGGAGGTCTACGGCAGTTCTGTAGATCTGGAAAGTGTGACTCTAGTCCACCATCGCCGGCCGGGGCCAGCGGGGCGGGTCAGGCGGTGGCCGTGGCCAGGTCCTCTTCGACCCGGCGGGCCAGCAGCGGGTCGATGTGGATGCCGGGGCCCATGGTCGACGACAACGTGACGGCCCGGACGTACTTGCCCTTGGCCCCGGGCGGCTTGGCCCGGTGGATCTCGTCCATCACCGCGTGGATGTTCTCCAGCAGCTTGGCCTTGTCGAAGGAGGCCTTGCCCACCCGGATGTGCACGTTGCCGACCTTGTCGGTGCGGTACTCGACACGTCCGCCCTTGAACTCGAGGACGGCCCGCTCGACGTCGTCGGTGACGGTGCCGGTCTTGGGGTTGGGCATGAGGCCGCGGGGGCCGAGCACCCGACCGAGGGTCCCGACTTGGCCCATCAGGTCCGGGGTGGCAATGGCGATGTCGAAGTCGAGGAATCCCTCGCCCGACACCCGGGCCACCAGGTCATCGGCGCCGACCACATCGGCTCCGGCGGCACGGGCCTCGGCGGCCTTCTCACCGGCGGCGAAGACGGCCACCCGTGCGGTCCGTCCGGTGCCGGCGGGCAGCGACAGGGTGCCGCGCACGATCTGGTCGGCCTTGCGGGGGTCCACCCCGAGGCGGATGGCCAGCTCGACGGTCTCGTCGAAGGAGGCCTTGGCCGAGGCCTTCACCAGCTCGACCGCCTCGGTGGCCGAGTACAGGTGCTGACGGTCGATCCCGGCGAGGCTGGCTGTGTACTTCTTTCCCCTGGACATGGTGTCTCTTTCGTGTTCGCGGTTCGGTGCGGTCGTCCGGCTCAGCCGGCGACGGCAATGCCCATGGACCGTGCGGTACCGGCGACCTGCTTCTTGGCCGACTCCAGGTCGGTCGTGTTGAGGTCGGGCAGCTTGATGGTGGCGATCTCGGTGATCTGGGCGTCGGTGACCGTGGCGACGGTCTCCCGGCCGGCGGTCGATGCGCCCTTCTCCAGGCCTGCGGCCTGGCGGAGCAGGGCGGCGGCCGGCGGGGTCTTGAGCACGAACGAGAACGTGCGGTCCTCGTAGATCGAGATCTCCACCGGGACGATCGAGCCGGCCTGCTTCTCGGTGGCGGCGTTGTACTGCTTCACGAAGTCCATGGTCTGGACACCGTGCGGCCCGAGGGCCGTGCCGACCGGGGGCGCGGGCGTGGCGCCGCCGGCGGGCAGCTGGATCTTGACGACCGCGAGGATCTTCTTCTTCTTGGGGGGCATGGTGGGGTGTGTCTCCTCTTGCGTGGATGCGTGCGGGGAAGCCCTAGAGCTTCGCGACCTGGCTGAACTCGAGTTCGACCGGGGTCTCCCGACCGAAGATGTTGACCAGCACCTTGAGCTTGAGCTGGTCCTCGTTGATCTCGGCGACCTGGCCCGAGAAATCGGCGAACGGGCCTTCCTTGACCCGCACCGTCTCGCCCACCTCGTGCTCGAGGCGGGGCCGGCTGCGCTTCGAGGGGGTCTCGGCGCCCTCCACTTTGACCTGCAGGATGCCTTCGACCTCACGCCGCGACAGCGGGGTGGGCTTGGTGCCGGGGCCGACGAAGCCGGTCACGCCGGGGGTGTTGCGGATCACGGCCCAGCTGTCGTCGTCCAGCTCGCAGCGGCACAGGAGATAGCCCGGGAAGACCTTCTTCTGGACGACGACCTTCTTGCCATTCTTGAACTCGGTGACGTCCTCCATCGGGATGACCACCTCGTAGATGCGGTCCTCCATGCCCATCGACGCCGTGCGGCTGTGGAGGTTCGACTTCACCTTGTTCTCGTAGCCGGCGTAGGTGTGCACCACGTACCAGCGCCCGGGCTGGTCGTAGGGACTGACGACGAAGGGCTCGTCCTCCTCGTCCTCGTACTCGTCGTCGACGTCGGCGTCGGTCTCGACGACCTCGTCGGGGGCCTCGGCGGCAGCCGGGGCGTCGACGGCAGCGTCAACTTCGTTGGGGGCCTCGGCGGCAGCCGGGGCGTCGTCCGCTCCGGTGCCCGCAGGCTCGACAGCGTCGGCGGCGTCCCCGTCGACAGCGTCGATGCTCGGGTCGTCGCCCAGGGGGGCAGTGGTTCCGTCTTGGGTCACAGTCATACCGATCAGGGCTTGAACAGCCAGAGGACGCCCTTTGCGAAGGCGTAGTTGAGGACGAAGATGAGGCTCATCAGTGCCACCAGGGTGACCAGGGTGACCGTGGTGTAGTTGATCACTTCCGACCGGTTGGGCCAGGCCACCTGGCGCAGCTCCGAGCGTACCTCCCGGAGGAACTGGCCGATCCGGAAGGGCTCACGCTTGACCGGCTTGCGAGCAGGCGCGGCGGTGCGGGTGGGCGTGGACTCCCCATCGGGGTCCTGGCCCTGCTTCTGCATCATTCGCTTCTGTTCTCGGTTCACGTGCTGTTTCCTTCGACCACTGTCACAGGTGCAGAGCAGGGCAGGAGGGACTTGAACCCCCAACCTTCGGTTTTGGAGACCGGTGCTCTACCAGTTGAGCTACTGCCCTCTGTCCACCGCCGTGACGCGCACGGGCTACCGAACGCAAGGGCGGTGCTAGAGGTTACCACCGGGGACAGGCGCCGTCCCAGGCGGTGGCCCGACCAACTGATGGCGACTAGCGGGTCTCCTTGTGGAGGGTATGGCGACGGTCCCACGAGCAGAACTTCTTCATCTCGATCCGCTCGCGATCGTTCATCTTGTTCTTGGTGGTGATGTAGTTGCGCCGCTTGCAGGATTCGCAGGCCAACGTGACCTGGATCCGCTTGTCGTTCTTTGCCACGGTGACTCCCTTGTGCCCGTGGCCGGTGACGGCCTCGGGTCCGATCTACGTGCTTCCCGGGTACTGCCTGCTGCGTCCGGGTGGTGCCCCCACCCGGGGTGGTGCCCGATCGCACCCGGTCGCCCGGGCCCATCGGTGAACTGGTAGCGGCGGCCGGACTCGAACCGGCGACCCCACGATTATGAGCCGTGTGCTCTAACCAACTGAGCTACGCCGCCATGGGCGAGCCCCCGGTGGGGATTGAACCCACGACCCCCGCCTTACCATGGCGGTGCTCTACCACTGAGCTACAGGGGCAATGCAGCTCGACTGAGCAGCAGAGGGAAGATCATAGCCCACGAGGGGCCTCTCAACGGTGGGCACCCCGTCTACGATCGCCGGGATGCACGTGCGCCTGGCCGAGCCCTCGGACGCCGAACCCATCCGTCGGATCTACAACGTCGAAGTCGTGGGTTCCACCGCCACATTCGACCTCCGACCCCGCACCGTCGAGGAGCAGGACGCCTGGATGGTCGAGCACCAGGGTACCTATCCGGCCGTGGTGGCGGTCGACGGGGGCACTCTGGTCGGTTTCGGTTCCCTGTCCACCTACCGGGACCGGCCGTCGTATTCCACCACCGTGGAGAACTCGGTCTACGTCGACGAAGGTCAACGAGGCCGGGGCGTGGGCCGGGCCCTGCTGGAGGAGCTCGTGCGCCTGGGCACCCTCCACGGGTTCCACTCGATGGTCGCCCGGGTGGGCGGGGGCAATGCCGCCTCGATCGCCCTCCACGAGAGCTGCGGGTTCGAGATGGTGGGGGTCGAACGGGAGATCGGCCGCAAATTCAACCGGTGGCTGGACGTGGCCGTGCTGCAGCGGATGCTGGGTGGCGAGGGTTTCGGCGCCGACCTGGGCTGACGACCGGTCGGGCCCGTCGGTTCAGGCCGCCGAGGCCACTGGCCCGGACGTCGAATGCCCGACAGACACTGGCGGACGGCGCTGGTCCCAGGACGACAGGGGCACGGTCATCACCACCAGGATCCACAGCATGGTCAACACGATGAGCAGCGGGTCGCCGTGGAGCAGGGTGGTGACCAGCTGGGTGCCGCCGGGCAGCTCGATGAAGGCCGTCACCATCGAGAGGCCGATCACCAGCGACCGCAGCTGGCCGAGGGCCACCGGGGCCAGCAGGATCAGGCCCCACGAGAGGTACCAGGGCTGGACCACCGGGCCGAGTAGGACGAAGAGCAACAAGGTGAGCCCCAGCGCCTTGAGGGTCCCGATCCGGTCGCTGTTGAGCAGCAGCCAGACGCCGGACACGACCGCGCCCACCATGCCGAGGAACCGGGTCACGGACAAGACGCCGCTGACCCCGACCCCCACGTGGAACAGGTGGGCGATGCCGGTGGCGGCGAAAGCCAGCCCGGTGGTGGGCGATGCCCAGGACCGGACCACCCCGGGCGTGCCGAGGATGGAGATCCAGCCCCATCCGAGCCCGCTGACGAACGAGAAGGCCCCGAGCACGCCGAGGCCGATGAGCCCGCCGGTCACCACCGGTCTGACGCGTTCTCGGACCGGCACGCCGGTGCCGAGCCAACTCCACCCGATGTAGAGGATCCCGAGCGCGGCCGGTGCCTTCACCGCGGTGGCGAGCGCGCAGAGCACGATCCCCCAGATGGGCCGCTTCTCCTTGGCCAGGGTGAGGCCGGCGACCAGCAGGCCCAGCATGAGGGCGTCGTTGTGGGCCCCGCCGATGAGATGGAAGATGGTCACCGGATTGAGGACCATCAGGGTGAAGAGCTCGGCGCTGTCCCGGTGGTAGAGGCGGGCCAGGCGGGGCACGCAGGCGGCGATCAGGACGACCCCGACCAGGGCCAGCAGGCGCAGGAGCACGATGGTGGCGAGCTCGTTGTGGAACGTGATCCGGGCGAAGAACCCGTCGAGCTGGAGGAACATCGGACCGTAGGGGGCGGGGGCGTTGCCCCACAGCGGGTCGACCGGCGCCGTGAAGGCGTTGTTGCCGAGTTCGAAGGGCCCGTACAGGTACGGGTTCATATGGTGGCTGACCATCTCGCCCTGGGCGGCGTAGGAGTAGGCGTCCCGGCTGAACAGTGGGGCGATCACCAGTACCGGGAGCGACCACAGGGCGAAGACACGCACCATGATTTTGTACGGAACGCCACGACGACGCCGGTACAGGCGGGCCATGGCCCACCAGACCCGCATGAAGAGGAACAGCCCGCCGTAGACGGCAGCCAGCGAGAAGTAGACGCCCCATCGGCTGGGCGTGGCGGTCGAGGGCTCGCCGAAGAACCAGACCCCGGGCATCTCGAGCTTGAAGGGCGAACTCGGCATGGACGCCCCGATGGACACGGCCAGGACGGCCACGAAGCCGAGCAGGGCCGGGCGCAGCACGAGGCCACGCGGCTCGACCTCGTCGTCCGGGTCCCCTACCACTCCGTCGATCCCGTCCGCCGTCCCGACCAGGCGGTCGCGCCGGGCGTCGGCGTAGCCCAGGAGGGAGCCGAACAATGTCGTCGGGCCGGTGGACGAGTGGTCGCCAGGAAGGCGCTCGCCGTCGGGCACTGCCGCCGCTGTGCGATCCGATGGCATGGGTAGGGGGGTCTCCTGGGTCGAACTGACGGTCGTGCGGCCTCGGCCCCTGAGGGGCCCCAGGCATCGTCCACGGAGTGGGTCCACGTCCCCCGACAGTCCGGACGGGACCTCCGCCCGGATCTGAACGCCATCATTCCGTAACGTCATTGTAACCAAATCCGGGGGGCGTGAGCCAGGCAATCATCAGCGGGTGGCCCCGCCCCCCACGACCAGGACCGCGGCCCCATCCACCCGGTCGTGGGCCAGGTCGACCAGCGCCCGGTCGGCATCCTCGAATCGATACGGCACTGCCGACACCCGGATGCCGATGGCGGCAGCCAGGGCCAGGAACGCCACCCCGTCGGCCCGGGTGTTGGCCGTGACGCTGCGCAGGGTGCGCTCCTGGAAGAGGTGGCGTTGGTAGTCGAGGACCGGAATGTCGGACAGGTGGATGCCGGCCACGGCGAGGGTCCCACCCCGGTCGAGGGCCTCGAGGGCGGGCGGCACCAGGACGCCCACCGGAGCAAAGAGGATGGCCGCATCCAGAGGCTCGGGTGGCGGGTCGTCGGCGCCCTGGGCGCTGGCGGCCCCGAGGTCGAGGGCCAGTCGGCGGGCCTCGGCCGACCTGGTCATGACGTGCACCCGTGCGCCCTCGGCCAGAGCGACCTGGGCCGTGAGGTGGGCCGAGCCGCCGAAGCCGTAGATGCCCAGCACCCCGCCGGGTGGGAGGTCGGCCCGGCGCAGCGCCCGGTAGCCGATGATCCCGGCGCACAACAGCGGAGCCGCCTCGACGTCGCCCAGGCCCTCGGGCAGCGCGTACGCGTACCGCTCGTCGACCACCGCGAACTCGGCATAGCCGCCGTCGACGTCCCACCCAGTGAACCGGGGGCCGACGCAGAGGTTCTCCCGTCCCCCGAGGCAGAACCGGCACGCACCACAGGTGTGGGCGAGCCACGGGATGCCGATGCGGTCGCCCTCGGCCAGCAACTCGCAACCGGGCCCGACACGGTCCACCCGGCCCACGACCTCGTGGCCCGGCACCACACCCGGCCTGCGGGGGTCGAGATCTCCCTCGGCGAGGTGGAGGTCGGTGCGGCACACACCGCACACCGACACTTCGACGCGAACCTGCCGCGGCCCCGGATCAGGCGCTTCCCGCTCGATGAGCTCGAGGGGTCCCGTGTCGGCCGGCCCCGGCCGCACCACCGCCCAGGCCCGCACCGTCAGCCGGCTTCCGATGAGACAGGCGCGATGGGCGGAATCCTCCGTAGCACGGTCGCCTCGAACTCTCCAGGTAGGCCCCTCTCGTTGCATCGTACGGCCGAGCCGATAGACATGGGGTCATCGACCCTCGGTCCCGCCGGCTCCTCCGACATTCCGGGGCCGGTAGGTAGCGGCTCGAGGTCATCTCGACCGGGACCCGGGTGTCCGCCCGGCACACCGGATCCGATATGCCTCATCGGTGACGACGAAAGGTGGCAGATCATGACGGATTCCTGGCTGGAGCCGACGTTCCGCTACGAACAGATCAGCTCCAAAGCGTATGAGCACCCCGCCGACCGGGCCGCGACGTCAGCGCTCCACTCGATACCGCTCATGGATGCGGTCATCAAGCGCTTGACCGACCTGAGCCACGAACGCCGCCTCCGCCAGATCCTCATCGGCAATGCCGTCCGGATCGGCGACGCCCAGGTACCCCAGCTCTGGGCGGACTACCAGCGTTGTGCCACCTGCCTGGACATCGCCAGCGTGCCGGACCTGTACCTGACCCAGACGCCGATGGTCAACGCCATGACCGTCGGGGCGAAGACGCCCTTGGTCATCGCCAATTCGGGACTGGTCGGCGCCTACGAACGGGACGAGGTCGGCGCGGTGCTGGCACACGAGCTGGGCCACGTCCTCTCCGAGCACTACTACTACACGACCGTCCTGGTACTGCTGGCGCAGTTCCTGCGCACGTCGGTTCCCGGACGCCTCACCGGGCTGCCGGTCCGTGCCCTCTATCTCGCCCTCCTCGAATGGTCACGGGCGGCGGAGCTCTCGAGTGATCGGGCCAGTGCACTGGTCATGGTCGATCCCCTGGTCACCTGCCGACTCCTGATGCGGATGGCCGGCGGCGCGGTCGACGGTATGAGCCTGGACGCGTTCATCGTCCAGGCGGTCGAGTACACGGATGAGGACGACCTCTTCGCCCGCTGGAGCCGGGTGTGGGTGGAGATCGGACTGACCCATCCGTTCGCCGTCCGGCGGGTCCGCGAACTCATCCTCTGGGTGCGCAGCGGAGAGTTCGACCGGATCCGGGACGGCCATTACGTCCGACGGGGAGCGGAACCTCCCCCGTCGGCTGAGTTCGAAGCGGCGGTCGCCCACTACCGCGAGCGGTTCTCCCAGACACTCGAGCGGACGACCGGTGGCGTCCAGAAGCTGATCACCCAGCTCGACACGTGGCTCAAGGGCCGCGGTGGTACGGACGATGAGGCGGACACTGATTGGGACCTGTGAGCCACCCGCCACGCACGAAGGTGACTGCCCCACCAGGGCACCACGGCGGCTGACCGGGGGTGCGAGACTCAGCCCCATGGGAGACACCATGCAGGCCTACCGCATCGTCGAATGGGAGCATGCCCCGGAGTTGGTCGAGGCGCCGGTTCCGGAGCCGGGACCGGGTCAAGTGCTGGTGGCCGTGGCCGGCAACGGCCTGTGCCACTCTGACGCCATGATGAGCCAGATGCCCGGCGCGCTGGGCGAGGCCATCGGATGGAAGGTGCCGTTCACCCTCGGTCACGAGATCGGCGGGCGGGTGGCTTCCCTCGGATCCGGCGTCACCGGCTTCTCCGAAGGCGACCCCGTCGCCGTCATCTCCCCCAGCTCATGCGGCCACTGCACCTGGTGCGTACGGGGTGAGGACAACAACTGCGCCCAGTCCCTGGTCGGGCGGGGTTACGGTCAGGACGGAGGCCTGGCCGGCTACGTGCTCGTGTCGAGCGCCCGCGAGCTGGTGAAGCTCGCGACCCTCGATCCCGTGGTCGCCGGCCCCCTGACCGACGCCGGGGCCACCAGTTACCACGCGGTGAAGCGGGTCCTCCCCCGCATCCGTCCGGGCGGCACGGCCGTGGTCATCGGCACGGGCGGCCTCGGCAGCTACGCCGTACAACATCTGTTGGCGCTCAGCGCGGCACGGGTGGTGGCCATCGATCCGGTGGCCGATCGCCTGGCCTACGCCGCCGAGTTGGGCGCCCACGTCACCATGGAGGGTGTCACCTCGGACACGGCCCGGGAGATCATCGCCCTGACAGGTGACGGCGCCGACGCCGTGCTGGACTTCGTAGGCATCGGGCCTACCATCCTCGCCGGGCTCCGCTCGACTCGACGGGGTGGCGCTTTCGGACTCGTCGGTGCGGGGCAGGGCCACCTGCCCCAGGTGAGCCTTTACGACCTGCTGCCGAAGGACGGTGAGGTGTTCACGTTCCAGGCCTCCACGATCGCCGACGCCCTCGATGTGATCGCACTGGCCGATGCCGGGCGCATCCGGGCAGATGCCGATCTGTTCCCGCTGGACCGGGTGGTCGAGGCCTACGAGGCCATGGAGGCTGGCACCCTCCGGGGACGGGCAGTCGTGGTCCCGGGCTGAACCCCGCTGCGGCTGGAGGCTCAGGGACTGTCGTCGGTAAGGAGCCGAACGCCCAGACGTTGGAGTTCCGTCACCATCCGGCGGGCGCTGACCACCTTTGCCATCAGCATGGTCCGTTCAGCACCTTTCGGATCGCCGAAGGCCAGAACGACTTCATGGCCCACTTCGGCCAAGGTCGCCACGATCGAGTTCAGCTGCCGTCCGCCCCAGAGGTCCGGACAGGGGTCGGCGAGCAGGAGCAGCTCGGCATCATGGATTTGGGAACTCAGGAGCTTCGCCGATGCCAGATTCTCCGCTGGATCGCTCTCGAAGATCGACTCGATGATCCCGCAATCGGCGCTCAGTCCCTCGAATACACCCGCCGACCGCCGGAACCAATCGGACACTTGCTCCCAGTAAGGGAACGCCTCGCCAACTTCGGTCACTTGCCTATCGTGCCACGTCAGTCGCTTGGCTGGAGGACAAGGACGGACGCTGCCCAGAATGAGGCGGTTGCCCTCCAACCATTCTGATTCCGAAAGTCGACGAACTTCGGCGCAGACGAGCTACGCGCCGTTGTGTCCGACCAGACTGGGGAGTTCGAGGCCGTCGACCAGTCCGAGGCTCTGCACCCGACGGAGACGGCCCAGTCCAGGGAGCGTGACGCTCCGCACGCCAATCACCTGGACCCACGGAGGAAGGACGGCCGCCGGGTAGCCGAACGCCAGGAGCTCCTCGGGTCGGGCCGTCTGGCACAGCCGGGCAGCCAGGTTGACCGGTCTGCCGATGTAGTCCTCGCCGTCCATGATGAGCGCCTGCCCATGGGCGAATCCGCCCCTGAGTGCCAGCGTCGAGCCGTCATAGCGCCCGATCAGTTCGGCGGTGGTGGCCACGGTCGGGCCCACATCCGCGCCCACGATCATGGCGCCATCCCCCAGCCACTTGGACACCATGACCCCTCGTCGGGCGCTGATGTCCCGGGCCAACGATCGGAACTGCGAGAGCGTATCGATGGCGGCGTGCTCGCCGTTCTCAGCGATGAAGTGGGTGAAGCCGCACAGGTCGACGAACGCGAAGGCACGGTCCGCCAGCTTGATCGTCTCGGCGATCTCCCGCGGCTCTTCGATACCGCGGCTGGACGGCGCCGTTCCGATCACTCCCATGCCGGCGCTGTCCGCCGGTGCGTCCAGGGCCCCTGTCACGGCTCGCCGGATCCTCGATCCACCACTGTTCAAGAATCGCTCCGTCGCGGTCGTCGTAGCCGGCGGACGTCGCTGACCGCCTCTTGTAGTGCCGGTCGGGACCGTCGCCGGTCCACGTGTCGGCGCTCCCGACCGCTATCCAAACACATTCGGACGCGGACCTGGCGGCCTTCCGATCCTGACGTGTGACATCGAGGTGACGGGTGCCAACACGAGGAGGCCGGTCGACAGGGCCGGAGGGCGAAGAGTCAGCTCCTCGGCGAATTCCTTAGACCGCGTCTGTGGTCTTAGGCCCGCCGAAGCGGACGAACACACCATCGCGGCGCATCGAGTGGGCGAACCAGGTGATCGACAGAAAGATGGCCAGGGCCGTCAGTGATGTCGTCGCCCCGAGTCGCTCGATTGGGAAGGAGCGGGTGGACACGGTCAACAAGAGGGTCAGGACGACGGCGCCGTTCAGGAACATGGCAATCGCCCAGAGGAAGGAGACCCGGACGAAGAACCGGTGGACACTCGGCCTGGCCAGCAGTTCCGGGCTGAGCGGACAGAAGTCGTGGGTGAATCGCTGGGTGAAGGGCCGTCCGGCAAGGGCGCTGGCGACCAGGAGCAGCGAAGCCAAGAATGCGTTCGCGGTGGGCTGGATGAAGTACACGAAGGCACTTCCGGTGGCGAATGAGATACCGGTGCGGATGGTGAGCAACGCGGTTCCGAGCAGCAACAGCGTCGAGATCCGCTCGCGGCGCCATAACCGCCGTCCGATGAGCAGATACGACCAGGTCAGAGCCCCGATCAGGGCTCCCCGGAACCCGGCGATCAGGAGGACGCAGTAGTAGGCGGCGACCGGAGCCACGACGCTTTCGCCAATGACCGGCAGGGCGTGACGAAGGACGCGCAGCGGGTGGGGCAACTGCAGAACGGAGTCCGCCCGTCCGTCCGGATGGTCCGAGAAGGCAAGGGCCCGAAGTACCGATCGACCTCCGGATCGACCGGTGGTTGAGACGTCCGGCCGCAGCCGAAGTCGTGTGATCGGATACGACCGTCTGAATGCGTGCCCCACGCCCTCATCCTCGGCATGGTGACGGCCGAAGTTGAGTTCCGGCCATCGGGGATGACAGACCCAGGCACGGACGCCACTTCCCCCGCTCGCGGCACCGACGCGGGAGAGGTGCCCCTATAGAGTGCGCGGCATGCACTGGCGAAGCTGGATCCGAACTGCTCGACGAGCCGTCCCCACCGCCGGTGTACTGACTGTGGTCACCCTCGCCGGATGCGGAAGCTCCTCCACGGCGAACTCGTCGGCACCACCGCAATCGGCGACCGCTACCGGAGTGCCCGCCCCCCTCGGCGTGCACGTTGTCCATCCGAGCGGCTCCGGTGCGTACCTGGCCGACTCGACCGGCCACGCCCTGCTCCTCAGAGGAGTCAACGACAATGCGTTGGCTGAATACGCGCCTGACTACCGACAGGCGCCTGCCATCGGACCGTCGGACTTCAACGAGATGGCGGCTCTGGGTTTCAATTTCGTTCGTCTACCCCTGTCGTGGAGTCGGATCATGCCGGAGCCGGGTGTGATCGACCGTCAGTACCTCGACCGAGTTTCCCGCGTCGTTTCATGGGCCCGATCCAACGGCGTCGGCGTACTCGTCGACATGCACGAGGACAACTTCAGCTGGCCGTCGTATCCGGAGCACGAGGCAGACGGTGCGCCGAGTTGGGCGAACCTCTACGACGGGACGCCGTGCACACCCGCGGCGACGACCACGGCCTGCGCGTTGACCGCATTCAAGAACTTCTGGGCGAACGAGCCCGTGGCGGGCAGGCCGATCCAGACCTGGTACCTCGAAGCGATGACCGCGGTAGCCAAGGCGGCCGGCGCCACCTCGGTTCGCACCAACGTCGTCGGTGTGGAACTCATGAACGAACCGTGGCCGTCCGGTCCGTCCCCGTTCGAGGTCAACTCCCTCTATCCCTTCTACGACAGGATGATCACCGGACTGCGAGCGGCGGGAGTGGTCACCCCGATCTGGTTCGAGCCGTCCTTGATCCGCAATGTGACCAACGACGCTGTCGCCAGCGCGGCCCGCTTCTCCTCCGATGACGACCTCGTCTACGCCGTCCACATCTACACCGGGGTGTTCTCGCCGCCGTTCAGCCCCATTGCCTCGATTCCTGAGCTGCAGACGTCCTATGCCAACGCCGCCACTGAGGCTGGCGTTTTCGGCGCTCCGTTCGTCGTCGATGAGTACGGTTCCTCTGCCACGCCGGCCTGGAACAGTTGGCTCACAGCCCAACTCGCGGAACAGAACACCTACACCGTGGGGTCGTCCTTCTGGTTGTGGAAGCAGCGCCCAGGCAAATGGGACAACTGGGCGACGGTCCTCCTCGACGGTTCGCTTCGATCGACGACCCTCCGGGCCCAAATCCTCAGCGAGCCGCACGTCGACGCCGTCCCCGGCCCGCTGCTCGCGGCCACATCGACGGCGGGCACACTCACCCTCACCACGGACGGCGCCGGAGGCAGTGCCGTCGTGTGGGGAGGCACTGTCGTCACGCACGGCGGACCGACGACAACCCAGTCCACTTTCAGCAAGGTGACGATCGGCGGGAAGTCGGTGCCCGCGGCATGCCGGATGATCTCCTACCGGACACCGACGACTCGGCTCCAGGGATGTCAACTGACCTTCGCCATCCCTTCCGGGCACCAGGTGGTCGTCGTCACACCCTGAGCGGGATGCTGACCCGGCTCGACGAGACGATTCCCCCACCACAACAGACCTCGTCATGGGTCGAGCACCATCGGCATCCGCACGGCACCGCGCACCAACGTGGAGCGGACATAGTCCACGTCCCCAGCCAACGCGTACCTGGGGTGGCGGCGCAACAGTTCCTCGAAGAAGACCCGGGTTTCGAGGCGGGCCAGGGCCGCCCCCAGGCACAGGTGCTCGCCGAATCCGAACGCCAGGTGGGTGGGGCTCACTGGGCGGCAGACGTCCAACTGGGCCACCGTCGGTCCGAACACGGACTCGTCGCGGTTGCCCGACGCGTAGAGCATCACCACGAAATCACCAGCGGGGACACGGACTCCGGACAGCTCGGCGTCGACGACGGCAGTCCGGCCGAAGGCTTGGATCGGCGTCACCCACCGGAGCAGCTCCTCGACGGCGGCAGGGAGGAGAGAGGGGTCTTCGGCGAGCAACTGGCGCTGGGCAGGGTGCTGGTGGAGCGCCTCGATCCCACCCGAGATCAAGGTCCGGGTGGTCTCGTTCCCGGCCACCAGCAGGGTCATGCAGAATCCCATGATCTCCACACGGCTCAACGGTCGACCGTCCAATTCCGCGGCGTTCAGGACACCGAGCAGGGTGTCGTCGCCGGAGGACGCCGAGTCCACACGGGCGAGCAGGAACTCGGCCATCTGGCCGAGTTCCTCGGGGCCGGGCCCGGAGGCGTCGGCGTCGGGTGCGGCGATGATCGCGTCGGACCACCGACGGAACACGGCCCGGTCCGCGTCGCCCACCCCGAACAGTTCGGCGATCACCGCGATGGGGACGACGGCGGCGAGGTCGTCCACCCCGTCGATCGGTCGTTCGGGCACGGTGTCGTCGAGCACCGACGCGACGGTGTGGCGGATCGTCGACTCGAGTCGGGAGACCGCTCTGGGTGTGAATTGGCGGTTGACGATCTTCCGGTAGAGGGTGTGGGCCGGCGGATCGAGATGGAGGATCGAGAAGGTGTTGAGCGTGCCGCCATCCGATCGCATCGGGTCGTTGATCAACACGCCCCGACCCGAGACGAAGCGGTCCGGGTCCCTGCTGATGGTGCGGATGTCGTCGTAGCGGCTCACGGCCCAGCTCCCGTCCAGGGCACGGTGGACCGGCGCGCTCCTCCGGAGCTCGGCCAGCACGTCGAAATAGTCCGGCCGGAGGTAGAAGCCCGGTCGGGTGAGATCGAGTTGCAGGTCGATCGCTGCGGCCATCGGAGCTCCTCAGTGTCGTGGATCCGACTCGGAGCGACGACTGCCCCTTGCCGGTTGCGCCCGAGTTTCGTACGGTGTACAACTCGACGTCAAGGACGGGTGACACACGACCAGGCAGGAGTACCCATGCGCGCTGCGGTGATGATCGGACCCGACCGCCCCCTCGAGGTACGCGAACTGTCCCCGCGTCCCCTCCGCCCCACCGATGTCCGCCTGCGGATCGAGGCGTCCGGGATCTGCCGCTCCGACTCGACCATACGCAGACAGGGCATGGGGGGACTGTCCCCGGTGATCCTCGGCCACGAGGGAGCCGGCTCGGTCCTGGAAGTCGGCACCGGCGTCCACGACCTCCGGCCCGGCGACCGGGTCATCGGCGCGTTCCAGCCGGCCTGCGGTGACTGTTGGCACTGTGCCAGGGGACGCACCCAGTTCTGCGAACGGATGATCGAGATCGCCATGCGGGCCCACTGGACCGATGCCGGCGGAGCCAAGACCTGGTCGATGAGCGGCCTCGGGACGTTCGCCGAGGAGGCGGTGGTCGACCGCATCTCTGTGGTCCCGGTGGAGTCCGACCTGCCGTCTGAACAGTTGGCCCTGGTGGGATGTGCCGCCATGACCGGCGTGGGAGCGGTCCTCAACACGGCCGAAGTCGAGCCCGGATCCTCCGTGGCCGTGGTCGGATGTGGCGGAGTCGGTCAGTTCATTGTCCAAGGAGCGCGCATCGCGGGTGCCTCCCGCATCATCGCCGTCGATCCGCAAGCCGGAAAGCGCGCCGCCGCCCTGGTCGGCGGGGCCACAGACGTCGTCGATCCGGGCACGTGCGATCCGCTGGACGCGGTCCGGGACCTGACGGACGGACGGGGGGTCGACTACGCCTTCGAGGCGGTGGCCTCCGGTCCCGCCCTCGTTCAGGCCTACGGGATGGCCCGCAACGCCGGGACGGTGGTGGCCGTGGGCATGCCGGCCGCCGGCACCCAGGTCACGTTCGACGGTTTCCAGCTGTTCTCCACCGAGAAGCGCCTGGTCGGCTGCTACTACGGCTCCGGCCAGGTGCGCCGCGACTTCCCCCGCCTGGTGAACCTGGCCGAGGCCGGGCTGCTCGATCTGGGTGCCGTGGTGACCCGCAGGATCGGCCTGGACGAGGTGAACGATGCGTTCGACGCCCTGGACGACGGAGCGGTCATCCGGTCCGTGATCGTCCCCGGGGCGGCCCCCGTCGATGCCGGTCCGGTGGGACGACCATGACCACCCGGGCCCGAGCCACCGTCACCGTCACCGGTCACGCCACCCGCTCCCCACGGAGACGTGGCTACGGCGAGCTGACACGCGACGAGGTGGTCGGTGCCGCGCTCCGGCTCACCCGACGGACCGGTCTGGCCAACCTCAGCATGCGCCAACTGGCCGCCGAGCTCGGCAGCCCGTCGATGAACGCCTACTACTACGTACGCAACAAGGACGAACTCCTCGACCTCGTCGGCGACGCCGTGCTCGGCGAAGTGGACCTGCCACCCACCGACCTTGCGTGGGACAGATGGATCGCCGAACTGTTCCAGAACGGTCGGACGGTACTGCTCGGATACCCCGGTGTGGCCGAGCACCTGCTCCGACGCGTCGAGGGCTTCCCGAACGAGGCCCGGTTGTACCAGGCGATCAGCGACGTCCTCAAAGACGCCGGTTTCGACACATCCGTCAGCGACCGGACACAGCGGGTCATGGCCTACCTCCTCTTCGGAGCGGTGACCTCCGAGCTGGCCACCACCGCGGCGGCCGGGGAGCCCGCCACCATGGTCTTCGGCGACGACGATGACGTGTTCCGATTCGGCCTCGACCTCATGATCGACGGTCTGAAGAGCCGGTCCGGTCGGCGTGTCGGGCGACCGACCCCGCGGGCGTCGTCATGATCCGCACCGAGTACGACCAGCTGTTCATCGGTGGGTCCTGGGAGGTTTCCGCAGGCTCCGAGCGAATCCCGGTGTGCTCGCCCCACACCGGCAGGCAGTTCGGCGCGGTCCCCCTGGCCGTAGCGGCCGACGTCGACCGGGCCGTGGCTGCGGCGCGCCGGGCGTTCGACGGGTCCGACTGGCCCCGCCTCGACCACCAGCAGCGAATCGAGCCGGTGCGGCGACTCCTGGACATCTACCGGACCCGGGTGACCGAAATGACCGAGGTGGTGATCGCGGAGATGGGCTCGCCGCGATGGTTCGCCGAGATGGCACAGGGCTCGGGGGCGGCAGCGCTTCTGGAATCGTTCCTCGACGCGGCCGATTCGTTCGACTGGATCGTGCCGCCGACGGCTCACAACACCGGGACGTCGGTGCGTCGAGAACCGATCGGCGTCGTCGGCGCCATCACGCCGTGGAATGTTCCCCAGCTGACCATCATCCCCAAGCTGGCCCCGGCGCTCATCGCCGGTTGCACGGTCATCGTCAAGGCGGCTCCGGAGGCGCCACTGGACGCACTGCTGCTGGCGGAGATGATCGACGAGGCCCGGTTCCCGCCCGGGGTGGTGAGCATCCTGACCGGTGGCCCGGCTGCCGGCGAACGACTCGTGCAGCACCCCGGCGTCGACAAGATCGCCTTCACCGGAAGCAGCGAGGTGGGAGGTCACATTGCCGCGGAGTGTGGAGCACGTCTCGCCCGCTGCAGCCTCGAACTGGGAGGCAAGTCCGCCGCGATCGTCCTCGAGGATGCCGACCTCGAGCGCACCGCGCTCGGCCTGAAGTTCGCATCCCTCCTCAACAGCGGCCAGGCCTGTGTGGCGCAGTCCCGCGTGCTGACGCCCGAGTCGCGCTACGTCGATACCGTCGACGCGCTGGCCGAGATGTTCTCCGACCTGTCCGTGGGTGACCCCGATGATGCGGGCAACTACATCGGACCGCTCGTCTCCGAGCGTCAACAGCAACGGGTCATGGAGTACATCGACATCGGAATAGCGGAAGGTGCGGAGCCCGTTGTGGGAGGGGCGGGTCGTCCGGATGGCACTGCGGCCGGGTGGTACGTGCGCCCGACACTGTTCGCCGATGTGGAGAACTCGATGCGGATCGCGCGCGAGGAGATCTTCGGCCCGGTGCTGTGCGTCATCCCCTATCGCGACGAGCGCGACGCGATCGAGATCGCCAACGACTCGCCGTTCGGGCTGGCCGGTTCGGTGTGGACCGCCGACCGGGCCCACGGAAGGGAGATCGCCGATCACCTGCGCACGGGCATGGTGGGGATCAACGGGTTCGGACCCGACCTGTGGTCCCCGTTCGGGGGCTACAAGCAGAGCGGGATCGGGCGTGAGTACGGTCCCATCGGGCTAAGCGGCTACCTCGAGTACAAGTCGATCTACGGCGCATCGTGACCCACCCCTCGATCCGACGAAGGCCATGACGACGCCGCTCGACGACGCATGGGCGGAACGGTTGGCCCTCTGGCTCACCGACCGCTTCGGCATGGCGGAACCCGTCGTGGAGAACCTGCGCCGCCCGACCTCGGGCTACTCGAGTGAGACCGTGTTCTTCGACGCCACCTGGCTCGACGACGGTGGCGGGCACAGCTGGTACGGCGTCATCCGGATGGCACCCCCCGAGCAGGGCACGTTCCAGGGGTTCGACCTCGCCGCCCAGTGGCAGGCCCAGACGGCCGCCGCCTCGGGGGGCATTCCCACCGCCGATCCGGTACTGGAGACCGACCCCTCCTGGCTCGGAGCACCCTTCGTGGCCATGCGTCGGGTGGACGGCCATGTCGTCGGCGCCGTGGTCCACCACGACCGCTGGCTGGGCGGACTGGAACCGGAGGCGCAAGCCCAGGTCTTCCGCAACTTCATCGTGGCGCTGTCCGGCATCCACGGATCGGTGACCACCAGTGCCACCGGCGTGCCGCGCCGGGACAACGGTGCCGAACTCGACTTCTGGGAGGAGTACCTGGACTGGTCGTCGGCCGGCCACCCGGTGGCCACACTGACGCGGGCGATCACGTGGTGTCGTCGGAACCAGCCCGCCACGGAGCCGCCGCCGGCCCTGCTGTGGGGCGACGCCCGATTCGAGAACGTGGTGTTCGGGGACGACCTCACCCTGCAGGCGGTGCTCGACTGGGACATGACCACCATCGGCGCCCCCGAGCACGACCTGGCCTGGTTCACCAGCCTCGATCTCACCATGTCACGACTGTTCGGCCGGCGACTGCCGGGCGCTCCCGACCGTGCCGCCATCGTGAGACTCTTCGAGGCGGCAAGCGGTCGCGCCGTGCGCGACCTCGAGTGGTACGAGACCTTGGCCATGGTGCGCAGTTCCGCCGTGATGACGCGCATCGGCTACCTCCGTCGCGACGCCGGCGAGCCCCCGATGCTCCCCATCGACGACAACCCTGTCCTCGACATTCTGGCGGAGCGCCTCAATTGACGACCCACGATTTCGCCACTGCGGCCCAGCTGGTCCGCCAACGGGGCGAGGACGACGGCACCGGACTGGTGTTCGAGACCCGGCGGTGGAGCTGGCGCATGGTGGTGGCCGAGGCCGAACTCCGGGCCGAACTGCTCCGTTCGCTGCGACAACCAGGTCCGTTCCATGTTGGCGTGCTGATGGAGAACACCCCCGAGTACCTCTTCCTGCTGTCGGGGGCCGCGCTGGCCGGCGCGGTGGTCGTCGGCATCAACCCCACCCACCGGGGCGACGAACTGGCCGAAGACATCCGCCGCACCGACTGTCAGCTGATCGTCACCGATCCCGACCGGATCGCGCTGCTCGCCGGGCTCGATCTGGGTCTGGAATCGGGCAGACTGCTCGTGGCGGACGTCGAATCCTACGCGCAGCGGCTGGATGCCCTGCGACCGACGGTTCCCGGCTCGACACGGGACGACCCGACCCCCGACCAGCTCTACCTCCTCCTCTTCACCTCGGGTTCGACCGGTGGCCCGAAGGCGGTGCGCATGAGCCAAGGCCGCGCCGCCCGCGCCGCCGCCCGCATGGGCTTCGGTCCGGACGACGTCATCTACTCGGCCATGCCCCTGTTCCACGGCAACGCACTGTCGGCCGCCGTGTTCCCGGCGTTCGCCAGCGGAGCCACCCTCGTCCTCCGCCGGAGGTTCTCGGCATCGAGCTTCCTCCCCGACGTCCGGGCTTCGGGCGCCACCTTCTTCAATACCGTGGGCCGGGCCATCGCTCACATCGTGGCCACTCCCCCCACCGCGCACGACCGGGACCACCAGCTCCGTTTCGTCCTCGGTCCCGAGACCTCGGCTCAGGACAAAGAGGCCTTCACCGCACGCTTCGGGGTCCCCCTCTTCGAAGGGTACGGGTCGAGCGAGAACGCCATCGTCCTCACGCCGGTGGCCGGAGCCCGACCCGGTGCGCTGGGAAGGGCCAGCGAACGGGACGACGTGGCCGTGGTCGACCCGGTCACCGGGACGGAACGCCCGCTGGCCACCTTCGATGACCGGGGCCGTCTCACCAACGCATCGGAATGCATCGGCGAGCTGGTCGGCCGGAGGGCCAGGGCGAACTTCGAGGGCTATTACAACAATCCTGAGGCCGAGGCCGAACGCACCCGGAACGGGTGGTACTGGTCCGGCGACCTGGCCTACCGCGATGACGACGGGGTCTTCTTCTTCGCAGGGCGCTCCGGAGACTGGCTTCGGGTCGACAGCGAGAACTTCGCCGCCGCACCCGTGGAGCGGATCCTCGCCCGCTTCGAGGGAGTCCGCGGGGTGGCCGTCTACCCGGTGCCCGACGCCGCCACCGGCGACCAGGTGATGGTGGCCCTCGAATTCGCACCAGGCGTCGAGTTCGAACCCGGGGCATTCCGCACGTTTCTGGCCGGACAGGCGGATCTGGGCACCAAGTGGGCACCCCGGTACGTACGGGTGGTGCAGTCGCTCCCGGTGACCGCCACCGACAAGGTCGACAAGCGACCGCTGCGAGCGGAGCGGTGGCAGACGGACGACCCGGTCTGGCACCGGCCCGCTCGCTCCGACGGGTTCGTGCCCCTGACCCCGGAGGACATCGCACTCGCCGAGCAGCAGTTCGCTGAGAACGGCCGGACCGAACTGCTGCTCGGTTGAGTATCGGGACGGGTCAGGCGCGGGTCACATCGTCGGGGATGGCGGCATCGCCACCCTGGTGCCGATCTTCACAACAGCGAGAAACCGCCCAGGCCGCTCGCCGCCATCTCGTAACAGAGCGTGTCGTAGGGCTCGATGATCCCGTAGGTCACCTCGCCTTCGCATTCGACCCGCGCGTGGTGCTGATCGAGTCCACAGATCCGGGACCTGACCGCGGGGTCGTTCACGTCGTAGGTCTCGCCGCTGACGACGCCGTCCCCCGGATCCATCCCGTGCCAGAGGTCGCCGTCGGGAGTTCCGCCGTTGGGGCCCCCGTACATGCCGCACCGAAGGAAGGCGATCTGGTTGCCGAGCCGCTCGAAGACCATGGTCCGCTCCCCGCCGTCGGCAAAGACCAGGTCGACCTCGCCAGCCACCAGGAGATGGGTATCGGGCTCGAAAGCCAGGCGGTGGCGCCGTCCTCGGAGGGTGGCACTGCCCCGCCGCGGGTCGCCCAAGTTGTAGAGGATGTGGTCGCCCCAGACGCCGTACTCCTCGAACTCCACCCATTCACCGGAATGGGGGTGCTGGTTTCCGCTCCAGAGGGCCGGCCCGCCCACGCCGTCACGGGTTCCCCAGTGGTGGTCGCGCGTGCCTCGGTTGGTGGACCGCTCCAACTCGAAGCGTTCGCCGTGGGCGGTGACCCACCCGCTCTGGCGGCCGAATCCGTCGTAACCGGCCACGCCGGCGAAGGGCCTGGTCCCGACGAACATCCCCCCACCGATGAGCCGGTAGACGGGTCGCTTGGTGTCGAACCAGGAGACGTCGAAGGCGATGCCGTAGTCGTTCTCGTCGAGCCGGAGTCGCCACTGCCGGAACGGCTCGACGAGCTCGAACTGCAGTGGACCCACGGACATGTCCATCCGGTTGAGCCCGAGCTTTCGGTGGGCGCGCACCGTGGTGTGCTGGCCCCGGACGTTGACGATGGCGAAGGCCTCGGCCGTGCCCAGGTTCGGATAGATGCCCATTCCGGCCACCACGAGGAGGTCGCCGGTGGCGTCCTGGCTCGTGAACCACATCCGCTCGTAGGCCTGGGCGTCGGACGTCCACATGATCCGTACCGGGTGTGGATGGTTGTGCACGAGGAACTCGTCCAGCCCGGACATCGGGTAGTGCTCCTGGCTTGCGTCGAAGGGCACCGTCATCAGGGGACCACGGTACCCGACCCCGATCCGGCCACCCGGTGCATCCGATGAGGCATCATCGCCGACCCGTGCAGGGGAACGGTGATGCCGGGGATGCGCCGGTCAGCGGCCGTGGCCGGCGCGATACCGCTGGGCATCGTGCGGATTGTCAGCGGCCGCGATCCGGTCCTGGACATCGGACAGCTCGGCCCGGGCCATGCGGCTATAGCGCGGGTCGGGCTTCACCTCGTCGCCCGGCAGGGGAGGCAAGGCGAAGGCCGAGTAGACGACCTTGCGAGGATGCTCGACCGGCGGATGGGCGCGATGGAGCGTGTCACTGCAGTGCACCGTCACATCGCCGGTCTGGGTCTCCAGCATCCGAGGCTCGAGGTCGAGCTTCGGATCGCGGCCGGCGGTCATGGTGTTGGCGCGGTGGCTGCCGGGAATCACCCCGAGGGCGCCACTGACCCGATCGGCGCCGGTCACCGAGATGCCGCACGTCAGTCCACTGCAGGTGAAGGAGTGCTTGCCTTGTCCACAGTCCTTGTGCCACGGGAGGTCGGACAGGCCGCGCACGATACCGAGCGGCTTCACCAGGCCTTCGCCTCCGCCGCTGTGTCGGTGTCCGTCACCGCAGAGTCCGCCGATCCACTGGTACCGGTCGCTGGCGATGGCTGCTCGGAACGCAGCGGACTTCTCGTGGAAGAAGAGGACCCGCACGGCTTGGGCGTCCCCGTCCGCGGTCTCCGCCCACCAGGATTCGCCGTCGTCAGGAGTGGCGCGGCCGATCCACTCGTCGATGTCTGCTCCGATGGCATCCATGTCCTCTGGGTCGAAGACGTTGCTCAGATGGAGGAAACCCGCCTGCTCGAGGAAGTGGGCCATCTCTTGACGGTCGTCGTCGACACTGAAGATTCGGTCGAGGTCGAGAGGGGCCCCGTCGAGATCGACGAAGGTGACATCGCCGCTCTCGTGGACCTTGCGGCCATCGAGCAGCGCCCGCAGTGCCGGCTCCCAGGCGATCCAGTCGTTGATGCTTCCGGCCGCGATCTTGACCCGCGACGTCATGGCGAGTCCCATCGCCGACTGGACATCCTGGACGAAGTCGGAGAGCGCGTCCGTTTCCAGAGCGGCGACGATCACCGCATCGTCGGTACCCGAGCGGACACTGAGGCACCCGCCAGATTCGACGAGCGTCACGCTCCGGTCGCCGATCTCGAGGCCGAGTGGGGGGAGCTCCTTGTAGGACACGCCGCGCCCGGCGAGGCCGCCGTTCGCGTCGATGGCCTCGGGCAGCAGGGCGTCAAGGATCTCGTCGCGCTCGAGCGCTCGGATGTCCTTCACCAGCCTGGTCCGGCAATCGATCGACACGAACCCTCCCTCGACCCCCCGATTGTGACCCATTCTGCAGCCGGACGCCTCTGCAGACTGTTCGGGTACTGTCAGGCCGTGGCCACCAACAGTCCCCAAAGCGCTGGTCGGAGCGCGTTCCGCCTCAGGATCCAGCTGCGCGATGTGCATCCGGTGATCTGGCGTCGGGTCCTCGTACCGGGATCGGTCCGGATGGACAAGTTGGCCATCATGTTGATCGCCGCCATGGGGTGGAACAACTCCCACCTCCATGCCTTCCGGATCGGCGACAAGGACTACGGCATGCACGCCGAGGACTGGCCTGACGGCGAGATCGACGAGATCGACGAGAAGACGGTCACCGTGCTCCAAGTACTGCGGGCCGAGGGCGACTTCACCTTCGACTATGACTTCGGCGACAGCTGGGAGCACGACGTCGCCGTCGAGGAGTTGATCTGGTCGTCCCCCGGACTGAAGCATGCCGTCTGCCTCGATGGCGAGAACGCCTGTCCCCCCGATGACGTCGGCGGTGCGTCCGGCTATGCCTACTTCCTCGTGGCGATCACCGATGACGCCCACGAGGAGCACGATGACTACGTCGAGTGGATCGGTGGCTCCTTCGACCCGGCCGAATTCAACCTGGCCTCCGCCAACGCACGGTGCCAGAAGGTCCGCTGACAGACGTCACACGGCGATGTTCTCGAACGTGACCTTCACGGTGTAGGGGACCCATCCGAAGGCGCAGGGGGCCAGGTAAGGACATGAACTGAACGTCACGACGCCCGAGCCTCCACAGGGCACGGTGATCGTGGACGGGATGGCCACCGGCGTTCGGTAGTCGGTGATCGTCATCTCCGTCGGCGCCGGCGACCCCTTCGGCGGATCGAACCACGCGTAGACCTGGCCGAACAGACCCGTGTAGCCCTTCCCCTGTGCCACCCGGGCGACCGCCACCGTCTGCCCGCCGACGACCACTCCCGTGCCACCGTTGCGGACCGGGCCCGGACAGGCCACATCGACGACCGGATCGCGGTGACTGCCGTTGACCAGACCGACGAAGTGCTGCCCCGGTCCGATCGGCGGACCGGCACTGGCCGTTCCGATGCCTTGACCCATCACCGCGCCCGCCACCGCGAAGCAGATCATCGAGAGCAGAGCGATCCTTCTCATGGCGCTCCGATCGACCTTCGAAGATTACCCACTCCAGATCTCGGACACCTGCCGAGTCGCCCGGCTCAACCGGTGATGACGTTGTGGACCGTCGCCACCATCGGCTCGCCGAGTACGACGCCCAGGTCCCCGAGGATGGGCACCAGCGTCGCACCGAACGCGTCGAAGTCCTCCTGGGACTCCCAGATGTCGAAGACCTGGATCTCGCCGTCAGATTCGAGGGCTACGTGGTAGGTGCGCCCCTTGGGTGACCCCGCCCCCGCCGCCTCCAACTTCGAGAGTGCCTGCTTGTACTTCTCCGAAGTGAATCCTTGGTGCACGAAGTAGATGCCGAGTGCCATGTCCCACCACGCCTTTCGATCGTCGATGCGGTTGTCCCGCCGTGGCGACCGTAACCGGGCACCCCCGGGACTTGCAATGGGCAGTTGCCCATCGGACGATCAGGTGGCTCGGGACCGGGCATCGAGATGTCCACTCAACCGAACTGTCGGAATTGCACCGGAATCGGCCCCGCATCGCCCATGGCGGCACACTTTCCGGTGACAGTATCCGGAGCCTGGCGGATGACCCACGCCACCCCCCGTGGCGGTGCCAAAGCCCGGACGGAGGTAGAGGTTGCGCGAAAAGACCCTGGTCAGGAGCGATCTACGCTGTCTGACCAGGGCTTTTCCCTGCGTGGGCCGAGAAGGATTCGAACCTTCGAAGGCAGAACCGGCAGATTTACAGTCTGCTCCCTTTGGCCGCTCGGGCACCGACCCGCAGGCGGGCAAGGATACCGCTTCGCGCGGCGCTACTGTTCCGACATGCCCACCTTCGACGTCGTTTCCGAAGTTGACATGCAGGAAGTGCGCAACGCCGTGGACCAGGCAAATCGCGAGGCCACCACCCGCTTCGACTTCAAGGGCACCGACTCCACCATCGAACTGAACGACCAGGAACTGATCCTGGCCTCGTCCACCGAGGACCGCCTCCGGGCGCTCTACGGCGTCCTCCAGGAGAAGATGGTCCGACGCGAGGTCTCCCTCAAGTCCTTCGACGTCGGCAAGGTCGAGGAGGCGTCCAAGGGCACCGCCCGCCAGCGCCTGGGCATCCAGGCCGGCATCTCCTCGGACCACGCCAAGAAGATCAACCGCTTCATCAAGGACCTGAACCTGAAGGGCGTCTCGTCCCAGACCCAGGGCGACCAGTTGCGGGTGACGGGCAAGAAGCGCGACGACCTCCAGGCGGTGATCGCCGCCCTCAAGGCCGAGGATTTCGGCATCCCGTTGCAGTTCGACAACTTCCGCGACTGACCCTGACCGGACGAGGCCGGGTGGCGCCCGGCTCCTCCGCCGCCTACGGGGTGCGGTTGCGGACCGCCCGCCAGATCGATGCGGTCAACACCCCGGCCACCAGGACCGGGGCCAGCAATGCGGCCGCCGTGCGCAAGCCGGGATTGAGCGACATCAGGGCCAGCACGCCGACCACCGCCACGGCACCGACGAACAGCTCGGGCGTGTCGCCGATGAGGAACTCCCACCAGAACCGCCCGAACGCGGTCAACCACCGCATGGCGACCGACTGCCCGGCCTCGGATCGACCGTCAGCCATGGAGGGGCTCCCCGGATACCGGCAAGGCACCGGCTTCGACTGCGAAGTCGCGTCGCAAGGCGGCGACGAGCAGCCAGGCCACCAGTCCGTAGAAGGCGACCAGGACCGGAATGGCCAGCTCGGAACCGGGCCAGTTGACGTGCACGCCCTCGGCCGACCAGAACGTGCCGAAGCTGACCAGCATCAGGCCGACACCCATCTTCATGGCGTTCTCCGGCACGGCGGAAAGCTGGCGGTGGACGATCAGTCCGACGATGAGGACCACCAGGGCGGCGGCCCCGGCGGCCGCGGCGGCCAGGCCCAACCGGTGGGACGTGGTGCCCAGCGTGATGACGATGACCACCACCTCGAGACCCTCCAGGAAAACCCCCTTGAAGGCCACGGTGAAGGCGGTGGCGTCCCGGCCCTTGGACGGAGGGGCCTCGGACAGCTCGGCCACGTGCTCGGCGAAGATTGCGTCCTCGTCGTGTTTGGCCTTGAGTCCGGCGGATCGGAGGATGGCCTTGCGCAACCACTGCAGGCCGAAGATCAGCAGCAGAGTGCCGACCACCAGTCGGAGCACCGACAGCGGCACGTAGTGGACCAGTGCCGGACCCAGCGCCACCACCAGTCCGGCCAGGACCAGCAGCGCCACGGCAACACCCTCGAAGGCCGACCGCCACCCGCGGGTGAAGCCGACAGCGAGCACGATGGTCAGTGCCTCCACCATCTCGACGGCGCTGGCCAGGAACACCGCGGTCGCCACCACCAACGCCCCGGTGGGTGTGGCGGTGGCCATCAACACGGTGCCGGCCCTGCCGAGATCAGGCGGCCTCGACGAGCTCGTCGAGCTCCTCGAGCGGATGGACGTGGAAGATCCGGTTGAAGATAAGGAACTTGAGCACCCAGAAGATCCCGAAGGACACCAGGTTGGCCAGCAGCACGATGACCGTCTGGTCGAAGTGGCTGAGGTGGTGGACCTGGCCGAAGTGCTTGGCTGCCGCCGCGCCGAAGATCGACACGAAGATCCCCACGGCCGACAGGGACCAGAACGGGATGATCTCCTTGGTGAGGTGGGAGCGCCCGCCCTTGCCCCAGACCCACTTCCGGTTCAGGTAGTAGGAGGGGACGGTGGCCACCACATTGGCGAAGACGGTGCTCGCCACCTCGCCCCACAGCTTGAACACCCCGAACACCAGGCCCAGCACTCCGAACGAGACGGCGGTCGAGACGACGGACACCATCGTGTACTTGAAGAGGTGTTGCGCCTCGGGCGTTTCCCGCTTCTCCCACAGATGGAGGATCCGCTCCGGCAGGGTGGAACCTTCGGCGGTGGTCGACATCGGGGCCATGTTAGTCGTCACGCATCCGTAACAATGGGGCGGTCCCGTGACCAGGTGCAGGCGGTCCAGGAGGGCATCATCGGCCCGCTATCAGAGGCCGTTGGCCCGGGCCACGGTCCCGAAGAAGGCGGCGCTGGCCTTGGCCGTGCGCTCGAAGGTCGCCCGGTCGACGGCCACCAGGCCGAAGGTCGGACCGTACCCGAGGACCCACTCGAAGTTGTCGAGGAGGCTCCAGTAGAAGTACCCCCGGACGTCGATGCCGTCGTCGAGGCACTGGCGCACACCGGCCAGGGCCCGGGTCACGTACTCGATCCGGAGGGGGTCGTCGTCGGTCCCGATCCCGTTCTCGGTGACGTAGACCGGCAGGCCGCCGGTCACGTCGGTGGCCCGACGGATGGTCGCTCCCAGGGCCTCGGGCCACACCTCGTACCCCATCTGCGTGGTCGGCACGCCGTCCGCGGAGCCCATCGACCCGTCGGGGCCGACCCGCATCCGGGTATAGGTCTGGACGCCGACGAAATCGTCGCCCCCCGTGGCCTCCAAGAAGACATCCTCGTTGGGCTTGCGCAGACGCTCGATCCACGCCTCGCCGCCCGGCTCGAGCTGGAAGTCCGTCATCGACACCGTCATGCCCACCGGGAAGTCACCCGGTCCCGATCGGATGGCCTCGACCGCCTTGCGGTGGGCCGACACCATAGCTGCGTTGACGGCGTCGCGGCGGGTGCGGTCGCGCACCCGGGGTGGGAACAGCCCGTGGCGCCAACCCATGGTGGCCACCACGTTCGGCTCGTTGAGGGTGCAGGCCACGCCGATCAGGTCGCCCATGTGGGCGGTGACCTTCTCGCAGAGGCGGGCGAACCGGTCGGGCGCGTGGGGCGCCTCCCACGTGCCGGCGTCGGCCAGCCAGCGGGGGTGGGTGAAGTGGTGGAACGTGACCACCGGCAGGATGCCGTGTTCATGACAGGTGGCGGCCATCCGCCGGTAGTGGTCGAGGGCGACCGTGGAGAACTCCCCCTCCTCGGGCTCGATGCGGCTCCACTCGATCGAGAAACGGTACGCGCCGAGTCCGAGACCGGCCACGAATGCGATGTCGTCGGGGTACCGATTGAAGGAGTCGCAGGCATCGCCGCTGACGTCCACGCAGCCTGAAGCCGGGTCGTGCTCCATGACCCACCAGTCGTTGTTGACGTTGCCTCCCTCGATCTGGTGGGCGGCGGTGGCGGTCCCCCAGAGGAACCCGTCGGGAAAGGAGATGGCTGGCACGGCGCCCACCGTAGCGGGGGACCCGGAACTGCGTCGGGCCCTCGGCGCGCCTCGAGTGCCGCCGTGCCGCGCCCTCAACAGGGCGTCCGGAGGGCCTGTGCGACCTGACAGGATGAGGGCCGTGAGCGACGCACTCGATCTCCTGGTGGACCTACTCGACCTCGAGCCCATCGAAGTCAACATCTTCCGGGGCGCCAATCTCAAGGAGGAACGCCAGCGCATCTTCGGGGGCCAGGTGGCGGCCCAGTCGCTGATGGCGGCCGGGCGCACGGTCGAGGTCGGGCGGCCCCACTCGCTGCACGCCTACTTCCTCCGCCCCGGCGATCCCAACGTGCCGGTGCTGTACGAGGTCGACCGCATCCGCGACGGGCGCAGCTTCACCACCCGGCGGGTGGTGGCCATCCAGCACGGCCGGGCCATCTTCCACATGTCGGCGTCGTTCCATGTCGACGAGCCGGGCCTGGAGTTCCAGATCCCGATGCCCGAGGTGCCCGACCCCGAGTCGCTGCCCACCATGCACGAGCGGCTCGAGCCCTACCGGAACAAGATCGGCGACTGGTTCGACCGGCCCCACCCCATCGACCAGCGCCACATCGGCGACCTGCCCTGGATGAACCGGGCCGTCCAGGAGCCCCGCCAACAGTTGTGGCTGCGGGCCGACGGCGCCCTGCCCGACGACCAGCTGCTCCACAACTGCATCGCCGCCTACGCGTCGGATATGAACCTGTTCGACACCATGCTCGCCCCCCACGCCGTGGGGTGGGACGACTCCACGTTCATGGGGGCCAGCCTCGACCACTGCATGTGGTTCCACCGGCCCCTGCGGGCCGACGAGTGGCTCCTCTACGACATGGAGAGCCCGACGTCGTCGGGGGCGCGCGGCCTGGCCCGGGGCTTCATGTTCACCCGGGACGGGACGCTGGCCATCTCCATGGTCCAGGAGGGCCTGATGCGACAGGTGGCGAAGCCCGAACCGGTCTAGCGCTGGGCGATGGGGACGTAGTTCCGTTCGTCGGTGCCCACATAGAGCTGACGGGGACGGACGATCTTCGAGTCCTGGTTGAGCATCTCCTGCCAGTGGGCCAACCACCCGGCGGTGCGGGGGATGGCGAACAGCACGGGGAACATCTCGAGCGGGAAGCCCATCGCCTGGTAGATGAGTCCGGAGTAGAAGTCGACGTTCGGGTACAGCTTCCGCGAGGTGAAGTACTCGTCGGACAGGGCGATCTCCTCGAGCTTGAGGGCGATGTCGAGGAGCGGGTTCTTCCCCGTGATGGAGAAGACGTCGTCGGCCGTGCGCTTGATGATGGTGGCCCGAGGGTCGTAGTTCTTGTAGACCCGGTGGCCGAAGCCCTGGAGCCGGCCGCCCTGGCCCGACTTGACCGACTCGATGAACGGCTCGACGTTGTCGATGGACCCGATGTCGGTCAGCATCCGGATGACGGCCTCGTTGGCGCCGCCGTGGCGGGGGCCGTAGAGGGCGGCGGCGGCGGCGGCCGTGGCCGAGTAGGGGTCGGCGTGCGACGAGCCCACCACCCGCATGGCGGTGGTCGAGCAATTCTGCTCGTGGTCGGCGTGGAGGATGAACAGCACGTCGAGGGCCCGGGCGAGGACCGGGTCGGCCTCGAAGCGGGGCTCGGCGATCTTCCACATCATCGACAAGAAGTTCGAGGTGAAGGGGAGGGAGTTGTCGGGGTAGACGAAGGGCATGCCCACGCTGAAGCGGTGGGCGGCAGCGGCCAGGGTGGGCATCTTGGCGATCAGCCGGATGATCTGCTTGTCCCGGGACTCGGGGTCGAAGATGTCCTTGGCGTCCAGGTAGAAGGTGGAGAGGGCTGCTACCGCCGATACCAGCATGCCCATTGGGTGGGCGTCGTAGTGGAAGCCCTCGAGGAAGCGCTTGCGTACGTTCTCGTGGATGAAGGTGTGGAGGGTGACCTCCTTCTCCCACACCTCGTACTCGGTGGTGGTGGGGAGTTCGCCGTTCAAGAGGAGGTAGGCCACTTCGAGGAAGGTCGAGTCCTCGGCCAGCTGTTCGATCGGGTAGCCCCGATAGCGGAGAATGCCGGCGTCGCCGTCGAGGAAGGTGACGGCACTCTCGCACGCCGCCGTGGCCGTCAGGCCCGGGTCGTAGAACCACACCCCGGGCAGGAGCTTGGAGAAGTCCGATGCCGACACTCCCCCGTTCTCCAGGGGGATCTCGAGTGACTGCCCGTTGCGGTTATCGGTGATCGTGATGCTCTCGGCCACTCGCCTCTACCCCCATTGGGTCGTCTCTCGGATGTCAATGCCAATCCTAGATGCTCACTCGCGGCTGTTGACCAACGCGGCTCCGCCGGTGGCCCCGTTCAGCCGCTGACGGTCACCAGGAGCTGTTGGCTCGATCCGGAGGCGTCGAGCTGGCCGGGGGGGATCGACACGGCCACCGTCACCGTGTAGCGGTGCCCGGAGGCCACCGGAATGGGCGCCAGATCGGGCACGGACGACGAGCCCGAGGCCAGCGACACCACGCCATGCGCCTTCCCCCCCTGGTAGCCGGCGGGCGGCGGCGCGGTCCCGGCCGGGTCGGCCACGGCCACGGTGACCGACACGGTCACACCCGCCTCCGGCACCGTGCCGCAGTTGGTCACGGTGACCAGGGCGGTCAGGCTGGCGGTCGGGGGTAGCACGGCAGGCGTGGCGCCCGGGGCGGTGGACACCGGCGCTTGGCAGGACGTCGACACCGATCCCACGCCTCCGACCGGCACAGCCGGCGGGCTGAGTCCGACCGTGGTGACGACGAGGTGGTGGAAAGGCACCAGCGCGGCTGACACATGGAGGGCGGCCGCTGTGGCGCCGAGCGACGCGCTGCCCAGCGGGGCCGTCGCCACCGGGGCCGGCACCCAGACCGAGGGCTGGACCCGGAACGGGAGGTGCCGGACGGCGGCCGTGGCCCGCAGCGCGCGGAAGTCGGCGTCGGCCTGTTCGAAGGACCGGCCCTCGGCCGCCATCTCCGAGGCGGCCTGACCGGGGGAGATGAGTGTGACCGGCGCCCCCGGCGTCGTGGTCGACGGGCCCCCGGCGATGGGGAGGGGCTGCATCCCGAGCAGTCGGTCGACGGTCGACCGCAGCGCCGCCGTGGCCGAAGCCCGGAGGGCCATCACGTCGGTGAATCGACCGGACAGGCCGCCCTCGGGCGACGGGGAGGCCAGGTTCTGTGCCTGGCGGGCCTGGATCCCGGTGTCGAGGACGGCAGCGTCGAGGCCCTGCTCCAGGATCCCGCGGGCCGTGGGGGGGAACGCAGCATTGGCCAGCGCGGGAGCCCCGGCCATCAGGTCCGAGAGTCGGGCGCCGGTCCGTGTCGATTCCTGGGCCACCCGGTCGGCCAGGGCGGCGTAGCCGGTGGTGGTGGCCGTCCGGTAGCCGTTGGACTGGGTGTGGACGGCGATCAGCGAGCCGGCCACCAGGATCGCCGTGACGGCGATGGCGATGCCGATCAGGACCGACTGGCCGACACCGCGCCCACGGGGGCGACGGCGACGGCGGCTGGATCTCGGCATCGAGAGGACGATAGTGCCGACCCCGGGGGCGGACCCCGTCGACGTCGGCTACCGCTGTGCCCCTCAGACGACCTCGGCCGGGTCGGACTCGCCGACCCCGTCGGCCGAGGTCCCGTGCGACCCGGCGGTGGCCAGGCTCGACGAGGTACTGCGCCAGTCGACGGTCGGCAGGATGGCGGCCGGGTCGACCCGGTCCTTGAACTTCTCGCACACGGCCAGCAGCGACCGGACGACCGAGGAGGTGAGCAGGTGGGGCACCAGGCCGAGGTCGAGCAGCTTGGTGTGCGCCGCCCGGTAGTAGTGCTCCTCTTTCTCCACCCGCGGGGTCGGCGGGTGCTCGATGGTGGTGCGGCCGGGATACTCGGCCGCCACCATCTGGGCCATCTGCTCGATCGAGAACGACTCGGTGAACTGGTTGAAGACGCGGAATTCGCCCCGGTCGGCCGGATTGTCGACGGCCAGCTCGACGCAGGCCAGGGTGTCGAGGATGCTGAGCATGCCCCGGGTCTGCCCGCCGGCGCCGTACACGGTGAGGGGGTGGCCGGTGACGGCCTGGACGCAGAACCGGTTGAGGACCGTCCCGAAGACGCCGTCGTAGTCGAACCGGGTGGCCAGTTCGGGGTGGAGGCTGGTCTCCTCGGTCTCGTGGCCGTAGACGATGCCCTGGTTCAGGTCGGTGGCCCGGATGCCCCAGATGCGGCAGGCGAACATGATGTTGTGGCTGTCGTGCACCTTGGACAGGTGGTAGAAGGAGCCCGGCTGCTTCGGGTAGGGCAGGACGTCGGTGCGGCCCTGGTGGGTGATCTCGATGAAGCCCTCTTCGATGTCGATGTTCGGCGTGCCGTACTCACCCATGGTGCCCAGTTTGACCAGGTGGATGTCCCGGTTCTGCTCGGCGATGGCATAGATCAGGTTGAGGGTGCCGACCACGTTGTTCACCTGGGTGTACACGGCGTGCTTGCGGTCGATCATCGAGTACGGGGCCGAGCGTTGCTCGGCGAAGTGCACCACGGAGTCGGGCTCGAAGGTGGCGAGGGTCTCACTCACGAAGGCCGGGTCGGTGAGGTCGCCCACGAAGACGTCGATGTCGTTGCCCGACACCTCCTGCCAGCGGCGGACCCGCTGCTGGAGACTCACGATAGGGATCAGCGTGTCGACGCCCATTTCGAGGTCGTAGCCACGACGGGCGAAGTTGTCGACGACACCTACCCGGTGGCCCTTGCGGGACAGGTAGAGGGCGGTCGGCCAGCCGAGGTAGCCATCTCCTCCGAGGACAAGGACGTTCACGCGGTGTCTCCTTCGTTCCTTCTTCGTGTTCCGCACCTCCCGGCCGGCACGAAGATCGACCGGAGGGTACAGACCCCATGCTTTCTACCGTCCTCACCTTGGAATTCCCTGAGAACCGCAACAGGATCGTAATACTCGGGCCCGACCAGGGACGAATCCCCTCACATCCGGTCCGGGACGGCCTCGCGTGCCGGTCAGTCGGTGCGGATGTCGGCGAGGATGCCCGTCGGGAGCAGTGGGCCCAGTTCGGGACCACTGGCTACCGAGGCCACCAGCTCGGTCGCCTGCAGCGCGCGCGTGGCCGTGTCCACAGGGACGGGCTGGGCCAGGTCCCGCTCGCCGGCGCCCACCACGCCCATCTCGACGAAACGCCGGGCCGTCACCAGCACCCGACCCTCGAGCGAGCCGACCGCCTTGTTGTAGGCGGTCACGGCGCCGGTCAGGCTCCGGCCCACCCCGGCCATGTGGTCGCCCAGGACCGAGATGCGCTCGTAGAGCTGGGCGCCCAGGACCTGCACCTGGCGGGCGTTCTCGGTGAGGGCCTCTTGCTGCCAGCCGTAGGCGACGGCCCGCAGGAGTGCGATCAGCGATGTGGGCGTGGCCAGCAACACGTGGTTCGCCACCGCGTACTCCATGAGGCCCGGCTCGTGCTCGAGGGCCGCCGTCAGCAGCGGGTCGCCCGGGATGAAGGCCACCACGAACTCGGGTGACGGCTCGACACGCTTCCAGTACTCCTTCTTGGACAGGGCGTCGACATGGGCCTTCATCTGGCGCCCGTGGTTGGCCAGATGCGACCGGCGCACCGACTCGTCGTCGGCCTCGTTGGCGTCGAGGAAGGCCTGCATCGGGACCTTGGCGTCGACGGCCACGTTCTTCCCTCCCGGCAGGTGGACCACCATGTCCGGCCGCATCCGGCCGGTGTCGCCGTCGGAGGTGACCTGTTCGGAGAAGTCGCAACGCTCGAGCATGCCGGCCATCTCCACCACCCGCCGGAGCTGGAGCTCCCCCCACCGCCCCCGCGTCTGGGGGCTGCGCAGGGCGGTGACCAGGTTGCGCGTCTCGCGCTCCAGCCGGTCGTGGGACGAGGCCAGATGGCTCATCTGCTCCGTGAGGGCCGTGTACGCCCGCTGCCGCTCGAGCTCGAGTTTCTGCATGCCCTCGTCGTAGCGGCCGAGTTGCTCGGCGATGGGGGCCAGGAGCCGGCCGATCTCCTCCTGGCGTTTGGCCAGGTCGCCCTCGGCGGCCAGGCGGGTCTCCCCCATCCGGGTGTCGGCCAGCACCAGGAACTGGTCGGCGTTCTGACGCAGGGCCTCGGACGACAGCCGGGCGAACTCATCGGTGAGCTGGCGTCGGACGTCGTCGAACGACGCCGACCGCTCCTCGGCCGTCCTGCGGGTCTGGTCCAGCTCGGCCTCGAGTCGGGCCTGGGTGGTGCGGGAGCGGCCGGACTGGCCCGAGCGGACCAGCAGGCCGACGGCCAGCCCGAGCGTGCAGCCGATGACCAGTCCGATCAGGAGTCCGGTGAGCATCGCGTGTCTCCCCATCGTGCCTGGATCGACCCCCGCCCCGGGCGGGCGGAGGTGTCTCGACCGCGGCTTGCGGTGCGACGGCACGATGCCCTGCGGATGGTACCGACGGGGTGTGACGGACTGGCGGACCATGGGGCGGCGCCTGATACGCGGCCACGCCGACGGTGCCGGACGGGTGGGCCCGCGGGGCCTGTGCCACCATGGGCGGATGCACCGGGTCGTGGTGGTGGGAGCCGGATTCGGCGGCCTGTCGGCGGCCCGGGCCCTCATCGGCAAGGGCGTCGAGGTCACCGTCGTCGACCAGCGCAACTTCCACACGTTCCAGCCCCTCCTCTACGAGGTGGCCACCGCCGGCCTGGAGTCGGGTGACGTGGCCTATCCGATCCGGGTGATCTTCGGGAAGGCTGACAACGTGAGCTTCCGGATGGCGACGGTCACCGGTGTCGACTGGGACAGCCGGGAGGTGCTCCTGGCCGACAACCGCCCGCTCCCCTTCGACTCGCTCATGGTGGCCAGCGGGGCGACGGCCAAGTTCTTCGGCATCCCGGGGGCGTCGGAGTACAGCTTCCCCCTCTACACCCTCACCGACGCCCGCCGCCTGCGCGACCACATCCTGCGCCGGCTGGAGGACGTCGACGCCCATCCCGACGGGGCGGCCGCGCGCGGGGCCCTGACCTTCGTGGTCGTCGGCGGCGGCCCTACCGGGGTGGAGGTGGCCGGCGCTTTGGCCGAGCTGCTCGACGTGGCCGTCAAGCACGACGGTTTCCGCTTCCCGCGCTCGTCGGGGCAGATCATCCTGGTCGACGCGCTCGACCGGCTCCTCACCCCGTTCCGCCCGTCGGCGGCCGAGTACGCGGCCACCACCCTTGCCAACCGGGGGATCGAGCTCCGGCTGGGCCACCTCGTCAAGGCGGTGCGGGACGACGCCGTCGAGCTCGAGGACGGGACGGTCATCCCGACCCGTACGGTCGTCTGGGCCGGCGGCGTCTCCGTCGAGCACACCGTGGCCAGCGAGATCGACGCGCCGACCGGGTCGAACGGCCGGTTGCTCGTCGGGCCCGATCTGTCCGTCCCGGGCCGGGACGACGTCTACGGGGTCGGGGACGCCGCCGCTGTGCTGTGGGGCGGGCCCGGTCCCGACGCCGACAACCTCTGCCCCCAGGTGGCCCAAGTCGCCATCCAGTCGGGCCGCCACGCGGCGCGCCAGATCCTGGCCAAGCTGGACGGCCGGCCGACGGCGCCGTTCGCCTACAAGGACAAGGGGATCATGGCCACCATCGGGCGGCGGGCGGCCATCACCCAGTTCCGCAGTGGCCGGGTGGTCCGGGGCACACTGGGGTGGCTGGCCTGGCTCGGCCTGCACCTCGTGTACCTGATCGGGTTCCGCAACAAGATCGTGGTCGTCATCAACTGGTCGTGGCGCTACCTGTCGTGGGGCTCCGGGCCCCGCATCATCGTCAGCGAGGAGTCCGTCCCGGCTCCCGGCGACGGGGACGGTCCGATCGGGCCATGACCAAGGGGATCACCCACGATGTCGGGGGATACGGTGGAGGGATGGAAACGCCACTCGAGCAGATCGACCGGAAGGTGATGCAGCTGTTCGCGCTGGTCGGCGACTCGGTGTCCGGCGCCACCCACGCCCTGTTGGCGGGCGACCGCGAGGCGGCGAAGGCCCTGGCCGATCGCGACGAGGTGGTCGACTCGCTGTGCCACGACATCGAGGAGCTGACGCTGCAGCAGCTCACGGTGGCCGGCATCACCTCTCCCAACCAGCTCCGCTACCTGGTCACCGTCATCCGCATGCTGCCCGACCTCGAGCGCAACGGCGACCTGGCCGAGCACGTCGCCCGCCGGGCCGCCCGCGGCCTCGGTGCCGAGCTGTCGGCCCGCAGCCGGGGCCTGCTCGAGCGCATGGGCGAAGTGGCCGTCCACATGTGGCGGGCCACCACCGACGCCTATGCCGAGCGACAGGCTTCGGGATGGGCACTGGTCGACGACCTCGACGACGAGATGGACGACCTCCACGTCAGCCTTACCGTCGAGGTGGTGGCGGGCACGATGCCCCTGCCGGTGGCCGTCGAGCTGGCTCTGCTGGCCCGTTTCTACGAGCGGTTCGGCGACCACGCCGTCAATCTGGCGAAGCGGGTGGCCGTGCTGGCCCGCACGAGCCCCACCGTCGGCGACGCCCCGGCCTGATCGGGAGCCGCCAGGCCTATCGGCGGGGTCAGGCCACGACGCCGAGGCGCACCAACGACTCGGCGATCTGCACGGCGTTCAACGCCGCGCCCTTGCGTAGGTTGTCCCCGCTCACGAAGAGGGCCAGCGCGTGGGGGGCACCGTCGGCCACCCGGATCCGTCCGACCAGCGACGGGTCGATACCCGCCGCCCGGCGCGGTGTCGGGAGGTCGGACAGCTCCACCCCGGGCGCACCGTCGAGCAACTTGGTGGCCTCGTCGGGGGTGATCGACCGGTCGAACTCGGCCACGATGGCCAGCGAGTGGCCGGTGAACACCGGGACGCGGACACAGGTGCAGGTCACGACCAGGTCGGGGATCCCGAGGATCCGGCGGCTCTCGTCCCGGAACTTCTGCTCCTCGTTGGTCTCCCCCGAACCATCCTCCACCAGTGAGCCCGCGATCGACAGGACGTTGTGGGCGATGGTGTCGGGAAAGACGGTGGCGGGTGGCCCCGACACCGCGGCCCCGTCGAAGGTGAGGCCGGCGGCCCCGTCGACGGTGGCCCGCAGCTGGGCGTCGAGCTCGGCCACGCCGGCCAGACCCGAGCCCGACACGGACTGGTAGGTGGCGACCACCAGCCGGTGCAGGCCGGCGGCGTCGTCGAGCGGCTTGAGCACCGGCATGGCCACCATGGTCGTGCAGTTGGGGTTGGCCACGATCCCCTTCGGGATCGACGCCAGCGCCGACTCGTTGACCTCGGGCACCACCAGGGGCACGTCGGGATCCATCCGCCATGCCGAGGAGTTGTCGACCACGATCGCTCCCGCCGCCGCGAACCGGGGGGCCAGCTGGCGAGAGGCGGTGGCGCCGCTCGAGAAGAGGGCGATGTCGATGCCCGACGGGTCGGCCCCCGCCGCGTCCTCGACCACCAGGTCACGACCCCGGAATGCCAGTGTGCGACCCGCCGACCGGGAGGAGCCGAAGAGGCGGAGTTCGTCGACCGGGAAGGCGCGCTGCTCCAGGATCGCCTGCATCACGGTCCCGACCTGCCCCGTTGCCCCGACCACTCCGATGCGCATGGCCGTCAGTCTACGGGGGGCCGCCGGGCCCGGCGGCCCGGGCCCGGCCCGTTGCGCGGGCTCGAACCCTTACGCGAGCTCGAAGGCGGCGTGCAGGGCCCGCACCGCGTCCTCGGCCCGCTCGGCCCGGATGAGGCACGAGATGCGGATCGACGACGTCGAGATCATCTCGATGTTGATGCCTTCCTTGGCCAGGGACTCGAAGGTGAGGGCGGTCACGCCGGGATGGGTCTTCATGCCCACGCCGATCAACGACACCCGGGCCACGTCGTCGTCGCTGACCACGCCGGTGGCGCCGAGCTCGGGAACCAGCAACTCGCAGACTTCGGTGCTGGCCGCCAGGTCGGTCTCGGGGATGGTGAACGAGATGTCGGTCGTCCCGTGCAGCGAGATGTTCTGGACGATCATGTCCACGTTGATGTTCCGGTCGGCCAGGCCCCGGAAGAGCCGGGCGGCCAGACCCGGCCTGTCGGGTACCCCGGTGACGGTGACCTTGGCCTCGGACAGGTCGTGGGTCACCGCGGTGACGACGGCTTGCTCCATCTGGGCATCCTCCTCTTCGACCCACGTGCCCGGCTCCCAGGTGAAGCTGGACCTGACGTGGAGCCGGACGTTGTGGTTCCGGGCGAATTCGACCGACCGGAGGGCCAGCACCCGACCCCCGGTGGCCGCCATCTCCTGCATCTCCTCGTAGCTGATCCGGCCCAGCTTGCGGGCCTCGGGCACGATTCGGGGATCGGTGGTGAAGACCCCGGAGACGTCGGTGTAGATCTCGCAGGCGTCGGCGCCCAGCGCCGCGGCCAGGGCCACCGCCGTGGTGTCCGAGCCGCCCCGGCCGAGGGTGGTGACCTCCCGGTCGAGCGACACGCCCTGGAACCCGGCCACCACCGGCACGCCGCCCGCCTCCAGGGTCGCCAGGAGACGGTCGCCCCGGACCTCCAGGATCTTCGCCCGGGTGTGGGCGGTGTCGGTGATCATTCCGGCCTGGCTTCCGGTGAAGGAAACCGCCTCGACGCCGAGGTCGGCCAGGGCCATGCACAGCAGCGACATGGTGATCCGCTCGCCCGAGCTGAGCAGCATGTCGATCTCGCGGTCGGGCTGCACCGAGCTCACGTCGGCGGCCAACCGGACCAGCTGGTCCGTCGTCTTGCCCATGGCGCTGACGACCACCACGACGTCGTTGCCGGCGCGCCGGGTCCGGGCCACATGGTCGGCCACGGCACGGATGCGATCGGCGTCGCCGACCGACGTACCACCGAACTTCTGGACGACGAGCGGCATGGCCCACAAGGCTACAACGCACCGTCCCCGACCCCGGGTGCCGGTCGGCGACGCGATTCGGGACCCCGGTTGGGACCGGCTACCCTGCAGGACCGTGGGAACCGAGAAGCGTGAACGTCAAAAGGCCGGTCGACAGCTGCGTCGTGAGGCGGCGGAGAAGGCGGCCAAACGCCGTCGGGGCTACCGCCGGGCCATCACCATCGGCATCGCCGTGCTGGTCGTGGTGGGTGTGTCCTTCCTGCTCTTCAAGCCGGGCGCCAAGTCCACGGCGACCACGACGACGACCAGCACGACGGCGCCGGCCTCGGCCGCCCAGGCGACGGCCAATGCCGCCTCCAGGGCCGCCGGCTGCCCGGCGAGCCCGTCCACGGCGCTCCCCAACCCGCAGTACTCGGCACCGCCGATGTCCATCGACACGACGAAGACCTACACCGTCACGATCAAGACCGACCTCGGGACCATCGTGGCCACCCTGGACGCCAAGACGGCGCCGGTGGCCGTCAACAGCTTCGCGTTCCTGGCCGACAAGAAGTACTACGACTGCAACACCTTCGCCCGGGTGATCCCCCAGTTCGTCAACCAGACCGGCGACCCGACGGGTACCACCTCCGGCAGCGTCGGCTACACGGTCCAGGGCGAAGTGCCGGCCACGGCCACCCCGCAGTACCCGTTGGGCTCGCTGGCCATGGCCAAGACCAGCCAGGCGCCGAACGGGACCACGAGCAACCAGTTCTTCATCGTGGCCGGGGCCCAGGGCGAGGCGCTGCCGCCCCAGTACGCGCTGTTCGGACAGGTCACGTCGGGGATGAGCGTCGTGCAGTCCATCAACGCCGCCGGCAGCCAGGCGGGCATCCCGCCCACCGTCACCCACCGCATGCTCTCGGTGACCGTCACCGCGTCGTAGCCGGGCAGGTCCGGCACCGGGCTTCCGCCCACCCATCCGATCGAACCCACCAGGAGGTGGACCATGGCCCCCGAGGTCCCCGCAGCAGACGGCTCCAGCCCGAAGACCCAGCGCTTCGACTCGGCACCGCCCATGATCATCGACCCGACCAAGACGTACACGGCGGAGATGCTGACCAACAAGGGCTCGCTGACGATCGCCCTCGACCACATCGGGGCACCGCTGACGGTCAACAACTTCGTCTTCCTGGCCCGGTGGCACTACTACGACGGGGTCATCTTCCACCGGATCATCCCCGGCTTCATGTGCCAAGGCGGTGACCCCGAAGGCTCCGGCCGCGGTGGTCCCGGCTACAAGTTCGCCGACGAGCTGCCCGCCCCCGGGCGCTACGAGATCGGATCCATCGCCATGGCCAACTCCGGCCCCAACACCAATGGCAGCCAGTTCTTCATCGTCAGCGGTCCCGACGGCGTGGGCCTGCCCCCGAGCTACTCGCTCTTCGGCAAGGTCGTCAAAGGCCTCGACGTGGTGAAGGGCATCGAGTCGGTCGGCAGCCGGTCGGGCTCGCCGTCCCAGCCCGTCATCATCGAGTCGGTCACCATCACCGAGGCCGACTGAGCCCCCCTCGGGTCAGGCCGGCGTCGGCTCAGGTGGGCAAGGCCGCCAGCCCGTCGGCCGCCTTGGCACCGTCCAGGTAGACGGTCACCGACCCCGCGCCGACCGAGCGCCAGGCGCCGCCCGGATCGCGGACGAGGGCCGTCCGCTCGGGGATCCCGACCACCGGGGTGCCGCGCGGGGCGAGCAGCACCGACCGGTGGAGCTTCTCCCCCGTGCCGTCCTCGGCCGCGTCGCCGAAGTGGGGCACGACCGCCACTCCTCGCAACAGGCCGAGCCCGATGGTCAAGCCGCCGCCCCGGGCATCCACCATCGGGTCGGTGAGGGCCATGGCCGCCCCCGACGAGCCGACGACCACGGCACCGTCGCCCCAGGCCGCCACCAGTGCATGCCAGACCGCCGAGTTCTTGAGCACGCTGCGGATGTGCATGGGCGAGCTCCCGGCCAGGTAGATCATCCGGGCCCGGCGCACGATGTCGGCGGCACCGTCGTTCTCGGCGTCGGCCCGGTTGACCACCATCAGTCCCTCGACCTTGCCGCCCAGGTGCGCGAACCACTCGCCGGCGCGTACGACCAGGTGCTCAGGGTGCTCGTAGGCGCCGGCCGTCGGCAGGACCAGGACCTGATCGGTCCCCGAAGCGGTGAGGAACCCCGCGTCGAAGTCGCAACCCTCCTGCCATTCGCCTCCGCCGACCAGGGCCAGGATTCCAGGTGTCGCGTCCATGACGGGGAGTGTAGAGGCCCTCTGCCGGCCGCTCAGCCGTCGGCGGTGGCCGATGCCCGGCGCATGAGCGCGCCCATGGCATCGCACACCTCGGTGGCCAGCGCCAGGCAGTCGGGCACCACGCCCATGCCGAAGAACCCGTGGACCATGTCGTCGTAGCAGCGGTACTCGACCTCCACGTCGACGGCCTCCAGGTCGGCGGCGTACCCGGACCCGTCGTCCCGCAGCGGGTCGAAGCCGGCCGTCACGACGAGGGCAGGTGCCACGCCCCGCTTGTCCTCGGCCAGCAGCGGGGACGCCCGCCACGTCTCCCAGTCCGCCGGATCGGGCAGGTAGTGACCCCGGTACGCCTGCATGCCCGCCAAGGTCAGGAGGAACCCCTCGCCCATCTCGTGGATGGACGGCGAGTCCAACCGGGCGTCGAGGGCGGGATAGATAAGGCCCTGGGCCACCGGCGCGGGCAGGTCGCCGGTGCGGGTGCCCAAGGCCACCACCGCGGCGAGGTTGCCTCCGGCGCTGTCGCCCATCACGCCGACCCGACCGGGGGCCGTCCCGAGCGCGCGGTGGCTCCGCTGCACCCAGGCGTAGGCCGCCAGGCAGTCCTCGATGGCGGCGGGGAACGGGTGTTCCGGGGCCAGCCGGTAGTCGACAGCCACCACCACGCACCCGGTCACCGCGGCCAGCAGACGGCACGAGCCGTCGTGGGAGTCCAGGTTCCCGATCACCCATCCACCGCCATGGAAGTAGGTGATGGCCGGCGGGAGGGCGTCCGGCCGGCCGATCCCCACCCCGAACCGGCGGTAGATCCGAACCAGGAGGTCCGGCGCGCCCTCGGGACCGGCGATGAGCCGGTCGTTGACGTGGATGTCGGTGCGGGACGGCATGGCCAGCCTCGTGGTGGCCACGAACACGTCCCGGGTCTCCAGGGGGTCCGGTATTCCATCGCCCCTGGTCGTGCTCCTCTCGAGGAGGTTCGACAGCTCCAGCAGTGCCTGCACGCCCCGGTGGAGGACCCGACCGTCGCGCGTCACCCGGCCGCCCCGGCGCAACAGGGCCAGCAGTGGCTCGGGGTGGGCCAGGGCGGTGGCCAGCAGCTTGCCGGGAAGGGACCAACGCTCGTCGAGGGCCCGGAGTCTCCGGCTGTACAGGCCCCGCCTCCCCATCCGCCCCCTGGACCGGTGGGGCCCGTGTCGGCGCGCCCCGTCGTGGAGCGAGGCGTCGGGCGGGACGATTGTCGGGGCGTCGGTCACCCCGCCATCGTCGCGGTCACCTGCCTGGACGGCAAGCGGCCCGTCGGTCGGCGGCCCCCGGGCGCCACCGCTAGCATCACCTCCCATGTCCATCGCACGCGTAGGAATCGTCGGTTCGGGGATCATGGGGTCGGGCATCGCCGAGACGGCCGCCGTCAGCGGGTTCGAGGTGGTGCTGCGGTCCCGCAGCCAGTCGACCGCCGACGCCACCCTGGCCGCCCTCGAGAAGTCCCTCAACCGCCAGGTGGAGAAGGGCAAGAAGACCGAGGAGGAGCGTGACCAGGCTCTGGGCCGGGTGACCGGCACCTCCGAGCTCGACGCCCTCAAGGGCTGCGACCTGGTCATCGAGTCCGTGGTCGAGGACCTGGCTGTCAAGAAGCAGCTCTTCAGCGACCTGGACCGGATCACCGGCGACCACGCCATCCTGGCCACCAACACCTCCACCCTCCCGGTAATCGAGATGGCCATGGAGACCGGCCGGCCCGACCAGGTGTGCGGCATCCATTTCTTCAATCCCGCCCCGGTGATGTCGCTGGTGGAGGTGGTCCGCCCCCTGACGGCTTCGGACGACACCATCGCCGCGGCCCGCCAATTCGCCGAGGCCTGCGGCAAGACGCCGGTCGAGGTCAAGGACCAGGCCGGCTTCATCGTCAACGCGCTCCTCTTCCCCTATCTCAACAATGCCATTCGCCTCCACGAGCAGGGCGTGGCCTCCATCGAGGACATCGACGCCGCCATGAAGGGCGGGTGCGGGTTCCCGATGGGTCCCTTCGCGTTGTTGGACCTGGTAGGCCTCGACACGTCGCTGGCCATCCTGGACGCCCTGTACGACGAGTTCCGGGACCCGAATTACGCCGCCGTGCCGCTGCTGCGCCGCATGGTCACCGCCGAGCAGCTGGGCCGCAAGTCCGGCAAAGGCTTCCTCGACTACAAGAAGTAGCCGGCCGCCGGCGGGCCCATCTGTCGTTCCGGCCCCATTCGGGCAACAATGAGGGTATGAGCGAGGTCGACAAGGCAGTGCGGGGCAACGGGGCGAAAGGGTCCCTCGACGGCACGCCTGTGCGCGACAAGCCGTGGGTGATGCGGACCTATTCGGGCCACTCGACGGCCAAGGCCTCCAACGAGCTCTACCGGACCAACCTGGCCAAGGGGCAGACGGGCCTGTCGATCGCCTTCGACCTCCCGACCCAGATCGGGTACGACCCCGACGACCCGGCCGCCGCCGGCGAGGTCGGCAAGGTCGGCGTCCCCGTCGCCCACCTCGGACACATGGCCGAGCTCATGGACCAGATCCCGGTGGAGTCGATGAACACGTCGATGACCATCAATGCCACCGCGGCGTGGCTCCTCGGTCTGTACATCGCCAACGCCGAGGACCGCGGCGTCGACCCCAGGGTCCTGTCCGGCACCACCCAGAACGACATCATGAAGGAGTACCTGTCGCGGGGGACGTTCATCTTCCCGCCCCTGCCGAGCCGGCGACTGACGGTCGACACCATCGCCTACACGGTCCGCAACGTCCCCAAGTGGAACCCGATCAATGTCTGCAGCTACCACCTCCAGGAGGCCGGTGCCACGCCCCACCAGGAGGTGGCCTACGCCCTGGCCACCGCCATCGGCGTGCTCGACGCCGTGCGCGCCTCGGGCCAGATCCCGGACGAGCAGTTCCCCGACGTGGTCGGTCGGATCTCGTTCTTCGTGAACGCCGGCGTGCGCTTCATCGAGGAGACCTGCAAGATGCGGGCCTTCACCGAGCTGTGGAACCGGGTCTGCGTCGAGCGCTACGGAGTCGACGATCCCAAGCTGCGCCGCATGCGCTACGGCGTCCAGGTCAACTCCTTGGGCCTGACCGAGGCCCAGCCGGAGAACAACATCCAGCGGATCGTGCTCGAGGCCCTCGGGGTGACCCTGTCCAAGAAGGCCCGCGCCCGCGCCCTCCAGCTCCCGGCTTGGAACGAGGCACTCGGCCTCCCCCGGCCATGGGACCAGCAGTGGTCGCTGCGCATCCAGCAGGTCCTGGCTTTCGAGTCCGACCTGCTGGAGTACGGCGACATCTTCGACGGCTCGGTGGTCATCGAGAAGAAGACCGCCGAAGTCGCCGAGGCGTCGTGGGCCGAGTTGGAGGACGTGCTGGCCCTGGGCGGCGCGTTCGAGGCCATCGACGAACTCAAGTCCCGCCTGGTCGGCAGCCAGTCGGAGCGGGTCCGGCGGATCGAGACGGGTGAACTCCAGGTGGTGGGCGTGAACTGCTTCACCGAGACGGCCGACTCGCCACTGGCTGCGGCCGGTGACGGGGGCGGGTCGATCCTGCGGGTCGACCCCGCGGTGGAGTCCCAGCTGCGCTCCGACGTCGAGGCGTGGCGGGCGGCACGGGACGGGGCCGCCGTCCAGCGCGCCCTCGACGACCTCCGGCGGGCCGCCGAGGGGACCGACAACGTCATGCCGGCCACCGTCGCCCTGGCCCACGCCGGCGGAACCACCGGCGAATGGGCGGGCGCACTGCGCGACGTCTTCGGCGAGTACCGGGCCCCGACGGGGGTCGGCGGAGGGGTCGGCCACCGGGGGGCGGAGTTCCAGCGGGTGGTCGCCCGGTCCAAGGCGCTGGCCGAGCGGTCCGGGGGACCACCCCGATTGCTGGTGGCCAAGCCCGGGCTCGACGGGCACTCGAACGGGGCCGAACAGATCGCCGTGGCCGCCCGGGATGCCGGGTTCGAGGTCGTCTACCAGGGGATCCGCCTCTCCCCCGCCGAGATCGCGGCGGCAGCCCGGGATGAGGACGTCGACGTGGTCGGCATCTCCATCCTGTCCGGCAGCCACCTGGAGCTGGTACCCGAGGTGGTCGAGCGGCTGCGGGCCGAGGGGGTCGACGCACCGGTGGTGGTCGGTGGGATCATCCCCCCGGAGGACGAGGTCGTCCTGCTGGGCAAAGGCGTGGCCCGGGTCTACACGCCCAAGGACTTCGCCATCGGCCAGATGATGGAGGACATGATCGACCTGGTCGAGCGCCACCGGGCCGCATCGGTGGGCTGACCGGGGGCGGCCGGACACCTTCCCCAGCGGGACCACCCACCGTTGGTAGGGTCACCGCGTGGCCACCCGAGACCCACAGTCGACGCGCCGTTCATCGGGCATCCTGTCCGGCCCGATCGATGCCCCGCTCGCCGACAGACTGGCCGCCACCTATCCCAAGGTGTCGGCCGTGCCCGGCATGACGCTGGTGCACCGGGCCAGCGGATTCAGCGGCACGCTGGTGCGGATCGAGGGTGGCGGGGTCGAGATCCGGGGGCGGACCGGCCAGGAGCGCGTCTTCCGCTCGGCTCCCGGCGCCTTCGCCGTCGACGGCAGGGCGGTCAGCTTGGAGCGGGGACCGGCGCCCGCACCGGATCGCTCTCCGGCCATCACCGCCTCGGGCTCCCTTTCGGTGGCCGATGCACCGGCCCGCGTGGCCCGCGCCGGCCGGGTGTGGGTGGAAGGGGTCCACGACGCCGAGCTCGTCGAGCGCGTCTGGGGGGACGACCTCCGCGTCGAGGGCGTCGTGGTGGAGCGGCTCGACGGGATCGACCATCTCGACCGTGCCATCGCCGAATTCCACCCGGGACCGGCCCGTCGACTGGGCGTCCTGGTCGACCACCTGGTGGACGGCAGCAAGGAGTCCCGCATCGCCGGGGGCCTGCGGCAGCCGGATGTCCTGATCACCGGTACGCCGTTCGTCGACGTGTGGCAGGCGGTGCGACCGTCGGTGCTCGGCATCGGGGCCTGGCCCCACATCCCCATGGGCACGGAGTGGAAGGTCGGGGTCTGCCGGGCGCTCGACCTGGGTGATCCGCCGACCGCCTGGCGGAAGATCCTGGCGTCGGTGTCCAGCTACGCCGACCTCGAGCCCGAGTTGGTGGGTGCCGTCGAGCGTCTCATCGACTTCGTCACCGGCACCGACTGAGGTCGCGCCTGGTGGTCAGCCCCCGGTCCAGGGGCGGTCGCGCCGGGTATTCGCCGGACGTGTCCACCACCTTCCGCTGAACCTCCAGGCCGGCGGGCCCGACGGGCCGTCGGCCACGACCACCGCCGGTCGCGGCCACACCTGGTCGACGGCGGCGGCCAGCACGGCCAGCACCGCCGGGTCGATTGTCTCGGGCTCGCTCACAGCGGCATGTTCCCGTGCTTGCGCTTGGGGAGGTCCTCGCGTTTGGAGACCAGGAGGTCCAAGCTGCGCACCAGGATCCGACGGGTCTCGGCCGGGTCGATGACGTCGTCGACGTAGCCCCGTTCGGCGGCCGCGTACGGATTCGCATAGCGCTCGGTGTACTCCTCGACCAGCTCCTTGCGCCGGCCCACCGGGTCGGCCGCTTCGGCCAGGTCCCGGCGGTAGACGATCTCGACCGCCCCCTCGGGACCCATCACGGCCAGTTCGGCCGAGGGCCAGGCGAAGGCCAGGTCGGCGCCGATCGACTTGGAGTTCATGACCACATAGGCCCCGCCGTAGGCCTTGCGGGTGATGATCTGGACGCGGGGGACGGTCGACTCGCAGTAGGCGTACAGCAGCTTGGCGCCGTGGCGGATGATCCCGCCGTACTCCTGGTCGGTGCCGGGCATGAACCCCGGCACGTCGACGAAGGTGATGAGCGGCACGTTGAAGGCGTCGCAGGTGCGCACGAATCGGGCACCCTTCTCCGAGGCGTCAATGTTGAGCACGCCGGCCAGCATCTGCGGCTGGTTGCCGACGATGCCGACCGCCCGGCCGTCGATGCGGGCGAAGCCGCACACCAGGTTCATGGCCCAGTGGTGGTTGACCTCGAAGAACTCGCCGTCGTCGACCACCGCCTCGATGACCTTCTTCATGTCGTAGGGCTGGTTGGGCGACTCGGGCATGAGCGCGGAGAGCTCGGGGGTGAGCCGCTCGGGATCGTCGCCGGTCCGCAGCAGCGGTGCCTCCTCCAGGTTGTTGGAGGGCAGGAAGCTGAGCAGGTAGCGGACGTCGTCGAGGCACGACTTCTCGTCGGGGGCGACGAAGGCCGCGACCCCGGACTTGGTGGCGTGGCTCATCGCCCCGCCGAGCTCCTCCAGGGTCACGTCCTCGCCCGTCACCGTCTTCACCACGTCGGGACCGGTGATGAACATGTGGCTGGTCTCTTGGACCATGAAGATGAAGTCGGTCATGGCCGGGCTGTAGACCGCCCCTCCGGCGCAGGGCCCGAGGATGACGCTGATCTGGGGGATCACCCCGGAGGCCTGGGCGTTGCGGTGGAAGATCCCACCGTAGGAGTGGAGGGAGACCACACCTTCCTGGATGCGGGCCCCGGCCCCGTCGTTGAGGCCGATCATCGGCACCCCGATGGACGAGGCCAAGTCCATGACCTTGTGGATCTTTTCCGCGAAGACCTCGCCCAGGGCACCGCCGAACACGGTGAAGTCCTGGCTGAACACGCACACCCGGCGGCCGTCGATGGTGCCGAAGCCGGTGATCACGCCGTCGGTGTAGGGCCGGTTCTCCTCGAGGCCCATGCCGTGGGCCCGGTGACGGGCCAGCATGTCGAGCTCCTGGAAGGAGCCGTCGTCGAGGAGGTAGTCGATGCGCTCGCGGGCGGTCATCTTGCCCTTGGCGTGGTGCTTCTCCACCGCCCGGGGCGAGCCGGCGTTGCGGGCCAGCTCGCGGCGCTCGGCGAGGTCCTCGAGGCGTTGGGTCATCGTGTGATCCATGGACGGTGAGGCTATCGGAACCACCGGAGGGGCTGGATCAGGGACAGGTGCCGCGCTACTGGGCCGTGATGACCCAGTGGGGCCCGCACCAGACGTAGGTGATCGCGCTCGGCGTGCCCGTGCCCAGGTAGGCCCGCACGCTCCGTCCGGCATAGCGGGCATCGAGTTCGGGGTCCGGTGTCCCGACGAACGAGAAGCGGTCGGAGACGGCGCCCGCCGCTGACGGCGAGGGCACCCAGGCGTCGATCCGGTAGACGGCGTCCACCAGATCGCCGGCGACGACCGCGGCCCACGTGGGGGACCGGCCCGAAGCGGCATCCACCCAGCGCTTGCCGATCCGCCAACCGTGGCGGGCCGAGGCGTAGTCGGTGGCCGACCCGTGGGGGCCCACCCGGAGCAGGACGATCCCGTGGTCCTGCCTGATCTTGGCCCGCTTGGCCAGGGCGGCGCCCACCACGTGCGAGGGACTCCGCTGGCTCCCCAGCCGGGTCTCGTACCCGAGGCCGAGGGCATCAGCCACCGTGGCTTCGACCAGGTCGGCCTCGGCCGGCGTCAGTCCGCGGCGCAGGATCTCGATCCGGACCGGCCGGCCGCCGGACTCGGCCTCGCGGATCCGGTCGAGCAGCGGGTACTTCGACGACGGCGCGCCGTGGCCCGCCGCGGCCCGGGCCGCCTCGACGTGGCGGTGGCAGCGGTCGCCCCGCCCGCGCCCGACGAAGAAGGGGCGTCCGGTCCGGGCGTCGACCAGCAGGTACACGTAGGTGCCCAGCTTGGCGGCGACGCCGGGTGGGAACGACGCGGGGGCCGGTGCGGCCGCAGGTGCGGTAGCGATGCCGGCCGGCCCGGCCGACGGGGTCTCGTCGGCGTGAGCGTCCGCCGTCGGCGTGTCCGGGTCCGCTGCCTCGTCGAGGGAGGGGACCGGTGCCGGCGCCGTGGTCGACCGGGCCCGGATCTGCGGTAGTCCGATGCCCACGCCGGGGACGGTCGCGGCCGGCCGGGCCGGACTGCGCACCCCCGCGGCATCGCTCCCGCCGGCGGTCGGCGGGGCGTCAGTCCGGGAGGCGGTGTCCATGCGTGCGGTCGCCTACTCCTGCACCAGCTCGATCAGGGTGCCGAAGGCACCCTTCGGATGGATGAAGGCCACCGTCGTACCGCGCGAGCCGGGTCGGGGCTGCTCGTCGATGACCAGGCCGCCGTGGTCCTTGACCGACTGCAGTGCGGCGGCGCAGTCAGCCACCCGGTAGCCCACGTGGTGGATGCCGGGGCCCTTCTTCTCCAGGTACTTGGCGACGGGCGACGAGTCGCTGGTCGGCGTCAGCAGTTGGACGTAGCTGTCGGCCACGTTGAGCAGTGCCTCCTCGACCCCGTCGGAGTCGATGCGCTCACGATGGGCGACCGTGGCCCCGAACGTCTCTGCGTAGTAGGCGATGGCCGCGTCCAGGTCGGGCACGGCGATGGCCACGTGGTCGATCTCGGTCAGCAGCATCGCCGTCACGCCCCGTGCCTCCGGAAGAGCGTGATCCGATCCTCGCCGACCCGTTGACGCAGCTCGTGGTCGTCGATACCGAGTCCCTCCTCGGGGGCCAGGCAGAGCACGCCGATCTTGCCCTCGTGGAGGTTCCGGTGGACCTGGTAGGCGGCGTCGCCCACGTTGTCCAGGGTGTGCACGGCCGACAGGGGCGGCAGGATCTTGCCCTCGCACACCAGCTGGTTGGCGTCCCACGCCTCGCGGTAGTTGGCGAAATGGGAGCCCTTGATGGTCTTGAGCTTCATCCACAGGTGGCGGTTGTCGTACTCGATCATGTAGCCCGAGGTCGCCGCGCAGGTGACGATGGTCCCGCCCCGCTTGGCCGCGAACACCGAGGCCCCCATGGTCTGGCGTCCGGGGTGTTCGAACACGATGTCGACGTCGTCGCCGACCAGGCCGCGGATGTCCTTGCCCAGGCGGCGCCACTCGGACTCGTCCTGGGTGTGCTCGTCCTTCCAGAACCGGTAGTTGGCGGCCTTGCGGTCGATGACCGCCTCGACGCCGAGTTCGTGGAGGAGGTCCACCTTGGACTGCGACGACACCACGCCCACCGGTGTGGCCCCACCGTTCAGGCAGTACTGCACCGCGTAGGCGCCGAGCCCGCCCGACGCACCCCAGACGAGCACCTTGTCCCCCTGGGTGATCGGGGCCCCGTTGTGGGATACCAGCATCCGGTAGGAGGTCGAGTTGCACAGGGCGTTGACGGCCGCCTCCTCCCACGACAGGTGCGCCGGCTTGGGCATCAGCTGGTTGGCCTTCACGACGGCCAAGTCGGCCAAGCCGCCGAAATTGGTCTCGAAGCCCCAGATGCGCTGATTGTCGGCCAGGATCGAGTCGTCGTGGGCGGTCGGGCTCTGGTCGTCCACGTAGTTGCAGTGCACGGTGACCTTGTCGCCGGGGCCCCAGTTGCGGACGGCGGAGCCGACCTGGAGGACCACGGCCGAGGCGTCGGAGCCGACCACGTGGTAGTCGAGGGCGTGACGGGCGCCCCACACGCCCTCGCGACCGAGGCGGTCGAGGAACCCGAAGGTGGGGAGGGGCTCGAAGATCGAGGTCCAGACGGTGTTGAAGTTGATGGCGCTGGCCATGACCGCGATGTAGGCCTCGTCGGGGGCGAGCTCGGGGGTAGGGACCTCGCCGACGTGGAGAGACTTGCGCGGGTCCTTGTCCTCGGACTCCATGCCCTCGAACATGTCCGTCTCGTCACGCTTGACGAACGACGCGCGGTAGGACTCGGGGATCGGGATGGCGGCGATCTCCTCGCCGGAGGCGCCGGCCAGGATGGCGGAGAGGAATTCCTGCATGGGGGTGGAGGATAGCCCGACGTGGCCGCCCGGTCCCCGGGCGACGGGGCGTCCCGGGTGGCACAAGTCGGCCCAGGCCGTATCATGGCCACCTGTCGTCGTGGCGTGCCCACTGGGGGGATGCCGCCTGAATCGGCCAGCAGGCCGCGGAGGTTGCCATGTCCGGATCCGTCATCGTCGCAGGAGCCCGCACGCCGATCGGCAAGCTGTCGGGCGCACTCGGCGGCTTCGCCGCCACCGAGCTGGGCGGGTTCGCCATCGCCGCCGCCCTCGAGCGGGCCGGAGTGGCACCGGACCAGGTCGACTACGTCTTCATGGGCCAGGTCATCCTGGCCGGGACCGGGCAGATCACCGCCCGCCAGGCCGCCGTAAAAGCCGGGATCCCGATGAGCGTGGCCGCGACCACCGTCAACAAGGTCTGCCTTTCCGGCCTCAACGCCATCTACTTGGCGGACCTGCTGATCAACGCCGGCGAGGCCGACATCGTCGTCGCCGGCGGCATGGAGTCGATGACCCAGGCCCCCTACCTCCTGCCCGGCGCCCGGGCCGGCTACCGGATCGGCGACGGCAAGCTCGTCGACTCGATGATGTACGACGGCCTGTTCTGCGCCTTCGACCAGTGCGCCATGGGGCTGGGGACCGAGCGCTACAACGGGGCCAACGGAGTGTCCCGCGAGCGCCAGGACGCCTTCAGCGCCCTCTCCCACGAGCGCGCCGCCGCCGCCATCAAGGACGGCAAGTTCGCCGAGGAGATCGTCCCGGTCGAGGTGCCCCAGCGCAAGGGTGACGCCCTCGTGGTCGACACCGACGAAGGGGTCCGGGCCGACACGACGGCCGAGTCGCTGGCCAAGCTGCGGCCCGCCTTCGACAAGGAGGGCACCATCACCGCGGGCAACGCCAGCCAGATCTCCGACGGTGGCGCCGCCGTGGTCGTGATGTCCCGGGCCAAGGCCGAGGAGCTGGGCGTGACCCCGCTGGGCGAACTGGTCAGCTACGGGCAGGTGGCCGGCCCCAGCCCGTCGCTCCTCCACCAGCCCTCCCACGCCACCACGGTGGCGCTGGGCAAGGCCGGCCTGTCCGTGGGCGACATCGACCTCTTCGAGATCAACGAGGCCTTCGCCGCCGTCGGCCTGGCCTCGGCCGACGACCTCGGCATCAGCGGCGACATCGTCAACGTGAACGGCGGGGCCATCGCCCTCGGCCACCCGGTCGGCATGTCGGGCACCCGCCTCGCCCTCACCGCCCTGCTCGAGCTCAAGCGCAGGGGCGGCGGGACCGCCGCCGTCAGCCTGTGCGGCGGTGGCGGTCAGGGCGACGCCGCCGTGCTGCGCACCATCTGATCACCGGGGGGCCTGATCACCGGGAGGCGCCCCCCGGGTGTGACCGCAGTCAATACGGCGGGGCGAACAGGCCGGAGAGGGCCGCCGTCCCGTCGGCCACGTCCTCCCACGCGTCCACCCGCAGCGACATGACGGCCAACGCGCAGGTCGGGAAGCCCCGGGCCTCCAGGGTGTCGCGGTCGCCGGAGCCCGGCTCCAGCAGGTCCCACGTGAGGTGGTACATCGTCGGGTTGTGCCCGACCACCAGGACCGACCGGACGTGCTCGTCGACCTCCCGGAGGTAGGTGAGGACGGTGTCGGGACCCGCCTGGTAGAGCGACCGGTAGGAGTCGAACGGGACCCGGTCCGGGAACTCGGCGAGCACCAACTCGGCCGTCTGCACCGTGCGCACCGCCGCCGAGCACAGGGCCACCTCGGGTCGGACGAGACCCGGGGTACCGAGCAGCGGGGCACCGGCCGCCAGGCGTGCCCCGAGGGCTGAGGCGTCGCGGCGGCCGCGGGCGGTCAATGTCCGGTCACGGTCCCGGCTCCCCCACGGCCCTTCGGCCGCCGCCTTGGCGTGCCGGAGGATCCAGAGGTGGCGGACAGCGTTGGGTGCGCGTGGATCCATCACCCCATGGTGGCCCAGTGGACGCAGCCCCGGGACGCTCCGGACGGGGTCAGGCGTCGACCACCCGACGACCCTCGAGGGCCCGGCCGAGCGTCAGCTCGTCGGCGTACTCGAGGTCGCCGCCGACCGGGAGCCCGCTGGCGATCCGGGTCACGGTCAGGCCCATGGGCTTGAGCAGGCGGGCCAGGTACATGGCCGTGGCCTCGCCCTCGAGATTGGGGTTGGTGCACAGGATCACCTCGGTGATCCCTTCGTCGTCGAGGCGCTCGAGCAGCTCGCGCACCCGGAGTTGCTCGGGCCCGATGCCCTCGATGGGGTTCAGCGATCCCTGCAGGACGTGGTAGCGGCCGGAGAACTCACCCGTCTTCTCGACCGAGACGATGTCCCGCGGATCCTCGACCACGCAGACCACGGTGGCGTCGCGCCGGTCGTCGAGGCAGATGGCACACTCGCCGCCTTCGGCCACGTTGAAGCACCGGGTACACAATGTGATCCGCTCCTTCACGGCGATGATGGCCTCGGCCAGCCGCAGCGCGTCCTCGGGCGCCACCTTCAACAGGTGGAAGGTAATCCGCTGAGCCGACTTCGGTCCGATGCCGGGCAGCCGACCCATCTCGTCGATGAGTGCCTGGAGCGGCCCGTTGAACACCGCCATCTAGACCACCTCCTCAGCACCGGGGAACGCCTGCAGCAGCCGGGACTCGGCCGAGTTGTCGATCTCGGCCACCTCGAGGGCGCCGACGTCGAAGTCGGCCAGGTCTTCGGCGTCATCGTCAGCGGCCGGTGCGGGCGGATCCGGTGCCGCGGGTCGGGCCGCGGCCGCCGTCTGGGACCCAACAGGCGTCTCGTCGGCGGGCGGCGTCGGCTGCGGGGCCGGAGTCCCGTCCACCACCAGGACCAGCGGGACGGGGCGGCCGAACTGGTCGGCCAGCGCGGCCTCCACTTCGGCCCGCATCGCCTCACAGCGGATGCGGTGGGTCTCGTTGGGCAGGCCGAACTGAGCCCGATCGCCGTCGGCGCCCACGAACCGGCCGGCCTGGAACAGGGCCTTGGCCTTGGGTCGGAGCCGGCCGATGACGTGGTCCCCCCAGGCCTGGACCAGCTGGTCCCGGCTCGGGAGTGGTGCCGACGAGGTGGGAACCGACGGGGGCGCCAGCTCGGACGGGTGGGCGACCGGCTCCGACCGGTCCACAGGTGGCTCGCCGGCTCCGTCCCCCGCGCCGGATGGAGCCGCGGCATCGCCTGGCGGGCCGGAAGGAGCGGACTGGCGCCGCACCGCGCCGAGGGTCGGCCGTGCGCCGACCGGGCCGGAGGGCGGGGGCTCGTCCGCAACGATGTCCGGCGCGGGCGGCTCGGCGGGCGGCTCGACGGGACT
>PLZW01000036.1 GCA_003153575.1 Acidimicrobiaceae bacterium | reverse complement strand
TCCGGAAAACTCAGGCCGGTTCACTTCAGCGGTGAGCCGCCTGTAGAGGGGCACGTCCTGGGCGAGGTACCCGATGCTGTCCAGGAAGCCGTCATTCTGCGCTGGAGGTCGCCCGAGCACTTGGGCACGACCGGTCGTCGGTGCGGCCAGCCCGACGAGCAGGCGGAGCAGCGTCGACTTGCCGGCACCGTTCGGTCCGACCAGTGCGGTCACCCGTCCCCGCGGCACGGCCAGCGTGCAGTCCTGGAGGGCCCACTGTGACCCATATCTCTTGCCCACGCCATGGGTCTCGATGGCCAAGGAGTCGTCGACGGTGCTCATGCGGTCCTCTCCGCCTGACCGGATCGGAGGATGCCCCGGAGCATCGACTCGATGGACTCGTCGTCGAGACCCTCGGCCATGGCCGCGGCCACCCACTGTCCGAGCGAGTCGGCGAGTCGGGACTGGACGTCGGGAGGGGGGCCCTTCGGACGCTGGACCACGAACGTGCCGACCCCCTGGCGGCCTTCGACGAGTCCTTCGTGCTCGAGCTCCCAGTAGGCCTTCATCACGGTATTCGGGTTGATGGCCACTTCTGCGACCACGTCCTTCACGGTGGGGAGCTTGTCACCGACCTTCAGTGTCCCCATCCGGAGCGCCTGTTTGATCTGCTGCACCAATTGGAGATAAGCCGGGACCCCGGAGTTCGGGTTGAGGTGGAACGACACGGTCTGCCTCAGGACTTCACTAGTCATATAGAGAACTATAGGGCGAAGGCAGGAGAAGTCAAGTGCGCTGGCGACCCCATTTGCGACCGGGGCGGCCAGGTAGCTTTCCATTTCATGTGACGCCGGGGTGAATTCCATGTGACATGTTTTGATCCATCCATTCGAGATGGATGCGGAGCATGCACGAGAGCACATGCCCGTGGGTCATGGCGACGATTCCCGGGAACTGGGCAACCGTCGCGACGGCCATCTTCGGGACCGGTTCGACGGTGGGAGACGCCGCGGTTCGCGGCGGAACTCCTGATGGGGACGGCAGCGGCCCTCGGGCAACGACCACGCTCCATGAGGGCGTGCGCGCTGTGCGACACGGTCTGGAGCACAATCGTGCCAGAACCACATGTTGCACGAATTCTGGTTGACATCGGCGACGACAATTGGTGTAAGCAGGTCGGTCTGCACCCATGGATTCAGACCAATGGCGGCCTGAGGGCCTCAACAGTTAGGGACGAGATGAAACGACGAGGAATGCGAATTACAACCGCGAGTGCCCTTGCCACCATGCTGGCGGCCGGCACTCTGATCGGAGTCCTGTCCGGCGCAGCGACGGCCCAGGCGGCCGGTTCATCGACGGGGGGGCTTCCCGTGATCAGCGGGTCCTTGAGCAACTCCGGACCGACCCCTGCCGCCGCGGCGCCGAGTGCCGCCAAGGCCCAATTCGCCACGCTGCCGTACGCCCAGCCCCAGTCGAGGGGAGCACTGGACACGGCGGCCAGGGCGGCCACCACCATCTCTACGTGGTCGTCCTCCGTGACCGCCGGCCAGAACGGCGCCAACTACCCGTTCACCGTGGTCGGTGGCAGCCCCCTCGCCGGCGCGTCGAAGACGTTGAAGGTCATCGAGATCCCGATGAACATCACGTTCACGAACACCGGAGACAACTACAACCCCACGACATCGACCTGCGGGCAGCCCATCAGCCCGGCAGCCGGACTTCTGGCCGGACCCGACTTCAACAAGACGGGTAAGTCCACGGGGTCCGCCACCGTCGGAAGCTCGCAGTTCACCGACAAGCTGATGCGCGAGAGCTTCTGGAACGTCACGGGCTTCAACTCCCTCTACCACGTCAGGCTCAAGGGCAGCGAGCCGGCGGTGGAGAACGTCTCGGTCACGAACTTCCCCGAGATCGCCCCCGGAACCTGCAATGCGCTGGGTGAGATCGACGTCAATACCTGGGACTCGTTCATCCAGAACACGGTGATCCCGGGGCTGCACTCCTTCGGGGTCAACTCCACGGACTTCCCGGTCTTCATCACGAAGAATGTGGTCTTCTACTCCGGCAGCACCGCCAACTGCTGCATCCTCGGCTACCACTCGGCCTTCAACAGTTCGGCCTCGGGCGGGAATGCGCAGACCTACGGGATTGCCGACTGGGACACCAGCGGCGAGTTCGGGTCCAAGGTGGCCGACAACAGTGCGGCCAGCCACGAGATCGGCGAGTGGGCCATGGACCCGTACGTGAACAACGCCACGCCGTCGTGGGGCCACACCGGGCAGGTGTCCGGTTGCCAGGCCAACCTCGAGGTGGGTGACCCCTTGAGTGGCACGCTTGACTCAGCGACGCTGAGCGGGATCCACTACCACGTCCAGGAGCTGGCCCTCTTCGGTTGGTTCTTCGACTTCAACTCAGGGGTCAACGGCTACTACTCGATGAAGGACACGTTCAAGACCGGGGCGACACTCTGTTCGTGAACTAGTTCGGCATCGACCCATCATCGGTGGCGGTACCTGCCACCTCAGTCAGCGCAACTGCCCCCCGGTCCGACCGGGGGGCAGTTGCCGTCTGTACCCCTGCCTCCGCGCAGCGACGCGGTGCGACGGCGGCCCGACCAGCCCAAGCGGAATCCGGTCCGGGTGCCGATGACTGGTCGGTGTCCCCCGGGGGTCGTAGGTTGCAGGTGATGACCCGGCTGCGGCGCCCCTTCCTCGCGCTCGGGCTGCTCGTGGTCCTCCTGGTCATGACGCCCGGGGTGGCGAGCGCCCACGCCCAGTTGGAGTCGACCGATCCGAGCGAGTCGGCGGTCCTCCTCGTTCCGCCGACCCAGGTGGTGCTGCACTTCGGGGAGCCGGTGGAGATCGACTTCGGGTCGCTGCGGGTCATCGGCCCGGGGGGCGCCCGGGTCGACGCCGGCGCCGCCCACCATCCGGGAGGAGACTCCCACGCCGTGGCGACCTCGCTCCCCGCCCACCTGGCCGACGGCACCTATGTGGTGGCCTGGCGCGTCATCTCGGCCGACTCCCACCCGGTCCACGGTGCCTATGTGTTCTCCGTCGGCACCGCTCGGGGGGCCGCCCGGGCCAATGCCCTGGCCGTCAGCATCGCCAACCAGGGTGGAGACACCGTCGTCGGCGTCACCTACTGGTGTGTGCGCGCCGCCGCCTTCGCGGGCCTGCTCCTCCTGGTCGGCCTGGCCGTCGTGGTGTCGTTCCTGTGGCCAGAAGGAGGCCGGTCCCGCCGGGTCGGCCGGGTCCTGTGGTGGTCGTGGGGGGTGCTCACGGTGGCGACCCTGTCGGGCATCGCCGTCCAGGGCGTCTACGCCTCGGCCCTCCCGCTCACCGACGCCTACCGCCCCTCGCTCGTGTCCGCCGTGCTTCACACCCGGTTCGGCCAGGTCGAGCTGCTCCGCCTGCTCCTGCTGGTGGCCATGGTCCCGGTCCTACTCGGCCTCCGTGGGCGACTCGGCCGGGGTGATCACCGCGCCGGCTGGGCGCGGTGGGCGGCGTGCGTCGTCGGCGTCGGTCTCCTGGCCACGCCGGGACTGGCCGGTCACGCCGCCACCGGCGACGACCCACTGCTCGGACTCGGCATCGACGTAGCCCACCTGCTGGCCGCTTCGGCGTGGATCGGCGGCCTGTCCCTCCTGGCCACCTTCCTCGTACCCCGCACCCCGGACGAACCGACGCCGTCGGACCCCCTCGCGCTGACCCTGCGGGTGTCCTCGGTGGCGTTCGCCGCCGTCGTCGTGGTGGTGGCCACCGGGGTGGTCCAGTCGATCCGCCAGGTGGGCAGTGTCTACGCCCTGTTCCACACCACGTACGGGCGGACCTTGCTGGTCAAGATCGCCCTGGTCCTGCTCCTGATCGGGCTCGGCGCAGTGAGCCGGCGCCTGGTGCATCGCCGGTCGGGCACGCTGTCGGCGCCGACCGTCGGCCCGGCCGGAGCGATGGCCGCCCGTATCCCGTCCGGCGGCTCGACGGCGGTCCTCGAAACGGTGGACGCGCCGGCCGTCCCGTCGCCCGTGCCGCGGCGGAGGCTCCGCCGGATGGTGGTGGCCGAACTGGCCGTCGCCTTCGCCGTGTTGGGAGTGACTGCGGCGCTGGTGAACGACGTGCCGGCCAAGCAGGCGGCCGACCTCCCGTTCAGTTACTCGTTCTCGACCCTGGGCGTCCAGGTGAACACCATCATCGACCCGGCGCGCATCGGGTCGGCCAACCAGGTGCACATCTACGTCCTGAGCAGCCTCGGCACGCCGAGAGCCATCCCGGAGCTGGACATCACCACGAGCTTGCCGTCGCAGTCGATCGGGCCGATCACCGTCCCGCTGGTGATCAGCGGGCCCGGGCACTACTACGCCGGCCACGTCGACTTCCCAGTGGCCGGGACCTGGGTGCTCACCTACACGGTCCGCACCGACGCCATCGACGAGACGGTGACGCGGACGGTCCTAGCTGTCCACTAGACGGTCCGCCGCCCGCTGGGCGACGCCCCGGTGCACGGCGCGGTCGGTACGCTCCTTGTGGGGATTCGGTCCGAGCAGGCAGGACCGGGCGCTTCCCCGCCGGTCGATCGTCCGGAGGCCGAGTGGAGTACCAGATCCTCATACCGCCGCACCGTCGCCACAGGGCGCTGTGGATCAGCGCCACCGTCGTCGTGGTGGCGGCCGCCGCCGTCGGGGCCTACCTGGTCGGAACCCATCGGCAACAGTCCTCGCCGCACGCGTCGACGACCCGCACCTCGACCCCGACCGGCGTGGCCCGACCGCTGACCGTGGTGTCGACGGTGCCCGCCACCGGGGCGACGGACGTCCCGTCCGACCAGCCCGTCTCCGTGACGTTGTCGGCCGCCGTGGCCGGGGCGACGGGGCTCCCGACGTTCAATCCACCCATACCCGGGACGTGGCGGCGCGGGGGCACCGATGCCCTCACCTTCACGGCGGCGGCACCGTTCATCCCGACGACCACCGAGACGCTGACCGTCCGGGGCGGATCCAGCGGGCTGCGCAGCGCGTCGGGCGCCGTCCTGGCGGGACCCGTGGTGGTCACCTTCACCGTGGCCCAGGCCAGCACCGAACGGCTCCAGCAGCTGCTGGCCCAGTTGGACTACATGCCACTCTCCTTTACCCCCTCGGGCACGCCGCCGTCTCCGGCCGGCGCGGCGACGGCCCAGCCGGGAGCCTTCGCCTGGCGGTGGCCGGGACTCCCGCCGGACTTCACCTCGGTGTGGACCGAGGGTGCCGAGAACGCCATCACCAAGGCCGCGCTGATGGTCTTCGAACGCCAGCACGGCCTCCAGGTGGACGGGATCGCCGGCCACCAGGTGTGGACGGCACTGCTGGGTGACGCGGCGGGCGCCAAGGCGAGCACCGCTCCCTACGTCGACGTGCTGGTGTCCAAACAGGTGCCGCAGACCCTCACCCTCTACGAGAACGGGGCACCGGCCATGACCGGTATCGCCGTCAACACCGGGGCGCCGGGGGCCGACACGGCAGATGGGACCTTCCCGGTGTTCGAGCACGTGACCGCGTCGCGCATGCAGGGGACCAATCCCGATGGCACCACCTACGACGATCCGGCCGTTCCCTGGGCCAGCTACTTCAACGGCGGCGACGCGCTCCACGGGTTCGTGCGGGCAAGCTACGGCACGCCGCAGAGCAACGGGTGCGTCGAGATGCCGGTCGCCGTAGCCGCCCAGGTCTGGCCTCTCACTCCGGTGGGTACGCCGGTGACGGTGACCGGCCCGCCGTCCTGACGGCGTCCGTCGCGGGTTGACAACCGGGACCCTCAGCCGTCAGGGTGCCCCCATGCCAACGCCGTTCGCCCGCGTCACCCGACTCGCACCCTCGACGGACCCGGGCCGTTACGTCGGCGAGATTGACGAGTCGTGGAGCTTGCGGCCCCTTCCCCAGGGGGGCGTGGTCAGCGCTCTGGCGGTCCGGGCGATGGCCACCGAACTCGCCGACGGCGACCAACCCCTGCGCACCCTCCACACCACTTTCGTGGCGCCCGTCACCCATGGTGCGGTCGAGGTCGAGGTCGAGGTCCTGCGCCGTGGCCGGTCGATGTCCCACGTCCGCGCCGACGTGCGCAACCCGGGTACGGCTCACGGGCACGTGACGACGGCCGTCTTCGGCGGCCCCCGGCGGGGCTTCGCCTTCACCGACCTCGAACCGCCGTCCGGCGTGATCCCCCTGACCGAGGCCCGCTCCTTCCGGGACCCGCTCCCGGCAGGAGTGGAGGCCTTTCCCCCGAACCCGTTCTGGGAAACCCGACTCGAGGGCCGTGGCGCGCTGGGGCATGCGCCGTGGGAGACGTACGAGCCGGACCGGGCCGAGCACGCCACCTGGTACCGGCTCGACGAGCCGCCCGTCGGCCCCGACGGGGTCCTGGACCCTCTGGCGCTCATCGTCTGCGCGGACACCATGCCGGGGGCTGTGGCCGAGAAGATCGGGCCCGGCCGGCGGACAGGATGGTTCGGGCCGAGCGTCGACCTGACCTTCCACCTGCTCGACACGTGTCGGTCTGAATGGGTGCTCGGCCACAACCGGGCCCGGCACGCCGGCGACGGCTACGCGTCCCTCGACATGGCCCTGTGGGACGGCGGCAACGATGGGACCGGAACGCCCCGACTGGTGGCCTACGCCACCCAGCTCTGCTTCTTCACGTTCGCGGCGTGAGCAGAGAGTCGCCCGTCAGTCGTCGTCCGGAGTCAGCGCCAACTGGCTGAGGATGGTGCCCTGGTCGAAGTAGACGCGCTCGCCGATGATCCGCTCGCCGCCGGGTGCGAAAAGGAAGAGCGCGCACATGCGGCAACGGAACGTCCGCCCGGTCGGGGTCATGCCGGCAAGTTCGCCCAGGTGCGTGCCCAGAAGGTCGAACTCGGCGACCACGGTGTCCTCGGCGTAGGTGAGCACCACGTGCTCGTTGCGTTGGTCGGGGAAGGCGGCACGCGAGGACCGGTAGTACCCGGATACCTCGTCGGGCCCGTCGAATACCTGGCCGGTGGCGATCAGCTCGTAGCGCGGGTGGTCGAAGGTGGCGAGGGTGGTGGCGAAGTCGAGTTCGTTCTCGGAGGCCATGTGCCGGCCGACAAGAGCCAACCGGCGATCGCGGAGGGATTCGTCGGCGGACATCGTCATTCGGCGGACATCGGCATGGTGGGTGTCTCCTCGGTTCGGGCCGGTGCGCCAGACTATGTCCGTGGTCAGCCCGGTGGTGGTGGGGTACGTGCGCCACACTGTGGGGACCATGACGATCCGCGTGGGCCGCATGACGGCCATCACCGCCGCCGCCACCTTGCTGGCGACGCTGTTCCTCACCACACCGGCCTGGGCCCATGTGACCGTGCACCCTCAGAGCGTGCACGCCGGCGCCGCCGACATCGAACTCGTCTTCCGCGTCCCGAACGAGCGGGACGATGCCGATACCGTGGCCCTGCAGGTGTACTTTCCCGCCGACCTCCCCTTGGCCTCCGTCGACGTCCTCCCGCTCACCGGGTGGACCGAGCGGGTGGACACCCGAACGCTCTCGACACCCCTCCAGACCGACGACGGTCCGGTCAGCCAGGTAGTCGGCGACATCACCTGGACGGCGACAGCCGGGGGGATCGCGCCGGGTCAGTACGAGAACTTCTCCGTGGCGGCCGGCCGGGCACCGGTGACGCCGGGGGCGGTGGTCTTCAAGGCGCTCCAGACCTACTCGTCGGGCGAGATCGTGCGGTGGATCCAGGTGGCGACCAGCCAGGACCCGCAGCCCGACTTTCCCGCGCCGGTGCTGACGGTGACCGCGGCCCCCCCTGCCTCTCCGACCGCCGTTACCGGCACCGGCTCCGGCACCGATGCACTGGCCGTGGCCGCGCTCGTCGTGGCCGGTCTCGCCCTCGCCGGGGTCGTCGCACTGTTCGTGCTGAAGCGCCGAGGGGCCGGTCCGGGGTCCGGCACGGTACGGCACCTCGGATAGCACCTCGACGGCATCCCGTCGGGCGCCGCCCCGCTCCGGCATGGCGGGGAAGCCGATACGTTGGGTCAAGATTCTGAGCGGCCGGATCGACCTTCGGTCGGCGACAGGCGAAAGGACCACACATGCGGATCGCGGAGGACATCACCCAGCTCATCGGCGGCACGCCGCTCGTCGAACTTCGCCGCGTCCCGGACGGGGCCGGCGCCCGGATCGTCGCCAAGCTCGAGTTCTTCAACCCGGCCGGGAGCGTGAAGGACCGGATCGCGGTGTCGATGATCGACGCGGCCGAGGAAGCGGGGCTCCTGCGGCCCGGGACGACGGTCGTGGAGCCGACCAGCGGCAACACCGGCATCGCTCTGGCCATGGTGTGCGCCGCTCGCGGCTACTCGTGCATCTTCACCATGCCGGAGACGATGAGCAAGGAGCGCCGGATGCTGCTGCGGGGCTACGGCGCCGAGCTCGTGCTCACGCCCGGTCCCGACGGCATGGTCGGCGCCATCGCCAAGGCCACCGAGATCGCCAAGGGCGAGGGCGACTTCTTCATGCCCCAACAGTTCGAGAACGCCGCCAACCCGGCCATCCACGCGCGCACCACGGCCGAGGAGATCTGGGCCGACACCGACGGGCAGGTCGACGTCCTGGTGGCGGGCGTGGGCACCGGCGGGACCATCACCGGCGTGGGGCACGTCCTGAAGGAGCGCAGGCCTGGCGTGCGCATCATCGCCGTCGAACCGGCCGCCTCACCGGTGCTGTCGGGCGGGGAGAAGGGGCCCCACCCGATCCAGGGGATCGGCGCCGGCTTCATCCCCCCGATCCTCGACACCTCCGTCTACGACGAGGTCATCACGGTGGAGAACCAGGATGCCTTCGACATCGCCCACCGCATGGCCCACGAGGAGGGACTGCTGGTCGGCATCTCGTCGGGCGCCGCCACCTGGGCGGCGATCCAAGTGGCCCGGCGACCCGAGCACGCCGGCCAGCTCATCGTGGTCATCATCCCGTCCTTCGGTGAGCGATACCTGAGCACCGCCCTGTTCGACGGCCTCGGCGACTGAGCGTGCTCGAGTACCTCCGGCGGGACGTGGCCGCCGTCCGGGAGCGTGACCCGGCGGCCCGGTCGGACGCCGAAGTCGTCCTCTGCTACCCGGGCCTCCACGCCGTATGGGGCCACCGGGTGGCCAACCGGCTGTGGCACGACGACCACCGCCTGGCCGCACGGTTCGTGTCCGGCGTCGTGCGGACCTGGACAGCGGTCGACATCCATCCGGCCGCCACCCTTGGCCCCGGCCTGTTCATCGACCATGCGGTGGGCGTCGTCATCGGCGAGACGGCCGTCGTGGGCACCGATGTCACCATCTACCAAGGGGTGACGCTCGGCGGCACCAGCCTGGAGGCCGGCAAGCGGCACCCGACGGTGGGGGACCGGGTGACCATCGGCGCCGGCGCCAAGGTGCTCGGGCCGGTGACCGTCGGGTCGGGTAGCCGCATCGGCGCCAACGCCGTGGTGGTCCGGGACGTCCCGTCGGACTCGGTGGTGGTCGGTGTGCCGGGCCAGGTCATCGCCCGGAGCCGCCCGAGGAGCGCCACGGCGGCCACCGATCTCGACGAAGCCCTGTTGCCCGACCTGGTGGGGGTGACCCTCGGTGCCCTCCAGCGCCAGGTGGACGAGCTCGAGCGCGATGTCAACGGTGGGGTGCGGACCCCGGAGATCCGCCCGTCGGCGTCCGGCGTCTGGAAGGGCGAGGACTTCAGCATCTGAGCCCGCCCGGCCCGTTCAGCCGGTCAGTGCCGCCGTGGTCCGCTCCAGGCAGTCCGGGTCGACCGTGCCCGGCACCAGGATGAACTCGTCGCACCCGGCCGCCTCGGCGGCGGCCAGGGCGTCGAGGAGACGCGCCGGGCTGGAGATGCCCACCAGTTGGGCCAGGGCGTCGGCCGCCCGGTCGCCGAAGACCGCCAGGTAGGCACGGGCGAACCGCTTGAGCTGGTCGTCGGCGCCGGGGCCCCCGAGCAGGAAGAAGGAGCCGCTGACCAGCCGCGGACGATCGTCGCGCCCCTCGGTCTCCCACGCGTCGAGAGCCATCCGGTTGCCTCGGGCGATCTCCTCGGGGTCGGCCCCGATGGAGAACCCGGTCACGCCTGCGGCCCAGCGGGCGGCCCGGGCCATCGATTTCGGGCCCATGGCCGCCGCCAGCAGCGGGGGACCGCCCGGTCGGTGGGGCGACGGGCCCACCGGTTGCCCGCCGGCGTAGGCGGGTGCCCCCGACCACAGGCGGCGGAGTTCGGCCACCCCCGAGTCGAGCCGCGCGTGGCGGCCGTCGTAGGGGATGTCGAGTGCGCGGTAGTCCTGTTCGCGTCCCCCGACCCCGACGCCGACCATCAGGCGTCCCCCTGCGAGCACATCCAGGGTGGCCAGCTGCTGGGCCAGCATCGCCGGCCGGTGCAGGGGGAGGACGGCGATGTTGGTGATCACCTGGACCCGCTCGGTGAGGGCGGCGGCCGCCGTGCTGGTCACCAACAGCTCCGGGTTGTGAAAGGTGATCCGCTCGCCGGCCGACACGCTCGAGTACGGACCCTCGTCGATCCCGCCGCACCACTCCACAAAGGTGGCCCTGGTGAACCCGGTGGCCATCGTGGGCAGGGCCATCCCGATCTCCATGGCGTCCGACCCTAGTCACGCAGCCATCCGGCGAGCGGCCCGCGGGCGGTCAGCGCAGGTGTGCGGCGGCCCGGCCGGTGTAGGACGGGAGGTCGAGGTAGGTCCGGATGCCCGGGGGGGCGGCGACGACCGCGGGGACGGCACTGACGCAGTGGGTGGCCGTGGCCACGACGCCGGGGTTGCGGGCCAGGCCGGCGGCGATCGAATCGGGGTGCCAGCCCCGGAACGTGACCCGGGCCGTGGGGTCGCCCGTCACCTCGACCTCGAACCGCTCGCCCTCGGCGCCGAACCCCCAGGCCGGTTCCAGGTCCTCCTGGCCCATGAACCAGTTGGTGGCCACGGTGACCACCGGCTCACCGCGCACCGTGGCCACCCACCGGAACTTCTGGGCGGCGATGCGGCCGGGCTGGATCGGGCCGATCGGGGAGATGATCGGCGCCGTCGCCACGGCCACCTCGTGGGAGACAGTGAGCCCGGGGTCGAGGCCGAAGCCCAGGGCGTGGCCCACCATCCGGATGGACTGGCCGAACCCGTCGCCCAGGATGGCCGGCATCATGGACGCCTCGGCCTCCTCGGGTGTCTTGCCGAACAACATGATGTTGCCGACCACGTCAGGCGCGTCGTAGGAGCGGATGTCCGAGAACTCTTCTGCCCGCACATGGGTGATCGACTGGGACAGGGCGGAGACCATCAAGGGGAAGCGCTCGGTGATCCCACCCGGATGGATGCCGGTCCCGTGGACCGAGGCCCCGCCCCGGGCGCAGGCCGCCTCGATGGCCGACTCGTCCCGGCCCTCCGGGAAGAACCAGTTGAGCGGTGTCACCACGTTGGCGCCGGACGCCAGGATCCTGGCCACCATCGAGGGGTCGGCCATGACCGGTGCGTAGACCACGCAGTCGGCCCCGAGGGCCAGGAGCGCATCGACGTCGTCGGTGGCGGTCACGCCGAGCGGTCCGACACCGCACAGCTCGCCGGCGTCCCGCCCGACCTTGTCGGGACTGTGCACCCAGCACCCGACGAGCTCGAGCTCGGGGTGGGCCGCGATGCCGGCCACCGCTGCCCGTCCCACGCCGCCGGTCGCCCACTGGATCACCTTGATGGCCATCTGGTCCTCCCCTCGACCGTTCCGGTGCCCGGTTGCACCGCCGACCGAGCGTAGGGCGGGTCGGACTGTCGGGGTCGGATTTGTATCTTCCCTGGTCAGGGGCTCGGTCCCCGCCCTAGAGCCGCCCTAGTGGTATCGGGGGCGGGGGGCTAGAGTGGGTGGTCCAGAAGAGCGCAGATCGCCAGGACGCGAGCGGCAGGCCCTTGTCTGTCTGCCTGGGCCGATGGGCGGGGCGTCGAGATCACCACCCAGTCGATGCGTCCGGATGCGAAGGGGCAAGCAATGAACAGCTGGCTACAGGCGATGGAGAAGTGGTCGCAGTGGCTCCTGGGTGATGCCCCGATGCCTGATGGCCGTTCGAAGGCCCTCCTGGCCGGCACGGTGGCGACCGCGGCCATCGTGGCGGTGGGCGTGCCCGCCGCCCTCCCGTCGGGCACCTCGGCCAACGCCGTGCCCCACGGGTCGACCTCCTCCGGCCAGGGCGCCGGCGCCCAGGACGCGCCGGCCTCGATCCCGAATAGCGGCGTCGTGGTGGCGTCGAGCGGCTCGACTTCGGGTACGACCAAGGTCCACCACCACAAGCATCGACACCGCGGGACGGCCTCCACGTCCACGTCCACCTCCACGTCCACGTCCACGACCACGACGACGGCCGCCGGTGGCTCGTCCCCGCTGTTGACGACAGGTGCGACCCCGACCGCCACGCCGCCCGTCTCGGCCAGCGCCGCCCCGGCTCCGCCTGCGGCCACCCACGCCAATCCGTCGGCGGTGGCACCGTCCCATGCGGTCAATCCCCTCGTGACGCCCGCCGCCCGGCCACCGGCACCGCTGGCCACCCGCGCCGTTGCCCTGGCCGACTCGGCCCTGGTGACGTGGAAGCAGCACGCCGGATCGAATGTGACCGGCTACGACGTGTTCGTGGGACTGGCCCCCGGTCAGGAGCTCCCCGTCCCCGTGAACGGCGCCGACCCGGTCGTCGGCAACTCCTTCCTGGCCACCGGCCTCACCGCCGGGCAGACCTACTACTTCACGGTGCGGAGCCGGGCGGTGGCCGCCTCGTCGACCCCCTCGAACGAGGTGTCGACCGTGCCGTTCGCCACCTACACCCCGCTCGGTCGACTGGACGGGCCCGTCATCTCGATGGCATCGACGGCTGACGGCTCCGGCTACTGGCTGGCCGCCGCGTCCGGCGCGGTGTCGGCCCACGGCTCGGCGGCCGACCTCGGCTCGACGGCGGCACTGACCCTGGTGGCACCCGTCGTCCAGATCGTGGGCGACCCGGCCGGCGCGGGCTACTGGGAGGTGGCCGCCGACGGCGGTGTGTTCGCTTTCGGCGCAGCCCACTTCCAGGGGACTGCCTCCAGCTTCGCCTTGAACTCGCCGATCGTGGGACTGGTCCCGACGGCCGACGGCGCGGGCTACTGGGAGGTGGCCGCCGACGGCGGTGTGTTCGCCTTCGGCGACGCCGGCTTCGCCGGATCGCTCGGTGGGACTCCCCAGGCCCCACCCACGGTGGCGATGGCGGCTGACCGGGCGACCGGCGGCTACTGGCTCGTCTCGGCCGACGGCACCGCCACCGCCTTCAACGCCCCGGCCATCGGGCCGCGACCTGGCGCCATGCCCGATGGCGCGGTGGTCGGTGTGGCCGGCACGGCCGACGGCAAGGGATTCTGGGAGGTCACCCGCGCCGGCAGCATCTACGCCTACGGCGACGCCGCCTTTCTCGGCCCCGACGTCCCGTTGGCCGCCTCCGCACCGGTCGACGCCGTGGCGGCCGACCCCGGCACCAGCGGCTACTGGTTGGCCGGGGTCGACGGCAACGTCTACGCCTTCGGCGCCGCCAACTTCGGCGCCGGCTGACCGGCACCGGCAGCCCCGACGGTGGGCGACCACGGACCTCCGCCGCCCACCGGTCGGCCGTTGGTAGCGTCGATGCCGATGCGGCCATGACACACGACACCGTTTCGAAGGGCGACTTCCACGACCCGGAAGTACCCGGTCACTCGGACTCCACGCCCCTGCTGGCTTCGGCCGAACAGCGCTGGGCGACGATGGTCGACAACTTCGACGACCCGTCCCAGGAGTGGCGCCGGCTCTGCGCGGAGGCGTTCGGCACCTTCTTCCTCGTCCTGGTGGCCGCCGGCGGACCCATGATCGACCAGGCCATACCCGGCTCGGTGGGCCGGGCCGCCGCGGTGGTCGCCCCGGGCCTGATGGTGATGTCGATCATCCTGCTCATGGGGAAGGTGTCGGGTGCCCACCTCAATCCTGCGGTCTCCATCGCCTTCTCCCTCCGCCGGGACTTCCCGTGGCGCCGGGTGCCGGCCTACGTGGTCGCCCAGCTAGCCGGCGCCCTGCTTGCCGCCTGGTTCCTCCAGGCCGTGATCCATGTCTCGGCTCACTACGGGTCGAACTACCCCGGCTGGCGGGTGACCGCGGTCGACGCCTTCCTCATGGAGGCGGTCCTGACCGTCGGCCTGGTGAGCGTGATCCTGGGCACCGCGTCGGGGGCCCAGCAGGTGGGCCTGTTCGGCGCCCTCGGGGTGGGCGGGTACATCGCCCTGGCCGGCCTCTGGTCGAGCCCCATCTCGGGAACGTCGATGAACCCGGTGCGGACCCTCGGACCCGACATCGTGGCGGCCGACTTCTCGTCGTGGTGGGTCTACCTGGCCGGTCCCCTCCTGGGGGCGGTGCTGGCCGTCGGTATGGCCTACCTGCTGCGGGGCCCGGGCGGGGGCACCTCGGGCTCACTGGCCGCCCAGGGCACCATCCGACCGCTGATCACCCGCCCGGGCAAGGCCTGAGGGTCCGAGCGTCCGGGCCGGCGACCCTCAACCTCCGACCAGCTTGGCCAGGGCGGTGGCGTGCCAGGTGGACCGTCCCTTGCGGTCCTCGGCCCGGTCCGCGCTGGCGGCCAGGCGCAGTCCGGCGTTGATCCCGACGTAGCGGAAGGGCTCGGGCTCCCACTGCTTGGACCGGTGGTTGACCCAGGGGAGGGCGGTGAGTTCCGTGGACCGGCCCAGGATCAGGTCGCGGAGCGTCCGGCCGGCCAGGTTGGTGGTCGAGAGCCCGTCGCCCACGTAGCCGCCGGCCCACGCCATGCGGGCGCTTCCGTCGATGCCCACCGACGAGAACCAGTCGCGGGCGATGCCGAGCGGCCCGCCCCAGGTGTGGGTGATCCGCGCCTCGGCCAGGGCGGGGAACAGCTCGACCAGTGTCCGACGCAGCGCCTCATGGACCCCGGGGTCGCGGTCGAACCCGGGGCGGATGGTCGAGCCGAAGTGGTAGGGGGCGCCGCGGCCTCCGAACGCCATGCGCCCGTCCTCGGTCCGCTGCCCGTAGATGACCAGGTGGCGGTGGTCGGCGAACGTCTCGCGTCCGGCGAGGCCGGCGGCGGCCCAGAACGATTCGGGCAGCGGCTCGGTGGCGATCATCAGCGAGTACACCGGCACCAGGTCCCGCTCGTGGCCGGCCAGCGTGCGGGTGTAGCCCTCGGTGGCCCGCACGACGGTGCCGGCCCGCACGGTACCGCGTCCCGTGGTCACCACCCCGGGGGCGATCGAGCTGACCTCGGTCTGCTCGTAGATGGTGACACCCTGGCGCTCGACGACCTCGGCCAGTCCGCGCACCAGGCGGGCCGGGTCGACGGCGGCGCAGTGCGGCGTGAAGGTCCCGCCCAGCACGTCGGTGGCCCCGACCCGACCCCGGGCCTCGTCGGGGGAGAGGAAGCGGAGTTCGTCCTCGCCGACGCCGCGGCCCCGGGCCTCGGCGATCTCTTCGTGGGTCCGCTGCAGCTGGGCCGGCGTGCGGGCCAGGACCACGGTGCCGCCTCGCCGGAAGCCGCAGTCGATGCCCTCGGCCTCGACCACCCGGCCGACCTCGAGCACCGTCTCGACCATGGCCAGGTGCTGGGCCCGCCCGGAACCGGGTCCGGACTCCTTGTCGAGCGTCTCCTCCGACACGCTGAACAGCGCCGAGCACCAGCCGCCGTTGCGGCCCGACGCCCCGAACCCCGCAACATCGCGTTCGAGCACGGCGATGCGCAAGCCCGGATCGGCCCGGCTCAGGTAGTAGGACGCCCACAGGCCGGTGAGCCCGCCTCCCACCACGGCCACATCGACCTCGAGGTCGCCTGGCAACGCGGGCCGGACCGCGAGGTTTCCGGGCAGCCCGTCCCACCACAGGGAGAGTGCGCGGTAGCGCTCGCCCGACGGCGGGGTCAGATCTGCTTCCACGCCTCGGTGAGGACGGAGCGGAGCCGAGTGGTGATGTAGTCGAACTCCTCGGGCCCCGAGATCAGCGGCGGGGCCAGCTGGATCACGGGGTCGCCCCGGTCGTCGGCCCGGCAGATGAGTCCGGACTCGTAGAGCGCGCCGGAGAGGAATCCTCGCAGCAGGCGCTCGGCCTCGTCGTCGCTGAAGGTCTCCTTGGTGTCCTTGTTCTTGACCATCTCGATGCCGTAGAAGTAACCGGCCCCGCGGATGTCGCCCACGATCGGCAGATCCAGGAGCGTGTCGAGGGACGCCTTGAACTCGGCCTCGTGCTCGAGCACGTTCTCCAGGATCCCCTCCTTCTCGAACACGTCGATGTTGGCCAGGGCCACGGCCGTGCTGACCGGATGGCCGGCGAAGGTGATCCCGTGCAGGAAGCTCGATCCGGCCAGGAACGGCTCGATGATCCGGTCGCTGACAGCCATGGCGCCGAGGGGCGAGTACCCGCTGGTGAGTCCCTTGGCCATGGTGATGATGTCGGGCACGTAGTCGAAGCGTTCGGCGCCGAAGAAGTGGCCCAACCGACCCCAGGCGCAGATCACCTCGTCGGATACGAGGAGCACGCCGTGGCGGTCGCAGATCTCGCGCACCCGCTGGAAGTAGCCGGGAGGCGGGGGGAAGCAGCCGCCGGCATTCTGCACCGGCTCCAGGTACACGGCGGCGACCGTCTCGGGGTCCTCCGAGAGGATGGCCTGCTCGATGGCGTCGGCGGCCCAGCGGCCGAAGGCCACGATGTCATCCTCGAAGTATGGCGCCCGGTAGAAGTTGGTGTTGGGCACCTTGAAGGCACCGGGCACCAGCGGTTCGAACGGGGTGCGGATCTCGGTGACGCCGGTGATGGAGAGGGCCCCCATGGTGGCGCCGTGGTACGAGATGTCACGGCTGATGACCTTGTACCGCTGGGGCTGGCCGATCAACTTGAAGTACTGGCGGGCCAGCTTCCAGGCCGACTCGACGGCCTCGGAGCCGCCGGTGGTGAAGAAGATCCGGTTGAGGTCGCCCGGCGTCAGGTCGGCGATCTTCTCGGCCAGCTCGACGGCCTTCGGGTGCGCGTAGCTCCACACCGGAAAGTAGGCGAGCTTGGCCGCCTGCTCGGCTCCCGCCTCCACCAGTTCCATCCGACCGTGGCCGAGCTGGCTGGTGAACAGGCCGGACAGGCCGTCCAGGTAGCGCTTGCCGTGCTGGTCGTAGACCCACACGCCCTCGCCGTGGGTGATGACCGGGATCTCCTGGCGGGTGTCGGCCGACATGCGGGTGAAGTGCATCCACAGGTGGCGGTGGGCGCTCTCCTGCAGGGCTTCATTCGAGTACTCGGTCATCGGGTCCCCCATGTGTAGGTCTGCTTCTTCAGCTTCAGATACATGAACATCTCGGTGTCGCGCACCCCGGGGATCGTACGGATCACCCCGTTGAGCAGCTCCAGCAAACGGTCCTCGTCCTCGCACACCAGCTCCACGAGGATGTCGTACTCGCCGGCCACCATGACCACGTAGTCGATGGCGTCGACGGCGGCGAGCCGGTCCGCCACCTCCCGGGCGTCGCCGTCGGTGCGGATGCCGACCATGGCCTGGCTCCGGAAGCCGATCTGCAGGGGGTCGGTGACGGCCACGATCTGCATGATGCCGGCCTCGCGCATCTTCTGGACCCGCTGACGCACCGCCGCCTCGGACAGCCCCACCGCCTCGGCGATGGAGCCATACGTGCGGCGACCGTCCTGTTGGAGCTGCTCGACGATCGCCTTGTTGACCTCGTCGAGGAGGCCCGCAACCGACGATGCCGGCGCCGTGCCGGTCATCGTCCGCCCCGAGAGGTCGCAACCGGCCGGCCCGATGCCGCTGCATGGTGCTGTCCGTTGCCTATCCTCATACCCGATCCGTTGTAGCCGTTAATGCACAGTTAACGTGGATTCTGCGCCAATAACAAGCGGATTTCGTGGTCGTTCACACAAAGTTTTCAGGAATCACTTGTCAGATCCATCAAGTTGGACCACGATGACACCCAATCGGCAGGCCCGACGTGCCCATGCACGCTGGACCGATTGCCGTCGAGGCACAACCAGACATCCGGGGAGGAACCGTGACACCTGCGACCCTGTCGAACTTCATCGGTGGCTCCTACGTCGCCACGAAGTCGGGTGCATCGTCGTCGCTGGTCGACCCGAGCACGGGTGAGGTGAACCTCGAGGCTCCGGTGTCGGGAGCCGAGGACGTGGATACCGCCATGGCCGCCGCGGCGGCGGCATTCCCCGGATGGCGTGACGCCACGCCGTCCGAGCGCAGCCTGGCCCTCTTCCGAATTGCCGACGCCATCGAGGCGCGGGCCGAGGAGCTCGTGGCCGTCGAGAGCGCCAACACGGGGAAGCCACTGGCCGTGACCCTGTCGGAGGAGATCCCCCCGATGGTCGACCAGATCCGGTTCTTCGCCGGGGCAGCCCGCCATCTCGAAGGCAAGTCTGCGGCTGAGTACATGGCCGACCACACGTCGATGATCCGACGTGAGCCGATCGGTGTGTGCGCCGCCGTCACCCCGTGGAACTACCCGGCGATGATGGCCGTGTGGAAGTCGGCGCCGGCCATCGCCGCCGGCAACGCCATGGTCCTGAAGCCTTCCGACACGACGCCGGCCTCCACCCTGCTGATGGCCGAGATCATGTCCGAGTTCCTGCCCGACGGCGTGTTCAACGTGGTGTGCGGCGACCGCGACACCGGTCGGATGCTGGTCGAGCACCCGACCCCGGCCATGGTGTCGATCACCGGGAGTGTCCGGGCTGGCATGCAGGTGGCGGCGTCGGCCGCCCAGGACGTGAAGCGGGTCCACCTCGAACTCGGGGGTAAGGCGCCGGTCGTCGTCTTCGACGACGCCGACCTCGAGGCGGCGGCCGAGGGGATCGCCATCGCCGGCTACTTCAACGCCGGCCAGGACTGCACGGC
>PLZW01000024.1 GCA_003153575.1 Acidimicrobiaceae bacterium | reverse complement strand
GCTCAGGCCAGGGCCGCGGCCGACCAGCGGCGGGCCGACCACCAAGCGGCCCGGGCTCAGGCCAGGGCCGCGGCCGACCAGCGGCGGGCCGACCGTCAGGCGACCCGGGCCCAGGCCGCGGCCGCCCAGCGGCTGGCCGCCCATCAGGCGGCATGGGCGGCGGTCCTGGCGATCCGGCATGCAGGAGTGCAGCGACCGGGCGGCGGCACTCCCGGCACCCCGGCCGGATCCTGAGGGGCCGTGATGGCTGTCGACGACACCGAGGGGCAACGTGCTGCCCCGGTCCCTTCAGTTTCGTGGTCGCCGCGCCGATCCACAGGCATGGCTGCGGGCGCGACACCTGAGGGGACGGAGGGTGAGATCGCGGTCGCGCTCCTGGGCCCAGACGACCCGTTCCGCACCTGGCGCGCCCTCCAGGAGGTCGTCGAGCCACAGCCCGACCCGTCAGCCGAGCTGGCTCCCACCGAGGCTGACTTAGCGGCCCTCGCCGTCCTCGACGAGCCGTTCCTCGTGCTCACCGAGCAGTACATCGGACCCGACCGGCGGCGCCTCGGGATCCGGGCGGCGCTCAACCGCGTCAGCTTCCCGTCCCGCCGGACGATCCTCCGCTTCGACGTTCTGACCGTGCTGGCCGTCCTCGCCGTGGTCGTCGGCGCCACCCTGGTGGTCGCACCGCGCCTCCATACCGCCCCGAAGCCCGTATCGGCCACCCTGCCCGCCGACCCGCTCGCGTCGCTGCCCACCGCCGTGCCGACACCGACGACGACGCCGGCGACGACACCGACGACGACGCCGACGACGACGCCGGCAACGACGCCGACCACCGTGCCCACGGCCACGCCGACCGTGGCGAGCCCGGCGACGCCGCCGGCCACCTCGGCCCCCTCGGCCGCCCCGCCCGCCGCGCTCCCGGCCACTCCGGCGGCGGACCCGACGAGCCCCGACGGGATGGGTGCGGCCGCCCTGGCCCTGGTGCGCTACCCGTGGCAGCAGATCCCCGGGTATTCGATCCAGTTCCTCCCCATCGCCGACGCCCCCTCGCCCGGGTTCTACGGCAACACCAGCTTCGCATGGGGCAAGGCGGGAGGGGTCTCCACCCTCTACGTGTATCCCGGGGAGACCGTCGACCAGCTGGCCGGCATCATCGCCTTCGAGATCGCCCACGAGGTGGACGCCGCCTACGTCGAGCCCCAGGGCGGGCACGAGCAGATCGCCGCCATCCTCGGCATGCACCCGGCAAGCTGGGCACCGGAGTGCGACTGCGCCGAGCAGGGCTACCTTTCAGGATGGTACGCGGCCGCCTTCTCCAACTACTGGTCACCCGGCGTGGGGGCGTGGAGCACGCTCGCACCCCCTCCGAGCGGCGCCGTGCTGGCTGCCGTGCAACCGTGGCTCGACCCCAAGGTTTCCTAGGATCGATATCGTGACGCGCCACCTCCTGCCCCGTGGGTCCCTGGCCTCCACCGCCGACGATCCGGTCGGCGCGTCGGTGGTGACGCCATGACCCGGGTCGCCCTGATCCCGAGCGCCTACCCCCCGTCCGTCGGCGGAGTCGAGGAACTCACCCGGCACCTCGCCCTGGCCCTGGTCGCCGCAGGTGACGAGGTCGAAGTGTGGACCGGCATCCCGGACGACCATGCCCCCGAGACGGTGGAGGTGCGCGACGGGCTCGTCGTCCGCCGCTTTCCGATGCCGCTCCCGGCGACGCGGGTGTCGGCCGTGTCCCACGCCACCACGACGGGTTGGCGCACCCTGCGCTCGATGCGCAGGGCGATCTCCACGTTCCGGCCCGATGTGCTGCACGTCCAGTGCTTCGGGCCGAACGGCACGTACGCCACCGCGCTGTCCCGCCTGAGCCGGGTGCCCCTGGTGGTCACCCTCCAGGGTGAGACCATGATGGACGACGCCGATATCTTCGACTCCTCACAGGTCCTGCGGACGTCCCTGCGGGCCGGCATCCGGGCGGCTTCGGCCGTCACCGCCTGTTCAGCGTTCACCCTCGCCGACGCCGTGGCGCGCTTCGGGCTGACGGCGGGACGGGGCCAGGTCGTCGTCAACGGCGTGTCGCTCGAGGACGCCGCCGGCGCACCGACGGCCGACTTACCGGCCCCGATGGGCGATGTGGCCTACGTGCTGGCTCTCGGCCGGGTGGTCGACAAGAAGGGATTCGACCTCCTGCTCGCCGGCTACGCGGCCATGGACCCGACGCTCCGCACGGCCGACCTCGTGATCGGCGGGACGGGACCCGCCCTCGAGCGGCTCGAGGCCCAGGCCGAGGAGTCGGGCATCGCCGACCGGGTCCACTTCGTCGGGCGCCTGTCCCGGGAACAGGTGGCGACCGCCATGGCCGGGGCCCGCGTGTTCGTGATGCCCAGCCGGTTGGAACCATTCGGGATCGTCGTACTCGAGGCGTGGCGGGCCGGGACGCCGGTGGTGGCCACCGCCCGGGGCGGCGCTCCCGAGTACGTCCGCGACGGCAAAGACGGACTCCTCGTCGATCCCTTCGATACGGCGGCCATGGCCAACGTGCTGGGCCGGGTCCTCGCGGACGACCGCCTGCGCCGTTCGATCGCCGTGGCCGGACGGGCCCGAGTCGAGGCCTTCGCCTGGCCCCGGGTCGCCGAGGCCTACCGGGCCGTCTACCGGTCGGTCCTGGGCGACCGCGCCGGCACCCCGACAGAAAAGGTGGCGTCATGAGCGCCAGTGCGACCCTGAGGGTCGGCATCGACCTGGTCTCGGTGGACGAGGTCGCCGACTCGGTCCGCCACTTCGGCGACCGCTACGTGACCCGGATCTACACCTCCCACGAGATCGACTCCTGTCGCGCCGAGATGGGTCACGGGGATGCCGGCGCCCCGGGGCCCTCCGATGTCTCGGAGGCCTACGCCATCGGCTCGCTGGCGGCGCGCTTCGCGGCCAAAGAGGCGGTGATGAAGGTGCTCAGGCCTATCGGAGTGCAGCTGGACTGGCGTACCATCGAAATACACCGGATGACAGGAGGGTGGTGCGAGATCCGCCTCTCCGGACGGGCGGCGACGATGGCCGTCGAAGCCGGTATCGAGGAGCTCTCGGTCAGCCTGACCCACGAGGCTTCGATGGCCGGAGCGGTGGTGGTCGGCAGGTGCAAGGACACGTACCCGAGCAAAGGACGAGAAGAGGCATGACCGTAGACGAGACGATCCGCCAGGTGCTGGCCGACCACGGGCGCCTCGCCGTGCCCGTCGACACCCTGGCCGACGACGCCGACCTGTTCGGCGCGGGCATGACCTCCCATGCCAGCGTCAATGTGATGCTCGCCCTCGAGGACGCGTTCGAGTTCGAGTTCTCCGAGAAGATGCTGAAGAAGTCGACCTTCGAGTCGATCGAGGCGATCCGCACCGGCGTGCTCGAGATGACAGGAGAGTGACGGGCTCATGGCCGTGCACCAAGTGATCCCCGTGACCCGCGCCGGGCACGTGGCCGCCCGCATGGCCGCCATCGCCGACGAGGTGGCCGCACCGGCTGCGGCCGACGTGGACGAGAGCGGACGCTTCCCTTCCGAGACCCTGGCCGCCCTGAAGGCCGAAGGGCTGCTCGCCGCGCTGGTGCCGGTCGAGTTAGGCGGGGGCGGCGCGTCGCTGGACGAGGTGTCCGCCGGCCTGGTGGCCCTCGGCCGCCGGTGTGCGTCGAGCGCCATGGTGGTGGCCATGCACCATATCCAGGTGGCCTGCCTGGTCCGTCACGGCCGCAACGACCTGCTCCGGGACTATCTCCGGGAACTCTCGCACCACCAGTACCTGCTGGCCTCGGCCACGACGGAGGTGGGCACGGGCGGTGACGTGCGGTCCAGCATCTGCGCCCTCGAAGTGGTCGACGGGCGGTTCCGGGTCCAGAAGCAGGCCCCGGTGATCTCCTACGCCGACGATGCCGACGCCGTGCTCGTGACGGCCCGTCGCGCGGCCGACAGCCCCGAGAGCGACCAGGTGATCGTGCTCTGCCGTCCGCCGGGTCTCGAGCTCGAGCAGGTGGGGGAGTGGAACGCCCTGGGGTTCCGGGGCACCTGCAGCACCGGGTTCGTGCTGCGGGCGACCGGGGACGCAGAAGCCGTCCTGGACGATCCCTATGGCGACATCTCCACCCGGACCATGCTCCCGGTGGCCCACCTGTTGTGGTCCTCGGTGTGGCTCGGCATCGCCACCGACGCCGTTGATCTGGCCCGCAAGTTCGTGCAGGGCGAGGCCCGCCGCAAGCCCGGCACCCTGCCGGCCGCCGCGCTGCGCCTGGCCGAGGTCACCGTGGTCCACCAGCAGTTCGTGGACATGGTGCAGTCGTCACTGTCCCGGTATGAGGCGGCCGACAGCGACGCCGACCGGCTGGCGTCGATCGGCTTCGGCGTCGGCATGAACGCCCTCAAGGTGTCGGCCTCGACCCTGGTCGTCGACATCGTCCGCGAGTGCATGCTGATCTGCGGCCTCGCCGCCTACCGCCTGGACACCCCGTTCAGCCTGGGACGCCACCTGCGGGACTCGATCGGGGCCGCCCTCATGGTGAACAACGACCGGATCATGGCCAACAACGCCCAGATGCTCCTCGTCCTGCGGGGGGAGTGAGGATGTCCTCCGCCACGGAGCCGGCGCCGGGCCGTCCGGCCGGCACCGGAGTCGACGACGAACCGTGGTCCGACTTCCGTCGCCACCTGTTGGAGGACGGGATCCTGCTGACCACCGGGGTGGACGGCATCTACGGCCGTTCGGCCACCTACGAGTCGGTCGTCGGGGCGGTCGACGCCCTGGCGGTGGCCGCCGGGGCCGACCTCGGGGCCACCAATCTCCGCTTTCCCCCGGTGATGCCCTGGGCCACCTTCGAGAAGAACGGCTACCTGGAGTCGTTCCCCGACCAGATGGGATCGGTCCACTCCTTCCGGGGGAACGGGCGGGACCATGCGGAGCTGCTGCGCCGCACCGAAAGCCACGAGGACCGTGGCCCGCTGCTCGAGACGACCGACATCGTCCTGTGTCCGGCGGCCTGCCATGCGCTGTACCCGACGCAGGCGGGCGTGCTCCCCGAAGGGGGCAAGCGATTCGAGATCTACGGGTACTGCTTCCGGCACGAGCCGAGCACCGACCCCTTCCGGATGCAGTCGTTCCGGATGCACGAGTTCGTCTACCTGGGCACGCCCGCCGGGGCCCGGGCCCATCGCGACGAGTGGACCGATCGCGGGCTCGCCGTGCTGCGCGGTCTGGGTCTGGAGGTGGAGCCGGTGGTCGCCAACGACCCGTTCTTCGGTCGACCGGGCCGGATGCTGGCCGCCAACCAGCGCTCGGAGGAGCTGAAGTTCGAGCTGGTGGCTCCCGTGTTCGCCGCCCGTCGCCCGACCGCCATCGCATCGTCGAACCGCCACGTCGACCACTTCTCGCGGCCGTTCGGCATCACCACCGCCGACGGCGAGCTGGCCCACACGGCCTGCTTCGGATTCGGCGTGGACCGGATCACCCTCGCCTTGTTGGACCGGTACGGGACCGATCCGAATGTCTGGCCCGTCGCTGTCCGGTCCGTCCTGTGGCCTTGAGCGCCCCTGCTCCTCGTACGCACGGTGCCGATCTGCTCCCGTCGGTGACCGTGGAATCCTTCCGGCCCCACCCGCTGCACGCCGCCGACCGGACGTGGACGGAGACCAACTGCTACGTGGACGTGTGGATCGAGGTCCTCCACGCTCTCGGCCTCGACCCGGTGGCCGCCAGCGCCTTCACGTTGAGCTGTGACTTCGAGGGCGACCAGTGGACGTTTTTCAAGTTCCCGCCCGAAGACCTCCGCGCCCTCTTCGAGATCGAGGTGGCCGAGCTGAACGTCTGGCGCCCGGTGGTCGACCATGTGGAGGAGCAACTCGGGCTCGGGAGGCTGTGCACCGTCGAGGTCGACGCCTGGTTCCTGGCCGACACCCGGGGCGTCTCCTACCGCGACCAGCATGTGAAGACCACCATCGTGCCCACCCGGCTCGACCGGTCCGCCCGGCGTCTCGACTACTTCCACAACGCCGGACTCTTCGCCCTGGAGCACGACGACTTCGACGGGATCTTCCGCCTCGACGGTCCGTCCGACCCGCTGGTGCTCCCGCCCTACGTGGAGACGATCCGGCTGGACCGGATCGTCCGCGACGATCCCGGACTGGTGGCCCGGGTGGTCGCCCTCACAAGGGAGCACCTCGGCCGACGCCCGGTCGACAATCCGATCGTCCGGATGGCCACCCGCCTGGAGGCCGACCTGCCGTGGCTGGCCGACCAAGGCATGGAGGCGTTCCACCGCTACGCCTTCGGGCAGTGTCGCCAGTGCGGCGCCAGCACGGAACTGGCCGGCACCTTCGTCGACTGGCTCAACGCGCACGACCGTCCCGGCATCGAGGCCGCAGCCACGGGGTTCCGCGCAGTGGCCGAGGGGGCCAAAGGGCTTCAGTTCGCCTTGGCCCGGGCAGCCATGGGCCGCCCGGTCGACCTGGACGGGCCCCTCGACACCATGGCCTCGGCGTGGGACGGGGCCATGGGCGTCCTCGCAGACCGCTATGGACCCTGATGGCGATCATCGTGGGCCTGCCGGCGTGGCCGATCCCGCCACCCCGATCGGACGCGGTGCTTCAGGCGACGGTCCAACCGGCCGATGAGAACACGTGGCAACACTTGTCTGCTCGCGCCGGTTCACCCGGTCGGTCGACCTCGACGTGCATGAGGGGACGGCCCCGGAACCGGCCGTCCGATGGGCGTCGGCCCNNACCACCGGTGCGGGAAAGGGCTGGCCGCCTGGTATGGCAATTCGTGAGGACGAGGTAGAGGCACTTCTTGAACGACGGCCCGATGCCGTCCTGGTCACGGCCGGCAACGGGCTGACCATCGATCTGGGGGACCATGCGGGCACGGTGGCCAAGGTCCGGCGACACGTGCTGCTGCGGCTGCTCTTTGCCGACATCGTCGGACTCGTCTTCGCCGCATTCCTGGGACCGCTGCTGGTCAGCGCGATCTCGAGCAATCCGAACTCCGGCCCTGGGCATGCCGCTGTCGTGGTGATCTTCAACCTGGCGGTGATCCCGTTGTTCATCGGGGTCTTCGCCATCTACAGCCTCTACCGGGGGCTGACCCGGCGCATCTCCCTGAGGGTCTTCAGCGACCTGCGCAATCTCCTCCACGGGCTGCTCGTCAGCGGCTTCCTGTACGCGGTGGTCGGCTACATCGCGCACCAGGCCTACGGGGTCGAGACCATCACTGTGGGCAAGATCCTGTCGATGTGCATGGTGGGCATGGTCACCGTGCCGCTGGCCCGCGCCGTCTCGTTCGGCCTCATACGGAGGTCCCCGGAGGGCTCCGTCCCGGTCATCGTGGTCGGCACCGGCAAGCTGGCCCAGACGGTGGCCAGCCACCTGCGGGCCCACTCAAGCGTGCGTTTCGTCGGGTTCGTCGACGACAGCCCCCTCGGCGGAGGCGATGTGCTGGGCGAGCTCGAGGACCTGCCCGAGCTCTGCCAGCGCTACGACGTGGCGCGCGTCGTGGTCTGCTTCTCGCGTACCCATCCCGAGCGCACCACCGAGATGCTGAAGTCGCTGTCGGGCAAGGTCAGCGTGTCGATCGTGCCCCGGTACTACGAGCTGATCACCAGTCGGTCGCATGTCGAGGACCTGTCCGGCCTGCCCATGATCGACATCGCCCCGGCGGCGCTGTCGGCCGGCGCCCGCTTCCTCAAGCGGTCCTTCGACGTGATCGTCTCGTCCGCCATCCTGGCGGTGCTTGCGCCGTTCTTCCTGGTCACCGCCGTCGTGATCAAGTGGATGAGCCCTGGCCCCGTCTACTTCCGCCAGATGCGGACCGGGCGCAACGAACGCCCGTTCCAGGTGCTCAAGTTCCGGACCATGTACGAGGGCTCCGAGGCGCGCAGGGACGAGCTGCTCCACCTGAACGAGATGGACGGGCCTCTGTTCAAGGTGGCCGACGATCCCCGGGTGACCCGTCCGGGCCGGTTTCTCCGACGCACGAGCCTGGACGAGCTGCCCCAGCTGATCAACGTCTGGAAGGGCGACATGTCACTCGTGGGCCCCCGACCCTTCGTGGTGTCCGAGGCCGCCGAGATCGAGGGTTGGGCCCGCAAGCGCTTCGAGGCCCGACCGGGCATGACCGGCCTCTGGCAGGTGTCGGGACGCAATGAACTGTCCCACCTCGAACTGTGCCGCCTGGACTACCTGTATGTCGCCTCGTGGTCGTTCTGGTGGGATATGCAGATCCTGTGGCAGACCCCGGCCACAATCTTCAAGGGGCGCGGCGCCTCCTGAAGCCGAGGCGTTGCCGCGACCCTGGGGTCAGCGGGACGTACCCCGCACCTCGTCCACTACCGCGGCCACCGACGTGAGGAACCGACCGGGGGAGAAGGTGGCGGCGTGGACGGTCAGCTCATGTTCCGACCACGCCGTTCCGGTCAGGTGGTCGAGGGCGGAGGCGATGGCATCGGGGGTCGGCTCGTCGAAGAACAGACCGGTGGTCCCCTCCACGACGGTGTCGAGGAACCCGCCCCAACGCAACGCCGCGGTCGGGCGTCCGAAGGCGGCCGCCTCGATCGGGGTGAGGCCGAAGTCCTCGTAGGAAGCGGCCACGAGGCCCAGGCAGGCGGCGTACAGCCAGCGCAGCTCCTCGTCGGCCACCCGGCCCAGGACGGTGACGTTGGCCGGTGCCGCCGCCGTCAGCGCCTCGGACTCGGGCCCTGTGCCCACCACCACCAGAGGCTGGGCCGGCCGCCGTGCTGCGGCCTCGACCACCGCGCCCACGTTCTTGTAGGGGAGCAGACGCGACACGCACAGGACGAAGCCGGGCTCGATGCCCTCGACGGCCCGACGGGGCCCGTCGACGTCGATCGACACCGGCGGAGGGACCACGTCGGCGTCGATGCCGTAGGCGTCGGCCACCCGGGCCTGGACCGCCCGGGAGTTGACGAGGTACCGGTCGGCGGTGGCGGCCGCCCGGCTGTCCCAACGACGGAGCGGGGGCGACAGGACGGCCAGGCCGGCTGCCGCCAGGCGGGACGAACCGGCCAGATACTGATCGGCCTGGTACAGCCATCGGGCCGGATTGTGGCAGTAGACGACCTTGGCCCCGGTCACCCGGGCTCCGTGTGCCCACCCGCTCGACGAGCACACGGTGACCTCGGCGTCGACGTGGAGCCGGGAGAAGGCCGGGGCCAGGAGCGGCAGGGCCAGGCGGTGATGGTCCCGCAGGATCCGGATGCGGTCGAGCGGCAGAGTCCGCACGTCGTGGGTGGAAAATTCGGGAAATGTACTTGCGGGGTCGTACAGCGACGTGTGGATGGTGGCCCCGGGGTTGGCGTCGGACAGGGTCAGCACCACCCGCTCGGCCCCACCCCGCTGGGTGAGGTAGTCGTGGACGAGGGCCAGGGGCGGTCGTCCACTCATATGAACGCCGCGGCCACGGCCGCGGTGTCCACGAAGAGGTCGACGGACACGATCCGACCGTCGGAGAGGCGCCAGATGTGGGCCTCGTCCATGTCGACGGCCCGTCCGTTGGGCCCCGTGAACGTGACGTGGACCCAGGTCACGACGGTGTCACCGTCGGCAACCAGTGCCTTGTCGGTGATCTCCGCTTCGCCGACGGCGGTCAGCCGCTCCAGGAATGCCAGTACCCCCCGCTTGCCCACATAGGTGCCGAACCACGGGGCGGCGTCCGGCTCGGCGGCGCCGACGTTCCATCGGACCTCCGGGGCCAGGTAGCCCATGAGGGCCAGAGGATCACCCCGCGCCACTGCGTCGGAGGCTGCTCGGACGATCTCTGCGTTGGTCTTCACGGTCTCCCCAAGGTCGCCGGGCCGCCACTGCCGGCCCGCAGGTCGCCCGCCCCGTCGCCCCGCGTGTCGAATCGTTCGCCGGTGCGCCGAGGCTACCCCCGTGGCTGACACCGGACCAACGGTAGGCTTGCCCGGTACGCACCCTCTTCGTCTGCACCGCCAACATCTGCCGCTCGCCCATGGCCGCCGTCCTCTTCGTCGAGCGGACGGCGGGTCACGTCGACCGTTCCGACGTGACCTCGGCCGGTCTCGGGCCGGCGGGCCTGTCCGTACCTGACGAGGTCCTCGAGGCGATGGCCCGACGCGGGTCCGACCTGACCGCCCACCGGAGCATCACCCTGACCGAGGCGATGGTGGAGGGCGCCGACCTGGTGGTGGGGATGAGCCTGCGCCACGTCCAGGAGGCCGTCCTGTTGGTGCCGTCGGCCTGGAAGCGGACATTCCGCCTGAAGGAGCTGGTCCACCGGGGCGAGTTCATCGGACCCCGACTCCCCGGCCAGGAGCTGGCCGGGTGGATCCGGGGCGTCCAGGACGACCGCCCGCGCGCCGCGCTGGCCCACCACTCGCCCGCCGAGGACGTCGCCGACCCCTACGGCGGGCCCGCCGGGGGGTACGAGGCGACCGCCGTCGAGCTCGAGGGCCTCACCGACCGGCTGGCCGCCCTGCTCTGGCCGCCCCGCTGACCAAACCGATCCCGGGTGCGATCCCGGACGACGGGTGGGAGCATGGTGGGGTGTCCCACGGCTACGAGCTCCGGCAGCTGCCCGACGGGGGTCTCGAGTTCGTGCTCGACGACCCGGTCCTGACCTGCCTGGTCATCGACGACCGGGTGACCCTGCGCTTCGCCAGGACCGACGTGGTGATCGCCGAGCCGTTCGACCTCGAGGTGGACGGGGTCGCCCGCCACCTCGACCCGCACCGCCAGGACACCCTCGGCCCGATACTCGCCACCTACCCCGGGACGGTGCGGTGGATCTGGGCCTCCCCGGAGGGCGAGCTGACGATTGTGTTCATGCAGGGCCAACGACTGGTCGCGCCGGGCCCGACGGTGCGCAGTGCCTGGTCGGTCGGCGGGGTCGACGGGACCCGGGCGACGCCTATCCCTTGAGTAGCTCGGGATGCCGGGACTCGACCATGCGGCGCATGCCGTCCCTCCAGTCAACGTGGGTGGGTCCGACGAGTTCGTGCATGCGGGTCAGGTCGATCTCCACGCTGTCGATCGTCTCGGTTGTCGGCGCGAAGCCCGGGGCGAGCCCGGTGACCTCGCCCAGGTAGCCACACCACGCCTCGATGCTGACCGCCTGACTGCCGCCCCAGTTGACCACCGTGGCCGGGGTGCCGGCGACGCCCAACAGACCGGGCACCATGGCGATGATGTCGTCCCCGTGGATCGGGTGGTACGTGCTGGGCGCGTCGACATGGACGGGGATGTCGGAACCGTTGATCATCATCTCGAGATGGATGGCCGGCCAGCCGCCGCGGTCGCCGTAGGGAACGGACAGACGGGCGATGGTGGTCGGCAGCGCGAACCGGTCGGCGGCCCACAACGCGGTGGACTCCGCCGCGATCTTGCAGATGCTGTAGGTCCGTAGGAACGGCCATACGCCGTGGTTGTCCCCCAGCGGGTCCCCCTCGGCGAACACGTGGTGCCCCATCGGCTTGTAGATCCCGGTCGTGGAGCAGTGGAGGAACGCCGAGGCGGCGCGGTGGTGCTCCATCAGGTAGGCGAGCCCCCCGCTGTTGGCCCGCAGGTCCGCTTCCCACTCGTTCGACTTGGCCACCGCGAAGTTGACGACGTAGTCGGCATCGGCCGGCAGTCCGGACACGTCGCCGCTGACGAGGTCGATGGGGACGCACCGCACGCCGGCCGACTCGAGCCGCTGGCGGGCCGCCGCGTCGCGGAAGCGGGCGCCCGCCACCACCTCGTTGTCGGCGGCCAAGGCGATGGCTACCGGCTCGGCCACCTGGCCGGTCGCCCCGGTGACGACGACGGTCTTCCCTCGGAGTTCGACTACGGCCATGGGTGCGCTCCTCAGGTGGTGGGGGCGGATGTCGCTGTCCGCTGGCGACGCATCCTAGGGGACGACCGGTCGCACAGGTGGAGGGCAGCCGGGGGAATATCGCCCAGGGGCTGGCGCCGACCTGTCCCACCGTGCACACCTGTGACCAGGCCTATAGCCACAAGGAGTGGTGGTCCGACCGCGAAGAGTCACATAATGTGGTGGACACCGCCTGGTGCCATGAGCCATACTGGTCGTTCCGCCAGTTTCCGTCGGGGGGCCACATTCTCCCAGGTCACCGACGCAGTGCCCTGGCGGGTCGTCCAGTGACCCCAACCGTAGCAAGGAATGTTCCCATGAGTGCCACCTGGCGCAAGCACGCAGCCTGCCGGGGCATCGATCCAGATGTGTTCTACCCGGTCTCCGACGAGGAGGCCGACGAGGCGAAGTCCATCTGTGATCAGTGCGTCGTACGCGAGGCCTGCCTCGAGCACGCGCTGGCCCACCGGGAGCGCGAGGGCATCTGGGGCGGCACGACCGAGCGCGAGCGCCGGCGCATCCACCGGCAGCGCCGCAAGTCCGCCTGACCGGTCCCCGCTTCCGTCGACCCGGCGTCCTTTGTCGGCACGGTCGACCCGATCCGTCGTGATTCCCGATGCCCGGTCAGCCGACCCGGCAGTGGCGGAGTTGCAACGCGCCCTGTCCGCCCATCAGCCGGCCGACCCGCGTGAGGAGCGGTCGCGTCTCGCCGTCCTCGAGGCCTTGGCCACGATGCCGCGCCCGTTCGACCGGCACGCCGACCTGACCCATGTGACGGCGTCGGCCATCGTGGTCGGGCCGCGGGGCGTGCTGCTCCACCTCCACCGCCGGCTCCACCGGTGGTTGCAGCCCGGCGGCCACCTCGAGTCCGGTGAACGCGCCTCGGCTGGAGCGCTGCGGGAGGGCGAGGAGGAGACGGGCCTGGTCCTCTACCACCCCGGCGACAACCCGACCCTCGTCCATGTCGACGTGCACGGGGCGGCCGACGACCACGTGCACCTCGACGTCCGCTATCTGCTGCATGGCCCTGACGCCGACCCGGCTCCACCGCCGGAGGAGAGCCAGGAGGTCAGGTGGTTCCCGTGGTCCGAGGCCGAGGCGGTAGCTGACGACGCCCTCGTCGGTGCTCTGCGGACTGCCCGTAGGCTGAGCGGGACCGGGACCCGACGGGCGCCCGGCCGGACATCCGAGGAGACCGATGGCTGAGCCGTACGACACCTTGTTGCGGGTCCAGGAGCACGACACCGCCCTCGACCAGCTGCGGCACCGCATCGAGGCCATGCCCGAGCGGATCGCCCTGGATGTCGTGCGCCAGCGGCAAGCGGCCTTGGCCGTGGATGTGGCCGAGGTCCAGGTCCAGGTGGACGAGCTGGCGGGGCGGCAGGCCGCGCTGGAGGAGCAGATCGCCGCATCGGCCAAGCGGCGCCACGAGTTGGAGGCCCGCATGCGCTCGGGGGCGGTGACCGCCTCCAAGGACCTGCAGGCGGTCGACCACGAGGTCGGCCAGTTGGCCGAGCGCCAGCGACACCTGGAGGACGACGAGATGGCGCTCATGGAGATCGAGGAGCCACTCGACGCCGCCTTGGCCTCCCATCGGGCCACGGCCGACGAGCTCGAGTCCGAGGCGGCCCGCCTGACCGCGGCGGCGGCCGAATCCGAGGTCGAGATCATGGCCGCCATCGAGTCCGAGACGGCTGGACGGACCGCGGCCGCCAGCGGCCTCCCCGACGACCTGTCCGAGCGCTACGAGCGGCTGCGGGCCCACCTCGGTGGCGTGGGGGCGGCGCGCCTCGTCGGGGATCGCTGTGATGGCTGCCATCTCACCCTCCCATCGGTCGAATTGGAGCGGATCCACCATCTCCCGGCCGACACCTTCGCCACCTGCCCGCAGTGCGAGCGGATCCTGGTCCGCTGATGAGGCGCCGAAGGAACGGGGCGCCGTGCTGATCCTGGTCCGCCACGGCGAGTCGACGGGCAACGCCGAGGGACGGCTACTCGGTCGGATCGACTCACCACTGACCAGGCGGGGTCTCGAGCAGGCCCGGACGCTGGCCGCCACGGTGACGGGCGCCACCCGGCTCATCTCGAGCCCGCTGCTCCGCGCCCGCGACACGGCCGACGCCCTGGGCACCGGACTGCCCGTCGAGGTCGACGAGCGGTGGGTCGAGATCGACTACGGCGAGTTCGACGGGCAGAAGCTGGGGGAAATTCCTGCCGAGGTCTGGCTCCGGTGGCGTTCCGACCCCGCCTTCACCCCGCCCGGAGGCGAGAGCCTCGCCGCCGCCGGCGTCCGGGTCCGAGCGGCGTGCGAGGAGCTGTTCGCCGAGCCTGACGGAGCGGCCCGGGGGGAGTCCACGGTGGTGGTGGTGGTGAGCCACGTGTCCCCGATCAAGGCGGCCGCCTGCTGGTCCCTCGGTCTGGGTGACGAAGGCGCGTGGCGTCTCTATCTGGCCAACGCTTCGGCCACCAGGATCACCTGGGGACCGGGCGGACCCGTCCTGGCGGGCTTCAACCACACCCCCTGGTCGTCCGGCCGCTGAGGTGGTCCGGCTGCCGATGTTCAGCCGATCAGGCACGAGGCGGTGAAGGCCATGGCCCGCTCCGCCGAAGGAGCGGAGTGTCCCCGGACGTCCCGGAGGGCTCGCCACGCATCCCACCCGGTGGCCTGCTCCAGCGCGTCGAGCACGTCGGTGGACGCCCCGCCCGAGGCCACGAGTTCCGGGGCCAGGGTGACGGCCAGCTGCCCCCGGAGCACGGACCGGTCGGCTGCCAGCAGGTCGTCGAGTCCGGCTCCGTTGGCAGCTCGGGCGTGGGCCACCCGGTAGACCGGGGTGATCTCCTCGAAGTAGAGCCGCCGCTGACGGCACAGGGCTTTGATCCGCAGGGCCGCTGGCCCGCGGGGTGGGATGGCGAACAGCAGATGACGATGACGCTCGGACTGGAGCGCAATGGCGGCGAGCAGGAGTCCGTGCACCCCGCCGAAGTGGTGGTAGACGAGCCGGACCGATACGCCGGCCCGATCGGCCGCCCGCTGCGTCGTGGGCTGTGCCTCACCTCCGTCGATGAGGTCGACCAGTGCCTCGACCAACTCCCGGCGGGTGCGCTCGCCCCGGGCCGTCCGGGCGTCGCGGGCCGACGGCGCCCAGGCCGGTGCGGCCGCCCCCGTCGACCTCAGACCGGGACCGGACGGACGGCATGCCGGCGCCCCTGGGTGGAGAGGCCGACCGATGTGCTCCTCGATGCCTTCTGCCCCCATGCCCCGACGTTACGGCGGGGCATGGCGCGCCCACTAGGGGCCTTGGGCACCTCGGTCCTGCAACCGTGGGCCGCGCCATCGCGGGTCAGGGGAGGACGACCACCTTGATGGCGTCCTCGTCGCGGTCCCCGGCCACCCGGAACGCTTCGGCGGCCTGGTCGAGCCCGAAGCGGTGGGTGACGAGCGCGTCGGGCAGGTCGGGCTCGGCACCGAGGATCCTCGTGGCCTCTTCGAACTCGCCGACGCCGTGGTCGTGGCCGTAGGTGAACGAAGGTATGAGGGTCAGCTCCTTCATCTGGAACGACATACCGAGAGACACCGGGGCCCAGTAGGTACCGAGGATCCCCACCGTGCCGCCGGGACGGACCACCTCGGTGGCCCGGTCGAGGGAGGACTGGGTGCCCGCCGCGTCGAGGACGACGTCGTAGTCGAATCCGACGTCGAGCGACGCTCCCAGCCGCTCGCCGACCGCGGTGCGGGAGGGGCGGTGACCCTCGAGATCCACGTCGGCGCCGAGGTGGCGGGCGACCGAGACGGTGCACAGGCCGATGGGACCGGCGCCCAGGACCATGATCCGCATCCCGGCGACGACGCCGGCACGGTGGACGCCGTGCAGGGCCACGGCCAGCGGCTCGACCAGATGGGCGTGCTCGGGGGCCAGTCCGTGGGGGAGCGGCGTGGCACACGAGGGATGGACCCAGACCTCGTCGGCCAGACCACCGTCGAGGCTGACCCCGTACATCGACCCGAGGGAGTCCCGGCACTGCTGTTCGGACCCGGCCAGGCACCGGTCACAGGTGCCGCAGTGGACGACCGGCAGGACGGCCACCGGGGTGCCGTCGTCGAGGTGCCCGCTGAACTCGTGGCCCAGGATGGCCCACGACGGCCCGAAGGACGCCATGTGGAGATCCGAGCCGCAGATGCCGGAACTGGCGACCCGCACCCGCATGTCCCCCTCGGCAGGGTCACGGGTCGGCCCGACCAGTCGGATCCCGTCCGCCGTCATCTTGACGCCCCGCACGGTCAGGCTCCCCTGGCGTCGGAGGGGAGGTCCAGCTCCGTGTCCCCTGACATGAGCTCGATGGCCCGGCCGTACATGGTGGTGCGGATGGTCTGCAGCGTCGGACCGGCCTTGGCCGCCAGCGAATGGGCCAACTCGGTGGCCACAGGTACCAGCTCCTCCAGCGGCAGCGCCTGGTGGACGATGCCGGCCTCGAGGGCATCGGTGCCGCCGTAGCGCCGGCCCGTGCACATTGCCTCGTGGGCGGTCTTCTGGGAGAGCCGCGCCTGGATCAGGGCCGACATGCCGGGGGAGAAGGGTATGGAGATGTCCACCTCGGGGAAGCAGAAGAAGCCCCGATCGGAACGCATGATGCGGACGTCGTGGGCCAGGGCGAACATGGCCCCCGCCGCGAAGGTGTGGCCCTGCAGGACGGCGATGGTGGGGAACCGGGTCGACAGCGTGCGCACGAACAGCCGCTGCACCTGCCCCACGTACTGACCGGCCTTGTCGAGGTTGCCGGTCAGCCACTCGAGGTCGAGCCCGTTCGACCAGATCTTGCCGCTGGCCACCGTCAGCAGGGCACGGGGCCCGTCGGCCGCATCCACCTCGTCCAGCGCCTCGGTCACCGAGGCCATCCATGCCGGGGTGAAGCGGTTCTCGCCGTCCCCGAGATCGAGAATGAAGACGTCGTCGGTGTGTTGCAGGGTGGGCATCGGGTGCTCCAGTGGTGGCGGGGTGGGACCCGCGCACAGTACAGGGCAGCCCGACCCGCTCACCACTACGTTGTCCGGTACCCCGACGGGACCGCTCGACCACACCTGGAAGGACTGCCGGCATGCGCGTGTCGATTCTCGACGACTACTTCGACACCGTCCGGAGCCTCGACTGCTTCGCCACCCTGGACGGACACGAGGTCACCGTGTGGAACGACCACGTCCAGGACACCGACGCCCTGGCCGAACGGCTGGCGGACACCGAGGTGCTGGTGCTCATCCGGGAGCGGACCACGATCGGTGCCGACCTGCTCGATCGACTCCCCAGCCTGCGCTTGATCAGCCAACGCAGCGTCTTCCCCCACATCGACGTCGAGGCCTGCACCCGGCTCGGAATCGTCGTCTCCTCCGACCTCCACCAGGGCTCACCCTCGGTGGCCACCGCCGAGCTGACGTGGGGCCTCGTAGTGGCGGCCATGCGCCGCATCCCCCAGCAGATGGCCTCGCTGCGGGCGGGCCGGTGGCAGGAGAGCGTGGGGCACACCCTGGGCGGCAAGACGATCGGACTCTTCGGGTACGGGCGCATCGCCGAGGTCGTCGCCGGCTACGCCACGGTGTTCGACATGCCGGTGCTGGTGTGGGCCCGAGAGGAGTCGCGCCACAAGGCCGCCTCCGACGGTCGGGAGGTGGCGGCGTCCAAGGAGGAGTTGTTCGAGCGCAGTGATGTGCTGTCCGTCCACCTCCGCCTGGTCCCGGCCACGCGGGGCATCGTCACGGCCGGGGACTTCGGCCGGATGCAGCCGTCGTCGCTCTTCGTGAACACCAGTCGGGCGGGCCTGGTCGAGCCCGGGGCGCTCGTGGACGCCCTCCGTACCGGCCGGCCGGGCATGGCTGCCGTCGACGTGTTCGATGAGGAGCCGCTCCGCGACGCGTCCGACCCGCTCCTCCAGCTGGACAACGTGGTGTGCACCCCCCATATCGGGTACGTCACCCGGGACGAATGGGAGCTGCATTTCCGCGACATCTTCGACCAGGTGATCGCCTATGCGGCCGGCTCGCCGACCAATGTGGTGAACGCCGACGTGCTGGAGCATCTGCGACCACCACTCCCGGCGTAACGCCGCGCCGCCGAGTCGACGGCGTCGACTCGGCGGTAACCGGGGCGTGACGATGCTCGAGATCGACGTGGCGCCGCCCTCCCGCGCCGCCGGGTTCGACCTGTTCGTTGTGGGGGACATCCTCGTAGCCGCCAGGCTTCCGGGGGGCCTCCAGCCATCGGAGCTCCATCTCTCCATGGAAGGACGGCGGCGGCGTCCCGTCGCCGTCTGGGACGGCTGCATCTTCGTCATCTGACGTCCGACCCACCGTGCAGGCTTCCGGCCGGCGCCCGGGAGGGCTGAAAGGGGAGTTGGAGGCGCCCGGAAGTCGTCGGTCCACGCCTGATCCGCCGCCCGGGTCGATGGCCACCCGACTTGTCAACAAGGGTTGCTCACGGAGAGGTCGTCGGGCGCCTCGTAGTGTCCCACCAGGAAGGGGTCCCAATTTGGCCGCATGGCCACTTATTTGCCGGGATTCCTCAAGCGACCACCGGTGGCAGCCGAGGGAATTCATGTGCAACCCGAGGTGCAGCAATTAGGAGAGCGTCAGGTGCGGGGGACAGGTGTCCCGCAAAGTACGACGTCATCTCGAGGTCCTGATGAGCGGGATCGTCGCCGCCTGGGCCGGTCGGGCTGGGTGTTGAGCCCACGTCCCTCGACTGGCTGGCGGATTCCCGTCGCGGGGGCATGACCGGTGCCACCGCGTCCATCTGGCCCCGCATCCATACCCATCCATAAGCAGTACTGACAACCGACAAGGAGTCTCTCGTGTCCGATCACCGCCACACCATCAAGAAGGAGCGGCGCTACGGAAAGATCACCGTGGCCGGACTGCTCACCACGTCGGTCGCCCTCCTGGCCACCGCCGGCGTCTACGCGGGCCTGTCCGCCAGGGCCACGGCAGCCGAGAGTGTCACCTCCGGTACGTTGAACGTGACCCTGTCGCCCGATGTCGGCGCCGGGTTCAGCAACTTTGCCGGCAAGATGGCTCCCGGTGACACCGACAACGTGTACGTGAACC
>PLZW01000026.1 GCA_003153575.1 Acidimicrobiaceae bacterium | reverse complement strand
GGCCGTCGACAGCTGAACCCCTCGGCCAGGTCCACCGCCCCGCCGCTGACGGTCGCCATCCCGTCGGTGCCCGGGGCGTCGCTCACCAGCACCGAGGGCCCGATCTCGACCACGAAGTCGACTGTCGGGTCGGTGGCCGTCACGGCGAAGGCGCCCAGCCGGGTGGACCCGATGGTGGCCAGCAGCGCCGGTCCGAGACCGGCGACGTAGCGCAGGCTCCCGGCCACCTCGTCGGGTATCTCGACCGGTTGGAGACCGAGGGGCAGGCAGATGTCCCGCTCGTGGATCCACGAGTCCCACAGTGCGTGCAGGGCGACGGCCGACAGGGTGAGGTGGCCCGGGGGTGCCTCGGCCACCGCCTCCCACCCGTCGCCCTCCAGCCCGGCCAGGGCATGGGCGATGGCGTCGTTGGAGGATACGAAGTTGTCGAGCAGTTCGGAGGTGGCGAGCGGTGGTGCGGCGTCCACCAGCTGGGCGGGCGTGGCCGCCGGGTCGAACCCGGTCAGGTAACGGGTCGGCTTCCCGTCCCGACCCGCGGTCATCGAGGCGGCCCAGAAGACGTTGGTGGTGACCAGGTGGCTGACCACGTCTGTGGTCGACCACCCCTGGCACCGGGTCGGCGCCGCCCACTGGTCGGTGTCGAAGGTCGACAGGGTCTCGGCCAGGCGTCGGCGCTGGCGCAGGAGCGGCGTGCTGGTGTCGCCTCCCGGCTCCAACCGGAGGACCAGTGGGCCCTCGTAGCGCGGGTTCAGTCGCATGGACCACCGTATCGTCCGGGGTGCACCCGGCGTCGGCGGCAGTCGGCCTCAGTAGCGGCCGGTCACCTCGACCGAACGGTCGTAGAGGTCCTGGAGGGAGGAGGTCAGTGACTCGGTCAGCACGTGCATCCGGCTGCGGGGTATCCGGCCGCTACCCGACCGCTCAGGTGCCGGCAGGGGTTCGCCGACTTCGAGGTGGATGTGCCGGGGCCGCGGGACCTTGGCCCCCTTGGGCATGACCGAGGCCGAGCCGCCGATCCCGACGGGCACCACTGTGGCCCCGGTACGGGCGGCGAGGAAGGCGACACCCTCGTGGAGGTCCTGGATGACGGGACCGGCGCGTCGTTCGCCCTCGGGGAACAGGATCAGCGCCTCGCCGGCCAGCAGCACCTGCTCGGCCCGGCGCAGGGCCTCGCGGTCGGCCGACTCCCGGTGGACCGGGAAGGCGCCGAGGGGCGGCAGGATCCTGGCCAGCAGGCCGTTCTTCCAGAGGGAGTCCTTGGCCATGTAGTGGAGCTTGCGGTCCGTCACCTCGGAGGCCACGAAGAAGTCGATGAACGACCGGTGCACCGGCGCGATGATCACCGCGCCCTCGGCGGGCACCCGGCCCACGGGCGACACCGTGGTCCGGAACACCACCCGGTTGACCAGGTGGACGAGCACCCGCAGGAACCGGTAGATCGGCGAGAACGTGGTGTCGACGGTGATGGGCAGATCAGGCGCTCCACCGGTCGGGTCGGCGCCCCCGGCGCCCGTCGACTCGTCGGGGCTCACAGCCATGCCACCACCTCTTCCACGATCTGGTCGACGCTCTGGGCACCGGTATCGATGACGCGCGCTCCCTCGGGCACCTCGAGCGGCGACGCCGTCCGCGTGCTGTCCAGTCTGTCCCGTCGGGCGACCGCTTCGGCGCCCTCCTCGGACCGCCGGGCCGCCCGCACCTCGGGGGACGCCGTCAAGAAGAGCTTCACATCGGCGTCGGGCAGCACCACCGAGCCGATGTCCCGGCCCTCCACCACGCCGCCCCCGTGGGCGTCCACCCAGCGGCGTTGGCGCTCGACCATGACGGCCCGGACGGCGGGGTTGGCGGCCACCGCGGAGACGGTGGCGCTGACCTCGGGCCCGCGGATCGCCTCGGTGATGTCGGTGCCGTCGGCCACCACGCGGTCGTCGACCTCGATGTCGAGGTCCCTGGCCACCTCGGCCACCGCCTCGCGGTCGTCGGCATCGATCCCCTGCTGCAGGACGGCCCAGGCCACCGAGCGGTACATGGCCCCGGTGTCGAGTCGGTGGAGACCGAGGCGCGTGGCCAGAGCGCGCGACAGGGTCGATTTGCCGGATCCGGCCGGGCCGTCGATGGCCACCGTGACCGAACCCCTCACGCGCCCGTCCCGGCCAGGCGGTCCAAGGTGTCGGCGAAGCCGGGGTAGCTGGTGGCGACCGACTCCCACCCCTCGATGACCGACAGTCGGGAGTCGGGGCTCGCCGCGGCGGCCACCGCCGCGGCCATGGCCATCCGGTGGTCGCCCCGGGCGTCCATTCGTCCGGGCGCCGGCGTGGCCCCGCCCCCGACAACGAGGTCGTCCCCCTCGATGGTCGCCACCCCACCGAAGGCCCGGACCAGGCGGACGGTCCCTTCCAGCCGGTCGGACTCCTTGACGCGCAGCTCGCCGACGTCGCGGAACCGGGTGGGGCCGTCGGCCGCCAGGGCAGCAACGGCCAGGATCGGGACCTCGTCGAGGGAGGGGATCTCCGCCGCTTCCACCGTGGTGCCGCACAGAGCCGCATAGGCGGCGCTGACCGAGCCCACGTCGCCACCGATGTCGTGGAGCGTCACGTCGGCGCCCATCCGGATGAGCACGTGCAGGAATCCGATGCGCTCCGTGCCCAGGTGGAGCTGTTCGACGGTGATCCGGCTGCCGGGCACCACGGCTCCCGCCACCACCCAGAACGCCGCCTGCGACGGGTCGCCCGGCACCTCCCAGGCCCGAGCGCCGAGGGTGCTGGGCCGGAGGCGCACCACCCGGCCCGCCCCCCACGGTTCGACCTCGATGTCGGCACCGGCCTGGGCCAGCATCTCCTCGGTGTGGGCCCGGGTGGCCACCGGCTCGCGCACCACCGTCTCCCCTGCGGCGTCCAGACCGGCCAACAGCACGGCACCCTTGACCTGGGCGCTGGCCATGGGCGGCGTGTAGTCGATCCCGTGCAGGGTCCCTCCCGTCACCGCGATCGGTGGCCGGCAGCGCTCCCCCTCCCCGGTCACGGTGGCACCCATCAGGGTCAGCGGCTCGGCCACCCGGTCCATGGGCCGGGATCGCAGGGAGGCGTCACCCGTGAAGCGGGTCACGCCGGGGATGGTGGCGGCGACCCCCGTCAGCAGGCGCATCCCGGTACCCGAGTTGCCGAGGTCGATGGTGGCGTCCGGGGCGGACAGGCGCGCCCGTCCCCCGTCGACGGTCAGGCGCCCCCCCTCCTCGGCCACGACGGCGCCGAACGCCTCGACCGCGAGCCGGGCGCGCACCACGTCGTCGCCGCCGGACAGTCCGGTGATCGTCGACGTCCCCTCGGCGAGCGCCGACAACAGCAGGGCCCGGTGGGAGATGGACTTGTCGCCAGGGACGGCGACGGCCCCGACCAGCGGACGGCCCCCGCCGACCTCCAGGGTCTCGTGGTCGGCACCGCTCATCGCACCGTCCCGACCGGTGAGGTGCTCGAGCGGTGGCCCCTCCCGGTCAATGCCCCGGTGAAGGTCGGCGCCCCGACGGCATCGATCACCACCACCAACACGCCGCGGTCGCCCTCCACGGAGTGGGCGATCTCGACGTCGAAGATGTTGATCCCCAGCTCCGTGGCCAGCACCAGGACCTCGACGGCCGCTCCCAGGCGGTCCTGGACGGGGATCCGCACCTCGACCAGCTCTTCGGGCCGCGGCGCGCCCGCACTGAGCGCCCGGCGGGCCGTGGCCGCCCGCTGGAGCACGCCGAGCAGGGAGTCGTGGTCGCGTTCGGCCACCCGCCGACGCATGGCCCCGAGTGACTCGATGAGCAGGTCGAGGGTGTCCACGATGGCTTCGGCGTTGTCGTCGCAGATCCCGGGCCAGATGGTGGGCTGGCCGGCGGCGATGCGGGTCATGTCGCGGAACCCCCCGGCGGCCAGCTGCAGGAGGGCCCCGTGCTCCTCGCCCATCTCGGCGGCCAGGGCCATCAGCGTGGCCGCCGCCAGATGGGGCACGTGGGACACCACGGCCACCAGCTTGTCGTGCTCGACGGGGTCGACGGCCACCACGTTGGCCCCGAATTCGGCCAGCACGGCACGGACCTTGGCGTAGGCCGCCGGGTCGGTGGACGCCGTCGGGGTGAGCACCCACGTCGCCCCCACGAACAGCTCGGCGGTGGCGCCCTCCACCCCTACCTGCTCGCTGCCGGCCATCGGATGGCCCCCCACGAAGCGGGGCCGGTCGACGGCGGCGACGAGCGGGCCCTTCACGCTCCCCACGTCGGTCACGACGGCGTCCTCGTTCCAGTCCGACGACGAGAGGATGCCCGTGATGAGGTCGGCGGCCACGTTGACGGGGGTGGCCACCACCACCAGATCGGCGGCCCGGTCCTCACCCTCGACGTCGAGAGCGCCCAGCTCGACGGCCCGGGCGGCGGTGCCGGGCGTGGCGTCGGTGCCGCTGACGTGCCAGCCCTGGGCCCGCAGCGCCATGCCCACCGAGCCACCGATGAGGCCGGTGCCGATGACCATGGCCCGCGCGGGCCCCCCCGTCCGGGTGGACGCCTCCTCAGTCGGGGAGGTCGTCACGGAGCCCTTGGGCGCCCTCGAGGTAGACGTGGTGGATCTCGTCCCTCGCGCGCTCGGTGGTGACGTGCAGCATCACCCGGATGCAGAGCGGGGCCGAACCGACGATGGCCAGCTCGCGGGCGCAGATCAGCGGGACGGCGCCGAGTCCCATGGTGCGCGCCGCGGTGGCCGGGAAGATTGACACGATGTCGTCCGTGGCGGTGAAGAGGATCGACACGATGTCGTCCTCCACCAGCCCGTTGCGCTCCATGACGCGGGTCAGCAACGTGACCACCCGCCCGGTGATGGCCTCGGGGGTGTCCTCGTCGACGGTCGTGGCGCCGCGGATCGCTCGCAGGGTGGGAGGCATCAGGCTGGCATGTTAGCCAGGGGGCGGGACAGGATCCGCCGGGAGCGGGCCGTCGGGCCCGGGGCGGCGGTCCCCCTCGGCGATGTCGTCGGCGGGCACGGCCGCCGCCGCCAGGCCCCGCACCTCGTCGAATGTCAGGGGCCGGTAGGAACCGGGCGTGAGGGACGGGTCGGCCAGGGGCCCGATGCGGGTGCGCACCAACCGGGCCACCGGGTGTCCCACCGTCTCGCACATCCGCCGGATCTGGCGGTTGCGCCCTTCGTGGATGACCATCCGGAGCAGGGACGGCGCCACCACGGCCACCCGGGCCGGGGCGGTCGTGCCGTCGTCGAGCTCGACGCCCTCCCGCAGGCGCCGGACCGCGCCGGGCGAGGGCTCCCCCTCCACCTGGACCAGGTACTCCTTCGGCACCCCGTAGGACGGATGGGTGAGCCGGTGGGTCAACTCGCCGTCGTTGGTGACGACGATCAGGCCCTCGGAGTCCATGTCCAGCCGACCGACCGGGAAGACCCGCGGCTCGGGCGGGACGAGGCCGACCACCGTGGGACGGCCGTGGGTGTCCTCGGCGGTCGAGACCACCCCCGCCGGCTTGTTCACCAGGTAGTGCACCAGCCCGGGGCGCACCGGCAGGGGCACCCCGTCGAGCTCGATGACGTCGACCTCGGTGTCGACCCGCCGCCCGAGTACCGGTACCTCGCCGTTGACCGTCACCCGGCCGTCCACGATGAGGTCCTCGCACACCCGGCGCGAGCCGACCCCCGTGCGGGCCAGGACCTTCTGCAGCCGTTCCCCGGTGTGCAGGGCGGTCTCGGGGAGATCGCCCGCGTGGTCCACCTGGATGTCGTCGTCGCGGTCGGGACCGCCCTCAGGCATCGGAGACCGGGCGCATCTGCTCCTCGAGTTCGGTCAGGGCTTCGGGCCCCGGCAACAGGTCCTCGACAGGAGGCAGCTGCTCGAGCCGGTCCAGGCCCAGGCGCTCCAGGAAGGCGTCCGTGGTGGCGTACAGCACGGCCTGGCCCGGGCCGGCCGCCCGTCCCACCGGGGTGATGTATCCCCGGTGCTCGAGGAGGCGGACCACGCCGTCCACGTTCACACCCCGCAGGGCTGCCACCTGGGCCCGGCTGACCGGCTGCTTGTAGGCGACGATGGCCAGCGTCTCCAGCGCCGCGGCCGACAGGCGCGACGACACGCCCACGTTGGCGAACCGCTCCACGTAGGGGGCGAGGTCGGGATGGGTCTGGATCCGGAGCCCTCCGGCGATGCGCACGACCTCGAAGCCGCGCTCCCCGTCACGGCACGACTCGATCAGCTCGTCGACGATCGGGTCGATCCGCTCGGCCGGCACCTCGAGCAGCTCGGCCAGCAGGCCGGGCGGGACCGGCTCGACGGCCACGACGAGGACGGCCTCGACGGCTCGGGCCTCCGGTGAGAGCGGCACCGCTCAGCCCTCGTACTCGTCGGTCGGGCCGATCCCGACCGACACGACGTCGGAGTCGTCGGCCACCCACTCGACGGCCAGGTCGCCGAAGGCGTACCCCTGGTCGAGCGAGACGCGACCCTGCTTGCACAGTTCGAGGAGGGCGAGGAAGCGCACGATGATCTCGATACGGGACGTGAGATGCCCGGTCAGCTGGCGGAATGTGGCCGGGCCTGACCGCGGCAGGCGCAGGGCCAGCTCGGCGACGGCGTCGGACACGGTCACCGCGTCGACGGTCACGTGGTAGAGGTCGACCACGGGAGCGGGCCGATCGGCGGTGGCCCGCATGAAGGCGGCGGCCACCAGGTCCGGGGTCACGCCTTCCAGCAGGTCCGGGGCGTGGACCACGAGGTCGGGGTCGAGCCCGGCGGTGCGGGGTACCGAGCGGGCGGCCTGCTCGATCAGCAGGGCGAAGCCGTCGGCGGCGGCGGCATAGGCCTGGCACTCGAGCAGGCGGGCCAGCAGGAGGTCGCGTTCCTCCCAACCGACCAGCTCCTCGTCGGGCTCGATATCACCGCTGCCGGGCAGCAGGCGCCGGGACTTGAGCTCGATCAGCACGGCGGCCACCACCAGGAACTCCGACAGGACCTGGAGGTCCACCTCGGTCCAGGAGGCCACCTCGGCCACGAAGGCGTCGACCATGTCGGCCAGGGGGACGTCGAAGATGTCCACTTGGTGGCTGTTGACCAGCTGCAGCAGAACGTCGACGGGCCCCTCGTAGGGAGGGGTGGACACGGTGGCGCTCACGGGAACCGACGATACCGGCTGCGGCGGGCGCCCCCGTGCACCCCGGCCACGAGGAGACACCGGGTGTTCCCGACCAGGGCGTACGATTGCCCACTCATGGCACGCGTCCTCTCCGGCATCCAGCCCAGCGGCGACCTCCACCTCGGGAACTACCTGGGTGCCATCCGCAATTGGGTCGAGGACCAGGGGGACAACGATGCCTTCTACTGCGTGGTGGACCTGCACGCCTTGACCCTGGACATCGACCCGGCCGAGCTGCGGGCCCGGACCTACGACACCGCCCTTGACCTGCTGGCCGCCGGCCTCGACCCCGACCGGTGCACCCTGTTCGTGCAGAGCCACGTGGTCCAGCACTCCCAGATGGCCTGGCTGCTCGAGTGCACTGCCACCATGGGCGAGTTGCAGCGCATGACCCAGTTCAAGGAGAAGACCGCCGGCCAGGAGTCGATCCGGGTGGGGCTCTTCATCTATCCGGTGCTCCAGACGGCCGACATCGTGCTCTACGACGCCGACCGGGTCCCGGTGGGCGACGACCAGCGCCAACACGTCGAGCTGGCCCGTGATGTGGCCATCCGCTTCAACCGGCGCTTCGGTGACGTCCTGGTGGTGCCCACCGCCACCATCCCGACGACGGGCGCCCGGGTCATGGACCTCCAGCACCCCGAGCGCAAGATGTCCAAGTCGGTCAGCTCGCCGCTCGGGACGATCCTGATCCTGGACGATCCGGCCGAGATCACCCGCAAGGTAAAGAAGGCCGTCACCGACACCGACGGCGAGGTCCGCTACGACCCCGAGCACAAGCCGGGCCTGTCGAACCTGCTCGAGTTGCTGGCCGTCGCCACCGGGCGCAAGCCGGCGGAGGTGGCAGCCGGTTACACGCGCTACGGCGACCTGAAGACCGACACCGCCGAGGCCCTGGTCGAGCTGCTCCGCCCGCTGCAGGCCCGTCGGGCCGAACTGGCCGCCGATCCGGGCGCCGTGCCGGCCCTGCTGGCCCGGGGAGCGGCCAAGGCCCGGGAGGTGGCCGCCGCCACCTACGACCGGGCGGCGGAGGCGGTCGGCCTGCTCGGCCCGGCATGACCGCGATGACACCGACGGACGCCACATCGGCCAGCGGAGCCGATGTGGCCACCGGCCGGCCGTCCCACGAACGCGCCCCGGACAGCAGCGTGCTCGACGACAGCGCACCGTCGGGATCCCGGCTGCGGTGGTTCCTCACCTTGTCGCTCCGGCCGGTCCTCCTCTTCGTGGCGTCGCGGGCGGGCATGCTGGTGGTGGCCTGTGCCACCTCGTCGGTCGCCCACCAGCCGGTGTCCACGAGTCTCACCGTGTGGGACAGCTCCTGGTACCTCTCGATCGCCCAGGGCGGCTACGTCCGGCACATCCCGCCCGGCATGGGCAACGTGGCCCAGTCGAACCTCGGGTTCTTCCCCCTCATCCCCGTCCTCACCCGGGCCACCCACGAGGTGACCCGGTTCGGCATCACGGTCTCGGGACTGATCACCACGTTCCTGCTGGGCCTGGCCGCCGCCGTCGCCGTGTGGTGGATGCTGCGGGACCTGTTCGGCAAGCAGGGCGCCGACCGGGGCACGGCCCTCGTCTTCTTCTCGCCCGGCGCCCTGGTGCTGAGCCTGGTCTACACCGAGGCCGCCACCATATTGATGGTGGCCTGCGTCCTGCTCGCCCTGCGCCGGGAGCGGTGGGTGGTCGCCGGCCTGTGTGCGGCGGTGGCCACCACGGCCGATCCCGTGGGCTCGGCCGTGGTGGTGCCTTGTCTGGTGGCGGCCGTGCTGGCCATCCGGGCCAAGCGCGAATGGCGGGCGCTGTGGGCGCCGGTGCTGGCCCCGGTGGGGATCGGGGCGTTCTTCCTCTACTTGTGGGCCTACGCCGGGTCGCCGTTCGAGTACTTCCGCGCCCAGCGGGCCGGCTGGCAGAGCGGCGCGTACTTCGACGGGATCCCGGGGTCGTTCGCCCACCTCTTCGCCAACTGGTTCGCCGACCCGGACTACGCCGTCAAGGCGGTGTCGGCGGTGGTGGCCGTGAGCCTCCTGGTCATCTTCTTCCGGGCCCGGCCGCCGGGCACCTGGATCGGCTACGTGGTCGCCGTGCTGGCCTTCGGGGCGATCTCGCCCGTCATCGGGGTGACGCCCCGGCTCATCCTGCGCGGGTTCCCACTCCTCGGCGTGGTCGGGGCCAAGCTTCCCCCGCTGTGGTTCGAGGCGGTGCTGGGCCTGTCCGCGCTCCTCATGGCCACGCTCGGCATGATGGCCATGAGTACACCGATCTGGACCCCGTGACCGAGCGGCTCCACGACCACGGCGCACTCGAACGCCCCTCCGCCCGGTGGTGGACCGTGATGGGCGTGCTGGCCGTGGTGTCGGTGGCGTGGCTGCTCGGGTGGATCGTGTACGACCTCTGGGACCGGACCCAGCTCGACCTCGCCGTCTACGTGCTGGGTTCCCACCACCTCGTCGACGGGCAGCTCTACCACGTGGGCCTGCCGTATGCCCCGTACCTTCCCTTCACCTATCCCCCGTTTGCGGCGTTGGCCTTCTCCCCGCTGGCCGTCCTGCCCCGCCCGAGCGCCCAGATCGTGTGGGCGGTCGTCAACGCGGCCAGCCTCTTCGGCATCATCGCCCTGTCGCTGCGGGCCGTGCGTCCGGACATGGACCGGACCCGCCTGGTCATGTGGTCGGTTGTGCTCATGGGACCGGCCGGTCAGCTCGACCCGGTCCGCCTGACCCTCTACTTCGGCCAGGTCAACCTGGTGCTGTGCGTCCTGCTGCTGGCCGACCTCACCACCACACTGGAGTTCCGCGGCAGGAAGCTCCCCCGGGGGGTGCTGGTCGGCATTGCCGCTGCGGTCAAGCTGGTGCCCCTCGTGTTCATCCCCTACCTGTTCGTGACCCGTCAGGCCCGGGCGGCGTGGACCGCACTCGCAACCTTCGCCGCCTGCTCCCTCCTCGCCACCGCCCTCGACCCCGCCACGTCGTGGGCCTACTGGACGAAGTACGCCACCGACGCCGCCCGGGTGGGGAGCCCGTGGTACATCTCCAACCAGAGCATCCAGGGCACCCTCGACCGCCTGGCCCACCGGAGCGTGTCGAACGTGGTGATCGACGCGCTCGGGGCCCTCGTCCTGGTGGCGGGCATCGCCTTGGCCCGGTGGGCATGGCGGGCCTCGTCACCCTTCCTCGGCGTCCTTGTTTGTGCCACGACAGGCATGTTGGTCTCCCCCATCACCTGGGAGCACCACCTGGTGTGGGCCGTGCCGATCCTGCTGTGGCTGGCCTGTGCCTCCGACCGTCCCGCCGGCGGGCCGGTGTGGGCGGCGGCGGCAACCGTGGTGCTCTGGTGGGCGCCGTTGCAGCACGTGTCGTCGGGGTCGAACCGCGAGCTCCACGAGCACGGGTGGACGACGTTGGCCGCCAACTCGTTCTTCGCCCTGCTGGCGGCCTTCCTCATCGGCGTGGCCGCCATGCTGGCCGTCCGGCGGGCGCAGGGCCCTACCCGTCGGGTCAGGGAGTCGCCTTCCCCAGCCGCCAGTACTGCGAGGACGACGTAGACAACGCGTTGGGCGATGTCGTATACGCCGCCACCAGCCACGACTGACCGTGAGTTGGGGTCCAGGTCCAGGTCGTGGGCCGGAGCATGAAGACGGTGGAGGCCCCGGCCTGCACCGGGTCGGTCCCGTGCACCACCGTGGCCTGCCAGAAGGCGGTCGGGTGCCCGCCGCCGGAAGACACCATGAAGTGGGGCGTCAACGCCGCGTCCGACTGGTTCTGGACGGTGACCTCGACCGAGCGGAAGTGCTGGCCGCCGTCGACGGTCGCCACTCCGGCCACCGACACGCCGTCCACGGTGAGCTCCAGCGGCGCCGACGTGAAGGCCACGCCCACCAGCGCCACGGACGCCAGCACCGGGACGACGACCACCAACCGCCGCGGCCACCGCCGCTCGGCACCCCCGGCGACCCGATCGGTGCTGGTGACGGCCACCGCGGTGACGCTCAGGGCAGCCACCAGGGCGGCGGGCACGAAGTCGATGAGGTAGTTGGCCAGGCTCCGGTCGGGCAGGAAGAGGACGAGCGGCACGAGGAACAGCCAGGCTCGCTTGAGCCGGGACTCCCACTGGGCGTAGGCGGCCAGCATGGCCACCAGGGCCAACGCGGCGGCGGCTGACAGCCACGGCAGGACCACCCCGCCGGTCAGGCCATGGAGGGCGACAGAGACCACACCCTGCCCGTCGGCAACCAACGGTTCGACGATGGGCAGGAAGATCCCCTGGGCCCAGGCCCCCGGGGACCAGGCGACGAACGGGGCGTTCATGACCAGGAAGGAGGCCGCCACCACCGCGCCGTAGCGGAGGGCGACCGCCACCGGGCCCCGGCCCGTTCCCGGTCCCCTTCGGCGGACCTCGCAGGCCACCCCAACCATCAGGAACGGGACGCAGAACCACGGGGTCTGCTTGATCGAGCAGGCGATGCCCAGGCTCGCCGGCCCCACCCATGACGGCAGCCATGCCACCGCCCGGTCGGGAAACCGGTCCCAGCGCCACACGGCAAGGACCAGGAAGGGGACGAAGAGTGCGTCGGTGCCACCGTTGGCGAAGGGGCCGACGAAGATCCCGGTCAACAACAGAACCGGGGCCAGCCACCGCAGCACCGGTGGGACCATGACGAAGATCAGCAACCCGGTGGCCAGCCACGCGGCCAGGTCGATCCAGTCGGTGACCATGTGATGCATCCCGAGGGCCGCCAGCGGTGCCTGGAGCAGGAACGAGCCTGCCGGGTAGGAGACCTTCAGGGTGTGGGCCCCGTTGACCTGGTAGGTCCAGTAGGACGAGGCCGGGTGGAGGAGCCGGGCGGCTGCGGCCATCGATGACGTGTAGGGGTCCTTCCCGTCGAGGAACAGCCGGGTCGCCACCTGGTTGAAGGCTGCGGAGTCGGTCGTATAGAAGTGCCGGAGATGGATACCCGTCCCCTCGGTCACACCTACGGTCACCAGTCCGGCCACCAGCCCGAAGCGCTGCATGGCCGCCGACAGCGGACGGGGCACCGTCCACACCAGCACGGCCCCCACCAGGGCCATCAGGACCAGCAGCGGGGCCAGGACCGCCGCCCATACCCCCGCCGACCAGTCGCCCCAATAGTTGAGCCCGGCGGCCAGCACGGCCACCCAGACCAGGGTCCAGGCGCAGCGCTGCACCAGCACCAGGTCGGCCCGGGCCCGGTCGGCGTCGGATCCCTCCGGCCACTCCTCGATCACGCCCTCGGGGTCGGCGGGGTCGCCCGGCACCGGGACCACGGGTTCGTCCAGGATCACGGGAACACCGCCTGGGACCCGGCCTCGAGCGCGGTCATCAGGGCCAGCAGTACCACGCAGACGGCCACCACCACGCGGTGGGTCCGTCCCTCATAGCGGGTGCCCAGCGCCATCACCATGGGGAAAGCCAGCATCAGGAAGCGGGGCCGCAACCCGACGGGCTGGGAGACGGCCGCAGCCACGGCCACGCACAGCCCGTAGAGGAACACAGGGGCGGGCTGGTGCTCCCGGCGCATGAGAACGACCCCGATCACGGCGGCCACCGTTCCCGCCATCAGGATCTGGCCGGTCAGGGTGGGCGACAGCGGGTCGGACACGAACTTCCAGACGATGCGGAACGGGTAGCTCAGCGACGGGTAGCTCTGCCATCCCCCGCGCTCGGTGAGCCGCCAGGCCGCAAGTTCGCCGGTGTGCCGCCACAGGTAGGCCATGTAGGCCACGAAGCCGAGGGGCGCCAGCAACGGCGCCACCAGCGCGCCGTACCGCCGGTCGCGGCGCACGGCGACCCCCGCCGCCCAGGCGCAGCTCACCACGAAGGCCAGCGCCACCGGTGAGGCGGCGGTGGCCACCATTCCCAAGACCCCGGCCAGCCACCACCGGCGGTCGAGGAGGGCGATCAGGCCGAAGGCCGCACACGTCACCACGATGCCTTCGGAGTAGGGGAAGCTGAAGGCGAACGTTCCCGGGAAGACGGCGAACACCAGGGCCGCCCGGGCACCGGCGGCGTCGCCGGCCAGATGTCGGGCCAGCAGTCCGACGGCCCACACCGCCGTCAACCCGGTGACCCCGCTCAGCACCAGCGCCGCCACACCGGCGTCGAGCCCGGCGGAGACGCCTGCCCGCACCAGGAGCGGGAAGAGCGGGAAGAAGGCGACCGGATTGGCGACAACGTGGCCGTGGGCCATCGGCAGGTGGCTCGGATAGCCGTGGTGGACGGCGCGCAGGAACCAGACCCCGTCCCACCGGGTCAGGTCGAAGACCACCGAATTGTGGGTCGACAGGTCGGCGATGGCGACGGCGATGGCTGTCGCCACCCGACAGGCCAGGTAGGCGACCAGTGCGGTGACCGGGATCCACCGGGTCGGCCGGGCCGGCCGGGGGCCGGTGGCGTCGGACGGGGCCCTCTCCTCCTCCCGGCCTTCCGCTACAGGCAGACCGTTGGCAGGGTCGTGGTCGGCAACGACGTGGTCGAGGCCACCGGTCCCGACCGGGTCGGCCTCCTGTGTCGTCTCCCCTACCGGCGTCGGCTCAGGCGGCATAGCCCGGTCCCCGCAGTGTCGTCATCGCCCGTCCGGACCACAGGAACCAGATCATGGCACCCAGCAGCACCGGCCCCGTCACCCAGTAGGCGCCCCCGTTGAACATCGGAGTGCCCCCGGCGCCGACCACCAGCATGGCCAGACCGGCGACCGCGGCGAGGGCCCGGGACCGCTGAGCCGTCGTGGCGGCCAGCACGGCCACGCCCCACATCAGATACCAGGGCCAGAGCGTCGGGCTCAACACGACGAAGAGCAGCAGGGCGAGACCGCACAGCCGGATCGGGTCACGGTCCCGGGCGTGGAAGGCCATCCAGACGATCCCGCTGAGGGCGGCCACCCCACCGATGGCCTGGACCGTGGTCACCGTGGCGCTGAGCGTCACCGGGAGCCCGACGGCGTGCAGCACGCCGTGCACGAAGGTGCCCACCGAGACCAGCGGGGTGATCAACACCCGCAGCTCGGTCGGGACGTGGAGGGCGGTCGGGCCGAGCCAGGTCCACCCGAGCCCGGCGCCGACGGTCACGGCTGCCACCACCAGCACGGTGATGACGGCCGCCTCGCCCATCAGCCACCATCGCCGGTTCCGCCCGACGCGGGTGCACTCGTCGGCCACCAGGAAGACGATGCCGGCGGCGGCCGGCAGCTTGATGGTGGCGGCCAGGGCGCAGACGGCCACCCCCCAACGGAGCCGGCCCCCCGTGCCCAGGGCCAGGCCGGCCAACATGAGGCCCATCATCAGGGCGTCGTTGTGCCCCGAGGAAACGAAGCTGAACAGTGCCAGCGGGCTGAGCACGGCCAGCCACAGGGCCAGACCGGGGTCGTTGCCGAGCCGGCGGGCCAGCACCGGGAGCGACACCATCATCAGGGCCACGCCCACCAGCTCGAACGCCCGGAACACCATGATCTGGGCGACCAGTGATCCACCGGACACCGAGGCCCCGAGGTGGCTGACCGATACGAACAGCGGACCATAGGGCGACGCCGTGTTCCGCCACACAGAGGCGATCGACGACAGCAGATTGCCCGGGCCCAGCGCGGAGGGGGCCACCACGTAGGGATTCAGGCCGTGCCGGGCCAGCTGGCCCTGGGCCACGTAGCTGTAGAGGTCGCGGCTGAACAGTGGCGCACCGAGGAGGAACGGCAGGCTCCACAGCCCGAGGACCACCCATGCGGTGCGCACGGACAGGTGGCCCCGGTAGGCGTGGGCCCCGACACCGACCCATCCGGCCAGGAGGACGACGACGGAGGCATAGAACGCCACGTGGGCACCGGCCCCGGTGCCGATCGGGACGGTGAGCCACCACCGGTCGCCAGCCGGGTGTGGGATCGAGCCGATCCCGCTGCCCGACAGCACCATGCCCACCGAGCCGACCACGCCTACGCCGATCCAGAGTTGGATCGGTCCCACGCTGCGGCGGACGGGGGTCGGCGTCGGGCTGCGCTCCACTCCCCTCCCACTCCCTCGGGTCGAGATCGCCGCGGTCACGAGCGACCGGGCCTGTTGGCGACCCCGACGCTACCCCGGTCGTGGGGTCGCATCCGGGCAGGCCAGGGGGGGTGCGGGGCGTCGCTCGGCCGATGCGCCGTCATCCGAGGAGCGACAGCCACCACGCGAAGACGTGGTCGATCAGCGACGACCACTGGTTGCGGAAGAGCAGGATCAGGATGAGCGGGAGGAACATGAGGAACGGCTGCAGGTTCCAGTAGCCGGGGAGGTACTTGGCCGGCAGCATGCGCTCCAGCACCGATGCACCGTCGAGGGGCGGGCACGGGATCAGGTTGAACACCCCGAGCACGATGTTGGCCAGCCCCGCGTAGAGAAAGATCTGTTGCACCAACCCGAAATAGCTGATGTACCCGATCAGGTCGAGATAGCTGATGCCCGGCGCATTCTGGAACAGGAACTGGATCTCCGCCCGTCCTCCCGCCGCCACGAAGCACACCCCCATGATGGCGGCCAGCACGAAGTTGGTCAGCGGCCCGACCAGGGACACCAGCACCACGTGGTTGCGGGGGCTCCTCAGGTTGCCGGGGTTGACCGGCACGGGCTTGGCCCAGCCGTAGGCGCCCACTCCCGACAGCGACAGGACGGCCGGCACCAGCAGGGTCCCCACGGGATCCACATGGCGGATCGGGTTGAGGTTGAGGCGCCCGGCCCGCTTGGCCGTCGAGTCGCCGAAGGCCAGAGCCACGACGCCGTGGCTGATCTCGTGGAGGATGATCGACGGGATCAGGACGAGGAAGTAGATGAGCTGGCCGCTGTTGACCCTGTGTGACGACACGATCAGCGCGACCAGGACGGCGGACACGGCCACGATGACCATGGTCTGGCGGCTGATCTGGATCTTCCGCCGACCCGCGCCGGACCCTCTCGGGTCCCAGGGGGTCATCGCCCTACCCGGGTCAGGACCGGTTGGCGTGATCGATGCAGAACCGGGTGGCCGGCATGGCCTCCAGGCGTGCCGGGCTGATGGCGACGCCGCAGACCTCACACGTGCCGTACGTCCCCCCATCGAGCCGGGCGATGGCCGCGTGGACCTCTTCGAGCGTGTCCTTCAGCTTGCCGGCCAGGGCTTCCGCCTCGCCGCGCTCGGCCGTGACCTGGCTGGTGTCGGCGAAATTGGCGTCGTAGTCGAGCCCGGTCCGGCCGTGGTCGAACCCGAGCTCGGACAGCTCACCCTGCAGGTTCGCCTGCTCGATCTCCAGGAGGTTCCGGTAGTCGGTGGCGGGGGCGTCGGTGGGGGCATCGCTGGGCATCCCGGCAATGTTACCTGGCCCCGACACCACCGGCCCGCGGGTGGGCCCGGAGGTAGGACGCCCGCAGATGGTCCTGGCTCAGTCGGGTGTAGATCTGGGTGGTGGCGATGGACACGTGGCCGAGCACCTCCTGGACCACGCGGATGTCGGCGCCGTGGGCCAGCATGTGGCTGGCACAGGAGTGGCGCAGCACGTGGGGACTGACCGAGTCGGCCAGGCCCACCGGCCGGGCCCGGGCCTGCACGGCCGCCCAGGCGCCCTGGCGGGAGAGACGGGCGCCGCGCACGTTGAGGAACACGGCCTCGGCGTCCGAGCGCCGGGCGAACTTCCGGGGCGTCATCCTCGGGCGCCCCGATGACCCGAGCCACCGGTCCAGGGACTGGCGCGCCGGCCCCCCGAGCGGCACCAGCCGCTCCTTGGCCCCTTTGCCGAACACCCGCAGCAGGCCGTCGTCGCCCGAGAGGTCCGCCAACGAGAGCCCGACCACTTCGGAGATCCGGGCCCCGGTGCCGTAGAGCACCTCGAGCAGGGCCCGGTCCCGCAGGTCGACCGGTTCGGCGCCGTCCACCGAGTCGAGTAGGCCGATGACCTGGGCTTCGTCGAGTGCCTTGGGCAGACGCCGGGGGAGCTTGGGCGACCGGACGTCCACCGTGGGGTCGGAGGTGATGGTGCCCTCCTCCACCCAGAACCGGTACAGGCCGCGCAGGGCGGTCGTCGCCCGGGCGAGGGAGGCCGGGTTCCGCCCTCCGTCGCGCAGTGTCCCCAGGTGGCGCTCCAGGTCCCCCGGGGTCGCGGCCTGCACGTCGACTCCGAATTCCGCCGCCCATGCCTCGTAGGTGGCGATATCACGCCGGTAGGCGGACAGCGTGTTGCGCGAGCGCCCCTTTTCGACGGCCAGCCAGGAGAGGTACTCCTCGGCGTCCGGCGAGAGGGCCTCGGGCACGGTGCCGTTCAGCCCGTCGCGGTCAGCCGGCGCATCGCCAGTCCGACGCCGAGGATGGTCGACGCATCGATGATCGAGCCGTCGTCGACCATGGCGTCGAAGCGGTCGAGCGGGACTTCAACCACCTCCATGAAGCGCTCCTCGACGCCCTGCCGGTCAGAGGGGACGACCGTCAAGTCGGTGGCCAGGTAGATGTTGGCAAATTCGTCGCAGAAGCCCGGGGTGATGACGGTGCGCGTCAACAGGTCGAGGCGGCCGGGCTGGTAGCCGACCTCCTCGGCCAGCTCCCGCCGGGCCGTCTCCTCCCACGGCTCGCCGTCGATGTCGCACGTGCCGGCCGGGATCTCCAGGAGCCACCGGTCCACGGCCGGCCGGTACTGGCGGACCAGCACCACGGTGGCCCGATCGGTGACGGCGACGACAGCCACGGCACCGGGGTGGCGGACGATGTCCCGCTCGAAGGCCACGCCGTCGGGATCGAGGAAGGTCGCCCGTTGCACGCGGATGAACCAGCCGCGGTGCACGGTCTCCTCACCGGTCGGCGTGAAACCCGGGCGGTCGCCGGACGGGCCCCCGGCCTCAGCCGACGGCACCGATGTCGATCAAGTGGGGGTCGCGGCCCTCGGCCCGCGACAGGGCGGCGCCGACCAGTTCCCGGAAGAGGGGGTGGGGCTGGTCGGGGCGGCTCTTGAACTCGGGATGGGCCTGAGTGCCCACCCAGAACGGATGGCCGGGCAGTTCGATGAACTCGACCAGTCTGCCGTCGGGTGAGACCCCGGAGCAGACCAGACCGGCCTCCTCCAGCCGCTCGCGGAAGCGGGGGTTGACCTCGTAGCGGTGCCGGTGACGCTCGGACACCACCACGTCGCCGTAGGCCCGGGCCACCTGCGAGTCGGGCAGCAGCCGGGCGTCGTAGGAGCCGAGTCGCATGGTCCCGCCCTTGTCGGACACGTCGACCTGTTCGTCCATGAGGTCCACCACCGGGTGGCGGGTCGTGGCGGCGAACTCACGGGAGTTGGCGTCGTCCATGCCGGCGAGCGACCGGGCCACCTCGATGATCATGACCTGGAGACCCAGGCAGAGTCCGAGGAGGGGCAGGTCGTGCTCGCGGGCGAAACGGGCGGCGGCGATCTTGCCTTCCACGCCCCGCTCGCCGAAGCCACCCGGGATCACCAGTCCGTCGAAGGAGCGCAGCCCGTCGCGCTCCAAGAGGTCGGGCACGGTGGCCGCCTGGACCCACTCGATCTCGACCTTGGCCCCGTGGTGGAACCCGGCGTGGCGCAGCGACTCGACGACTGACAGGTAGGCGTCGGGCAGGTCGACGTACTTACCGATGATCCCGATCCGGACGGGGCGCACGGCGGCGGCCACTTGGGCCACCAGGTGCTCCCAGCGCGACAGGTCGATGGGGTGGTCGTTTGCGTTGATCTCCAGGATGTCGAGCAGGTACGTGTCCAGGCCCTCCTCGTGCAGCACCAGGGGGATCTGGTAGATGTTGTCGGCATCGACGCACGACACCACGGCCTGCATGGGGACGTCGCACAGCAGGGAGATCTTGCGCTTGAGGTCCTCGGAGATCATCCGGTCGGAACGGCACACGATCACGTCGGGCTGGATGCCCTGGCTGCGCAGGTCGGTCACCGAGTGCTGGGTGGGCTTGGTCTTCTGCTCTCCCGAGGGACGCAGGTAGGGCACCAGCGTGAGGTGCACATAGGCCACGTTGGCCCGGCCGACGTCCCGGCGGAACTGGCGGATGGCCTCGATGAACGGGAGGATCTCGATGTCGCCGACTGTGCCGCCGATCTCCACGATGACCACGTCGACCCCGGTCTGGCCGAGCTTGTGGATGTGGTTCTTGATCTCGTCGGTGATGTGCGGGATGACCTGGACCGTCTTGCCCAGGTAGTCGCCCCGGCGCTCCTTGGCGATCACCGACGAATAGATCCGGCCCGTGGTGGCGTTCGACCCCTTGTGCAGGTTCTCGTCGATGAACCGCTCGTAGTGGCCGAGGTCGAGGTCCGTCTCCCCCCCGTCCTCGGTCACGAAGACCTCGCCGTGCTCGAACGGGTTCATCGTGCCGGGGTCGACGTTGATGTACGGGTCGAGCTTGCACATGGTGACCTTCAGGCCACGGCACTTCAACAGGCGCCCGAGCGACGATGCGGTGAGTCCCTTGCCGAGCGACGAGGCCACCCCGCCGGTGAAGAACACGTACTTGGTCTGTCGCTCGCTCACGCGGGGGCCATCCTCATCGGGCACTTTGCGAATCTACCGGAACGCGCGTGTCCGGCGTGCGGACCCCGCACGGTCACTGGCTGTCCGGCCGGGCCGGGGCCCGGGGGCCCAACAGCTCGCGCGCGTGGCGGTGGGCGGCCGGACTGTCCGGGCTCCCCGACAGCATGCGACTGATCTCGACGACCCGTCCGTCCGGGTCGAGCACGGTGACAGCGGAACGGGTGCGTCCGTCGGCCTCGACCTTGCGCACCTCGATCTGGTGGTCGGCGAGGGCTGCCACCTGGGCCAGGTGGGTGACCACCAACACCTGGGCGTAGTGGCCGAGGCCGGCCAGCGCACTCCCGACGGCGATGGCGGCCTGGCCGCCCACGCCGGCGTCCACCTCGTCGAAGACCAGTACCCCCGGGGCGTCGGTCAGCGCCAGGCGGACAGCGAGCATCGTGCGCGACAGCTCGCCCCCGGACGCCGCCTTCGCCAGCGACAGGGCCGGCTCCCCCGGGTTGGCGGCCAACTCGAAGGACACCTCGTCGCCGCTGGCGTCGCCCTCCACCTTGATGATGAACCGGGCCGAAGGCATGGCCAGCCCGTGGAGGGTGGTCTCGATCTCGGAGGCCAGCAGGGGGGCCGACACCCGTCGGGCCCGGGCCACCGCCGCCTCCTCGCCGGCCACGTCGGCCCTCGCCCGCGTGATCTCGCCGTCCAACGCCGCCGCTCGCGCCTCCTCGGCGGCCAGGGTCGCCAGGCGATTCCGCCCCTCCTCGGCGAAAGCCACGACGTCGTCCAGTGTCGTCCCGTACTTGCGCTTCAGCTCGTGGAACAGCTGCCGGCGGGAGCGGACCGCCTCCAGGCGGGCGGGGTCGTCCTCCCAGGTTTCGACCACCGAACGGAGCTCGGCCGCGATGTCGGCCACGTCGGCCATCACCCCCCGGACCCGCTGGTCGAGGCCGTCGAGTGGCACCCGGCCGGACAGGGCCCCGGACGCCGCGGCCAGACGGTCGACGGCGCCGTCCTCCCCCGGCCCTCCGTCCGCCCCGGTCAGTGCGGCCAGGGCCACGGCGGCGGCGGCCCGGTGGGCCGACGCTTCGGCCAACCGCTCCTCCTCGGCCTCGAGGTCGTCCTCTTCCTGGTCGCCGACGATGGCTGCCCGGTCGACCTCGTCCACCTGGAAGGCCAGCACCTCGGCCTCCCGGGTCCGTTGGCGGGCGTCCCCGCCCAGTCCCTCGGCCTCGCGGAGCAGTGCCGCGAGCCGCGCCCGGACGGTGGTGAGCGGTCCCGTGTCGACCGAGCCGAAGGCGTCGAGGGCGCGGCGCTGCGCCTCGGGGACGACCAGCGACCGGTGCTGGTGCTGCCCGTGCAGCTCCACCAGTCCCGAGGCGGCCTCGGCCAGCGCGCCCATCGGGACCATGCGCCCGTCGATCCAGGCCTTCGACCGGCCGGCCCGGACCACCGACCGGGCCAGGACGACCTCGTCTCCCCCGTCGACGTCGGCAAAGCGACCCTCGACCAGTGTCTCGTCGGCCCCGGCCCGCACCACGCCGGGGTCGGCCCGTCCCCCCAACAGCAGGCTGATCGCCCCGATCAGCAGGGTCTTGCCGGCACCCGTCTCCCCCGTCAGCGCCGTCATGCCGTGGGACAGGGGGACGGTGACATCGTCGATCACCCCGAGGTCGCGCACGTGGAGTTCGACCAGCATGCGGGCCATCTGGACCCCTACCGGTCGGCCAGGTGGAACTTCGCCCGCAGGATGGCTTGGAAGTCCCTCGATCCGAAGGTCACGAGACGGGCGGGCCGGTCACCCTCGCGGCAGTCCACGGTGGCACCCGGCCGCAGCGTGGCCACCGTCAGGCCGTCGACGACGAGCACGGCCGGACGGGGCCCGAGCACCTCGAGGTGTACCTGCTGGGTGGGATCGAGCACGAGCGGCCGGTCGAAGAGCATGTGCGGCGAGACGGGGGTGAGGATGAGGGCCCGCAACCGGGGCGACATCAGCGGGCCCCGGGCGGACAGGTTGTAGGCGGTGGAGCCGGTGGGCGTGGCCAGCAACAGGCCGTCCGCCGCGTAGGTCACGAAGGGGCGGCCGTCGATCGAGGCGGCTATCCGCACGGTGTGACCGGGCACGGTCTTCTCCACGGTGGCCTCGTTGAGGGCGCACCGTTCGGGCAGTACGGTGCCGTCGGTGTCGGTGATGGTGACCGACAGGGTCATCCGCTCCTCCACCTCGTAGCGGCCCTCGAGGAAGCGTCCGAGAGCGTCCTCGAGGCCGGACGGCTCCACCTCGGTCAGGTAGCCCAGGAGTCCGAGGTTGACCCCGAGCACCGGGACCGAACCGGCGCGGGCGCTGTTGACGGCGCGCAACAGCGTGCCGTCCCCGCCGAGGCTGACCAGGAGGTCGGCCCCGTCGAGGTCGACGACGGCATCGGTCTGCTCGGCCAGCACCACCTCGTGCCCCCGCTCGACGAGGAACGAGGCGGCCCGTTCGGCCAACGCGGTCGCCTCAGGACGGTTGGGGTGGACGGTGAAGGCGATCCGGGTCATCGGTCAGGCCTCCCCGGCGGCGGTGGTCCCATGGGCCTCGTCGACGGCGGCATCGAGGAGGGTATCTATCTCGACCGACGCGGGAGCCGCATCATGGTCCGGCGTGCGGGCGTACAGGAGGAACTCCACGTTGCCGGAGTGTCCGGTCAGGGGCGACGGCATGGCCCCCATGATGACTGCTCCGACGGTCTCAAGCGCGGTTGCCACCTCGCCGAGGGTCCGGCGATGGATGCCCGGGTCGCGGATGACCCCCTTGCCCCGCGACGCCTCGATCCGGCCGGCCTCGAACTGCGGCTTCACCAACACGACCACCGGGGCCCCGGGGGCGGCCACGTCGCCGGTCAGGACGGGAACGGCCCGGGTGGCCGAGATGAACGACAGATCGGCCGCCACGAAGTCGACGGGCACGCCGCCCACGGTCTCCCGGGTCACCCGGCGGATGTCGAGGCGCTCGATATTGGTGACCGACGGATGGTGGCGCAGGCGGGGATGGAGCTGCCCGTGCCCGACGTCGACGGCCACCACGTGGGCGGCGCCGGCCTGGAGGAGGCAGTCGGTGAACCCTCCGGTGGAGGCTCCGGCGTCGAGGGCCCGGAGTCCGGACGGGTCGAGGCGGAACCGGTCCAGGGCGGCGCGCAGTTTCTCGCCACCGCGGCTGACGAAGGGCGGCGGATCACCGAGGAGTTCAATGGGCTCGGCCCGCGACACCAACCGGGCCGGCTTGTCGGCGATGGATCCCGAGACCAGGACGACGCCCCGGGCGATGAGCTCGACAGCCTGGGGTCGGCTGTCGGCCAGCTTCCGTGCGACCAGCGCCCGGTCGAGGCGCTGTCGGGCAGGAGACGTCAGTCGACCGACCGGGGGCCGGCGGTCCCCGTGGCGGGGGCCTTCTTGGCCGGTGCCTTCTTGGCCGGTGCCTTCTTGGCCGGTGCCTTCTTCGCAGCAGTCTTCTTGGCCGGTACCTTCTTGGCCGGTACCTTCTTGGCC